>DATAXK010000017.1:0-335107 GCA_036266805.1 Solirubrobacteraceae bacterium
CGGATACCGATACCGACGCTCAACACACGGCAACAACGGCTCGATACGAGCCCACAACCCATCACTGACCAAAGGTTTCGCCATAAACACCGTCTACGACAACAGCATCCCAAAACCTCTTTCTGTTAGACGCTCTAAGGATCGTGGGAAACACCCGCCTCACGTTGGGCGATCCGTGCGTAAGCTCATTCGCGAGCAGGTTCTCCCACACCCGCGACAAGTCTGGATCAGTCTCTTGGGCCATGCCCTCGAGGATCGCGGTGACGAGCGGCTCATCGAGCTCCTCCCACGCATGCCGTGGTAGGCCCGAAGCCCTGATCTTCTCGGCGGTGGCCATCGCGCGCTTGGCAAGAGCTGGCAGGTGCCGCATGTGGACCCTAGCGCTGAGGTAGTTCGCATATTCGCGCACGGGCCCGAGCGCGTTGGAGTCATCGGCGAGCGCTCCGACGACGGCACCGGCAGACTTGGCGACGAGTTCGGTCCCTTCGGTCACGAGGCCCAATGATGCCTATCGCCAGGATGCGGTGACGCCGCGCGATGGTCGCTCAGTCGCGAACGAGCGCGTGACGCGCGTAGCCGCCCGCACCCCAAGTAGCGCCTGGATCGACCGGTATCGGTCGATGTTCTATCTCGATCCTCCAGCCAGCGCTTGCCCTCTCCAACCTACAACGATCATCCGATCGAGTAGGCAACGACTGGTCCTCGCACCGTGAGCGCAGGAGCCGGTGGTCTGCACTACGCCAATGGCAAACGCCACGATGACTGCCTCCCGGCGCGAACAAGGATGTTTGCACTTCCGTTCACACCCCCACCTCCAACGCCCGACCACAACCACCCCAGAAACGACGAAACCCGCCTAAACAAGCGGGTTCCGGCGAGTAGCGGGGGCAGGATTCGAACCTGCGACCTTCGGGTTATGAGCCCGACGAGCTACCAGACTGCTCCACCCCGCGTCGCTCCCCATGTTCTAGCAAAAAGCTTGCCCAGCCAAAAGCCTTGGGCGCTCAATCGCATTTGTCCCTCGCATGCACGCGCATGCGCGCACGCACCCCCGCCCGCTCGGCGCCCCGAATCGGACCAAGACCCCACCGGCCCCCATCGGCCTCTACGATCTCCTCCCGATGCGCACAGCCGTCGTCGACATAGGCACCAACTCCACGCGCCTGCTCGTCGCCGACGTAAACCAGACAACTGGGGCCGTCGAGGAGCTGCACCGCGAGTCGCGGGTGACGCGTCTCGGCGACAAAGTCGACGCCGGCGGGCGGCTTTCCGACGAGGCGATCGCGCGCGTTCAAGCCACCCTCACCAACTACCGCGCCACGATCGACCGCTACCGGTGCGAAGCCAACCTTGCCGTGCTCACCTCAGCCGTGCGCGACGCGGCCAACGGCGCCGAGTTCACCGAGCTGGTGCGGTCCCAGTTCAACCTAGACGCGCGCGTGCTCTCCGGCGACGAAGAGGCGCAGCTGACATTCCTCGGGGCGATGAGCGACCGTGACGCGGCCACCGCGGCCGAGCCGACGGTCGTGATCGACATCGGCGGGGGTTCGACCGAGTTCATCGTCGGCACCGATCACACGGCGAGCTTTCACGTCTCTGTACAAGCAGGCGTGTTGCGTATGAGCGAGCGTCACATCCACAACGACCCTCCCTCCCCCGACGAGCTGCAGGATCTGGCTGCCGACACGCGGAGGATCTTCCTCGGCGGCTTGCCCGCGGAGCAGCGCAAAGCGGTCACGCGCGCGATCGCGGTTGCCGGCACCGCCACCTCGGCCGCCGCGATCGATCAGGAGCTCGATCCCTACGACCCCGAGCGTGTGCACGGCTATGAACTGCTGCTCGCCACCGTCGAGCTGTTGATCGCGCGCCTTGCCGACATGACCGAAGCACGACGCCGCGAGGTGGTGGGCCTGCACCCTGATCGAGCGCCGACGATCGTGGCGGGAATGATCCTGTTGGAGGAGGCGATGAAGGCCTTCGACCTCGATCATGTGGAGGTCTCCGAGCACGACATCCTGCGCGGGGGCACCCTGCGCCTTGCTGGCCTCGGTTGACGCGCGCAGACAGCGCGGCACCGGACGAAACTCGACTGACTCGAGAGGGGCCGCATGGACAGTCGTTGGAACGAAACTCCATCCAATTAATCCGTTTGCCGCACCCAGCCGAAGAAGGCTTACCGGCGGTGGAGGCATGGGGCTCTGCCGCGTTCCCCCACAACCGGTCCATAGGCCCGAGCACTGTCGAGCGATCGGCCATCCGCTTGCGGCCACCCTACCGGCCTCCGAGGCTCGCACCCCTGCCATTGTCTCGAGGCCAAGCCCCTGAGGAAGCCGCCCAACCGGGCGGCTTCCTTGTGCAGGCACGCCCGAATCACCGCCCCAGGCACCGCGACACCCGCGCGGGGCCGCCGGCCGGCAGCACCCGTCTCGCACCCGTGCGCGGCCCTGGAACCTGCTTCCAGCTAGGCCAGGTTCGACTTGCGGGGGTAGGCGATGCTCGGATCGGTGAGCACGTTCACCAGCGCCGGCCTGTCCGCCGCAAAGGCACGCTCGAGCGCCGGGACGACGTCTTGCGCCCGCTCGACGAGCTCGCCATAGCCCCCGAGCGCCTCCACCACCTGGTCATAGCGCGTGGCTGGGCGCAGATCGGCCGCCACCGAATATCCGTACAAGAACTCCATCGGGTGCTTCTCCAAAGCCCAGATGCCGTTGTTGCCCATCAAACCCACGACGTTGACCCCGTGACGCGCGAGCGTGTCGAACTCCATGCCGGAGAAGCCGAAGGCACCGTCGCCCAGCAGTAGCACGACCTGGCGCTGCGGATGAGCCAGCTTTGCCGCCAGCGCATAGCCCGGGCCGGTTCCCAGACACCCGAACGGACCCGGGTCGAGCCAGCAACCTGGGGCGTAGCTGTCGATCACACGTCCGGCATAGGAGACGAAGTCGCCCCCGTCCCCGATCACGATCGCGTCGCGGTCGAGCACCTTTGCCAGCTCCGCGTAGAGCCGCATCGGGTGCAGCGGGGAGCGATCGTCGGAGAGCTCCGCCAACTCGCCCGCGCGTCGCTCGCTCTCGGCGGCGCGCAGCTCGGCAAGCCAAGCTCCGCTTGCAAGTGCCTTGCCGCCGGCGGCGGTGCGCAGATCGTCAAGCGTCGAGGCGAGCTCGCCGTACAGCTCCGCGGTGGGCTCGCGCGGATGTGCACGCCCGGGCTCGGCCACGTCGATCGCGACGATCGCGGTGTCATCGCCGAAGGAGCCGCCGAAGCCGAGGCGGAAGTCCATCGGCACACCGATCACGAGCGCCACGTCAGCGGCCTTGAGGGCTTGCGAGCGGGTGCGCGAGAAGAACAACTCGTGGTCGGCCGGTACGCAGCCGCGCGCCAAGCCATTCAGGAAGACTGGAATGCGCAACGTCTCGGCCAGCTCGAGCAACGATTGCTCACCGTGCCCCCAGTAAAGATCGGTGCCGGCCATCACGACGGGCCGCTCGGCTTCGGCGAGTAAACGCGCGGCGCGCTCGATCGCTTGGGCGTCGACTCTGTGCGGGCCATGCCCCCCGCGCACGCGCGGGCCATCGACTTCTGGCGCACTCATGAACACGTAGTCCAGCGGGAAGTCCAAGAACGTCGGTCCACCATGCGGAGCAAGTGCGCTCGCAAGCGCTTCGTCCACCAAGCCCGGGATCTCCGCGGTGCTCTGGGCGGTCGTTGCCAGCTTGCACAGGGGACGCACGAACGGGACATGGTCGATCTCCTGCAGGGAACCCTGACCCCAGCGCATCGCCGGGGCACGCCCGCCGAGCACGAGCACAGGCGAATGGTTGGCCTGGGCGCTGGCCATCGCGCTCATCCCGTTCGTCACGCCCGGCCCAGCCGTCAGCGCGCAGACGCCCGGCTCGCGCGTGACCTTCGCCCAACCCTCGGCCGCGAAGGCGGCGGTCTGCTCGTGGCGAACGTCCACGATCCCGATGCCCTCCTCGCGGCAGCCGTCGTAGATCGAGAACAGGTGACCGCCGGAGAGCGTGAACAGCTTGCTCACGCCATGCGCCTTCAGGCGCCGCGCGATCAAGCGCCCGCCGTGCAGCTCCTGGACCTGATCGGCGCTCTCCTGGGTGCTCTGACTGGACATCGACGCCCGCGACTCTACTTGAGGGTCCCTCCGCGCGCACGAGGGCCTACTTCTTTGTGGCTCACGCACGGTGGTAGCGATGGGGATTGCTTCGTTCCATCGTCGGTTGGACGGCCCTACCACGTCAGCGCGGCGGGCACTGCTCCTCGCCGCGAGGGGCGTGCCGGCTACTCGCAGCGGGCTCCTACCGCGACCGAGGTGCCGCGCGGCGCATGCCCGGGGTGGGACTCGAACCCACACGCCCTTGCGGACTATCGATTTTAAGTCGACGGCGTCTTCCAATTCCGCCACCCGGGCGAGCATTGGCACTCTAGTCCAGGAAGTGTCGAACATGTCCAGCATGGACCACAAATAGACACTCTGACCTGAGCTTGTCGCGCACGCCGCAGGGTCCCGCCCAGCCGATCTTGGTCCCCAAAAGCGCACCGGCGGCGTTTATCTGGGCTTGTGGGTGGGCAGCGATACTTCACAAAGACCGCAACTACCAGAGCGCTAGCGTGTATTTAGTTGCAGAGCAGCGAAAGGACCGCCGTGGAGGTCTCAGCACTAAAAGCCCCAGCAGCAACCGGCCTGAGAAGTCCGTCAGCCTTGTTGCGCTTGCAGTCTGACGAGCGCCTGATCGCGCTGATCCGTCGTGGCCAGCACGCGGCCTTCGAGACGCTCTTCTCTCGCTACCAGTCGCGCCTGCTGGCCTTCTGCCGGCACATGCTCGGCTCCAAGGAGGACGCCGAAGACGTGCTGCAGGAGGTGTTCGCGGCCGCCTTCAACGCGATTCTGGCAGACGAGCGCGAGATCAACGTGCGTCCCTGGCTGTACCGGATCGCGCGCAACCGCTCGCTTAACCACCTGCGCAAGGCGAGCGCGATCGGCGTGGACTCGATGGACGTGCATTTCGCCGACAACGGCGTGTCCACGGCCGACAAGGTGATGCGCCGCGAGAGCTTCCGCCAGCTGATCGGCGATGTGCAAGAGCTTCCCGAGACGCAGCGCACCGCACTTTTGCTGCGCGAGATCGACGCGCTCTCCTACGAGCAGATCTCAGACGCGATGGAGACGACGGTGCCGGCGGTCAAGTCGCTGCTGGTACGCGCGCGCATCTCGCTTGCCGAGGCCGCCGAGGCACGCAAGCTGACTTGCGACGAGGCGCGCATGGAGCTTGGCGAAGTCGCCGAGGGCTTGGTCAAGTCGAGCCCGGCGGTACGCCGTCACGTGCGCGACTGCGAGCGCTGCCGCGCGTTTCGCAAGCAGCTGAAGGACAACAACGTGGCACTCGCGGCGATCCTGCCGGTCGGCCCGTTGCTGATGCTCAAGAAGCTTGTGCTCACAAAGCTGGGGTCAACCGCCGGCGCTGGGGGGGCCCATGCGGCTGGCGCCGGCGGAGCAGGCGCCGCCGCGGCCGGAGCGAGCGCCGCGGGAGGGGCCAGCGCCACCGGCAGCTTCGTGACGGCCGGCGTCGGCGCTCTGGCGACCAAGGCGGCGGCGGGACTGGCTGTCGCGGCGATCGTGACGGCTGGGACGGTGGCGGCGGACCACGGCACAACCACTCCCCGGCGCCACCACCACACGCTTGCCGCCGCGGCCGCGCTTCCAGTCGTGCATGCCAGCGAACCGGTCATCACACGCTCGAGCGCCCAGCCGATGACGGTCGCCTCCTCTGTCGCGCCCGTGAGCCGTGCCGCTGCCCTGGCACGACGCCGTCCGCGCAAGAAGCCGAAGGCCCCGAGCGATGCCGCCCCCACGACCGTCGCCGCGGTGGTTCCCGCTTCGACGGTTGCGGCACCGACAGCCGCGACGACGACTATCCCCAAGCCGACGCCGCCGGTGACCGAGGTGACAACCGACTCGACCCAACTGCCGAGCGCCCAAGCGCCCAGCACCGTCGCTACTCCCGTCACGGTCACGCCGACCGAAACGACTGCCACGACACCGCCCACCAGCACCGAAGAAACCGCAACTACACCGCCGCCCGTTACGACCACACCGACAACGCCCACTTCCCCGCCACCCAGCGAAGAAGTCGCCAGCGGTGCGACGGCGCCGAACGTGGTGGTCAACGTTCCTCAGCCGGTCACGCAGACGCCGTCGGACACGCCGCCCACAGACAGCGCTGGGGAATAGCCCGCCTAGCCGAACGCGAACGTCTTCAGCGGCGTTTCGAGCACTCCCGAGCTTGCCACCGGCTTTGCGACGCTGGCCGGTTCGCTGCTGAGCATCTCCACGACTACGCCCTCGCTGGCACCATGGTGCGGCGGGATCAAGATCACGTCACGCCCGTAGAGCTTTTGTGTGCCGGCGAGCGCGCTGTAAAGCACCTCATAGCCGGCCAGCGTCGAGCTGATGCGGGTCTTGCCCTCGCCTTCCAGCCTGAAGCCGGAGAAACGGGTGGCGAGCGTACGCGTGTAGGCAGCGGCGGCCAGTGGCAGCTCGCCGGTAACGCTGCCGCGATATGGGGCGATCGCGAGTGGCGCCACGGCGTAGGAATCCTCGAGTTTTTCCCCGGAGCCACGTACGACCTTTACGTAGCCGCCCGGGTTTGGCCTTGTCTTGTAGAGGCCCCTGTATTCGAAGCTGAAGGGCACAGCGCCACCTTGCGAATAAGAAGCGTTGAGCAGGCTCAGCACGACCGCGATCATCAGCGCCAGGAAGCCGGCTCCAGCCGCAATCGCAAACGCGCGTGTCGTCGCGGCCGCAGAGCGCCAGCGCGGCTCGAGCAGTTTTCCCAGCGTGGGGCCGTATTGAGGCTTCAGCGGGATCGAGGTCATTGGTGTGAGCTGCCTTTGATGGTGAGCTGCTGTAGGTGTGACGGCCGTGAGTGGTAGGCGGATCGCGGGCGCGGCGCGGCTACTCGCCGATCGAGAAAAGCGCGTCGAGATCGTGCCTGGAGAACGCGGCGAAGGCAACCATCGTCTGTGTGCGGCCCACGCCGGAAAGCTGGCTGATCCTGTCGGTGACTACGTCGGCGAGCTGCTCGTGGTCTGGAACACGCACGATCGCGACGAAGTCCCATTGGCCGGTTACCGAATAGGCCTCGGCGACCCCCTCGATGTCGGCCAGCTCCCCACCAAGCGTCGACAGCGCGTCGCGCTCGGCTTCGATCAGGACGACGGCATGGGTCATCGCCATGCTTCCGCTCCATTGCACGCATGGGCGACATCGCGATTGCGCTGCCACGCGCCGCAGTTCGATCTCATGTCCATGAGCTGCCGATCGCTGCTCGTTTCGTCGTGGCTCATGGCGAATGGGTGTCGCCGGGCGCCAGCACGACCACCTCTGAGGAGCCGGCGGCCTCGACGTCCGACTTGAACGCCTGCGCGTCGGTCTCGATCGGCGGAAACGTGTCGTAGTGGCACGGGATCACCTGCTTGGCGCCGATCATCCTTGCCGCCTCTACCGCGTCGTGACGATCCATCGTGTAGTGGCCGCCGATGCACATCAAGGCCACGTCGATCTCACCGGCCTGCTTGGAAATCAGAGCCAGATCAGAGAACAACCCGGTGTCGCCGAGGTGGTAGATCGTCTTGCCGGCGAATTTCACGATCAAGCCGGCCGGTGTATTGGCCGTGCCTTTAGGGGTCGTCGAGGTGTGCCAGGCCGGGACCAGCTTGGCCGAGCCCCACGGGAGCTCGACGGTGCCGCCGATGTTCGGGTCGTGCACGTTCTCGAGGCCTTCCTCGCCCAGCTCGTTCGCTATCTCCACGATCGCCACGACGTGCGCATTCGTGCGCTTGGCGATCGCCACGGTGTCGCCGATGTGGTCGCCGTGTCCATGCGTCAAGAGGATCGCATCGGGGCTCAGCTCCTCCGCCGCGACGGCCGCCTTGGGATTGCCTGTCAGGAACGGGTCGATCAGCACCGATGTCTCGCCGTCTGAGAGCTCAAAGGCCGCGTGGCCGAGAAAGCGAATCTGCATGGTCAGTGCTCCTCTGTCGATGATTGGTTTGTCGGCGATTGCGCTCCGCCGGACGCCGCGTCACCCGGGGCCACCCCGCCTGGCTCTACGCTCGCCGGATCCTCAATGGGTGGCATACTTGCGGCGGCAAGCTCATGCGCCAGCTCGAAGCCTACTGCGACGCCTACGAACATGCCGAGCCTGGTCTGCTCGGCAACCAACGTGCTGAGGGCACGAGCGCACTCCTGTTCGTCCTGCTCGCCCGCGATGCGGCGCACCTCGGCTTCGTGCACCTCTCCGAACCAGCCGCCTTCGCTGAGCGCTTCGGCGAGTATTCGCTGGAGGGCCGGCGCCGCGTGTACGACGACGTCCTGTGCGTGCGCGAGGCGTCCCGGTTCGACCAGCGCCTCGAGCGCCGTGTCAACTTCGGCAGCCGTGTAGGAACGGTCGGGCAAAGCCACCCCATCATAGGGCCCACCAGGGCTCAAACTGTCCTCGCGCGACTCAAGCCGAAACCAAGCGTCAGGCCAAGCGCCGCACCGGTGACTCCCGCCAGCCAGCTGACCTCCGGTCGGGCGTATGGCATCGCCAGCAATACTGCCGCGATCGCAGCGGTGGCCAGCAGATCTCCGTCGTAATACTCGCCGGCTCGCGCGGAGAGGAGCTTGGGCGCGGCCCATGCGCCCAAGAGCGCAAGCGCGCCCGCGTTTGCACCGCTGACGATCGGAAACGTGTACACCGCCTCGGCGGCCAGGCCACCGGTGATGCCGGCCAAGAAGAACAAGATGAGCACCACGAGCGGCCCGTGGCGGCGCTCGATCAGCACCCCGAACACGGCTACGCAGAGCAATGTGGCGAACATCAGCATGCCGGCGGAAAAGCCGCTGCCATAGACGAACTGACTGCTCAGCAACCGCCACCAATCGCCGTTCAGCGGGCCCAGGATCACAAGCTTGCCCAGGTTCACATATGCGCCCTGGGAGGCGACCCATATGCCACAGCTCGCCGCTACCAGGGCGATCGTGGCATACGGCTGGGTATCGACGCGTACGCCGGCGATCTCGCCGCTGCGCAAGCGGCCAAGCGAGGCACGCCGCAACGGACCTTTGCGCGGCTCGCGCAGACGATCGCGGGGCAGCTTCGGCGCCCGACGTCGCAGCCTGTGTCCGCAGTAGGGGCACTCCGTGACGTATGGACTGACCTCCGAGCCACACTTCTTACAGACCACGAACAGATCGGCGCCTGAGGGCATCGGTCCATTCTAAGGGCGTATCTCGGCCCCCCGGCATAGGTCCCGGCGATAGAGTGCAATCGTCCCTCGCCAGTGACCCGCAAGCCTCCTTGCCGGCGCGGCTGCGAGGCGGTACAAGCGACAGCCAAAGGAAACCGATCGATGCAACTCGGCTACGAGAAGAAGCTCTACATCCTCGCGTTCGACCACCGAGGCTCCTTCCAAAAGAAGTTCTTCGGGATCGAGGGCGACCCCGACCCCGAACAGACCGCGATGATCGCCGACGCCAAGCACCTGATCTTCGAGGGGCTGCAGAGAGCCGTGGCCTCCGGAGCGGACGCCTCGGTGACCGGTGTGCTCGTGGACGAGCAATTCGGGGGCTCGGTTCCCGAGGAAGCACCCACCCAGGGACTGAAGCTCGCAATGCCGGCCGAGCGCTCCGGCCAGAACATGTTCGACTTCCAGTACGGGGATGAGTTCGGCGAGCACATCGAGCGCTTCGACCCGGACTTCACGAAGGTCCTCGTCCGCTACAACCCGGACGGCAACGCCGAGGAAAACGCCGAGCAGCTGGGCAAGCTCAAGCGCCTCTCCGATTGGCTGCACTCAAAGCAGCGCAAGTTTCTGTTCGAGTTGCTCGTGCCCGCCGAGGAGGCCCAGTTGCAGGCCGTCGACGGCAGCACTGACCGCTATGACACAGAGCTACGTCCCGAGCTGATGAGAGGCGCCATCGCCGCGATCCAGGATGCCGGCATCGAGGTCGACATCTGGAAGATCGAGGGCGTGGACGAGCGCTCGGATTGCGAAATGCTGGTTAGGCAGGCTCGCAGCGGGGGGCGCGAGGGCGTCGTGTGCGTCGTGCTTGGGCGGGGCGCCGACGACGCCAAGGTCGACCACTGGCTGGAGCAGGCCGCCCCCGTGGATGGCTTCATCGGGTTTGCGATCGGCCGCTCGATCTGGTGGAACCCTTTGAAGCAGTATGTCGACGGCAAGATCGAACGCTCCGAGGGTGCCCGCCAGATCGCCGAGAACTATTTGCGCTTCGTGAAGGTCTACGAGCGCGCCGAGGGCAAGGCTCCCGTTGCCTAGGACATGTCTCAACACCCTCGGAGGGCATTGCCGGCCTTACCGGAGTCCCTCACCATGAGGATGAGGCAGTCGCTCACCGAGATCGAGCGGGCCTTCGCCCGCGAGATCTCGATGGAGCGCCACCGGCGGGCGTCGCTGCGGCGCACCGCCGAGCAGCGTGCGATCAAACGCGAGGTGGATCGCCGTCACAAACGCGGCTCTGTCCGCTTCGTGCTGCTCGTGTTGACCTTGATGCTGACGGCGGCCGTGGTGATCGTCGTCATGTTCCGCACGCTGTATTTGTTGCTCGGCTAGCGCGCTCTGGGCAGTCCGGAGTGTTCCTACCCTCTGCCGCCCCACTGCCGCCCCACTGCCGCCCCACTGCCGCCAGAGGCCTACACGTGCGCAGCCCACTGGCTACCCCGGCTGAAAGACACAGACCGCCCACCGAGCGCGGTTGACGGCTAAGAAGACTCGCCGAGCTTGTCCAGCGCGTCATCCACCTCGGCGCGGACGGCGTCGCTCGAAGGATTGGCCTTCTCGCCCCCTTCGCGCTGGATCTCGACGTAGATCTCGGTCCGAAATACTGGGATGTCATGCGGCGCGTGGATGCCGATCCGTACCTTCTCGCCGACCACGGAAAGCACCGAGACCTCGATGTCATCGCCGATCATGATGCTCTGGTTGGGCTTGCGCGTCAGAACCAGCATCGGTTGCACCCTTCTAGTTGGCCATGGACATAGGGCGAGATCGCCCCCGGCCCCGCCCTATCGGCAAGCATAGTCATCCGTACCACTGAACGCGAGCGAGAGGCTTAAATGTGCGGTCCTCGGCTCGAGAACATCGCGCGAGCGTCCAGTGGCTGCTCGCCGGCGAGCAGATTTTCGACGTTCGACGCGAGCCGGCCGAGCATGCGCTAGTCTCCCGGGCCGTTCATGGCTAGAAGATCACTGCGCCCGCACCTAAACCAGATCCGAAGCTGGGTACGACAAGGTCGTACCGATGCTTGGGTGGCCCACCAGCTCGAGGTCACCGTTCAGGAGATCGAGCAATTCAAGCGCCAGAACGACCTGCTCGGCGATGACAGCCCCTCCGACGGCCCCCAGACAGCCGTCGCGTACCCCGAGGAGATCGATCTGCGTGCCGAGGACGACGAGCTGATCGCAGCCGAACTGGAGGCCGCGATGGAGGCTGAGCGCGAGAAGGCCGAGGCAGAAGCGGCTAAAGCCGAGACCGATGGAGATGGCGATGGCGAGGACAGCGCTCCCGCGAGTCCGCGACGCAGACGCAGCCGCCGTGGGCGCAGATCCTCGCGCGACTTGGGACCACTCGAGGGCACCTTCGATCACGGCGAAGAGGGCTACGGGCTATGGCTCGATCCCGCGATCCAGGACAACCCGATCTACGCTGAGCACTGGGCCGGCCATCGCCCGATCGAGGTCACGGTCGAAGAGGACCGCATAGTGATCCGCCGCACCGGCTCCGACGATTAGGAACTAGCTCTCTGTAGGTATCAGGCGCCCGCCGGCGTAGTCTACGGCCTCGCGCAGGTAGCGCGCGAAAGCTGCGTCCACCACGGTCCGCGAATCCCACGCCCAAGGGTCTTCCGGGGCGATTTCCATCGCAAGCTGCAGACACCACGAGGTGCCTTTGCCATAGAGCTCGGCCAGTTCCTCCGCGGAGAAGCGGCCGCCGAGACGTTTGCGCAACTCGACCACGAGCGTGTCGGCGATGCGCCGCAACAGGGGCGACTGCTCTGGGCCTGCTCGCGAAAGGCGCCGCTCGCCCTCTCGCCACTGGTTGATGGCGTTCTCCAAGCCGGACACGAGGGCGAGGCTAGCACCGGCGCCACCGACGCCATGCGAGGTGGCAGCGGTATTCCCAAAGCCCGTTTCGAAAGCGCACCCCCTTGACCTGACGAGGATGAGATAGTTAGGTACCTAAATAATGGGTCCCTGTCCAAAAAGACTGGGATTTTCGGGACAGCGCGATTCTCAGTTTGCCGGCAAGCCGCTCACGATGTAGGCCTGCTCCCCCGGACGGATCATGCCGAGCCGCCGCGCCTCTGCCTGCACGGTGCCGGGACTCGAAAGCAGCGCGTGCTGCTGCTGGAGGGCCTTGTGTTGATGTTCGAGCACGCTGGCCTGGGCATCGTCGCGCCTCGACTCGCCCCAGGCCGAGAACAGCCGCAGGCCGGCGCTCAGGTAGAGATAGACGATCGCCATCATCACACCCAGCATCGCGATACGTCCCACCCGGTCCCAGCGCACGCGCGGCACAGACCTGGCCGAAGACGCCCGGCGGGCGCGCGGTGCTCTCGATGCGGAAGCGGAGGCAGTGGGCATAGGGTCGCATTCGCGCCCGCAGGCGTTCCTCCTGCTCGTTTAGCTGCGAAACACCGATCGTCCCGGAAATTCGCCGTCGCTCCCAAGCTGCTCCTCGATGCGCAACAGCTGGTTGTACTTGGCCACCCTGTCCGAGCGCGAGGGCGCACCTGTCTTGATCTGACCACAACCGGTCGCCACCGCCAGATCGGCGATCGTGACGTCCTCAGTCTCGCCGGAGCGGTGGCTCATGACCGCGGTGTAGCCGGCCTCGCGTGCCATCGCAATCGCCGCGAAGGTCTCGGTTAGCGTTCCGATCTGGTTGACCTTGATGAGGATCGAGTTGGCCACGCCAAGCTCAATTCCGCGTGCCAAACGCTCGGTGTTGGTGACGAAGAGGTCGTCGCCAACAAGCTGAACACTCGAGCCAAGACGGTCCGTCAGCGCCTTCCAGCCGTCCCAGTCCTGCTCGTCCATGCCGTCCTCGAGCGAGACGATCGGGTAGCGCGCCGCCAACTCGGCCCAGTAATCGGCCAGCTCGATCGCGCTGAGCGTGCGGCCCTCGTGCTCCAGCACGTAGGCGCCGTCTTCGAACAGCTCGCTGGTGGCAGGGTCCAGCGCGATCGCGACATCGGCGCCTGGCTCGTATCCGGCCGCCTTGATACCGGCTACCAGCATCTCCAGCGCCTCCTCGTTGGAGCCGAGGTCGGGAGCAAAGCCGCCCTCGTCCCCGCCGGCGGTGGACATGCCACGCTCGTGCAAGGTGCGCTTTAGAGCATGGAACACCTCCGAGCCGATGCGCAGGCATTCCGAGAAGCTCGAAGCACCGCAAGGGACGATCATGAACTCCTGGAAGTCCACCTTGTTGTCGGCGTGGGCGCCACCGTTGAGCACATTCATCATCGGCACCGGCAGCACGCGGGCGGTCTCGCCGCCGAGATAGCGCCACAGCGGCAGCCCCTCCTCGGCCGCCTGGGCGTGGGCGGCCGCCAGCGACACACCAAGGATCGCGTTGGCGCCAAGGCGCGACTTGTTGGGAGTGCCGTCGAGCGCAATCAGGGCCTCGTCGAGACCTCGCTGGTCGGCTGCGTCCATCCCGGCCACCGCGCCGGCGATCTCCCCGTCCACGCTTGCCACGGCGCGCGTGACGCCCTTACCCTGCCAGCGCTCGCCGCCGTCGCGTAGCTCGGTGGCCTCGAACTCGCCTGTGGAGGCACCTGATGGCACGGCGGCGCGGCCGTGGACACCCGAGCGCAACACGACTTCGGCCTCGACGGTCGGGTTGCCCCGGCTGTCGAGGATCTGACGGGCATGGACTCTCTCGATCTGGCTCATTGCTCTCCTTGGGGTCCCAACTCTTGTGATCCTGTCTCCTGGGGTCCAATCATCTCGGGTCCCGTCTTCTGGGTCCGGTCTCCTGGATCGATCTCGGGTCCGAAACTCTCGCGAAATCGCCGTGCCGCCGCGCGCAGAGCCAGCTCGGGATCGACGTGCGCCAAGCGCGCCTCGTCGACAAGCGCGAACAGGCGCTCCCCGATCGCATCGAAGGATTGCTGATCTGCGCCATCAACGTCCGGCGCTCGATTGCCGCCTGTAGATACCGTCTGCAGATGATCCTCGCCGGCCGGATCCCCGGCGGCGTGAGCACTGCCAGCGGCTCCAGCCGTTGCTCGATCCCCATCTGAGGCCCGTCGGGAGGGATGCAACCCCGCCGTGGCAGCCCTTCGCTGCAGCTTGCGTGCGTACAGCAACGCGGGAAGGTTCTCCGGCACCTCACCGAACACACCTCGCTCGCGACCGGGTTCGTCTGCCTTGATCGCATCCCAGTTACGCAGTACCTCGCCCGCGTCCGCCACCTGTGTGTCGCTGAAAACGTGAGGGTGGCGACGGATCAGCTTCTGGCGACAGTGCTCTGCGACCTGGCCGAGATCGCCCACGCCGCGCTCCTCCAGCAGCAGCGAGAGGAACATCACCTGGAAGAGCACGTCCCCCAACTCGTCAAGCAGTTTGGTGTCGTTGCCATCGTGGGCGGCGTCGGCAAGCTCATATGCCTCCTCGACCGTGTGTGGCACGATCGAGCGCTCGTCCTGCTCGCGATCCCAGGGACACTCCCGGCGCAGCAGGTGTGTCAGCTCATCGAGCGCGAGTAGCGACTGTGAGGAATCTGGCGCTACGGCGTGGCCGTCGTGGTACCGGTGGACGTCTTCGGCGCCTTGTAGGACTTGCAGTCCTGCACCGAGTATTCGTTGCGGCATTCGGTGCGCGCCGTCCACTTCTTACGGAAGTTCTTGACGAATTCGCTGACCGCCTTCTGCTGCTTTTCGGCAGTGATCGCCTGTGAGATCGACGACTTCTCCTGCGAGAGCGATTGCTGGCTCCCTGGGATCGTCTTCGTGACTTCATAGATGTAGTAGCCAAAGGGTGTCTTGATCGGACCGCCCAGGACTTTCACCTTTGCGCTGAAGACGGCTTCGTCAAGTGCCTTCTCCTCCTGACCCTTGACTACCCCTGGGAGCGACCCGCCCGCCGCCTTGCTGACCGGATCGATCGAGTCGGCCTTGGCGACACTCGAGAAGCTCTTGCCCGATTCGATTTCTTTCTTGGCCTTTTCAGCCTGCGCCTGCGTCTTGGTGAGGACGATCAAGATGTTGCGCTTTTCGGGCTGTCCGTACTGAGATTTGTGCTGTTCGAAATAAGACTGGATTTGCTTTTCGGTGGGCTTGGCGGCTGCTTCCTTGCTGATCTTCTGCTGCAGCTTGGTGGAGAGCAGATCGAGCTTCACGCGCAGCAGTACGTCAGAGACCGTGTAGCCGGTGCTGGCCAGGAACTTCTGGAAAGCCGCTTCGGTCGGGAACTGCTGGCTCTTGATCTGGTTGAACTGCTTCTTTACTTCCGCGTCAGAGACTTTGACGCCACGTTCAGCGGCTTCGGAGAGCACCCAGTTGGCAGAGATCAGATAACCCAGAACAGACTGCTTGAGCGAGGTGTACTGCTGTTCGCACTGAGTCTTCAGCTCTGCGGCCGTGGGCTTTGGCTGGCCCTTGGCGGGCTTGGGCGCGGTGGCTTCGAGATGCGCTATGCAATTTGTGTAGCTGGGTGGGTCCGGCACCGGGATTTTGGGGGTCGCGGCGCCGGTCGTCGTCGAGGCCGAGCTGGCGTTGGCGGCCACGGCCATCCAGTGGTTGAACGTGGAGACCGTGATCGGTGTGCCGTTGACGTTGGCGACGGCGTTGCCGGGCACGCCGCTGCTTCCGCATGCGGTGAGCACAACCCCTGTAACCAAAATGGCGCCGAGCGCCCCGATTTGACCCGTTAGCTTTGACACGACGCGGGCACTCTAGCGGAAACTTCCCATGCTGTGCTTAACGACTTCCTTAAAGATGTCTAAGCGGCCTCGCGCACGATCGCCAGCAGCACGTCGGCGGCGCGCACCACCGTGGGGAAGCGTTGCTCGCCCTCCTTGGGAACACGCACCGAGACCTGCGAGCGCCCAGACTCGTACAGCGCCTCCGGCAACTCCTCGCGCAGGCGCTTGGCACGCACCGAGTCGAGCTCGATCGGCGTCACCGCAAGCCGGTCACCACGGAAGCTGACAGCCTGCGCGCCGGCTTGGCCGAACTTGATGCGGGCCCTTTGCAAGGCCAAGAGATTGGCGAGCGGCTCGGGCACCGGGCCGAAGCGATCCTCGAGCTCCTCGCGCAGGCGTTCGACGTCGGCCACCTCGAGCGCCGAGGCGACGCGCCGGTGGACCTCGATCTTGGCTTGCTCGTAAGGGACGTAGTCTGCTGGAACGTAGGCGTTGACGTTGACGTCCAAACGCACCGGCTCGGGAAGCTCCTGTCCCTGCTCGCCTTCGGCCGGGCCGGCTTGACGCACAGCTTCGTCGAGCATCTGCATGTACAGCTCGAAGCCCAGCGCGGCGACGTGACCGGACTGCTCGTCGCCGAGCAGGTTGCCGGCGCCTCGGATCTCCAGATCGCGCATCGCGACCTTGAAGCCGGCGCCGAGCTCGGTGTAGTCCGACAGCGCCGAAAGTCGCTGGGCGGCCTCGGGAGTGAGCGCCGCGGCGGAGTCGTAGAGCAGGTAAGCATAGGCACGCTCGCGACTGCGTCCCACGCGGCCGCGAATTTGGTAGAGCTGGGACAGGCCGAAGGCATCGGCATGCTCGACGATCAGCGTGTTGGCCTGGGGAATGTCGATGCCCGACTCGATGATCGAGGTGCACACCAGCACGTCAGCGCCACCCTGCAGATAGTCCATCATCACCACCTCGAGCTCCCCCTCGCCCATCTGACCGTGGGCCACGGCGAAACGCACACCCGGGCATAGCGCGCGCAGACGCTCTACCGTCTCGTCGATCGACTCGACACGGTTGTGCATGAAGAAGGCCTGTCCTTTGCGCTCGTGCTCGCGCAGGATCGCGCGCTTGACGAGCTCCTCCTCGTACTCGCCCACGTATGTCTTGACCGGCCGGCGTCCCTCTGGGGGCGTCTCGATCACCGATATCTCGCGCAAGCCCGCGAGCGACATCTGCAGCGTGCGTGGGATCGGGGTGGCAGACATCGAGATCACGTCCACCTTCAGCTTCAGCTGGCGCAGCAGCTCCTTCTGCTTGACACCGAAGCGCTGCTCCTCGTCCACGATCAAGAGGCCCAGCTCCTTGGCGCGCACGTCGCGCGAGAGCACGCGGTGCGTGCCGATCAGGATGTCCACGGCGCCACTGGAGAACCCGGCGAGCGCGGCCTTCTGCTCCGCGACAGAGCGAAAACGCGAGACGTGCTCGACCGTGAACGGGTAGTCGGCGAGGCGCTCGGAGAACGTGCCGTAATGCTGTTGGGCGAGGATCGTGGTGGGCACCAGCATCAGCACCTGCTTGCCGTCCCCGGCGGCCTTGAAAGCGGCACGCAGGGCCACCTCTGTCTTGCCGTAGCCGACGTCGCCGCACACGAGCCGATCCATCGGGCGCGGAGCTTCCATGTCGGCCTTGACCAGTTCGATCGCTTCGAGCTGATCGGCGGTCTCGGTGTATGGGAAGCGCTCCTCGAACTCGCGCTGCCAGTCGGTGTCGGGCTCGAAGGCATGGCCGGCGCGACGGCGGCGCTCGGCATAGAGGCTGAGCAGCTCGCCCGCCAGCTCCTGTGCCGCACGACGCGCGCGCGCCTTCATTGCCTCCCAGCGCGTGCCGCCCAACTTCGACAGCGGCGGCCCACCTTCCCCGCCGGCCCCTACATAGCGCGAGATCTTGGCGAGCTGGTCTGTGGGGACGAAGACCTTGTCGTCGCCCTGGTATTCGAGATAGAGGTAGTCGCGCGTGACGTCTGCGACCGTGCGCGTCTCAAAGCCCGCGAAACGGGCGATGCCGTGGTCCTCGTGCACGACGATGTCGCCTGTACGCAGCTCTGTGAAGGAGCGCAGTGCGCCACGCCGCGTCGGGCCACCACCGACACCATCGGCGCCGGAACCGCCGGGCCGCTCCGCGCGACGGCGGCGCAGCAGCCGATGCTCCGGGAAGACGGCAAGCTTCAGCGATGGCGCGACGAAGCCCTCGCGCAGCGACGCGGCCGCAAAGCGCAATGAAGGCTCCAGGGGGGCACGCGTGACGTCGACTTCGCCGTCGAGCCAGTCGGCCTTCATGCGACCGAGGTTGTAAGCGGCGCGCTCGCCTTCGCCACGCCGTGGGAAGGCGACAACGGTGCGATAGCCCGAACGCACCAGCTTCTCGAGCTCAGGCTCGGCTTCAGCCAGCGAGCGCGCGGCGGTGTCCGCGGCCGATGCCCGCAACTCGATCTCCTGGCCGCTCGACATCGAGGACAGCCAGATCTTCGTGCGCGCGGCCAAGCCGGACTGGACTTCCTCGGGGCTCACGTAGAGGTGGTGGGCATCCTCGTCGGCGAAGGCCGCGCAGACGTCGGTCCAATGGTCGGTGAGAGCGGGGGCCAACTCCTCCTCGGCGGCCACGATCACCTGGGTTTTCGACGTCGCGCCACCCAAGCCGCTGTTGCTTGAACCCTCGTTGCCCGAACCCTCATCGCCTGAACCCTCGTTGCCCGAGCCGCCACCACCAGAACCAGGGCCGCCACCGATAGGCGTGCCGGAACCCGCCCCGTCGATCAGCTCGAGCAGTGCGCCGAAGCGCTCGACGGGCAGCAGCTCGGCGATATCCGGCCGGCCCTCTGCCCCATCTCCCTCGCTCGCGCTGAAAGCGCCTGTGGCGGCGGCGATCTCAGCCAGCTCGCGATGCTCAGGCGCAAGCTCGGCCGCCGGGGCAATCTCCACCTCGGCGATATCGCCTAGCGAGCGTTGCGTGAACGTCGAGAACCAGCGCAGCGATTCGATCTCGATGTCGAACATATCGACGCGCACAGCGTGCTCCTCGGTAGCCGGGAAGACGTCGAGCAGTCCGCCACGCATGGCGAACTGGCCGCGCTCCTGCACCTGATCGACACGCTCGTAGCCGGCGCCCACCAGCTCGGCGGCGCACTCGTCGAGATCGAGCAGCTCACCGACGCGTAGCGTGAACGAGCGGGGGCGCAGCTCAGGGTCGGGGACCTTCTCCGAGAGCGCCACGGCGGAGACGACGACCACGGGCGCATCCGCATCGCTCATCGGCGACAGCAAGGCATCGAGCGCAGCGACTCGCAGACCGACGAGGTGCGGCGGCGGAGTCAGGTGCGACTCGTAGGCCACGCCACGAGAGGGATAGAAGCGCACGCGCCGCGGCGCGAGCCAGGCACGCAAATCTCCCGCCAGGTCACGGGCGGCACGATCGTCGCCAACCACCACCGACGTCGGTCGCGTCGCGTCGCGATCGACGAGCGCGGCGATTGCATAGGGGCGCAACGAAGACGATACGAAAGCGTGCCCTCCCTCGCCGGCGAGCCGAACGGCGCCCGCGTCCTGCTCGATGGCACCCAGCAGTGAGCGCAGAGCCACGGCCTCAGCGCCTCCCTAGGCGTCGCACCCTGATGGGCACGGGCGCAGCGCGCCGTCGATCGCCGGCTGTGTGCAAATGGGCGTTCATCGGCTACCGCTCTTCACTTAGCACGACACGCTCAACTGCCTGGCAAGCCTGGTCGATCAAGTCACCGACTTCCTCAGCTGACTCGCGAAAGCGTCCGAGCACGTACGAGGAGACGATCTCTGGATCGGTGGATTTGGGTCGTCCGACCCCGACCCGCACACGCATGAAGTCGGCGCTGGCGAGCTCCCGCTTGAGCGACTTCAGGCCGTTGTGACCGGCAAGTCCGCCGCCGAGTCGCGTGCGTACCTCGCCAAACGGCAGATCGATCTCGTCATGGACGACCAGAACACGCTCGAGTGGCACCTTCAGCGAGCCGCGTGCTGGGCCGACGGAGCGTCCCACGTCGTTCATATAGGTCTGTGGCCAGAGCAAGGCAACGCGATGCCCCGCGCGCGCACGGGGGGCATCCAGTTTTGCGGATATGCCGCCTCGTGCTCCACCCAACTCGCCGTCGCCCGCGACTTCAACGCCGCCATCGCCCGCGGCTTCAACGTCCCCGGTCGGTGTACGCCCCTCGACTATGCGGCCACGAAAGCGGTCCTTTGGACGCGACAAAGCCCAGCGAGAGGCCAACTCGTCGACCACCATGAAGCCGACGTTGTGGCGGGTGTCGGCGTGCTCGGGACCCGGATTGCCCAGCCCAACGATCAGCCAGTCGACTGGCGCGCCGCCACCGAAGGGGCGCAGAAGCTACTCCTCGGCGGAAGCGCCGCCGTCGCCAGAGGCCGCCTCATCACCGCCGGACTCGCCGACGAGCTCGGTCTCGGATTCGATCTCGGACTCCTCCTCGGTCTGCAGGCGAGGCGCCGAGACCGAGGCCACCGTCGTGGCTGGGTCGTCGAGCAATGTGACGCCCTCGGGAAGGGAGATCGCCTCAAGGGCAAGTGTGTCGCCGATGTTCAGTTCGCCGAGCTCGTGCACGATCGACTCGGGAATAGCGGTCGGAAGCGCTTCGATGTTCAGCTCGCGCATCAGCTGCTCGAGGATGCCGCCTTCCTTGACACCGGGAATCTCGTCCACTCCGGTGAGCTCCAACGGCACGACAGCGTGGATCGGCTTGTCCAAGCGTACGCGTAGCAAGTCGACATGGGTGGTTTCGCCGCGCACCGGGTCGCGTTGTGCTTCCTTGAGCA
Source organism: Solirubrobacteraceae bacterium (assembly GCA_036266805.1). Taxonomy (GTDB): domain Bacteria; phylum Actinomycetota; class Thermoleophilia; order Solirubrobacterales; family Solirubrobacteraceae; genus Palsa-744. The sequence continues at coordinate 20,793 of DATAXK010000017.1, forward strand.
CGACCGGCGTGGCCTTGGAGCCGTCGATGCTGAGATCGACAACCGCGCCGGAGCCGGCGAGCGCGACTCGCAATTCGCGCGCGTCGACGCTGAAGCTGACGGGCTCGACATCGCCGCCGTAGAGCACACCGGGGATGCGTCCGCCGCGACGCAGGCGCCGTGCCGAGCGCGAGCCGTCCGGCTCGCGACTTGCGACTTCGAGCTTTGTGGTTGCGGTAGCCATGAGGAGGTCGAGGACTTTAGCAATCCCGCGATTCAACAGTTCCCTTCGTTTGGAATTGGTTTGCTGAGAACCAGCAGTGAGACCGAGATACCCGTGAGGAAACTGCCGGTACGTCTGACGGTGGCGCACTGGACGACCGGCAGGCGCCCAAGCACGACCCAGGCCACGCGTGTGTGGCCGGTTGCGCCTGTAAGCGAGTAGGCGGTGGCGGAGGTGAGCGAAACGATCTTGATCGAGCCACGGCGTCGCAGGTTCGTGGAGTTCCACTTGACGTCCGACACACACCGGGGGATCGCGCGACAGCCTGACAACTGCGAGAAGAGCCCCCGTTCATTGCCCGAAGTCTCGGCTTCCAGTGCCGCGAGCACATCGTCGCGTTCGACGTTCTCGGTCGAGAGAAAACGAGCGAGCATGGCGCTGAGGATCAGGAACACGGCGAGCACGAGCACGATCGGCACGATGTGCCTGCGCCTCAACCGCCCGAAGAGGTCGCGCAGCGGCGTCGGCGGCGAGACCGACCGCCGCGGCGGCGAGGGCGCAGGCGGCTCGGGCGAGCCAGCAGCTGTCATCGCGGACGGGCCAGCGAGTAACGGCCACGCCGCAACGCGGCCAACGCGGTCGATTGCGGCGAGGCCACGATCGCTCCGCGCGACTTAGAACAGCTGGTTCTCGCCGCCGAACACTTCACTGACGGAGTCGTCGGTGAAGATGCGACGGATCGAGTCGGTCAGCAACTCGGCGCACGGCAGCACGCGAATGTTGCTTGGTATCCCCGGGCGCGCCGGGATGGTGTCGGTGACGACAATCTCCTTGAAGTCCGAGGAGGCCAGGTTTTCGAAGGCGTCGCCCGAGAAGACCGCATGGGTGGCGGCCGCGTAGACGCTCTTGGCGCCGGCGTCGAGCACAGTGCGAGCGGCCGCCTTGAGCGTTCCGGCGGTGTCGATCATGTCATCGACGATCACAGCGGTCTTGTCCTTCACGTCGCCGATCACGTAGCCAATCTCCGCTACCTGCTGGGCGGGTCGCTCCTTGTCGAGGATCGCGAGCTCCGCACCGATCTTGGAGGCAAAGCGCTTGTTGAGCTTGACGCGACCGGCGTCCGGAGCCACGACGACAAGGTCTGAAAGACCGAGGTCGGAGAAGTACTGGGTGAGCATGAACAGCGCTGTCATGTGATCGACCGGCTTCTGGAAGAAGCCCTGGATCTGGCCAGCGTGCAGGTCCATGGTGAGCACGCGGTCGGAACCGGCGGCCTCGATCATGCGCGCCACCAAGCGGGCCGAGATCGGCTCGCGGGGGGCTGACTTCTTGTCCTGGCGGGAGTAGCCGAACCAAGGTGTGACTGCAATCACCCGGTGCGCGGAGGCGCCCACGGCGGCATCGATCATGAAAAGCAGCTCCATCAAAGAGTCGTTGGCGGTCACCCCGGTGGCGGGGTTGCCGCACGTGGGCTGCACGATGAACACGTCAGCGCCACGAATCGACTCCTCGTAGCGGCAGTACACCTCGCCGTTGGAGAACGTTTTCAGCGTGACTGGGCCCACGTCGACACCGAGCTTTGCCGAGATGTCGACGGCAAGCTGCGGGTTGGCGCGACCCGAGAAGAGCATCAGCCGCTTGTCGTAGTCGATCGGCAGGCTCGTCGGGGCCACCTGCGTGCGCGTATCGATCACGCTCATCTCCTCCGGGAGTGTAGAGACATCAGGCTTCGTCCTCCCGGCGGCCCGCATAGCCCTCCACGTTCTTCTGACGGGCGCGCGCTACTGCAAGGGCACCTTGAGGAACGTCCTCGGTGACGACCGAGCCGGCGGCAGTGTAGGCATCGTCGCCCACTGTGACTGGGGCCACGAACGAAGTATCCACTCCCCCGCGCACACCGCTGCCGATCTTGGTGCGGTGCTTGGCGTGACCGTCGTAGTTGGCCGTGATCGTGCCGGCCCCCAGATTCGTGCGCTCGCCGACGTCAGCGTCTCCTATGTAGGAGAGGTGTGGCACCTTCGCCCTCTCGCCGATGTCGGAGTTCTTGATCTCCACGAACGTCCCAGCCTTGGCGCCGTCGCGCAGCACGGCGCCCGGACGCAGGTAGGCGAACGGCCCGACCGTGACGCCGGGGTGCAACACCGCCTCAGATAGCCACGAGACGCGCACGCACGCGCCGTCACCGATCCGCGAGTCGATCGCCGTCGTGGAAGGTCCCACGACCGCGCCGGCGCCAACGACCGTGGAGCCCTTCAAGGCGGTTCCCGGCTCGATCAGCGTGTCCTGGCCGATCTGCACGTCGACGTCGATGACGGTCGATGGCGGATCGACGATCGTGACCCCCGCGCGCATGTGGCGCTCGGCAATCGCCTGCTGGGCGAGCGCACGCACTTGCGCGAGCGCAACGCGGTCGTTGACGCCGAGCATCAGCCCCTCGTCCTCGACGACGTGCGCCGCGATCGACTCGCCGTCGGAGCGCAACAGGTCGAGCGCCTGCGGCAGATAGAGCTCGCCCTGGGCGTTGTCGGAGGTGAGCCGCGGCAAGGCCGCGAGCAAGGCCGACCCGTTGAAGACGTATATGCCGGAGTTGACCTCGCGAATCTGAAGCTCGGCCTCAGAGGCGTCCCCCGGCTTCTTGGTCTCCACAACGTGTGTCACCAAACCGTCTGAGTCGCGCACCACGCGGCCATAGCCGCTTGGATCGTCCAGCAGCGCAGTGGCCATCGTGGCTGCCGCGCCACTGCTCAGGTGTGCCTGAACAAGCTCCTCGATCGCCTCCGCGCTGACGAGCGGGACGTCCCCGCTGAGGATCACGACCGGCGCCGCGGGATCGATCAGCTCCGCGGCGGCTCTCGTGGCACCACCGGTGCCGTCGGATTTCGGCTGCACGACGAGCTCCACTCCGTCGGGCAACACCTCCCGCAGAGCGAGCGCCGGCGAGTCGACCACCACTACACGCGCCGCGCCGGCTGCTTGTGCCGCTCGCACAGGCCACAGCAACATCGGAATGCCGCACAGCTCGTGCAGCACCTTGGGCGTGCTCGAGCGCATGCGCGTGCCCTGGCCGGCGGCAAGGATCAGGACGGTGGGGGCTGCCATCGCAACAGACTCTAGATGGAGCGGCCGCCAGCGGGACACCAGCGGTGAACTGGGGAGCCTGGACTCGAACCAGGACTTGAAGAGTCAAAGTCTCCCGGGCTGCCATTACCCCACTCCCCACCGCGGCGGTCGTGTCCGCTGATGATGGCATGAGCATCCGCGACGCGGCCCAACGGGGCCTTCTGTGAGGTCCAGTTGGGCGCTGGAATGGGCGGCGCAACACAACCGCTACATCTCGTCCCGCACTCCTGCAAGAATCCTTGCCGTGTCATGGAGTAGGGGCTCCGTGGTGAGGCGACGCAGGCGCACGGCGATAGTCGGGCTGCTGGTGTCGGCTATCGCGGCCATGTTGTTTGCACCGAGCGCGCTGGCTTGCACGGGCACGAACCTGCGACCCACACGCACGAACCTCGCTCGCGTGACGACGGCCACCTTGTGTCTGATCGAGCATGAGCGCCTGGAATATCGTCTCCGGCCGCTGCACTCGAACAGTTCGTTGCGCCGCATCGGCACAAAGCAGGCCAGCGAAATGGTTATCGGCGACTATTTCGGCGATGACAGCCTGTCGGGCTGGACCCCGATGCAACGCATCGAGGCATCGGCCTACGCCGCACGCACACGCGGTCTCTCGGCGGGCCAGAACATCGGGTGGGGTAGCGGTGCGCTCGCCACGCCAGCCGCGATGGTGCACGCTTGGATGCTCTCGCCGCCGCACCGAGAAATCATGCTGGGCGGCGGCTATCGCGACATCGGCGTCGGCGTCGCGCCGGCGGCGCCGCAGAGATCGACGGGAGGCCTGCCGGGAGCCACCTACGTCGTGGAGTTCGCTTCGCGCTCCTGATCGTGCCTGCCTCTAACAGGCTGCCGCGACAGCGCTAACACACGCGCATGCGCTAGGCGATCCGAGTCGATCAGATGGCTAAGGGAGCGAGAGCGGCAGGCCGGCGGCGGCGGCGGCGGACGTCAGGAGCGCCTGGGAACCCGGCCGCCGCGCGCGCCGTCCTCAGATGCCGGCCCGCGTGCGGAGGAGATACCGAGCACGCGCATCGCCTTCAAGCCGAGACTCAGCTTCTCGCGACCGTCGCTCGAGCTGACGTCCAGTCCCGTCAGCTCGCGCACTCGCTCCAAGCGGTAGTAGACGGTATGCCTGTGGGTGAACAGGCGTTGAGCTGTCCCGGCGACGTTGCCGTCGGCCTCGAGGAACGTCTCGAGCGTCTGCAGTAGATCGGTCTCGTACTGCTCGTCGTAGGCCACGAGTGGCTCGACGGTCTCGGCATAGAAGCGCTGTAGCTCACTCGGATTCTCGCTCATCGCGCTCAGCAGCAGGCGGTAGGCGCCGGTCTCCTCAAACGCCAGCACTCCCTCTTGCGAGGCGCCCTCGGCGACGTTGGCGGCGAGCAGCGCCTCGCCGGCCGCGCGCGAGAGATCGCCCGGGTCCTCGGCGATACGACTGCGTCCCAGCGCGAACGTGTAACCCGACAGCGCGCTTTCCATCTCGCGCAGGACAGCTTCGGCGGCACGAGCGGCGACCGGCTCCTCGCTGCCTGGCACCAACAACAGAATCTCCACGCCGACGGCCCCGTCGCGCTCTGAGACAGCCGCGATCGAGCGACCGACGACGGCCCGGGCGCCACGCTCGGCCACAGCTCGGGCGCGCGCGCGCCAGCCCTCCTCGGTCGGGGTCTGGGGATGGGCGCGGGCAACGATCACGCTTGCGCCGTCCTTCAGCTCCAGCGACAGCTCGGCTCCGCGCGCAATCAGCTCCTCCCGCGGGATCTGGTTGCGCGCGAGCGCCACGCGCAGGAAGTCGGCGGCCGCGTTCTCCGAGGCCAGGTCGGGAGCGCGCACGCGCTCGACCTCGGAGGCGATCATCGTCACGAGCAGCCTGCGCACCAGCGGGCTCGGGTCGGTGCGCGCGCGCATGTGAAGAGTTCCCACGATCGCGTCGGCAACGCGCAACGGCAGGCTCGTGACGTCCTCGCCACCCGCCAGCAGCGAGCGCTCATCGGCGCTGGAGCGCGCGGCTACCGCGATTGTCGCGCCGGCGGCGTCTGTCACCGCAAGGCTTGCGTCGAGCGCGCGTGAGGCGGCGCGCACCACCTCCGGCAGACCGGCGCCCGACTCGACCGCCTCTGTGACGGCATCCAGCCCACCGAGCTCTGACATGCCGCTAACCCCAGAGGAAGACGGCTAGAAGCGCCGCAAGCACGCCGGCGCCTACGAGCACACCAAGCACGTACAGCGACAGGACTGTGGCGACGATGCGCTCCCACACGCGCGAGTAAGAGCCCCACGCCGGCACCACGATCAGCCCGACATACAAGGCGAACCCGAACACGCCCGCGCACACGGCCACGAGATAGGTGATGTCGTTCGTGCTCATGAAAATCGCATTGTTACGTACCCAGAGGCCGCACGCGCGCGAAGTCGCCGTCCACGGACACGGCGGCAAGCGCTGCCGGCTCGCGACCGGCCAGGCCGGCGGCGGCGCGCTCGGCGCGAGACAGGCCGTTTGCGCGCCCGAACAAGGCCACGACGGTAGGGCCGGAACCGCTGACGAAGGCCGTCTCCGCGCCAGCTTCACGGGCTTCCACGAGCGTCTTTTCGATCGCCGGGCACAGTCTGACTGCCGAGGCATGCAGATCGTTGTGCAACAGAAGAGGCTCGGCGGGTAGGGCCGAGCCGAGCTCGAACGCTTTCATCAGCATTTCGCGACGGTCCTCGATATTGCGCGCATCGCGGGCGATGCCGATCCGATCGGCGGTGGCATACACCTCGGCCGTGGAGAGCTCAGAGCCCTGCGCCAAGACCAACACGCCCAGTGGCGAGACGGGATCGGGCAGTGCTTGCAGCCGCTCACCGGCGCCGGTTGCCAGCCAGCGCCCGGGCTTTACCTGCGCGGGGACGTCCGCACCCAGCTCGGCGGCGAGCACGAACAGCAAATCCAAATCCCCCAGTCCCGAGGCGGCGGTGGCCAGACGCAAGGTCGCCGCCGCGTCCGCGGAGCCACCCCCCAGACCCGCGGCTATGGGGATGCGCTTGCCGATCTGAAGCCGCAATGGGGGCGCATCCCAGCCTGTGGAGCCACGGAACAGCTCGAGCGCTCGCGCAGCCAAGTTTTCGCCGGCCACCGCATCGCACACGACTTCGTCATGCTCGGCACCAGGCGGCGCGGCTTGCAATACAAGCTCGTCTGCAAGCGAGATCGACTGCATCACGCTTGCCAGCTCGTGGCGTCCGTCGGAGCGGGTCGGACCGACGAACAGGCCCAGGTTGACCTTCGCTGGAGCCAACGTGCGCAGCGGCAATGCAAGCGGCGAGACGTTCACAGGTCAAGCACCCTCGCCAGCTCGACGAACTCCGCCGGAGCCAGGCGCTCGGCGCGCTCGTCGGATGGGTGACCGAGCTCGACCAGCGCCGTGCGGATGTCCTCGCGCGTGTGGTGCGTCCCCGCGAGCACGAGCGACCGGGCCAACGCCTTGCGCCTGTGGGCAAAAGCCCCGGCGACGAGCTTGCGTACCGCGGGCGTCGGCGCCGCGCCGGCGCGAACGATCTTCACCAGCACCGAATCGACGTTTGGCACAGGGCGAAAGACCGTGCGCGGGATCGCCCTGACCACTTTCACCTCGCCCGCCAGCTGTGCCAGCACCGAGCTGACGCCATACACGCCGCTGCCAGGCGCCGCCGCCAACCGTTCGCCCACCTCACGCTGCACCATCACCAGCCATAGAGCCACCTCTTGAAGCTCCTCGATCGTGCGCAATATGACTCCAGCGGCGATCCCATAGGGAAGATTCGCGACCATCTTGGTCGGCCTTGGCGAGATTGCGGCCAGGTCGATGCGCATCGCATCCCCCCACCAAAGCGACACGTTGTCGAACCCGGTGACGCTCCGCTCCAGAGGCTCCCGCAAGCGCTCGTCCAGCTCCACGACATGCAGCCAACGCGCGCGCGGCGCGAGATATCCGGACAGGATCCCTTCGCCGCCGCCAACCTCGAGGATGACGTCCCCGCGCTCGCCCTCCTCCAGTACCACAGCGTCACCCTCCGCGACTGTCGCAACGTCGGACAACTCCGCCTCACGCCCTATCACCTTCAGGATGTTCGGGTCGCGCAGGAAGTTCTGTCCCAGCTCTTTGCCGCGGCGACCGACTCTGCTTGCCGCGTGCCCTTTGGCTGTGCCCTTTGGGGTACCCCCCGTACGGGGGGCCCTGCCCCCCACGTGGGGGGTCACCATCCGAAGACGCGCTCGGCGTTGCGCTCCACCGTCGCGTCGAGCTCGGTCACGGACACGCCGCGCAACTCGGCGATGAACTCCGCCGTATGTGCGACGAAAGCTGGCTGGTTGCGCTGTTTGCGCACCACCTGGGGGGTGAGGTATGGCGCGTCGGTCTCCACCAGCAGACGCTCGGCCGGCACACGCCGTGCCGCGTCGGCCAGGTCCGCGGCGCTTTTATAGGTGACGTTGCCGGCAAAGGAGATCATGTAGCCGCGCTCCACGCACTCCTCGAGGCGGTCGGGCATCGAGAAGCAGTGAATTACGACACTCAATCCCTGAGCCTCTTCGGCCAGCTGCGCGAGTGTGTCATCGTCGGCGTTTCTTGTATGGATTGTGAGGGGCGCGCCCTTACTTCGAGCCAGCTCTATCTGAGCTGAGAATGCGCGCCTCTGATCCTCTCGGGGCGTGCCTTCACGGTAATAGTCGAGCCCTGTCTCGCCAACCGCGATGCAGCGTGGGTGCGCCGCAAGCGCCCGCAGCTCATCCAGGTCGGCGTCGTCGAAGCCATGCGCCTCGTTGGGGTGGCGGCCGATGGCCGCGTACACCTGGGGAAAGGCCTCGGCGGCAGCCAGCGCGGCGCGACAGGAGATGCTGTTGGTACCGACGGTCAGCATGCGCGTGACGCCGGCCTGCACTGCCTTCTCGACCAGCTCGGCGTCTGGCTCCTCACACAGGTACAGGTGGGTATGACTGTCGATCATGCTCGACCCACGCTCACCTAGACGCCCCGGAGCCAACCGGCTCATCGGCGATGTCCTTCTTCGGGAACAGGGGCTCCAGCTTCTGCGCTAGGCGAATCTGGCCTGCCCCGAAATCGGCGCCGGCGTAAGACAGGTCTGGTGCGTCAAGCGCGGCCAGCAGCTTCTCGGTCGCATCGGGCAGGTAGGGATGCAAGAGCACGGACACGACCCGCAGACCCTCGGCGAGAGTGCGCAGTACGCGGTCGAGGTCCGCCGCGCGCTCAGGGTCCTTGGCCAGCTGCCACGGTGCCTGCTCCTCCACGTAGCGGTTCAGCCGGCGCACGCGCTGCCAGATCTCATCGAGCGCATTGGTCAGCTCGACGCGATCGAGCAGGCTTGCCACAAGCTCGGGCAGGCCGGCGAAGTCCTCTCCGAGCAGCTCGTCGGGGGCGCCTGCGTCCACGACGCCGTCGCGGTAGCGCACGATCATCGCGATGCTGCGGCTGGCGAGGTTGCCGTAGTCGTTGGCCAACTCCGACTCGTAGCGCTGCTCGAAGGATGCGGTGGAGACCGAGCCATCCTGGCCAAAGGGCACGTCGCGAAGCAGGTAGAAGCGCAGGGCGTCCGCGCCAAAGCGCTCGATCACCGCAAACGGGTCGAGCACGTTGCCGAGCGACTTGCTCATCTTCTCGCCGTCCATCAGCAGGTAGCCGTGCACGAACACGCGCCTTGGCAGCTCGATCTCGGTGGCCATCAAGAGTGCCGGCCAGTAGACGGTGTGAAAGCGCAGGATGTCCTTGGCGATCAGGTGCACGTCGGCGGGCCAGAAGGTCTCGGTCAGGGTCTGAGAGGAGGCATGCCCCCCGCGCGCGCGGGGGGCAGCCGGATTTGCAAGCGCCGCACCTTCTGCCGTGCCCCGCTGCATCCCCGTACGCCCATACGCCGCCGTACCCTCCCCCACCTCGGCCGGCGCGCGCGCGTACGCAAGCGCCGAGTAATAGTTGAGAAGCGCGTCGAACCACACGTAGAACACGTGCTCTTCATCCCAAGGCACCGGCACGCCCCAGGTCAGCTTGTGGCGCGTGAGCGGCACGTCGCGCAGGCCGGACTTGATGAAGGACAGGGCCTCGTTGTAGCGGCTGCGCGGCGCCACGAAGTCCTCGTGCTCGGCATACAGGCGTTCAAGCGGCTCCTGGAAGCGCGACAGCGCGAAGAAGTAGTTGTCCTCCTGCTCGCGCCCCAGCTTGACGTGGTGTATCGGACACAGCTCGCCCTCGTCGACTTCGTTCTCGGCCTTGAAGTCGGCGCACTTGGGGCAGTACCAGCCCTCGTAAGTGCCCATGTACACGTGACCGTTCTCGCGGACACGCGAGAGGACGTCCTGCACCACCCGCATGTGCTCGGGGTCGGTCGTGCGGATGAAGAAGTCGTTGCTCGCCTCGATCTTGGGGGCTAGCGCCCGGAAGCGCTCGGAGTTGCGGTCCGCCAGCTCCTGTGGCTCCACGCCGAGCGCATGCGCGGCGTCGGCCACGGGCTCGCCGTGCTCGTCTGTTCCCGTCAAGAAGAACACCTCCTCGCCGCGCTGGCGATGGTGGCGAGCCAGCACGTCGGCGGCGATCGTCGTGTACGCATGGCCCAGGTGAGGGGCCGCGTTGACGTAGTAGATCGGCGTTGTCACGTAGAAGGAGGACATGTTCGTCTCAGGCTACTGTGCGTCCATCGTGAGCGGATGCGCCGCCGCGAGCCTGACGGGACGATCACCGTCGCGAGGCACCAAACGGGGCATCAGGAGCGACTAGGACCCCGTCAGCTCGCGATACAGGTCGTTCGCTCCCACCCCCGTGAGCTTGGCCACGACCCCGGCCGCCGGCCGTGCGCGCGCGCCGGCGTCCACGAGTGCGCGTAGTGCCGTCACCGCTTGCTCGCGATCAGCGCTTCCTGCCGCGGCGGCTCCCACTACGATCACGATCTCCCCGCGTGGGGGATGCCCTCCATAGAAGGCCGCCAGCTCAGCGGCGCTGCCACGCCTGACTTCCTCGTGCAGCTTGGTCAGCTCACGGCAGACGGCGAGCGCGCGGTCGGGAGCGTGCTCGGCCAGCGCCGCCAGGGTCGCGGCAAGACGCTGGGGAGACTCAAACGCCACGAGCGTCTCCGCCGCACCCACCAGCATTCGCTCCAGCTCAGCTCGCTTACGGGGCAGGAAGCCGACAAACGACCAGCGCTCCGAGGGCAGGCCCGAGGCGACGATCGCCGTGAGCACACTGCTTGCGCCCGGCAACACTTCAACCGACAGCCCGGCTTCGATACAAGCCTGCACGAGCTTGTAACCAGGGTCGGACACAAGCGGCATGCCGGCGTCGGACACGAGCGCAATTACCGCGCCGTTTCCGATTCGCGCGACGAGCTCCCGTGCGCGCTCGCGCTCATTGTGCTCGTGATAGCTCACGAGCTTGCCAACGATCTCGTAGCGGTCCAGCAGCACATGCGTGCGCCGCGTGTCCTCACAGGCGATCGCGTCCACGTCGCGCAGGGCATCGAGCACGCGTAGCGTCACGTCTCCCAGGTTGCCGATCGGGGTCGGGCACACCACCAGCCGCCCTACTGCGCCATCCGGGGTGCTCATCCGAGGAATATAGGGTCCCGCCGCTCGCCGGCGAACTCCGATACGAGTCCCTGGAGCCCGGCCTGCGTCCACCCGCGTTGTCACGGCAATCGCCCGGGCGCCGGCACAGTGAGCGCAGGCCAACGAGCAGCGATCCGAACGACTGACCACAGACCTATGCCCCGCGACCCCGACGACAGACCCCAATACAAGCGCTACCGCGCCGTTCCCCGTCTGCCTGGACAGCGGGAGGACCCGCTGGAGCAGAACATCACGCCGAAGGGGCCACGCCGACCGCGCAGGCCTGGCGAGCAACCCGCTGGACGCACTTCTCCCCCGCGCGCGCGGGGGGCAGGCGTAAACGCAACAGTCAGGCGCCCCTGGCGAGAGCGCATCACACCCAAGCGCGTCGTCCTCAGCCTGCTGGCGCTGATCCTCGCCTGGCTGCTGTTGTCGCTTGTGCTGTTCCTGATCAGCGCCCACTTCGAGCGCACCTCGCTTCCGTCCAACGTCGCCGGCGTGCTCGACCCCTCCGGTTTCCCGCTGACCTCGGCCAACAACATTCTCGTGCTCGGCTCCGACCGCCGTCCGAAGGACAGCAAGGAACCTGGGGCAGAAACGAGCGGCTTCGGACGCTCGGACACGATCATGCTGATCCGCACCGGCGGCGGCCACGCGGCGCGTCTGTCGATCCCACGCGACACGGTCTTGGAAATCCCGGGGCACGGCCTGCAGAAGATCAACGCCGCACATGAGTTCGGCGGCCCGGCGTTGTCGGTGTCGGTGATCAAGCACTGGCTCGACATCCCGATCAACCATGTGGTGGAAGTCAACTTCGAAAACTTTCCGCAGCTGATCGACGCGATGGGCGGCGTCACCTACAGCGGCGGCTGCATCGTCTCCAAGCTCGACGGCGGCTCGGCCAATGGCGGCTTCACCCTGCGCCTGAGCAGTGGCTCCCACCACATCGACGGCAGGCAAGCGCTCGCCATCGCCCGCACGCGCGAGAACCTGTGCGCTCCCAACGAGACCGACATCCAGCGCGAGGAACACCAGCAGGCACTGTTCAACGACATGAAGGACCAGTTGCTCTCGCCTTCGAGCTTCTTGCGCCTGCCGCTGATCGCTTGGAACGCACCGCCGGCGATCATCTCCGACATGAGCGGCGCGGAACTGCTCGGCATGTTCGCGGCGCTGGCCATGACCGGAACGCCGACGACGCAGGTTCTCAAGCCGACCGGCCAGACCACGCTGCCGGAAGGCGGGGAAGGCTTGACGGTCTCCGAAGCTGCTCGTCGCGCGGACGTGGCGCGCTTCATGGCCGGTTGAGCTACTTCGCGGCTGCGACCGGCTTCGTATCCGCTTTCTTCTCCGACTTCCCCCCGGACTCGCTCTTCTTGCCCTCACCCTTGCCGGAGGAGTCGCTCTTCGCGGACGAGTCGCCCGCTGAGGAGGAGTCCGAGGAAGATCCCTCGCTCGAAGAAGACTCCCCGGAGGAACCGGAGGAGGACGAGTCGCTCGATGCCGCGTTCTCGCGCTGGCGCTTGCGCGTGCCGTAGTCGGTGTTGTAGAAGCCTTTGCCCTTGAAATGGACCGCCGGGGCGTGCAGCACGCGCTCGACCGGGACTCCGGTCTCGGGGTCGACAGTGAGCGTGTCGTCGCTGAAAGACTGCTGCAGCTCGAACGTGGTGCCGTCCGGTCGTCTGTACTCGTAGATGGGCATGAGCCCTGATTATAAGAGGGAGGCCCTGCTGTCAGTCGGTCAGAGGCGAACGGAGTGCTCTCGCGTCAGTGGCGAGGAGCAAGCGGGAGCGCTCTCGCGTCAGGCCACAAGCGAGCCTGGGCGCTCTGGCGTTCAGTCGGCGACGAGCGAGCGGGCGCACTCGATACCGGCTTGGATCGACGCGCTGAAGTCGCGATCGGGCTCTGAGATCATGCGCAACGCGAAGCCATCGCCGAGCGAGAAGAGGATGTCGGCGACGGCGTCTGGCTCGGCGTGCAGGCGCAGCACGCCCTCGCGCTGGGCGGCAGCCAGCATCCCGGCCAAACGCTCGCGCGTACGTCGCAACAGGCTCGCGTACTCGACCGCGATGTCGGCGTTGCGCCGCGAGAGCGTGAACAGCTCGAACACGAGCGTTACGAAATCCGGGTCCTCTGAGATCGTCTCCTGCAGGTTCTGGGCCAGCAGCGCGACGAAGTCGTCGGCCGTCTGCGCGCCTGCCAGGCGCTGCTCCAGCGCCTCGGTACGCAGCTCGCAGTCGCGGCGCGCCGCCTCGACGAGCAGCTGCTCCTTGGTGCCGAAGTAATAGTGCAACAGGCCGCGCGAGACGCCCGCCTCGCGCGAGACGTGATCGAAGGTCGAACCGGCGGCGCCGCGGCGCGCGACGCTGTGGCGCATTGCCTCGACGATGCGCTGGGCCTTCTCGCCCGAAAGCGAACGGGTCGGCGAACCGGCCGGCTCACCGACCCCATGGCTCACAGCCGCGTCCTCGGCCAGAGCGCTATCGGTGTCAGCGGTTGCGGTATGAGTCATGTCTGCAAAAAGCGATGAGCGTCCGTACTCACGCGGCGGGCACGTCCGCTGGAGCTGGAGGAGCATCCTGCACCGGCATCGTGGTGGAGCTGTAGTCGAACTCCTCCTCGGCACCGAACAGCAGATCGAGCACCTTCGAGCGTAGGTCCTCGCTCAAGGCCAGCGCCAGGACCGTACCGACGACGATCAACAGAAGCGCGCGCCCGAGGCCGCCTTTGCGTTTTGGCTTGGACGCGGGCTGCTTGATCGCATACGAAGCGTCGCGCAGCGCCGTAGCCGCTTCGGAGAGCTCCTTCTGCAACTTGCGGTCCTCCAGCAGCGCCTTGCCCGCGGGCTTGCCGTTGCTGACACGCCCATAGGCGCTGCGTCCCGCCGCGTAAGCCGCGAGCAGGTTGTCGCGCAGCTGCTCGTCTTCGATCAGACGTTTGAGGTAGTCGCTGGAGCGCACCGCCTCGCTTGCTTTGCCGATTCTGTCTTTTGCTGCCATTTGGCCACCGCCTCTACTCAGGAGCTTTGAAGATCTTGTCCAATATACCCCCGTTGATCGAGGCCATACCCTTTCGTTTGACGTACCCGACACATGAGAAGCTAAGCGCGTGCCCACCTTCCAGGCTACCGCCGCCTTCCTCGGCGGGCTGCTGATCGTCGGCGCGCTGGCCTCGGGCCTGGCTCAGCGCTCGTTTCTCTCGCTTGCCGCCCTGTTCGTGCTGGCCGGGTTCGTGGTTGGAGACGGCGGCCTGGAATTGGTCAGCTTCCGCGCCCAGTCGGGGTTCGTGGAGGACCTGGCGTTCGTCGCCCTGATCGTGATCCTGTTCCGCGACGGGCTGGAGGTCGAGGGCGAGATGTTGCAGCGAGCTTGGCATCTTCCGCTGCGCAAGCTCGCGATCGCGATGCCGCTCACCGCCGGGATCATCGCCGTCGCGGCGCACCTGCTCGTCAAATTGTCGTGGACAGAGTCGCTGCTATTGGGTGCGCTGCTCTCGCCGACCGACCCAGTGCTCACCTCGAGCATCGTCACCAACCCGCGCGTGCCCCGGCTCGTGCGCCATTCGTTGAACTTGGAGTCCGGTCTCAACGACGGGCTGGCGCTGCCCGCCGTACTGGCCTTTCTTGCCGCGCTCTCAAGCGAATCGAGCAACTTCGTGTGGTGGCGCTTCGTGTTGCAGGACATCGGCCTTGGGCTCGTCTTCGGCATCGCGCTCGGCTATCTCGCCTCGCTGCTGATGCCACGCGAGCACAAACGCCCGCTGGAGCACCCAATTCCCGCCCACCAGAAGTCGCTGTATGCGCTAGGGGTGGCATTTGCAACCTATGGCGTAACCGTGCTCTCGCCGCACGGCAACGGTTTCATTGCCGTGTTCGTCGCGGCGATCGTGCTCGGCGTGCGCCGTCCCGACCTGCGCCACCACTTCGAGCAGCGCGCCGACGACCTCGTCGAGATCGTCAAGCTGGGGATCTTCGTCGTGTTCGGCTCGCTGCTGACGCTGCACGCGCTGGCGAGCAGCGGCTGGATAGCACTCGTCTTCGTGGCCGCCACGTTCCTTATCGCCCGCCCGCTTGCCGTTTGGATCGCGCTGATGGGGACGGATACCGACAGGCAAACACGCTTGTTCATGGGCTGGTTCGGACCGAAGGGAGTGGCGACGATGACCTTCTCGTTGCTGGTGCTGGACCAGCACATTGCCAGTGGCCAGCGCATCTTCGATCTGGCCGCGCTGGTCGTGTTCTGCTCGATCGTGGTGCACGGGTTGAGCGACACGCCCGGGGCGAACTGGATCGCGCGGCACGCGGAAAAAACTAGAGGGGACTAAGCGTGCAGCGCAGCCTGTTCCTGCGCCGAGGGGAACGCCCACGCTGCCCGTGAGCGGCGCTCCTGGCGAAAGACGAAACGCAGCTGCTGCGGAGGCGCGAGCTGCGCCTCGTTTGGCCGGAAGGTGGCGCAGGGCTCCGCCAGCTCCAGCGCACACAGCATGTTGCACCGGAAATAGCACTCATCGCATGTGACTTTGCGGGCTGCCCGCTTGCTCTGCGTCCTCGGCACTGACTCCCCTTTGATTCGCGGCTTGACTGGTGGGCTGCGATCAAAGCACTAGCTGGGCGCCCACTCAAGGGCAACCGAGAAGCCTTCCCCGCAAACCGCGAGGAAAACCGTCGGTATTGCGCAAATAGCCACAATCGGGTGTAGATCGTGTGACGAGAATCTCGGCGCTTTACGCATTTTGGGAGACTTTCGTCGCACTCGCACAGACCAGAGGCAACAACACGCCATCTGCTTCGGTACGCAGTGCCGGCACGTCATCATGCAAGAGTGCGCATCCTCCTGACCGGCATCAGTGGCTTCGCTGGCTCTGCCCTGTTGCCTCGCCTACTCGAGCAGGGCCATGACGTGCGCGCACTTGCACGCGATCGCACACGCGTCGAGCTAGCGCTGGAGTCGATGAGGCTCGAAGCGGGCGTCGATGCGACGCTCGATGACTTCGAGCTCGTGATCGGCGACACGCTCTCGGGGACGGGAATGGTTCAGGCGATGCGCGACGTCGAGGTCGCCTATTACCTGATCCATTCGATGGAGCCTTCCCCCTCCAGCGGCGAGCCCTTTCCCGCACGCGAGCGAGCCTCCGCACAGACCTTCGCCGACGCCGCACGCGCCGCTGGAACGGAGCGCATCGTGTATCTCGGCGGCCCGCTGCCGCCCGAGCAGGCATCCACTCATCTATCCAGCCGCTATGCGGTCGAGCGTATCCTGCTCGACCGCATACCCGGATCGGTAGCCCTGCGCGCGTCGATCGTGATCGGCGCGCGCTCGCGCTCCTTTCGTTTTCTCGTACGCCTGATCGAGCGCCTACCGATAATCGCGCTACCCGCCTGGCGGCATTTTCGGACGCGCCCAATAGACGAGCGTGACCTCGTCGAGATGCTCGCGGCCTGTGCCTCCAACGAGCGTGTCGCTGGAAGGGCCCTCGAGATCGCGGGCCCAGAGACGCTCACCTACGGGGAGTTGGTGCAGCGCATCGTCGAGCTGATGATGCTGTCCCGCCCCAGTGTCGGGCTTGGGGTGAGTGTCACACCGATTGCCGCACGCTTGGCAGCGGTGCTCACCGACGAGCAGCCCGAGCTGGTGCTGCCACTGATGGAAGGGCTCACCGGCGATCTGCTGCCCAGCGGATGGGACGCGGCGACAACCTTGAATGTGGAATTGCACTCATTTGACTCAGCTGTCGAACACGCTCTATACGAGTGGGAAAAGCTCGAGCCGCTCGCCGCGCGCTGATCGCGCACGTGGACAATCCGGCTTTGAACAGCTGGGCAAGCTACGGTTGGGCCTCGCGATGAGCACCGTCTGCGCCTCAATCGAGATTGCCGCCACGCCGGCGGCGGTATGGGAGACCGTCATGGACCCCGAGCGCCTCGGCGACTGGGTCACGATTCATCGCAAGCTGCGCCACCATGACGACGGCGCTCCACGTGTTGGCTATCGCATGGATCAACAGATCCACCTGAGAGGAGTCAGCGTCGACGTTCACTGGACACTGGTGCAGTGCGAGCCGGGGAAGCGCGCCGTGTGGGAGGGTCGCGGACCGGCGCGCTCGCGCGCTCGCACGGAGTATGCGCTGCACCCGCTTTCCAGTGGTTGCACACGCTTCGACTACCGCAACGAGTTCCATCCGCCGTTGGGGCCGTTCGGTGCGCTCGCCAGCCGTGCGTTGGTCGGGGGAATGCCTGAACGCGAGGCCACCCACACGTTGGACCGCCTGCGTGCACTATTCGAGCGCTGACACTCCATAAATCGACAGCGAGCGACGGTAATTCGCTTATGTGCGCCTGACACACCCCTTGGCCTGGAACGTCTAAGACCACATCGCGCGCACGCTTTGGTGCACGTGCAGTGGAGCAACTTGTGTAAAGTGACGCTACATAGACCGTGCAACTCGACCCTCGGGTTGCATTCACACCCCAGTGAACAGGACACAATCGTGACTGACTTCCTTGACGAGAAGCGCCGAGAGATAAACGACCGACTGGCGGAGCTCAAGCCGCTGATCGACGAGTACACCCGCCTCCAGGACGCCGCGGCTGCCCTCGCGGGCGTTGGCGGAGCGGCTCCCCGTGCGGCCGCCAGCACTCCGACCGCTTCAACCGCCACGCCGGCCCGTCGCGGCCCGGGCCGCCCGCGCGGCTCCAAGAGCCGTACGACAGGCGCACGCCGTGGACGCCCGCCCAAGGCGGCCGCCGAGGCAACAACCGCTGCCGCTCCCGCGGCCGCCACAACAGGCCGTCGTCGTGCCGGCCGTCGCAAGGGCAGTGGCACCCGTGCCGCCCAGGCCCTTCAGTTCGTCAGTGGACAGCCAGGGATCACGATCCCCGAGCTGGCCGCCAAGATGGGTATCAAGCAGAACTATCTGTACCGCGTACTCCCAGGTCTCGAGCAGGAAAAGAAGATAAAGAAGCAGGGCCGCGGCTGGCACCCCCAGTCCTAGTCTCGTTCTTTCTGGCGGCGTCCTCGGTCGCTTACGTGCGTTTGCACGCTGCGCTCCCTGCGTCCTTGCCAGAAAGAACGATCCGTCGGACTGGATCTCGTGTCAAACGACGATCCGTCTGACGAACGAGACGGCCGGGGCGCATTTGCGCACCCGGCCGTTTTTCGTTTAAGCGGACGGTTTAGATAAGCCCCTGGCTCGAGACCGTGTCGCGCTCGCCGGTCAGCTCGGCCACCGAGGCGTCGATCTTCGAGCGGGAGAAGTCATCGATGTCCAGGCCCTGCACGATCGACCACTCCCCGTTCGCACAGGTGCACGGGAAGCCACTGATGAGGCCCTCGGGCACACCGTAGGAGCCGTCGGAGGGGACGCCCATCGATACCCAGTCGCTGGTGCCGCTCACCCAATCGCGCATGTGATCGATCGCGGCGTTGGCGGCCGATGCCGCACTGGAGGCGCCGCGCGCCTCGATGATCGCGGCGCCGCGCTTGCCGACGTTGGGCAGGAAGTCGTCTTCGATCCAGGCCTGGTCGTCGACGACCTTCGCCGCCTGCTCGCCCCTGACCTCGGCGTGAAACAGGTCGGGGTACATGGTGGGCGAATGGTTGCCCCACACGCCCATCTTGCTCACGTCGCCGACCGGTGCTCCCACCTTGTTGGCGAGCTGAGCCACCGCGCGGTTGTGATCCAGGCGCAACATCGCGGTAAAGCGCTCGCGCGGGACGTCCCGCGCGTTGTTCATCGCGATCAGACAGTTGGTGTTGGCGGGATTGCCCACGACAAGCACCTTCAAGTCGTCGGCGGCATGGTCGTTCAGCGCCTTGCCCTGTCCGGTGAAGATCTTGCCGTTCTCGCTCAGCAGCTCGGCGCGCTCCATGCCCTTCGTGCGCGGACGCGAGCCGACGAGCAGCGCGATGTTGACACCATCGAACGCTTCCTGCGGATTGTCGTGCAGGTCGAGGTTCGCAAGCAGCGGAAAGGCACAGTCGACGATCTCCATTGCCACGCCCTCGAGCGCCCCCATCGCCGGGGGAATCTCCTGCAGACGCAGGTCGACCGGCTGATCGGGGCCCAACAGCTGCCCACTTGCGATGCGAAACACGAGGCTGTAGCCGATCTGGCCGGCCGCGCCTGTGACGGTGACTCGTACGGGATTGCTCACGGATTCTCAGCTCCTGATTGGGGGTTCGATTTCAATAATGGTCGATCGGGGGAAGAGGGTGGAAGTCAATCCCCTGATAGGGGGCGCGCAAAGGACACACGACGGTGCGACCAGGCGGGAGATTTCGATCATGCCATCGCACGCTCGAGGTTCTCGTCGATCGATGCGAGGAACTCCTGCGTGGTCTGCCATTCCTGCTCGGGGCCGATCAGGAGGGCGAGGTCCTTGGTCATCTTCCCTTCTTCCACGGTCTCCACACACACGCGCTCGAGCGTGTCTGCGAACTCGCTCACCTCAGGCGTGTCGTCCATGCGCCCGCGCGCCGCGAGCCCGCGCGTCCAGGCGAAGATGGAAGCGATCGGGTTGGTGGAGGTGGGCTTGCCCTGTTGGTGCATGCGGTAGTGGCGGGTGACGGTGCCGTGCGCGGCCTCCGCCTCGACGGTCTTGCCGTCGGCGCTCATCAACACGCTCGTCATCAAGCCAAGCGAGCCGAAGCCCTGGGCGACCGTGTCCGATTGCACGTCGCCGTCGTAGTTCTTGCAAGCCCAAACGTAACCGCCCTCCCACTTCAGCGAAGCGGCCACCATGTCGTCGATCAAGCGGTGTTCGTAGGTGATGCCGGCAGCCTCGAAGTCCCCCTTGAACTCAGACTCGTAGATCTCCTGGAATAGGTCCTTGAAGCGTCCGTCATAGCGCTTGAGGATCGTGTTCTTGGTCGATAGATAAACGGGATAGCCACGGTCGAGGCCGTAGCGCATCGAGGCGCGCGCGAAGTCGCGGATCGACTCGTCGAGGTTGTACATCGCCATCGCGATGCCCCCGCCCGGGAAGTCGTACACGTCAAGCTCGATCGGCTCACTGCCGTCGGCTGGTGTAAAGGTGAGCATCAGCTTTCCCGCACCCGCCACGACCATGTCGGTGGCGCGGTACTGGTCGCCGAAGGCGTGACGTCCGATCACGATCGGCTTGGTCCAGCCGGGCACCAGGCGGGGAATGTTGGAGATCACGATCGGCTCGCGGAAGATGACTCCCCCGAGGATGTTGCGCACGGTGCCGTTCGGCGAGCGGTACATCTGCTTGAGACCGAACTCCTCCACGCGCGCCTCGTCGGGGGTGATCGTGGCGCACTTCACCCCTACGCCGTAGCGCTTGATCGCCTCTGCCGCTTCGACGGTGATTGCGTCCTCACTGGCGTCGCGACTCTCGATCGAGAGGTCGTAGTACTTCAGGTCGATATCCAGGTAGGGCAGAATCAGCTGCTCCTTGATGAACGACCAGATGATTCGCGTCATCTCATCGCCGTCGAGCTCCACTACGGGGTTCTGCACCTTGATCTTGGCCATGTGTCGGTCCTCGGTTTTAGCTGACGGACGGGATCCACTCGCCCCGGCGGGCGATGCTATCGCGGAGAGGTAACCTGTCGTGTTGATGGCCACCGTCTCGCGACAAGACACCTGGCAGACCCACACCGTCGCCAACCAGGCGCCTCCGCTGGAGGGGGTGGACGTCTTTTCCAGCAACCTCCCGCTCGTGGAGGCAACCAAGCGCGAGGGCGCTGCTTGGGCACTGTCGCGGGCAGCCGAGCTGGGCAAGTTCGTGGGCGGCGAGCCGCAACAGCTGTGGGGGCGGCTGGCGAACGAGAACAAGCCGGTGCTGAAGACCCATGACCGCTACGGGCATCGCATCGACGAGGTCGAGTTCCACCCCGCCTGGCACCAGTTGATGAAGATGGGCGTCGAGCACGAACTGCACTCGCTGCCCTGGACCAGCACGGAGCCCGCCCCCCACGCGGCGCGCGCGGCGTTGTACATGACCGCGATGCAGGCCGAGGCGGGCTTTGCCTGCCCGATCACGATGACTTTCGCGGTTCTGCCTGCCCTGCGCGCCCAACCGGAGCTGCTGGCCGAGTGGGGGCCGTTGGTGACGGCCAACACATACGACCCACGCCTGATCCCGGCAAACGAGAAGGGCTCGGCGATCGCCGGCATGGCGATGACCGAGAAGCAGGGTGGCTCTGACGTGAAAGCCAACACCACGCTCGCGCGGCCGATCAACGGCGGTGGCGCGGGAGCCGAGTATGAGATCACCGGTCACAAGTGGTTCTGCTCGGCACCGATGTCCGATCTGTTCCTCGTACTCGCCCAGACCGACGAGGGCCTTTCCTGCTTTCTGATGCCACGTGTCCTGCAGGACGGCACGCGTAACGCCTTTCACATCCAGCGCTTGAAGGACAAGCTCGGCAACCACTCCAACGCCTCCAGCGAGGTCGAATTCCACGGCGCGTGGGCGCGTATGGTGGGGGAGCCGGGACGCGGCGTGCCGACGATCATCGAGATGGTCGGCCACACACGGCTCGACTGTGTGATCGGCGGCGCGGCCGGTATGCGCGCCGGGGTGGTGCAGGCCACCCACCATGCCGCACACCGCTCGACCTTCGGCAAGCTGTTGATCGACCAGCCGCTGATGCGCAACGTGCTTGCCGACCTCTGTATCGAGTCAGAGGCCGCTACGGCGCTGGCGATGCGCTTGGCACGTGCCTACGACGAAGCAGGCGCCGAGGGGCCGGCTCAGGGCGAGAATGATTTGAACGATGCACACCTGTTCAAGCGCCTGGCCACGGCCGTCGGCAAGTACTGGGTCTGCAAGCGCGCCCCCAACCATGCCTTCGAGTCCTTGGAGTGCCTCGGTGGCAACGGCTACGTCGAGGAGTCCGGCATGCCGCGCCTTTACCGCGAGGCGCCGCTCGCCTCGATTTGGGAGGGCTCAGGCAACGTGATGAGCCTCGACGTGCTGCGTGCGCTCGTGCGCACTCCGCGCACTTTGGAGGTGTTCATGCACGAGCTCAAGCAGGCCGAGGGAGCCGACCCGCGCTTGGACGAGCACGTCAAGAAGCTGGAGCGTCAGTTCTCAGACCCCATGACGCTCGAGATGCGCGCACGCCGCGTGGTCGAGAGCATGGCTCTGGCGCTGCAGGGCTCGCTACTCGTGCGCCACGGCGCAGCGGCTGTGGCCGACGCCTTCTGTGCCTCGCGCCTCGGCGGCGATGGCGGGCTCGAGTACGGCACGCTGCCAGCCGGCAGCGACTTCGAGGCGATCGTCGAGCGCAGTCGCGTGCAGGCCTGAGCGCCCGGCTAACGCATCGCCACAGCCTAAGATCAAGTTATGGCCACTAGAGCGCCACGGCGCATGCCGGGCAACATTCAGGTGGCGCGCATCTTCGGCATCAGGGTGGGCGTCAGCGTCAGCTGGTTCTTTGTCCTCTTCTTCCTGATCCTGTACCTGTCCCAGTATTTCCACGAAATCCTGGGCGGATCGAGCAGCACGGCGTATGTGGTAGCCGTTGTCGGCGCACTTGGATACTTCGCCTCGCTGATCCTGCACGAGCTGGGGCACGCGCTCGTCTCGCGGCGTCTGGGGATACCGATCCTCGGCATCGACCTGTGGTTCTTCGGCGGCATGGCGCGTCCGGCGCGCGAACCGGAAACGCCGGGTGAGGAATTCAAGATCTCCGTCGCCGGCCCCCTTGGGACGCTGCTGGCATTGCTCATCTGTGCGGTGGCGACGCTCGCGCTCGCGCCCGGCGGGCACTTCTTCGGAGCCCTGCTGCTTGAAGAAGGCTTCACGATCACGCCGGCGCTGGCCCTCTTGGCCTGGCTTGTGTTCATCAATGCCGCGCTGCTGCTGTTCAACCTCGTACCAGCCTTTCCACTCGACGGAGGGCGTATCGCGCGCGCCGTCATCTGGTGGCGCACCGGCGATCGCCATCGCGGCACGCGCATCACCGGCCGCGCCGGCCAGGGTTTTGCGATGGTGCTCGGGCTCCTGGGTCTGCTCGCGCTGCTGGAGGGCAACAGCTTCGGGCTGTTCACGCTCGTACTCGGCCTGATCCTCTACCAAGCCTCGGGTGGCGCGGTGATGCAGGGGGCGATGGGCCAGCGCATCCAGAGCGTACGGGTGAAGGACATCATGGATCGCGAGCCGACCACGATCCCGGCCGAGCTGAAGCTGCTGGACGCCCAGGAGCAGTTCTTCGCCCGCTATCGCAGCCCCTGGTTCGTCGTCGTCGACCATGCGCGCCACTTCCTCGGGGTGGTGCGCTCCGAGCGAGTCGACGCGGAGATCGCGGCCGGCCGGCCGGCGCTCGAGATCGGAGACGTGCTCGAGCAGGACCTGCAGGTGCGCATCGACGAGCAGGAGCCACTGGAGTCGCTGTTGCGCAGCGAGGGCCTCGGCCGGCTTGGCGGGATGGTGGCGGTGGACGCCGACGGCATCCTGCGCGGCACCGTCACCGTCGCCCAGATCCGCCAAGCGCTCAACCCTGCCGGGGCGTCCTAGCGCGCGGCGCGGGGGCGCTCCGTTATAGAGTCCAGGCCGCAGACACCACCCCTCTCCTTCGAGCCCCCAGGAATCCATGCCAGCACATGACGTATTGATCATCGGCGCAGGTCTCGCGGGCCAGCGCGCCGCGCTCGCCGCCGCAGAGGCCGGCTCGAGCGTCGCAATCCTCAGCAAGGTCCATCCGGTGCGCTCCCACTCGGTGGCCGCCGCCGGCGGGATCAACGCCGCGATCAACGTCGCTGACGATTGGCGCTCGCACGCGTATGACACCGTCAAGGGCTCCGATTTCCTCGGCGACCAGGACGCGATCGAGATCATGTGCTCGGAGGCGCCCAAGGAGGTCATGCACCTGGAGCACATCGGGGTGACCTTCCATCGCAACGACTCGGGCGAACTGGACTTGCGCGCGTTCGGTGGCGCCTCGATGAAGCGCACCGCCTACGTAGCCGACATCACCGGGCAGGCGATCCTGCACGTGCTCTACGAGCAGCTGATGAAGCACCACGAACAGGTCGAGCGCTACGAGGAGTGGTTCGTGACCTCGCTGCTGCAGGACGAGAGCGGACGCTGCTGCGGTGTTGTGGCACGCGATGTGCGCTCGGGGCGCATGGAGACTCTGCACGCCAAGAACGTGATCCTTGCCTGCGGCGGCGCCGGCCAGGTCTACTCGCCGACGACCAACGCGCTGATCGTGACCGGCGACGGGATCGCCCAGGCCTATCGCATCGGGGCCCCGTTGATGGACATGGAGATGGTGCAGTACCACCCGACCACACTTGTGGAGAATGGCCTCTTGATCACCGAGGGCGCGCGTGGCGAGGGAGCCACTTTGCTCAACTCAGAGGGCGAGCGCTTCATGGAGAAGTACGCACCCAACAAGATGGAGCTTGCTTCTCGCGATGTGGTGTCTCGCGCCGAGCAGACCGAGATCCTCGAGGGGCGTGGTGTCGGCGCCAACAAAGACGGCATTTACCTTGACATAACGAAGGTGCCGCGCAAGCGCACCTTGGAGGCGTTGCGCGAGATCGTCAACATCGGCAAGGACTTCGCCGGCGTGGACATCACGCGCGAGCCGATCATGATCCGCCCAGGGCAGCACTACATCATGGGCGGCGTCAAGACCGACGTGAACGGCGCCACCTCGGTCGAGGGCCTGTACGCCGCCGGCGAGGTCGCCTGCGTGTCGGTGCACGGCGGCAACCGCCTCGGCGCCAACTCGCTGCTCGACACCCTGATCTTCGGACGGCGTGCCGGCGAACATGCCGCAGTACGGGCCGCGAACATGGCGCTGCCCGACGCCGACGACGCCCAGCTACGCGAGGACGTGGCCATGATCGACGCGATCATCGCGCGACCACGCACGGGCCGCAGGGTGTCTGAGATAAAGCGCGAGCTCGGCGAGACGATGAACCAGTACGTCGCGGTATATCGCGACCAAGAGGGGCTCGACAAGGCCCATGAGATCGTCAAGCGCCTGCAGGCGGAGTCGAAGGACGCCTACATCGACGACAAAGGCACCGTCTTCAACCAGGACGTATTGGGGGCGATCGAGCTTGGCTACATGCTCGACTGCGCCGAGGCGACCGTCGTCGGGGCGATCGAGCGCAAGGAGTCGCGCGGAGCGCAGTTCCGCACCGACTTCCCCGAGCGCAACGACGAGCAGTGGCTCAAGCACATCGACATCAGCCTGAATGGCGATGGCGCACAGGTGAGCTATTCGCCTGTGACCATGACCCAGTGGGAGCCTGAGGAGAGGAAATACTGATGCTCGCAACACCCCCCCTTTCACGAAACCCCCTTTCCGCAACACTCCCCCTTTCACGAAACCCCGTCTCAGTTGACTCCCGCGCCCGCGTAGGGGTCCGCCCGACAGCAAGGAAGGCAAGCTGATGGCCGAAACCCATAAGCCACCGGAGCAGTTCACGCTGAGGATGCGCCGCTATGACCCCGAGTCGGGCGAGGCGCCCTATTGGGACGAGCACACGATCGAGCTGGAGCCCCACCGCTCGGTGCTCGAGGGCATTCTGCAGGCCAAGGCGAAGTTCGACGGTTCGATCGGCATCCGCTGCTCCTGTCGTGCCGCCATCTGTGGCTCCTGCGGCGTTCGCATCAACGGCGAACCTGGGCTTGCCTGCCACACCCACTTGGATCACGCGCGCGCGTCGAGCAAGGACGGCGTGATCGAGGTCGAGCCGATGGGCAACATGCCCGTGATCAAGGACATGATCGTCGACATGGATGCGGTGCACTGGAAGAAGGTCCAGCGTGTTACTCCGTGGCTGATCAATGAGGGTCCCCAGCCCGAGCGCGAGCACATCGTGCCGCGCGAGTCGATGGTCGACATCACGCAGACGATGGCCTGCATCCAGTGCGGGGCCTGCGTGTCGGACTGCCTGGCGATGGAGGTCGACCCCGGCTTCATCGGACCGGCGGCGCTTGCCAAGGCCTACCGCTTCGTCGGCGATCCTCGCGACGAAGAACAGCGCGAGCGGTTGCTCGACCTGAGCGAAGACCCGCAGGGCATCTTTGACTGCACGCACTGCTTCAAGTGCGTCGAGGCCTGCCCCAAGGACGTCAACCCGATGGGGCAGATCATGCGGCTGCGACGCATCGCCGGAGCCGACCAGAACATCAACGACCAGAACAACGGTCACCGCCACGAGGAAACCGTTGTGACGCTGATCAAGGACTACGGGCTCTTGCACGAGGCGGAGATGATTCCTCGCTCCTACGGGGGCAACTCTTGGTTTGGCAAGTTCCACCCCGCCGCCGGCAAGGAGCTGCTCAGCTCGCTGCCCGTTGCGATCCGCGGCATTGCGAAACGCAAGATGAGCATCAAGATCGCGATCTTCGGACACAAGATCCCCAAGCAGGATCTGAAGGCGGTCAAGCGGATCTACGAGAAGGTCGAGAGCAAGCCCGAGCGCTATGAGCTGAACCTGTACATCTCCGGCGAGGACGAAGACACAGAGCAGACGCCGGTCGGGGTCGCCTCCCCTGGTCATGGACCTGAGGCAAGCGCATGACCGCGGACGCCCGAGCACTCGAAGGGAGCACGACATGAAGGTCGCCTACTGGCCCGGCTGCGTGAGCAGGGGCTTCACGCCCGAGCTGCACGGCTCGATGGCAAAGGTTGCCCCGCTGCTGGACATCGAGCTGGTGGAGCTCGACCGCGCCAGCTGCTGCGGAGCCGGCGTGATCGCCGAGCACAACCAGGAGCTTGCCGACACGCTCAACGCGCGCACGTTCGCGCTGGCTCAACAGGTTCAAGGGGCAGAGCTGATGATGAACATCTGCTCTACCTGCCAAGGCGCCCAAGGCGAGTGCCAGGAGCGGCTGGACGCCAACGCCGAGTACAGGGCACAGGTCAACTCCACGCTCGCCGACGAGGGGCTCAGCTACGAGAAGGGGCTCACCAACAAGAACTTCCTCTGGCTGCTGATCGAGGAGATCGGCCTGGACAAGCTGCGCGGGATGGTCAAGCGTCCGCTGACCAACCTCAAAGTCGGTCCGTTCTACGGCTGCTACATCGTGCGACCGCGCGACCGCCTCGGAATCGACGCAGAGCATCCTCGCGACCACTACCTCGAGCAGTTGATCGAGACGCTCGGTGGCACCGTTATCGAGTACGCCGGGATGCGCAAGTGCTGCGGCTTCCCGATCATCACGATGAACAAGGAGGCCTCGCTCAAGCAGGCCGGGCGCCACCTCGGCGACGCGGTCGACGCCGACGCCGACTGCCTTGTGACTCCCTGCCCGCTCTGCCATCTGAACCTGGACATGCAGCAGCCGCTCGCGGAGAAAGTTGTCGGGCGCGATCTGAACATGCCGGTCTTGCACCTGCCGCAGCTCGTCGGGCTGGCGCTCGGCCTGGAGCCCAAGGAGCTTGGGCTCTCCCGCCACGTCGTCAAGCCGACGTCGGTGATCGACTGGTCGACCTCCGTGGTGGGCGCGGCGGCCTGATGCCCCGCGGGCGCGCGCGGGAAGCCCGAAGACGGAACACCACGACTCTGCGCGTCGGCCTCCTGGCACATAGGCTGCACCCGTGCGCGTCCTCACAGTCGTAGGCAATCGACCCCAGTTCATCAAGGCCGCCGCCGTCTCTGGCCCCCTGCGCGCCCAGCATGAGGAGATCCTCGTGCACACTGGCCAGCACTATGACGACTCGCTCTCTAGCGTTTTCTTCTCAGAGCTCGGACTGCAGGCGCCCGAGCGGGAACTTGGCATCGGTGGCGGCTCGAACACCTCGCAAACCGCACGCATGCTGGCGGCGCTGGAGCCACTGTTGGCCGAGGTCGAGCCCGATGCGGTGCTCGTCTACGGCGACACCAACTCGACGCTCGCGGGCGCGCTGGCAAGCGCCCAGCGCGGCGTGCCGGTCGTGCACGTCGAGGCCGGCATGCGCTCGTTCGACCGCACGATGCCCGAGGAGCTCAACCGCGTCCTGACCGACCACATGAGCGAGCTGCTGCTGTGCGCGTCTGAGACGGCGGCCGAGAACCTCAGGAAAGAGTCGGCGCACGGGAAGATCGAGGTGGTTGGGGATGTGATGATCGATGTTGCGTTCAAGTGGCGCACCGCGGCTGGAGCGAACAACGAAGCTCTCGCTGGTTTTGAGATCGAGGCCGGCGACTACCTGCTGCTGACTGCCCACCGCGCCGGAAATGTGGACGATCCACGGCGCCTTCAGATGTTCGTAGATGTCGTGGCCGCACTGCCCGGACGCGTGATCTTCCCGGTGCACCCGCGTACACGGACGCGCCTGCGCGAAACCGGCTTGCTGGAGCGGCTGCAGGCGCTCGACGGCTTGACGCTGTACGAGCCGCTTGGCTACGTGCGCTTCAGCGCGCTGGTCCAGAATGCGCGCGCGGTGCTGACCGACTCCGGTGGTGTCCAGAAGGAGGCGTACCTTGCCGGGGTCCCCTGCGTCACGCTCAGGTCCACCACCGAGTGGGTGGAGACGGTCCAGAGCGGTTGGAACACGCTTGTCGATCTCGATATAGAGCGTGTTCTCTCGGCCCTGGCACGACCCATTCCCCAAACACATCCCCAGCTGTATGGCGACGGCAAAGCCGCCGAGCGTTGTGTGGCCGCGCTTGGAGTGCTCACGGCTGGCGCGGGTGAGCACGAGCGCTCTGCCACGGGAGGACAGTCGTGACCGATGCGGGCACGCCCATCCGCGTAGGCGTCGTCGGGCTCGGCTATTGGGGACCAAACCTGGCGCGTAACTTCGCCGCGATCGACGGCTGCGAACTTGCCTGGCTTTGCGACGGCGCAGAGCAGATCCGTGCAAAGCTGGCCGACGCCTTCCCTAGGGTGCGCACCAGTGAGAAGATCGATCGGCTGCTCGCCGACCCGGAGCTCGACGCGGTCGTGCTGGCCACGCCCGTGCCCACGCACGCAGAGCTGGCCGCGCGCGTGCTCGAGGCAGGTAAGCACTGCTTTGTCGAGAAGCCGCTGGCCACGACCGTCGCCGACGCGCAGCGCGCGGTCGACGCCGCCGAGAGGGCTGGGCGCATCCTGATGGTGGGCCACCTGCTCGAGTACCACCCTGCCGTCACGCGCCTGAAGGAGTTGCTCGACGCGGATGAGTTGGGCTCGCTCTACTACGTGTACGGCAACCGCGTCAACCTCGGCAAGCTGCGCGCCGAGGAGAACGCGCTGTGGAGCCTCGGCGCACACGACGTCTCGGTCGTCTTGCACCTGATCGGCGAGGAGCCGGTCGAGTGCTCGGCGCACGGCGAGTCATATGTGCGCGGCGGCGTTCAGGACGTCGTCTTCTGCTACCTGCGCTTTCCCTCCGGGCAGGTCGCACACCTGCACCTCTCCTGGCTCGACCCTCACAAGGAGCGCCGCATCACCGTCGTCGGCTCAAAGCGCATGGCCACGTTCGACGACATGCGAACAGAGGGCAAGCTGACCGTCTACGACAAGGGCTTTGACGAGGACGCGGACTCGTGGGGCGAGTACATAACCCGCGCCGGCGAGTCCTTCTCCCCGCGCCTTGCCAACGCCGAGCCCTTGCGCCTGGAGTGCCAGCACTTCATCGACTGCATCCGCGAGGGCAGGACGCCGCGCTCGGATGGGCACAGCGGATTGCGCGTGGTGAGGGTGTTGGAGGCGCTTCAGCACTCGCTTAAGGGGATCTAGCATGCGTAAACGCTCAATCTTTCTCGCGTAAATGCTCAACCTGGCCTGCGTAAACGCCCAATGATCCCCGCGCTTCGGCGACTCGCACGGATCTAACCTGCCGAGCAATGCACCCTTACCGCGGCTGGCCATTTCTCACATCGCCTCAGTACCCGACGCTCTCGGCAGTGGGGGCGTTCGTCATCCACGGCGCGATCAGTCTCTTCGTTGTGTTTCCAATCGTGTGGCGCAGCGACAAACGTCTGCTCTTCGGGACTCTCGCCTTCCTCGGCGGCCCCGCGGTCGATCTCGATCACGTCGTGGCCGCGGGCAGCTTTCGCCCGCGCGCGCTCGAGACCCTCAACCACCGTCCCGACACGCACAGCCTGCTGTTCGCGCTCGTGCTCACACTGCTGGTCTATCTCATCAGTCGCGGCAAGCGGCTCAGCTGGTCGGTTTTCGCGATCTTCGTCTCTCACCTGCTGTTCGACGCGGCCGGTGGAGACGAGTATTGGCTGTATCCGCTCAAGCACCCCAATTCGATCCCGTGGCTTGCCTGCCCGGTGGGGATCCTGCTGCTGTTTTGGGTCAGCACACGTGTGGCTACCAGTGCATCGCCAGGACGCGGTGGCCGAGACAATCGTCTCTTTGCACAGACTTGACATTCTACTAGTGGATATCCTAGTTTCCGTCAGTTGAAATTTTGGCCAAATGGCCAAACTATTATCTCACTCCCCTGAACCAGGATCTCATCCTTTTGAATCAAATTTAAATGTGAAAAGACGCCTTCCAATATTCGTCCAGTCTGCTAGGGTGCGGCTCAAGCACGCCTGGTAGGCACGGTGGGGCCGACCAGCGGGTGGCGATCAGCAAGCGAGACTTCCTTAGGAGGTTCATTCCTTTCCAGCAGGGAGTGTCTAGCTCCCGGCAATGCGTTTGGCTTTGCAAAAGAGAGCCGACGAATCGCACGTTTGTAAGACACATATTCGGGGTCGGGGGAGGGTTGCATGGAAGCGACAAAAGGACATCAGGCGATGAGTGGTTTGAACGAATCGCAGTTGGCAGGCAAGGAGCTTGCCGCGAGAGCACAACGCAGAGGACATGTAGGCGAACGGGAGCCGATCGCGAGTGAAGCTCCCGAGCCTCAGCCGTGCGCAAGGACGCCGATCATTGATCCCAGTCGTCGCTCGCACAAGGGCGGGCCGTCGGTAGAATGGCCGCAGGTGAGCGTGATCATTCCAACGCTCAACGAGGCCCAGAACCTGCCGCACGTATTTGCGAAGCTGCCGCGCGACCTGCACGAGGTAATCGTCGTCGACGGCTTCTCGACCGATGACACGCTCGACGTCGTGCGCCTGCTGCGTCCCGACGCAAAGATCGTGCTGCAGGAGAACCGTGGCAAGGGAGACGCGCTGCGCTGTGGCTTCGAGGCCGCTACCGGCGACATCCTCGTGATGCTCGACGCGGACGGCTCAGCCGACCCGAGCGAGATTCCCGCATTCGTCGAGACGCTGGTGGCGGGAGCAGACTTCGCCAAGGGCTCACGCTTTCGCGAGGGAGGTGGGAGCTCTGACATAACGCCGCTGCGACGCATGGGCAATCGCGCGTTGAACGGACTTGTCAACGTCCTCTTCCGTACCTCCTATTCTGACCTTTGCTACGGCTACAACGCCTTCTGGCGGCACTGCCTTGGGGCGATGAAGGTCGACTGCACGGGCTTTGAGGTGGAGACGCTCATCAACATCCGCGTCGCGCGCGCCGGGCTTGACATCCGCGAGGTGCCGAGCTACGAGAGCGACCGCATCTACGGGCAGAGCAACCTGCGCACGTTCCGCGACGGCGGGCGCGTGCTGCGCACGATCGTGCGCGAGCGTCTACGTCGTGCCTCGGCCGACGTCAAGGCCTACCAGCACGTTGGCGAGGACGTTCACCATCACGTGATGGATGCGGTGGCAGACGGCATGGAGGCGGCGCCCGTCGAGGTAAGTTGACAGGGGCGCAAGCCAGCCCACCCGCTCGCGCCGCTTCAGTTGCTGCGATCGTTTGACGGCAATGAGCTCTCGAGCGATCCCGGTGCTGCTCTATCACGCAGTGCCCGACACCGCCACCGCCAACGATCCGTTGTCGGTCCCCTACGAGCAATTTGTCAGGCACGTCGATGCGATCGCGAGCAGCGGACGCACATCGGTCAGCGTCGCTGAGATCGCCGCTGGGCTGCGCGGCGAGCGCCCGCTTGCAGAGCACGCGGTGGCCGTCACCTTCGACGACGCCTACGACGACACACCGCGTGCGGTCGAATTGCTGCGCGAGCGCGGGCTGCGCGCGAGCGTTTATGTGACAACTGGTCAAATCGACACCGGCCCGATGATCCGCCGCGAGCAGCTCGAGCAACTCGCGCGCTGGCCAGAGACGATCGAGCTGGGAGCGCACACCGTCAACCACCCGCCGTTGGACGAGCTTGACATCGAGGAGATAGAGCGCGAAGTGTCAGACAGCAAGCAAGCCCTGGAGCAGATGATCGGTCGCAGCGTCGATACATTCGCCTACCCCTTCGGCGCGTATGACGCGCGCGTGCGCGCGGCGGTCGTCGACGCCGGCTTCAGCTCGGCTGCGGCAGTCAAGAACGCTCTCTCCCACCCCGACGACGACCCTTGGGCGATCGCGCGCTTTACCGTCGGCACCGCCACGAGTACAGAGCAGATCGCTCAGGTCCTCGATGGACAAGGGGCGCCCTATGCCTGGCATGGAGAGCGGCTGCGCACGCGCGGCTACCGGGCCGTGCGCAAGCTGAGGCGCCGCACGGGCCTCGGGGGCGGAGCATGGCAGTGACCAAATTCAGCCGCCATACCGACCTGGGAGTCCTGACATGGCGGTGAGCACGCCCCCGATTCCTCTCTCGCATACGTCGATCGAGTGCCTGGACGAGCAGACGCCGGTCGCAGTGCGCGTGATCGACTTGGAGCACTGCCCCAGCGAGCTGCAGCTGCCGCTCAGTGGCCGCGGGGATGTCTATCGCCGACTGCTGGTGCTTGCGCGCCAGGACAGTTATCCACTTGGCTGGTGCTCTTTTCCCGTAGGCTCAGACGGTACGGTCTCACTCGAAGGGCTGGCCACCGGGCCCATGGAAGTGGGCCCAGCGGACAGCGCACGCGCACCTGAGTTTGAGACCCAGTCGCTGGTCAGCGTGGTCATCGCGACCTGCGCGGATCCCGAGACCGCGATTCGTTGCGTCGAGGCGATCAAATCGGCTGCGAGCGGGAGCTATGAGGTGATCGTCGTCGAGAATAGGCCTGCACACTCAACGGTCAAGCACGCACTCGAGGAGCGCTTCGGTCAGGATCGGCGAGTTCGCTACGTCGAGGAGCACCGTCCCGGTCTGGCCTGCGCGCGCAACGCCGGGCTGCGCGCTGCGCAAGGCGAGCTGGTGGCCTTCACCGACGACGACGTGGTCATCGACCCGGCCTGGCTGCCCGCGATCCGGTCCACTTTCGCGGCGAATCGCGAGGTCGATTGCGTCACAGGTTTGATCCTTCCTCTTGAGCTCGAGACTCAGGCCCAGTTGCTCGTCGAGCGTTTCGCCGGCTACGCCAAGGGCTTTCTGCCGCGCATCTATGCCCTTGAGCAGCCACCGCCCGACCAACCGCTGTTCCCCTATACGGCCGGCTACTTCGGCTCGGGAGCCAACATGGCATTCCGCACGGCGGCGCTGCGTAGCCTCGGCGGCTTCGACCCGTGTTTGGGCACTGGTACCCGTGCGCGCGGCTGCGAGGATCTGGACATCTGCATCCGTGTGCTGAACGCCGGCAGCCGGCTGGCCTACGAACCGCGCGCGGTAGTCTGGCACCGACATCCCGACACCCACGCACACCTACGACAGCGCGCCTTCGACTACGGCGCAGCCCTTGGCGCGATGTTGACAAAGCACCTGCTCCTTGGGCCAAACCGCTGGGGCATGATTTCGCGCGTGCCGCAGGCCGTTCGTTACTACACGGCCCCGGAATCGCGCAAGAACGCCACCCGGGGAGATGCGTTTCCCGCGAGCTTGACCCGCCTGGAGCGAGCTGGCCTGGCCTATGGGCCGCTTGCCTATCTGGCCAGTCGTTTGGAGGCACTGCAATGAGTGCACATGCGGCATCGGGCGGCGCCCACGGCGAGGACGCCCCGGCAGGCCCGCCTGACATAGCAAGCGCTTCGGGCACAGGTTGGCTAGACGACCCGCGCCGTCGCGCTACCGCCGATGGCCTGCTGCTTATGCTCGCAGCAGCGACCGTGGCGGTGTGCCTGCTGCAAACACACGGTGCCGCACGGCTGCTGCTGGTGCTGGCGGCCGCTTGCCTGATCCCTGGCGGCGCGCTGCTCACGCGCCTGCCCGTGGAAGATGCGGTCGAGGCTTTCGGGCTCGCAGTCGGACTCGGCTTCACGATCGAGGCCTTCGGCGCGCTGGCAATGGTGTGGACCGGCTGGTGGCATCCGTTTGGCTGGGCGATCGTGCTCGGGACAGTTGCGTGCGCGGTACTCGCTGTGGATCTGCGTCGCAGCGTCGCGATAGCAAGGAAGCTTGCCCAGTCTCCGGCAGGCGCGACCGGGACTTGACGCTGTGAGCACACTGGTTCAACCCGCCGTCAGCGCGCAAGACGACCTGGCGCCAACGCCACCGCGCAACCTGGTCGCCGGCTCGCGACTGCGCATGCTGGCGTTGGCCTTTCCGATCCTTATCGCGCTCGTGCTTTGGCGAGTGTCTCTACTCCACGTCAACCCCTATGACCTTGGCGACTACGGTCTGCCACCCGCGCTGCCCATCACCTGGTATCTCTCCCTGGCGCTGGCCGTAGTAGGCGCAGTCGCCGCGATTACGATGCGCCGCACGAGCGGCCTGATCATGGTCAGCTACGTGGTCGTAGTCGCTGTGATCCTGTTTGGCACCGTCCCGGTGCTCTCGGCCCAGCCGCACTACGCCTGGGTTTACAAGCACATCGGCGTCGTCCGCTATCTCGAGGCGCATGGCAAGGCCAACCCGAATGTAGACATCTACAACCGCTGGCCTGGTTTCTTCGCACTCGGGGCGGTGTTCTCCCAGCTGGGAGGCAGCACCAATCCAGAGGTATACGCGGGGTGGGCCGAGCTTGTCTTCCTATTGCTCGACGCAATGCTTGTCATAGCGGCCGTAAAGGCGGTCACCCGAGAGATCCGGATCGCGGCCTGCTCGGGGCTCCTTTTTGTCGTGACCAACTGGGTCGGACAGACTTACTACTCGCCCCAGGCATTTGCGTCTGTCCTGGGGTTCGCATTGATTGTGATTCTGCTACGCCAACTGAGGGTCAATAGGCCAACCTACTCCCCAAGGCTTACGCGCTCGGTCGAACGCATCGCCCGCGTTCCACAGCTTTCGGTACAGATGCAAGATAGAGCAAGGTGGCCTGGATGGATCTCCATCACGGCAGTTCTAGGGCTTGACGCCGTGATCGTTGCAAGCCACCAATTGACGCCTTACATGCTGCTGGTCAGCATCGCCCTGTTGATGCTCGTGCGGGTGGTCCGCCCCTGGTGGATGCTGGCAGCGATGGCGGTCATGACCTTTGCTTACCTTGGCGCTAACTTTCAATTTATACAGACTCACTATGGCATTTTTACGAGCATCGATCCATTTAATAATGCCCAAGGACAGGGCGCAACGCTCGCTCGCACACCGTCAGCCGGCAAGCTTTTTAACACTTACGTAGAGCTACTATTCCTTGCTCTTCTCACACTGGGAACCTTCTGGGCCGTGATCCGCCTGCTCAGGCTAGGGCTGCTTATGCGAGCGCTGCCTTTTGTGGTACTTGCGTTGACTCCGTTCTTTATTCTGTTCGGGCAGAACTACGGCGGCGAGGCATCGTTGCGCATAATATTGTTTTCGAGTCCGTGGTGCGCCGCGCTGATATCGTGGGGATTGACCACTCTCGTTCGTCAACGTGTGAGGTGGGTGCTCACGATGTTCGTGGCGGTAACTTTCACCGCGCTTTTCGTACCCTCTTTCCTTGGCGAGGAAGAGCTCAACATATTTACTCCTGCCGAAGTGCGTGCGAGCGAGTGGTTTTACTATCATGCACGGCCCGGGACGGTCTTGGTGCTCGCGGCCCCCGGCTTTCCGTACAGGTATGGTGCCACGTATCCCGAGTTTCTCGGGCCTGAAGGCGATGCAAATCCAAACTTGTTGACCAGACCCGCCTTCGTGGGTCGGCCGCTTGGAGCGGCCGAGGTACAAGACGTAGTAGCGAGGGTCAGGGAGTACGCGAAACATGGCTATATCGCGTTTACCAAGGACGAGACCACCTATGCCGAAGTATTCCGCATCACGCTGCCAGGTGCGCTTGGCCATCTGGAGGCTGCGGTTGCTCGATCGCCGTACTTTCGACTTTGGTACCAAAACAGCGATGTGCAAATATTCGAACTAACTGAACCAAAGGGCATTCGCCGGACCACGCAAAGCTCCACAGATCGGAGGCATGTCGCACCTGCGTTTCGTTTGGTGCAACCCGCAAACCCCGTCGGCAAATATGTATTCATCTGGCGAAGCCCTCACGTAAAACTCGCAAAGAAACCTCGAGGACCGCAAAGAGGCTTTGTCAGTCCGCATGGACGCCACCCGCGTATACACAGCTGAGCCATTGCGCGCATCGGCGCAGCTGCTACGCAGCGCCTACAGTCTGCTCGCCAATACTGCCGTAACCTCAGCCATCGGAATGGTGTTTTGGGTGGCGGCGGCGCGTCTGTACACAACCGTGGAGGTCGGACGAGACACAGTGCTCATCTCGGTGATGATCGAGCTGTCGACTGTCTGCCAGCTGAACATGAGCAACGGAATCGTCCGGTTCCTACCAGATTTCGGACGACACAGCGCGCGTGCCCTCAGCACTGTATATGCGCTGACTGCGCTCGTCGCACTTGGGGTAGGCACCATATTTGTACTGATAGCTTCCAGCGTGTCACCCCAACTAAGCTATCTGGAGAACGAAACGACACTTGCCCTGGGGTTCGTCGCAGCACTCATGCTCTGGGGGCTGTTCACCTTGCAAGACGCGGCGCTCACCGCCACACGGCAGGCACCTTCGATCCCCGTCAAGAACGGCATATTCGGCTTTCTCAAGCTACTCGCGCTCCCGCTGCTGCTCGCGGCCGGTGTTATCCACGGCGTGTTCCTAGCATGGGTCCTGCCTATGGCACTGCTGCTGGTTCCGGTCAATCTGCTGGTCTTTAAGCGAGCGGTGCCCGCTCACCTGGCAAACGGCATCGGTGAATCCTCGATCGCACGCATCGGCTTGCGGCGGGTAGCGCGCTTTCTCGCTCAAGACTACCTCGCCTCGATCTTTACTCAGGCGACGCTTACCGTGCTGCCGCTATTGGTGATCGCAATCCTGGGAGCCACACAGAGCGCCTACTTCGCGATGCCGTTCACGATTGTGTTGGCCTTCGACACGTTTGCTTATAGTGCCTGCTCGTCGCTGGTCGTTGAGGGAACATTGCAGCATGAGAACCTCCGTGTTCTCACCAGGGTCTTTATGCGCCGCGTGCTGGCACTGTTGATGCCAGCCGCCGCGCTACTGGCGTTGGCAGCGCCATTGATAATGCTGCCGTTCGGCCACCTCTACGCCGACCACGGAGCAGGTGCGCTACGACTGCTGCTGTGCGGAAGCGTATTCCGAGCGGTGACCGCGCTGTTCTCGGCAGTTTCGCGAGCCCAAGGGCGCGGAACGCGCTTGGCGCTGGTCGAGCTTGCCTTGCTCGTGCTGGTGCTCGGCGCGGCCCTACCACTAGCGCACACTGATGGGATCGAAGGCGTCGCGACCGCCTGGCTGGGAGCCAACGCAATCATATGTTTCGCGGTGGCGCCTTTGCTGGTTCGGTTCGTCCGCGAATCGTGAGGTCCGGCCCGCCCTCCACAGCGGTGATGCGAAGCTCGACCTAGCGCGCGCGCGCCCGACGTGCGGCGCTAAGACGCCTCGCGAGGCTAGGTGCTCGGTTGATGATTACGAACTGCGCCGTGGCCGGGATACGCTGACTGAGCGGCAGGTAGTTGAAGGTAACGCGGGAGGGTTTGACAGGCGGCTGCTGAAAGAAGGCCGGGAGCCCATCCCGCAGCTTGCGAAAGACGGTTGTGCGCCCGCCGGGGGCCCCAATGTACTCCCAATCAGGACTTTGGCGCAGGTAGTTCACGAGCGTGTTGACGGCCGGCATGTACGAGTCGTCCACGAGCAGCATCCCACCCTCCCGTAGCCTACTTTGAATCTCAAACCAGTCCAGCACCGGATATGGGAACTCGTGAGCCCCGTCGATGAGAGCGATATCGATCGGCTCGCTCTCACGCGCAAGCGCTGTGTGCGATGACTCCGCGACGAAGGTCAGGCCGCCTACATCAATTCCCTGCGCATCGCAGTAGGCGCAAATGGCTTCGTGCTCGGTCGCGCTCGGCGAGATCGCTGTATGGCGCGAGCCGCGCGAGGCAAAGACGACGGTCGATGCACCGCTACCCGTCTCAAGTGTCCTCATCGTGCGCTCGACATGCTCCTCCAACCACTGGAGCGCCTCCAGCGACAACGAGAAGCAGGCACTCTGCTGTTCGCCGTGTATTCCGGGTGCGCTGGCCCAAACTGTGCGTGCAACTTCTGATTGCATCGCGCAATACTACCGCAGGTCCCCCATGTATCGCAGGTCCCCCATGGCCAGACTTGTCATCCACGCAACCATTTCCGCGCGGACCCCAAGAGTGTCTATCAAAATGCGCGGGTGCGGCTGGGGCGGTCGAGCGGAGCAAGAACGCAGGCGCAAAGGCTTGGTCGCGCCAAGTCGAGCCCTCTAGTGAAGATCGTGCGTGGCGTAGAAGTCCTCGACTACAGCGCCATATAGGCTGGGGGAGCCTGTGTAGTTCGTGATAAGGAAGGGAGGCGAACATCCCCCTTCATGTTGAAGGTTCCAGGCCCAGGCGAGCATGGAGAAGCCATTATTCGCCGCATATGACATCCACTTGCCTAGCCACGCGAGCGACGCGAGATCGCCGCATTGCATCTCTCCGAACTCGTCGGCAACAAGAGGCACATGGGCGGCAAGCGGGCGCAGCGTTTGGCTCCAGCAAGATTCAGCCGTACAAAGTGTGTGATCGTAATAGATGTGAAACGTCGCCGCGAGTTGATGAAGTGGGTCGTGCGGCTCGTACTTCAGCCACTCGGAGTCGTCCGCAGCCCAGTCGAGACCGCCAAGTAGGATCACGTTACGGGCACCGGTTGAGCGAACCGTGGCCACGAGCTTGCTCATCCCCGCATATTCACCGCACCCCTGCTTCCAACACCTCCACTGTTCATTGGTGGTGCTACCAAGTCCGTACGGCTCGTTATATAGATCGAAAAGCACCGCTGGATGTGCCTTGAACGCTGTGGCGAGGCTGCGCCAAAGCCTATAACCGTGACTCGCGTCAAGCATTTCATGCTGACCGGTCGCCTTCTCTTTACCGGGCGCGTTCCAGCACACGTTGAGGATCACATAGAGCCCAGCAGCGTTGAGCCGTGCAACATAGGCCTCGATCGCATATCGGTACGCAACGCCGGAGTCCGCCGGATTAACATCATTGATACCAAGCCAGCAGTCCTCGTTCAGCGGCACTCTGACCGTGTTGATATGCCAGGACTTCATCTCCGTGATCGACGCGGCATCTACAGGACCATCAAAGACGCCGGCATCCAACACGCACATGTATTGACTGCCAGAGCGATTAACCCCAACCAGCTGGAGCGTTTGACCTTGGGCATTCACGAGATGGTTGCCTTTTACGCTTACGGCCAGCGATGCGTGTTGAGGGATCTTGGGGAAATGCTTGCTCCGATCGCTCGCCAGCCTAGCGTGGGGCGGCGTACTCGGTGTCGTCAACGCAGTGACTGGCGCCAGCAGGAGACCGAGCCCTACCATAACCGCCAGAGCAACCACCGCACGGTGACGCACTATGTGGACCCCCGGTTCGCGGATCGGTCGCGCAGCTGCCTATCAGAGGGCATGTCCCCAAGCACTCGTCTCGAACCCCCAGCCATAACAGCTCAAACCTACCCGACCGTAAGGCGGCATGACCCCAGTTCCTCAGCATCGCCAGCCAGCGCCCGGCCGTAAGAACAACGCCTATGGCGTGGCATGGCTCTCGGTTGTTGAGCCATACGTCCACGTTGGCTAGGCTAGCTCAGCAGTCGTACGATCCTGACGAAACAAAAAGGGAATGGCACGCTACCGACCCGCTAATGCAGCGGTATGCGCCTGTTTGATGATCGCCTTGTTCTTGCTGGCCGCGCCCGCTAGCGGACTGGCTGTCGGACGCCACGTCCCTGAGATCTCCTCGGCACATCATGCTCAGCGCCACCGCAACAGCCCTGCTAGGCGACGCCGCAAGCGCACCGCCAAGGACACCTCTGCGGCCCATTCAACCAAGAAGGTCACGACAAGACACCTTCGGACGAGCGGACCTGCGGTAGCCACTCCGCAGTCCGCGATATCTAGCTCATCCGCAGCGACATCTCCTACCTCCGAATCTTTCCCCCAAGAACTGTTCCCCGCACAAACGCCAGCACCAAAAGAACAGACGCCAGAAACGCCCGCCCAGCTTCCCGCGCCCAAAGAGCCGACGGAAACCCCACTGCCGAAGGAATCAAGCAAATCATCCCCACCTGAAGAATCGGCTAAAACCCCGACGTCAAAAGAACCCGTCACGCCTCCAACCCCGGAAGAACCCGCCAAATCGCCGGGGTTCGAAGAAAAAACGAAAGCACCGGCACCAGAAGAAACCTCAAAATCTCCTGCGCCTGAAGAACCTGCAAAAAGCCCGAACCCAAAAGAACCCGTCACGCCTCCTGGCCCGGAAGAACCAACCACAAAAGAAGCCCCCTCAGAACCCATCTCCACCAAGCAGAGAAAGCTGGTCTGGTCCGATGAATTCAGTGGACCAGCCGGATCCTCCCCGGGTCCTCAATGGCAGTTCGACACTGGCGGCAATGGTTGGGGCAACGAAGAGCTCGAGTCCTATACCTCGCGTCCCGCGAACGCAGAGCTCGACGGCCAAGGCCACTTGGCGATCACTGCCCGCGTCGAAAAATACACGGGGAAGGACGGGATCACCCGCAACTACACCTCGGCAAGGCTGCAAACGCTCAACACCTTCCAGTTTCAGTACGGGCTGGTCGAAGCCAGCATCCAGGTACCTGCAGGGCAGGGACTCGTAGCGCAGTTCTGGGCCCTAGGCAGCGAAGCCTACGAAGGAACCGAAGCGTGGCCGGCGTGCGGCGAGATCGACACGGCCGAGGTCCTCGGCTCGGAACCGAACATTGTCAACGGCACACTGCACGCCCCGTGGCCTTGGGCGCCAACGGGGATCCAAGGCCAGGCAGAATCGGCCACGCCCCTGTCTGCCGGCTTCCACAACTACAGCGTCGAATGGGAACCCGAACGGATCAGCTTCATGCTCGACGGCACGGTCTACAAGACCATCACGCCGGCAGACCTGCCCGCGGGCGCCGCCTGGCCGTTCAAGCATCCCTACTTCCTGCTGATGGATCTCGCTGTCGGCGGAGAATGGCCGGGGGCACCAACCGCCTCGACCCATTTTCCTGCACAGATGCTGGTCGATTGGGTGCGCGTGTGGCAGTGACTCCTATAGGATCGGCGCACTCCAATGAGCGTCGATCCAAGCGAGAAACTAACCAGCGGCCATCTCCCCGTCCGCGCATTCCAACATAACGCTCCCACCGCGATGGGAGTGGTAGATCTCGACAGGTCGCTCGTGCCGAGATCCCCAGATGGCCGCGGGTGGAACCCGACCCAACGCGACGGGTTGCTGCTTGTGCGCTTGCACGACCAGCCGCTCGCTGTCGTGCATATAGAGCACAATCTTGCCGGCGCCACCGATGACGAGTTGGCGAGCGAGATCTGGCGGGCAGCAGGGGAGGATATCCGCCAGCACGTCGAGCGCTATGGCTGTGCTGCGATGCCAGATGGTCCTCTTTCGTTGCAGAGACTTCGATCGCCAGTAACTGGATGTCCCGGCGGTACGCCGCCGAGATTTGACACTTCGGTGGCGGTGATCATCTCCACTGCCGGAAGGGAGCAACAGCTTGAACATTGCATTCGCTCGCTGCTCGCACAGAGGCGCGCCGAGCTCGAGGTGGTGGTGGTCGACAATCGACCGGCTACAGGGGAGACCCTGCGCGCGATGGAACCGATAATGGCCGAAGACTCGCGCGTCCGCTACGTGGCCGAGCCACGAGTCGGCCTATCGGTGGCTCGCAATCGGGGGATCATTGAAACGAACGCCGAGTTGGTGGCCTTCACCGACGATGACGTAGTTGCCGACGCCGGATGGTTGGAGTGGCTCATCGCTCCTTTCGCAGAGGCTGACGTCGCCGTGACATGCGGGATGGTGCTGCCGCTGGAGCTGGAGACCGAAGCACAGAAGCGCTTTGAGCAGTACGCGGGCTTTTCAAAGGGAATGGAAAGACGTTCATATGACGCGCGATCCGGCCCTGTGGCGGGACGGCTGCTGTACCCGTATGTGAACGGGGCAATAGGCGTCGGCAATAACATGGCGTTCAGACGCACCGAGATAGTTGCGGCCGGCGGATTCGACCCGGCCCTTGGGGCCGGGAGTGCAGCGGGCTCCTGCGAGGAGACCTGGGCTTTCAGCCAGGCGATCCTTCGCGGAGGGCGGATCGTCTATGAGCCGCGCGCGCTTTGCTGGCACGAACACCGCAAAGATGGCGACGCGCTCCGCGGTCAGATATTTGGCTATGGTCTCGGTCTAGGCGCCGTTTTGACCAAGGCCCTTACGCACGATCCTCGCTTCTATATTTCCGCAGCAAGATCTCTGCAGATAGCGCTCGTGCTGCAATTGCGCAAGCGCATGTCCTCCGGCGATCCTCGCGAGAATGCAAATGACCTGACAACTCGTCCCGATGAGCTACTGCGAGCCCGGCGAGAGGGAGTGGTACGTGGACCGCTGCGATACGCCAGAGGCGTACGTCGCACTCGCAAGCTTGGCCTCGACGATGCGATACGCGGCGAATGACGTCAAGCAAGCACGCATCTAGTTCAACGAAAAGACATATGCGCCGTCCTCACCTCACTACGGCGACTCAACTCTTTCGACCGCGCCTCGGAGTGCGCAATGCGTTGAAGATCGACGGATAAATGCCCAACCTGCGAACAACAAGCCAGTAGAGCGCTCCATTCCACAGCAGAAATCCGATTGTTGTCCCGAGCGCCGCACCCACCAGGCCAAATGCTGACACGCCAGCCGCGGCGAGCAGGATACATGCGAGCGCGCTGAGTCCAAGGGCACGTGTAGCCTCGCGATGGTGGCCGGTAAGGGTCAGGAGATAGCCCACCGATCCCGCTGCTGCGTTTATCACCTGGCCAACCAACAGGACAAGCAGTGCCGCGCGCGCGTCACTAAATTCATGGCCGAAAAGGGCGAGTATCGGTCCCGATAGGGCTGCGATTCCGGCCGCGATCGCAAGCGACGGCCAGAAGATCAGACTCGCCAGCTTGGTCACCAGACGTTGCAACTCTTCAGTTCGCCTCAGCGCCCACAAAGACGCAAACTGAGGAGCCGCAGCCGCATTCACTGCAACGATCACGAAAGCCACCAGGGTGGCGGTCTTGCTTGCTGCCGCATAGATCCCAGCTTCGCGCGAGCCGCGAAGAGCACCCACGATCACAATGTCGACCTGCATCAACGTTACGACAAAGGCGCTGGCAGCGAGAAGACTGATCCCGACGCCGAACCACTCCCCGAGCTCAACCACAGGTCGAGGTTCGACCTCAGGGCCGTCGAACAGGTGTCTGGTGAAGAGATACTGAACCGCCAGCACTCCATATGCAGCAATGAGCGTCACGGCGAGGGCGCCACTGGTCGCAAGCGCTCCATGCACGACAAAAAGCGCTGTGGCGCCAATCACGATCAGGGCCGGACGTACGATCAACGAA
This sequence comes from Solirubrobacteraceae bacterium, assembly GCA_036266805.1. Lineage (GTDB taxonomy): Bacteria > Actinomycetota > Thermoleophilia > Solirubrobacterales > Solirubrobacteraceae > Palsa-744. Next base: position 64,284 of record DATAXK010000017.1, read on the forward strand.
GGAATAAACGCAACGTCGACACGATTGCCGGCGCGCGCGATTTCTGTGTAGAGCATTGAGCCAGCAAGAGCGGGAACCAACAGCGCGCCAAGCATGATCGCCGAAGGACTTCCCATCAAGCCCACCACATGAAGCACCTCGACGGCTATCACCCCACAGAGCGCGACGCCGATCGCGGTAGCAAACGTAATCCTCGATGCCCAGCGCAGGAAGCCGTAAATCCTCGACCAGTCGCCCTTGACTCGGTATACGGGCAGAAAGCGAATGCTGGCCGCGGGAAACCCGAGACCGGCCAGCAATGAGACAAAAGTTACCCAAACGAATACATACGTGTAGATTCCATAATCAGACGCATGCAGTAGCCGTGCTAGCAACACCTGCATCCCGTATGAAATGCCCGCGCCGACGACTTGCACGACGAGAACCACTCCCGCTTGACGCACAAGATGCAGAGAGCTGGCTATCAACCCATCGGCTAGCAGTTGAGGCGTCTCGTCGCCTTCGACTTGCGAGCATGGCGCCACCTCTGATTGAGGTTCGGTCGCGCTAGACTCCACGATTCGCGAGACGGGCATGGGATAGGCAAACTAGCAGCTAATGTAGGGTGACCGGCTACCCAGCCAGGAACGGCCAGCGCTTCTATGGACAAAGATCAAATGCACGGGTTGACAAAGGGCTATCTCCCTGTTACCGCATTTCGGCATCTGGAACCTACGGCCGTCGGGGTGGTCGACCTGGAGCAGTCGATCACGCCACGCGCTCCAGACGGACGAGCGTGGAGTACCGAACAACGCGACAGCCTGTTGTTGATACGACTGCACGATGAGCCGCTTGCGGTCCTCTACCTAAGGAAGCCTCCGGAGAGCTTTACAGCCGATGAGCTTTCCGCAGAGATATGGCAGTCGGCCGGACCCGAGATTCGCCAACACGTAGAGCGCTTTGATTGTATGCAAATGCCGACTACAGCCGACGTTCTGGTGAGCGGTCTACGCGCACGCCCGACCAACTGTAGCGGACGCAAACCCACCAAAATGAAGCTTTCTACGGCGGTGATCGTCCCAACTGTCGGTCGGGAGGAGCAGCTAACTCGCTGCATCCGCTCGCTGCTTGCACAACGGGACGCAGAGTTCGAGGTGATAGTCGTCGACAATCGTCCCGCGACCGGCGCGGCACTACGGGCCGTGAGCGCTCTGGCAACCGAGGATCCACGTGTGCGCTACGTGTCCGAGTGGAGAGGCGGCAGCTCTGTCGCGCGAAACCGCGGAGCGAGCGAGACAGACGCCGACATCGTGGCATTTACCGACGACGACGTGTTTGTGGACCCATCCTGGTTGGAGTGGCTCATTGCACCATTTTCTGAATCTGCGGTGACGGCCAGCTGCGGTATGGTGTTGCCACTGGAACTTCAGACCGAGGAGCAGAAGCGCTTTGAGCTATATGGTGGCTTCTCCAAGGGCATAGAGGGTCATTCATACGACATGCAGAACCGACACACAGGCTTGTTGTTGTATCCGTTTTTGGGCGACATCTTTGGAAGCGGCAACAGCATGGCCTTTAGACGTGCGGATTTTGTAGCAGCCGGCGGCTTCGATCCGGCCTTGGGCGGTGGAAGCCCCGCACAATCTGGAGAGGATATTTACGCATTCAGCACAGCCATTCTGCGCGGTGGCCGGCTCATTTATGAACCCCGCTCTGTGTGCTGGCACCAACATCGCCGCGATCGTGAGGCCCTGTACCGGCAGGTCTTTGACTACGGTGTGGGTCTCGGGGCGATCCTGACCAAGGCGCTATTTACCGGCGGTCCACATTTCTATGAGGCTATCGCCAGATCCATGCCGGTCGCGTTCGGGCTTGTGCGGCAAAAGTATGGCTCAGCGAATGGAGATACGCCAGACGATGACGCGTCCTCCGATGAACTTGTGCATGTCCAGAATGCGGGAATGCTGCGCGGCCCCTGGCGATATGCCAAGGGCGTAGGACGCACAAGAAGGCTGCGGCTCGGCGAGGCAATCGATCATGACTAGCGCGAACGATGACCCGCAGGCACGCCGACCCCGAGAAAATCATGGTTTGAAGGATCGAGCGGCGAGATCAGGCTCTTCGACCATGACCCAGGCGAGACTTCCGGACTTCTTTGTCGTGGGACACCCCAAGTGCGGCACGACCGCGCTCTACGAGATGCTCAGGCTTCATCCGCAGGTCTTCATGCCCGACCTCAAGGAGCCCTGGTTCTTCGCGACTGAGCTGTTGCACGACCTTCCTACCGTATCGATCGCTATTCCAGATGGGATTCCAAAGACACTCGGCGATTACCTTGCGTTGTTCGAAGGGGCCAGACCCGAGCAACTTGCGGGCGAGGCTTCCCCCCTCTACCTCTGGTCCCATTCTGCAGCCAGTGGCATCGCCAAGCTGCAGCCCGATGCCCGGATTATCGCCGTCTTTCGAGAGCCTGCGAGTTTCCTTCGCTCACTGCATCTTGAGTTGGTGCAACGAAACCAAGAGCCGGAGAAGGATCTGCGGACTGCCATCAATGTCGAAGAGATGCGAAGGCAAGGACGCTATGTGTCGCCTTCGCCATGGTATTGGCCTACAGTTGTCCTGTATTCAGACTATGTACGGTATGCGCAACAATTGCGCCGCTACCAAGTGCTTTTCCCGCCGGAGCAAATACTGGTCCTTATCTACGACGACTTTCGGAGCGACAACGAAGCGGTCATGCGCGCAGTTCAGCGCTTTCTCGGCATCGGGGATACGTACCCGATCGAGTCTATGGAAGCAAATCCATCGGTGAGCGTACGTTCCACCCACCTCAACAACTTGGTGCGCAATATTTCAACAGGCGACAGCTCCTTCTCGAGAGCCATAAAGAAACTTGCCGAGGCCATACTACCGAGACAACTGCGTCACAAAGCACTTGAGATAACCCAGCGCCGTCTCATCTATACAAAGCCGGAGCCTCCCGACGACAAGCTAATGCTAGAACTGCAGCGACGCTACAAGAAAGAGGTAGAGGCGCTGAGCGAACTACTTGGCCGCGATCTCGTGACTTTGTGGGGCTACGACGATATCCATTGAAGCTAATGAAGGAGATCGGCCTCATTACCGTTGCGCGCATGCCGAGCACCAGTGAACTCCTCGTCCGGCTCAGAACCGTTCAGCAGCTCAAGCACTACCTCGACATTGTCCACCCAGGAACTCGGGTCTTCAAAGCTGAGACCCTGCAGGTCCATCGCCTCCCGCAACCCCTCACACAGAGCCTGCGGATCGGCCCCGGGCACGAGCACAGCTCCGTCGTATCCACACACCGCTTCCGTGAGCCCGCCCACATCGGTCACAACCACGGGAAGACCGGCATCCATCGTGAGATGCAGCGGCCCGCTCGCCGACGACCGTCGATACGGCAATGCCACGATGTCAGCGCCCGCAAACCAGCGGCTGACCTCCGCATCCGAGACGTAGTGGTTTACCAGCGTGATTCTGTCTCGAGACTCCGACGCCTCGATCATCTCGGTCGGTTGCGTCCAATCTTCCCAAGTCTCCCCCACCACCGTGAGCCAGCAGTTCTCGTCCTCGCTTGCCAGCAACTCAAAAGCCTGCACGAGATCCTCGAGCCCCTTGTAGGGCCTGATCGTCCCAAAGAAAAGGATGTTGCACATACCCTCGGGTGCCTCGCGCAAGCGCGTGGACTCAGCGACCGCGTAGTGCGAGAAGGGCCCGTGCCGCACGACCCTGACCGGGCGTTGCCCGATGTCGAAGCTCTTACCAAGCGCCTCACGGTCGAACTCGGAATGCACGATGTAGGCGTCGGCGAGGTTCATCAATCGATCGCCGAAGCGCTGCACATAGGAGCGCACCGGCGCCAGCTTCGCCTCTCCGGTGTCCTGGATCTCGTGGATCTCGATGATGATCCTCGCCCCTTGCAGGCGGGCGGCCAGCGCAAGCAGCAGATAGGAATGCAGCACTGAACCGGTCCACCATTGGAACAACACCGCCTTGGGCCGGCTGCGACGCAATAAGCGCAACGCTCCGATCATGCTGGGAAACCAGTACCAATCGACCCCATCGAAGACTTCCATCTCGGGCGGATAGTCCTCGTCTGTGAGCGTAGCGTCGCCGACCCGAGCACGCCCCGGATAGAGCGCTCGCGGGATCAGCCTGCGCATCAGGATCACCGAGACGGGCGTGCGCTCGGCAAGCGCCAGTGCAACGTAGCGGGTGTAGTGACTCACACCACTGATGAAACGCGTCCCGGAGCCGACCACGAGCACCCCTCCGCCGTTGGCCGAACCTATATCGGTGGACTTAGCGCTGCTCCGGTCCGCTGAGTGGTCAATCGCCATGGCGTCCCGACGAAGAGTCACCTCTCCGACGAGGTAGCCCGCGACCGTCGCGGTCAACCCGACCACAATCGAAGCGCAGCGCGCGATCCCGCTCAGGTCGCCTCTGAGACCTGCCATCGCACCACGCGCAAGCCCTCGTGGGAGGATCCGCGTGGTGTAGTAACGCTCAGCTGCCAAACCGTCCCGTCCACCGACGAACTCCACGATCGACGCCTTAGCGATGCCCTCGTCATAGCAACGCGAGATGAAATAACTCAGCCGCGACCGACTTGCGGACACCCTGTGTCTCACGGCAACGACTGGATCGTGCAGCCAGACGCTCTCTGGCCAGCGCTGATTGGCTCTGATGCAAAGGTCGGTCTCCTCGGTGCCCGAACGTGTCCCGGTCTTGCCAAAGCCTGCGCGAAAGCCACCGAGCTCGAGGAACGCCTCACGCTGCACGAACATGTTCGCGGCGATCAGGTTGCGGATTGGCGCCGGCTCTGTGGGTAGCCCCGGATAGGTGCAGCCCAAGGTCCAGTAGAACTCCTCGGCCATCCAATTCGGGCGGCCCGCCTCCCAGATCGGCTCGATCGTTCCGCCGACTCCGATCACGCGCGGATCCTCGAAGGCGGCCGTAGCATGCTCGACCCACTCGGGCGTCGCCACCGCATCGTCGTCGAGGAACGCGATGATCGAGCCACTGGCAAGACCTACGGCGCGGTTGCGTGCCTCCCCCGCTCCTCGTCCACCGCTGTTTTCCTCGGCGAGTACATCGGGCAGCGCCTCGCGCACCCGCGCCAAGAGCGCAGGATTGTTATCGATCACGACGATGATCTCCCTCGCCGCGACCGACTGGCCCTGCACCGACCTGACCGCAGCCAACAGCTCGTCCCAGCGCTGCTCGGTATACGCGCATATCACGACCGAGACGTCAGGCGAGCTGTCCGAAGTAGATTCTGATGGATCTAGAGACATAGGTTCAGTTCATCCCTGTACGATCCATCGGCGAGCATCCATGATCGAGAATAAGCTGGGACCCGAATGCGTGGCGGCGTCCCGGGTAGTGGAGCCTACACAACGGTTGAAGCCAAAGGGGGTTTTCACGTGCGAGCCACATCGATCGCCAACAAAAGAACCGGCGGCACCCGATCCTCCCGAGAGACCGAGATCGAAGCGCCGGACGTCGCTCCTGCGCAAAGTCCTCGACAGAGCGGCCAGGAACATAGCCCTAACGTTCGCTGGCAACGCACCGCACTCACGCGCGATCAACGCTGGGAATCCTTGGGACACGCTGGCGCCACGATCTGGTTTACAGGACTGCCGGCCGCCGGCAAGTCGACGATCGCAGCGGCGCTCGAGGAGCGCCTTGTCACCTCGGGACGCCCGGCGTTCATGCTCGACGGTGACAACCTGCGTCACGGCCTAAACGGCGATCTCGGCTTCAACGAGGCTGCTCGCAGCGAGAACGTGCGCCGCACCGCCCACGTAGCGAGGCTGCTCGCCGAGTCGGGCACGCTTGCGATCGTCAGTCTCGTCAGCCCATACGCCCAGGACCGCGAAGCCGCGGCCTCCCTGCATGCCGACTCGGACCTGCCTTTCCTTGAGATCTTCGTCGACGCTCCGCTGCGGCTGTGCGAGGAGCGCGACCCAAAGGGGCTCTACGCGCGCGCCCGAGCTGGCAAGCTCGCCGGCCTCACGGGAGTGGATGCTCCGTATGAGACGCCTCTCAATCCCGCCCTCACCCTGCGCTCGGGCGAAGAGTCGGTCGAGAGCGCTGTCGAGCGTGTAATTGAGGCTTTGTCCTCGCGCCTACCGCAACCCGCAGGGCGCAAGTCTTTATCAGCACTCTGAGGACTGCAAAGCAGACCCTGAACCGCGCCCAGCTCATAGGCACCCGGAGCACTCAAGAATCGACACGATTGTGGCGATGCGAAGGTGATGCTCCGACGCTCACTCAAGCTGATCTCCTGCATGTCCCTGCTTGTTGGGATGGTCGCGGTGCCGGTCATGGCTCGGCCGGCCCGCAAATCGATTCGAGCGCATATTTCCGCTACCCCCGCGCACCTTGTCTGGTCCGAAGAATTCGACGGACCTGCCGGCAGCGGCCCTGACCCTAACATTTGGAACTTTGATACCGGTGGCAAGGGTTGGGGGAACGAAGAGCTTGAGTCCTACACCTCTAGGCCGCAGAACGCCGCACTTGATGGGAAAGGCGATCTGGACATCACCGCTCGGGCAGAAAGCTATACGGGCTCAGACGGGATCACCAGGCAGTACACCTCCGCCCGCCTACAGACGCTGCACAAGTTTCAGTTCCAGTACGGACTGGTCGAGGCGCGCATTCAAGTGCCGGCCGGTAAGGGGATGTGGCCCTCGTTCTGGCTACTTGGCAGCGAAGGCTATGCCAGCGAAAATTCCTGGCCCGGCTGTGGCGAGATCGACGCAATGGAGGTTTTGGGCTCTGAACCAAACGTCGTCAACGGCACCTTGCACGGCCCCTGGCCATTCGCGCCAAAAGGTGAAGGCGGCACCGCATCTTCATCGACACCTCTTTCAGCCGGCTTCCACGTCTACGGCGTCGAATGGGCCCCCCAGCAGATCAGCTTCCTGCTCGACGGAGCCATCTACAAGACGATCACGCCAGCGGACCTGCCGACCGGCGCGGCCTGGCCCTTCGATCATCCCTTCTTCCTCCTGCTGAACCTGGCGGTGGGCGGAGATTGGCCGGGCGCGCCGAATGCCTCGACCCAGTTCCCGGCGCATATGCTGGTCGACTGGGTGCGCGTTTGGCAGTGATTGGCTCGGCTCAAATGGCGAATGCAGCCCAATCTGGACTAAGCTAGCTAATCACTGCTAAGATCGCCTAATGACGCGTGTAGGCATGCACGAGGCCAAGACCAACTTCTCACGATTGGTCGAGAGCGCCCGCCATGGCGAGGAGATCATCGTCGAGCGTTCCGGTCGCCCGGTGGCCAAGATCGTGGCCTATGACGAGAAGCCGCGCGGGCTGCTGGCCCTCGAGGGCGTGTGGAAGGGCAAGGGCCACATACCCGATGACTTTGACGAGCTGCCCGAGGACCTACAGCGCGCCTTCGGCATGATCGACGATTGAGGCTCCTACTCGATACACACGCGCTGCTCTCGCTGCTCTTCGCCGACGGACGCCTCTCCAGGCAGGCCCATGACGCTGTGGAAAATCCGGAGACACAATTGGTAGTTAGTGTCGTGAACGTCTGGGAGATCGCGATCAAGCGCGCCATCGGCAAGCTGGAAGCTCCCGGCGATCTGCTCGCGCGTATCGATGAAGTCGATACCGAGGTGCTCACGATCACCGCGCGTCACGCCAACGCGACCGGTGAGCTTCCCCTTCATCACGGCGACCCCTTCGACCGGCTCCTGATCGCTCAAGCAAAGCTCGAAGGCTGCGCAATCCTTACCCGCGACCGCGCTTTCGCCGCCTACGGCGTGCCGGTCGTGTGGTAGGCCCGCCACGCTCGATGCGCCGCCCTGATCCTCTCCCCAGCGTGCCCTGCACCTATGCAAGGAACCGCTCTAAGCGCAAGCCCTAAGCGATAGGCGTCGTTTGTTATGTCGATGCCCAGCTCGATCACCAGCCGGTGGACAACGACAGCTGTCGCCGCAGTTTGCATAGCGCTCGCAGCTTTCTTCGCGGTCACCGCACTCGGCGTCGGCCGCCATCACGCGCGGCCGGCCGCAAGTGCGCCGTACACGCTGACGCCGTTCGCAACCTATGAGGCGCGCGCCCCACACGTACTGAGCACGACCGTGGTCAATTCCGATCAGGGCGCGGTCCAGGGAGCCGCGGCGACACCGCCATCCGTCCTGCCTCCGCTGCCGGCATCCGCCTTCAACGGGCCAACCGCGCAATATCGCGCTTACGCCGTCGGCCAACTCGGCCTGATGGAAAGCCAGCTGAAGCGCTTGCAGAGCGCGCTTGCCGCCAACGACCGCACAGGCGCACAGGTTGCCTGGCGCGCCGTGTACGTCCGCTACTTGCGCCTCGGCGCGGTCTACCTGGTGGGACCTCTCGCAATCCTCAACCAAGCGATCGACGGCAATGCGAGCGGCCTGCCTGGAGGCACGGCAAGCCCACAATTCAAGGGCCTGCACAGGATCGAATACGGACTCTGGACTTCCGCGCAGCCGCGCACGCTGCTCAGCCAGGCACGCTTGCTCAACCTCAACGTGCGTCGGTTGCGCGGCGTACTTGGGAAAATCTCGATCGCCCCCTTGGAATACGCCACGCGCGCGCATGAGATCCTCGAGGACGCGGCGCGCGACTTGCTCAGTGGGGCTGACGTGCCGTGGAGCCAGGAAGGAGTGCTGGCTACCAACGCCGGGCTGCAAGCCACCGAAGAGGTGATCGCGACACTGCGCCCATCGTTGATGGGGCGCGAGAACACGATCCCGATCGTCAAGGCCGAACTCGCTGCCCTGCGTTCGACGATGGCTTCTATTGCCGCTGCCCACGGCGGGCGCCTGCCAAGCAACGCCCAGCTCACCCAGGCTCAATCGGAGCTGCTCAACGGCACGCTCGGCGGAGCGCTCGAGGCGCTGTCTCAGGTGCCCGGGTCCCTGGAGACCGAACTTCCGCCGCAGATTCCCCAGATCCCCAAGCGCGACGCGCGGATCGAACCATGAGCGAGCTCGACCGCCGCACATTTCTAACTCGCTCGGCTGTACTGCTGGGAGCAGGCGGTGTGGGCGGGGCCGGCGCGATCGTTCGCGCGGCCACAAAGACCGCCGAGGCCTCGGCGGTCCCGGCCGAGCCCACGGCAACGCAGGAATGGAACGTCTCCCAGACACAGCTCTCCCGGCGCGAGCCCTTCGACGGGCCCCACCAGGCGGGCATCCTCACGCCCGCCCCAGCACAAGCGACGTTTGCGGCACTCGACTCGCTCGCGCCCGATCGGAAGACTCTCGAGGAAGCTCTGAGAGCGCTCAGCGTACGTGCGCGCGAACTGACCGAGGGCGCGCCCATACCGCTGCTCGAGGTCGACGATCCACCGGCCGACTCGGGGATCCTCGGACCAAGCAACGATCCCGACGTCCTGACCGTGACGATCGCCTTCGGTGCCTCGCTGTTCGACAAACGCTACGGACTGAGTCCGCGGCGCCCCCGCGAGCTGATCAAGATGCCGACGTTCTCAGTCGACGAGCTCGATCCGGCGCAGAGCCACGGCGACGTGCTGCTGCAGATCTGCGCCCACCAGCGCGACACCGTCGTGCACACCCTGCGCGAGTTGCTGCGCAGCGTGCGCGGAACGCTGCAGCTGCGCTGGAACATCGATGGCTTCTCCGGCGCCGCACGCGGCCCCTCGCCGCACAACAGCCCTCGCAACCTGTTCGCCTTCCGCGACGGAACCGCCAACCCTCCGACCGGCGACGCTGCGCTCATGAACAAGCTGGTGTGGGTCGCAGACGGCGAGCCGGCCTGGGCAGTTGGCGGCACCTACCAAGTTGCCCGCATCATCCGCCAGCACGTGGAGTTCTGGGACCGCGTGGGGCTGAACGAGCAGGAAAACATGATCGGCCGCGTGCGCTCCAGCGGAGCGCCGCTGGGCGGAACCACCGAGTTCGAGAAACCTCGCTATGACCTCGACCCGCACGGCAAGCGGATCCCCCTGGATGCGCATATACGCCTGGCAAATCCACGTACCCCGGCAACCGAAGATCAGCGCATCCTGCGCCGCGGCTTCAACTACACGCGTGGCTTCGACACGGCCGGACAGCTCGACCAAGGCCTGATGTTCGTCGCTTTCAATCAAAGCCCTGAACGCCAGTTCGCCACGATCCAACAACGCTTGTCCGCAGAGCCGATGATCGACTACATCACCCCGGTCGGCGGCGGCTATTTCTTCGCACCGCCGGGCGCACGCGGAGAAAGCGATTGGGTCGGCTCGGGCCTGTTCGCCACCTGAGCATCCACGCGGGACACCGGTCACATCCCAGCTGCCACGTCACACCTTGCCGTATGTTAGGCCGCTTGCCCAGCCCTGACGATCTACCGACCTCTTCATCGGCACCGGCACGCACCGATCTAACAGTGGTCGGCGGAGGAATCGTGGGCCTGGCCGTGGCTCGCGAGTTGGCACGACGCTTTCCCTCCTCATCTGTATGCGTACTCGAGCGCGAGCCCGAGCTGGGCTCCCACCAGACCGGTCACAACTCAGGCGTCATCCACGCCGGCGTCTACTACAAGCCCGGCTCGTCCAAGGCGCGCCTGTGCGTGGAGGGAGCGGCGGAGCTCTACCGCTACTGCGAAGAGCACGAAATCCCGCACGAGCGCTGTGGCAAGCTGATCCTCGCCGCGAGCACCGAGGAGATCCCGCGGCTCGAGGAGCTCCAGCGACGGGGCACCCTCAACGGCGTCAGCGGATTGCGTCGCCTCGACGCCGAGGCCATTCGCGAGTTCGAGCCGCATGCGCGGGGCGTGGCGGCCCTTCACTGTCCGCCGACCGGCATCGTCGACTTCCACGCCGTCGCCACCGCCTACGCCCATGACCTGCTGGAAGCCGGGGGAACGCTCGTGACCGCCTGCGAGGTTCGCGCGGTCGAGCCCCGAGGGCGTGGTCTGCGCCTTTTGCACGCGCATGGGTTCACGGACACCACGCACGCGATCTTCTGTGGCGGAGCATGGTCGGACCGACTCGCGACCGCGGCCGGCGCCGATCCAGACCCTCGCATCGTCCCCTTTCTCGGCAGCTATCTGCGCTTGACCACCGAGCGTCGCAGCCTCGTGAAATCGCTCATCTACCCCGTTCCAGACCCCTCGCTTCCCTTCCTCGGCGTACATTTCACGCGACGCATCGACGGCGAGATCTTGATCGGGCCAACCGCCCTGCTCGCCGGCGCCCGCGATGCCAAGCACCCCACCCAGCTGCGTCGCAGGGACCTCGGCGAGACCCTCGGCTGGCCAGGATCGTGGCGCATGTTCGCCCGCTGGTGGCGCACGGGTCTCACCGAGTTGCATCACGCGGCATCGCGCTCGGCCCTGGTCCGTGACGCGGCCCGCTATGTGCCGGAGATCACCGCAAAGGACGTGAGGCCTTCGTTCACGGGCGTGCGCGCACAGGCCGTCGCACGCAACGGCGACCTGGTGGACGACTTTGTCTTCTCCTCCACCGAGCGGGCCTTGCACGTCCGCAACGCGCCGTCGCCGGCGGCGACGGCATCGCTTGCCATCGCGCGCGAGATAGCAGACCGCGCACAGCGCCTCTTCTGAGATCTGAAAAACGGCTCCAAAGCGGCCCTCGACGCCTCCCCCGGCTGTCCTAGTCGAAGATTTGTAGGTAGTAGTCCAGCGATTCACGCAAACTTCTTTACCGCGTAACAACAAGCTCGCGGGTCATGTATGAACGCGTATCCGACGCGCAAAAGCCCAGCATCTATGCCGTATTTGCGGCTTATTGCGCAGGCCGGCGATCATACGACGCCACCCGTCACGTGGTGGGGATCGGTGTTCATCGCCTGAACGGAGATAGCGACTAACGGGCCATTGTGGGAATAGATTCCATTACCCATCATCGATGAACACAAACCCCCTGCCATACGGATTCAGCAGGGAGAATATTCACCGCCAACCACGGGGAACACATATGCATCGCCGCCTCAATGTCAAGGATGGACACGTAGGCTTCCGTCGCCGTGCGACTCTGGACGATTCGCCCGAGACAGCACGCGAAACACGCCTAGCTATTGCGCGCACCAAGGAGGGAGACCGAGACGCACTGCGGTTTCTCTACACGCGTTACTCGGACAACGTATACGGCTACATCTGCAGCATCGTGCGAGACGAGCAGGAGGCTGAGGATCTAACTCAGCACGTCTTCATGAAGCTGATCACCGTAATCGTGCAGTACCAGGATCACGGCATCCCGTTCTCCGGTTGGCTGTTGCGCCTTTCGCGCAACGTCGCACTCGACCACCTGCGCCGCCGGCGTCCAACGCCGACCGAAGAGGTCTTCGGGGCACACGAGCTCGTCGACGACGAGGCCAGGGACCGTGCGCGGGACCTGCACAGCGCGCTTGCCGCCCTGCCCGACGAGCAGCGTGATGTGATGGTCATGCGCCATGTCGTCGGGCTCTCTCCGCCGGAGATAGCCGAGCAGATGGGTCGCACCGAGAGCTCCGTCCACGGCCTGCACCATCGCGGTCGCCGGGCGCTTCAGGAAGAGCTGCGTCGACTTGGCTCCTCACCATCGGTCGCCTACGGTCAGATGAGCGCGGCATGTTGAGCGCGGGGCAGACAGACACGACCGCCACGCGCCCCGCAGTGCCGTTTGCGCGCCTGGACAATGCCGACCCGCGGCTGCTCGAGGAGCTCATGGGCGAGGTGCGCGACATCGCCTCGCGAGGCGCCTTCACGCTGGGCGAGCCGGTCGAGGGCTTCGAGCGCGAGTTCGCCGCCTACTGCGAGACGGACTTCGCGATCGGCGTCTCCTCCGGCACCGAGGCACTTGCGCTTGCGCTGCGAGCGCTCGAGATCGGCCCCGGCGACGAGGTGATCGTGCCAACCAACTCGTTCATCGCGACCGCTGAGGCGGTGAGCGCGGTTGGCGCCACCCCGATCCTGGTCGACGTCGACCCCGACTCGCACTTGATCACGGCGGAGATCGTGGCAGCCAGTCTCACGCCAAAGGTGCGCTGTGTGATTCCCGTGCACCTGTTCGGCGCGACTGTCGACCTCGACCCGATCCTCGAGATCACACGCGAGGCCGGCATCCACGTGATCGAGGACGCCTGTCAAGCTCATGGCGCCCGCTACGACGGACGTCGCGCCGGAACGATCGGGGTGCTTGGTTGCTTCAGCTTCTATCCGACCAAGAACCTCGGCGCTTGGGGCGACGGCGGGGCGATCGTCACGGCCGTTCCCGAGCTGGACGAACGCATTCGGCTGTTGCGCGCACATGGCGAGCGCCCGCGCTACCACCACCGCGTCGTGGGCACCACGGCACGACTGGACGCCCTGCAGGCGGCGGTGCTGCGTCGCAAGCTCACACGCCTGGACGACTGGAACGACGCCCGACGCCGTCTTGGCTCAGAGCTGCGTGCCCGTCTGAGCGGCTTGGCCGACGCGGGAGCGGGTGAGGCAATCGAGCTCGTCGAGCTGCCGTTTGCCGAGGCCGATCACGTCTACCACTTGTTCGTGGTGCGTAGCTCGAGCCGCGATGCACTGCGTGCTCACCTGGAGCGGCACGGCGTCGCCTCGGCGATTCACTACCCGACGCCGATTCACCGCACCGAAGCCTATGCGCATCTCGGTATGGGGCCTGGAAGCCTGCCCGTGAGCGAGCGGCTGTCCGAGCAAATCTGCTCGCTGCCGCTGTTCCCAGCGATGAGCGACGAGGAGCTTGATCAGGTTTCTGGAGCAATGCTCAGCTTCGCAAAAGACGGCGCAGTCGCCCAACGTTGATCGTATATATGACCTCGATTTACACACCTCAGGGGCGATAAACGATGTTTGATTCGTGGAACACAACCATAGATGGACTACGACGCAACCGTCGTATCGTGCCTCGCGAGATGCCGATCGGCACCGCGGTCGTAGGGTGCGGCTACTGGGGCCCGAACCTCGCCCGCAATCTGGCCGAGCGCTCGGAGTTCCAGTTGCAGGCCGTGTGCGACCGCGATCCCGCTCGCCTCGGCGCGCTGGCGAACCGCCATCCGGACACGCTCGCGCTCGGAAACCTAGAAGAAGTGCTCTGCGACGACTCCATCGAGGCCGTCGTCGTCGCCACTCCGCCAAAGACTCACCACGCGATCGTCAAGCAGATCCTGGAAGCGGGCAAGCACGTGCTCGTGGAGAAGCCGCTCGCCACTCGTCTGAGCGACGCCCAGGAGCTCGCGGACATCGCCGAGGACTCACAGCTCGTGCTGATGCCGGGTCACACTTTCATTTACAGCCCCGCGGTCAACGCGGTGCGCGACCTGATTCAAGACGGCACGGTCGGCGACATTCACTTCGTCACCTCCGCACGCATGAATCTCGGCAAGTACCAGAGCGATGGCGTCGTTTGCGATCTAGCGCCTCATGACCTTTCGATCCTGCTCTACTGGCTCGACCAGCCGGTCGTCGGAATCGCCGCATCGGGGAGCAGCGTCTTCAAGCAGGACGTGCCGGAGACCGCATTCTTGACACTCACCTTCGCGGGCGGCTCCAGCGCCAACGTGCAGATCTCCTGGTTGGCGCCGTGCAAGGTGCGCCAGATGATCGTCGTGGGCAGCAAGCGCATGATCCAGTACGACGACACGGCATCTGACGAGCCGATCCGCGTGTATGACCGCGGCATCGACGAGGGGCCGCCCCCCGCCAACTTCGGCGAGCACCAGCTCATCTACCGCACAGGTGACGTGGTCAGCCCGCGCGTGCAGCCTCAGGAGCCTCTCAGCCTGGAGCTGCAGGACTTCGCGCGCTCCATCCGCACAGGCTCTGAACCACGCTCGAACGTTGCACTGGGCTTGGACATCGTCGCCTTGGTGGAGCTTGCCGGCGAGTCGATGCGCGCGAACGGCATGCCGCTCGCGATGGCCCCGCGCCTTGAGCGCGCCGCCGCCTGATTCGCCCTGGCGGCCGTCTTGGTCAAATAGCTGCCGGCGCCGCTTCTGCACGGCCTCACCCGGGGCTACATGTGATTGACATGTTATCATCTAAATAGCATGTCATCGATGATCCAGATTCGCAATATTCCCGACGAGTTGCATCGCGACTTGAAGGTTCGCGCCGCGCAGACAGGAATGACGCTCTCCGATTATCTGCTAGCGGAGCTTCGCGCTTTGGCGGTACGCCCGACGATGCGGGAGTGGCTCGCCAGTAGCGAGCAGTGGGAGCCGGTGGAGGTCGAAGAGTCCCCTGCGGCAGCGCTTGCGGCCGAGCGAGACCGCAATTCACCAGCGTGATCGTCGCAGACGCGAGCGCTGTAGCGGAGCTGCTGCTGGCACGGCCACTGGCGAGCGCAATTCGCACCGCCCTCGCGCCACAACCAGAGCTGTACGTACCTGAGCATTTCCATGTCGAGGTACTCTCGGTCTTGCGTCATTATGCGATTCGCGGAGAGCTGTACGGGCGTCGGGCCGACGAGACTCTTGCCGCGCTTCGCGATCTGCGCGTACTGACCTATCCAGTGATAGAGCTCGCGGACGCGATATGGGGCTTGCGCGACCAATTGACCACCTACGACGCCGCCTACCTGGCTCTTGCGCGGCGCCTGAACGTAGGGCTCCTCACTCTTGACAACGGACTTGCGAAAGTGGCTGCCGCGCAAGGACACCTGGTAGCCCTGTAGACACCGGGCACACTCCGGCGCCGGCGCAACCGCAGGCACTGCTTGGCCTAGCCGTACCTAGCCCGAGAAGCGCACACGCGCTGCCGCAAGCCGACGCCCGACCCGACTGAGGCCCCTGCCGGCCGGCACGATGCGCGCGATGATCGAGCGCTGACTGCGCCAACTCTCTGGAAAGCCGAGGCGAAGCGTCAGTAGGTAAGGCGGTATCGCGACGAGCCCGACCGCGGCCAGCCACAGGAATGCCGGCGTGTCGATCGCGGTCAGTCCCAGGCTCACCGGCAAGGCGACCACAACCAGGCCCACACAGGAGAGCGTGGCCGGGGCTATGTCACTCAACAGTCTTGGTATTGGACGTTCTTGTGATCCATTCAACATCATCACATAAGCCACCACCAGGAACAGTGTGTGCACGACTGCCGCGTCGATCGCGACGGCGACGATTCCGTAGTGCACGACCACCAGCACCGTGAGGCCATAGACGAGGAAGTGCGCGACGCCGTAGCCGAGCAGCGCGCGTGCGCGGCCGGTCGCCATGAACACCGTGCCAACGGCATCGACGACAAGCGTCGAGGCCCCACCCAGGGCGAGGATCTGAACCGGCACGACCGCTGGAACCCAGCGCGCGCCGAACAGGAATGGGACGAGCACGGGAGCTGTGATCGTCAGCAATACGAGCAGCGGAAACAGCAGGATCGTCAAGGTGCGCACCATCTGGCGATACAGCTGGCTGAGCTCGGCGGCGCTGCGTGTGCGTGCCAAGACCGGGAAGCCGACTTGGCTCATCACAACGCTGATCTTGCTCTGGTATTCGACCGAGAGCGTGTAGGCGCGGAAGTAGAAGCCGGTCTGCAGGGCGCCAAGGCGCGCGCCGATGATCGCGTAGTCGACGTTGCTGAAACCGATCCAGCTGACCGAGGCCAGCGACACAGGCAAGCCGTAAGCCAGCAGCTCGCGTGCAGCCTTGCGGTACAAGCGCGGCGCCGGCGGCGGCGCGCTGACCCAAGCGATGACGCCCGTTGCCAGCGAGCCGGCCAGCACGCCGAGCACCAGCGCCTCACCGCTCAGGCCCGCCAGCGCCAGGCCGATGCAAACGACGACACGCGCAAGCGTGCTGAGCACTTCGATCTCGCTCAGCCGCCTGAAGGCCATGTTCCGACGCAAGGTGGCGGTAGGCACGGTGCTGAGCGCCGAGACCAGGCACAGCGGCGCCATCAGGCGCACGAAGAAGGCCGTGCGCTCGCCAAAGATCGGCGCCACGATCACGCTGGCGGCGATCAATGTGATCACGGCAAGCGCGAGGCCTGCGAGCAAGCCAAGCGCCATTCCGGTCTGCTGGTGTTCGCGGTCGATCGTTTTGCGTTGAACGAGAGCGCTGCTCAAGCCGCCGGCCACCATCAGGTAGGCCACTTCTTGGGCGATCAAGGCGATCGCGTAACGGCCGAATTCCGCCGGCACGATCAGCCGAGCGAGAATCACGATCGAGCCGAGCTGGAGGATCTCGACGGTGGGACGGGCGATCGCCGACCAGCGCACGCCGTGCGCGGCGGCGTCGCGCAGCTCGTTGGCAGCTTGCTCGTCGGTCGCCGCCTGCTGCTCGACCGGCACCGGCAGCTCAGCCGGCGTGGCCTCCTCCTCCTGCGAGGACTCCTCGGCCGTCACGAGCACCTCGAAGGTCATGGTCTCACCGCGAGGCCGGCGAGACCAGGGTGCGCCTGATCGAGACCAGCCTCTCGGCGAGCGGGCGACGATAGCGATCTGGCATCGAGAGGATCAGCACCCAGGCAAGCAGACGCGGCGAGAGCCGCTGGCGCAGGGCGGCTACGAACGTCCCTCGCGCCTCCCGCGGACGGTCTTCGTCGCTCAGCTGCCGTGCGATGTTCGACAGGTCGCGCGCCTTCACCTTGCGCACCAGTCGTGCGTCGTCGACGAGGTCTGCGTGCCAGTCGTGGGCGATGTACTCGGCTCGGTGCATTCGCAACAGGTTGCCGGAGACCTGATTCTCGTGGGTGCGGTAGTTGATAAGCACACGCGGGTCGTAGAAGAAGACGGCGCCGGCCGAGACAGCACGCAGCCAGTAGTCGTAGTCCTCGCAGTCGAGCCCTTCTACGAAGGGCCCGAGGCGCTGGTGCAGACTGCGCCTGACCATTGTCGTACCGGAGCAGACGAAGTTCGCTCGATACAGATGCTTGGCGAACTTCTGCAAGTCGAGGATGCCGGCGCCCGAATAAGGCGCGCGCGGACCGTCGCTGCCACCGAAGAAGCAGGCGCCGCCGAAGGCGATGTCGATCTCGGGATGGGCGAGGATCGCGTCGAATTGACGCTCGAGCTTGTCGAGCTCCCAGATGTCATCCGCGTCGCACTTGGCCATGTAGTCACAGCGAGCCTCCTCGAAGCAGCGGTTCATCGCTCCCGCCACGCCAAGGTTGCCCTGCCTGACGATGCGAATCTCACCGCGAAAGCGCTCGAGCTCTGCCAACGTTCCGTCGGTCGAGCCGTCGTCTACGACGATCACCTCATCGGGAGGATGCGTCTGGGAGAGAATCGCCGTCAGCGCCTCGGCCACATAGCGCTCGGTGTTGTAGACCGGCATCACCGCGCTGATCGTCGGTGCCTTCATGGCAGCACCGGGTCGCGGCCGCCGCGCAAAGCGTCGATCGCGCGACTGAAGTAAGTCACCACACGTGCCGCCCCTTCGCGCACGCCGCTGGGCAGACCGAGGATCACAACCCACGCGAGTGCCCTGACATTCGCCGGGGAGGCACTGTGCCGGCCGCGCCTCAGCGACTGGCGAAACGCCTTGCGCGCTTCACGCGGGCGACCTGCGTCTACCAGGCGCCTGCCGATCCTGAAGAGATCGTCCGCGATCGCGCGGTCGCTCACGTCGGCTTCGTACATGCGCCGCACCTGATCGCCGCACTCGTCCATCCAAGCCGTGCGCCCGGTGAGATTGTTCTCGTGCTGGCGCCAGCTGAGCAGTGGGCGCGGGTCGTAATAGAAGCTTACGCCGGCTCGCAGGCAGCGAAACCAATACTCGTGGTCGTCGGCGCCAAAGTTCTCGATGAATGGACCGAGACGCTCAAACAGCGAGCGACGGATGACCACCGAGGGTGCGCAGATGCAGCACTGGCGGTAGAGGGCGTCCTTCAAAGCGCCGCTGTCGAGCACGCCAACCCCCGAAGGGCGCGAGTACTCGCCCTCGCTGCGCCCGAACAGCACGGCGTGACCACAGAGCAGGTCCACCTGTGGGTGCGCGCGAATCGCCTCAAGCTGCCACTCGAGCTTACGCGGCTCCCAGATGTCGTCGGCCCCACACAACGCCACGAAGTCGCCGCTTGCCTTCGTGAAGGCCGTGTTGAACGCGGCTGGACAGCCGCCGTTCTCCCGATGCACGACGCGGATGCGCCCGGCAAAGCGCTCGAGCTCGCGTGCCGTTCCGTCGGTCGAGCCGTCGTTGACGACGATCACCTCGTCGGGCGAATGAGTTTGGTTGAGGATCGATTCGAGTGCCTCGGCGATGAAGCGCTCTGCCTGATAGGCCGCCATGACCACTGAGATGGATGGCTTGTGAGTGTCGGTCATATCGCTGTATGAACGTGCAACGGCAGGCGATTCTCGCATCGCATTCAGGAGCCGAGGCGTTCCCCGCGTGAGGGCCAGAGCGTTCCCCGCGTGCAAGGTCGTCGAGCCTTGCCACGTTGTGTTGTACATGAGGACGAGCGACCGGCAGTGGCAGCGGTCCGCCGAGCGGGGCGAGTCGCGATGAGGGGCGGGGGGCGCCTCTCATCCGCGATTCGTCAAGCTCGGATCTTGAAGTACCGCGTGCTTTCGGATTGCGCACGTGTGAGTGGCAACCCGGTCGTGCTGCAACCTGTCCTGTTGCTCGGTAAGGGCGCGATCTGCTTCGGGCGTGAGGTCGAGTTTGGCTGGCCAACCTCGACGGAGTTCTACAGTGGCTATTGCCACGTCGAGGCGTCCACCCCCGAATCGAGGATCGAGTTCGGCGACGGCGCGCAGGTCAACAACAACGCCTTCATCAAGAGCGAGGGGCCTGGCATCCGTATCGGCGCGAACGCTCTGATCGGCTCTTGCGTTGAGATCCTCGACAGCGACTTTCACGAGCTTCACCCCGAGCGTCGCCGCGGCGGTAAACCACAGATGGGTGCCGTCGAGCTTGAAGAGAACGTGTTCGTCGGCGACGGCGCCAAGATCCTCAAGGGCGTACGCATCGGCGCTCACTCGGTGATCGGGGCCGGTAGCGTCGTCACCAGATCGATCCCCGCCGGAGTGATCGCCGCCGGCAACCCGGCGCGCGTGATCGGGGCCGTTCCGCTCGATCACGACTTGCGCCAATCCCCGCTACCTGGCGCCGAGCGCTGGCAAATTCAGTTGCGCGTGGAAAATCCCGCCTCATTGGCCGTTGAGTGATCATGAGGTGCTCACGAGATGCTCGGTGAACGCGTACTGATTACAGGCGGCGGCGGGGCGGTCGGCTCCAACATCGCCGACCAGCTGGTCCAGGCCGGCGCACAGGAGATCGTCGTGCTCGACAACTTCGTGCGCGGTCGTCGCGACAACCTCGCGTGGGCCATCGAGAACGGACCGGTGCGACTTGTCGAAGGCGACATTCGCGACCGCGAGCTTGTCACCGAGCTGACACGCGGCATCGACGTCGTCTTCCATCAGGCCGCCCTGCGCATCACCCAGTGCGCGGCCGAACCGCGGCTTGCGCTCGAAGTGATGGTGGATGGCACCTACAACGTGATCGAGGCTGCCCTGGCCGAGAAAGTCCGCAGGATCGTCGCCGCCTCCTCGGCTTCCATCTATGGACTGGCGGAGCAGTTCCCGACAGAGGAGTCTCATCACCCCTACGCCAACGACACCCTCTACGGCGCCGCCAAGACTTTCAACGAGGGCCTGCTGCGCAGCTTCAACTCGATGCAGGGGCTCGACTACGTGGCGCTGCGCTACTTCAACGTGTACGGACCACGCATGGACATCCACGGGGTCTACACCGAGGTGCTCGTGCGCTGGATGGAGCGCATCGAAGCCGGTGAACCACCCTTGATCCTCGGCGACGGCTCGCAGACGATGGACTTCATCTACATCGGCGACGTCGCCCGCTCCAACGTGCTTGCCGCCTCGGCGGACGTGAGCGACGAGGTGTTCAACGTCGCAAGCGGCACGGAGACGAGCCTGCTCGAGCTCGCACAGATGCTGATCGAGGTGATGGGAGCCAACGTCGAGGTCGAACACGGCCCGGAGCGCTCCGTCAACAAGGTTCCGCGGCGCTTGGCCGACACACGCGCTGCACGCGAGCGGTTGGGCTTCGAGGCCGAGGTCGATCTCGAAGAAGGCTTGCGTCTGTTGGTGGATTGGTGGCGCGCCGAACGAGCTGCGGCCGCCTCACCCACGCTCAGCGCGACCTCGTGATGGAGATCCCGATAACACGCCCGCACCTCGCGGGCGATGAGCAGGCGGCGGTCGCTGATGTGATCGCCTCCGGCTGGATCTCCCAAGGTCCACGTGTACGGGCTTTCGAGGAGGCTTTCGCTGAGCGCGTCGGCGCCGCCGACGCGGTTGCCACCACGAGCTGCACGACCGCTCTTTCGCTTGCCCTGCATGTATCGGGAGTTGGTCCGGGCGACGAGGTCATCGTGCCCTCGCTGTCGTTCATCGCCACTGCCAACGCCGTGTGGCACTGTGGCGCGCAGCCTGTCTTTGCCGACATCGACCCCCGCACCTACAACCTCGACCCGGTCGCCGCCGAGCGCGCGATCACGCCCCGCACGAAGGCGATCATGCCCGTGCACCAGGTCGGTCTTCCCGCGGACATGGACGCGTTCTTGGAGCTGGGTCGCCGCCATGGGGTGGAGATCGTCGAGGATGCCGCTTGCGCGATCGGCGCGAGCTACAGGGACCGGCCGATCGGGTCGCTGGGGCCGCTTGCCTGCTTCTCGCTGCACCCGCGCAAGGTGATCACCACCGGCGAGGGCGGCATGATCGCCGTGGCAGATCCCGAAGTCGCCGAACGTTTGCGGCGCCTGCGCGCACACGGCATGGACACCTCCGATCTTGCCCGCCACTCCGCGCGCGACATCGTCGTCGAGGCCTACCCGGAGCGTGGCTGGAACAGCCGTATGACCGACATGCAGGCCGCGCTTGGGCTCTGCCAGTTGCGCGTGCTCGACGAGATCCTGGAGCGCCGCCGATTGCTGGCCGAGCGCTATACCGCCGCGCTGGAGCGCATTCCACATCTGCAAGCCCCTTACGACCCGACTTATGCGCGGCGCACGTGGCAGTCCTACTGCGTTCGCGTCGCGCCTGGCGCTCCGCTTGAGCGCACCGAACTGATGCGCAGTCTGCTGCACGACGGCATCGCCACGCGTCGCGGCGTGATGGCCATCCACGAAGAGGCCTCTTACTCACGTCAAGCGCCGCAGGGCGCTCCAGAGCTGCCGCACACCGAGGCGGCGACCCGCGAGACGCTGATGCTGCCGCTGTTTCCCGACCTCAACGAGGAACAGCAGGACTACGTATTGGAGCGGCTTGAGGCCTGCATGCTCGCGCTGGCCGCTTAGCGTCCGTGCGCCTCGGGCTCTCCTCCGTGAGAGCCCGCAAATTGGGAGCCGAAACAACGCAAGTTGGGGTCTTCCAGCGCGTTTGTTTGGTGTGGCAAGCACGGCGATCGATCAACACGCCCCATCGCGGGGCGCCGGCGTCGCCTCTCGCGCGGCAACGGACGCGGCCGCCGCGGGTCCTGCCGAAGGCCGGCTGCTGGACTTCAGCTGCCGGGCGCTGGACATCGTCGGCTCGGTCGCCCTGCTGATCCTGCTCTCTCCTCTGCTCGCCCTGATCGCGATTCTCGTGCGCTTGGACTCGCCCGGCTCGCCGATTTTTCGCCAACGCCGCGTCGGGCGCGACACGATGCCGTTCACGGTCAACAAGTTCCGTACGATGCACGACGGCGTCCCGCACGATCGCCATCGCGAGTACGTGCTCGGCCTGATCGCCGGCGAGCATCGCGAGCACACCGCGCCTGGGCCGCAATTCAAGATGACTGGCGATGCGCGCGTGACCCGCTTCGGCAGGGCGCTACGGCACTCGAGCCTCGACGAGCTGCCGCAGTTGTGGAACGTGCTGCGCGGCGAGATGTCGCTGGTGGGACCACGGCCGGCGATCCCTTACGAGGTCGAGCACTATCCCCCACACTGGTTCGCGCGCTTTGCCGTCAAGCCCGGCGTCACCGGCCTGTGGCAGGTCAACGGGCGCTCCACGGTGACACTCGAGGAGATGGTGCGCCTCGACGTCGAATACGCGCAGCGGCGCTCTTTGTGGTTGAACTTGTCGATCTTGATACGCACCGTGCCTGCGGTGCTGAGTGGAAGAGGTGCATCATGAGGACGAGCCGACTGTCTCCGATGGGGCTGCTACTGGCCGCTGCCGTCAGCTTGATCGCCTGCCTGGGCATGCTTGCCACGAGCTCGCCGGCGCTCGCCGTGACCGACGAATGCGCCTCGGCGCCCAACCCAAATGTCTGCGAGAACGCGCTGCCCGGCGATCCTCCCAGCGACTGGGAGGTGGAAGGCGTCGGCTCCAGCACGATCCAGGGCTACGGCACCTCGATGAGCGTGAACGTCGGCGAAACCGAGTCCTTCAAGATCAGCACGCCCTCGACCAAGTACCGCATCGACATCCTACGTCTGGGCTATTACGGCGGCGATGGGGCGCGCATGGTACAGGCCGGCATCAAACCAACTGCGACGCTCCCCCAGAAACAGCCAGCCTGCCTTACGAACTCCTCCACCGGCCTGATCGACTGCGGCAACTGGGGTGTCTCGGCATCGTGGACGGTTCCAAGCAACGCCGTGTCGGGCGTCTACATCGCGCACCTTGTTCGCGAAGACGGCAGCGGCGAAAGCCAGATCCCGTTCGTCGTGCGCAACGACTCCAGCCACTCCGAAGTCCTGCTGCAAACTTCTGACGCCACCTGGGAGGCCTACAACGACTACGGCGGCAACAGCCTTTATACGTGTACCGTTGCTTGTCCGCCCGGCGAACCGGAAGCGTACAAGGCTGCCTACGCGGTCTCCTACAACCGGCCATGGGAGGGCTCCTTCGCTGTGGACGGCGGCGCCTCCTACCTTTGGTACGCCGAGTTCCAGATGATCTACTGGCTCGAAAAGAACGGCTACAACGTCAGCTACACCAGCGAGGCCAACGTCGACCAGAACGGCGCGCTGCTGAAGAACCACAAGCTGTTCATCTCCAGCGGCCACGACGAGTACTGGTCTGAAGGCCAGCGGGCAAATGTCGAATCCGCGCTGTCAGCGGGGGTCAACCTTGCCTTCTTCAGCGGCAACGAGATGTTCTGGAAGACGCGCTGGGGGCCGAGCACCGAAGGCACCAACACTCCCTATCGCACGCTCACCTCCTACAAGGAGACGCACTTCAACGCGCCCGTGGACCCACAGGATCCGCCAACCTGGACAGGTAGTTGGCGCGACCCACGCTTCAGTCCGCCCGCCAACGGGGGCAAGCCCGAGAATGCTCTGACCGGCCAATTCTTCCTGGTCAATGCCGGCACCTCCGACATCACGGTGCCTTCCCAGTACGCCAAGGACAGGCTGTGGAAGAACACCGCTGCCTCGACGCTGAAATCCGGACAATCGCTGACGCTCGCGCCCGGCGCCGGCACACTCGGCTACGAGTGGGACGAGGACGTCGACAACGGCTTCCGGCCCGCGGGCGAGTTCGACCTCTCCTCCACGACCGTGAGCGGGCTACAGACGTTCAACGACTACGGCAGCAGGCTCTCCGAAGGCACCACTGCCACCCATCATCTGACGCTGTACAAGGCTCCCAGTGGTGCGCTCGTGTTCGGCGCCGGCACAGTGCAATGGTCGTGGGGACTTGCCAATTTCAACGCGTGGGAATCGCCAAGCACCGAGCCCGGCAAAACGGCGCCAGACCCCAACCTGGAGCAGGCGACCGTCAACCTGTTCGCCGAAATGGGTGTCCAGCCCAAGTCGCTGACCACCGGCCTCGTAGCGGGGACCAAGTCGACCGACACCACCCCGCCGACCTCCACGATCAGCTCGCCAACGCAGAACGCGACGCTCCAGGATGGAAGCGCCGTGACGATCACCGGCAGCGCAACCGATGCCGGAGGCGGCGTGGTCGCCGGCGTCGAAGTCTCGACCGACGGTGGCGCAACCTGGCATCCGGCGACGCTCACCACACCCGCCGAAACGACCGTCAAATGGTCCTATACCTGGGCTGCGCACGGCAATCCCACGACGACGATCCGCTCACGCGCGGTAGATGACAGCGCCAACCTCGAGAAACCGTCCGCGGGCATCACCGTCAGTGTGTCCTGCCCATGCTCGATCTGGGGCTCAGCTGTCACACCCGGCACGCCGGACTCTGGCGATGCGTCCTCGGTCGAGGTCGGGCTCAAGTTCACATCCGAAGTGTTCGGCAGCGTCACCGGCGTGCGCTTCTACAAGGCCGCCGCCAACACCGGCACGCACGTCGGCAGCCTGTGGAGCGAAAACGGCACGTTGCTTGCCTCGGCGACCTTCACCTCTGAAACGGCCTCGGGCTGGCAGCAGGTCAACTTCTCCACTCCGGTCCAGATCTCCCCGAACACGACCTACGTCGTCGGCTACCTTGCTCCCAAGGGCCACTACTCCGCCGACTCCTACTACTTCTACTCGCCTTCGCCGACCGGGCCGAAAACGCTGAACAGCCCGCCGCTGCACGCTGTCCCGGCCAGCGCCACGACCAGCAACGGGCTCTATTCCTACGCCACAACCTCCACCTTCCCGACGAGCACCTACAACGGCACCAACTACTGGGTTGACCCGGTCTTCTCGCCGGCCGCTCCTCCCGGCCAAGTCACCGGCGTCAGCGCAACCGCCGGCGCGGGCTCAGCACGCGTGTCTTGGTCTGCGCCCACGAGCGGCGGCGTGGTCACCACCTACACGGTCACGCCCTACATCGGTACCGCCGCGCAAACGCCCACGACGGTGAGCGGATCGCCGCCTACGCTGAGCACCAAAATCTCCGGTCTCACGCCCGGCACGACATACACCTTCAAGGTGCAGGCCTCCAATCCCAACGGGTCCGGACCTGTGTCGGCGGCCTCGAACCAGGTGACACCGCAGACCTATGTCGCACCCGAAGCACCCGGCAACGTCTCGGCAAGCCCGGCGACCGCACAGGCGCTCGTGAGCTGGACGGCACCGGCCGAAG
Source organism: Solirubrobacteraceae bacterium (assembly GCA_036266805.1). Taxonomy (GTDB): domain Bacteria; phylum Actinomycetota; class Thermoleophilia; order Solirubrobacterales; family Solirubrobacteraceae; genus Palsa-744. Next base: position 90,166 of record DATAXK010000017.1, read on the forward strand.
AAGGCGGCACGCCGATCACCGGCTACACCGTGACTCCCTATATCGGCTCGGCCGCGCAGCCGGCGACAAACGTCAGCGCCACCACCACCTCGACCAAGATCACCGGGCTCTCCAACGGGACCACTTACACCTTCAAGGTGACGGCGACCAACTCCGTCGGCGCCGGCGAAGCCTCGCAGCCCTCGAGCGCGGTGACGCCACAGGACACGATCTTCGACTTCGCGACACCGAACATGATCGACGCCGGAGACGGCAACTCGGTCGAGCTCGGAGTCAAGTTCACTGCCGAAAAGGCCGGGTCGATAACGGGTGTCCGCTTCTACAAGGCCGCCGCCAACACCGGCACGCACATCGGCAGCCTCTGGAGCTCAACCGGCACACTGCTCGCCTCCGCCACCTTCACAAACGAAACAGCCTCCGGCTGGCAGCAAGTGACGTTCTCCAAAGCAGTGAGCGTCACCGCCGGGACCACCTACGTGGCGGGCTATTTCGCTCCCAACGGGCATTACTCGGCGACCTCTGCCGCGTTCGCCTCCGCCGGCGTCAGCAATCCACCGCTGAAGGCGCTTGCCAACTCGACCAGTGCCAACGGCGTCTACGCGTACGGATCGGCCAGTGCCTTCCCCTCCAACAGCTTCAACTCGACCAACTACTACGTCGATGTGACGTTCGCGCCGACACCACCCTCCGGTCCGCCCACCTCGCCCACCGGCGTGTTCGCCGCTGTCGCCTCGGGCCAGGCCTCGGTGAGCTGGACGACCCCGGCCGAAGAAGGCGGAGGGCCGATCACCAAGTACACCGTGACGCCGTACATAGGCTCGACCGCGCAAACGCCGGTCAGCGTGACGGCGCCCGCCAACTCGGTCACGCTGACCGGGCTGACGAACGGGACCGCTTACACCTTCAAGGTGAGCGCCACCAACTCGGTCGGGACCGGCGCTGCGTCTGCCGCGTCCCCTGCCGTCACACCCCAGGACACGATCTTCGAACTTGGCACACCCGCGATCGCCGATTCCGGCGACACGAGCCCAGTTGAGCTGGGGGTCAAGTTCACCGCACAGGAAAAAGGCACGGTCACGGGCATCCGCTTCTACAAGGCGGCCGCCAACACCGGCACGCACGTCGGCAGCCTATGGAGCTCGAGCGGCACACTGCTCGCCTCCGCCACCTTCACAAACGAAAGCGGCTCCGGCTGGCAGCAGGTGACGTTCTCCACGCCGGTCGCCGTCAAGGCGGGCGCAACGTATGTAGCCGGCTACCTCGCTCCTAACGGGCACTACTCGGCCACCTCGGCAGCGTTCTCGCCCCTGGGCACCAGCAACCCGCCGCTGCAGGCGCTTGCCAACGAAACGAGCGCCAACGGCGTGTACGCCTACAGCGCGACACCCACCTTCCCCAGCAACAGCTTCAATGCGACCAACTACTGGGTTGACGTGCTGTTCGCGCCCTCAGCGGCCAGCGCGCCGGAAGCACCTGAAGGGCTGACGACAAGTCCGGCTACAGGGCAGGCGTTGGTGAGTTGGACGGCGCCAAACAACGACGGCAGCCCGATCACCGGCTATACGGTCACCCCGTACATTGGCTCGACCGCACAGACTCCCGTGAGCGTGGGCGCCTCGGCCCAGAGCGTCGTTGTCACCGGGCTGACGAATGGCACGAGCTACACCTTCAAGGTCGCGGCCAGCAACGCGCTCGGCACCGGGCCGCGGTCGGAAGCCTCGAAAGCGGTCACGCCACGTAACACGATCTTCGACTTCACCACGCCGGAAACCCTCGAAGCCAACGATCCCAACTCGATCGAGCTCGGCGTCAAGTTCAGCTCGGAAGTGAACGGGGCCGTGACCGGAATCCGCTTCTACAAGGCTGCCGCCAACACCGGCACGCACATCGGCAGCCTCTGGAGCTCAACCGGCACACTGCTCGCCTCCGCCACCTTCACAAACGAAACAGCCTCCGGCTGGCAGCAGGTCACCTTCTCCGAACCTGTGCCGATCACAGCCGGCACCACTTATGTCGCTGGCTATCTTGCTCCCAACGGGCACTACTCCGCTAGCTCTGCCGCGTTCAGCTCCGGCGGGCTGAGCAACCCGCCGCTGGAAGCGCTCGCCAACGGCACGAGCCCCAACGGGGTCTACGAATACGCTACGAGTCCCACCTTCCCGAGCAGCAGCTACAACGCCGCGAACTACTGGGTCGATGTGCTGTTCGCGCCGGGCTCGTGAGCATGGGCGCTGGGCGTCCTTGTCTGCGAACGGGGACGCAGGTCCACGCGACTCTGGTCCAGGAGACGGAGACACACACGGCTCAGGTCCGCGTGCCGCAGGCCCACACCCGAGACTGGCGCCCTCGGCCGCATGCCAGCGGCCTTGCCCGGGCAGGAACAGGCGCGCTGCTCGCCGCAGTCGCCGCACTGCTGCTGAGCGCCTGCGGAGGCTCTTCGACCGATAGCTCCTCGACCGCGACCGGCTCCGCATCGGCAAACAACGGACATGCGCCGGTGCAGACCGCGCGCGACGTGCATCCTGCGCCCCAGGCACTGGGGGCCGGCAAGATCATCCCCAGTCAGAGCAGCCCCGTCAAGGCTCGCCAACCTTCGGGCAGCGTCGACGACGAGGTCAACGCCTCTGGCGCAAAGACGCTCGACCCCTGCACGCTTGTGACGCGCCAAGAGGCTCAGGCGATCGTCGGCAAGCCGGTGGGCGAACCAGTGGACGCGCCCCAAGGGCCCACCTGCATCTACAGCGTCCCGGGCGCCAAGGCGCCGGTCACGCTTGCGGTGCAGGATCTGCACTTCTCGACGGTCAAGCCACAATCGCAGCTGCGAGACCGAATCACGCTGAGCATCGCCGGCCGCAGCGCTTACTGCGGCGTGGCCGGCACGCCGACGTTGATCGTTCCCTTGAGCGCCGGGCGCTTCCTTAGCGTCGTGGCACCCTGCCCAATCGCCGCCTCGTTTGCCACCAAGGCACTCGGGCGCATTGGCTAAGGCTAAGAAGGTCTGTTCGAGACTTGACGGTGGCACGTGTTGTACGTATGCTTGTCTGACATTTGACTGGGAAGGCCAAAGGGCGCCCGATGAGCACTATCAGCATCCGTGATCTACAACGCAACACGAGTGGCGTCATTGCTGACGTCGCCGAGTCCAAGCACACCGCCCTCGTCACACGACATGGGGAGCCTATTGCTGCGCTGGTACCGATCGATGCCCAGGATCTTGAGGACTACCTACTCTCTAAGGTCCCGAGCTTCGCCGAGGACATGGTCGCCGCCGATCAGGCTCATACGCGTGGCCAAACGCGCTCCGCCGCTGATGTGTTCGCGGAGCTGGACGCGCAAGACGCCGGGCAATAACACCTACGCGCAGAGGACAGGGTCGTCGTAGGTGACGGACCCATTGAGCACCATCGAGCTCGCCCCGCGCGCGATCCGCGATCTGAAGGGTTTGGACCACCAGACTCGCAAGCGGATTCAGCAGGCGTTCCAGGCTCTGGAGGCGAACGCCGCGAACCTCGACGTCAAGCTAGTAGCTGGACATGCTCCTTGGCGTCGCCTGCGCGTCGGCGAGCACCGAGTGCTCTATCGCGAACTCGCCGACGAGTCCGACGCGCGCTACCTGGTGGCACGCGTTATCGACCGTCGTGACCTGCATCGCGCCATCGACAGGCTCTGAGCCCCAGCCTAAACAGCGCCGACCGCGCGCTAGCCGGCTTGATCTCCGACGCCGCCACGTGCGTAGGCCGACTCTGATGGAGGAGAGGCCAGGCCGGGTTCTCGTACCAGCAGCCAACCGCTGACGAGCGGAATGCGTCGGATACCAAGCTTGGAACCCTTGCCGGGGCGTATGACGATCCCACGCACGCGCTCGCGCAATGGCTGAACGTTGCCCTCCGGGCCGGCAGAGGCGATGACCGTCAACGCGGCGATGAAGAAGAACATGTACGGAGCCTGCGGGAACGAGAAAGCATCGAACAGGGCGCTGACGACCAGGTAGGCGATACAGCCGGCCGACGAGGCCAGTGCAAGCGATGCCACATTCGGGTCTCGACCGCGAATCGCCCTTCGCGCGGTGAACACCGGCGCGAGGATCATGAAGATGTAGGCGAACAGGCCGAAGATGCCGACCTGCCAGATCTCGTCGATGTACTCGTCATCGTTGATGCGGAACTGGGTCTCCAGGTCGGAGTCCAGCGTGCCGAAGCCGCGTCCGAACAGCGGATGCGCGTATACATCGGGCGTGACATCGGTGAAGTCGCCCAAGCGATGTTCGGTTGAGCTGCTTTGAAAACCTGCCGTCGGCGTGAGGATCGTGCCCAGCGCGCCTGGGGATGCGACGTGTACGAGGCCAACTAGCAAGACAACGCCGATCGGCGCTAGCTTGAGCACCTTGCGCGGGCGGTAGCAGGCGATGTAGATCACAAGCGCGATCGGCACCAACAAAGCTGTCTTGCGGTCGGTGGCGGCAGCGGCGGCAAGCATCAACATGAACGCGACCCCGTTCAGCAACCACAATCTCCGCGACTTGGCGTCGAACATTCGTATCAACGCGAAAGGCATCACGATCACGAGCATCGTCGTTGCCGCGAGCCCATGGATTGTCGGCCCGACGACCGTCACACGGCCGTCGCTGCCAAATGCTGGATGGATTACGGTCGGAGATGGGGCGACTTTGGCGATCGGGTCGAGGACCTTGGCGCTCCAGTTGTAGAAGATGTTGTAGCCGGTGTGGCGCTCGATGAGCATGCCCACGGCCATGAAACTGGCCAAGCCAATCAGGTAAGTGGAGAAGCCACGCAAATCCTCGAAGCGCAACGCGGTGAGTGTGAACCAGGACAGGACCAGGAACGAGCCGAGCAGACCAAAGCGCTTCTCCGCCAGGCTGAGCTCACCAACGTTGAGGATTCGACCGACGCCGAGCAGGACACTCGCGATAGCCAATCCCAAGAAGACGCATACCGCGCCGACATACAGCTTTGAACGACGCGTTCGTAGGAAGGCGCGCTGGTCGCCACCGAAGATGATCCAGGCCCCGACCATGCCCACAATCGCAAAGCGGTCGATATCTGAGCCGACGGGCAGGCTGAGCTTCAGTTCGGTGGAGTCCACCGGGATCAGGAACAGCATCGCCAGGAACGCCGCCAGCACCCACGGCAGCGGACGGCGTGTATGGGGGAAGGCGTCGCGCTGGTCGTCCTCGTCGCTCATCGGCCCAAGGCCTCCCTACTCACTGTCTGTGTTGTGAGGGTGAGCGCAGCGCAGCCAGCGTTGCCTCCGCGGCCTGCTCGTCGTGTATCGCGCCATTCGTGCTTGGGCTCGCGCTCTCACTCTTGGCAGAAGCGCGCCGCGCGTCATAAATGTCCGCCGTTGCACGCCAGCTCTCGACGAAGCGTCCGCCGACGAGCACCAGAACACACCACAAGAAGAAGACGACGACGAACGTCAGGAACGCGATCGACTTGCTGATGCCGCCGTCGACTACGCCGCCACTGGCACTACCCAACTGACGGATCACGACCCGCTGTGCTGGAGGGGTGTTGCCGGTTTTGGCCAGCGTTGCCACGTATTGCGCGAGGGCCGCGGCCGACGCGTTGGCGAGCGCCACTGCCTGACGAGTGTTGGGCGCTTGCGCATAAATGCCGATCGTCGGAAGGTTGGGATCGTCGTTAAAGTTCAACCGGTATGGGGTGGATTCTCCGGTGATCTCAACGTTGCGCTGCACCGCCGTGGGCTCCTCGACCACGCGTGGCACGGATGGATCGACCGGCCCGGCGGCGTAGATCTGACTACCGGGAATCCCGGACTTTTCGCCAACCAGGGCGAGGAATGTCGGGCTTGCCATGAAGTTCGCGTAGACCGTCGCGCGTGCTTGCAGCGGTTCGAAGGATGGCTGCAGATCGCCCAAGACCGAAGAAGGGGTGTCCACGAACACCTGTGTGCTGGCGCTCGAATACTGCAGCGAGCGTGCCTCGAGTCCCGTGGACGTCAGACGGTAGACGCTGAGAATCGCGGCGATCAGCGCCACGACGACGCCAACTCCGAGCGCCGCTCGGCGTCTGGACAGCTCTCGCAATATCAGCGCAAACTCCATCTGGCCTGTCCTTCCTGCTTGGTTACGTACCTCTGCGGCCCACCGTGGGCAATTCAGAGGACCATGGCAATGTGCCTCCTTTGACCGCCGCCATGCCGTATAAAGCCGCATCGCTGGACCGGTCGCCTGTGGTCCTCACTGCAAGCAACGATCACACCTCGCTGTTTTTTGCGGCACGAGAACTTCCTCATTTGGGCGGATGCCGAGGTGGAGCGAAGCTCGCGTTTCCCTGTTCCCACGCGCGCTTGACGGATCGCCCGACGCGAGAAACGTCGGGCGGGTCCGTTGCTTTTGATGAATGAGCCCGAGCGACGCCCCCGATCCCGACCTCAGCGTGATCGTAGTGACGCACAACCGGCCCGAGCTGGCGCTGATGACGCTGCGCTCCGCTCTGGCCGCGATCCACGATCTTACGGTCGAGTGGATCCTGATCGACAGCGGCTCGAGCGACGGCACTCCCCAGGCGATCGAAGACGCCTATCCCGACATGCACGTGCAGCGTGAGCCCAATATTGGCTTTGCCGCGGCCAACAACGTTGGCCTAGCGCGCGCGCACGGGCGCTACGTGTTGCTGCTCAATCCCGACGCGGAGACGGTCGCCGGCAGCTACGACGAGCTTGTGGCCAGGCTGGATGCGCGGCCGGAGATCGGCGTCGCGAGCGTCGTGCAGAGGGCCCCCGACGGGTCGCTGCAGTATTCGATCCGACGTTTTCCCTCCGCTTGGCTGTCGCTCGGCGAGGCGCTTGGCGCGGCGCGCTTTGGTCCGCTGCGTGGCTGGCGCGAGGAGGAGCCCGACGCCGCACGTTACGACCAAGAGTCCTCGGCGGACTGGCTGGTCGGAGCTTTCCTGATCGCGCGCGCCGAGGCTGCTGCTCAGGTTGGCGGGCTCGACGAGCGTTTCTTCCTCTACTCGGAGGAGACCGACTGGTGCTATCGCTTCCACCAGGCCGGTTGGAAGGTTGCCCATCTACCGACAATGAGCATTACCCACCACACCGGGCACGCGCCTGGAGCCGACCTCTCGGCTCAGCTCAGCTACGCGAAGATCCTGTTCGCGCGCAAGCACTACGGCAGAGTCCATGCGAGCGCGATCAAGGCTGCGCTTGCCTTGCGCCATGGACTGCGTGCAAGCTTTGCCGTCGCCGCCGGCAAGCTGCGACCGCGATGGGCTACGCGGGCGGTCGTCGAGCGGCGTGCGCTTGGGGTCGTGCTGGGTAGGAGCGAGCCTCCGTTCGCACGTAAAGCCTAGACACGAACAGGCGCCCTAGCTCATAAACAGCGCTCCAAGCGCGTAAAGCTCCAGGCCGGCAAGCATCCCTTCGCGGGCGGACCTCAGTTGTCCGACTGGGCGAGGCGCTCATAGACCGTGCGCAGAGCAAGCTCTGAGCGGTCCCACGTCAGTTCCATTGCTCGCTCGCGTGCGATGCGCCCGAGGCGCAACCTGCGCTCGCCATCGCTTGCCAGTTGGCCGATCAGATCGACGAATGCCTGTGGCTCCCCGCAAGGGGCATATAGCGCCGCATCGCCTGCGGTACGACGCGTCTCACGCAGGTCATAGGCCACCACCGGCCGGCCGCAGCCCATGTACTCGGCCACCTTGATCATCGTGGAGCCGTGATTCAGCTCGGTGCCTGGGGCTGGGTCGATGCCGATGTCTGCCTCTGCGATCAGAGCGGCTACCTGCTTGTGAGGCACGTGGCCAGTGAAGGTGACGCGGTCCTCGACTCCGGCTCGACGACAGCGCAGCTGTAGCTCCTCCAAGGCGCTACCTTTGCCGACAATCGTCAGCTGTGCTGCCTGCAGCGCGTGCGTATTCAGGATCTCGGGTAGCTCGAGCACGCCGTCCTGCACGTCCAGCGTGCCGACGTAGACGAGCTTCGGTGCCGTCAGCGAGCCAGCAAGCCCCTGTGGCGGATCGGGGAACTCATTGCGGCGCGGGCCGTTGCGTACGACCGTTACGTCCTCTGGGGAGCGTGGCCCGCGCGCTATCGCCAGCTGACGCTGGGTCTCGTTGGTCACGATCACCTGATTGGCGCAGCGGATTGCAATCTTTTGCGCCAGTCGCAGAGCCCGCACTAGGGTCGAGGAGCCAAACTTGGCGTCGAATAGCTCCGGCGCCGAGTCGTGCATGTCGTAGACGACCTTGCGGCCCATCAGCCGTGCGAGCAGACCGGCGATGGCCAGCGTGTCCGGAGGCCCATTGAAATGCAGGACGTCCGCCCCACGCACAAGCGCCACCAGCGAGCGCGCCAGCAGCTGGGTGTGGGCGATTCCGTACTCGAGAAGATATGACCACGGTGAACCCTCGGCCCAGACGATGCGATAACGCTGTACCTCCACGCCCTCGATCCGCTCACCGGCGCTTTGACCTGGTCCACGCGGGGCAAGCACGGTGACCTGATGGCCTGCCGCCGCAAGCGACTCGGCCTCGTTGCGCACGCGCGTGTCCTGCGGATACGTGAAGTTCTCGAGCAGGATCACGACGCGCTGAGATACTGAGCGCCTACCGTTGCTTGCCACGAATGATTGCTGACCGACCACGAGAGATAAACGAGGGCCCGCTTGACCGGCTTTCATAGCGATGCGGAGTTCGAGCAGCCGCGTAAGCGAGTGAGCGTGCTCGCCGCGCGGGGGGCTGCGCGTCCGGCGCTGCTTGACTGGCTGGAGCGCGTCTATCCGGTGCGCTTCGAGATCGAGGGAAGCGACGACTCTCGCACAGTCGACGGCGTGCTCGTGCTCGAGGGCGCGCGCTTGGACGAGGCTCCCGAGCGCCTACCGCGACTGGTCCTGGCAACGGCTGAGCGACGCGACGATCAGGCTATGCACACGCCGTCCGCGACCGTGGACGACGTCCACTCAACCGCCGGGCACGACGCGCATTCAAAGGCCGGGCACGATGGCTCGCGCTCCGCCGCGGTGCGCGACTGGCACGCCATCCCCCCCCACAACGGCTCGCCCTCATCCACCGTGGCGCTGGCCGATGACGGGCGCTTGGCCAGGCCCTTGCGCAAACGCAAGATCGCCGAGCACGCGCGCGGGGGACAGCTGGCGCTCGAGCCACAGAGCACGCGGGACGTCCTCGCGCGCGTGAACGAGCGGGCGGTCTGGTGGCAGTCGGGCGACGGCGGGCTGCACTGCAGCCTTTATCCCCTTGCCGAGTTGGGCGAAGGACAGACCTTGCGCGACCATCTGTGCCCTGGCTCTTTCATGGGGCTGCTCCCGTTGCTGCACTTCCTAGGGAGGTTGCTTGCGGATCAAGGCTGGAAGCTGCCCGCGCCACGTGCTGCGTTCGTGATCGACGATCCCAACCTGCACTGGCCTTCCTATGGGTTCTTGAAGTATCCCCAGCTGGCAGCGCACGCCTCGCGCCACGGGTACCACCTTGCCTTTGCGACCGTGCCGCTCGACGGCTGGCGGGTGGATGCTCGTGCCGTGGCCACCGTGCGCGAGCATCCCGCGGCGCTCTCGCTGTTGATCCACGGCAACGATCACGTCGCCCGCGAGCTCGCTGGGCTTGGCAGCGACCGCCAGGCGGAGGCGGCGATGGCACAGGCGCTGCGACGAATCGCGGCGCTCGAGCGTGCCTCGGGGCTGAGCGTCGCTCGCGTGATGGCGCCGCCGCACGGTGTCTGCTCTGAGGCGGCGCTATGCGCGATGTACAGACTTGGCTTCGAGGCTGCCTGCATCAGTCGGCCCTATCCCTGGCGCGACGGGCTACCGGCGCCTTCGCCGCTGGCCGGCTGGCATCCCGCCGAGCTGGTCGCCGGCGGGATCCCTGTGGCGCCGCGCCAAGCCCTGACTGCTTCCCGCGAGGATTTGGTCTTCCGTGCGCTGCTCGGCCAACCACTGATCCTCCACGGCCACCACGGCGACTTCGCAGACGGGCTCGACCTGCTGGCGCAGGCCGCTGCCGATATAAACGACCTGGGCGAGGTTCGTTGGGGTCGCCTGGATGGCGTGGCCGGCGGGGGCTACGCCACGCGCAGAGTCGATGACGTGCTGCTCGTGCAGATGTACAGCCGGCAGGTATCGGTCGATATTCCGGAGGGGATCGCGACTGTACGGGTGCTTGCCCAGGAGCCACTTGGCGGGGCCGGCTGGCATGAGGTGCGCTACGGCGCCGACGTTGCGCAGATGAGCTTCAAGGAGGGGGTTGGTGTATCCGAGACACTTGCCGTTGGTGCTGGCGCTGGTGGAGCGCTCGACCTGGAGCTGGCGGCCGAGCGCCCGCTCGATCCCCTGCAGGTAGCCGCACCGCGGCGTAAAGCATGGCCGCTGGCCAGACGACTGTTGGTCGAGGGACGTGACCGCTTGCGACCCTTGCTGTAGCCGTCACGGTCCGGGCCTTTGTGCAGCTGGACCGGAGCGGGCGCTGCGGTCCTGCAAACTGGCCGCTTCAGCTCATCCCGAGTGCGCCTGTTAGAGCGTTCCGAACCAGCGTGCCAGCTCATCCAAGCGGCCTCGTTTATACAAGTTCGGTCCGGCGGCAAGCGTTTTATAGCCATGAGCCGTCCCACGGTGCGCGAGCGCCTGCTGCAGACACGCCGGCTGATTCAGACCGAAGGGTATGCGGGTGTCGCGACCCGACTACGTGCTCGTACCGCGAGCCGGATCTCGCCCGCGGGTAGCGTGCCGCTACCGGTCGCCCGCGAGGATTTGGTGCGGGCGGCGGAGATCGCCGGCACCGGCTGGACTCTGCCCGAGCCGCTACCGCTGCGAGACGGAGAACCGCTTGAGGTTGCGTGGGTTTGCGTACCCCAGAGTGCTGGGGCCGGTGGTTTCACCACGATCAGTCGACTCGCCTGCGCCCTTGAGAGCGCCGGACACCACTGCACGATCTATCTGCAGGATCGTCATGGCTGGTCGATCGAGCAGCATCGACGCACGATGCGCGCTTGGTGGCCTTCGCTGAAAGCCGAGATTCACGACGCCGCCGACGGCATCGCCGACGCGCATGCGATCTTCGCCACTTCCTGGGAAACCGCCTATCCGGTCCTGACGTCTCCCGCCAAGGGGGCGCGTATGTATCTAGTGCAGGACTATGAGCCGCTGTTCTATGCGGCTGGAAGCAACGCCTTGCTCGCCCAGGCCACCTATCGCTTCGGCTTCCATGGACTGACCGCCGGGCGCTGGCTTGCCGGGATGCTCGAGCGCGAGTACGGGATGAGCGCCGACTGGTTTGACTTCGGCTGCGACCTGGAGCGCTATCGGCTGGACCCACAGGCTCGGCGCACTGGGGTCTGCTTGTATGCGCGGCCCTCCACCCCCCGCCGTGCGTTCGAGCTCGCCTCCGCGGCTCTGGACCTGTTCGCCGAGCGCCATCCAGAGGTCGACATCCACCTGTATGGCGAGCCCGCCCGTGGCCTGCCGTTTGCCGCGACCGACCACGGGCTGCTTGCTCCAAGTGAGCTGAACGCGCTCTACAACCGGTGCATCGCTGGGCTCGTTCTCTCCGCGACCAACGTCTCGCTCGCTCCCCACGAGATGCTTGCGGCAGGGTGCATCCCCGTGGTCAACGACGCTGAGCACAACCGGATGGTGCTCGATAACCCTGAGGTTGTTTATGCGCCCGCGACACCCTTTGACCTGGCCAACGCGCTCTCAGCCCTGGTTGAGCGACCCGTCGAGGAGCGTGCCGCGGCTGCGCGGACGGCGGCTGGCAGTGTGGCCGGGGCGTCTTGGCGGGACGCTGGGGCGACGATCGAGCGCGCGATCCGCGACGCCGTCCGTACCGCCAGCCATGCGGGGTCACCCGCAAGCGTGTGATCTGCCGAAGCGTTGCTTTGACGATGCCCGAGACGCTCGATACACCCGCAATCAGAGGCAACTCGGCTGTTCCCTCTGGAGAGGCAAGCCAGCGGTTGCTGCTGATCTCTCCCGTACGCAACGAGGAGGCATATCTGGAGCTGGTCGCAAACGCGGTAGCGGCACAGACGCGGCCTCCGGATCTGTGGATTGTCGTGGACGACGGCTCCACTGACCGCACACCGCAGATCCTCGAGGAGCTGGTCGCGCGCATGGATTTCCTGCGCGTGCTCGATACCTCCAAGCTGCCCAAGATCGGGACGGTGCCCGACCGGCTCGCCACTGCTGCTGAGGCGCGGGCTTTCAACCTCGGGCTGAACAGCGTCGATTGGGAAGACTTCACGCACATAGCCAAGCTCGACGGCGATACCGAGCTGCCGCCCGACTACTTCGAGCGAGTGCTGGGTCAGTTCGAGCACGACCCGAAATTGGGCCTTGCCGGAGGCGTGTACGCCGACCCCGATCCCAACCCGGAAGGGACCGGCTGGAAGGTGGTCGGCATCCCCTCTGAGCACCATGTGCCTGGCACGCTGAAGTGCTACTCGCGCAGCTGCCTACAGGCGGTTGGGGGCATGCAGGAACGGCTTGGCTGGGACACGATCGATGAGACCTATGCGCGCCTGCGCGGCTACCGAACTCGTGCATATCCGGACCTGATCGCCCACCACCACCGTCCCTGGGGCAGCGCCGACGGCACACTCAGGGGGCGTGCACGTCATGGCGAGTGCGCCTACATCGTGCACTTCACGCTCCCGTGGGTCACCTTGAGAGCGTTCAAGCTGGCGCTATCGCGCCCGCGTGGGCTCTCTGGAATCGCTTTTCTCTACGGCTACTTGCGCTCGGCGGCGCGGCGCGTTCCGCGCGTGGAAGACGCTGAGTTCCGGCGCTTTGTGCACGGCGAGCTGCGCGCGCGGATGCTGGGTGCGCTCCGTCCGAGCAGACGCCTGGCTCAGTAGACGCGCTGGGCCTCTCGCTCAACGAACCCTCGCGCGCGGCCGCACCTACCGGCCCACCTTCGCAACAACCCTCTGAGAGCAACCAGGACTGGTCGCTCTCAGCTCATCCTCCAGGCATCGGGACGGTCTTGAGCGTTTCGTCCCAGACGTTGCCCGACCAACTGGTGACCGAGTTTTCGAGGTAGGAGGCGACTCCGTATGAGCCACCTTCGGGGTAGTACTTGCGGCTGAAGCGATTGCCGGTGATGGTGACGGGACCGACGACTTTGCCGCCGCTGCCGCTGCCGCCGCCGTAGATCATGTAGCCGCCGCCCGCCATCAGATTATTGGTGATGGTGAGAGTCGTCTGATCGCCGAAGTCGACGCTCGCGAAAACGACCGCCGTCTGGCCATTGGGGTTGAGCATCGTGTTGTGGTTGACGATCAGCGGGCCCGCGCCGCCTCCGTAGTAGATGTCCTCATAGTGTTCTTCGGGAATCACGGCGCCCGTCTCATCGATGAAGGATTCAGAGAGGTCCATCGCTCCGGCCAAGCACTCTGTGCAGTAGTAGGCGTGCAAGCGTTCGATCGTCGTGTCGGAGTCGTTGCTCATGATGCAGTACTGCGTGACATTGACGCCGGTGGCGGCCGCGCCATGACAGGTGACGTTCTTGATGACGGTGCCGGTGACACCGGGCTTGATCCAAATTCCGCGACCACCGCAGGATTTGCCGCACGTCTGAGTTCCTTCGACCGTGATTTCGGAGTCTTCGATCGTGGTGTTGTTGGCTTCGACGCTGATTTCAGCGTCGAGGGCGATGTCCTTGATCGTGGTTCCGGCTTTGTTGACCGCGATGTTCTGCGATTCGCTTTTCAGCGCGGTGCTGGCTGGCACGCCGGTGTTGGTCGCGTCTGGATATCCGCAGGCTGAGGGGACTTTGATGCAGTTGGTCTGCTGGCCGCCCACGCTTATTTCTTTGGCGACGGCCGCGGTTTGCGCGCTCGTGGCCGAAGCTTTGCCGGCGCTGTTGCTGGCGGTAACGACCACGTCGAGCGTGTGGCCCGCGTCGCTTGCCACCGGTTCATAGCTCGAGCTCGTTGCGCCCGCGATGTTCGTGGTGTCGTCCTGCTGCCACTGATAGCTGTAGCTGATCGGCGTGCTTCCCGCCCAGCTGCCGGTAGTCGCGCTCAGCGTTTGGCCAACTTCGGCGGTGCCGTTGATCGTTGGCGCCGTGGTATTGCTCGGCGCGGTCGGCGGTGGGGGCGGGGGCGGTTCGGGGGCGACGGTGACATTGTGCTCGACCGTGGCCGATTGACCGAGCACATTGGTGACCAGCAAACGTATGTACTGAGTTCCGGCGGTCGAGAAGGTCAGCGAGATGCTCTTGCCGTTGCCCAGCGGCGTCTGTGGTGGGATCGGCTGGTTCGGTCCGTCGTCGTTGGACCATTCGTATGTACAGGGTCCACCTGGGCATGTCGAGCTCGCTCCGTCGAATGTCACGACCTGGCCGACGGTCGTCGAGCTGGGGCTGTAGTTGAAGTTCGCCACCGGCTCTTCCGGCGTTTTGGGTTCTTCTGGTTCTTTGGGTTCTTCTGCCGGCGCTTTGGGTTCTTCCGGTGTTTTGGGTTCTTCCGGCGCTTTGCTCACGGTGACTCCGGAGGCATAGAACGACGCGGGCGAATTGTCGTAGGAGACTCCGCTGCCCCACGAAGAGGGCAGTTCTTCGAGCGAGTGAGACCTACTTTCCTGCGTCGGTTTGCCGCCACTTTCGATGTCCGTGACCGCCAGCTTGCCGCTCGGTGCCAGCGCGGCCAGCCAATATTCCGAGCCGGCGCTCACGGTGACGGGGGGAACTTCGATGCTGTTCCAAGCGTTCGCGGTCGGTTCTTCGATCGTGGCGCTGGTCAGCAGCGTCGCCGGGTGGCCCGCGACGCCGCTGTAGAGCCCTACGACGATCGAAGACGCGGTGCTCGCTTCGGGCACGTAGAGGGCGAGGCTGTTGATGGTGCCGGCCACCGAGGCCTTGTACTGGAAAGCTTCGGCGGAACCGGCGGTATCGGTGTCGACGTGAGGTTGGACCGTCGTGCTGCCGATCAGAGTGCCGTTGGTTTCAACCGGCGGCGTTTTTTTGCCCGGCGGTTCTTTGGTCGGTTCTTTAGCTGGTGCTTTGGTTGGTTCTTTGGTCGATTCTTTGCCGGGTGGGACTTCTTTACTCGGCGGAATCGGTTCTTCGCTTGGCGGAACCAGCTGAAGCACCGGCGGATTGGCCGCCGCCGGACCCACCCCTGTGCCGAGGGTTACGGCAGCGCCACCGGGCGATTGCGGCGTCCTGGGGCGAAGATGAAAGACCGTGCAGACCACAGACTTGCGTCTAACCGCCGAACGACGACTGGACGAGTGGCCCGAGGCGCGCTTGGACTTGACCACCACACAGCGGGTGAGCTTCGTCTGCCTATGGGGCGCCTTCTTCTTTGCGCGTGCCTGCGTGGCCGCTGTGCTTGCGGAAGCGCCGCCCGGCCGTGCGAGCAGCACAACGGCGGCGGTCGTGACGACAAAGATCGTCATGATCGCCAGCGGCACGCGCATCCTTGCCGCCAAGGCGGCAGGTGGGTGGCACTCAGGCACTGGTCCAGATGCTACTGCATGGGACAGATGTTTTGGTCGATCTCAAATCCGCGTGCGAGCCCTGGGCTATTGCGAACGTTTTGTATGGGTGCAAGTCAGGGGCGTCATCCTGATCCCTCCCACGGCCCGCTCCACGGGACCGTGGCTCGACGCTACCCGTACAACGTCGCTACAAAGGATCGCCAATCGACCGATCGTCAGCCACGTGCTCGACACGTTGACCGCCGCCGGCGTGGAGGAAGTCGCCGTTCTCGCGCCTGCCGAGCTGGTCGAGGAGATCTCGATCTGCATCGAGAGCGACAGTCAGCCGCGCCCACCCGTGCGCTATCTGACTCATCAAGCGCAAACCGACCCGGCAGACTCGTTGCGCTCGATCGCGCGCTTTGCGGACGGCGCCGCCACGATCGTGCACCGCTCCGACGGCCTGCTGGGTCAGCCACTGCTCCCTTTTCTCGATGTATTGGACGAGGAGGGCTCGGATGTGGTGCTACTCGTCGCACAGGGCGCTCGCAACTCCGAACCGCTGGGACCCTCGACACAGCAGATCCTTCGCGTGGCCGAGCTCGACCCAAGCAACTCAGCGCTTGGAATGGCGGGCGTGTGCATGCTGGGGGCGGGTGCGCTCGAGGGCCTGAACTACCCCTCGACCAGCCCGGGGGTCGAGCTGAAGACCCTCGCCGAGTGCTTGATCGCTCGCGAGAATGCGCGCATGCAGGTACGTGTGGTGCGCGAGTGGCGTGCGTTTCTCGGCGACCCGGTCGATCTGCTCGACATGAATCGTGCGGTCTTGGATGAACTCGAACCTCAAGCCCCGCCTCCTGGACGCGATGGCAACCGCTTTGAAGGACGCGTTTCGATCGACCCGACGGCATCGGTGACCTCCAGCGTGCTCTGTGGACCGGTCATCATCGGCGCCGGCGCTCGCGTGATCGACTCGTATATCGGACCGCATACCTCGATTGGCGAGCGCGTGCACGTGGAGGGCGCCGAGATCGAGCGTTCGATCCTGTTTGCCGGGGCAAGCGTGATCCACGTGGGTGGGCGCTTGGTGGGGAGCATCGTGGGTCGCGAGGCCCGCGTCTTCCGGGACTTCTCGGTACCGCGAGCGATGCGTCTTCAGGTCGGCGATGGGGACAAGGTCGCGCTCTGCTGAGGCGGCGCCCGTGAAGGACCTTCGGCCCAACTTTCCTAGAAGCCCTTCAGCCCAACTTTCCCAGAAGCCTTCAGCCCAACTTTCCCAGAAGCCCTTCACATAGGGGGCAGCAACTGATGGAGCTGAGACAAGGCAAGCAGGAGCTGTAGAACGTCAAACGGGGGCGACTCCCAACTCGAGCCGCCCCCGTGACTGCTTCCCAGCTATCGAATCGGGTTAGCGTTCGACGCTCTTCAATGTTTCGTCCCACACGTTGCCCGACCAGGTGGTGACCGCTTCGTTCATGTACGACGCCACACCGTAGTAGCCGCCGTTTGGATAGAACTCACGACTGAAACGGTTGCCGCTGATCGTAACCGGGCCTACTACTTTGCCGCCACTGCCACTTCCACCACCGTAGATCATGTAACCGCCACCCGCCATCAGATTGTTGGTGATGGTGAGGGTCGTCTGGTTACCGAAATCTACACTGGCGAACACAACCGCCGTCTGGCCCTGCTGGTTGAGCATCGTGTTGTGGTTGACGATCAGCGGGCCACCGCCACCGCCGTAGTAGATGTCCTCATAGTGTTCTTGGGGAATCGTCGCGTCGCTCTCGTTGATGAAGGAGTTCGAGAGGTTCATCGGGCCGGCAAGGCACTCTGTGCAATTGTAGGCATACAACTGTTTGATGGTGGTAGCCGAGTCGTTGCTCATGACGCAGTACTGGGTAACGTTGACTCCAGACAGAGCGCCTCCGTGACAGGCGACGTTCTGGATCAACGTACCGGTGACGCCGGGCTTTATCCAGATTCCCCGCCCACCACAGGATTCGCCGCATGTCTGGGTACCGTCGACCGTGACATCGGTGTCTTCGATCGTCGTGTTGTTGGCTTCGACACTGATCGAGCCTTCTAGAGCAACGTCCTTGATCGTCGTTCCAGGGGTGGTCACGGTAATGTTGCTTGTTTGGGATTTCAAGGTCGTACCAGCTGGTACTCCGGTGTTGGTCGAATCCGGATAGCCGCAGGCGGACGGTACCTTTATGCAGTTGGTCTGACTGCTTGATTCTTCTTTCTTGACTTCTTTGGGTTCTTCTTTGACAATTTCTTTCGGTTCTTCTTTGGGTTCTTCTTTGGCTACTTCTTTTGGTTCTTCCTTGACCGGTTCTTTGGTTTCCTTAGGGGCTTCTTTAATCGGTTCTTTGGTGGTTTCTTTGGTTTCCTTCGGGGGGGACGAGGATTCGGCGACGACCGCAACGTTGTGCTCGACCGTCGCGCTCTTGCCCGCCGCATCGCTTATCACCAGGCGCACATACTTGGTTCCCGCTTCGTGGAAGGTGAAGGACATCGTCTGTCCGCTACCGAGCGGCCAGAGAACCGTTTCCGGACGAGCACTGGATCCGTCGTCCGACCATGCATAAGTGCATGGAGCGGCGGCACAGGTCGAGCCGGCCGCGCTGAAGTCGACCGCCTTGCCTACAGTCGGTGCGCTTGGCGTGTATATGAATCCCGCGGTCGGAACCGGAGCGATTTTTTCGACCGGAGGAGTTTCTGCCGAATGACCTTTTTGTACCGGAGGAGTCGTTTCTACCGGTCCAATCGGTGTGGGCGGATCGACGATCAAGCTCGCTCCGCTCAAATAGGCCGAGATCGGGCAGCTCGAGGATGTCTCACCTAGACCCCAAGACGAAGCCAGCGCCGTGAGACCGGACTGGGCGTCAGTCTGACTCAGGCACGGCCCGGCACTACGGTCACGAATTCGGAGCGTCCCGTTCGCTCCGAGTACCGCCAACCAATACGTATCGCCGCCGAGCAGAGCCGTTGGCGATACCGACACCGTGTTCCAGGCACCGGCTTGCACGCTAGAGATCGTTCCCGTACTCAACAACGAGCCGGGGCTGCCTGCGACATTGCTATATAGACCGACCGTCAGACTACGGGCCGTATTGTGAGCATCGACGTAGACGTGTGCCAGTTCGCCGCTCCCAGAAATGGACGCCTGGAAACTGAACGCCTTGGCGTGGCCCGCCCTGAGTGAGTCGACACGCGTCTCCACCACACTGTCGCCGAGTAGCGTTGTGGTGGAGATCGTTGCCGCCGTGCGCGACGCGATGGTTGGGGCAGCGTTTTTGTGACGAGACTTGTGCTTCGCTCTACGACGGACTCTGTGGGAGTGAACCGCACGAGATCTTGCATGATGTGAGGACCGAGTCGCCAACGCCGATGGTGCGGCGAAGGCACCTAGTAGTAGAAATACGAAAAAATTGCGTATTAGAAGCTTGAGCATCATGGCCTCCTGCCGGGGATGGGCATGGGACGTGGGCATGTGCTCACTTGTGTCGGTCTACCCTGTACAGCTCTTGACCCTTTTTGAGCCGACTGGACACACTCGCGTAGATATAGGGGGCGTTTAGGTAGATAGCCGCAAGTGAACTCCCATACAGCTACCCCTCGACTGCTCCCCAAAACCCAAAGGCGAGCCCGGCACCGGACGCGCGATTCGACTATGTTCGCCCTGTGAGCAGCGCGGGCAATGATCTACGTGTCGTCCTCGCGGACGACCATCACTTCTTTCGCGAAGGCCTGCGCGACATGCTGGAGAGTGCCGGCGTGAGCGTGGTAGGCGAGGCCAAGGACGGAACCGAAGCAGTGGCCCTGGCGGGCAAGCTCGAACCGGACTTGATCGTGCTCGATCTCGACATGTCCGACACGCCGGGCGCCGAGGCGCTGCGACGGATCGCGGCAATGTGCCCCGGGGTCCGAATGATCGTTCTGACCGCCTCGCTCGAGGAGGCAGATGTGCTCGAGGTGCTGGACGCGGGCGCCTGCGGCTATATCCTCAAGAGCACGCCGGCGGATCAGCTCATCGACAGCATCCGTCAGACTGCCGGCAGCCACGTTTTGCTCTCTCGGGAGGTCGTGCGCGCCCTTACGAGACATGCAAGCCCCGACAACCATGCCGCGGCGCAGATGCGACCCAGCGTCGATGGTCTGGAGCTGACCACGCGCGAGAAGGACGTGCTGCGACTACTGGTCGAGGGGGCCGACAATGCCGCCATCGGACTGGAGCTGTCCATCAGTCGGCACACCGTCAAGCAGCACGTGACGAACATCTTCGAGAAGCTTGGGGTCCACAGCCGCGTCGAGGCCGCGGTGTTTGCCGTACGTACAGACCTCGTCTGAGCTGGCGCCGCACACCCTCCCCCTGCCCCGCTGCGCCTCGAGCACACAAGGGCACGACCAACAGATTGGACTCCTAGCCGGCGGCGGCGAGAGGCTCGATGGCACGGATCGCGGCGTCTCGGTCAGCGACGCCGAGCTTGGCCACTCCGGCCGAGATGTGACGACGAACGGTGACCGGCGAGAGCGAGAGCATGTCGGCGACCTCGATCGTGGTCAAGCCCGAGCCGAGCATTCGCAGGATCTCCGACTCCCTCGGCGTCAACTGCACATTGCCCACCCGCACCGGGCTTGCACCCGCCGCCACCGTGAAGGCACGAAACTCCTGCAAAACGCGGCCCACGAGCGTGCGCGGCAGCGCGGCCTCGCCCTTGAGCACACCGCTGAGCGCCGCCGGAAGCCGGTCGGGACTGGTGTCCTTGGGCAGGTAGCCGACCGCTCCCGCCCTCAGTGCCGCGAGCAGATCCTCGGTGTTGGTGGAGACAGTCAGCATGACCACGGAGGTCGCCGGCGCCGCCACGGCAACGCGGCGTGCCGTCTCAATACCGCCACCGGGGATGGACACGTCGAGTAGGCACACGTCTGGACGCTCGCGTATGACGGCGTTGACTGCGCCATCGCACTCGGCCGCTTCGCCGACGACCTGGAAGCCTCCGCGCATCAGCGCCATGCGTACCCCAAGACGGCTCACCTGCTGGTGGTCTGCAACGACGATCGTGGGTTCCACGCCGCTCACGACAGGTGCTCCGCACGCATACAGGCACCGCTCACGGCGGGAAAGGCCGTCAATTCGACAGCCCACAGGGCGGGCTTTCCTACAGTCCGTGCGGCGCCTCGACCAAACTCAGCCCACGCTGGCGCGGCATGAACTCGTCCTTGGTTCCCGCTTGCGGCGATCATTCCGTGTATGTCCTTTTCCTTTGGGCTCCGTCCCGATGTGAGCGGCTCTAAATGATGTCGGCCATCAGCCGACTATTCATTAGGCCCGAACTCCTGAGGCCAGCCAATTTCGATATGTTCGAATAGCTTGTCCCGAATCGTCCGGAGTGAGCGGAATGATACAGATTTTTGTTTGAACGCGCATTTTGCGGGTAGTTTCGGGCAAAAATCGCGTAGTTTTCCGCGAAGATTCCGCTTATGTGAATCCGCCCGAGTACTGTCGCGCTCAGCGTGGATGCCCATCGGGATGATGGATGGTGTAGGGGCCGTATCGGAAGATTCCGATCGACCGACTGAAGCGCCACGGACAAGCCGTCGGGTGGCTCAAGCCAGTGTGGGGGTCTTTACGCAGCAGCCGTCGATGATTCCGGTGCCGCTACCGCTGTAGTAGCCGTCTGGCTGGACTTTTACGCGGTAATGAGCGCGGGTGCCGGAGCGATACTCGATCGTGCAGGACCAAGGGTTGCGCAGCGGCCCCGGGCCCCCTGGCTTGCAGCTCACTCGAGCGGGGGGCGTGCGCCTGCCCGTCGCCACCGGCTCGGGGGCCCGCGCCACAACAGCCTCTACGCGGGCCGCGCTCAATACCGTTGCGGCCCTCAAGCCAAGCGAGCGAGCTTGTTCGACGCGGAACAGATCCTCTCCGCCACGGTTGCGAAAGACGACGGCTGTCGCGGCGATCCCCACGAGGATCGCCAGCCACACGACAGCCGCCGTCGTCCGCTTGCCCATCAGGCCGGCCTAACGATGACCGCGACTACCTTTGTCGCCGTAGCCCTGGTTGTCTTTGCCACCGGAGCCACCGCCTTTGTCGCCGTAGCCGCCGCCTTTACCGCCTTGGTAGCCGCTGCCTTGGCCGCCTTTGTCGCCGCCCTGGCCACCGCCTGGAAAGCCACCACCCTGGCCACCTTTATCGCCGCCCTGGCCACCTTGACCACCTTGGCCGCCTTTACCGCCTTTATCGCCGCCCTGGCCGCCGCCTGGAAAGCCACCGCCCTGGCCACCTTTATCGCCGCCTTTGTCGCCTTGGCCACCTTTGTCGCCGCCGCCTTTACCGCCGCCCTGGCCGCCTTGACCACCGCCGCCCTGGCCGCTTATCGGATGACAGCTGCCTTCTTCGAACAGAAAGCCATGCGGGCAGCGGGGGACTGGGATCGGAATGCAGTTGCGACCCTTCAGTTCATAACCGGACGGGCACGTCGGAGGCGGTGTGGGAACGCACTTGCCGCCACTCACTTCATAGCCTTTGGGGCAGCGCGGGGGTGGGATCGGAATGCAATGGCGACCTTGCAGCACGTAGCCGCTCGGGCATTCGGGGCGGTACTGGTTGAAGCTGGCGCTGCCGCCCCCGTCTTTGCCGTTGCCGCCGCCCGCCAGCGCCATCGTGCCACCGGTTCCGAGCACGAGAAATCCAACCGTGAAAAGTGTCGTCAGGTGTCGCTTCATGAAAGATCCCTTGTGTCGTGAGGAAGTGGATCGCCGGACTGCGCTCATTGCCCTGAGCTTCACTCGATCCAGTGCAAGCGGGTCGAGCGTCGGGCGCTCTTCACGGAGCGCGTCTGCGATGTGCTGGAGGTCGTCGGGGAGATGATCGTCTTCGTGTGAGTGGCTCATGCGACCTCATACGAACGAGCGTCCGGATTCCTGGCTGAAGCTTGCTCGCCTGGACAAAAGGACGATAGGAGAGCTGGTGCGGGGCATACGCGACGACGGATTCGAGCGGCTCTACGAGGAGCACGCTCAGGGCCTGTTCGCCTTCCTCAGGTATCGGACGGGCGATACGGCGCTGGCCGAGGAACTCCTGGGCGATACATGCGAGCGGGCGCTGCGCGCTCGCAGGCGCTTCGATCCCCGCAAGGGGAGCACCAAGACTTGGCTATACGCAATCGCGCTCAACTGCCTCAGCGATCACGTCCGCAGGAAGGCCGGCGAGGGCAGAGCACTCGAGCAGGTTGCCACCGGTCCAGGATTCAGCTCCAGCGAGGAGCTGGAGATAGACGAGTTGGCCGACGACGAGCTCGACGGCCTGGCCGATCGCGAGCGACTCCAGCTGAGTCTTGCGAGATTGAGTGGTGTCGAGCGCGAGGCAATCTCGCTGCGCTTCGGCGCCGACCTCACCGTGGCCGAAATCGCAAAGCTCACCGGCGAGCAGCTGACGACCGTCGAGAGTCGCGTCTATCGCGCGCTTGAGAAGCTGCGCGACGCGATGAGCTAATAGGAGGACGGGACGATCGAGAGGTCGTTGCTCTTCAGCGCGACCGCTCGCACGATCGCGGCGCGCGTTACCCACTCCGTCGGACTCGAGCCACGGAACTCCTTGGCCGCCTCGCGGGTGAGGGGCTCCAGCGGATTCAGGCGCAGAGCAAGCTCTGCGTTCGCGCGCGGATCCATGCCAGCCGAGGCCTGCGCAATCGCGAGCGCATAGTAGGTCTCCCAGCTTCTGGGATCCTTGCTGCGAGCTTCGCGCATCGCTGTGAGGGCTAGACGAGGCTGGCCACGCTGGATGTCGCAGAGGCCGACGATCTCATACGGTTCCGGGCGCACATCGAGCCAGCCGATCGACGACAGCGCGGCTGGCGTCGCGGCGGCACAATTGGACGCGTATAGCGCGTGCTCGGCCTGGCCGAGTCGTGTCTGCGAACCGATGATCGACACGGGCAAGGCAACCGTGACAAGGCAAAGCAGGGCTAGGACCAGGCGCGTGTTGTGGTTTGGTGTCCAGCCCCTGCCGACTCGCCCACGCGCGCTCAGCGCAAGGCCGGCGATAGCGAAAAAGCCGATCGTCACCACTGGCATCTCCCAGTCCCAGTCGACACCGGCGTGCAGGACCCATACGACCGCCACCGCAAGCAGAGCCCCGTAGAGGGTCCGCTGCCGTCCGCGCGCCCGCAGCGCCAGACCGAGGATCGTCGCACCCACGAGCACCAGCAGCAATAGGAGGCCGGGAACGCCAAGCTCGGCCATCGCTTGCAGATAGAGGCTGTGGGCATTGACTACATAGCCGAATTGGGAGCGCTCGCGATCCCACAGCGTTTGATACATGCCGGCACCGACTCCGTGGATGGAAGAGGCGCTGAACCCATGCAAAGCAACTCGCCACAACGGCGTACGGCCGTCATTGGACGGGTCCGTCAGGCGCTGGCGCAAATCACCTCCCTTGGTGGTGGTGGAGGCGCCGTCGATGAAGCGATCCCAGTCGTGAGCGAGGGCATGGGGCGCTCCAAGCGCGAAGAACGCCACGACGCCCACCGCGACCGCGGCGACTGTTGTAAGCAGTACGCCACGCTTGAGCGAAGCATTGGCTCGTGGCCAGCTCCGCCGGCGCCTCAACCGTGGATCGAGCACTGAAGCAAGCAGCAACCGTGTCGCCATGCCCACAAGCACGCACGCGCACGCGACCAGGGCCACTCGGTGGCCCTGGTCCACAGCCCGTGGGGTCGTTGGATCGAGCGTGTCCAGCAGGTTGGCGCGATAGGCGAAGAAGAGCAGCACCGCCGTCGTTGGAATGGCCGCAAGCGCCGCGCTGGGCAACCCCCGGGGACGCGCCACGAGCGCATACACCACCAGGCCCATCGCACCGGCAAGCATCGCTCCGCGCGAAAACGTGAAGAACAGCGTCGCGGCGAGCAGCGGCAGCACGCCGGCGGCAAGCACACGTACAACGCGCCGCTCGCCGAGGCTGCAGCTGAGGTGGAAGGCAAGCACGATCCCAATTGCGGCCAGCAAGCCCAGCGTGTTCCAATATGTCACCGGATAGCTCAAGCGCTCGTTGGAAACGTCCGGAGCCGTGTGCCACACGCTGGGGAGCAGA
The DNA here is from genome assembly GCA_036266805.1 of Solirubrobacteraceae bacterium. GTDB lineage: Bacteria > Actinomycetota > Thermoleophilia > Solirubrobacterales > Solirubrobacteraceae > Palsa-744. Next base: position 114,678 of record DATAXK010000017.1, read on the forward strand.
CGCGTCATCAGGCCCGAGACACACACGATCGACACGCCGAGCACCAGGCCCCTTATCAGCCAGCGCAGGTTGTCGGCACTTGCTTGCACCGTCCCGAACAAGACGAGCACGAGCAGGTAGAGCCAGGCACGGTCGAACTCGATCAGGGCTCGGCTCATCGAGTGCGACCAGATCCCCGAAGCCAGTGTCAGCGCCGCGTAACAGGCGAGTGCCCCTATCGCGACAAGGGTGGTTGACGCGAGACCTTCGAAGGGGTGGCGTGCCTGCACGATTCGCACGAGCAAGATCTGTGTCAGCACGAGCGCCACCACCGCGGGAGTACCGGGGAAATACCCACCGGCGTTGAACCCGAGGAATACGATCAACCCACCGGGCAGCAGCATCAAGCCGATGAGCCCAAGCTCGCTCAGAGAAACGACGGACGCGTCCCGCGCGCCGCGCGTGTCGACTCCAATCGCCATGTCGTTGGCCACCGGCGCATCGTAGTTGCCGCTCCCAGACCGCTGGACGAGTGTTTGAGTGATTGGTGAGCCGCCGTCGCACAGTCCGACAGGCTCACGGACATGCCCATCCATTGTCTGAGCTACATCTACCGCAAGGACCACGCTCGCCGACGTTCAGAGTCGCTTGCCCTGACCGACCGACTTCTCGATGCTGTGTCTCAGCCGATTCGTATGGGCGCGCTGTAGGCGGAAACGTGTGAACCGTCGAATACCTGAACAAGCGCCGCGTACACGCCGCGATGACGAATGCGTACGATGGCGCTGAAGCGTGAGACGGTCGGCGTGCCTGATGTGACGATCGTCCCGCCCTGGTTGATCGAGGGAGCCCCACTGCGCAGCAGCTGAAAGCCGACGTGCGCCCCCAACTCAGCCGGAGTGATCGTGCCGTAGAAGCGCACGAAGTTACCGCGACGGTGACGATGTACGCGACGCACGTGCAACGTGACCTGCACCGCAACGCCCTCCACCACAACAGGGCTTGTGACATAGGGAGCGCTGGTCGTCACGACGCGCAACTGCGTGTTGGTAAGCAGGCCGACGACCGGGAAGGAAAAGCTGCCGGTCGAGCTCGTGACCTCGAAATTACCGAGTGTCTTGAAGCCCGCCACATATGGGAAAGGGTTGGTTTGCAAGGCCACCACGCGACCCGCGTTGCCGGTGCCCGTCAGTGTGCCTTGTACGGCGAAGGGATCGCCGAAAGGCACGGGATTGGGGGAGCCGGCGATCTGAAGCGATAGCGGGACCTTTGGCGTTTTGAAGGTGCGATCCACGCCGGGAGTTGCGACGCGCACGCCAATCGCAAGAATCCGGTAGTGGTAAATGGTATCGGCTTGCAGACCGCCAATCGCCTGACTGACCTGGATCGTGGACGGCGCCCGACCTCCGGGGGCCAGAGGGGTTTGTCCGCCGTAGAACTTGGTCGTCCCGTATTGGAAGACATAGTTCGTAGGCTGAGCCTTCGCGTCGAGGGACCCGTGTAGAACAGCAGAGGAAGGGGTCACACTGGAGACCCCGCCGGTAGAGGCGGCGGGCGGCGGCGGTGGAGCAACGGCGAGTGCGGAGGCCGCAAATACGCTCGACGCGAGGGCCATCAGCAGTACAATGACTGTGCGGCGACCCACGCGATGCCTTGAATGCGCCCTCAAGCCCCTCTTCATGCCCGTTGAACTACCCCTCATACCTCTTGGTAACCCTAAACTCGGCCCAGAGTCGCGCCGACGCTGACGACCACGTGTTTCCAGCAGGTGTTGTTGCGCACATTGTGCGCACGTGCGCTTAGACACGCCTCCTAACCGCCAGCTTTTAGCCCCTGACCGTCGGTACCTGCGCCTCGGGCGGGGCGACACCGTTGGGCGAGACGAGAATGCTGGACGGCTGCTCGGGCTTGGCCGGGGCGTAGTCATCGCCGTAGCCATAGCCGTAGGAGCCGAGCCGGCCAGCCTTGAAGCCGTTCGCGACGACGCCGAGCAAGGGGGCTCCGGCAGCAACCAGGGTCTCGTGTAGGCGCACCGCGACATCGCGCCGGTTGCGCCCTACCCGACCGACGATGATCACGCCGTCGACCTTACTCAGCAGCGGAAACGCGTCAGACACGACGGTCAACGGGGGCGTGTCGACTACGACCAGGTCATACGTAGATCGCGCTCCATCCAGGAGATTTTCCATAGCTCGACTCTCAATCAGCTCCCCTGGATTCGGCGGCAGCAATGCCCCTGCGAGGAGTACGTCGAGTGTGCGCGTTGCGGAGGCGTTGTTGCCTGGCCGATCCAGGGGGATCGATTGAATCGCGTCGTTCATAGCGACCGCACCGATCAATACGTCCGAGAGACCCGCTGCAGCGTGGATCTCAAACTGCTGTGCCATCGTCGGGCGACGCAGGTCGGCCTCCAGCAGCAACACACGAGAGCCCATACACGCCGCCGCGGCCGAGAGATGGCGCGCGATCGTCGTCTTTCCGTCCCCAGGACCCGCCGAAACCACCATCAGCGCGCGCAGCTCGCGATCGACGTTGAAGTAGCGCATGTGCGCGCGGATCAAGTGGAAAGCCTCGGCCTCGTTGGAGGACAGCGCGACCGGTGATTCGGCCTCGGCGCGCGGCTGGCGCGAGAGCTCCTTGCTTTCGGGGATCACACCCAGGAGCGGCAAGCCATAGACCTTCTCCAGATCTTCGGGCTCCCTGATGCGCCTGTCGAAGCGCTCCAGCAGGAAGGCTAGGCCCAAGCCCACAAGCAGACCGACGATCGCGCCCAGAATAGTGTTCCTCGAGGTCTTGGGCGAAGACGGACCGGTTGGCACACTGGCCACCTGCGCCACCTGCACGTCGCTGTTGCGCAATTCCGCGAGCACCCCGAGCGACTGCGCTCGATCCTGCAGCGCCAGGCCCGCGGTACTCGCTCGTTCCCTTGCCGAGAGCGCCTTCAGCTGTTTTTCGACCAGCGCCAACGCCGAGGCGTAGTAGGCGTGGTTGCTGTTCTGCTGCTCTGCCACGAACCGCCTCGTGTATATGTTGGCGATAGCGGCGGCGAGCGTGGGCGACTGCGCTATCGCCGCTACCTCGATGATGTTCGATTCGCCCTGCGCGCTGACGCTCAGGTCTTCCCTGATCTTTTCCTTGGTCAGCCCACCGCCGAGCGAGGCAGCGGTCTTTTCGGCCATGTCACCCAACTGGACCAGCTTGAGATTGGTGTTTTGGCGAGCCTGCTGTTCGTTGCTGCTGGCGACCGGGAGCCCGGCAACCTGCTGGCTGAGCTGGTTGTTGTTGAAGACAAGCGTCGCCGTGGCGGTGTATTGCCTGGTCTGGTGCTTAGAGAAAGCGTAGGCCGCTCCCGCGGCGAGGACGAGGCAGACCACTATCCATGGCCCACGGCGACGCAACGCACTCAGCAACTGCCTGAGATCTAGATTCCCTTGCTCAACATCCACCGGATAGGCTCCTTTGTCGCGTCCAATCGCCTGCGAGTACTTTGCGATTTGGAAGAGAGGTCGAAATGTAGGTCAATGCACGATCCGTGCGCGTATTACCGACAGCGGGACCAATACGCGGTCGCGAGCGGCAACAGAGCATAGTCGTTTGCGTCGCAACGACAACCAACATTTGTCCATACCTCACCGGATATCTGTCCACAATTTCGAGAGTACGTCAAGTATTAGGACGCTCGGTCGATAGCCGAAAGCCATCCTGCCTAGCACGCGCTCGAGCCGGCAGCAGACGAGCACGTGTCCGGTCTATTTTGCGGGCCAAATTTATAGAGTGACGGTCAATGCTAGAAGCGAAGCTTCCGCCGACATCCAGATCAATCAGCGACAGCACCTCCGGCCCGCTGGTTTTTGTGGGAATTGCCGGAGTCGCGGTGGCAGGTCTGTTGGGCGTCCTTGTCACTGTCGATTGGAAGATCGGTCTTGCGGCATGCGCCCTCGTCGCGATAGTCCTACTCGGCATCCTCTGCGCGACGCCGGCGGGCGTCCGCTTCATATTGAGCGCCCTGGTGGCGTCCACGTTTGTCACGCGCTTCAAGTTCCAAGCGCTGGGGCTTCACTTTCGCCCAGAGGACGGACTGGTCCTAGCGGCGCTCGTCGCCTTGATGCTCTGCCACAAGCCCCCGGGACGTCTCAGCAATTCCGCTGCCCGCATGCCGATCGTGATCCTCTGCCTCTACGTGGCCTGGACCTTGGCCATCTCGTTGATCATGTCCCCAAAGCCGGCCGCCAGCCTGTCTGTCACCGGCTGGCTGGCTCTCGACGTGGCCATCCTCGTCGTCCTTATCACCGGATTCAAGAGCGCCTCCGCTTTGGAGGAAGTGGGTGTCAAGTGGGCTTGTGTTGCGTTTGCCTGCGCCGACGTGCTCTATTTCATAGGCAACCGCATCGGCTTTGGTATACAAATCGACACTGTCACTCACAGCAAGTCCGCTTACGGGCTTTCCTACGAGGCCAACCTGCTTGCGAGCACAGCGGCCATATGGTTGTTCCTTGCCATATCCTCACCAAAGGTACGCACGCATTGGACCTATAAGCTCTTGTTGCCGGTCGGCTTCTTTGCCCTCATCGCAAGCTTTACCAGAGCAGCCGACGCGGCACTGATCGCGGGACTCGGCGTGTGGGGTTTGCTGGAGGGTTACCGTGCACGTCAAATGCTATTCCGCCGCTTGGGAATACTTTTGGTAGCGGCCTCGCTGCTGTTGATCGCCGTTCCGTCCCTTGGATCTCCGGTGGCAAAGAAGCTTGGCCAGCTCACCAACGTCGACGGAACCACCGGCAAGGTGCGCGTCACCACTTCTTCGGAAGCCCTGAAAGACATGGCCGACTTCAATTGGGTTCTCGGGCTGGGGGCCAATTCCTTTGGTCAGCGTCACCTCGATTACACAAGGCCCGACCAGGATGTATCGGGATACCTGGGTGTTTTGCCTTTGGAGCTGGTCTATGACGGTGGCATCGTGGCAATCCTCCTATTGCTATACGCCTTTTTCACGCTGCGGCCATTTCGACTTGCGTCGCCCGCAAGGGCGCTCGGGCTATTGGTTGTCTACGTCGTCGCATCCCTGGCGACCAGCCCATTTTGGCTTGGCTCTACCTGGGTCATCGTCGCGCTGGGCGTGTTGGCGGCGCGACGACGTGAGACTGTTCCAGTCGCCGTGCCGGTACGAGAGGCATACTCGGCTCTTGGCAACCCGGCAGTGAGCACTCGTGCCACCGTCGCCGCGGGTGTGCGATGAAGCCGGCCCAGGCGAGTGAGGCCGACGTGGCCAGGCCCGAGATTCCAGTCGCCGACCCAGCGCCGCAACCGTCGAAGCCGATCGCGGTAAGCACAGCCGGCTCGACCAGACCGGCCATCAAGCCGATGCTGCTGAGCGCCTCCGCGACGGCGGTTCTGCAAGGCGCTTCCAACCTCATGGGCTTTGTGCTGGCCGTCCTGCTGGCACGATTTCTCGGCAGCGTCGGTTACGGGCGCTACGCGCTTGCATTCGCCTGGTCGATGTTTCTGATCACGCCGGCCATCCTCGGCTTGGATCGGTTTCTGGTGCGCGGCATCGCGGTCTATGAGGTCCAAGAGAATTGGTCCCTGATGAAGGGTCTGCTCCATCGCACCAATCAACTGGTCTTGCTCACCTCGACGACGATCGCCGTATGCGGGACGCTTGCAGGGCTGGCGTGGCTCTCGCCGTCGTTTCGCGGCCCATTCTGCGTCGCCATGGCGCTCGTCCCGATAACGGCGCTCACGCTGTTGCGCCAGGGCGCTATGCAGGCTTTCGGTCGTGTCGTCAGCGGACAGCTTCCCGAGTATCTGATCAGACCGGTGGCCATCATCGCGGGGGTCCTCGCGCTCGAGCTCGTCGGAGACCACGCGCTGACACCGACAACCGCGCTCGCCGCGAATGTAACCGGTGTGGCGGTGGCCTTCCTCGTCGGGGCGGTACTGCTCAGGCGCGCACTCCCCGCCGTTCTACGCTCGGTCAAACCGGAGTTCCAGACGAGGGAGTGGCTACGCGCGTCTTTGCCGATGATGCTGATCTCCGGGGTGTGGATGGCCAACGCGTATTCGGTCACGCTGGTGGTCGGGACACTTGACGGGGCCCGTACAGCCGGTGTCTACAGCGTCGTCCAGCGCGGCGCCGAACTGATAGTCGTGCTGTTGTACGCGGCCAACATGCCACTCGCCCCGGCGGTCGCTCGACTGTACGCGCGCAAGGACCACCAAGGTCTGGAGCACACGACCGAACACATGGCCCGGGCGGGGCTTGTCGTCTCCATCCCTGTCGCGATCGCATTCATCGCCTTCCCCGGGGCCTACCTCGGCCTCTTCGGCTCAGGCTTCCATTCGGGCACTACAGCGCTGATGATCCTGGCCCTCGGCCAACTCGTCAACGCGGCCGCGGGACCGTCCGGAAATGTGCTGATGATGACCGGTCAAGAGCGGATCGCCGTAAGGGGCGTCGCCGCGGGCCTGGTGGCCAACGTGGTGCTGGCCGTGCTGCTCGCCCGGCCACTGGGCGTCACCGGTGGCGCGATAGCTTTCTCGTCGAGCCTCGTGCTGTGGAACACGATCCTCGTCGTCGTCGCTCGTCGCCGACTCGGGATAAATGTCACCGCATTCCGTCGCCTATCGCTAGCCGGGTCGGTCACTTGAGCGGCGCCGGACAAGCGCACCCGATACCGGCAGATCGACATGCCTGACATCGATTTTCTCATCATCGGCGCCCAAAAGGCTGGGACCACGTCTCTGTTCGAGTACATGAGACGTCATCCTCAGATACACATGCCGGCGGAGAAGGAGGTTTACTTCTTTAACTCAGATCGCGCATACAGCCGTGGACGAGACTGGTACCTGGCCCTTATGACGGCGGGCGCGCCACCAGGGGCCATATGTGGAGAGGCGACCGCCCAATACATGGCCGGAGCTCCTCACAAAGACCTCGAACATGGCGATCGCGACGACCTGCAACCAGACTCGGGGCAGAAGCTGCCACCCGAGGACGTCATACCCGCGCGGATCAAGCGACTCTTTTCCGAGGTCAAGCTGGTGTGCGTACTGCGCGATCCGGTTGACCGCGCTTACTCGCACTATCGCATGGCAGCCCTGAGTCGAATCGAGTCGCGCTCGTTCGACGAGGCCGTGGATCAACTTTTGGCGCCCGGGGCACTCGAACGCGCACGTAGCGGGCACACCGGCACCGACGGTTACGTCGTGATCGGAGAGTACGCCAGAATCCTCGCGGGGTTCCTGCGAGTGTTTCCGCGCGAGCAGCTCATGCTGGTCTTCTCAGGCGAGCTCGAGCAACGGCCTACCGAGGCTCTCGCCAAGGTCTTTGGCTTTGTCGGCGTCGCGCCTGACTTCGTGCCTGAGAACTTGAATACTCGCTATCTCGCGGGGGCTGCCAAGCAGCGTATTCCGGGACTCAACCTGTTTGTATGGAAGACGCGCCTTGCGCGTATTCGTCCGGCGCGCGCGCTTTGGCAGGCCCTGCCGGTACGCCTCCACAGAGCCGTCGGCCGCGCCTATAGCGTGGCCGCATATCGCATCCAGCTGTGGAACGCCCGACGCGACGCGGTCCCCGAGGACATGCCGGCAGCTACCCGGCAAAAGCTCATCGCTCACTTTCGGCACGACAGCGAGACCCTCCGCGATCTGCTCGACTCCGAGGTCCCGTGGCTACGGGAGTGGGCTAACCGCTGATGCCCCCAAGGCTGCTGCTGGAGACGACCGCGCTCACGCGTCCGGGTCAGGAGAGAGGCCTTGGACGGTATGCGCGAGCTTGCCTGGAGGGCGCTCGCGCGTTGGGACTGCACGTCACAGAGCTTCGCGTGCGCACACGCGAGCACCGTGCCGCCGAGTTCTCAGACTTGATAGAGCGATCGCTGCTCGCGCTCGTTCACCGGCGGGACGTTTTCCATGTGACCAATCCGCTGGCGTGGAGCCCTTCGATATCTCCGACGGTGGCCTCCATTCTGGATCTGATACCCATGGATATGGCGGGGTATAGCCAAACCGGGATCAAGACCAGCTTCTTCTATTCGCAAGCGGCGCGGACGCAGGCTGTCCTCACGATATCCGGCTTTACAGCGGAGCGAATAGTGGAGCGCTTTCAAATCGATCCCGAACGAGTGATCGTGGCACCCCTTTTTCCCGCCGCCGCATTTCAGGTGAAGAGCGAGACCCAGAGACGACCCGATCTCCCCGAGAACTACGTGATCTCGCTTGTGGACATGGCTACCCGCGATACGCGAAAGCGCGGCAATTGGATAGCTCCGCTGGCGAAGGACCTCGCGCGTGCCGGCCTCAGTCTCGTAGTGGTGGGAGCCGGTACCGACACGCCGTCATCCTCGGTCGGCGATGCCAGTGGCCTTGGCCGAGTGACCGACGAGGAGCTTGCTCGGCTCCTGAGCGGCGCCAGGTGTTTCCTGTACTTCTCGGCATACGAGGGGCAGGGCCTGCCTCCGTTGGAGGCGATGGCCGCGGGCGCGGCCGTTGTTGCTACCTCGAATACCGCCGTCACGGAGATCGTCAAAGACGGCGGCATTCTTGTCGATGAGCGCGCGGGCCATTGGAGCGCCGCCATGCGCGAGGACGCGCGTGCCGAGGCCACTCGAAGAGACCTGGTCGAAGCGTGTGTGAGTGTGAGCCGGGACGATTCGCTTCGCGCCGAGCTGCAATCGCGAGGACGTGCACAGGCCGCGCAATTCTCACAGGCCGGCTTTGTTGCCGGTCTCGCCAAGGCGTACGGGTTGGCTGGATGCAGGTTGCAGTGAACTGCGCGATAGCGGGCCGGGGCATTTCCGGCAGCAGCCGCGGCCTTGGGCACCTTCTGGCGTCGCTCCGCGCGCTGACGGATGTCGAGGTGTTGCAGACCTGCCCTGAGCATTGCCTACGGCGGAGCCGCATCTGGAACGCTGCCGCTCAAGCATCGTGGGATCTGTATTCGGCCGCGCGTAAGTCTTCGTCGGCCGATGTGCTGATTTCCCCTTGCAATATCGGGCGATCCTCCGGGCACCAGCGCCACGTGCTGGTGTTGCACGACACGATGGTCCTGGATAGGCCCGATCTGTTCGATCGAGCCTACGCAGGTTACGCGCGGGCGCTTTTTGGCATCAGCGTCCGTGACGCCGACGTTGTGCTGGTTCCCTCTCACTTCACGGAGGGACGCTTGAAGGCAAGATGGCCGGAAGCGCCACCCGTCATGGTCGCGCCCTGGCCGCTGAAGGTAAGCGGTCCGCAACCCGAACCCGAGCCCGAACCCAGGCACATCCTGATGGTTGGAGCGACGGAACCGCACAAGCGTCAGGTCACGGGCATTGCTGCCGTCAGGATCGCTCGGGAGCGCTCAGGCGAGGATCTGCTGCTAACCGTGCTTGGGCCGCGGGGACGATCCGAGCGCACGGTCATGGATGCGCTAGACGAGGCCGACCCGAGCAAACAGTGGACTTCGCGCAGGGTTGGCGTCGCACAGGCCGAGCTCGAACGTGTCTACCGGCAGACCTGGGTGCTGCTGCAGCCATCTGAGATGGAGGGGTACGGTCTGCCCGTGGGAGAGGTTGCCTCGCTCGGAATTCCAGCGGTGCATTCAGGTTTGGGGGCGCTTAGCGAGATCGCCCCGAAAGCGGTAGCGGCGCCAGGGGACCCGGAGAGCTACGCCTTGGAGATTTGCGCGCTGCTTGACCGCAAGCACTATGTCCATGCAAGCTCAGCTGCGCTGACGGCCGCCAGTCAGCTTACGGTCGATCGATTTGCGCACACTATCGCCAGGGCCATCTCGCCCGGCCTCGGATTGGGCTGAGCTCGGTGCGCCTTGCCTTCCTACATGGCAGCAACGACCTGTATGGCGCCAGTCGCGTTCTCGCCCAAGATGTGGAGCTGCTATTGGGAATGGGCCACAGCGTTTCGGTAACGCTCCCCGAGGAAGGGCCACTGACGGAAATGCTCGTGGAGCTGGGCGCACAGCTGAGCATCGAGCCGCTGAGCGTGCTCAGGCGGGTGAGCGGAGCCGCCGGACTGCGAATGCCCTTGCGTCTACCCGCGGCAAGTCAGAATGCGGACGTCATCGTGCTGTGGACCGTCGCGCTGGCGGGCTATCTGCCCACGCTCCGCGCGCGACGCCGGCGCGTGATCTGTTCGGTGCACGAGATCCTACTGGGAGCAGTTGGACGCCTGCTGGCGGCCGGCACATCCGTTTTGTCGCACAGCCTGATGGTGAACAGCGAAGCCACGCGCAGGTGGATCACAGGCGATGTTCCTCTGCGCAAAGCGCATCTTGCCTACCCTGTGGCTCCTCCATATGAGCCGATCCCGCGGCCCGCTACAGACACCGACGCTCTCCAGATTCTCTTGATGGGTCGCGTCAACGGGCACAAGGGCCACCTCGATGCGGTCTTGGCGACACAGGGGGCGCGCGACCTGGGGGTCGAGGCGGAGATCGCTCTCGTGGGAGGCTCCTTCCCCGGGCAGGAGCACCATCTAGCCGATCTGCTTGCCCTCATCGAGGATCGCCCTTGGGCTCGCTACGGCGGCGAGGTGGCCGACACGCGCGGATTTCTCGAGCGATGCGACGTGGTCCTGGTTCCCACCAACAGGCCGGAGCCCTTTGGAGTCGTGGCACTGGAGGCGTGGGCGGCCGGACGACGAGTCGTTGCCTCAAACCTCGGAGGACTGGTTGAGGCTACGACCATGGTCGAAGGCATAACCGTCCCGGCAAACGACGTGCCTGCACTGAGCCAAGCGCTCGTCCGTGTGGCTCGCGATCCTACGCTTCGCCTCGCTCCGCGCGCCGAGGCGCCGGTGAGCACCCGATGCACTTCGGCGGCCCGCGAGCTCGCGTGGCGAGCCGCCCTCTCCGAGGCCTGCGTCTAGCTTGATCGCGATCGGCGCATGAACTTCGCGATCCTTGGCAGCCGCGGCTTTCCAAGCACCTACGGTGGCTATGAGACGCTCGTGCGTCACCTCGCTCCTCATCTGGTTGCGGCGGGCCACGACGTCAGTGTCTACTGTCGCACTCGCGAGCACGGACGCCGTGTCTGGAGGACAGAGCAGGTGCGCTGCATCGCGACGCCCGGTTACGACAGCAAGTCGCTTTCGACCCTGAGCTTCGGCCTTACGGCAACTCTCGACGCGAGCTTCCGCCGCTTCGATTCGATCCTTGTGCTCAACATCGCCAATGGGTTTTGGTTTCCCGCGCTACGCGCCGCGCGCACGCCGTTTGCCGTCAATACGGACGGCATAGAGTGGGAGCGGGGCAAGTGGAGCCGCATCGGGCGCGCGACCTTTCGCGCCGGCGCCTGGATGACCGCCCACAATGCCGACGCGCTGATCTGCGACTCCCGCGCGATCGGCGCAATATGGAAGGAGATGTTTGGGCGCGACTCGATCTTCATCCCCTACGGCGCTCCCGTCTTTAACGAGCTGCCTCGCGATGCTCTGGAAGAGGCCGGCATTCAGGAGCCCTACCTGTTGGTCGTGGCACGACTGGCCCCCGAGAACAACATCGAGCTCACGCTTGACGCGCTAGAGCTACTGGGCGAGCGCGCACCACGAGCAGTCATAGTGGGTAGCGCAAACTTCGACTCTCCCATAGAGGCACGTCTGCATGCGCTGCAAGGCCAAGGGCGTCTTTCGTGGCTCGGCCACGTCGAAGACCAGCGACTACTCACCCAGCTGTGGGCTCACAGCTCTGTATATGTTCACGGTCACTCGGTTGGCGGCACGAATCCTGCTCTCCTCCAAGCGCTTGGTGCCGGAGCGCCAACGCTTGTGCTGGAGACGCCGTTCAACAAGGAGGTCCTGCCCGACTCGCGGCACTGGTTCTCCAAGAGCCCACAGGTGCTCGCCGATCGAATCCATACCGTCGCGGAGTCTCCCGAGCTGCAGCGAGCCATGGCCGAGCGAGGCCGCTCGCTCGTCCGTGAGAGCTATTCGTGGGAGTGTGTCTGCCGAGCGTATGCAGACACACTCCTCGACATAGCCATTTGTTGATTGGGACCACAGACGATCACGTAGCCTATGCAGACGTCCGACTTAAGGGGCAGTAGGTTGTAGTACCTAAAGGGCAACCTCATGTGGTCCCTTTAGGGCAGTCCCAAGGAATTGCCCCGAGCACACGAAATAGGATTTCCAAGCCCATGATCGTCTCCGCCCTCGTGATTGTCTGGTTTGCCGCGCTGGCAGCGCTTGTGCTGCGCCTCGCGATCGTTCGCCGCCAGCGCACCGGGCCTGAGTCCTGGGAGCGCTCCCCTCACCTGCTCGACGCCGACCGTGACGCCGAGCGCTCCTCCTTCGAGCAGGCGATCGGCGAGGTCATGGACGCGACGCCCGCGGCGTCGAGCTCAAAGCCCGCGACGGCAGAGCACGTGCGGCACGGTGCGCAAGAGGATCTTTACGTCGGTCCATAGCGACCAATTGGCGACGTACAAGTAGTCGATCGCGACCATTTCTCGCAAGGACACCCTGGCCGGCCCGAGGATCTGCCAGTGACCGGTGATACCGGGATGCAAAGCCAGGCGACGGCGCGACCAGCCCTCTATGCGCCGATCCTCATCGTCGATCAAGGGGCGCGGTCCGACGAGGCTCATCTCGCCGCGCAGCACGTTGAACAGCTGCGGCAGCTCATCGAGCGAGGTACGTCTCAGAAAGCTCCCAACCCGCGTCACGCGAGGGTCCTCGGCGATCTTGAACAGGCCCTCCTGAGCTTCGTTACGATCGGTGAGCGTGTGCTTGAGCTGCTCGGCGTCGGGCACCATCGTACGAAACTTGAACAAGCCAAAACGCTTTTCGTCGCGGCCGACGCGTAACTGACGGAAGAACACCGGCCCCTGGCTGTCGAGCTTGATGGCAATCGCGACGGCGATCATCAGCGGAGCGACCGCCAGCAAACCGAGCGAGGCACCCGCAAGATCGAAGGCACGCTTGACCATCTCCGAGGAGCGCGTGAGGTCGAAGCGACGTACACCCATGAGCGTCACCCCGTGCAGGTCGTCGAACTCGACAGAGGAACCGATCACCTGCAGGAGCATTGGCACGACGCTCACGCGAATACCGACCGCTTTCAGGGTCCTGACGAGATCGAGCATCTCGCCGGCTTCCCCACTCGAGGGCGCGACGATCGCACGGTGCACGTCGAGCCCTCTGGCCAGGTCACGTATCTGCTCGAGCTTGTCGTCAGTGAAAGCGTCCGTCGACCATGGCGCGATCTCGTGCAGATCGACGTGAGCCACGACCTCGGCTCTGACACCGCCGTGGGCCGCCATCCTCGAGCGGATCGTCTTTTCCGAGGCTGTGCTGCCGATGAACAGGCATCGCTCGATCGGCGCCACGCGCAGGGCGAGCGCCCGTGCGCCACAGCGCGCCACCACCAGGAGAACCACGAGTGCCACCCACAGGAAGAGAACGTCGTCGCGAGTGAACACCCCGTAGCCGAGCCGGCCCCCCGCCAGCCAAGCTCCGAGCGCACACAGCGTGGCCAACTGAAAGAGCTTGGGCGCCTCGTCGAGCGTCGTCTTGCGTATGACCGCATCGTCGCGGTCGTACAGACCGAACAGCTTCGCGCCGAGCACGATCAGCGGCAAACCCGCTAGGCACACCCCAATCAGGTGCAGTCGTCCCCCGGAAAGCTCGATCGCGAGCGCGAACGCACCCAGGATCGCGAGCACGTCTCCCGCGAACAACAGTCTGCGAAAGAGCGAGTCGCGCAGCGTGCTTGCGGCTGGCCCGCGCGTCTCGAGAATCGGTAGCCCGCCGATGCGCCGTCCCAGTCCCCAGGGACCGGTGGAGAGCGACCCCTCGAATTCCACCTGAGCGGCGGGCGCGTGCTCCACCTGACTGCTGACCGACTCCAACGTTGTCTCCCTTGACGCGTGTTGAAAATATGAGCCGGCACGATGACCGGATCCCTCCAGTCACAAGCGATTCGTGCCGGTGCCTTCGCCTTAGCCGAGTGTGCTCGTCGTAGTTTTTCCCAGTTTCCGTCTTTATCTACGCTGACGGCCGCACGCTAGCCGTGCCAGGCACGAATGTCAAGGGCCATTTTCACTATTTGGATGAGGAGGTTTGTATTCAGATGAGTGGAGTTAAAACCACCCATCCCGACATTTGTCCAAAGCGGCCTGGACACCGACCGCCGTTAACTGTTTCGGATGAGAAGATTGTATTCGAATGAGCGGGTTTGGAACCACTCAGAGGCCTCAGGCAGTGCGCGCCCTGAAGGGCTCCTCTTTGCTGATCGTTCCCTCCCCGGAGAGCTCGAACGCGCTGTGCAAAGCCTGCACGGCCCGCTCGACACACTCGCGAGCAATCACACAGGAGATCTTGATCGGCGAGGTTGAGATCATCTCGATGTTGATGCCCTCTTCCGCGAGCACGCTGAAGACCTTGGCGGCGACGCCCGGGTGCGAGCGCATGCCGGCACCGACGATCGAGACCTTGCCCATCTCGCGCTGGGTGACCATCCGCTCGCAGATGCCGCCGCTCATCGCTTCGAGTGCGCCCGTCGCGACACTCAGGTCTTCGTGGGGCACGGTGAAGGAGATCTCGGCCTTGCCGCCGGCCGAGGTCGGCACGTTCTGATCGATCATGTCAACGTTGACGTTGGCCTCTGCCAACGTCTCGAAGATGCGCGCGGCGGCGCCCGGCTCGTCGGGCACGCCCACGAGGGTGACCCGCGCCTCTGCCGTCGAATGGGTGACAGCGGTGATGAGTGGCTTCTCCATGTTCTCTCCTTCCGACACCACGACGGTGCCGGGGCTGTCTTCGAATGATGAGCGGCAGTGGATGCGCACCCCATAGTTGCGGGCGTACTCGACCGAGCGAAGTTGCAAGACCCCAGCCCCGGAGGCGGCCATCTCGAGCATCTCCTCGAAGGAGACGCTCGCCAGCTTGCGCGCGTCGGGGACAATTCGTGGATCGGCGCTGAATACGCCCGGAACGTCGGTATAGATTTCGCACACCTCGGCGCCGACCGCGGCCGCGAGCGCCACCGCGGTCGTGTCAGAGCCACCACGGCCGAGCGTGGTGACGTCGCTGGAGGAGGTCGAGACGCCTTGGAAGCCCGCGACAAGCACGATCCGGTCCTCGGCCAGCGCGGAGAGGATGCGCTCGGCGCGCACGTCGATGATGCGCGCCTTGGTGTGCGACTCGTCGGTGACGATCCCCGCCTGCGAGCCCGTCAAGGAGATCGCGCGGTGGCCAAGGTCGTCGATCGCCATCGCGCACAGCGCGCAGGAGATGCGCTCTCCGGTCGAGAGCAGCATGTCCATCTCGCGTGGATCTGGTTTTTCGGAGACCTCCTCGGCCATCGAGATCAGCTCGTCGGTCGTCTTGCCGCGCGCGGACAGCACCACCACGACGCTATTGCCGGCCTCGCGCTTTGCGACGATGCGCGTAGCAGCGCGCTTGATGCGCTCGGCGTCGGCCACGGAGGTGCCGCCGAACTTCATGACCACGATCTCGGGCATGTTTTGAGGCTACAGAGAGCGGCGTCCCGAAAGAGCCTTGCCCAGCGTGACCTCGTCGGCGTACTCCAAGTCCGAGCCGACAGGCAGTCCGGAGGCAAGCCGGGTGATCGTCAACTGCTGCGCACGATGGCGAAGCTCCTCGGCGATGTGCAGCGCTGTCGCCTCACCCGTGGTCGTCGGATTCGTCGCGAGCACGACCTCGCGCACCGCGGACTCGCCGTCCACGACGCGGGCGTAGAGCTCGTCGATCTTCAAATCCTCGGGCTCGACGCCGTCAATCGGAGACAAAGCTCCCCCGAGCACGTGGTAGAGACCTTGAAATTCGTGCGTGCGCTCCATCGGGATCACATCGCTCGGCTCCTCGACGACACAGATGACGCTTGCGTCACGACGCGTGTCCTGGCAGATACGACAGCGAGGTTCGTCGGCGAGGTTGAAGCAGACCTCACATAGACCCACCTTTTCCTTGACTTCCTTGATCGCCTCGGCAAGGCCAAGCGCGTCCTGCTCGGAGGCGCGCAAGATGTGGAAGGCCAACCGCTGGGCGGTGCGGTTGCCGATGCCCGGGAGCTTGGAGAGCTCGGTGACAAGCCGTTGGATTGGGGGAGCGAACGAGTTCAACTTGGGACTAGAGCCCCGGGAGGCCGAGCCCGCCGAGCGCGCCGGGATCCAAGCCGCCGGTGACCGCGCCCATCTTGCTGGCAGCCAACTCCTGGGCTGAGCGCAACGCTTGGTTTGTGGCAGCGAGCACCAGGTCGCAGAGCATGTCCACGTCCTCTGGGTCCACAGCCGCTGGATCGATCTTCACCGAGCGCAGCTCGAGCTCGCCGGAGACCACAACCGTCACCATGCCTCCGCCGGCGGAGGCCTCAACCGTCTCGTGGGCAAGCTCCTGCTGGGCCAGCTCCATGTCTTGCTGCATCTTCTGGACCTGCTTGAGCATCTGCTGCATGTTCGGACGCTGCTGCTTTGGGGGCACTAGTCGCCGCCTTTCTGCTGTTGAAGCCAATCTGCCGGGAGCTCCTCGGCGTCGAGCTCTGCCATCAAGCGCGACATGACCTCCTCCTCGCTGGGGGGCGCGCCATTGCCGCCCGCATCCTCTGGGAGGTCCTCGCGCAGCTCGAACTCAAGACGGTAGTGACGACCTGTGAGGCGGCGCAGCGTCTCGATCAAGACGGAGCGGTTGGCCGAGTCCTCAGCCTTGCGCTTGTGAAAAGCAGCAGTAGTCGGGAAGGCGAGCGTGAGCTCTTGCTCGGTCAGGATCACAGGCGTGGCCTCGCTGAGGACGGCGCCAAGCAGGCCATGCTCGGCGCGAACCGACTCGTGCGCGGCGGCCCACAGCGAGTCGAGGTCGCCGTTGAGGTGGGGCTCGTCCACGACCTCTGGCGGTGGAGTGGATGACTCGATGGGAACAACGGGCTCAGGCTCCACGGGCACGGCCGACGGCACAGGCGCGCCCGACGGCACAGGCACCACGGACGCGGCCGACACCGGTACGGCTAGCCCCTGGCCATTTGAAGTGCCCGCCAAGGCATGTTCGAGCCGCTCGATGCGCGCTAGCAATGCGCGCGCGGAGCCATCCACCTGTGGTGAAGCGGCCTTGACCAGCGCCAGCTCCAACTGCGTGCGTGGGTCGGCGCCGGCGCGCGTGGCCTCCATCGCCGCGCCAAGGAGGTCGAGCATCCGCACCACCTCGGCACTGCCCACACGCTGTGCCTGGTCCCGCAGCCGCTCATCGATCTCAGGAGTGAGCGACAGCTCCGAGGGCACCTCACCCAGCGTCTGCACAACCAGCAGATCGCGGGCACGAGCCTCGAGATCGCGCGTGAACGAGCCCGCATCGCGACCGCCCTCGGCGCAGCGCGCCACCGCATGCAGCGCCGCACGCGCATCGCCGGACTGGACCGCGTCAAAGGCATCGGAGAGCAGTTGCTCGTCGGCGACGCCGAGCACGGCCAGCACATCGGCGAGCTCGATTTGCGTGCCGCTGTAGGTGACCAGTTGCTCGAGCGTGCCAAGCGCGTCACGGAAGCTGCCGGTCGCTGAGCGCGCGATCGCTGCCATGGCCTCCGGGGGAATCTCGATCGACTCGGAGGCGGCGGCGCGAGAGAGCACGCTTGCGATCTGCTCGACAGTCGGGCGGTGGAAATCGAAGCGGTGGCAGCGGTCGACGACGGTGGCCGGCACCTTGGCCGCCTCGGTCGTGGCGAGCACGAAGACCGTGTGCGGCGGGGGCTCCTCCAGCGTCTTCAGGAACGCGTTCCAAGCTGCCTGGGAGAGCATGTGCGCCTCATCCAGGATGTAGACCTTGTGGCGCCCGGAGACCGGCGCGAACACGACCGACTCGCGCAGTTCGCGGATGTCGTCGACCGAGTTGTTGGAGGCAGCGTCCATCTCGATCACGTCGAGCGAGGTAGCCGAGGCGATCGAGCGGCACGAGTCGCACTGCCCGCACGGCTCGACGGTCGGCCCGCGCTCGCAGTTCAGGCAGGAGGCGAGGATCTTGGCCATCGAGGTCTTGCCTGTGCCACGCGAGCCCACGAACAGATAGGCGTGGTGCACATTGTCTCGTTCGACGGCGTGGCGCAAGGTGCGCACCACCGGCTCCTGGCCGACGACGTCGGCAAACGAGCGTGGGCGGTGTTTGCGATACAGGGATTGGGCGGCAGCCATCGAGGCCAGTCTACCCCCGCCCGCACGCCCCTCCGATAGCGTGCGTCCCTGTGGCCGGCACCGTCGAAACGACCTGCCCCCGCGCGCGCGGGGGGGCTTGGAAAATTGGGGACTTGGCCCGCCGGGTTGCAGCGACGCTCGCGACCACGGCGGGGGACGGAGTCGCAAAAACAGACGATGCCCCCCCCGCGCGCGCGGAGCATCGCACTCTGGCGGACATTCGACGGCGCCTCCCGCGCTGGGCGCCGGCAACGCTTGCGATCCTCGTGGGCGCGTTGGCGTTGTGGCTGATCGCGGGCGTCGGCTTCGTCAACTACGACACGCTGTACGGCCTCGTCTGGGGCCAGCAGCTGACGCGCGGGGAAACGCCCGAATACGGCCTGCCGATCGCCCCCACGCCGCACCCGCTGGTCGAGCTGCTCGGCATACCGCTGGCTCCGCTCGGCGCGAGCGCGACCACCGCGATCACGGTGGCGCTTGCCTTTCTCGCGCTGTCGGCGTGCGGTTGGATCGTCTATCGACTGGGCAGCGAGTGGTTCGGGCGCGCCGCCGGCATCGTGGCGGCCCTGATCCTGCTGACGCGCGGAGAAGTGCTCTCCTACGGGGTCCGCGCTTACGTGGACGTCCCTTACATGCTGTTGGTGCTGAGCGCACTGCTCGTGGAGACGCGCAGGCCTCGCGCGGGAGCACCCGTGCTCGTGCTGCTGGGGCTGGCAGGCTTGCTGCGCCCTGAAGCATGGTTTTTTTCTGGGATTTATTGGGTCGTGCTGGTCGTCTACTCGGCCCGCTCCACGCCCGAGCGCACGCATCGGCAACTCGCCCAGCTCGCGCTGCTTGCGCTGGCCGCACCCCTGATCTGGGTATTGAGCGACCTGCTCATCACCGGCAACGCGATGTGGTCCCTGACCAACACCAAACACACCGCGGAAATACTTGGACGGGAGACCGGCATCGCCAAGGTGCCCGAGTACATACCAAGGCGCATCGGCGAGATCCTACGGCCCGTCCCGCTGCTCGGCGCCGCGCTCGGCGCGGTTCTGTCGCTTGCCTGGCTGGGCAAGCGAGCCCGGCTCGCCGCCGCCGCTGGGGTGCTTGCCGTGGTCGTGTTCGCCGCAATGGCAACCGTCGGCCTGCCGATCGACACACGCTACGCGTTCCTGGCCTCGGCGATCCTGTGCCTGTTCTGCGGTGCCGGCGTGTTCGGCTGGAGCGCCTTGCCCAAGGGCGACAAGCGCCGCCTGCCTTGGATGGCGGCCGGCGCCGTCGTGCTCGTGGCGCTGCTGGCGACGCTCCCGGGCCAAGTGCGCTCAGCCCACGACCAACTGCGCGACCTGGCCCGCCAGGAAAGCATTCAGGACGACCTGCTGGCGATGGTGCACAACAAAGCGATCGCGCTGAAGTGCGGGCCTGTGGGCGTGCCCAACCATGCGCCGATCCCGCTGCTGGCGCTCTACCTGAAAGCGCGCCCCGGCCTGATCGTCAGCGCCGAAGCCACGCGTACCGAAGCCAAACAACAGGAATACGGAAGCTACGCCGATCCTGCGAGCGTCGAAATCGAAAAGGACTACATCCTCGATAAGAAGGATCCACACCTGCCCGTGTCGATCCCTCCCGGCTTCCTGGAGACCAAGGCAAACAGCTCGTGGCTGGTATTCGCGCACTGTCACTAGCCGGCACGCCTGCCCTTTGCTCGGGACATGCACAGGCAACTCGTGGTTGGTATACGCACACTGCGATCGGCCGGCACGCCCACCCTGCTCGGAATGCGCACAAACCGCTCGTGGTTGGTATACGCACACTGTCACCAGCGGGCACGCCAAATCCATCCAAAAAAATGGACCGTGCACCCCTTGTCGAGACTCCCGCCTCCAATCGCCTGATCGCCGCCCGGGACTCCGGATCGGGTGCTCCCGCTGCGCCTGCCGGGGTTCGCTTAAGGCTGCTTCCTTCCGGACCTGACCTGGTTCACGAGCCGACACCGCGCGGGACCCGAGCCATCGACGCTCCAAAGCGGCGGAGCGACCGGAGCGAAACCCCTCGAAGGGGAGTTCAGCCCCGCTAGAGCGGATTGCGGATTCAGGGCGCCGCTACATCCCCGCCTAGCACGGTCCATGGGCGATCCTAGCGCGAAGCCGGTGCAGGCAGACCGGTGCGGACCGGCGCGCGGACGCGACGAGTACGATCTCGGCGCACAACCGCGCGTCGACGCACGGCACGAGCGGTTGCAACACCGGTCGTCCCGATACGTTAGGCTGCCCAACCGTTATGAACTTCAATTACTTCCACCACCCCAAGCTTCCCGGGCGCACGCGCCTCGGGCTCACGTTGGCGACGCTCGGCACGGCCGCCCTGATCGCCGGCTGCGGCAGCTCCAGCGGATCGAGCTCGATCACAGTCGGCAACGAGTCCGACGTCAACTCTGTCCCACATGTCACAGGCGAAACGACGCCGACGAGCAGCACGCCCACGACCCCGACTTCCACGGCCAAGACACCGAGCAGCGGGCCGCTTGCGACGAAGCCCACGGTGACGGTGCCAAGCGGCGCCGCCCCGACGAAGCTCGTGACCAAGGAACTCATCGTCGGCACCGGGCCGGAAGCCAAGGCCGGCGACTCGGTGACGGTCAACTACGTCGGCGTGCTCTACAACGGCGGCAAAGAATTCGACTCCTCGTGGAAGCGCAACGAACCGTTCACGTTCACGCTCGGCAAGGGCCAGGTCATCCCGGGTTGGGATCAGGGAGTGGCGGGCATGAAGGTTGGTGGACGGCGTGAGCTGATCATTCCTTCAGAACTTGCCTACGGCAAGCGTGGCTCACCGCCCACGATCCCGGCGAACGCGCCGCTCGTGTTCGTGGTGGACCTGCTCGGCGTCTAGCACGCCACGCGAGCCATAGCGCCCAGCACGAGCTTTTTGCGTAGCAACACTTCTCGCGCCGCCGGCAGCACATACGGCGCGAGGGTGCGATTCTGGGGCGTCACGATGCTGATCGGCGCGGCCGTGCTGATCGCAGGCTGCGGCTCCAGCTCGTCCTCTCACGCGCAGAGCAGCCGTGAACTGACGCTCGAGCGCGCAAAGTTCGAGCAGGTGTCACGCCAGTTGGGGGAACTCGAGGCAGCGGTAAAGCGCGAGGTCGCCGCCTCGCGTATGGCATGGCCCACGATCGCCAGCGGTTTGCCCGAAGCGCTTGGGAGCGGATTGCGCACAGCGGCGAGCGCCGCGAACACGAGTGCCAAGGCACTTCCCGAACCATCATTCCTGGCCAATGCACGCAAGCTCACAGGGCCTGCTTCCGGCATCGCCGGCATCTATGAGAACTACGAACAGCTCGCTCAGCGCGGCTGGAATCTGACCGAAGCGGCGATCCAGACGATCTCAAGCGCCGGCTCCACCGGGACGAGCACCACAGCCACGGGAGCAGGCGCCGCCGCACAGGCAAGCTTCGAGCGAGCCAACTCGCCGCTCTACATCGACGCCATCTACGACGCCCATTTCGACCTGTCCCTGCTCGGCAAGAGCCTGGTGAGCGGCTACGAAAAGCTCGGCGGTCCGCAAGCGTTCGGGGCAGCATTGACGCAGGCCCAGGTCAACGCCCTGGCCGGGGCCTATTCGATCCAGGCGGTGCGACTCGAACCACATCCGGGCGGGGGCGCCAAGAACGGTTAGCCCTCTCGTTCGGGCGCTCAGCCAATCGCGGTCCATCGACGCACCAACCGCACCGCCCATTTGAGACAGGTTCAAAGACTGCCGGCGCCGACTTGCTCGATCAGATCGTCGCGGTCGACACCATGCGCCCGGAGCACGCGATCGAACACGGCGCCATATACGCACATCACAGCCATCAGCACGTCCGTCGTCCCGATCTCCGCGGAGTCGCGTTCGCTGGCAATCCGAGCGGCTTGCTCGGTGACCTGCTCCACGGCGTCGTGGGTCGCGGCGCCACTCGCGCTCGTGTACACGCGATCGCCGCCCTCCTCGGGGTCCTGAAACGGCCTTCCCTCACTGGCGCCGAGCGTCTGCAGCGCGGCGCTCACATCGCCGCTCAGTCGCAGGACCCGCAGCCAGCGCTCTGCCTCGTCCTCGGGGGTGCGCGCGAACGGCATCGCTGTCGAGGCGATGCCAAGGACCATCGCCGCATCGGAGGCAAGCGCCACGGTGACTCTCATCGCGAGGCCCCTCTCCTCGCTCGCCGCCGGGCGTCGGACGCGTGGAGAAACGCGACGTTATCGCGGCGCAAGACGACCTCGGGCGGCCCTTCGCCGAAACGCAGTTCCACCAGCACGGTGCCGGCGCTGCCGGCGATGGACTGTGCCGAGCGCATCAATTCGCCGACACGACCACGCTCCACCCCGCACGCGAGCAGGAACTCTTCGGTTTGCTCGCTCGTCGCCTCCTTGCGGTCGAGCTCGGCCTCCTCGAGCACCACCGCCGGCGCACGAGTGTCTCCCTCGACGCACAGCAGACATGCCGCCATGTCGTCGGGACGGGAGGTGGTCTGCTTGCTCACGCGCTCTAGCAGGGCCGGCGCCGTGGGATCAGACCCGAGCTCGGCCAGCGCGCGAGCGAGCCGCTCGGTGCCGTACAGCTCCGAGCCGATCCTGGCCTCCGTGAGACCGTCCGTGTACATGCACACTTGTGAGGATCCGGGCAGCGAGACCACCGTCTGGCGAGTACCGGTCCGCATGCCGACCCCGATCGGAGGGGCGCTGCGAACGATGAGCGGGACGATCGGCTTCGACCCCTGAACGATTGGCGGCGGATGCCCCGCGCACGCATAGACCAACAGGCGATCGCGTGGGTGATAAGTGGCCACGACGATCGTCGCGAACGACCCGCCGAGCTGGCGATCCAGCACAGTTCCGGTCGTTTGCAATGCCTCGCGCGGGGAAAGGCCGGCCTCCAGATAGGCGCGCAGCGTAAAGCGAATCAGCGCGGTGTGAGGCAACGCCTGGCGTCCATGTCCTGAGACATCGCCCAAGATCACGGCCAGCGTTCCGTCCTCGAGCGCGAACAGATCGTAGAAGTCTCCTCCGGCCGCGGGCCCATCGGCAGGCCGGTATGCGGTCGACGTGGCCACGGGGCCCAGCCTCGCCGGCGTGAGCGGAAGCAGCGCGGCCTGGAGCAGCCCGACGTCTTTGGCCAATTCCTCGCGCTGGCGCTCGAGTCGGCGGGCGCGCAGCCCGACGAGGCGCGAGCGCAGCGTCATCGCGCCGGCAAGCGCAAGCAGCGCACCCACGAGGATCCACAAACCGGTCGGGACCACCCCGACGATCTTGGTGATCGTCGTCACGATCGCCGACGGGCGAGCAGTTGCCCGCGCGTCATCTCTTGCTCTCCGTGTGCGTGGGCGTGCCCTCGGGCTGGTCGCCGCCGAAGTCGCGGCGGCGGTGCTCACGACGGGCGCGGCAACCGAGGGCGCGCGACCGTGGGCACCCTTGACGCGCGCGGCGCGCACAGAAGCGCGCCGGCCATGCCGACTGGGCTGAGATATCGCACCGGTGACCACCGGCCGCGACGCGGCAGGGGGCGTCGGTGCCACCGTCGGCGCCGGTGTGATTGTTGGCGCCGGTGTGATTGTTGGCGCCGGTGTGACTGTCGGCGATGCAGCGGTCGCGGGCACAGCGACAGGCGCAACGGGGACCGGCTGCAGGCTCGCTGGATCCGAGACCGGCTGAGATGCACCGACGATCGCCGGCAACCTCGCCGCCGGTGAGGTTGCCGTTTGGGGAGAGGCAACGGCGCTCGGTCGTACGCTGCCCGAACCTCCTCCCTGTTCGCGGTGCCCTCGCGCGTGTCGCTTGTGATCGGCCGCTTCGAGCCCTTTGTGCTTGCCGGAATCATCCCGTTCACTGTTCCCGCCTGTGACAGGCACCCCGGCTATGGCAGGCGCTCCGCCAGCAGGCTTCCCGTCATTGGCGGGCGCTCCGCTTTCGGCGGGCGGACCTTGACCTCCAGAGCGATCCGACCGTTCATGTTTTTGGGCGTGGTGTTCCTCGGCAGCGGAGCCCTGCGATCCGCTGCCCGCGGGAGCCTGCGGTTCGTGGTCGCCTGAATGTTGTTCCGTGCCCTTGTGCTGCCCCCTCGCGGGCCCCTGCTGTTCTAGGCCCCCGGGAACCATCGATTCGTGGGGCTCCGCGCTCATCTCTTCCCGGCTCCCGGAGCTCTGTCGGCGGTCCACGGGTGTTCCGGCGCGAGCGCCGACCTGGCCCTGTTCGGTCGATTCTCCGCCTGGTGTTTGGCCGGCAGCTCCGTGGTCGGCCGCACCGGTCGGCCTCCCCTGATCGGGCCGGGCCAAGGCCGCCGCCGCGCACGAGAAAGCGACCGTGCAGCCTACGAGCACAGCCACGGCCACCGATCTGCGTCTTGCAGCGGTTGACGGAGGCTTGCTCGGGTAGTTCACCATCAGCTAACTCTGGCGATCGCCGAGCCGTTTCGTGTCCTGCGCGTACGCGAGCGCCTCGTCAAGCGTGGGATAGATCGCGAACATGCCATCGAGTCCAGCCAATTCGAAGATCTTCAGCACGTTGGGCGCCGTGCAGACGATTGCCAGACAGGCGCTGACCCCAAGCGTCCGCTCCACACCCAGGAGCACTCCGAGCGCCGTCGAGTCCATGAATGAGGCAAGCGAGAGGTCGACCACGAGCCTGTCTCGGCCAGCCGTGAGCGAATCGAGGAGCATCCACTTCAAGCGCGGCGCTGTCAAGAGATCGAGCTCGCCTTCGATCGAGATCACGCTCACGCGCTCACCGAGCTCGGTCTGCGAGATTCCAAACGCGACCGGGCCCAGCAGTGGACGATTGGATGTCTTGATTCGGCCCAGCATCA
Organism: Solirubrobacteraceae bacterium; assembly: GCA_036266805.1. GTDB lineage: Bacteria > Actinomycetota > Thermoleophilia > Solirubrobacterales > Solirubrobacteraceae > Palsa-744. Next base: position 139,610 of record DATAXK010000017.1, read on the forward strand.
AACCTCCGCGTTTGCGGGACGCACCGGCGTAGCGCCAGGCCACTTGACTCAACCACTCGTGGCCCGAACGCGACGTCTTCGCGTGCGCGCGCGTACAAAGCGTACCTCGTCCGGCATCGATCGAGCCTTGACCAACGCGGCCGACTATCGAACGAGCGTCCATTCCACTCCGCACCGAAACCGGCTGACGTCAACTCCAAGAGCCAACAGTCGCCGTATACCAGCCCTAGACTGGTGGCCAGTGCTCATCTCACCACCCGCCCACATCCCCAGGAGCCCAATGTCCACTTCGCCGCAAGACTTCAACGCCAAGATCATCGATGAATTCCACGCCAACGAAGGGCGCGTCGGCGGCATGTTCGAGGGTATGCCGCTGCTGCTCCTGCACCACACCGGCGCCAAGTCCGGTCAGAGTCGCATCAACCCGCTCGCCTATCAGGCCGACGACGGGCGCTACGTCATATTCGCCTCCAAGGCCGGGGCGCCGACCAACCCGGACTGGTACCACAACCTCAAGGCCAACCCAAACGTCAAGATCGAGGTCGGCGCCGACCTGATCGACGCTGTTGCGAGCGAGGCGACCGGGGCCGAGCGCGACCGGCTGTTCGACGCACAGAAGGCACGCGTGCCGCAGTTCGCCGAGTACGAGCAGAAAACGGCCGGACGGGTTATTCCGGTGATGGTGCTCACGCCGGTCGCGGCTGGTTGAGCTGTCTGGAGGACGGCAGCCGCCAGAAAAGCCCAATAGACTCAGGGGCCTAGGGCGCGTAGCTCAGTGGGAGAGCGCTCGCTTCACACGCGAGAGGTCGCAGGTTCGAAACCCGCCGCGCCCATTTGGCTCTAGTACGCCGTTCTCGTACGACGGGCATGGGCGCTAATCGAATCGGGCTCGGTCAAGCGGCTCTTCGTTGTCGAGGCCAAGGTGCCGGAGCAGAGTGCTCGCGCACAGGGCGGTCATCGGACCTCGTTCAACGACTATCCCCGCTGATTGGAAGTCGGCCATGTCCGCCGCGCTGCAGCCGACAATGGTGCGATGCCTCGCCTGGCCACGTTCTACGGAATCGTCATCTGGATGTATCGTCCTGATCATCCTCCGCCGCACTTCCACGCCCAGTACGGAGACGACGTCGCTCAGATCGAGCTCGCCACGCTGCGAGTTCTCAACGGGTCGCTTCCACCGCGTGCACTACGACTCGTCCGGGCGTGGGCACGACTCCATACCGAGGAGCTCACCGTTAACTGGGCGCGCGCCCAGGCACTGGAGCCCCTAGCGGCGATTGCGCCTCTGCCCTAGCATGGAGCAATGATGCTCCGAGTCACCAGTGTCCAGCCGCTAGATGGCTATCGCCTGCGGGTTGCGTTCAACGACGGCGTCGAGCGCTATGTCGACTGTGCCTTCCTGCTTCGCGGATCGCTTGGGGAGCCCCTGCGTGACCCCCAATATTTTCGGCAAGTCCGGGTGGATGACGAGGCACGAACAGTTGTGTGGCCCAATGGTCTTGATCCCGCGCCGGAGCTTCTGTATGGCGACTGTGAGCCGGCAATGTCCGAGGGGAAGCATTCCCAAACACCTGCAGTTAGCCGGGGCGCCTGACTGTTCCAGGCCACGGCAGCATCCGCCACGACGAAGCAGCCCCATCTGGATTTGCGACAGAGGCCTGGACGCGCGGGGCTCAGCGGTGGGTGATCACTCGTGTGCCGCGGTGCGGGGCCATGTTCAACTTCGCCAGGTTCGCCGGAGTGGCGGGCAGTTCCTCGAAGACTCGGTAGCGCATCACGAAGATCGGCCGCATGCGCCCGTGAGGACCGCGAGCGTAGTCGATCGCCTCGACCGGAACGAACGTCTTCGCGTCGACGAGCAGCTCATCAGGGGCTCCGCCGGCCTTCATGTGCGGGTGAGAAGCGCGCAGGCGGTAGACCTCGCGACCGTCCAGCCTACTCTTCCCGATCGGCCGCAGAAGCCCGGAACGGTAGGCCGCGCGAATCCTCTCGAGTTCGTCGTCGAGGATCGCGACGCCCTTCTGCCGCAACACCACGCCGGGTTCGTTGCTCCCCCAATCCCAGGAGGTTCCTCCCACCGTCACGGCGCTTTCGCCCAGCCACGAGTGTTCGCGCCCCTGGCTGCGCTGTTCGCGCACGATGACGCGTTCGCGCCGGGGGCTGCGGGTGCTCCAACGCTGGACGTAGTTGTGGTCGTGATAGCGCCCGGACCACGCTTCCTGTTCGGTCACCACGTAGCGCACCCCTGTCCCTGGGGTTATCGCGCGGTAGACGGCGGCCGCGACGTTAAATTGGCGGGCTCCCTCGCCGCCCACCAGCGCGAAGCCGAGCAGGGCGAGCACGACCGCGAGCGCGACGCCCGCGAGCACGCCGGCGCGCGTCCGTGTGAGCACAAGCCGGCGCGCGCGCGGACGCGAGGGCACAGAAGCAGGATCGTCCAACCGCTCCGCTCCGAACTTGGCGCGGCGCTCGGCGGCTTCCTTGAGCTGCCGCTCGACCTGTGGGAGAATCGTCATTGTGCGCACTCCAATCCCTGCCTGAGCGACGTCAGCCCGCGCGACACGCGCTTTCGCACGACCAGCTCCGAGAGCTCCAGCTCACCAGCGATGTCGTGGTAGGAGCGCTCGTCGAGCACATGCGCGCGAACGGCGTCGCGCTGGTCGCGCGGCAGCTCGTCCAACAGTTCCAATGCCTGCCCGTCAAGCGACGCGAGCGTTTCGATCCGCTCGAGGTCTTCATCGTTGAAGGACATCGAGTCGCGGATCCCGAGCATCCGGCGCGCATCGGCTTCCACGCGCCCGCGGCGCAGGCTCGTCGCGAGTGTGTGTTTCGCGATCGTCAGCAGCCACGCCACGGCAGTCGGCCCGAGCGGCCGGTAACGCTCGGCGGAACGCAGCGCCGAAGCGAACACCTCCGCTGTCAGGTCAGCTGCGACCTCCGGATCGCCGCAGCGACGCAGGAGATACGCGAGCACCAGTTGCTCGTAGCGGCGGTAGAAGCACGCAAAGCGCTCCGGGTCCGTCCCGGTTTCGGCCAGCAGCACAGCGTCGGAGGGCTCACGCGAAGTGTCCACGCCTTAATAAACACACGACGCGGCGAAATGTGACCACGGGATCACGCCACCGCAGCCAGGCTGGAGGCCGTCGAAGGGCGCTCGTCACACATCCGCGCCCGCCGGCGTTTACCAGGGCGTGCACGCTCGCCCGTCTGTCCGCTGGACGCTGTTAGTCATATTTGCGTGCTCAGCCGGCGGGGGGCTTTGGGCGCTCGTGGCTCTCCACGGATCCTGTGAGAGCCCCCGTCGCGCCGCTCGGCCGTTCGCAATGTCGGTGTCTTTCGATCTCGCTCGCCCGGGCAAGCGCGTGCCCGGCGACTTCCTCGGGCTCTCGTTCGAGGCGGCGAGCCTCGCTCAAGTCGCGCGCTACGGCGAACGGGGGAACCTGGTGGCGCTGCTGCGCTCGCTTGGGCCCGGCGTGCTGCGCTTCGGCGGCGTCACGTCGGACACGCAGGTCGCGTGGACCGACGCGCACACGCCGCTTCCCGCATGGGCTTCACAGGGGCTCGACGAGCACCAGCTCGACGAGCTGCGCGTGCTCGCGGCGCGCAGCGGATGGCGCGTGCTGCTCACGATCGGGCTCGCGCACTTCCAGCCGCGCGCGGCCGCGCGCGAGGCTGCTGCGGCCAAGCGTGCACTCGGCGCATGGCTCGCCGGCATCGAGCTTGGCAACGAGCCTGACACGTACGCGCGCCACGGGTTCCGCACCCAACCATGGACGTTTGCACACTACGAAGCGCAGGTCTCGGCGTACCGGCGTGCGATCGACGCGGTCGCACCCGGCCTCGCGCTCGTCGGTCCCGACGCCTCGGGCTCGCTGGTCTTCGAGAACTGGGCCCGCGACGCGACCGCACGATATCGCCCGTCGATGCTCACCGGGCATCACTACCCTCTCGGTTGCCACAACATCCCAGCGCCGACGATCACGCGTCTGCTGAGCCCAAAGATCCGCCGTGCCGAGGAGACCTCGCTGCACCGCTACCTTCGCGCCGCGCACCGTGCGCATCTGCCGTTCCGCCTGGACGAGGCCAACACCGTGTCCTGCGGCGGGCAAGCGGGGATCAGCGATCGGTTCGCCTCAGCGTTGTGGGCGATCGACTACATCGCTCATACGATGACCGCCGGCGCCGCAGGCATCAACCTCCAGGCTAACCCCAGCAAATGCACGGGCTACACCCCGCTGTGTGCCACCTCCACTCGAGCGCTCGCCGATGGAGCGCTCACGCCTCATCCAGAGTGGTACGCCCTGCTGATGGCACGGCTGCTCCTGGGCAGCCGGCCTGTTCGCGCCACCGTCTCGACAACGACGCCAGCGGACGTCGACGCGCTCGCGTTCCTGGCACCCGACGGGGTCCTGCGCGTGCTCGCGGTCGACGACGAACCGCCCGGCGCGCGGCACGTCAAGCTGCGCCTGCGGCTGCCGCGCCGCTATCGCCGTACCGGCACGCTCGCGCTGTCAGCACCGTCGCCGTCGGCCGCCAGCGGCGTGCACCTGGACGGCGAGACGAACGGCCAGCGCCGAGCGCGCGCTGCCGCGAAGCTCCCCGCCGACAGCGAAAGCACGACCTCCGTCGACCTAGCGCCATCCACCGCCACGATGGTGGCAGTGACACCTTGACTGCTCGACATCCGGCGGGCGGATGGTCTCACTCAGGACTGCGCATGCGCGGAACCCTCACCCGCCCGGTAGCGCGTATTGGCCCGCCACAGATACACAAGCGTCCACAGCGCGAGGAGGATCGGCAGGATGTGCGGCCAGTGAGGCAACAGGATCAACAGGGTGTTGAGCACTCGCGTGAGGAGCCCATTGAGACCGGGGCCTGCGTGCAAGACCGAGCTGTGCAGTGCGGAGGGCGAGCACAGCAAGTGCACCCATGCCGGGGTCTGTGAAGCATGGGCCAAGAGCACCGACCACTCGCCGATCCCAATCACGGCAAGGATCGCGGTGAGGCGGACGAGCCTCTTATGCGCTGGGCTGCGCACCGCTCTCAACCGCTTCAAGCGCCGTGCGGACCGCCTCCACCGCCGTCGCACCCGCGACCTTCATCGGCTCGGTCGAGCGCAGCGCACGGCAGAAGATGAACGCGCCCTCGAGCAGCGAGAGCATCGCGAAGGCCAGCTCCCGCGCGCGCGAGCGAGAGATGCCAGCATGGACGAAGTATGCGCTCGCACCGTCGATCCACTCTGTGAAGACGTCGGCCGTAGCAAGCCGCAACGTCTCGTTGGTGCTCGCCACCTCGAGCGCAACCGTCGCTATCGGGCAGGCGTCGGCATAGTCTGTCTCGCGCAGCGTCTCGGCCGCACCGGCAAAGAAATCGTGCACGGCGCTCAGCAGATCGGGTGCCTCGATCGCGATCGTCGCGAACAGCTGTGAGTACAAGCGCCCCGAGGTGCGAATCGTCTCGGCACCCAGCTCCTCCTTGCCGCCGGGGAAGAAATGGTAGACCGAGCCGAACGGAGCCGACGCTTCAGCCGCGATCTGCTTCATCCCCGTGCCGACATATCCCTGGCGGCGAAACAGCTCGGCCGTCGAGTCGAGAATGCGCTCCTTCGTGGTGTTGGGCATCTGGTCCGTCAAGTCCTTTGCTTGTGGATTCCTCCCGCTTCTGACAATATCCATTCTAGAACGATCTATCAACTAAATGTCGGAGGCGAGCGTGAGAGCAGACGAACGACAGGCGTTGACGCTACTGAAGGCGATCCTGGCAGCCAGCATGCTGTCGACCGCCATCCACTACACCGACAACTTCGTGCAGGTCAATCGCTACCCAGGGCCCGGAGGCAGCTTTTACACGGTCGTGCGCGTCGCGATCGTCATCGGCTGGCCACTGCTCACGGCGATCGGCCTGATCGGCTATCGCCGCTACCGCGAACACCGCTATCAAGAGGCAAGAGTTTGCCTGTGCGTCTACTCGCTCACCGGCCTTGTCACATTGGGCCACTTCGCCTACGGCAACCCCAAAATTCCAGCCTTCTTCTACGCCACGCTCTTTACCGACACGCTGTGCGGTTTGGCGGTGCTCGCATTCGTGCTGTGGTCGGCCAATGTCATCGAGCCACGTCGGCGAGAGCTTGTTGACACCGTGTGATCTTTTGAAGTTCCAACATTGCGGCCAAGTACGCTGAGCCGTATTATGGCGATCTAATCAGATGGCCGTCCGAGGCGCGCCGAGGCGGCCCAACAATTGGAGGTTTCGCCATGGCGAGCTCGACCGGCGTCGCTGGACCAAGCACAGCGACCGCCCTCACCGAAGAGCACTTCACACAGGCAGCGGCACAGGCTTCGCACTTCATGGATCCGGCCACGTTCGTACAGACCGAGGCCGCCCACCAGGGTCTTGGCGCTCCCATCGCGGCGGCTCCGGTCAAGGGCCCTCTACCGGGCGAACCCCGTAGCGGCGGCGAAGCCACCGACAGCGAACTGGGCGTGCTGGCGGGCCTTCGCGGCTCCTGGATCGGCAAAGGCTTCAACCTGATCGCGCGACCCGACAAGCAGGGCGGCCTACCGTTCTTTCTGGAGCTCAACGCGACAAAGGAGACGCTCGAATTCACCTCGATCTCCGGGCCGATCCCCAACCGCGGCACCGAGCAGGACGACATCTTCTTCCTGGGCCTCACCTATCTGCAGCGCATCAGCGAAGCAAACGAAAGCGGCGGGCTGCACATCGAGCCGGGGATCTGGATAAACGTGCCCGCAACTGAGGCGCCCAAGGCGCCCCCGAGCATCGTACGCCTTGCCACGATCCCGCACGGCAATGCACTGCTTGCACAGGGCCAGGGCTTTGAAGTGCAGGGAGGACCGAAGATCTCTCCGGCCAGCTCGACCCCGGTGGAAGAAGCGACCGGGCAGCCGGTGAAAGGCCCCTACCTGGACCCATTCCTGACCGCGCAACCTCCCGCGGGCGTCCCCTTAGGCGCGATCGCCAACCCGAACCTGGTGCTCACCGAAGCCATCGAGGGCCAGTCGATCGTGAAGACCGCGGTGCTGCTCGTGGCCAGCGAACCGGTCGGCGGCATCGAGAACATTCCCTTCCTGACCGCCAACGCGACCGCGATCAAGATGAGCGCGATCTTCTGGATCGAGACGATTCAGCTGCCCAACGGTCAAACCCGCCTACAGCTTCAGTACTCCCAGACCGTCGTGCTGAACTTCGAGAAAATCAACTGGCCGCACGTCTCGGTCGCGACCTTGGTCAAGTTCTAGGACCCTGCGGCCGGCGTGGTCTCCCGACTACGCCGGCCCATCTAGATCCCCGGCTCGGCCGGCGGCGAATCCTCCTCCCGGGTCGGCTCATCCTGGGTCGGACCCTCACTGGAAGGCGCCGCGGCCCCCCCACGGACATCCTCGATCGGGGCCGAGGGCAGCGCGTCTGCCTGCGCCTCCGCCGCCGCCCGGTTCTCCTCCTTGACCGCGAGCCATATCTCCTCGCGGAAGATCGACACCCCTCGCGGCGCCTCGATCCCAAGGCGCACGGTGCTGGCGCTGACCTCCATAACGGTCACCAGAATCTCGTCGCCGATCACGACGCGCTCTCCCGGACGTCGCGCCAGTATCAGCATCGTCCTAGATTATGAGGCTATTCGCGTCGTCTCGTCCGAGAGCACGAACAAAGGGGCCTGCAACTGGGCCTCCGGGTTGGCGTTGATCACCTGATAGCCGCGGCCTTTGTGGACAACAAGCGGCGCACGCAGGTTGGCGGTGATGTCGAGCGGGTTGGGGGTGGCGCGCACGGTCACGTACAGCGTTACGTCCGCTGCCTCCGCCTCGATGCCGGTCCGCTCGACGTCCTCGGGCGCCATGTGCAGCGAGAACTCCGAGAAGAACGGCTCGGGGCGCACGACCGGCAAGGCGAGCGCCGGCTCGTCGACCGAGTGCAGCCACAGGAAGCCGGTGCCGGGGTTGCGGTCGAGCAGCGTGTAGTGCGAGCCGCCGAGGCCGATCAAGCCGAAGGGAAACTCGATCACGTCCTCATCGGCAACCTCGACCTCTCCGAAACGGATGCTCTGGAATGTCACAGACACGTTGGCTATCTCCTCGGCCGGCTACTGCAGGAACTGGAGCAGGGATTCTTGGACGATGCTCGCGCCCGCGCGCAGCGCCGCCTCGTAGGCGGCCTGCTCGTTGGAGTAGGCAATCGACGTCTGCGCGATGTTCGCACCCTCCGTGTTGGCCAGGCTCGCGGTGATCGAGCTTTGCAACGATTCGATGCGACTCGTGGCCGTCTGCAATTGGTCGGTCACGCTCCCGGCGGTCGCCTGCAACTGGCTCAGGGTGTCGATGCTCGATTCCAGGTTCTTCAGGTCGCTGGAGCCAAGCGCGCCGACGTCTTCGGTGGTACCGCCGCGCAGGTGTTCTGAGATCGTGCGCAAGGTGTCGAGCAGCTTGCCGTCGCCTGAGCCCTGCCCATTGCCCAGCAGCGAGGAGATGTCGGTGCTGATGTCGACCGACACGCCAGGACCGATCGCGCGCGTGACAGTGCCGTTGTCGCCCTGATAGGCATCTTCTGGCCCCTGCGCATAAGGCTCGGTCGTGGTCGCGGTGCCCGCGAACACGTACTGTCCGGCGTATTGCGTGTTCGCGTCCTGCTTGACGGCTTCGGTCAGCTGGTCGACCTCGGTGGCGATGCTTTCGCGGTCGCTCTGGTTGTTGGTGCCGGTCGAGCTCTGCACCAGCAGCTCGCGCACGGTCTGCAGCACATTTGAGATGTTCGCCATCGCGCCGCCGGCGGTGTTCTCCCAGGAGATCCCTTCCTGGACGTTGGTCGCGTAGGAGCTCAAGCCATCGAGCTGGCTCTGCAGATCGATCACCTGGCTGGCGCCGTAGGGATTGTCCGAGGGTTCGTTGATCGTCTTGCCCGAGGAGAGTTCGTTCGACGTACGCTCCAGGGTCGCCAGCGAGGAGTTGATGTTGTTGAGCGTCGTGGCCGTCACCATCGCGGGAGTGATGCGTTCGGTCATAGCCGAGCCCCCCTGGACCCAGCGAGTTTGCCGTCGCTCACAGGACAGGCTTTGGCTGCTCGGAGGTGGCGACCGCGCATCTCTACAAGCCCACTGTTCCGGTGTGCTCGATCAGCGTTTCGAGCATGCTGTCCATCGCGGTCAGCGTGCGCGCCGAGGCCTGGTAGCCGCGCTGGAAGCTGATCAGGTTGGTCATTTCTTCATCGAGTGACACGCCCGAGACGCTCTGGCGCTGGTTGGCGATCGCGGTGACCGTCGTCTGCAGGTTGGCCTGCTCGTCCTTGGCCGTCTGCACGCCGCTGCCGACCTGCTCGACAAGTGCCGCATAGCCCTCCTCAGCAGCGCCCCCGCGCAGTGCGGCGATCGCCTGGGCGACGTCGTTGCCCCCGGCGGCTTTGGTAGAGGAGGTTTGCACCTGTGCGGCCGTGACCGCCACCTGCAGGGTGGCAGCGGTTGTGCCGGAGAAGAACGGCGTGCTCGTGTGCAACGCGTTGACCGTGCTCGCCAACGTGTTTGCCACGTTGTCCAGGGCCGTTTGGTAGCCGCTGAGCGCGCCTGTCGGCGCCGTCAGGGCGAGCAGCGCGCCGAGCTTCCCGCCGGCGGCCTGCGTAAGTGCCTGCGGCCAATTGACCGTCGTGCCTTCCACGAGCGGCTTGGCCGCGTCGCCGAAGCTGACCGTGTCGGTGCCGTCGGGCTGTTCGCTGACGGTTACCTGCGCGAGGCCCGAGAGCTTGTCGAGCAAGAGATCGCGCCGGTCGAGCATTTCGTTCGGCTTCTGGCCGGCTTGTTCGGCGAGCTTGATCTGCCCGTTGAGCTGGGCGATCTGATTGGCGTCGTTCTGCACTTCGCCAGAGGGCCCGGTAAGAGCCGCGTACTGCGCACCGGCCTGGCTCGAGATGGTTGAGAGTTGCGCACTGAGTTCGTGGAAGGTGTTTGCCAGCGATTTGCCGGCGGCCACCACCCCTTGCTTGGCGGCAATGTTTGTGGGGTCGTTGGCGAGTTCGCTCCAGGAGCTCCAGAATGCCGAGATCTGGCTGGCAAGCCCGGAGCTCGAGGGTTCGTTGAACGCCGCCTGGGCTTGCGTCAACTCTTCAGACTGGGTGCTCGCTTCGCTCAACGCACTGTTTTGCGTGCGGTACTGCGCGTCCAGGTAGACGTTGCGCACGCGCGTGATAGTCGCGACGCTGACGCCGGTGCCGAGCTGTGCGCCTTCGCCTGTCAGCGGCGAGATCGCCGGGATGACGATCGGCTCGTTGGTCTGCAGGACCGCCCGCTGGCGCGAATAGCCTTCGGTATCGGAGTTGGCGATGTTGTTGCCGGTGACGTCGAGCGCCGCTTGCTCGGCGACCAGTCCGCTGAGCGCGGTTTGCAAACCTTGCAGAGTTGGAATCGACACGGGCTTAGGCGTGCAGGTCCAGGACGTGCAGGTTGCCGTTGGGGCGTGGTCGCGTGATCGGCGTGGATGAGCCGTGCGTGTCGTAGCCGTTGACTCCGTCGAGCGCGAGTACGCCCATCAGGTGGTCGAGGAAGCCCAGTTCGATTTGCATCAACGCGCGGTTGCAGGAGTGCTCGCGCTGCAGCTCGCGCAACAGGCCACGCAACTCCGCGCTCAGTACAGATGCACGCTCGGCGCGAGCGTCATCCATCAACGTGCACAAGCGCTCGAGCGTCACCGCCTCGGCCGCGATGCCTAGCCGCTCGCCGCTACGGGCAAGCAGACGCGAGCGCTCCTCCTCCAGCAGCTGGCGCCGACCCATCTCCCCGCGCAGGATGCCGGCCAGGCGTACGACGGTATCGACGTCGCGGGCACGGATCGCCTTGCCCTGTTCCAGCACGACTCCGAGCAGGTTGCGCGCCGAGCCGATCTGCGCGTCCAGGTGCGCAAGCACTTCGACGGCAAGTGCGCGATCCTGGGCGAGCCCGTCGGGCGCGGCCAGCGCTGCCAGGCTCATGCGCTGGTGCCTCCAGTGGCGGAGGAAGCGTTCGTGGGCACGGCGTTCGTGGCCCCCGCCGCGGAGGGACTCCCCGTTATTGCGGTAACAGATGAGCTGCTGTTCGTTGGGGTTGGCGTGCTCTCGCCTGTACTCGAGCTTGTACCACCTGTCGTTGCCCCAACTCCCCCGTCGCCGTTCGCGGCGGCTCCGGCAAGCTGGCGGGTCATCTGCGCGGCGAGGCCAAGCCCACCTGCGCTCATCACACCGCTGGTCAAGGCCTGCGGCAACATCGAAGAGAGCGGTCCGCTTGCGCCGCCACCACTCGAAGAGCCTTCTGAGGACCCGCCTTCTTCTCCACTTTCGCCGCCGAGGCCACTGCTCGCCGTCAGCGATTGCGAGAGCTCTTCGACCAACATCTGTTCGAAGGCAAGCGCCGTCTCGTAGGCTTTTTGCGTAGATGCCGAACCGTGGCGCACCCACGCCGGCTCGAGCGTCTGGTTGACGACCGGCTGGCCGTTCGAGGACAACGGCAAGCCCGAGGAAACCGGGACGCTCATGACGGACGCAGCTGGTTGGCGATCGACATCATCTGGCTCTCGGTCTGGATTGCGGAGCTGCTCATCTGGTAGGCGCGTTGCGTGCTCACCATCAAGGCCATCTCTTTCGACATGTCCACGTTGGAGCCCTCCAACGCGCCTTGGCGAATCTTTGCGGCGCTCGCTTCCACGGCCTGCGGCGAGCCGCTTGCCGTGGTCGGCGTCAGCGTGCCGCCACCGCCCGCGAGCAGATGGTCCGGCGAGGGGACGCTGACGAGCTTGATCTGGCCTAGCGTGCGCTTCCCGGCTGTCACGCTGCCGTCGGTGCCGATCTTCACCTCGGCGGCCGAGACCCCAGCCGGCAGCTTGATCGGCGGTTCGAGCTGGTTGCCTTCGGCGTCCACGATCGAGCCGCCGGCGTCGACGGCGAAGCTGCCGTCGCGGGTCAGCGCCGGCTGGCCGCCAGGGCCCTTGACCTGGAAATAGCCCTCGCCTTCGATCGCCAAGTCGAGCGGATCGCCGGTTTCCTGAATCGGCCCCTGGGCATGGCTGCGGCCGATCACCTGCGCGCTTGCGCCGGCGCCGATGCTCGATTCGGTGCCGGCCTCGTCCACGGCGTTGTAGAGCAGATCGCTGAAGGCGACGCGCTCGGATTGGTAGCCGGTGGTGGAGATGTTGGCCAGATCGTTTGAGACCGCGTCCAGCTGTTCCTGCTGGGCGGACATGCCCGCCGCGGCTGAATAGAGGCCTTCGAGCATCAGGCGCCGCCGTTCAGCGAGCCGACCTGCGAGGCGGACTCCTGCAGGGTCTGGCCAATCGATTGGATCGCTTGCTGGCCGGACTGGAAGCTGCGCAGCGAGGTGATCATTTCGACCATGATCTTCGCGGCGTCTACGCCGGAACCCTCCAACGAGCCCTGGCGCACCGTGCCGGTCGGCTTGCCCGAGGCGCTGCCGGTATAGAGGTTTTCGCCCTGCTTGACGGCCCCGGGCACTTCAAAGACGCCGAGCGCGCTCGGCGCGACGGTACCGTCGGCGGCGACCTTGACCGGGGCTCCGCCCTGGTCGAGCACGGGGTCGCCGCTCGCGTCCGTCAGCACCCCCTGCGCGGAGCTCGTGAACTGTCCGTCGCGGGTGTAGCGCACGCCTTGAGCGGTCTTGACCGCGAAGAAGCCGCTGCCGGAGATCGCGAAGTCAAGCGGTTCGCCGGTTTCCTGTAGCGAGCCCTGTGTCATGTCGGTGTAGGTCTTGCCGAGCGCGACGCCGGCGTCGACCGATCCGATCGACAGTCCGCCCTCGCTGTTTGCAAGCAGCACGTCACCGAAGCTGTGTTGCGAGGATTCGTCAGGCTTATAGCCGGGCGTCGAGGCGTTGGCCAGATCGTTTGAGAGCTGGTCCTGGCGGACCTGCTCGGCAACCATCCCGGAGGCGGCGATATACAGGCCAAGATCCATGTCCCCCCGGGTGTTCGACCACGGACGACGATTCTTTAGGCTCAGCCGACGGCGCTGAACAGCGACAGCTCGTCGGAGAGCCGATCGTAAAGGCGCCGGCGCAGCTGAGTATGGATCTGGGAAACGCGACTCTCGGACACGCCCAGCCGCGCACCGATGTCGCGCAGCGTCCAGTGCTCGACATAGAGCAATACGGCCACTTCGCGCTCGACAGGTGGCAACAGCGCAAACGCGGCGCGGAAGCGTTCCTTGGCTTCGCGGCGCTCGGCGCACACGGTCGGGTCGCAGTCGGTATCCGGGCTCTCCAGGGTGTCGATCCGCTCGATCGTCGCGTTCTCGTCGGAACGCACCGTACGGTTGAGCGAACCGACCTCCGCGAGGGCGACCTCGTCGAGCCGGCCCACCAGCTCTCTCGGATCCATGTCGAGCATCGCCGCCAGCTCCTCGCGGGTGGGCTGGCGGTCGTGGTTGGCGAGGAATGCCTCGCGCGCATGGTTGATCGCGCGCTCGTCGCGGCGCAACGAGCGCGGTGCCCAGTCGTGGCGGCGCAGCTCGTCCAGGACGGCGCCGTGGATGCGCGTCCAGGCGTACTGCTCGAGCGTTGCGCCCTTCTCCGGGTCATAACGCTCGATCGAACGGATCAGCGCCTCCAGTCCGCAGGAGAGAAAGTCCTCGACATCGCACTGAGCCGGCACCTCGCGCACCTTGCGGTAGACGATGTAGCGCACCATCGGCGTGAAAATGAAGATCAGCTGGTCACGCAAGCGCAGATCGCCGCTCTGGCGATACTCGCGCCACGTCCTGAGGGCCTCCGCCGCGGAGATCCTCACGGCCCCTTTTGCGATCGTTTCCATTTGCTACTCCGATTTCGAGGGAACTGCGAACAGGTGCCCCCGCGTGCGCCAAACCTGCCCGCGGTCCGAGATGCGCTATTTGCGAAGATTTCTGGGCGCGGACCGTATCGGCCGTGCCGGTCGTATTCGTTTGATTGGCTCGATCCGGGCCAGTTAGCCAACTCTGCGCATATCTACGCACAATCACTACATTTGCAACCCGTTAAATGAGGTATTCCGTGCGCTTACTCGCGGGCTGCACGCGCGGGTGCATGCCGCAGAGCGCGGCCACGGTCGCTGGGTATTAGTCGTGCGCGGCAGGTCGCGAGCCGCGGAATCGCTGCTTGCGCCCGCTCAGATATCGGCCAACCCGGTCGATGACCATGCGTGAAGATGGCCGCTCGCTCTCCCGCCCCCATCCCTCCCTGCGACGATGCCGCCAAGGCCGCGGACCAAGCCTTATGGCCCGTAGCGCGGTGCTCCGATGGCAGCGCCGCACTTGCGATCGAACTCTCGGCGCGCGCCCAGCGACTGCTGGCCGCCGGCAAGCTTGACGACTACCGCCGGCTATTCGGCGAGCTTGGGTCGATCGCCGACCAACACCGCCGCTACCAGGCCGGCGTCAGCCTGATCGAGCTTGGCCTTGCCGCGAGCGGCGATGCCCCGCGCGCGCGCGTGGGGGGCCTGTTTTTGGCAATTGCCGCCGGCGCGGTCGAACTGCTCGAGCAACAGCCGAGCGAGCCCAAGCTGCTCAACTACGCCGGCGTCGCCTTGTACGAGCTGTGGAGCCTTGACGCCGCGCGAGCCCTGTTCAAGGCCGCCAAGGGCTTGGACCCACGCTCTGAGCAAGTAGACGACAACCTGGCCGCGCTCGCGCGGCGGCGGCGGCAGCTGCGCGGCGCCGGTCGCACCGTGCCGCAGGACCCCGCGCTCCTCGACCTGGCCAGTCAGGCGCTCGCGATCGCCGGTCGCGCAAGACCGGCCGCCGGCATGCGCTTGAGCCTGTGCATGATCGTGCGCGACGAGCAGGAGATGCTGCCGCGCTGCCTGGCCTCCGTCGCCGGCGCGGTCGACGAGATCGTGATCGTCGACACCGGCTCCACCGACGCCACGGTCGAGATCGCGCGCTCGTTCGGAGCGCGTGTGCTCTCCCACGAGTGGACCGGCTCCTTTGCGCAGGCGCGCAACGTCTCCTTCGATGCGGCCGAGGGCGACTGGCTGCTGTGCCTGGACGCCGACGAGGTGCTCGTGGAAGAGGACGTGCCGCTGTTGCGCGCGCTCACCGGGCGTACCTGGCGCGAGGCGTTCTACCTCTCGGAGACCAACTACACCGGCGATCTCGAGGACGGCACCGCCGTCACACACAATGCGCTGCGCATATTTCGCAACCGGCCCGAGTACCGCTTCGAGGGACGCCTACACGAGCAGATCGCCCATTGCCTGCCCGGCTACCTGCCGGAGCGCGTCGAGGCAAGCGGCGTGCGCATCGAACACTACGGCTATCTCGGAGCCGTGCGCGACAGCCGCGAGAAGTCGCGCCGCAACATCGAGCTATTGCGCTTGCAGCAGGCCGAAAGCCCGCCCACGCCTTTCCTGCACTACAACCTCGGCTCTGAGTACGCGGCCGCGAACGAACCGCGGGCCGCGCTCGCCGAGTTCGAGCGCTCCTGGAGGCTGCTACAGAGCCTGCCCGATCGCGACAGCTACCAGTTCGCGCCGGCCCTGATGAGTCGCATGGTCAAGGCGCTGCGCGCGTGCGGGCGTCCTGCGGACGCGATCGCGCGTGCCGAGGAGGGGCTGCTGCGCTTCCAAGGCTTCACCGACCTAGTGCTAGAGCAGGCGATCGCCGCGATTGCGCTCGAGCAGAACGAGCGCGCGATCGAATTGCTCGAGCGCTGCATCGAGATGGGCGACGCGCCGCGCCGCTACACCGCCACGCAGGGCAGCGGCAGCTACCTGCCAAGACTGAAGCTGGCCGAGCTCAGACAAGCAGCGGGAGATCACGAGGAGGCAGCGCGGTTGCTCGAGTACTGCCTGCGCGAGCACACGCGCTTCATCGGCTCGGTGCTGCCTTACGCGAATCTGCTGCTGGCAAGCGGTGTCGAGCCGGGTGAGGTTCTGGCGCGGGTCGAGCGACACATGCCAGACCCGCCGCCGGCGGCACGCTTCATGCTCGGCACCGCGCTATACGAGTCCGGCGCCACGACCGCCGGAGAGTTCCAGTTCAGGGCGGTGCTCGAGCGCCAGCCGCACTCGAGCCGAGCGCGTGTGGCGCTCGGCGAGGCGCTGCTTGCACAGCGACGCTACAACGAGGCGGCTGAAGTGGCCTGTGAACTTGCAGATGACGATCCGCTGGCGGTGATCGCCCGCCGTACGGAGCTGTTCGCGCGCATCGCCGGCGGCGAGGGCGATAGTGCGGGAAAGACCATCGAAAGAGCGCGCGCGGCGGGCATGGCGACGTACGAGCTCGACCTGTTCGCGACTTGGCAAGAGCTCGCGCGTACTGGGGTCGACGTTGCCGCGCACCCTGGACAGTCGACACCCCCCCTTCCGGGACACCCTGCTTCGCAAGTCTCCGGGCAGGGCACGTCCGCGCCGCCCGAGCGGGCCTCACCGCTGCCTGAGCAGGCCGCGGAGCCGCTCTCCGAGCAGCCTGTGGCACCACTCTCAGAGCTTGCCGTGGCGCCGCTCGAAGTGATGCTCGAGGCACTGCTGCGGGTGCACGACTTCAAGAGCTTCGAAGTGCTGCTCGGCGCGCTCGAGAGCACGCCGCTACAGCCGCGTGAACGACGCGAGTTGCTCGCCCACATGTATCTGCGGCGTGGGTTCCCGGCATCCGCGGCTGGGGAGTGGATGGCCGTCTGCGAGCAGGAGCCCGACGTCCAGGCACTGGTGGGGCTGGCTCGCGTTGCCGCCGTGAGAGGCATGGCACACGAGATGAGCGACTTCGCGGCCGCGGCACTCGCGCGCGACCCCGACAACGAGGATGCCGCAAGCCTCCTCTCCCAAGCACATGCCGCAACCGCGTAGACGTTCCGGGCCCTGCAAGCGCGGCTCTTGCCCGTCGGCTTGCCACCAAGTGACGGTTATCCGCTGGGCAAGGAGGGTAGGCCCGCCGGGCAGGAGGGTAGGCCCGAATAAAGTTTTCGCGAAAGACGCCGATCACTTGAAGAGATATCAATCGCGAGGCGGCCCAGGGATTGGGTCGTCGCACACGTTTTCAGGGAGAAAACGCCATATGACCTCGTCGATCCTGCCATTCAGTGGCCCGCGCTCATCCGCGGGCTTGTTCTATCCGATGTCGTTCGTGAGCGACGCCGAAGATCCAACCGCGTCCCAGTCCGATCTCAGCGCAGGCGATCGCCTGCTGGCAAGCCAAGACGGCAGTGGCACGCCGCCGCCCGAGGTGCTCGACCAGGTCGCTGCCGCGGGAAGGATAAGCCGCGAAATGCGCGAAAGCGGACATGAGCTGCGCTTCTCCGGAGGCCAGGGAGGGCGGGTAACCGTCGAGCTTTCCGATCGCAAGGGCAAAACCGTGAAGAGCATGTCTATTTCAGAGGCGCTGGAGATCGCCGCCGGAAAGCCGGTGCAAGACGTCACCGGGAAACCGTCGGCCTAGAGCCCATGTCATCGCTTGCAGTCAGCTCGTCGGCCGGTTCGCCGATCTCCATCTCGGGGCTCGCCTCAGGGCTTGACACGAGCTCGATCATCTCGGCGCTGATGGCCGCCGAACGCGAGCCTGTCACTCGCCTGACGGATGCCCAGGAAAAGTTGCAGGGCCAGCAGAAAGAGCTGACAAGCATCCAGAGCAGCCTCCAGCAGCTTGCCTTGGCGGCTTCCGAATTCAGCATGCCCTCGCTGTTCGAAAGCTCGCAGGCCGTAACTTCAAGCGAACCCACGCGTGTGAGCGCCGCCACGAGCGAGGGGGCCGGCATCGGCGGCTACGAGGTCGAAGTCACGCAACTGGCCAACTCCGCCCAGCGCACCTTTACCTTCACGAGTCCCGCCGCCGAAGACACACTCACGATCGACGGCAACAGCTTCACGGTCAAGGCGGGCGAGAGCGCCAAGGAATTGGCCAACGCGATCAACTCAGACAGCAGTGCGACGGTGTACGCGGCCGTGCTCGAGGGCGGCACGCTGGTGCTGTCCAATCGCGCGACGGGCAACACCGGCACAGAATTCATCGCGGTCGCCGACCCGGGCGCAACGCTCGTCGAAAAGGCCGGCACCGCCAAGGAAGGCAAGAACGCCGAATATTTGGTCGACGGCGTCGCGGGAACCTCGACCTCGAACACCGTTACCAACGCGATCGCCGGCGTCACCCTGACCCTGGGCGGTCTGACCACAACGGGCCCCGTCACGATCGACGTGCAGGCTCCGGGCGCCAGCGTCAGCGCCGTGGAAGCGCAGGTCCAATCCTTCGTCAAGCTCTACAACTCGACGGTCGAAGCGATCCAGAAGCAACTCTCCACCAAGCCGATCACAAAGCCCACCAACGCGAGCGAATTTGGCACCGGCACGTTGTTTGGCGACGTCGAACTGGAGAGCCTGCTGGGCAACATGCGCCAGAGCATGTACGAACCGATCGCCGGGCTCGCCGCCGAAATGTCCAATCCGAGCGACATCGGCATCAGCACCGGCGCGGTCTCCTCCGGCGGCGCCTCCCAGGCTTCGATCGAAGGGCTGCTGACGCTTAATTCGACCAAGCTCTCCGAAGCGGTCAAGACGAATCCGGCCGGCGTGCAGCAGATGCTCGAGAAGTGGTCGCAGGGCTTGCAGAGCACGCTCGAAGGCGTGGGCGGACCTGGGGGTACGCTCGAAGCGCGGACCAACGGCGACAACACCCAGATCACCCAGTTGACCAGCCAGATCACGACGATGAACGAAATGCTTGCCGTGCGTGAAAAGGCGCTGCAGGCAACTTATGCCGAGCTCGAAAGCGCGATCTCGCGCAACACCTCACAGGCCAACTGGCTGACCAGTCAGGAAGCCTCGCTGGCGGCCAACGCACCATGAGCAACCTGACCGCGACGCCGAATGCCTACCGTCAGGGGGCTGTGCTTGCTGCCACGCCCGGGGAGCTTGTCGTGATGCTCTACGACGGTGCGCGGCGCTTCCTGCGCCAGGCGAACGTCGCGATGCGCGAGGGTCAGGTCGAGCGTGCGCACAACACGCTGCGACGGGCGGAGTTGATCATTGCCCATCTGGATGGCATCCTCGACTTCGAGCAGGGGGAAGTCTCCAATCGTCTACATGCGATCTACCAGTTCTGCCTTGCCTATCTGAATGCCGCCCGCAACCATCAGGATGCCGGCAAGCTGGAAGAGGTCAGCGATCTGCTGGGAGAGTTGCGTGAGGCTTGGGCCCAGGTGGCCGAGGAGATCGCCCGCGCGTGAGCGGGCAATCGTACAGCGCTAGGCCCCGCTCAACGGCAGACGGCGGCGACAGCCGATCGTCGATACCTCCCGGCACCTCTGCGGGGATACACGCAAGCCAAATGAGCGATGGAAAGGCTGGCGAAGGCCAGATCTCTTTGCAACCCTACGAAGCGATCCACGAGCACGCCGAGCTCGAATTGGAGCTGGTGGGTCGCGGCGAGATAGAGCGCCTGGGAGCGCTTCCCGACCGCTGGGAGCAGCTGACACGCAACCTGCCTGCTCGCCCGCCCGCGGCGGCTGCGCCGCTGCTGCGAGCAGCCCGGCTGATCCACGAGCGCACCCGCATCGAGCTGATTCGTCTGCGCGAGTCGTTGTTGGCTGAGATCGGCACCAACGCGCGCGGGAGGCGCGCGGCCGACGGCTACGCTGGGCAGCTGCCGCGTCGCTCCCGCCTGGATCGCAGCGCCTGAGCAAGGGCGCACCCTCCCGCGTGCCGGCGGTCTGATCCTCGGCGCCCGACTTCGGAGGCAGAGACTAAAGACCCAGGCAGAGCGGCCGATCACCAGGGACGATATATGGCTCCCATCGATTCGACCCAGCAGTTGCTCGAGGTCGCCATGCGCGGCTCCTGGCAGCGCGAGACTGCCCTGACAAGCAACATCGCCAACGCCGACACACCCGGCTACAAACGCCAGGAAGTCAACTTCGAGTCTGAGCTGCAGAGCGCGATGAACAGCGGCGAACCCCTCAGCCAGGTCGAATTTCAGACCGAAGTGCAGCCCGAAGAGGACGGACCCAACGGCACCAGCGTCAGCGTCGATCAGGAATCGGCGAAGCTCGCCGAAAACGGACTCGACTACCAAGCCCTCACGCAGGTGCTCGGCGCCCGCAACAGCATCTTGAGCGCGGCGATCGGAGTCACCTCGTGAGCCCGGCCGACACGTCGCTTTATGGATGCCGCTGTCGATGTCACCTCATAAGCGCGGCCGACACGTCGCATCATCGATGCCGCAGTCGACGTCATTCACCGAGCACGACCGACGGAGCTTCCTGATGGGGCTTTTCGAAGCGATCGGCATCGCCGGGAGCGGGCTGACCGCCGAGCGTGTGCGTATGGACGTGACCGCCGAGAATCTCGCCAACGCCGACACCACGAAGGCCGCGGGCGGACAGCCCTATCAGCGCCAGGAGGTCGAGCTCGCACAGGCAGGCGTTGGCGGCTTCGGCAGCGCGCTTTCAGGAGCTATCCAGAAAGCAGAAAGCTCCACCCCTGCCGGCGGCGTGCAAGTAACCGGGATCGTCAGCGACGCCACACCCGACCAACAGGTCTACGACCCTGGCAACCCCGAAGCCGACGCTCAGGGCTACGTGAAGATGCCGAACATAAGCACCGTCACCGAAATGAGCGACCTGATCTCAGAGTCGCAGTCCTATCAATCCGATGTGACCGCGATGCAGACAGCCAAGTCGATGTTCAGCGCGACGCTCGGGGTGCTCAAATGATCGTCCCGGCGGTCGGCGGACTTGCGGGCAAACTCTCCGAAGGGCTGTCAAACAGCCTCTCTCCCCAGACCACCGGCGGATTGACCTTGGGAGCCCAGGCGGCCGGCAACAGCGCCCGCCTGGGTGGCAGCGGCCTTGAAGGAACCAGCGCTCCCACAGGCACGAGCGGTATCGAAGGGGCCGCCGGCGTCGAAGGAGCCGGCGGAGTGGGCTCCACCGGCGGCGGGTCGAGCAGCTTTGGCGGCGAACTCTCAGAAGCGATCTCATCGCTCGAAGGCACCCAGTTGAGCGCCGACAGCGCCGCCCAGTCGCTCGCTACCGGCACCGCCAAGGACCCCGAGAGCGCGGTCGTCACCGTCGAGGACGCGCAGATGGCTATGGACCTGGCCTCGCAACTGCGCAGCAAGGCCGTCGAAGCCGCCCAGAACATCTTCCAGACGCAGGTCTGATCGGTGGCGCTCGCACCAGCCCTTTCACAGCTCACGACTCTCGGATCGTGGACCTAGACATGCCCCTCTCGCTGCTCACGATTCTCGGATCGCAGGCCTAGGCCATGCCTCTCTCCCAGCTCGCCTCGCGGCTCACCACTCGCGGATGGCTGATCCTCGGCGGTGCCGCGGTCGGCGCGATCCTGTTCATCTACCTGTTCCTGCACATGGTCTCCGCGCCCAGCTACACGACGCTTGTCAGCGGCGTCAATCCTTCCCAGACCGGCAAGATGACGAGCACGCTCAGCGAACATGGCGTCAACTACGAGTTGCAGAACAACGGCACCGCGCTGGCCGTCCAATCCAACCAGACCGCCGAGGCCCGCGTGGCCCTGGCCGGTGCGAACCTGCTCGGCAACACCCAGCCGGGCTTCTCGCTGTTCGACAAACCGAATCTCGGCGAAAGCACCTTCCAGCAAGGGGTCACCTACCAGCGCGCGCTGCAGGGGCAGCTGGACGAAACGATCGACTCGGTGCAGGGTGTCTCCGGGGCGCAGGTCGAGCTGGTGCTGCCCAGCTCACAGAACCAGATATTCGGCGAAAACCAGGGGATCTCCTCGGCCGCCGTGCTGCTTTCGGGAACCACTTCGATGCCACAAAGCTCGGTGCAGGGGATCGCACAATTGGTCGCATCGAGCGTGCCCGGCCTGCAGTTGAGCAAGGTCACGATCACCGACGCCTCGGGACAACTGCTGTGGCCACAGGCCGCCGGCAGTGCCGGCGGCGGCGGCAACGGCGTTCAGGAAGCCGAGCAGCGCTATGACCAGAGCACGGGCGCGAGCCTCGACGCGATGCTTGCCGGGACCCTTGGTCCCGGCAAGGCACAGGTGCTGGTGTACGCCAACATGAACGTAAACCAGACCACCCAGGAACAGCTCAGCTACGGCAAGGCCGGCGTGCCCCTGCAGCAGAGCAAGGACATCGAGACGCTCACCGGCAACGGCTCTGGTGCCGGCGGCGCAACCGGCACCGCGAATCTCCCGACCGGGACCAGCACGGGCGGTAAGTCGAACTACAAGCACGAAACGACGAGCAGCACGCTCGGGGTCAGCAAGACGGTGTCCCACACCACGGTCGCGCCCGGGACGGTCGAAAGCCAGCATGTCTCGGTGCTGCTCGACCACTCCGTTCCCGCTGCCTCGCTGCCGGCGATCCGCGAAGCGATCACCAACGCCGCCGGCATCCAGACCAAGCGCGGCGACACGATCTCGATCGGGCAGATCCCCTTTGCCAGCCCGACCACGAGCGCCGCGAGCTCGACCAGCAGCATGCTCGGCTACGCCAAGTACGCGCTGCTCGGCATCGCTTCGCTCGTATTCCTGTTCTTCACCACGCGCTCGCTGCGCCGCCGTGAATCGGGCACGATCGACGAGCCGGTCTGGCTGCGCGAGCTGGAGACGCCGATGCGCCTCTCGGAGCTGCAACGCGAAAGCGCGCCGAGACCGGTAGCGGCGATGGCAGGCGTGGCGCCACCCAATGGGAACGGGAATGGGAATGGGAATGGGAATGGCAACGGGCACGCCGGCGGCGACCAGTTGCGGCGCCAGGTCGAGCAGCTCGCCGACAGCGATCCCGATCGCGTCGCCCAGCAGCTTCGCAACTGGATGCAGGAGGACTAGCGCGTGGCCGATTCACCCCCAGAGACGGCGCCGACACAGCCCGGCGCCGTGGTCGGGCGCTCGACGGCCAGCCCGTCCGCTTCATTGCCTGCCGCCCCGAGCGAGCGCTTGCCGGGAGCGCGTAGGGCTGCCGTACTGATGGCCGCGCTCGGACCCGAGCGCGCGGCGAACGTGATGCAGCGCATGGACGAGGAGGCGATCGAGAGCCTCTCGATGGAGATGGCGCGACTCTCCTCTGTCGGCGCTGAGACGACCGAGTCGGTCTTCGGCGAACTGGCCGCCGAGGCCGGCGAGGGCCAGGGGACTGTCAGCGGCGGGCTGGACTTTGCGCGTGGAGTGATCGAGCGCGCGCTCGACCCCGAGCGCGCAACCGACCTGCTCGGGCGCCTGGAGAGCGCCAGCGAAACGCGACCCTTTGAGTTCCTGCGTCGCGTACCGCCCGAGCGGATCGCGGCGCTGCTGCGCGGCGAGTCGCCTCAAACCGTCGCGCTCGTGCTTGCCAGCCTGCACACGAATCTCGCCGCCGGGGTGCTCGCCAGGTTGCCCGAATCAGAGCAGCCGGACATCGCTCTGCGGATCGCGCGCATGGGCAACGCCGGCACGCGCGTCATCCAGCAGGTCGAGCAGATGATTCGCCACAAGCTGGGAGCTACGGTGGAGCGCAAGTATTCCGCCAGCGGCGGAGCCAAGGCGCTCGCCGGCATCCTCAACCATGCCGACCGCACCACCGAGCGCAACGTGCTCGAGCGCCTCGCCGGAGCCGACAAGGCGCTCGCCGAGGAGGTGCGCGCGATGCTGTTCGTGTTCGAGGACGTCGTCAAGCTCGACGAGCGCGCGATCCAGCAGGTACTGCGCGAGGTCGACCAGAAGGATCTTGTGCTGGCCCTGCGCGGGGCGCCGGAGAACGTGCTGGAGACCGTGCTCGCGAACATGTCGGAGCGCGGCGCGGCGATGCTCAAGGAGGAGATGGAGATCCAACCGCCCCAGCGCCAACGTGACGTGGACGAAGCCCAGAGCCGCGTGGTCGCGGTCGTGCGCAAGCTGGACGAGGCCGGCACGATCGTGATCGCCGGCGGCGACGAGGAGGAAGGCGAAGCGGTTGTCTGACGCCGCCGTCAGCTACGCCTTCGAGCAGCTCGAGCCATCCGAGCCCCAGCCGCGCGACGCTCCGGCTCGCATGCTCGCCCAAGCCCAGCTCGAAGCCGAGCAGATCCGCGAGCAGGCACGCACCGAAGGCTATGCCGAGGGGCGTAGTGCCGGTCACGAATATGGGGCCACCGAGATGGATCTCGCGACGCGAGCGCTCGACGAGGCCATGCGGGACGTCGAGTCGCTGCGCGTCGAGTTGGTGGCAGCGATCGAAAACGACGCCATCCAGCTTGGGTTGCGGTTGGCCGAGAAGATCCTTGGCGGCACCCGGCAGTTGCCCAGCGAGCGCATACTCGAAACCGTGCAAGGGGGGCTGCGACGTGTCACCGACCGGCGCAAGATCGCCGTGCTCGTCAATCCCGCGGAGCTCGAAGCGGTCAGCTCGGCCATCGCGGAGCTGACCACCGGCTCAAGCGGAGTCGAGCTGTGCGACATCCAGCCCGACGAGCGCGTCGAGCCCGGCGGGGCGATCGTGCGCACCGCCGAGGGCGAGGTGGACGCAAGCGTAGGGACGCAGCTGGAGCGGGCGCGCGAGGTGGTCGAAGCCTCGCTCGCGGCCGAGCGCGCGGCGTGAGTGAGCCCGGGGCGCTGCTGTCGAGCGCCACACAGGCCGTGCGCGAGGCCGACCTTGCGAGGCGCCACGGGTTTGTGAGCAACCTGATCGGTCTGATCATCGAGGTGACCGGGCTGCAGGCGGAGATCGGGGAGGTGTGTCTTGTGGGAGGGGGCGTGCAAGCACGCCCCCTCGACTCGCCGCATGCGGCGAGTCAGCAGGTGGCGCATGCGCCACCTGCACCGGGCCGCGCATGCGCGGCCCGGCCACCCGGTGCATGCACCGGGTGGAACAGCAATAAGAACGGTGGCATCCCCGCCGAGGTCGTCGGATTCCGCGACGGGCGCACACTGCTGATGCCGTTGGGGGAGCTGCACGGCATCGGCCCAGGCACGCGTGTGCTTGCGACCGGCGCGCCCTTTCGTGTTGCCGTCGGGCCCGGCCTGCTCGGTCGCGTCGTCGATGGGCTCGGAGTGCCGCTGGACGAGCTTCCGGCAGCTGGCGGAGTCGAGCGCTCGACGATCGCCCCGCCCCCAGGCTCGCTCTCAAGACCCCGCATCACAGAGCGTGTCGGTTTGGGTGTGCGCGCGCTCGACTCGCTCGTGCCCTGCGGGCGCGGACAGCGACTTGGCATATTTGCCGGCTCTGGCGTCGGCAAGTCCTCGCTGATGGGCATGATCGCCCGCTCGACGAGCGCTGAGGTGAACGTGATCGCACTCGTCGGCGAGCGCGGACGCGAGGTGCGCGAGTTCATCGAGCGCGACCTCTCAGGCGCGCTCGAGCGCTCCGTCGTCGTCGTCGCCACCTCCGATCAGCCCGCGCTGGTACGCATCAAGGCTGCCTTCACCGCGACCACGATCGCCGAGCACTTCCGCGACCAGGGCCACGACGTGCTGCTGATGATGGACTCGGTCACGCGCTTTGCGATGGCCCAGCGCGAGGTCGGCCTGGCGATCGGCGAGCCGCCCGCCACGCGCGGCTACACCCCCAGCGTGTTCGCGCTGCTCCCACGCCTGTTGGAGCGCGCCGGCACCAGCTCCAGCGGCTCGATCACCGGGCTTTACACCGTGCTGGTCGACGGCGACGACATGAACGAGCCCGTCGCCGACGCCGTGCGCGCGATCCTCGATGGGCACGTCGTACTCACGCGTTCGCTGGCCCACGCCGGGCACTACCCGGCGATCGACGTGCTGCATAGCGTCTCGCGGCTGGTCGGCGAGATCGTCACGCCCGAGCTTGCCGTGGCCGGCCAGCGTCTGCGCGCCGCCCTGGCAATGCTGCGCGAGAAGGAAGACCTGGTCGCGATCGGCGCCTATCAACCGGGCAGCGACCCCTCGCTTGACACGGCACTGGCGCATCGCGCCCAGATCGAGGATTTCTTGCGCCAGAGTGTGGACGAGCGCAGCACGCCCGATCAAGCCGACATGCAACTGCTCGAACTGGCGGCCTCGCTCGCCGGCCAGTCCGCATTCGGCAACGAGGACATTCCCGAGGGCGAGGAAGTTACCGCCGAGCGGGTCGACCCCAACGTCGAGCCGTCGGCGAACGTCGCGGTCGAGGTGCCGGCCATACCGGCGCTCGGGCTGAGCATCTAAAAATCGGCGATGCCCCCCGCGCGCGCGGGGGGCATCGCCCAATCCGCATACTCATGGACCCCTGTCTACCTGCGCCCTTCAGCGTGTTCCCCGCGATGGGGGTCGCTCAGGCGAGGACGCACCCATACCGCCACCGCTCACCAGTGTGCAGCCCTAAAGAAAGGCGGGGATCGTCCGATAACCGGGCCGTGAACGGACCCGTTTTTCGCTTTCGCCTCGAGCGCGTGCGCGCGCTGCGCGAGCGCAAAGAGCAGCAGGCCCAACAAGAGTTGGCGCAAGCGATTTCGTCGCGCGCCAATACCGCGGCCGAGCTGCATGCGGCCGAAGCCCATCTAGAGCAGGCCCACTCGGATCACCGGGCCCGAGCCGTCGAATTCCATACGCTCAGTGCGGACGAATTGGTCGCTCGCCAGGCGTTCCTGGAGCGCATCGAGGCACAACGCGGAGCCCACGCCCAAGAGCTGAAGCAGCGCGAGGTAGTCGTTGCCGAGCGTGACGCCAAGCTCACCGCCGCCGCCGGCGAGCACGAGATGCTCAAGCGCCTCTCCGAGCGCCATCGGGGCGAGCACGAGCGCGCCGCCGCCAGCCGCGAACAGGGCGCGCTGGACGAGATGACGGCGGCTCGCTTCGGCCGGAGCGAGCTGTGAACACCGCAATCACCCCCACTGTCGGCATACCCGAAGACGAGCAGGCGATCGCCCAGCGCGTGCAACAGCTGCGAGGACTGATCGAACAGACCCGCCAGGTTGGCTCGGGGCTCTCCTCGACGGGCGCGACTGCCGAGACATCTTCGACAGGCAGTCCATCCGCGACGGCCTCGCAGGTACCCGCCGGAGATTTCGCTGCCGCCTTGCAGGCGGCGACGATGGCGGACTCCTCGTCCCCTGCTGCCCTCCAGAGCCAAAGCGCGGCAGGTGC
This sequence comes from Solirubrobacteraceae bacterium, assembly GCA_036266805.1. Taxonomy (GTDB): domain Bacteria; phylum Actinomycetota; class Thermoleophilia; order Solirubrobacterales; family Solirubrobacteraceae; genus Palsa-744. Next base: position 166,585 of record DATAXK010000017.1, read on the forward strand.
GGGCGCAGGCGGCGGCGAATACGACAGCGTGATCGAACAGGCAGCCGCGCGCTACGGCATAGATCCAGCAGTCCTGCACGGCTTGATCCAGCAGGAGTCGGGCTTTGACCCGGGTGCCCAAAGCAGCGCCGGCGCCAGCGGCCTGACACAGCTGATGCCCGGCACCGCCTCGTCGATGGGTGTCTCAAACCCACTCAACCCGACCGAATCGATCGAAGGTGGCGCGCGCTACCTGAGCCAGCTGATGAGCCAGTTCGGCGGCAACACCGAAGACGCCCTGGCCGCCTACAACGCCGGGCCCGGAGCCGTCCAGCGGTACGGCGGCATACCGCCCTACGCCGAAACCCAGAGCTACGTCTCCAAAGTGCTCGGCTACGCCGAAACCTACCGTCAGACTCACCCTGCCTCGATCTCCGCCGGGGGCCTCGCGTGAACGCTCCGATCGCGCTCGGCGCGCCACCGGCCGCACTGCCCGCCGGCCCGCCGGCCGCTGGGGCGAGCCGATCGAGTCCGTCCTCTGGCGCTCCCCCGGGAGTCTCAGAAGGGGCCCCGCCGGGGGGTCCACCGGGTGCGCCATTCCAGAGCGCGCTCGCCACACATTGGGCCCGGACCGCCACTGCGGAAGGCCATCCAAAGAGCAGCCCCAGAGCGGGCGACGGCAAGAGCTTGCACCCCTCGCGCAGGCCGCGTGCAGGTGAAAGCGGTGAAAGCGCAGCCGGCAACAGCGGGATCATGGCGTCCCCTGCGTCGGTGTCCGGGACCCGGGCGCCTGGCACAGCACAGACTCCGACGACCCCAACGGACGGATTGCAAGCCGCCGCGGGGGTCACCGATACCACCGGCACGACAGTTGCCGCTCCCGCAATTGCCACGCCGGCACAGGCACCCGAAGCCGGCGCCGCGGCCGCCCCACCTTCAGGGCTTACCTCTGCCTCGGCGGGCGCTCCAGACTCAACCTCTGCCGCCGGCACGCTCGCGTCTTCGTCTCCCGCCTCCTTGCCCGACGGCACGCTGCTCCCATCTTCGTCGCCCGCCTCCTCGCCGGTCAGCGCGACTACATCGACACCCGACGTGGCCTCGCCCGCCGGCGCCGATGCCTCGCCCGCCACTTCCTCACCGGCCGCCACCCACTCTCCGGCCGCCACCCACTCCCCCGGCTCCGGCGCCTCGCCGGCAAAAACTTCCTCACCCGAGACCACGCCATCGGCCGGTCCCAATGCCTCACCTGCCACGACTTCCGCATCTGTGGCGGCATCCGCGGCCGCCGCCGCCTCACCTACGACGGCATCCTCGATCAGCCCCAGCGCGTCGCCTGCCTCGGTGTCCGCTCGCACTCCGCCGGCAACCCCAGGGGGTGCCGGCGCTACCGCCAGCGCCGCGAGCCCAACACCCGCGACCGGCCCTCCGCCGTCTCCCACCGCGGCGACTCCCATACCGACGGCTCCCAGCGCGACGGATGCGCCCACTCCTGGGGACACGCCGAATTCATCGGGCTCACGGGAAGCCGAACAGCCGAGCGGCGTAATGCCCCAAACCGCTGAAGACACAACAACCTCACCGTCCCTCGACCAGTCGGACTCGACCCAGACGCCGGGGACAAGCACGCTCAACGCCGCGACACAGACCCAAAGCGCCACCCAAACCACGCTCTCCTCACCGCGCACGCACACTGCCGGCTCTGCGCCTTTCCAGAATCCGGCAGCGACTTCGCCCGCGTCAAGCAACAACGACACGCCCAACTCGACGGCGGAACTCGCCGGCCGGTCCTTGGCAGCCGCCAACCAGACGCAGGCAACAAGTGCGCGGTCGGCTGCGCAGACCGCTACCGAGGCACCAACACAGGCCGCGGCAGCCTCGACCACGGCCCAAGCAAGCCTCGACGCCGGAATGAGCCCGAGTCTCGAAGCGAGCGCCGGTGTCGGTGAAAATCCCAACGCCGGTGCAAGCCCACTGCCCGTTCCCAGTGTGCCGATGCAGGAGATGATCGACTCGATCGGCGCGACGATCGAGCTGGCCGCCCGGCAGGGCATCGCCAGGGCGCGGATCGAACTTCAGCCCGAAGAGCTCGGTCACATCAGCATTCGTTTGAGCCAGACCAGCGAAGGGCTGCGTGCTCGCGTCACCGCCGACACGCCGGCCGGCGCGCAAGCACTCACCCAGGGCCGCTCTGAGCTGCGCCAATCGCTCAGCTCGCTCGGCCTCTCGCTGCTGCATCTGGATATAGGCTCCTCGCAACCACAGACCGGCGAACAGGACGGGCGCTTTGCCACCGGCGCCGATCGGTCGAGTGCCGCTGCCACAGCGGACGCGCCCGAAGAGAGCGAAGCGCTCGGCGAGCCGCGTGAGAACACACGTCCGGCCGGCGCTCCACTGGGCGAAATCATCGACGTGCTCGCATGACCGACCCATCACCCCGGCAAACCGCAGGTCGTCCTGCGAGCGAACGAAAGGACAGAAAACCATGACATCTCCAGTGGCACAAGCAGCCTCCGCCCCTTCCAGCGGCTCCGCGTCGGCGACGAGTCCTGAAAACCCGAACAGTGTGCTCGGGCAAAACGACTTCCTGAAGCTGATGATCGCTCAGCTGCAGGCACAGAATCCCCTGGAACCGGCCAACGGCAACGAATACGTGACCGAGCTGGCGCAGTTCACCCAACTCGAGCAGACGACCAACCTCGCGAGCGCCAGCGAGCTCTCGAGCGCGGTTCAGCTGATCGGACACAGCGTCAGCTACAGCGATCCCTCCACCGGCGCCGCGGCGACCGGAAAGGTCGAAAGCGTCCAGTCCACCAGTTCCGGCCCGACCCTCACGGTTGAAGGCGTCCCGGGCATAAAGGTCGCGAGCGTCAGCGAAGTCAAATGAGCCAATTTCAAATGGGTCAGCCCAAATGAACCCGATCTCAAACCCAGCGTTGATCCCGCCGGGAGGATTGAGCACCCCGCCGACCCCGCGCGGCGCTGCCGTGACCCCGCCGGTCGCGCGCGCCGCCTCCGCGACCCCGACGGTCGCGCCGACCGCTCCGGGCACGACCGGGCCGGCAGACGACGCTTCGGGCAAAGCGAACGGTGGCGCCAACCCTCCCGGCCAGTCTTTCGCCGAGGCGCTCCAGCAAGCCGGCGGCTCCCAGCCGCTGCAGTTCTCTCGCCACGCGCTCGCCCGTGTGCAGCGCCGTGGGATCGAGCTCGATTCCGCCACGCTCGGCCGACTCTCAGACGGAGTGGGACGCGCGGCCAGCAAGGGCTCGCGCGATTCCCTCGTACTTGTCGACGGCACCGCATTCGTGGTGTCCGTCAGCAACCGCACGGTCATAACGGCCGTGGGATCCGAACAAATGAAAGACAACGTGTTCACCAACATCGACAGTGCGGTGATCGCATGAGCGCCGCGAGAGGAGAGGAGATCGCACGTGTCGTGAGGCGATGAGCAGACGACTTAGAGGACGAATCTACGACGCCGTGAGCACATAAGCGCGGCGACAGGACAATTGACACACGGCCGTACCGCACACGCGGAGCGGCTACACGACAACGGCTGGACCTCACAGAGGGGGCCGCGAAAGGAAGGGCAGTCACGATGATGACTGGAATGTATGCCGCGATCAGCGGCCTGGACGCAAACCAGGCGCTGCTGAACGAGACGGCAAACGACCTGGCGAACGTCAACACGGTGGGCTACAAGGCCTCCAGTGTCACGTTCTCCGAATCGCTGACACAGGTGATGCGAGGAGCATCCGGACCGACAGCCACCAACGGCGGCTCCAACCCTGTGCAAATCGGGCTCGGCGTACAGGTCGCCGCAACCCGCAACGAAATGACCGAGGGCTCTTTTCAGACCACCAACAATCCGCTGGACATAGCGATCGAGGGCAGTGGCTTCCTGCGCGTGGGTGCAGGTGCACCGCCGGCCAAGGAACCATATACAACGGGTTTGCCCGCCAAAGTCAACTACACGCGAGCCGGAGACCTAACGGCCAACTCGCAGGGCTTCCTCACAACCGAAGCCGGCGAATACGTGATCGGTCGCAACGCCGTGGCAACCGAAACCGAAGCCGGCACCACCTACGCGGCGGGCAAGGAAGAAAGCTATATCCATATTCCGCCGGGCTCGAGCAACGTGTCGATCGGCCCGGACGGCTCAGTCGCCTACACCGACGAGAACCCCGAATCCAAGACCTATCAACAGCGTGTCACCGCTGGCTACATCTCACTCGCGACATTCCCCAACGAAGATGGACTGGAACGCATCGGCGGCTCGTTGTGGGGGGAGACCGCCAACTCCGGAGCGCCGATCGTCGGCACCCCCAACACCCCGGGCTTTGGCTCGACCATCGGCGGCGAGCTCGAGATGTCAAACGTCGATCTCGCCACCGAGATGACCAACATGATCACGGCCGAGCGTGGCTACCAGGCCAATTCGCGCGTGATCTCCACAGCAAACGAAATGCTCGGAACGCTGGTCACGATGGTGCAGTAGGGCATGGCGGTCCGCTTCGCTATCTGAGGCGGACCGCGTACCGCGCTCGATGCGCTGTCGAGAAGGTGAGGTCGACAGCCCTCGCCGCGGTGTGACGGCATCCTGACAAATCTTTATAGCGCGACCAAGGAGGTCGAAGTAGAGCGGACAACTCCGAGGAGCATGGGATGGGACGGCGCGCCTGCGCTGTCCCATCCCATCGCTATTTTGCCTTCGACATATTTAGGTTCTTGAGCTTTATTTGGCTTGCTCGGATTTTCTAGGCTTTTCGCGCAAGCGCGTTTTCGATGTTTCGCGCGAGGGAGGTGGAGATGATCACGCTGAACCGGCTCGGCCACAGCGACGAGCCCTTCCAACTGAATCCGGACATGGTCGTAACCGTCGAATCGACCCCCGACACGGTCATCACGCTCGCCACGGGCGCGAAGGTAGTGGTGGCCGAGACGCCCGAGGAGGTCGCCGCCGCCCTGCACAGCTACCGCGCCGGAGTGCTCAGCGAGGCGCTGCGTAACCGCCGGTCACCGCGCCAGCCGGGCTCTTCCGCCAGCACACGCGAGCCAGGCCGGCTCAGCGCAGTAGAAGACGACCCGGCGTAGCCACCCAGCGCCGCGGACAGGAGTCGACGAGACAGACCCCGACCCTTCCGGCTTTCGAGCGCTCGCCGCGCTCCAAGCAGGCCCATCGGCCAACTGTCAAGGATTTTTCCGCGGCGCCGATGAGTTGAGCAAATGAAAGCTTCAACGGCCATTGGGATTGGCGCGGCCTTTGGCGCGCTCTTGCTGAGCTCGATGATGGACGGGACGAGTCCCGCCTCCTTCATCAACATTCCGGCGTTGATGATCATCATCGGCGGCACCTTCGGCGTCACGCTGGCCAGCACCGGCATGGATGTCATGAAGCGCGTGCCGAGCCTCTACAAACTCGTCATCTCAGCTGAACCGCCCGACGTGCGCGGGCGCCTCGACCAGCTGGTGGGGCTGGCCGACCAAGCTCGCCGCGAAGGCTTGCTCGCGCTCGACGCGCAACTGCCCGAGATCGAGGACCCCTTCACCCGCAACGCCTTGCAGCTTGTCGTCGACGGCACCGATCCGGAGATGGTGCACACGATCCTCGAGGCCGAGGTCGACGGCATGGCGGCCCGCCACGCCGTCGGCGCCTCCCCCTTCGAGAAGGCCGGTGGCTTCGCGCCGACGATGGGGATCATCGGCACCGTGCTCGGACTGGTGCACGTGCTGCAGAACCTGGCGGCGCCCTCGACGCTCGGACCGTCCATCTCCGCGGCCTTCATCGCCACGCTGATGGGCGTCGGCTCGGCCAACGTGATCTTCCTGCCGATCGCCAACCGCCTGAAGGCAATCTCCGCCGAAGAGGTCGAGCTGCGCATGATGACCGTCGAGGGAATCCTCTCGATCCAGGCGGGCGACAATCCGCGCCTCGTCTCCGAAAAGCTGATGTCCTATGTGCCCCCCGCCGAGCGCTCAGATGACGACGAGCAACAGTCTGTCGCGCAGTTGAGCGCCGAGCCCAAGGCGGCCTGAGGATGGCTCGCGGGCGCGGGCGCCATCGCGGTGGGGCTCACAGCGAGGAGAGCGAGGAGCGCTGGCTTTTGACCTACGCGGACATGATCACGCTGCTGATGGCGCTGTTCATGGTCCTGTTCTCGATCTCCTCGGTCAACATCTCCAAGTACAAAACCCTGCAGCAGTCGCTGAAGGCCGCCTTCTCGGGCAACGTCCTGCCCGGCGGCAAGGCGGTCGCCCAACAGGGCTCGACCGCGAACTCGAGCCAGGTCCCCGCAAGCGTCGAACTGCAGGCAATCGAGCCGGTGACCACACAAGGCGCCGCCAGCCTGCAGAACAGCAACGCACACGGCACCCAGGGCGCTACAGCAGCCGCCCAGCAGGTAACGCCCGCCCAGCGCGAGAACAGTGAGTTCGCACAGATCAAGCACGAGCTCGACGCCTACGCCAAGTCGCACGGCTTCAGCTCCAGCGTGAAGACCTCGATCGAACAGCGCGGACTGGTCATCAAGGTGCTCACCGACGACCTGCTGTTTCCCTCGGGCCAAGCGACGCTCGACGCTCAGTCCTACTCGCTGCTCGGGGAGATCGGCCAGCTGCTGAACATCGACGAAACCCATCCGATCAGCGTCGAAGGCAACACCGACAGCGTCCCGATCCACAGCTCCCAGTTCTCGAGCAACTGGGAGCTCTCGACCGCCCGCGCCAGCGCCGTCGTGGAATTCCTGGCCGAACATGGAGTCGCCGAGCACAGACTGACGGCGAGCGGCAACGCCGACCAGCAGCCGGTTGACAGCAACGCGACCGAAGCTGGCCGCGCGCGCAACCGGCGCGTGGAGATCGTGATGCGCCGCATCTACGGCGGAGAAGGCGAAAGCCAGTCCGGCAACGAACCATAGGAAACGACCATGCTCAAAAACAAGAAGATCCTGCTCGTCGCGATCGTCCCGATCCTGCTATTCGGCGGCTACACCATGACCAAGGCCAAGCCAGTCGTCAAGGAGAAGGTCAAGGGCACCATCTACGTGATGCCCCAATCCTTCCTGCTCAACTTGAGCGACGGGCGCTACGCCAAGATCAGCGTGGCACTCGAGCTGGCGCCGGGACAGAGCGACGGGGCCAGCGCGACAGCCTCCTCCTCCGGTTCCGAAAGTGGGCCCGGTACTCTGCCCGAGGAAGCGATCGTGCGCGAAATCATCACCAACGCCGTGACCGGCCAGAGCGGGGAAACGCTCATAAGCAGCCACGGCCGAGAAGCGATCAAGCGCCAGATCCTCCACACGATTCAGCAAAGGACCGACGTCAAGCTCGAAGAAGTGCTGTTCCCGGATTTCACAGTTCAATAGGAGGCAAAGTGGCTGAGGCAATCGAGTACGAGCAGTTCGATCAGAACCCGTCGGGTGCAGCTACGAGCACCGACCTTGGCGGTGCCTCGCCCTCCGACCCCGACCTGAGCCGCCTCAGCGACATACCGATGGAGCTGAGCGTGGAGATCGGTCGTACGCACATGACCGTCGGCGAGACGCTCGACCTGCGCGTCGGCTCGGTTGTGGCGCTCGAGCGCCAGGCCGGCGAGGCCGCCGATCTATTGGTCAACGGCACGGCGATCGCCCGCGGCGAGGTGATCGTCATGGACGAGCGCTACGGTCTGCGCGTCACCGAGATCCTCGAGAGCAATCAGATTTCGGCCTCCACGGGAACCGGCGCGGCCATGGCAACCGAGGCCGTAGCCGCCAACAGCTGACTAGAGGAGCACAGTTGAGCCCGAAGAGCCGCGCCGGCGCTTCCAAGGACGAGTCAAAGAGCTCCAAAAAGCCAGCCAAGAAGCCTGCGTCCTCCCCCGCGGAGGAGCCTGACGGTCCGGCGGGCGGGCGCATACGGACGCTCGACTTTTCCCAGCCGACCAAGTTCACAACCGAGATCAGACGCCGCATCTCAGGCGCGATCGAGCAGTTCTGTGAGGCGCTGTCGGGCCGCCTGACAAACGAGCTGGCGGTAGAAGTCGAGTTCAGCGTCGCCGAGGTCGATCAGCACACTTGGGCGGCCGCCAAGGCACGGCTGGCCGCCGACGCCGTCGCGATCGCCGTCGAAGCGAAGGCGATCGAGCGCCAGATGCTGCTCAGCGTCGAGCAGCCGCTCATGTTGCAGGCGCTTGAATGCTTGCTCGGCGGCCAGGCCGCACAGGCGCCATCGGAGCGCCATCTGACCGACATCGACTGGGCGCTTGCACGCGGCATGTTCGATGGGATCGTCACCGAGCTGTCGAGCGCCTGGGGCGAGCTCGGCGGCCCGCAGCTGACACGCGGCGAGGTCGATTTGGAGGCCGACGCCGGCGTGTTTGCGCCCGTTGGCGAGCCCACCTTCGCGGTCACGCTCTCGTGCGTGATCGACGGCCAGTCGGCCACGATGTCCTTGCTGATTCCCTGGGCGGCGGTCGAGCCGGTCGCCGAGAGCATTCGTGGTGGCGCCGGGCCACCACTCGCGGGCGACCTGCGCGATCCCGACGCGCTGCGGCGCGGTCTCGCCCGCGCCCAGGTGCTGCTGCGCGCCGAGGTCGGCTCGGCCCAGATGCCGATCGAGCAGATGCTGGGACTCGTTCCGGGCACGCTCGCCGAGCTGCAGGGTCGCGCCGATGACGGCGTGTTGCTGTTCGCCGAGGGCGTGCTGCTCGGACGCGGACAGCCCGGACGCTCAGGTACACGACGGGCGATCAAGCTGCACTCCACAAGCGATATCGCAACGCGCGCCGACACTTACGCCAAGCTCGGCCGAGCCGAGCTCGAGCGTGCGCGCGCGCATGTGGACGGCACCCGCGAGAGCGCCGAGGGCCGAAAGATCTTGCGCAGCATCTTCGTGCGCGTTTGGGCCGAGCTGGGACGAACGCACCTTTCGCTCAAAGACGCCGTCGAGCTCGTGCCGGGCGCCCTCGTCGAGCTCGATCAAGCGGCCGAGGCGCCGGTCGAGTTGTTTGTCAACGGCCTGTGCTTTGCCAACGGCAGCCTCGTGGTCACACCAGACGGCGGCTGGGGCGTGCAGGTCTCCGAGCTGGTCTAGCTCAAGACCTGCCCCTATGGGCCGATAACCGGGGGCGACTCTTCCTCGGAGTCGTCCCTCGATGACTAAGTTGACCCTTCCCCGTGCGGCCACGCAAGTGGCCGCCTTGCTGTGTTGCCGCCTGCTCGTGTGGGCCAGTCCCGCGTCGGCGTTCACCGCGGCCCACGCCAAGAAGGGCACAGGCGAAAACACGCCGTTGAACCTTGGCTCGCCCAGCATCGGCTCGCACACGAGCTCCGGTGGAGCCAGCATCGTGCGCACGATCGTCGGCCTGGCCATCGTGCTTGGCGTGATCTTGGGTCTGTCCTGGATCTTGCGCCAGGTCAAGGGCAGACGCGATCCGCGCGTTGCCGCGACCGGCCTGACGAGTGTCGCCGCGCTGTCGCTCAGCTCCGGGCGCTCGGTGCACCTGGTCAGAGCCGGCAAAGACTATTTGCTGCTGGGTAGCGCCGAGCACGGCCTGATGCCGATCCACCGCTATACCGAGCAGCAGGCGCTCGAAGCGGGCTTGCTCTCGCCCGAGGCGCCTGCACAGCCGCGCAAACGCCGCATCAACCTCGGCCTGCTCGCCCCGCCCAGCCCGCGCGGTGACGATCGTCCGGCGGGCTGGGCGGGGCCACATCAGGGTGGCGAGCATTGGTTGAGCGCACACGAAGGCAGCCGTTGGCCAGAGCCACCGGTAACGGCACGTCCCGTGGCTCCACCCATGGCGGCGCTTCCAAGGAGCACACCGCAACGACCCCGCCCCACGAGGACACTGGAATCGGGCGAGCGGCAGAGCGACCCGATGCACATGCCCTCGGTGTCATCCAGCCTGATCGAGCGCCTGCGCGAACTGACGGTGCGTCGTTGAACCTCGACTCCAGCAACTCCGTCCAAATCCTGCTGCTCGTCGCCGGCCTCACGCTCGTGCCGGCGATCCTCTTCACGGTCACCGGCTTCAGCCGCATCCTGATCGTGCTCGGCTTCATCCGCTCCGCGATCGGCACCACCACCGAGCCGCCCAATCAGGTGCTTGTCGGGATCGCGCTGTTCTTGACGATCTTGGTGATGGCGCCAACCGTCGCCGCGATCAAGCGAGATTCGGTCCAACCGCTGATGGCCCATCAGATCAGCACCATCACAGCGCTCGAGCGTGCCGAGGAACCGATGCGCGAATTCATGTTTCGCCAGACACGAACGCAGGACATCGAGCTGTTCGTCAACCTCGCCAAAGCAAAGACGCCGCACACCCGTGCCGAAGTCCCGACCGAGGTGCTGATCCCGGCCTTCATCGTCTCCGAGCTGAACATCGCTTTTCAAATCGGCTTCTTGATCTTCCTGCCGTTCCTGATCATCGACCTGATCGTCTCGGCCACCTTGATGAGCATGGGAATGATCATGCTGCCGCCGACCTTCATCTCCTTGCCTTTCAAGATCCTGCTGTTCGTGCTCGTCGACGGCTGGGATCTGGTCATCAGAGCGCTCGTCCAGAGCTTTCACACCTAGGAGGAGGCGTCGCGCCATGAACCAGGACACCGTCGTCAACCTCGCCTCACAGGCCATGAGTCTGGCACTGAAGATCGCCGGACCGTTGCTGATCGTTGCGCTCGTCGCCGGGCTGGCGGTCAGCATCTTCCAGGCGGTCACCCAGATCCAGGAGCAGAGTCTCACGCTGATCCCCAAGATCATCGGCGTCGCTGCCGTGATGATCGTCCTCGGACCCTGGATGCTGGGCCAGCTCGTCGCCTACACGACCGCGCTGTACACGTCGATCCCGACGATGGTCGGTTCGTGAACGAACTCCTCAGAAAGCTGGCCGCCGGCGAGCTCGTCGGCTTCATCCTGGTGCTGGCGCGCGTCACGCCGCTGTTCATCGTCGCGCCGCTGTTCTCCTCATCCCTGGTCCCACCGCGGGTGCGCGGCATCATCGCCGTCGGCATCTCGATCGGGCTGACGCCGATCGCGATGCACGGCCAGCACATACCAAACCAGCCGCTGGTGGTGGCCGAGCTCGTGATCGAGGGACTGCTCGTCGGCCTCGGCTTTGCCTTCACGCTTGCGATCCTGCTGGCCGCCCTCGAAACCGCCGGCGCGATGATCGACGTCGTCTCGGGCTTCTCATACGGAGAACTGATCAACCCGATGACCGGCCAGAACGGTGCCGTCATCTCACGCTTCTACTCGCTGGTCGGGACGATGATCTTCCTGGTCATCGGCGGCGAAGCGTGGACGTTGCGCGGGCTGGGGCGCACCTTCGAACTCGTCCCGCTGACGAGCGGCCCGCGCATGTCCTCGCTGATCGGCGGCGCCGAGCAGGCATTCGCGGGCCTCTTCACCTCGGCGCTGGAGATCGCCGGGCCCGTGCTGGTCGCGCTTTTGATCACCGATGTGGCCTTCGGCGTCGTCTCACGCGTCGTGCCGCAGTTGAACGTGTTCGCGGTCGGCTTCCCGGTCAAGGTGGCGGTGGCCTTGCTGGTCGTCGGCGCCGCGCTGCCGTTCACAGCCAACTGGATCTCAGAACAGATGTCGGTGAGCGTGGGCGCGGCGCTGGGCGCGCTGCACGTGGCATGAGAGGGACAAGCAAGCCAACCGCGGCCGAAAGGCTCGCGACCCAGGACGACAAAGGCTGAGATGGCACGCGACGAACGCACGGAGAAGGCCACACCCAAGCATCGCCAGCGCGCGCGCGAGAAGGGGCAGGTCGCGCGCAGCCCCGATCTCAGCGGCTCGCTCGTCTTGATCGCGGGGCTGCTCGCAATCAGCGTTATGGGACCGAAGATCGTCGAATCCGGGGCCACGACCTTTCGCGAAACGCTGCGCGACGTCGCCAACCCCGCTCATGCCACAAGCGCCGCCGGCATCAGCGAACTGATGCACATGGCGCTCTCCACGATCGCGCTCGCGGTGGCCCCGGTGTTCGGGGCCTGCCTGCTCGCCGGCCTGCTCGGAGGGGTCGCGCAGGTCGGCTTCAAGCCCACCGCCCAAGCGCTGAAACTCGACTTCCGCCGCATCAACCCATCCTCTGGAGCTCGCAATCTGTTTGGCCCCAACGCGATCTTCGAAGCGCTCAAGGCGATCGCCAAGGTCGCCGTCGTCGGACTGGTCGCCGGCCTTGCCGTGCTGCCGGGCTTGACCACGTTGGCCGCCAAGGTCGGCATGCAACCGGAGGCGCTTGGCGCTCTGATGGGCGCAAGCGCCCTCTCGATCGCCCAGCACGCGGCCATGGCCTACCTGGCGATCGGGCTGCTCGACTACGCCTGGAGGCGTCATCGCCACGAGAAGCAACTGCGCATGACCAAACAGGAGGTCAAGGAGGAGACCCGTCAGTACAGCATCTCCGCCGAGGTCAAAACGGCTCAGCGCCGCCGCCAGATGCAGGCGGCGCGGGCGCGCATGATGGCCGCGGTGCCCAAAGCCGACGTGGTCGTGACCAACCCGACCCACTATGCCGTCGCACTGGTCTACGACGGCACGCACACCGCCCCGCTCTTGGTGGCCAAGGGCAAGGACCTGATAGCCGCCCAGATCAGGCGCGTCGCCGAGGAAAACGACGTGCCGGTGATCAGCGATCCGCCGCTCGCCAGGGCGCTTCACTCCTCGACCGAGATCGGCCAGATGATCCCCCAGGAACTGTATGCGGCGGTCGCCCAGGTGCTCGCCTTCGTCTACCGCCTCGCCGGGCGCAGGAGGCTCGCGTCGTGAGCGCCTTCAGCACCGTTGCCGGGCGTAGAGGCCCGCCTCGCGAGCACCCCAAACAGCCGTGGCAGCAGATCCTTGCCAACGATGGCGTGCCCGTCGGCGCTGAGAGGTCCCATCCATGAACAGTTCCACCGTCAAGCGCCTCTTGCGCCACACCGACCTGCTCGCGGCCGTCGCCGTCGTCTGCGTCGTGACGATGCTGGTCGTGCCGCTGCCACCGGCGCTCCTGGACCTGCTGATCACGCTCAACATCTCCGCGGCGCTCACGATCGTCGTGGCCACGATGTATCTGGGTAAGGCGCTGGACTTCGCCTCCTTCCCCAGCCTGCTGCTGCTGACGACAATGTTCCGCCTGGCGATCAACGTGTCGGTCACGCGCCTGATCCTCACCACCGGCGACGCCGGCAGTGTGGTGAAGGCGTTCGGCTCGTTTGTCGTCGGCGGCAACGTCGTCGTCGGCCTCGTCATCTTCTTGATCCTGGTCGTCATCCAGTTCGTGGTCGTCACCAACGGCGCCGGGCGCGTGGCCGAGGTCGGCGCGCGCTTCACGCTCGACGCGATGCCGGGCAAGCAGATGGCGATCGACGCCGACCTCAACGCCGGCTTGATCTCAGACGACCAGGCGCGCGAACGGCGCTCGGAAATAGCTCGCGAGGCCGACTTCTACGGCGCCATGGACGGCGCCTCCAAGTTCGTCAAGGGCGACGCTATGGCGGCGCTCATCATCACAGCGATCAACCTCGTCGGCGGGATCGTCGTGGGCATGCTGCAGATGAATCTCGGCTTCGGCGAAGCCACCCAAAAGTACTCGCTGCTGACGGTCGGCGACGGGCTCGCGGCGCAGATCCCGGCGCTGTTGATCTCTGTCGCCGCGGGCATCATCGTCACGCGCGCCGCTTCCGACCGCGACCTGGGCAGCGACATCGCCGGCCAGATCCTCTCCCAGCGCCGAGCGCCGATGGTGGCGGCCGGCGCGATCGGCCTGTTCGCGCTGATTCCCGGCCTGCCGAAGTTGCCGTTTCTGTTCATCGCGGCGATCTTCGGCTTGATCGGCTGGGCCGTGCGCAACGGCATGCCCGAGGCGCAGGAGGCCGCCGCGGCACAAGCCAAGGCCAAGGCAGCGGAACTGGCCGCGCCGCCGACCAGCCCGGAGCCGCTGTCGGAGGTGGGCGTCGACGCGCTGGAGCTTGCGATCGGCTTCGGCCTGGTACCGCTTGTCAACGGCGGAGCGCTGCTACGTCGCGTCAGCATGATTCGCCGCCAGATCGCGGGCGATCTCGGCCTCGTGATCCCGCCGGTGCGCATCCACGATGAGCTGGGCATGGAATCGCACGAGTACGTCTTGAAGGTGCGCGGCTCGGAGGTGACACGCGGGCGGATCATGCCCGGGCACCTGCTGGCCATGGATCCGGGTGACGCGAGCGCCACGCTCCAGGGCATCCCAACGCGCGAGCCGGCCTTTGGTCTGGACGCGATGTGGGTGCACGACTCTGGGCGGGCCGAGGCCGAGGCACTCGGCTACACGGTCGTCGACGCCGAGTCGGTGATCGTCACGCACCTGACCGAGACGATCCGCGCACACGCCGCCGAGCTGCTCACACGCCAGGACGTGCGCGCACTGCTCGACAAGCTCAAGGAGTCAAACGCCGCGGTCGTGGAGGAGGTCGTGCCCGACACTCTGTCCCTGGGCGAGATCCAGCGCGTGCTGCAGCTGCTGCTCTCAGAGGGTGTCCCGATCCGCGACCTTGGCACGATCGTGGAGGCGATCGGCGACAAGGCACGAATAACGCGAGACACGAACCTATTGTCCGAGTACGCGCGCCAAGCGCTCGGCCGAGCGATCACCGCCCCCCATCTCGACGAGGAGCTGCGTTTGCGCGCGATCACCTTGGACCCGGCAATCGAGCAGGAGGTTGCGACCTCGATAACCCAGACGGCAGACGGAGAGTATTTGGCGATGGACCCGCCAAGAGCACAGGCAATCGTCGGCGCGTTGCGGGCGCAGGTGGAGCACGCGAGCGGACGCGGCGTCAGACCGGTCCTGCTGTGCTCAGCGCGTGTGCGCCGCCACCTGCGTAGGCTGATCGCCCAGGCCCAGCCGCACCTGCCAGTCTGCTCCTACAACGAGATCGCACCTGGAATCAATGTTGAGACCATCGGCGTCATCCACGCATGAGTAACGCCTCGGCAGCCGACGCAGGCTCGATTCACACCTACCGCGGGCGCACCGTCGAGGAGCTGCTGCCCAAGATCCAGGACGAGCTCGGCGCAAACGCGATCATCGTGCGCCGCCGCGAGGGCCTGAGCGGCGGCATCGCCGGCTTCTTCCAACGGCGCTTCGTCGAGCTCGATGCGACCGAGGGCGGCCCACAGATCGACGTGTACGACGAACAGGGCAGGAGCGCGCCGGCAGCCTTCACGCCCGAGGGCGAACCTTCGCTCCAACGACGCCCCGCGCCGGAAGCAGAGGCGTTGAGCCCCCTCAACAGCGCCTATGTGACCGAGCGCCTGGCTGCCCTTGCACGGGCGGGGCCGCTGGAGCCGCCACGCCTGCCCGCCGCTCGTCATGGAGGGCCACCAGCCGAGTCGACCGTGCACATGCAGCAAGAAATGGGGGGCGTCGCAGAGCCAGGCGATCCGTTCGCGCTCATGCTGGAGCGCGCCTCGTCGCACGACGAGCCCGGGCGTATGCAGACGCCGTGGCCTGACTCGCGCACGGCCTCCGACCCGCGCGTGTTCCCCGGCGCAGGCACGCTCGCGGACGAGGGCCAGTTTGTAGGCGAGGATACGTTCCCTGACCTGAGCAGCCAAAGCACACCCCCTTACCAGAGAACACCCCCCTTCCAGAGCACAGCCCCTGGGCCAGGCGACAGCGCATCTTCGCGTGAACCCTCTTCGCGGCAAGATCGGACGCCCAGGCCCTCCCGTGCGCGAGCAAAGATCCACGAGGGACTACTCGCGCTTGGAGCAAGCGAGCAGTTCGCCCAGGAGCTGATCGCCAGCGCCGCCGTCCACATCCGCCCGTTCGCGCCGCGAGCCAGCCTCAACCAGGCCGTGCGATCGGCGCTCACGGGCCGCATACCTGTCGCGCCACCGCTACCGGCGCGTGGTGCGGCGATCGTGCTGGTGGGCCCAGGCGGCGCCGGCAAGACGAGCTGCTGCGCCGCGCTGCTCGGCGCCTATCGCAAGGGCTCGGCGTTGCCGGCAAGCTGCGCAACCCTGATCAAGGGACAGGCAAGCGGCGAGTTGCAAATGCTGCTCAGCCCCTACGTCATGAAGCCAACGTCGATCGACAGCACCCGCGCCGTGCGTGCATTGCGCAAGACCAAGAGCGAGGGTTTGCTCGTGGTCGACACGCCCCCCATCTCCCCGGGAGATCGCTCGGGGACACGCAAGCTGGCAAGCCTGCTGGCGGCCCTCGAACCCGAGCGCATCGTGGTGGTGCTGCCAACCACGCTGAGCGCCGTGGCCACCTCCCAGCTGCTGCAAGCGCTGGCGCCATTGAAGGCAAACGCGCTGGCGCTGACGCACACCGACGACACCGACCAGATCGGGATGGCGATCGAGGCGTCCTGCAAGTTCGGCCTGGCCCCCGAGTACATGCTGGGCCGCGCCCGCGCGGGCGGCTGGACGGTCGGCCGGCTCGACCCGGCGGGACTCGCGGCCAAACTGGTGCAGTGAGCCAGCAACGCGACTACGTTCGCCTCGAGGCCGACCGGCCTGTGCTCGTCTACATGGGCAAAGACCGTCAGCCAGTTCACACTTACGCCGTCGATCTATCGGGCGGCGGCCTGCTGCTCGCCGGCCCGCATGTGCTGGAGATCGACGAGGAGATCGAGTTCAAGCTGACTTTGGCCCCAGATCGCGAGCCGATCGTGGGGATGGGTAGGGTCGTGCGTAACGATTCTCGGGGGCGTCGTGCCATAGCCTTCAGCCAGATGAGCGACGGCAATCGCCGCCGTCTGGTGCGCTTCATCTTCGAGCGCGAACGCGCCGAGCGGCGGCGTATGCTGGAAGCCGATGAGCGCGACGGCAACTGAGGCACAGCCCCTCGTCGAGCCCCCGTCGGCGAGCGAGGCGGCTGCACCTGTCGCGGCTCCATCGACCGCGCCGCAAGCACCGGCCACCCCCCAAGCCGGCAAGAAGGGCAAAGGCAAGGAGTCCAAGAGCAAGGACGCCAAGGGCAAGGGCAAGGAGGGCAAGGGCAAGAAGTCCGCGGTGGCAGAAGACTCGGGCGCGCCGAGCGTCGCCGCCCACCCGCGCGCGGCGCGCGCCGTGGCACAGGCAAAGGGCTGGGGCGGGCTGGCCGGCTTCTTCATCGCCGGCTACCTGTCGCTGCCGACCGGCACGCTCGCCCAGACGGGTCTGCGCGCACTGATCGCCGGCAGCGTCTGCTACGTCGCGGCCTGGGCCGGGGCGGTGTTCGTGTGGCAAAGGCTTGTGATCGTCGAGATCAAGGGCCGTGAACAAGCTTTGCTTGCCGGCGTACAGGTGGCGCTCGGGCCGGCTGAGCCCGCGGGCACATCCGACGAGCGTGCGCGCGCTCTCGCGGCTTCGCCGGGCTCGCCCGGGCGCGGGGAAGCAGCCGCGCAAGGACGCTAGCCGGCGATGGACGCGATCCCGCCAATCTCCCGCGGCCTACCGCCAGTCGTGCGAGCGACCAGACCGCCGGTAAAGCGGGTCGAGCGGATCGCCCGCGAGGACGAACGCCCGGAGAAGGACGAGGGCAAGCGCGAACGAGAAGAGCAGGCAGCAGCGGCTGCGCTCGACCAGGACGGCCCCGACGGGGACGAACGTCCACACATCGACATCCGCGTTTGAGACAGGCTCGACGTACCGCGGCGGCGTCGCACGTCGCGCGTGCGAGGAAGGCGCGGCAGGGGCGCGCAGGTATGTCCGAAAAGGCCGATGCCCCCCGCGCGCGCGGGGGGGCATGTCGATTTTGGCCGCATCGAGCCTGTCCCTGGACTGCAGGAAATCTTGCGCGTGGAGGGAATCGATCCAGTGGAGATGAATCCAGCTCAAGTTTCGTCGCTTGCCGGCGATAACCAGATATGAGCCGACACGGAGTCGGCTCGGGACCGACCAACAAATCGTCATCAAGGAGATGAACGCATGTCCCTCATGATCAACACCAACCTGTCGGCGATGGACGCCAACAGGAACCTCAACGCCACGGAGAGCTCGCTCTCGACGGCGATGCAGCGCCTTTCCTCGGGTCTGAAGATCAACTCGGCCGCCGACGACGTCGCCGGCTACGCGATCAGCCAGAGCCTGCAGGGCCAGGTCAACGGTCTCAACCAGGCCGCGCAGAACAGCCAGGACGCCGTTTCGCTTGCGCAGACGGCTCAGGGCTCGTTGAACGATGTCGAGCAGATGCTTCAGCGCGTCCGCGAGCTCGCGGTGCAGTACTCCAACGGCACGACCTCAGAAGCCGACAAGACAGCGATCAACTCCGAGGTCACGCAGCTGACGTCCGAGATTGAACGCGTCGGTGAAACGACTCAGTTCAACGGCATCGACCTGCTCAGCAAAGAAGCGACGATCTCCTTCCAGGTCGGCGCCAACGACGGTGAAGTGATCGGGGTCAAGACCGCCGATCTGAAGACATCGATCGAAAAAAAGATCGAACTCAAAGGCACGGAACCGATCAAGGGCATCGACGAAGCGATCAACACCGTTTCGGCGCTCGCGGGTGAATTCGGCGCGGTGCAGGATCGTATCCAGTACACCGAGTCGAACCTGGAAACCTACAGCCAGAACCTCTCCTCGGCTGTCAGCGGGATCACCGACGTGAACATGGCAGCGGAAATGACGAACTTCACCAAGCTGCAGGTTCTCGAGCAGGCGGGTGTGTCAGTTCTCGCGCAGGCCAACGCACAGCCGCAGGCTGTCCTGAAGCTGCTGCAGTAGACATTCATCTTCCTCAGCGGTGGCGCCTAGAGGACGCCACCGCTGCAGCGAAGCTCACCTGACAGGGGCCGCTCACGCGGGTGCCGGGTCGGGCGGGTCATAACGCTTCGGCGGTCCAGTGGACCGGCGCGGCCACATACCGCCGCTTCATCGAGGGAACGGTGGTGGAAACGGGCGGCTTCGGCTGCCCGTTTCCCGTTTTACGGACTCAACCGCGAGTGCCAGCTGCCGATTACACGGGCGATGTCCGTCGAATCCACGCTTGCGCAGGTTAGCGCTATCAGGCAGGCGCTCGCCAACCCGGCGGCGCTGATCGGCTCGAGCGCGGCGCTCAGCGGCGGCACCGAAGCGCCGGCAGCTGACAGCACGACCGGCACGACCGGCGCTGGCGAGGAACCCTCGTTCGCGGACGCGCTCGCGCAAGCAAGCGGCAACTATCAGGGCACCGCCGCACCGACCTCGGCCCTCAATGAACCGGGCACCTATAGCCCCACGGGGCTCGCGGGAACCACCGGTCTCGGCTATTCGAGCCAACTACAGAGCGCGGATGGCATCGTCGGCTCCTCGCTCGGCGCCCCAGGCGAAAGCGCCGGTGCGCGCATCGTGGCGGTCGCCGAAAGCCAGCTGGGCCAAACCGAGCAGCCGCCGGGCTCCAACGAATCGCCGGCGATCGCCCAGTACCGCACCGCGACCGAAGGCGCGATCCCAGGAGCACCGTGGTGCGCGTACTTCGCCTCCTGGGCAGCCCGTCAGGCCGGCGAGCCGCTGGGCGCCCAGGGGCAGGGAGTCGGCGACGTCTCAGACGTCTGGTCGTGGGCGCAGAGCACGGGCCGCGCGATCCCCAACGGACCAGGCGTCGTGCCCAAGCCAGGCGATTTGATCGTCTTCGGCGGCGAGCACGTGGGCATCGTCAGGGGCATCCTGCCGAACGGCCAGATCGCCACGATCGAGGGCAACTACGAAAACAAGGTCGCCGCCAACGTACGTAGCCCCACCGAAGCGACGGGTTATGTGAGCATGAGCTGAAGTGAGCCTCGGAGAGATCATCGCCATCGCCGCCGCCGGCCTGGCGGCAGGCATGATCAACACGGTCGTCGGCAGTGGCACCTTGATCACCTTTCCAGTGTTGCTCGCCTTCGGCTACGCACCGGTGACGGCCAATGTGTCGAACACCATCGGGCTGGTCCCCGGCTCGGTCTCAGGCGCGATCGGCTACCGGCGCGAGCTCTCAGGCCAGCGCGAGCAGGCCATGCGGCTGGGCGCGGCGTCGGTGCTCGGCGGTATCACCGGCGCCGTGCTGCTGCTGGCACTTCCGGCGAGCGCCTTTGCGGCGATCGTGCCTGTGTTCATTGGACTGGCGCTCGTGCTGATCGTGCTACAACCGCGTCTGAACCGACTGCTCGCCAAGCGCGCCACCCATTCCGAGCACGCGGGGCGCATTTTGCTGCTGGCGCTGTACACGACCGGCGTTTACGGCGGTTACTTCGGCGCCGCTCAAGGGATCCTGCTACTCGGCATCCTCGGTCTGGCGCTAACGCAGGATCTGCACCGAACGAACGCCTTGAAGAACGTGCTAGCCGGTCTGGTCAACGGCGTCGCCGGCGTGTTCTTCATCTTCGCCGCGCACGTCGAGTGGGCACCGGCGGCGATCATCGCCTGTAGCTCAATCGTCGGCGCACAGATCGGGGCGAGGTACGGACGTCGCTTGAACCCGGTGGCCCTGCGGGGCGTGATAGTGCTCGTCGGGATTGCGGCGATCGTACATCTCCTTGCGGGATGAGGGAGCGCGACGCACCCAGGCGTGCGCATTTTATCTGAATGATTCCGCATGGCCAAGCCATAAATCTAATAAGAAACACCCCTGGCAAGGTCCGGGAGCCCGCCTAGACTTGAATATCACCACGCAGTAGCATTCGGAAGGTTCATAGAAGGACGGGTTAATTGTGATAGTGGGAGAGCGCGAGCCGTTCCCGGATCGCACTGGAACCAGTGGACCGTGAGAGGCCTGCAACTGTGTGAGCTCGTCAAGTACTACGAAAGCGAGGGCGAGACTGTCCGAGCTGTCGATGACGTCTCGCTGAGCCTGACCTCCGGAGAATTCGTCGCGCTATATGGCCCCAGCGGCTCAGGCAAGACAACGCTGCTGCTGCTGGCGGCTGGCCTGTTGAGTCCCGAGAGCGGTCGCGTGCTCTTTGAAGGGCGCGACATAGGCAATTACACGCCGGCGGAACGAGCCACCTATCGCCGCCGTGACGTAGGCATCGTCTTTCAGTCCTTCCATCTGATGGCGGGAACCTCGGCGCTGAACAACGCCGCCATCAAGCCACTGGCGGATGGCACGAGCCCAAAGAAGGCACGTGCGCTGGCGCGCCCCTGGCTCGATCGGGTGGGCTTGGTGGACCGCCACGACCACCGTCCACGACAGCTCTCGATGGGCGAGCGCCAGCGCGTGGCGATCGCCCGCGCACTTGTCAACGAGCCACGCGTGCTGTTGTGCGACGAGCCGACCGGCAACCTCGACTCGAAGTGCAGTCGCGAAATCCTCACCCTACTCAGGGATATCTGCCATGACCGGCACATCCCCGGCCTGTTGGTAACCCACGACCAACATGCGATCGAATACGTCGACCACGCCTACACACTCAGCGACGGACAGCTTCAGGAGGGTGTCAGCCCCGAGCTTGCCTTGCCATGAGCGGTCGATCTCCACAGATCGCCAAACAGCTCCCGGCTCGGCTCCAGGCGCTCTGGAATCTGTATGGGTGGAGGGTCCGCCAATACCCTGCGCAAGAGCTGATGGGCGTCCTCGGGATCGCCATCGGAGTGGCGCTGTTCTTCGGCGTGCTGTTGACAAACGTGGGCGTAACCGGCCCCAGCACGCGACTCGTGCACGAGCTCACGGGCACGGCCCGCTACACGCTCTCGGCGCGTTCCTCCGACGGCTTCGACGAGAGACTCGTAGCCGCCGTCGGAACACTGCCGGACGTACAGGTCGCATCTCCGATCCTGCTCGAGACGGCCGCGGCCGTGGGGCCAAAGGGCCACGAGCCGGTCGAGATGCTCGGCCTGACCCCAACGATCGTCATGCTCGAAGGCGAAGCGACCCGCAATCTCGGCGCGGGCGCACAGACGCTGGCTGGAGGGATCGGGTTGCCAGAAGAAGTAGCCCGCCGGGTAGGCGCGCGAGCAGGACGCCCAATCACGATTCTCGCGGGCGGCCGTGCAACCACGGTGCAACTGCGAGCGGTGCTCGGACCGCAGACGATCGGCGCGGTGGCGAACAGTTCGATCGCGGTCGGGTTGCTGCCCACGGTTCAGCGCATCAGCGGGGTGGGAAACCGGGTCAGCTCGATCCTCGTGAAGCCGGCACAAGGTACAGGCCAGACGGTGCGCGAAGAGCTCGTCAAGGTTGGCGAGGGACGTCTGGACGTGACCGCCGCTGACCACGAGACACGGCTGTTGCAACAAGCCGCCAAGCCAAGCGATCAGTCAACCATGCTGTTCGCCGCGATCGGCGCAATGGTGGGCTTTCTGCTTGCTCTCAATGCGGCGCTCATAACGACGCCTGAGCGTCGCCGCTTCACCGCCGAGATGCGGACACTCGGCTTCACGCGCCGCTACATGTCCACAATCCTCGCCTTTCAGGCAACGATCCTGGGGGTGGTGGGCTCGGCGATCGGCATAGGGATCGGGTACCTGCTGTTCCAAACGGTCTTTCACAGTACTCCCGGCTTTCTGACTTCAGCCTTTCTCATCGGCTCTCGAGAGCCCTTTCAAACCGAGCTCGTGCTGCCGGCGCTCGCCTGCGGGATACTCGCCGCGCTGGCCGCCTCGATGCCCTGCTTCTTGGACATACGCTCCGACGTAGCCGACGCGGTCCTTCGCGAGCCGGACGAGGCCGGACAGCAGGTGAGCTCGATGCTGACGACCCGTCTCGCTCTCACTGGCGCGGCACTCATCGCGATGATCTGGCTTGCCGTGACAATCTCCACGAGCCTGACGATAGTGGCGGGCGTGCTGCTGGCGATGGCGACATTGTGCTTCGTGCCGGCGACGCTGAGCCGTGCCCTTTGGCTACTTGACAAGCTCGGCGAGAACTTGCGGGGCAGCGCCCTGCCGCTGGCAGCCGCCGAGCTCTCGGCGACCGCCACCCGCTCGGCGGCGCTCACCTGCATCATCGCGCTCGCCGTCTACGGCAGCGTCGCGGTCGGCGGCGCGCGCCATGATCTATTGCGGGGCCTGGACCAAGCGATCGTCCAAGAGTGGAGCGCCGCCGACGCTTGGGTTACGCCCGATGAAGACATCTTCGACACCGACAGCTTCGACGCCGGCAACTCATACCGGCTGGTTGCGGCCGTACCCGCCGTCGCCAGCGTCCACGCCTACCAAGGTGGATTTCTCGACGTCGGCGACCACCGCCTGTGGATACGCGCAAGACCGGCAGACAACCAGGCGATGATCCTCTCGAGCCAGTTGACAACAGACAACCTCGCACTTGCCACGGCCCGCCTGCGCGAAGGCGGCTGGGCAACCGTGTCGGGCGGATTCGCAAGCGAACGCCATCTGAGCGTGGGCGACTCCTTTGCCCTACCCACCCCGACAGGCACCGCTCGCTTCGCCGTCGCTGGGATCACCACCAACATCGGCTGGCCCTCCGGGACCATCACGATCAACACGAACGACTATCGCCGCTACTGGGCCAGCGTCGACCCGACCACGCTGGCCATCGACTTCAAGCCCGGCACGAGCCTCGCCGCCGGTGTGGCCGCGGTCGCCTCGACACTGCACTCGTTCGCAGGCCTACGGGTACAGACCTCTGCCGCACGTATTGCTGGAGTCGAGCGCACTGTCAACGAAAGCCTCGAGACGCTCGGCCAGATCGCCACGATGTTGCTGGTCGCCGCGGCACTCGCGGTCGCCGCGGCACTCAGCGCCGCTATCTGGCAGCGCCGCGCCTATCTGGCCTCGTTGAAGGCCCAAGGCTTCGATCGCTTGCAACTATGGCGTGCAATCGTGCTCGAGGCCAGCGTGCTGATCCTGATCGGCGGCATCGACGGTACCGTCTTCGGCGTCTACGGACACACTCTGGCGAGCCGCTGGCTCAGACAGTCCACCGGCTTTCCAACACAGTTCTCGCTGGCCCAGATACAGGTGCTCGCCACTCTTGCGCTCGTTGTCGGCATCGCGCTGCTGGTGATCCTGCTGCCGGGCCTCTCAGCGGTGCAGGTACCGACTAGCGAGAGCTTCCAAGAGTAACTCCGCCTACCATCTGGGAGATCTAGACATTCATGGCCTTCATGTCAAGGCACCGTCCGAATTGAGGCGGTGGCGAGCACCAAGCTCGTCGTCCGGTTGCGAATAGTCGATATTCCTCGTAGGCTGCTTACCCTAAGGCTCTCACCAACAATGCGAACAGTTCCCAACTCCCTCACTGGCTCCGCGAGCAGCAGATACGCGAAAGTTGTGTCCGTGCTCTCGCAGGGGGACGGCCGCGATGACGTCTGGGGGGAATCGTTTGTCGGTGCGAGCCTACAGGCAAGCCTCGTGGCAAAGGTCCTCGCCACGCTTTTTGCCGCCGGCGCGACTCTGGCCGCGCTGACTGTCGTCCTGCCTCACCCGGCGCGCGCTAACGACCTAGGGCTGCTCGTGATCGTGGCAAGCGCCTACCTGACAGCGGTAATGCTCTACACCCGGGCGGGCGCGTTGCCGGCCTGGACGCTACAGACCACGCTCGCCTGGGGCAGCACGTTGATCACGGGCGTGGCCTACTTCTCTGGCGAAGCGCCGAGCCCGCTCGTGTTCTTCTACCTGTGGGTCTTCCTCTACGCCTCCTACTTCTTCAGCCACAGGCAAACGGCCGTACAGATCCTCTACGTCGGCCTGGCCTACGGCGTGCTCCTCGCGACCACAGCTCCGGCAAGCGCGATCCCCACATGGTGGCTGGTCGGCATGGGCACACTGCTGGTGGGCGCGATGGTGATCATGGTGATGCGCGCCCGCGTCGAGCTGTTGATCGCACGCCTCTACGACGCGGCGCGCACCGATGCGTTGACCAAGCTCTCAAACCGGCGCGGCTTCCGCGAGCAGCTCGACCTCGAGCTCGAGCGAGCCCGCCGTCACGGTAGTGCGATGACGGTGCTGGTCGGCGACCTCGACGACTTCAAGGACGTCAACGACCTGCGCGGCCACCATGTCGGCGATCTGGCGCTGCAGCGCGCGGCACGCCTGCTGTCCGAGGGCAAGCGCTCAACCGACACCGCCGCCAGGGTGGGAGGCGAGGAGTTCGCGCTGATCCTGCCCGACACCGAAGGAAAGGCCGCCTTCGCCCTGGCCGAGCAACTGCGCATCGACCTGCGCGAAGCATTCGCGCGAGACCCAACTCCGTTGACGATCAGCTTCGGTCTGTCGACCTATCCCGAGCACGCGGAGACCGCCGCGTCGCTGATCCACGCCGCCGACGAGGCGCTATACGCGGCCAAGGAGAGCGGCCGCAATCAAACGGTGCTGCACAGCCAGGCGCTACGAGCCGAACTACGGAGACCGAACGACGTGCGTGACATCGGCGGCGAGCGCTTCGTCATGGCCGTACTCGAGATGGCAGAGGCCGTCGATCTGCGCTTCAGTGGCAGTGCCCGGCACTCAGAGACGGTAGGACGCTATGCCGAGATGATGGCCCGCGAGCTGGGTCTCCCAGAGCACCGGGTCAACCGAATCCGCCTGGCGGGAATCCTGCACGACATCGGCAAGGCGGGTGTCCCCAACAGCATCCTGCACAAGCCGGGTCCGCTCAGCGAGATCGAGTATGAGCAGATCAAGCGCCATCCCGAGCTGGGCGCACAGATGATCGAGCACATCAGCCTCTCCGACGTGCGCGAATGGGTGGCGGCCCACCACGAGCGCCCCGACGGACTCGGCTATCCGCTCGGTCTGCGCGCCGGCCAGATCCCACTGGAGGCGCGCATCGTGGCAGTCGCCGACGCCTATGAGGCGATGACCAGCGATCGCCCCTACCGCGACTCGATCGGATATGAGGCCGCACGCGCGGAGCTACGACGCCACGCCGATACTCAATTCGATGGGCGGGTGGTGCAGGCGTTCATCGCCGCACTGTCGCGCGAGACGGTGCGAGCCGGCAGCGGCATCGCGATAAGCGTCTGAAGCGGACCTCTAAGAACGTTCTAAGCACCCAGGCGTGAGGATTCCGCCACGCCCAGCCATGCGAACAACTCGAGCGTGGCGGCGTCTGTCTGCAGCATGTTCGGTAGTGCCTGGTGCTCAGTTATCGGCGTGCCATCCCACGCGCCTAGATACAGCCCCTGAGCATTCAGAGCGTGTTCTTGGGCGTCTCGAGCCATCTCTTCGGCCAACCCCTGCCAGCGCGTTTCGCCAGACTTGATGCCATAAACAAGCATCCAGTGCAGGTAGATCGTGTCGAACTGCGGTCCCATGTTCAGGCGGTTGGCGAAACGTTCGGCTGAGGCATCCGCAAGCTGTGCGGCACGTTCGCAAGCGTCGGAGATGCCGACTTCGCAGAGCACCTGCTGGGCCTCCACGAGCGTCCCCTCGATGTAGGGGGTTGGAGTCGGATCGGATTCGGTGCGCTTGTAGAGGCGCCGTTCGGTGAGAAAGTCCGTCTCAGCCCAATCCAGGAACTTGAGAACTTCCGTGCGGTAGTACTGCTTGCCGGTGAGCTTCAAAAGCTGAGCCCCCAAAAGCGACCCGGCGGCAAGCGGCTCGCCGGCGACGTAGGGATGAGCGGTGTTCCACCACAGCCCACCCCCATTGGAGTTCCAACCGGCCTTTGCGATGAACGCAAAGGCGCGCTGGGCTTCGTGCAGATAGCGGCTCACGCCGGTGGCGCGGTAGGCGTCGAGAAAGGCAAGCCCCCACCAACCGTTGTCGTCGAACCATGTGAGCGTGTCCCCCCGATCGCCTGGATAGGGAGCAAACCCCGGGTACGGCTTCAACGTGGCGTCCCAGTAACGCTCAGCCCCCTTTGCAAACGCCTCCACAGCCGCGCGATGCGAGGCCGAGGGCGCGGCGATGTCGATTGCATCGAGCGTCTCGAACAGCGGCGTTGAATCCCAGATTGTGGCCAGCGGATAGCGTTCGCCGTCATCCAGACGGCTGTCATACCAGCCAAGCCGCCGGTCTCGCCACAGCCGCTCGGCGTGCGTCACGCCCGCTTCGGCGATCTGCAGATAGCTCTGAGCTTGCGAAGCAAAAGCCGCGTCTCCCCCGCGCGCGCGGGGGAGCGTGTCGGACCTGAGCCCTGTGTCGGACACAAGCCCTGTAGCGGACACAAGCCCTGTAGCGGGCCCGAGCTCTCGCGCAAGCGCGCGATGCTCCCGGAGCGGCGTTATATTCGCGTGGGCCAGTCCGCAGACAAACCACAAAGAGCAGACCAAGAGCGCCAGCAAGCCGACTGGAAGGCCCCCGGATCGGACCGTCTGTGATCTGGGCACGCTTGCCATCGTCGCAGTCTCTATCGACTCTTACGCCACATGCCTGAATCGGTTGGCGTCCCTCTCACTCGAATGGTCTCATGTAGGGCCACGTAACGACCGATACCAAGAGAATGAGGGTAGTAGCGGTCGAGGATGGGCCTGAGGGGGCGCTTGGCGGCTTCGTCGCGGGCGCAAACTTCCAAACAAGCCTTATGGCGGAGGTGCTCGCGGGCCTCTTCGCGGCCGGCGCCACACTCGCCGCGCTCACCGTGGCACTGCCACATCCGTCCGCTCAGAACGACCTCGGCCTGCTCCTAATCGTCGCGAACGCCTATGCGGTAGCCGGCGTCCTGCATTGGCGCGCACGAAAACTACCCCCTTGGACGCTGCCGCTGGCTCTGGCCTGGGGCAGCAGCCTGATCACGGGAGTCGCCTACTTCTCGGGCGCGAGCCCAAGCCCGCTCGTGTTCTTCTATCTGTGGATCCCTCTTTACGCCTCCTATTTCCTCACACGCAGAGAGACAGCGCTGCAAGTCGCCTACGTCGGACTCGCCTACGGAGCGCTGCTCGCGCTGAGGCCGCCGTCGAGCGGAGCACCGGCCTGGTGGCTCGTGGGCATGGGCACGTTGCTGGTGGCCGCGATCGTGATCACGACGATGCGCGGACGTGTCGAGTCGCTAATCGCCAAGCTCTATGACGCAGCCCGCACCGATCCGCTCACCTCCCTGGCGAACAGGCGCGGCTTTCGCGAGCTGCTCGACCTCGAGCTCGAACGAGCCCGGCGCGGCGAAACCGAGATGACCGTGCTCGTCGGCGATCTCGACCGCTTCAAGGAAGTCAACGATCGCTCCGGCCATCAAGTTGGCGACGCCGCACTGCAGCGTGTCGCGCGGCTACTCGACGGGGGCAAGCGCCAAATCGACTCGGCCGCACGTGTCGGTGGCGAGGAGTTCGCGCTGATCTTGCCCGGCAGCGGCGCGGACGGGGCCTTTGTGCTCGCCGAGCGCCTGCGCGGCGCGCTGGCGGAGGAGTTCGCCGAGGACTCCGTCGCAATCACGATCAGCTTCGGGCTCGCGACCTATCCCGAGCACGGCGAGACCGCCGCCTCGCTACTACGCGCCGCCGACGAGGCACTGTATGCCGCCAAGGACAGCGGTCGCAACCGCACCGTTCGCCACAGCCCGCTGTTGCGTGAGCTCGTGCAAGTGAGCGGCGGTGCGAGAGATATCGAAGGCGAGCGCTTCCTCGCGGTGATGCTGGACCTCGCCGAGGCCGTCGACCTGCGCTTCAGCGGCAGCGCCCGCCACTCAGAGACGGTAGGGCGCTACGCCGAGATGATGGCCCGCGAGCTCGGCCTCTCCGATCGCCATGTCAGCCGCGTGCGACTTGCGGGCATGCTGCACGACATCGGCAAGATCGGCGTACCGGACGAGATCCTGCGCAAGCCCGGACGCCTGACCGAGGAGGAGCTCCTCGTCATCCGCCGCCACCCCGAGCTCGGCGTGCAGATTCTCGAACACCCAAGCCTTGCCGACGTGCGCACCTGGGTGGGCGCACATCATGAGCGCCCCGACGGCCTGGGCTATCCACTTGGCATCTCAGGCGATGAAGTTCCGCTGGAGGCGCGCATAGTGGCAGTTGCCGACGCCTACGAGGCGATGACCAGCGACCGCTCCTACCGCGACTCAATCGGACATTCGAATGCGCAAGCCGAGCTACGCCGCTGCGCCGGCAGCCAGTTCGACCTACGCGTCGTCGAGGCCTTCCTCGCGACGCTCGAGCGCGAGAGCCAGCGGGCGCAGGCGTCGCTAGCAGCCGGCGTCGAGCGCTGAGCGAATCACGCCCGGGCACGCCGGGGTAAGCCGGCGAGGAGGCACAGCGTCAGATGCATGCGCCTAGCCTCGCGCGGAGTGGCTCGAGCGGCGCTCAGGCTTTGGTCGAGTACGCCGATTTGCCGCTGCAATTGGCGAATCCGACGTAGGAGGTCGTGAGCGTGCCTTGCTCGCCGCGGCCATTGAACTTGCCGGTGATCTTCAAGTTGGCCCCGACCTGACCCTTCTTGGGACCTTCCAGGATCAGGTACTTGCCGGCACTGGAGAACATGCCCTTGCTCGAGATGTTGGCGTTCTTGAAGTGAACGGGGATCGGCCTACCGCCGCCACTGCAGTAGAGCGGAACATTGGAGGTGCTCAGGCCGGTCACTTTCTTGCCATTGGCGGAGACTTTGAAGCTGACTGTCACGCCGTCTCTGGAGGGGATCAGGCTGCCGGCGTAGGAGCCACCGGTGACCGGGGCCGCGGCAAGCGCAACGCCCGCCAGGAGCAGCGCAGCCAGCGCAACCAACGTTCCGAGTAGACCCTTGCACTTGCCAGTCATGAGCGTCGCCTCCTGTTCGTGATCGGCTCCGCCGGCGGGGAGCGCAAGCCAAAGATAGCCAACAGCGCAAGTTGCCGGCCAGTCCGTGGACAACCAGGACCGCGCCGCTGTGGCCGGTGGCCGGCGAACAGCAGCTCAGAGGGGTCGCGCCGCGCGCCGCCGCCCATTCGGCAAAGATGCCCCTTTCATGGAGTTGGAGTACGAGCTGCAAACACACCGCGCCGAGGACCGCCACTGGTGGTACCAGGGGCGCCGTACAGTGCTGAAGCGCGCGATCGAGCGCCTCGCGCTGCCGGCGCATGCGCAAATTCTCGACGCGGGCTGTGGCAGCGGACGCAACATGGTCGATCTGGCCCGCCACGGCAACGTCACCGGGGTCGAGCTGTCTGAGACGAGCGTTGAGTTGGCGCGCGCGCGGGGCGCGGGCGAAGTGATCGCCGGCTCAGTCATGGACATGCCCTTCGACGACGACGCCTTCGACTTGAGCGTCAGCCTCGACGTGATCGAGCACCTCGAAGACGACGTGGGCGCGTTGCGCGAGCTGCGCCGGGTGACCAAGCCCGGCGGCGCGCTGCTGGTTACGGTGCCCGCCTATCAGTGGCTGTGGAGCGGCCACGACGAGATCAACCATCACCACCGCCGCTACAGCCGGCGCACCCTCCTGACCGCAGCGCAGGCCGGCGGCTGGCAGCTGGAGAGCTCCGCCCACTTCAACTCGCTGCTGCTGCCCGTCGCGATCATGCTGCGCGCGCTCGAGCGCTTCAAGCCTTCGACCACCAAGTCGAGCCTCGACCTATGGGTGCCGCCGGCGCCGCTCAACTGGGCCCTGCGCCAGCCGCTGAACCTCGAGGCTTCGGTGATCGGGCGGGGTGGCTCGATCCCAGCAGGGCTCTCGCTGCTTGCAGTCTTCCGCTGAAAAAAAGCATGGTCTCGGCCGACGAGCGCGGTGACCGGCAAGAGGAGCCCGCCTTCGGATCACGGGCGAATCTTGTCTCCCAAAAAATATGGAGGAGTTTTGGGCGTGCCGGTCGGCTCTCGCGGGGCCTAACTATCGCCCGCCGCATCCACCAGCACCGGCGCAGCGTGCCCTTTGAATGTCCAGGCGCGATTGACGAAGAAAGTGATCACGGTCACGACCACAGTCGTGACCGCCTGGCCCACCAGCTTGTCCATGCCGGCGCCGTCTACGAGCGCGTACACCAAGCCGAGGTCGAGCAAGAGGCCACAGCCCTGCACCACGAACCAGCGCACCGGCGTGAGCGCGTCGCCAACATGGCCCTTGAACGTCCATGCGCGATTCCATAGGAAACCATTGACCGCTCCGAGCGCGAAGCCGATGCCCGACGCCGCTACGTACCAAACGCCGAACACCTTCAACAGCAGCGTGTATATGGCGAAAGCGATCAGCGTGTTCGACACGCCCACGATCCCGAACTTCACGAACTGCAAAAGCAAGGGCATTCTCAGGATTCGCGCGGCCCTGTCCCCTACTCTTCTCATGGCCACTACTTAACCAGCTTCACCCCCTCGAAAGGAAACATGTCGGATACCGCAGCGCGCGTCCCAGCATTGCTCAGCGTCGTCGCTCCCGTCTACAACGAGGAGGAGCTCGTCGAAGCGTTCGTCAAGCGCGCCTGCGCCGCTGTCGCCGACTACACGTTCGAGTTGGTGCTGGTCAACGACGGCAGCTCCGATTCGACGCCTGCGCTGCTCGACCGCCTTGCCGCCGCCGACCCGCGCGTGCGCGTCATCCATCTCTCGCGAAATTTCGGCCACCAGGCCGCTCTCACAGCCGGCTTGGAGCACGCGACTGGCGATGTGGTGGCGATGATCGACGCCGACTTGCAGGACCCGCCTGAGCTGATCCCGCGCATGATCGAGCAGTGGGAGCAGGGCTCAGACGTCGTCTACGCCGTGCGCAGGCAGCGCGAGGGCGAGACCGCCTTCAAGCTCGCCACCGCCTCCTGGTTCTACAAGCTGTTCGACCATCTCGCCCAGGTCGACCTCGAGCCGAACTCCGGGGACTTCCGCTTGCTCGACCGTCGCGCCTTGGATGCTCTGCTCTCGATGACCGAGCGCTCTCGCTTTCTGCGCGGTATGACCGTGTGGGTCGGCTTCACGCAGACGGCCGTCCCCTATGAGCGCGACGCGCGCACCGCCGGCGAGACGAAGTACACGCTGCGCAAGATGCTGCGCTTCTCGCTCGATGCGATCGCCTCCTTCTCGCACCTGCCATTGCAGCTCGCCACCTACGCCGGCCTGCTGTCGGCGAGCGTCGCGTTCATCGCCATCCCGATCGTGATCGCCCTGCACTTCACCGGCTCCTATCTGCCGGGGTTCAGCACACTGACCATCGCGATCCTGTTGCTCGGCGGCATCCAGCTGATCGCGCTCGGCGTCATCGGCGAGTACGTGGGCCGCATATACGACGAGGTCAAGCACCGCCCGCTGTACATCGTGCGCGAGGAGCGCAACGCCCCGGTTGGCAGCGCCGAGGCGACAGCTCCCATCACGCCGGTGCGCGCGGGACTGCCGGCTCGCGTGGCCGAGCGCATCGGCTGAGCCGCACCGCTCCTTCGGAGCCTGCCACCGGTTACTGGTCACAGGCCCAGCCACCAAACGGGAGATACCCATGCGCCATCGCACCCTGACACTGCTAGCCACCCCCGCCGTGCTCGGCGCGATGACCGTCGCCGTGCCGGCACTCGCCGGCGTCGAGGACGGTCCTGCCGCCCACAGTTCATCCAGCAAATGCTTGGTCGCGCGTATCGCCAAACACAACGTGCGCGAGTGTCTCGTCCGGGGGCCACGCGGGCTGCGTGGACTGCCTGGTCCCGCTGGGCCACGCGGCTATACCGGAGCAACCGGTCCAGCCGGGAAAACCGGCGCGACAGGCAAAACGGGCGCCACAGGCAAAGCGGGCGCCACGGGAACGACCGGACCTGCTGGGCCTATCGGTCTCACTGGTCCTACAGGCGCCACCGGCACAACAGGTGCCACCGGCGCCACGGGTGCCACCGGACCAGCCGGCCCCGCCGGCACGGCACGCGCGTTCGCGCTAGTCAATCCCGCCGATGTCGAATCGGCAGCGTCGAGCAAGGGGCTCATAGCTGCGCAAACGTCGAACTTCTCCTCGATCCGTCGAGTGTCGACAGGCGTCTACTGTCTGGCGCCGATCGCCTCCGTCAACCCGGCGAGCGAGCCGGCGATCGTGACCGGAGAGTCGAGCTACAGCACGGGCGGAGCGGTGCCGCTCGCCGTGCTGAATGCCCAGCGCAGTGACTGCTCCCCCAACGAATTCGAGGTGCTCACATACGACGCTCGCTCGACGACCGCGCCCTCGTCGAATGTGGGGTTTGCAATCGCAGCGCCGTGAAAAGGCCGATAATGCAGTGATGCCTGAGAGAACACACGGCGATGCTGCCTTCGACGACGACGCCCACCCCACCGAGGAGCGTCGCGAGCGTATCCGCCTCGAGACTCCCCGCCACCGCATAGAAGGCTCGTTGATGCTGGCTCGCGACGGCTACCGCTCGCGCGTCTCAGACATGCTCAACGCCTCCGAGCGCGACTTCCTCACGCTCACCGACGTGACGCTCATGCCACTCGACGGTGGGCCGACCGAGCGACACGCGTTCATGGCAATCGCCCGAGCGCACATCGTCTATGTGGTGGCGCCTGGGCCCGACACGTCAAGCGCTTAGTGTGGGCTGTCTCCGAGTGCTCCCGACAGTTGGGGGCTCGATAGGTCTTTGAGGTCAGACGGGTCCCGCCGATCGGCGGGACCCGTCTGCGCCGTGGCTCAGGCTGCCTCCTTCACCCGCAAAGTGAAGAGGAGCAGAGCCATATGACCAAGGATGACGTGCTGTTCGGCTACCGCCAGCAGTTGTTCGCAGAGGCAGCGAGGACGAGTGTCTCGGCGGCGTGCCGGACGTTCGGGGTGCACCGCTCGACCTACTACCACTGGAAGCGCCATGTCGACCGACACGGCCTGGAGATGCTCAGGCGACTGCTTCTACGTCGGACGCCTGAAGGGCACCGACGGTGCGATCTGGCAGCTCACCGCGATCGACATCGCGTCCTCCTACGCGTGGGCGGAGCTCGTGATCCGCAAACAAGGAAACCCCACCGCCCGACAGACCTCAAAGCTCGCCGAGCGCGTCGCCAAAGAGCTGCAGGCCGCCGACTGGAAGCTGCAACGGATGCTCAGCGATAACGGCAACGAGTTCCGCGGCCTGGACTTCACGCGCACCCTCGAGCAGCTGGGAGCCCGCCACAGCCGCATCCACGCCGGACGCCCACAAACCAACGGCAACATCGAGGCGCTCCACAAGACGATCCTCGATGAGTGCTGGAGACCAGCGTTCGCCCGCTACATCTACCCCCGCTACACAGGGCTGAAAAGAGAGCTCGACACCTACCTCAACTTCTATAACAACGACCGCGTCCACCACGGACGACTCACCCAAGGACGCATCCCCGCAGACATCGTCTACCGTGCCCAAAAGATGGAGGCCAGAGATGAGCCACAACTGTCGACACATCCCGAAGGCCGCCCAACTTAGTAGGCGCTTGGGCTAACTGGGCTGCGGCGCCGGAGTCAAGGCCGACACCACCGCCGATGGCACAGGCGCCACGGCTGGAGTGGTTTGCTCTGCCCAACCTTGCAGGAACGCCTCCGTGGCAGGGGCGTCAAGCGGACGGGCAAAGAGGAAGCCCTGGCCCGTATCGCAGTCCTCGTCTCTCAGCAGCGAGAGCTCCCGCTGCTGTTCTATACCCTCGGCGAACGTCTCGATCGAGAGCGCCTTGCCCAGCTGGACGAGTGTGCGGACGAGCGTTTCGCCCTCCAGGTTGTGCTGCAAGCCAGAGATGAACGAGCGGTCGATCTTGAGCGCATCGACCGGGAAGCGCTGAAGGTGAGCGAGCGAGGAATAGCCGGTGCCGAAATCGTCGATCGCGATTCGCACGCCCAGCTCCTTGATAGCGGTGAGCCGTCTCGCGGTCTCCTCGGCGTTGCGCATCAGCGTCGTCTCGGTGATCTCGATGGTCAGCGCCGTCGGCTCCATGCCGCTGTCGGCCAGCGCCCTTTCGATGTCCCCTATGAGGTGGTCGGTGTCGAGCTGGCGCCCGGACACGTTGACCGCCATGCCGATTGCGTGCCCGGCGGCGCGCCACGCCGCGCCCTGGACACAGGCCTCGCGCAGAACCCACTTGCCTATCTCACAGATCAGCCCGGTCTCCTCGAGCAACGGGATGAAGTCGTCGGGCTGAACGACGCCGCGTACGGGATGCTTCCAGCGGATCAGCGCCTCCACACCTGTAGGACTCATGTCGCGAAGGTCAATAGTCGGTTGATAGGCAAGGAAGAACTCTTCGTTCTCGACCGCGTCGCGCAGGTCCATCTCCAGTTCCATGCGATTCTGCATCGTGTCCTGCATGCCGCTCTCGAATACGACGTAGCGATTCTTGCCGTCCCACTTCGCTCGGTACATCGCGATGTCCGCGTCGCGTAGGAGATCCTCGGCCGAGATCCGCTCTCCCGCGGCGATCCCGATGCTTGCGGTAACCGTTACACGCGTCTCTTTATCGGCTCCAAGGTTGAACGGATGCTTGAGTGCATCGAGCAGCCGCTCGGCGATCAGCTCCGGGCCCACGGACATCGAAAGCTCTTCGGAGATAACGACGAACTCGTCTCCGCCAAGGCGTCCAAGCGCGTCGGCGTCGCGGATCACGCCGTCGAGCCGCGCGGTGACGGCCTTCAGAAGTTCATCGCCGACAGCGTGACCCAGCGTGTCGTTGATGCCCTTGAAGTTGTCGAGGTCGATGAAAAGAGCCGCCACCGGCGTCTGGCTACGAGCCGAGCGTGCGAGCATCTGCTCGACGCGGTCCAGGATCAGCGTGCGGTTTGGCAGACCGGTGAGCGCATCGTGGGTGGCGAGGAAGCCGAGCTCCTCCTCGCGCCGCGCCAGCTCTTCGTCGGTGCGCTGGCGCTCTGACTCAAAGCACTCGCACATCCGCAGCAAGCTGAACTCGAGGCTCAACTGCAAGATGTTCAGAGCTTGCGAGAGCGCCTCGGAGGAAACGGCCAGTTCAGTGGCGCTTTCCTGCAAGATCTCCGCCATCACGTTGCGCCACCAGAAACAGCGCCAAGTCACCTCGTTCAATGACGCCGCACGATGGGCGGCCAGCTCGCCAAATATCTCCCAAGTTTCTTTGCCGGCCTCGATCGCGGTCGCCATCCCCTCCCCGGAGATCCAGCGAGCGACCGCAACAGTCGAGCTGCGGCTGATGCGTTCAAAGCTCTCCTGCACAAGCGCGTCGACTTCGTGGCCCGGGCCCGAGGTGCGAGTTACCGTCAGGCTGAGAACATCGTCCGTCCGCGCCTTCAACGCCTCGCCAAGGCGCGCGAGCTGATCGCCGCATTGACCCAATGCGGCATCTGGTGGTGAAGGGACTTGCATCTCATAACCCCCCAAGTCTGAGCGTTGTGCAGACATCTTCGACCCACTGATCGACCGGGAAGGCTTGGACCTTTAAGAATGAGATATCGACGGTAGAACACCAATATTCAGATGGCTACCACTTCGACTTCGAATTTGCGGGACTGTCCGCAAAATCTGCGCATGAGACGAGTGATGTCTGGGCGTCGGTCTCAGGGTGTCCCGACATAAACGAGGATCGAGGGACAAAGCTCGAGCCGGTCGAGAGTTCGAGCTTCGATCGGACAACGGAAGGGGGGGGATTCGAACCCCCGTCAGAGGCTTAACCCCTGAAACGGTTTTCGAGACCGCCGCATTCAACCACTCTGCCACCCTTCCACGGCGACGGGCTCAAGGCTAGAGGATTTAGGCGATCCCGCGCGGCAAGAAGCAGAGGCCTATCCAGCCCGAGGGTCGGCGGCGATGACGGCCACCGGATACCACCTCCGCCATCGCGCATCAGCGTCGCGAGGCGAAGAACTCGCTGAGCAGCGCCCCACACTCTTCCGCGAGCAGGCCGGAGGCGACGTCGGGACGGTGGTTGAGGCGAGGCTCGCCGAGCACGTCGAGCACACTCCCGCATGCCCCCGCCTTGGGGTCGCTGGCCCCGAACACGACCCGCGGGACGCGCGCCAACACGATCGCGCCCGCACACATCGCGCACGGCTCCAGCGTGACGTAGAGGACCGCCGCGAGCACACGCCAGCTACCGAGTGCGCGAGCGGCCTCGCGCAGGGCGATCGTCTCGGCGTGCGCGGTCGGGTCTTGGCGCAGCTCACGTTCGTTGTGCCCCGCCGCGATCAACTCGCCCGCGTGGGCCACGACCGCCCCGATCGGCACGTCGTCGTGCTCGGCGGCACGCTGCGCCTCGCGCAGAGCCAGGCGCATGAAATATTCGTCGCGTGCAAAGAAGTGGTCGCTCATCGCCCGATTCTCGTTCGGCTTGGTTGGGAGCGCAACCTCCGGGGCCCCCAACACTTCATGATTACGAAGGAATCGACTTGTCGCCGACCGCTCGAACCCGATATCCAAGTTTGTCCGGCCGACGGCTGAAGAGCGGCGCCGTATGCGTGCTTGCGCTCGCTGCGGTCGCGCTCACCGGCCTCGCGGACGAAGGATCGCCAAAGGCGGCGGCAGCGGAGACCGCCACGTCGCCGAGCGCATCGACGCAGATCCTCTTCCCGCCAAGCCCCACAGGGCAGACCGCCATCTCGACCACCTCCGTGCCCGTCGAATCCGCCGCGGGCGCGTATGCCCCGAACCAGATCGTCGTCAAGTACGCACCCAGTGCTCAGGCTGGACGTACAGCTAGAGCCTCAGCAAACGGGGGAGGCGAATCCAGCGAAGAAACCGCCAGCACGCATCTGCTGTCGATACCGGCCGGGGCCAACCTCGACGACACACTTGCGAAGCTGCGCCGTGAGAAGGATGTGGTTTGGGCAGTGCCCAACTATGTGGCACACACCACCTCCGTGTCGGTCCCCAACGACCCCGGCACAACCGGAGACACACCCGGAGGCTGGCAGCAAACGCAGTGGAACTTTGACGGTACCTACGGCGTCAATGCGTCCCAAGCCTGGGCCAATGTCGCCGCAGATGGGGCGCCAGGCGGGGCAAAGGTGATCGTGGCGGTGCTGGACACCGGCGTGGCCTACGCCAACCGCGGCAAATACCGCCGCTCGCCGGACTTCAGCAAGTACTCGTTCGTGCGGGGCTATGACTTCATCGACCGTACCCCCTACGCGAACGACCACAACGGGCACGGCACGTTCGTGGCCGGCACAATCGCCGAGGCGACCAACAATCATTACGGCCTTACCGGGCTGGCATACGCCGCGCGGATCATGCCCGTGCGCGTGCTCGACAGCGCCGGCGAAGGCGACGCCTCGGTGATCGCCGAAGGCGTACGCTTCGCGGTGAATCACCACGCGCAGATCATCAACCTCAGCCTCGAGTTCTCGAGCGACGTCGGCGCCTCCGACATTCCCGAGCTGATCGAAGCGCTTCGCTACGCCTACCGCCACAACGTGCTGGTGGTGGCCGCGGCCGGCAACGAGGGCTCGACCACGATTCCCTTTCCCGCGCGCGCCGGGCACGTGATTGCGGTCGGGGCCACGACCGAACACGGCTGCCTTGCCAGCTACTCAAACGACGGTCGCGGCATCACGCTTGTGGCACCCGGCGGCGGACCGGACGCAAGCCTTCCCGGCGACCCAAACTGCAACCCCGAACTTCCCTCCGGCCGTGACATCTTCCAGATGACCTTCACGGGTTCGAGCCCACGCGTGTTCGGTTTTCCCAATGGCTATGAAGGCACCTCGATGGCGACTCCACACGTGGCCGCCACGGCGGCGCTGATCATCGCCGCGCGCATCCTCGGCCCCAAGCCGACGGTCGCGCAGCTCACGGCCAGGCTGAAGGACACCGCACGCAAGCTCGGGGGCCCACAGGACCAGACGCTCTACGGGGCCGGGCTACTCGATGCGGCGGCCGCCACGGCTCCGGGTGGGCCCGGGGCGGTCAAATGAGGACCACTGGGAAGCGCACACAATGGGTGGCAGCCGCCTGGACGTAGAGCCGCTGCACCTTGGCCCAGCGACCGGGCCAGGACTTCAGGCGAACCGTGCCAAGCGCGAGTCCGCCGCCCGCTCGATCACAGCAGCCATCTCCGAGCGGAAGCGCTCACGTCCGAAGCGCTCGGCGTTTTGACGGATCGCTCGCGGGTCCAGCTCGAGCCCCTCGAAGCGCTCAATCGCA
The DNA here is from genome assembly GCA_036266805.1 of Solirubrobacteraceae bacterium. Classification (GTDB taxonomy): domain Bacteria; phylum Actinomycetota; class Thermoleophilia; order Solirubrobacterales; family Solirubrobacteraceae; genus Palsa-744. Next base: position 205,286 of record DATAXK010000017.1, read on the forward strand.
GCGGCGAGCCCGAGCGCGCTCTGCTGCTCGAACAGGACTCCGGTACGCCCGTCGATCACGGTCTCGGAGGCACCGCCGACTTCGTAGGCGATCACCGGCAGACCGGCGGCCTGTGCCTCCACGGGCACGATGCCGAAGTCCTCCTCGCCGGGGAACAGCAGCGCGCGGGCGTTGCTCATCAGGGCGTCTCGCTCGGCATCCTCCACGCGCCCGAGCAGCTCTATCTCCGGATGCCCGGCAGCGGCCGCGCACACCGACGCCATCGCACGCCCGTCGCCGGCCACCTTCAGCGGCCTGCCCAAGCGAGCACAGGCGGCTACCGCCAGCTCGACCCGCTTGTAGGGCACGACGCGACCGAACACGAGATAGTGCTCGCCCTGCTCACGAGACAGGCTCAGCAAGCGCTCGACGTCCACCGGCGGGTTGACGACCTCGGCGCTGCGCCCGTAGTAGCGCCGGATGCGATCGGCCACGTTGCGCGAGTTGGCGACGAACACGTCCGGCGAAGTGGCTCCCTCGACGTCCTGGCGGCGCAGGCGCCGCAGCATCAACGGCAGCGCCAGCCGCGTGGCGCGCCCGATCTCCTCCCCCTCGAGCAGAGTCTCATCCCAGGCGTAGCGCATCGGCGTGTGGCAGTAGCAGACGTGTGGCACGTCGCGAGGAGTGCGAATGTTCTTCGCGCAAGCATGGCTGCTCGAAAGCACGAGGTCGAAGCGGGAGAAGTCAAATGCTCGGTAGGCCCTGGTCATAAGCGGCAACAGCTTCGGGTAATGCGCGCGCGCGCCCGGGATACGGTTGAGATAGGAGGCGTGTACGGGCCGCTCGGTGACGATCTCAGGCCACGGAACGGGGTCATAGATCGACGTGAACAGCTCGGCCTTGGGAAACATCTCGAGCAGCTCGATCACGACGTCCTCGGAGCCACCGGGGATCGTGAGCCACTCATGCACGACCGCCACGCGTGGAAAGCGCTGACGCAGTTGCTCGATGGGCGTGTCGTTCACTGTTGCGGCTCCTGCCCTGGAGCAACGGACGGGCCTGGCTCATGCTTCGGGCGAAGGTCTGCAGGCTCGGCAGCGGTGGGCGAGTCGCGCCGCTGCTCGCCCGAGGGGGCAGGATCGCCATCCTTGCTGTCGACGACGTCGATGAAGTCCTTCCAGGCAACCGCATATGACGCGAGCACATCTACGAGCCGTTCCAGATCGGCCCAGTCGGCGTCTGCCTCCCAACCCCAGTGCAACACAATCGGCACCCAAATCCCCCAGCACGCCTCGATCGCCCGCTCCACCGCCGGCAGGACCTCCGCCGCGTGACCGTAGAACGGGGCGTAGGCAGGTAGGTAGAGGCTTTCGCCGCGCCACTGTGGCGTGCTTTGAAAGCCCATCAGGCCGATCGACTCGGGACCGCCGCAGACCACCTTGAAGCGGCTCGACAATATGTCATATTGACTGGCGTCGAAGCGGTTGTAGGGCGGAACGAACACGTCAGTGGGCAGCCCGGCGCGCGCCAATTCAGCGAGGCCGGTGTCGAGCAGTTCGGTGGTTGCCTCAGCGCTCAGCCCGCACAGCTCGGAGTGACGACGGGGAGAGGCAAAGCGCGTGCGGTGTGTAAGTCCGTGCAGCGCAATGGTCACGCGCTCACTTGCCAGCCGCGTGAGCATCGCGGTCTCACTGGCATCAAGCGGGCGCGAATCGCCGGCCTGTGACCCATCTCGATCTTGGGTCGCGTCGTTGTCGAAATCGCGATGCCCCGAGTGCGCGCGGGGGGCGTCGTCATTTGCGCCACCGTCGACAGGCGTGAGCGGCTCGTGGCTTACCCGCGGCAATACGGCAAGCAGATAAGGCATCCCTGCCTCCGCCATGATCTCGTGGAAGCGCTCGAAGCGCTCGCTACCAAAGCGCTGCGGATCATCCCAAGCACGGTAGTGGGGAAACTCGTCGACGCGCACGAGAAAGCGGGGTGGCCCGCCGGCGCCCGAGCCGAGCACCGACCTGCGTGCGGCCACCTGCGGAGCCACGACTTGGCGCTCGTAGCCGATCCGGCCAAGCTTGTAGCCGACCTGTTGGGCAAAGCGCAAAGGACGCGAGGGCACGTCGCGCACACGAGTGACGGCGCGTACCACCGGCGTGTCGAGCTCGCTGTCGTGGACGACGCCGGTATTCAGCTCTGGCGCGAACATCAGGCGCGCAGAGCGCGCCCCATCCAAATCCCTCCCAGTCTTCGGGCCTGGGATCATGTCGAGGATGGCCGATCCGCCACGGCTTCAGGGCCGCGACATCGTGTGTGTTGGTTTCGCCGACTGGGACACCGCCCTGCAGACTAACCAGCACCATTTGATGAAGCGGCTGGCGGCCGAGAACAGGGTGCTGTTCATCGAGTCGCTCGGCCTGCGCCGCCCGCAGCTTGCCGGGCGTGACCTAGAGCGGATCGCACGTCGCCTGCGCCGCGGATTCGGCGGCGCGCGCGAAATCGACGGCCTGCACGTGCTCTCCCCGCTCGTCTTGCCACTGCATACAAACACCTTCGTGCGAGCGCTGAACCGGCGCTTGCTCGGAATGTTCGTGCGGCGCGCCGCACGCAAGCTGGGAATGCGCCGACCGGTCCTGTGGGCCTATGTGCCGCAGGCCGAGTCGCTACTCGAAGTGCTCCAACCGGAGCTTGTGATCTACCACTGCGTCGATGACATCGCCGCCCAACCAGGCATCGATGCGGCCTCTTTTCGCATAGCCGAGACACGCTTTGCGCAGCGAGCGGACCTCGTGCTCGCAAGCGCGCCAGCCCTGGCCGAGCGCCTTCGGTCCATCTCGGACAACGTGATCTATGCGCCCAACGTGGCCGACACGGCCTTGTTTGCCGGCGCGCTGGAAGACGGCCCGATCGATCCCGCTCTGGCTACGTTGCCCGCCCCCCGCATCGTGTTCACGGGAGCCGTTGTCACGACCAAGCTCGACGTGGGGCTGCTCGTCGCGCTGGCCAGGTCCAGGCCTTCCTGGTCGTTTGCGCTCGTGGGCCCAATCGGGCCGGGCGACCCGAGCACCGATGTGTCGGTGCTCGCGGCCGAGCCGAACCTGCGGCTGCTCGGCGCGCGCACTTACGAGCAGCTGCCGAGCGTGCTGCGTGGAGCAGACGCAGGTCTGATCCCATACGCGCGCAATCGGCTCACCGACAGCATCTTCCCGATGAAGGTCTATGAGTACCTGGCCGCCGGTCTGCCGGTGGTGGCCACACCGCTGCCTTCCTTGACCGGAATCGACGCTGTGGCGAGCGCGCCAGATGCGGATGGCATCGCAAGACTGCTGGACGAGGCGCTCGTCGAGGACACTCCCCAGCGTCGTGCCGAGCGCTCGCAAGCAGCGGCAGCCCACTCGTGGGAGGCGCGCATCGAGCAAATCGCCACCGCGATCGACGCTCTGCCGCAAGGTGGGAGAGACCTGCTTGTCAGCACTCACACGCCGGTGCTGCGCTCCGGTCGCGATGTACGGACATACGGCATCGCGCGAGCGCTTGCGATGAATGGCCCTGTCACGCTGCTCTACGTGCGCTTTGGCGCCGATCACCCGGACGACGCGTTTAGTGCGATCCCTGAGATCGAGCTGCGAGAGGTGATCGCTTCACGCGGAATACGACGAGCTGTCGTATATGTGAAGGCTCGGCTGGGCGGAGTGCCTAGCGCTCTCGCGCGCGGCGTCTCTCCGGAGCTCACGGCGACGGCAGGCCAGTTGGCCAGCAGCGGCGACTACCGGCGCGTAATCGTGGACGGACCAACCGCCGCCGCTGCGCTCGCGGGTCTGGCGCGTCGGCGCCCGGTCGTCTACAACGCACACAACCTGGAGTCGGCTTTCCGCCACGAGCTACCAGACGAGGAGGCATCGCTGCGAGGCCTGCGTTCGTTCGAGCGGCGACTCTTGCGGCGCTCCAGCGAATCGTGGATGGTCAGCGAGGCCGACATGCGCGGCGCGCATGCTCTGTGCCCGGAGGCAAAGCTGCGGCTTGCGCCCAACGTTGTCGACGTTTCGGCAATTCGTCCCGTCTTCGCAACGCACCCCCGATCTGACCTCGGATCGGCGTTCGTGGCGCCGGCGACGTCCGAGCCGCTATCGACTCCATCCGAACCCGCGAGGACCCTCACAACCGAGCCGGTGGCGATCTTCGTCGCCAACTTCGCCTACACACCAAACCGCAACGCGTTGACGTTCTTGATCGAAGAGGTGCTCCCCCGTGCATGGCAGCAGCTTCCCAACGTCCAGCTCATACTGGCTGGCGCCGGGCTGGAGCACCCTCCGAGCAAGGACCCGCGCGTGCGTGCGCTCGGCTTCGTAGAGGATCTTGCCGGCGCCTATGCGCAGGTGCGCTGCGCGGTCGTGCCGTTGCTCCAGGGTGGCGGCAGCCCGCTGAAGCTGGTCGAGGCGCTTGCCTACGGCCTGCCAGTTGTCGCCACCCCACGCGCTGTCGCCGGGCTGGATATCCAGGATGGCGTCGATTGTCTGGTCGCCGAGGGCCCGCGGGCATTTGCCGACACGCTCGTGCAGGTGCTACGGGACGGGGCCCCGGAGATCGCTCGGGCCGGGCGCCGGCTCGCCCAAGAGCGCTATTCGGTGGAGGCCCTGGCCGAGCTGCTACGCAATTGAGATTGTCGACTCGCGCCGTCGTTCAAGCGCGACCAGCACCCCCACGCATAACAGCGTGCGCGCTCTATTGAGCGCCATCCGCAAACTTCTCTAAGCCGTCCAAAAGCCTCTGAGGGTCTAAAGAGAGGGCCCCTCGGCGCCGACAGGATGTTTACAGCACCTAAATGAAGCGCAGGCGCCGTCCGCATAGGCGCCTTTCGCCAGTTCCCGACAAAGGCACACCCGTCGCGAGGCGGGCTCGCAAAGCCAGGGGTCTCCAGCAGACAGCCCGGCTCCCGAAGGAGATGAGCAATGTCAACGTCGCATCCTCGCCCCCATAGGGCCTGGACTCAGCAGATCCTCATGCTGCTGGCGGCGACGTGCTTGACCCTGTCGGCGGTAAGCGCTGGCGCAGTAGCGCGCACGACCCAGCCGACCGCCACGATCAGCAGCGTCAAGCTGCGCAGCGCCATCGCCATTCGCACGGCCGACAGGCGCGCACTCGCACGCGACTCCAGCAGGCTCGCCAATTGCCTGCGCACAGACTTCGGCCACTGCGGTGGCCGGCGGATCACCGTCGCGCATTTGCGCACCAGGTTGGCCTCGGCCGAGCGCTATGTGCTCAGCCTTTCGGCTCGCATCGCCCGTACGCGTCACACGCACACCCAGTCGGACACGAGCGGCAGCGACTCTACCAGCAGCGCTCCCCGCACCAGCCGTAACGGCAGCGGCTCTACCGGCAGCGGCCCCGATACCAGCCGTAGCGGCAGCGACTCGGGCTCGAGTGGGTCGGGAACCACGGGCACCGACACTGGGAATTCGGGCACGACAGGTTCCAGCACCACGAGCAGCGGCTCCAGCACGAGTGGGTCCAGTTCGAGCGGCAATGGCAACACAACCGGCTCCGGGACGAGTGGGAGCTCGACCACGGACATCAACGAAGTAACCATTGGTGGCGAATCAGGCTCTTCCGCGAACCCATTCAGTGAACCGTTCGTAAAGGGCGTGGTGACCAACATCCAGGGCTGGGGCGTCAGCGCCATGCCACAGATCGCATCCGAGATGACCACGCTCGGCGTCAACTGGGCACGAGAGGACCTCTCATGGGCCGCCACGGAGCCTGAAAAGGGCGTCTACGACTGGTCGGGCTTCGATCAGATGGTCGCGGCAGCCAAAGCCGACGGGATCACAATCCTGCCGATCGTCGGCTATGCCCCATCGTGGACGAGCCCTGACGATGCGACCGAATACGCAGCCTTCGTAAAGGCGGCCGTCGAACGCTATGGCCCCGGCACCTCGGCCAACCTACAGTGGTGGGAGCTGTGGAACGAGCCATACGACGCCTACGCTTGGTCAGGGCATACGCCCGAACCCGAGGCATACGCGAAAGACGTGCTCGCCGCCGCACAGGCCGCACGAGGAGTCTCCTCCTCGGTCAAGCTGCTGGTGGCCGCGGATTACGAGGATGCGCCACAGGTGGGCGGCACGACCCCTTGGCAGACCAGCTGGATAGACGACATGTTCACAGCTGTACCTTCGCTCGGCCAATGGATAAACGGCGTCGCGGTACACCCCTACGGCGACGATCCTTCGCTTCCCCTTGCCGAGCCGGAGGGATGGAAGGACACAAACGGCGAATGGGCCTTCCAGCGCATCGACATGGTCCGCCAGAAGTTCCTCGCCCACGGGGTCGATGTGCCTTTCTGGATCACCGAGGACGGCTGGTCCACATGGGAAGTTAGCGAAGCCGCCCAAGCCCATGACTACTCAGACTTGATCGAACAGGTCAAAGCACGCCCCTGGATCAGGGCGCTGTTCCCCTTCTGCTTGCGCGAATTCGAAGAAAAAGCCACGAACAACCAGCCGGGCTTCGGACTACTCAAGTTCGGGACCTGGCAGCCGAAGTCAGCTTTCTACACGCTGCAAGCCGGACTCAAGACGCTCACCTGAGACCCATTCGCGGTCCAGCTTTCCCAGACGGCTCTATCCAAGCGCCGGGGACGCAAGTCGGAGGGTGTCCTCGCGAGGCGCCCTGTCGACCGACAACGCGTGCGCCGCGCCCCACACCAGCGTCACAAAAAACATCAGAAAAGCGATTTCATAGAAAAGGTAGTCGAATAGCCCCTGGGCCATGAACCCCCCGAGCGCGGCCGCGCACGCCGAGGCTCGCACGGCGGAGGAGCCCCTACCTCGCCGTGCGATCACCAACCCTATGGGAAATCCCCACAGGGTCAGGAACCCGAGTAGACCGATCCAGCCGCTGTCGAGACCGACTTGCACAGGGGTCTCGTGCGCGTGATCGAACGCCATCTGAATCTGGGCGCTACGCACATGCGCGCGTAGATAGAACGGGAAGTTGCCATAGCCAAGCCCGAATGGATGCCCTTCAAGCGCCTGCTCGCCGGCTTTCTGCAAGGCGAAGCGCGTCTGATCCTCGCCGCGCGTCGACCCCGCCGCGATCGTTAGACGTTGTTCGAACTTCACCACCGTCGAGTGTGGCGTCGCAAGATATGCGGCAACCGCAAATATCGCGAGAATCAGGACTCCTCGTATGAACACAGGTCCACGCCGGACATTGAATGCCAACAGCAAGAGCCACCCACCACCAAGCGCGAGCAGCCCGCCGCGCGAAGTCGAGATCGCGACTCCCACCAGAATCGCAAGTAGCGCAAACCCGTAGAGCGCGGCGCGGCGGGCACGGCGCTCGGTCAGTGCTATCAACAACTCACCAGTGGCAAGCGTCGCGGCTATCCCGACATAGCCTGCGTAAACCGTGTAGTAGCCAAAGAACGAATCGGGCTGGCCGGAGAGGTAGGGCGCTCCCACCAGAACATAGACGCCAATCTTCTGCGCAAAAGCAAATCCGACGACAACAACGGCGGACGCGGTGAAGATGTCAACCATGCGTCGTGACGCGTCACGACGCCCGCGCAATACGTTGAAAGCGGCAAACATGATGAGGATCGCACCAAGCCAGCGAACGGCACCCCACAGGGCAGAGCTGGGATCGACCGCGCCGACGGCGGTAGCAAAGCTGCCGAGCACCAGTGCGACGCCGCCGAACGCTACCCACTGCGGTAGAGCACGCCATACGATCCGCCACATGAGCACCAACGCGATCGCCACTATGAGCACCTCGTCGGTCCCGGTGCCCGAGAAGTGATACTCGAACGGCATCAATGCCAACAACATCGCGAGCCCGAATTGAGGCCGCAGGGCCGCCATCACCATCGCCAGGCCCGCGACGACGAGCAGGATGGCCTTCAGCTCGCGCTGAACGGTGCCCAGCTTCACCATGGCGAGCCCTACGATCATGGAGAGCGCCACCGCAAGCAGCGCGACCAGGATCGACTCCTGTTTGGAGCGCCACCAGGTGGTGCTCGCGGGAGGGGTCGCCGCTGCCATGAGCGCGAGGTTAGCGGCGAATACGGCGGCCCGCCGACCCAACCCACGCCGAGCGCCCCTCCACGCCCAGCCTAGGGGGCAGTCGCGAGACCTGCAGTTTTTGAAATACCAGGTCCGGTGGGCCCGTCGTCCTGACAAACGCGACCGATGTGCCCGCTACCATCGAGAGTTCATGCTGCGCCACCGGTCTATTGCAACCTGTGCCTGAGCCCACACCGCGGGACAGGGTCTCTACGACCACCGAAGTACCCGGCATCGTCCAAGCGCTGCGGGTGCTGCGCGAGCGCTGGTGGGTGATCGCGATATGCGCGCTCGTCTCGTTGATGAGCGCACTGATCTACGTAGAGCGTCAGCCCAAGCAGTACACGGCCACGGCGAAGCTTCAGTTCACAAGCAACAACATTCCCAGCCAGGTTGCCGGCGTACCGGAAAGCCAGTCGATCGACCCCGAAGGCGAAAAGGCCACCAACCTGCAGCTCGTCACCGCCACGCCTGTGGCGGCACAGGTAATCAAAGTCTTGAAACTGAATACGACCCCGGCCGCACTGCTCGAAGAGGTGAGTGCGAGCAACCCGAACAACGACTACATAGTCGATGTCTCAGTCACCGACGCGCAGGCACGGCGTGCGGCGACGATCGCAAACTCGTTTGCCGAACAGTACGTCGTCTACAGCCAACAGGAAAAGGAAGCGCAGCTCGCCAGGGGTGAGCAGCTGATCAACCAAAAGCTCTCACAGCTGCCTATCGGGGATACGGTCGATCGCGCCAACTTGCGTAGCCTCTCCCAAAAGCTGCTGCTACTGCAAGCCGTTCAGAGCGGCAACGCGAGAGTCGTGGGCACGGCAACCATCCCAGGGTCGCCTTCCTCTCCCAAAGTCAAGTCGACCGTTCTGGTTGCCTTGATCGTGGGTCTGCTGCTTGGTGTAGGTCTCGCCTTCCTGCTGAACTTGATTGATCGACGCGCCAAGTCGCTGGAGGAGCTCGAGCAGCTATATGACTTGCCGGCAATGACCAGCATTCCGCGGCTTCCCCGCCGGATGCAGACCGCGCAAGAGTTCGAGCCCGCCCTCGAGCCATTTCGCATATTGCACAACGGTCTGACCCTGGTGGCCCGGGGCGGGCATGTCAATACAGTGCTTGTCACGAGCGCTGTGGCCGGCGAGGGCAAGACAACCGTAGCCCTCGGCCTCGCACGCGCAATCGCCCTTTCGGGCCAGCAAGTGATCTTGGTCGACGCCGACCTCCGCCGTCCGAGTGTCGGATCGCAATTGGGCTTGACGGACAGTAGCCAACAGGGGCTCACCTCTGCGCTATTCAGAGATGCGAACCCGCTGGACCTGCTCAGTAGCCCACCCGAGGATGTCGATCGGCTACAAGTGCTCACCAGCGGACCGGTGCCGCTGCATGCCGGTGACATGCTGCGATCCGATCGGCTGGCTGACGTCTTTGCGAAGCTGGCCTCGACAGCCGACCTCGTGGTGATCGACGCGGCTCCCCTACTTCCGGTCGTGGATACCCGCACGCTGCTCGACCAGGTAGCGATCGACGCCTGCCTGATCGTTGGTCGTGTCGGGACCACCACACGAGACCAGACACGGCGCGTACGTACCGTGCTCGAGCGACGCCAGCTCTCCGGGGTCGGTCTTGTCGTCAACGATCCCAACGAGACGGGCAGTACCTACTATGGCTACCACCGTGACAGTCTCGGGCGCGATGCGGGAGCACACGACGGAGCCGACCTCTCCAGCCTCGTGTTGAGCCGCCCGAAGCAGACACGCAGGAACTGAAGATCGTCAACTAGCTGGCCGAGCTCGTCATCTACGCGCCGATGCTGGCGGCGTCCTTGCGCAACACAGCCTTGATCTCACCAGGCGCTATCGCACCCAACAAAAGCAGGCCTGGCAGGTAGCTGACCGCGGCAACCGCGACCAGTCCAGCAAGCGGCACCCCCAGCGTCTTCGCGATCCAAGTTACGAATCCCATCACCGTCGCGGCCAGCAGAGTCCTAAGAATCCGCTGGAAGCGAGGGGTCATCGATAGAGCTCTGAGTACCGCACGCATCGATAGCGACATAACCGTCACCTCAGTGACAAGTGTCACCCAGGCCGCCGCCAGAAATCCATACCGAGGAATGAGCAAGAGGTTGAGCGCGGCATTGACGACCAAGCCGAGCGCCGCGTAACGCGCGAAACGACCCTGAAGTTCGAGGATGACCACCATGTTGCCGGCGAGATATCCGAATGAGATAGAGACGAATGCGCCTGCCAGGATCGGAACGGCCGGGGCCGCGGCGATGAACTGCGCTCCAAACAACAATCTCACGATTGGCTCAGCGGCAACGATCGTAAACGCAAGGATCGGTAGCGACGCCATCGTCAGATACTCACCGGCGGTTTGCAGAAGCCCCTTTGCTCGCACGAGGTTGCCTGTATAGGCCGCGGCGATCATCGGGAACAACGTCGTCATCACCGAGATCGGGATGAATTGCACCTGATCCAGCAAGCGGTATGCCGCGCCGTATAGGCCAGCCTGCCGAGCACCGGCCAGCTCGAGTACGAGGATCTGGTCGAGCCTCACATATCCGGTCACAAGCACGCCTGCCACCCCCAACCCGACACCTACTCGTAGAAGCGGGCGCCAAAACTTGCTCGCGCCGCGCATGTGCACGGTTGCCAACCGCAGAGCAAGCACCACGGTCAGGACGGTGGTCAGAACCGCTATCGCCGCGAACGCGCCGGCAAATGCGACGAGCCCTCCCCCCGCCGCTGCCACTCCAACCACTGCACCAGCCCAAACAACGCTGTTCAAAGTGAGGATCACCATCGAGATGTCGTTGCGAACACGCAACTGAAACACCACGTTGAGTGCCGTCGGCGCCCCGATCATCAGCAGCAGCGAGAGCAACACCCCCGCGAGCTTGCCCTCGTGCCCTGGAGCGATCAGGAGCACGGCAAACACCGACAGAAGCGTTATCGGCAGACCGATCAACAGGCGTAGCGAGAGCAGCGAGCCCAACCAGGACGCCTCGCGCGCCGGCTCGCCCGCAGCCTTGCTGACAGCTACCTCGTTGAGACCGAGATCGCCGAAGCTCGCCGCGATCTGCGTGATCGCAAAGATGGAAGACCACACTCCAAAGCTACGGCTCCCGAGAGCGCGGACGAGTACCAGCGTGACAACGACGCCGAGTGCGAGGTTGAGGATCCGCGTAACGATCTGCACCGCAATGTCGGCGGTCGCGCGGCGCGCGCCAACCTCGTGGAGATCGTTCACCTGGAGTTCGCCTTGCTTAGGATCCGCCGTCACCGCATCCACGCACACGCGCATGGTAGAGGGAGCACGGGGCTACCGCGGCGCTGGTCGGGCATGCCGTCGGCGCAGCTAGACTGTCGCCGTGAGCGTGGACCTGCGCGATGACATCACGCTCGTGCTCCCAACCTACAACCGTGCGGGAGCGTTGCGCGCAAACCTCGCCAACATGGTCCAAATGGGCGACGTCGCCGAGGTGATCGTTGTCGACGACGGCTCTACGGATGACACGCTCGCGGTGTGCGAACTGGTCGCCGACGAGCGCTTGCGGATCGTCAGTCATCCAACCAACCAGGGGGTTGCAAGCGCCCGCAACACGGGAATCGCTGCCGCCCGAGGCGCGTGGGTCCTGTTTGGCGAGGACGACTGTCGATTCCCCACAGATTACGCAAGCGTGTTGCGCGCGGAGGCCATGCGCCACGCGGCCGATATCGTTGGCGCCCCCCTCCTGCATGCTTGGAGCAGCGACGAGCAGATTCAGCGGGTGGCCGCGGCCGCGCCGCGGCGGGAGCGACCCTCGATGGAGGATGTCGATGTGTTCCCTATCCGGCCCATCGAGACGCCCTTCATCCCCGCCAGGGCACTCGTGCGAAAGACGGTCTTCGAGCAAGTCAGCTTCTACGAGGGATTCCCGGTTAATGGCTACCGTGAGGAGACTGACTTCTTCGTTCAAGCCGCCCGCGCCGGCTTCCGCTGCCTCTTTACTCCCGCCACGTTCTGCTACCAACTCGGCACGTGGTCAGGAGGCCAACACCACTCCTCGACGCTCCGCTACGAGTATTGGGCGATGCGCAACAACTGGCGCTTCCTGCGCCGCCACGGCGCATGGATGGCCGAGCACGACTACATCAGCGGACCGGTTGCCTCGCAACTGCGATTCGTAGGCTCGCGCCTGTGGATCGTCGCCCGCGGCACGCTGGGCGCGCGCATCCGCAGAGCGCGTTCGACGTTTCTCGGCAACAGCGGACAGCACCCGGCGACTTGAGGTGGCGAGGGTAGCCATCATTTCACCGAATCCAGCCAACCGTGCTGGCGGCGTGGAGCGGGTCTGCGCACTGCTCGAGGAGACGCTCACGGCACACGGCTGGCAAACGGAGATCGTCGGGCCGCCTCGCCCGCCCACAAAATGGGAGTTTCGTCTCGGACTGGGCTACCCGATGATGTCCTGGAGCGCCACGAAAGCCGCCCGGCGGGCAAGACCAGACGTGATCGTAAGCAACGGATATCTGGGCATCGGGGACGCCCACGGCATACCGAGAGTTCACATCTATCACGGGACGATGCCGGGTGGCACCAGAGCGAGCGCCAAAGCGCTGCCGTCGCGCGAAGTGCTTCGCCGCGGTGCGAGCGGTGGCATGACCGAGGCCCTCTCCGGCCACCGGGCAACACAAGTCGTGTGTGTCTCGGAGGCCACCGCGAGAGAGGTAGGGCACTGTTACCGAGTGCGCACCGATGCGGTGATCCCCAACGCCATCGACACATCCGTCTTCGCTCCTCGCCCGCGGCTGGAGGCTAGACGCCGCCTTGGACTCGACCCCGAGCGTCGCTATGCCTTGTTCGTCGGACGCCTGGAACACGGTAAGGGAGGAGAGATCACCATTGAGGCGGCCAGGCGTGCAGGTTACGAGTTGCTCGTCGCCGGAGCCACCGGCGATCCCCGTGCCAGACACCTCGGCGTGTTGGCCCCTGACGAGCTCGCCGAAGCGTATGCGGCGGCTAACTGCGTGGTGCTCGCAAGCCTCTACGAGGCGTGCAGCCTGGTCGTGCTCGAGGCACTGGCCTGCGGGCGACCGCTGTTGACGACGCCGGTCGGCTGGATGGAGAGCTTTCTCGAGGCTCTTCCGGCCTATAGGTCGCTTTGCATCGAGCCGAAGATCGATGACATAGTGACTCGTCTGCGACAGCTCGACACGATCGATACCGAGCCCTTGGCAACCACGGCGAGGGAGTTCGTCCTCGAGCACAACGCTCTCGGGCCCTATGGGCAGCGATGGCACGCCCTGCTCGAGAGTCTGACCGGTTGACTACGCGCGCAATGGTAGATATCGCCATCGACCCAAGCCGCACCCGCGGATTTTTGGCACGACGATCTCGCCTTCGCCAATGAGTGGCTTGCTGATCGTCAATGCCGACGACTTCGGCGGTAATCGACCGGCGACCGACAGGATCCTCGAGTGCTTTGCGGCCGGTCGGATCACGAGCACCAGTGCAATGGTGTACATGGACGACAGTCGCCGAGCAGCTCAGCTGGCACGACTGAGCAAACTGCCGATAGGGCTGCATCTGAATCTGACACAGGAGCTCGAGGACTCCGGGACGCCGCCCCTCGTGCGCGAACGTCAAGCTCGCGCGGCGGAATACTTTGCCAGGGCACGTCGCCGCAGAGTCACATACAACACCCGCATGGCCACACTCGTCAAGACATGCGTGGCCGACCAGCTCGCGTGCTTCCGTGAATTGTTTGGCATAGAGCCAACCCACATAGACGGGCACAACCACGCACACCTCAGCCCAACGGCGCTGTTCTCGCTTCCGCGGGGCATACCCGTACGCACCGGCGAAAGCGACATCGGCCGCGGGATCGGCCCTGGCACCCTATTGAGGGGCGCGCGCCATGCGATGATCGCGCGTAGACATCCCACCACTGACTATTTCTTTGCGATCGACCGACTCGGGCAGCTTCGCAGCGAGCAGGAGATAGAACGGCTGCTTGCCTTTGCCCAGCGGTCAAGCGTCGAGATCATGACTCACCCCGACCGCAACAGCGATTACCGGGTGCTGACCTCCGACACCTGGCAAAACTGTCTGCAAAGGCACACGTCGGGATCCTTTCGCGAGCTCGGAGCGCTGTGATGGACAGAGAGCTGCTCACCGAGCTGGACGCACTCGAAAAGCTGGTCCCACAATGGGACGCCTTGGCCGTGCGCAACAAACGACCCACCAGCTCGCCCGCGTGGATGCTCGGCTGGCTCAGACACCTCGCTCCGCCAACCGCCTCCGCGCGGGTCGTCACAGTGCGGGAAAGCGGTGAGCTCATCGGGCTCGCCCCGTTCTTTGTCAACGAGAGGGGACGCGGACGGGTCGACTACCGCATGATGGGCGAGTCCCTGCCGCGTACCTCGCCGCTCGCGAGTCCGGGCCGAGAGTGGGAAGTGGCCGAGGCGATCGGCGCCACTCTCGAGGAGGCCGCACCACACCCGGACGTCATCGCCTTGGAGAACGGCCCCGTGGCTTCGCATTGGTCGGCCGCCCTACGCGACACCTGGCCCGGGCCGATGCACCCCGTGGCCCGTCAATATTTGATTCAAGCATCACCGACGATCTCGCTGCATCAGAGCTCCCTCGACGCCTGGCTGGCCGACAGGAGCGCCAACTTCCGAAGCCAGATGCGGCGGATCAGGCGACAGTTCTCAGCCGCCGGCGGGGTGGCCCGGATGAGCACAACGGCAACTCTGGAGACAGACGTGAAGGCCTTCATGCGCTTGCACGCCGAGCGCTGGGAAGGACGCGGAGAGTCGAGCATCGCGGCACGGCCCGAGGAGATGGAGCGGCTGTTCCTCGACGCCGGAGGTATGCATGTCGAGGCGCATCGATTCCGCCTGTGCATGCTCGAGATCGACGGTCGGCCAATCTCTGCGCAGCTGTTCTCCGAGAGCGGAGGCGAGGTGTTGTACTTCAACGGCGGCTGGGATGAGCGCTTTGCGAAGCTGAAGCCCGCGATGCTTGGCATCCTGTACGCAATCGAGGACGCTCTCCTACGCGGAGACGAGCGGATCGACCTGGCTCCCGGGGGGCAACAGTACAAGCTGCGTTTCGCCGATGGAAACGATCCGGTCGCGTGGACGATCCTGATGACGCCCGGAAGGCGACTGCCACTCACCGCCGCCCGCGTGACGCCAATGCTCGCGCGCGAGGCAGCCAGAGAGACCGCCAAGAGATTGCTGTCCCCAGAGAATGCCGATCGTATGCGAAGGATCCGCAACCTGACCAAGCGCGGACACGAATGAAGACGCGAGCGACTTGGTCCATACTCACGGAGGCAGGGAGATGAGCAGGACTCACAACGATGCCTGGCCGCACATCGTTCTGCTCGACCCCTACAACGCGGGTCTCGCCCTGGCCCGACGTATGACGAAGCTGGGAGCCCGGGTGACGGTTGTGGAGAGCCATGCAATCGTCGCACGCAGCCGGGGTGTGGAGGGCATCGTGAATCCCTACAAACCAGCCGGAGAGCAATGGTTGGAAGTGCTCGACAGGCTTGCGGCCGGTTCAACCGAATGTGTCGTGCTCACAGGAACCGATCGCGCCTGCGAGTGGCTGGTCCAGAAGGCTGACCGGCTCCCGCCCAACGTGCGCACATTCGAGCACGGCGACAGCGCTCATCTGATGCTCATGAACAAGGAGCGAGCCGATACGGTGGCCAGGAGGGCCGGAGTGTCCGTGCCATGGACGGCATGTGTGAGCAATCGCGAGGAGTTCGCCACGGTGGCCGAAAATACGCCCTGGCCGTGCGTGGTGAAGCCAGTGTTCTCACATGAGTGGCGCGACCGCTACGGCGAGAAGAGGGCCTTCTTCGTCGAAGACGCGCAAGCTGCAGAGCTCGTGGTCGCCACACCGCTGGAAAACGGCATTCCCATGCTGCTCAGTCAGTACATCCCCGGCGGTGACGAGGACGTAGAGGAGGCAATCGTGGTCAGGCTCGCCGATGGCAGCTACCCGGTGCAATTCGGCTGCCGCAAGCTACGCCAGTACCCACACGGTTTTGGAGAGACGGCAGTCGGCGAATCTTCGGCCCTGCCTGAGACGATGACACTCGCGCGGCGCGTCCTCGATCAGGCTGGCTTCGTCGGTGTGGCGGGTGTCGAGACCAAGCGTCACTCCGGGACTGGCGAGCGCTGGTTCCTCGAGGTCAATGTGCGCCTTCCCGGGCAGTGGGGGCTCGGCGATGCGTGCGGCGTGCAGGCCTCGCGACGCGTCGTGGCATCCCTGTGCGGGCGCCCTGTGGGACCTCAGCCACCCCTGCGTGCAGGGGTGCGCTTCGTCCAGCCAGATCTCGATTGGCACGGTGTCCTGCCTGCGGTTCACGCAGCGCCGGCACGCTCACGCGCAGGGCTCGCCTGGCGTCTGCTGCGCCCGTACCTCGGTGCTGGTGAGTTGGGTATATTCGACCCACGCGATCCCGGCCCGCTGCTCGCCCTGTTCGGCCAATTTGCGGGACGTCGCATCGCTCGGATGCGAGCACGACTTCACAGTGGGCGATAAGGAGAGCGACCCAGCATCAGCCGTTCACAAAACCAGCGGCGAACTAAGCGAACAAAACGGAGCAGGGCGAGGCAGAGCAGAACCAGACGGGGCAGACCAGCGAGTCCGACGACGAGCTAAAACGCCCACCTGAACAGAGGCGTGCGGCGCCCCCTCACATACTGGGCGAGCGCGGGCGCGGTGTAAGCAGTACCGACGACGAAGCGCATCGTCGGCCCGAAGCTCTCAGCGGCGGCGGCTCCGACGAAGTGCAGGCCCGGCACGGAGGACTCGAGACCCCGCCCGAGCAAGGGGTAGCCCTCCCGGACACGAAGCCGCGAGCCCAGTTGCGCACCGATGAACGGGTAGCGCAGGACGTCGATGTCGTAGCCGGTTCCGAGCAGCACATGATCCACCACGCGCTCGGACCGATCGTCCAGACGCAGGTGCACCCCCTCTCCTTCGGCAGTCGCGGCCACCACGCTGCGACCAAGCGTCAACTCAGCGGATCGCAGCCTGTCCGGCAGCCAATGCGCGCCCGCCGGGCGGATGCAGTGGTAGGTCAGCTGGGCGCGCACCCGGCGCGGGAAGTGACGAATGAGATCGGGGGCAGCTCCAAGCCAGCTCGTGAAACGTCCTCCGACGTCGGTTGGCGCCCCATGCCAGTAGAGACCATGACGCGCCCGCCATGAGGGTGGGCCACCTGGTCCTTTGGGCGGAGGCAGCAGCTCGTCATCGTCGACGCCGAGCCACCCATGGTTCAGCCAATAGATCGCTCGAGCCCGCACGATCACCTCGACATGCCTCGCACCGTTCTCCTGCAACAGCGCCGCTCCCTCGAGCGCGCTCTGGCCCCCGCCGATTACAGCGACCGACTTGCCCGCGAAGCTGCTCATGGGGGCACATGCAGACGCGTGCGCGACGAGTGATTCGGGCAGTCCCCGAAACGGGGATGGGATGCCCGCAAACGGCCCAAGCCCAGCCGCAACCACTACACGTCCCGCTGTCAGGCTGTCGCCGTCAGAAAGCGTGAGCAAGAAACCCCCGTTCTCGTGGGTTACTCCTTCCACCCGACGCGGGTCGAGATCCTCGATCGCACGTTGCTGAAACCACGTGCCGTAATCGATGAAGTCCCCAATCGGGAGGTCTTGATCCAACCGGCGACGAGCGCCCTCTGCCCAGCGATCTAGGTTGAGAGATTCGCCTGGTGAGCTGATGGTCGTCGCGCGCAGCGGCGAGCGCAGCAGCATCCCCTTGGGCATCGTCTCGCGCCAGAACTCGACAACCTTGCCAAAGGCGATCGTCGACACACCCGCCCCGCGCAGGTGGGCGGTCGCCGCAAGACCATGAGGCCCGGCGCCGATAACTGCGACAGAAGTATCTAGACCCGAAGATGAGGACATGGGCTGAGATGTCAGTGACGTACTCCGAGCGCCTGTTCTACCGTGTCCAGCACCTGCTCTGGATCGTAGCTCGCGAGAATAGCCCTGCGAGCATTCTCTCCCTCACGACGACGGCGAGGAGGATCATCTCGGTATGCCTCGATTGCGGCGGCGACCGCCCGGGGATCGTTGTGAGGAGAGACAATCGTTCCAGCGCCAGAGCGTCTCACCGCGTCGGCGCCCTCCGGATCGGTGGCGACGATTGGCAATCCCACCAGTTGTGCCATTACGATCACACGCGGCCTATCGGCCTCGGTGGGGCTGGGGGCAAATGCGAGAAGATCGCACGCCGACAGGAACGCACCCACGTGACCTCGAACATTGGGCACGAAGCGAACGCTCTTGTCGTGCGGCGCAGCCCGCCGACGGAGCGCCTGCTCCTCCTCCCCCTCACCTGCCATCACCAGCAACACCCCTTTGTCCAAGTAGGCCATCGCATCGATCAACACGTCGTTGCGCTTGCGCTTTTGCAGACGCGCTACGCAGCCAACTACCAGTGTCGAATCGTCAACTCCCCAGGACCCTCTCATATCCTCACGCCCCATGGGATCGAACTCAACCCGATGAAGATTTACCAAGTCCGGCATCACGATGAGCTTTGCTCGCGGCGCCCCCGCGCTTACGACCGTGTCGGCCGTCCCGTCGGACACGGCGATGATTCGGTGGGCACGGCGAGCCGCGAGCGCATACAACAGGCGTGCCGGTCCTCGACGCATCGAAGGAGGCAGCGGACCCCACTCGACCCAGACAATCGTTCCGGTAAGCCGGCGTGGCAACAGAGAGCACAACATCTGCTCCTTCTTGAAATGCAGCAGCAATGCCGCTACGGGACGCTCCGAGCGCAGCGCGCGCACCAGTCGCAGAATGGTGCGCGGAGCCTGCAGAACCACTCTGACGACACTGCGTCCCGCCAGCTTCGGGCCGAGGTCGAGCTCCCGCGCGAGGACGTCCGTCCCGGCCACGAGGTCGGTAAGGTTGGTCAGAAGCACGATGTCGTGTCCACGCGCAACGAGCGCGTCGAGCAAATCGACGTTCGCGTACTCCGCTCCGCCTCGCTCTCCCGTCGTCTGGATTGAGATGATGCGAAGGCGACCCACTCGGTGGACATATTATCTTTTGAACTGGCCCGCAGATCCTCGTATCGGCCGCCCGTGATGGACAACCGCGCATCGACAACCGGTGGTCAATCGGTGCGAGCCGTGGTCTTCGAGGAGCCCACCGTCTTGGCACCGCATCTGCCGGCATGGGATGCGCTGGCGGTGGACCAGGGCAAGCCATTTTGCACACCGGGATGGATGCTCTCCTGGTGGCTGGAGGCGCGCACGGGCGACGCGCGACTCAGGGTGGTGATGATATTTGAGGGAGCCGATCTCCTGGCTGTCGGCCCGTTCTTTGCCCAGGTCGCCTTTGGGCTTGTCGAGTTGCGGCTGCTCGCTGCCGGCTTCTCCCACCGAATCGGCGTGCTGGCGAGAGACGAGGATCGGGTAGTGGCGGCCCAGGCTCTTGCCGTCGCGCTCGCACGCGTACGCCCCCGTGCGGCCAGCGTCGTGTTCGAGGGCGTCGACGGAGCGGACCCTTGGCCCGATCTGATCGCCGCTCATTGGCCGGCGTCCAGACAGCCGCGCCAGCGAACAGATGCGACGATGGATGCACCGGTGATCGACCTTGATGCATCCTATGAGGAGTGGTTGGAGCGCCGCGAGCGTCGTTATCGCAAGGAGGCTCGGCGCACCGCACGACGGATGCGCGAGGACGGAGTGAGCGAGTCGATCGTCTCTGATGGCACGGCAATCGAGGCCTTGCTGCGCCTGCACCACGCTCGCTGGGAAGGGCGCGGAGGCTCGAATGTCGGGAAGGAGGCCCGAGCTGTGCTCGAGCGCGCCGCGAGTGAGCTGACCCCGGAGCGCTTGTGGGTTGCCCTGCTGCAGACCCCTTCGCAGGCGGTGGCAGCTGAGCTGGTCGTACGTGCCGGCGATACCGCTGTGTTTTGGACTGGCGGGTTCGATCCCGAATGGGCGCGCAACGCACCGGGAACCCAGACGATGTTGCTCGCCCTGCGCCATCTCGCGGCGCTTGGCGTGCGCACGGCCGACCTCGGCGGTGGAGCGCACGACTACAAGCGGCGACTTGCCGACCGTAATACGACGATCGTGTGGCGAACGGTGTTTCCACGCGGCATCCGCTATCCGTTGATCCGGATGCGGCTCGCGCCCAAGCAGGTGGGAACGACGCTCCGCGGGGTCGCCAGGCGACTGCCGATACCGCTCAGAGAACGCCTCAAGCAAGTCCGCTCGAGCCTGCGGAGGGGGTCGAGTTGAATCGCACGGACCCTCAGCCGCGAGCAGGTGGGGCAGCTCCTGAGCCGCCGCCTGGGCGTGAACGTGTTACCGCGTGCCTGATCGTTCAGGACGAGCAGCGCCATCTAGCGGGCGCACTGGACAGCGTGAGCTTCTGCGACGAGGTGCTTGTGGTGGATGGAGGCTCGACCGATCGAACGGTTGAGATCGCCCGCGAATACGGAGCCAGAGTCATCGAGAACCCGTGGCCCGGCTTTGCTGCGCAGCGCAACGTCGCGCTGGACGCCGCCGAGAGCGAGTGGGTGTTCGAGCTCGACGCCGACGAGCGCGTGACCCCACGCCTGCGCTCGAGCATCGAACGGCTGCTGGCCTCGTCTCCCGGCCGTACGGCAATCGCGGTGTGTCCCCTACGGCATTGGTTCCTGGGACGCCTGCTCGGACCGTCTGCCAAGTATCCCACGTACCGATCGCGCCTGTTCAGGCGTGACGTCTATCGACATGACGAATCGCGAAACGTGCACGAGGGCATCCAGCCGCGCGAACGACCTGCCGTCTTGGACGGGGATCTCGAACACGAGCTCGCGGCGACGTTCGCCGAGGCACTGCACGACGCCTGGCACTACGCACGGCTGGAGAGCGGACACCTCACGCGGCCGGCCAACGCGACGGCCTATCTAAAGGGAATCGTGCTGCGACCCAGTGCAAAGCTGGCCTACCGCATACTGGTGGACGAAGGCTGGCGCGATGGCTGGCAGGGAACGCTGAAGGTGCTCCTTGACGTCTCCTCTGATGCTCTCGTCTGGATACGGGTGCTGCTCGGCCACAAGCACGACTTAACGGTTAGCGGCTCCACAGCGCAACAGCGGAGCCCAGACGGCGGAGATGGAACACACTTCGGTCGCAGGCTGGCGGGGCCACCCAAGGTGGTGGCCATTGCGGCTCGGGGAGCACCCGCTCAGAGCGCTCGCCGGTGGCTGTCTGAGCTCAAGGCGGGAGGAATCGACGTGACGCTCGTGTCAAACGACGACGGCCCTGCCGGAGAGATCCCCATAAGACGACTGGGAGGCCTCCGGCCGCTCGGGACGATGCGTGCACTGGACGTCGAGATGCAGCTCAGGACGATCCGGGCGGTTGTGCCCTTTGGCCGCCGGGCCAGACTCGTTTGGCGGCTGCTACCCGGGACGCTCCGGCCGACGATACGCGGGCTGGACGCCGACACCCATCCTCAGCGTGCCATCGCACAAGCCACCGACCATCGCGGGTGATTGGGCTCTCATCGCCATGTATGCCGGTAGCGTGATCCCATGAGGGCTGAACGGGTTCGCCATCCTGTCGTGCTGGCGGCCATCGCGATCGGTGTATGCCTGGCCCTCGCCACAACTCTGCGCGACGCGCGTGCCTCCAGCCCGACGCCGCTGCTGCCCGATGTGGTGGCAGATGCTCCGGACAACATCAGCCTGGGAATAAGCGAAGAAACACCGACCGGGGAACCGGCCCCAGCCGAGCTTCTGTTGCGCTTCAACGGCTACGTCCACAATGTCGGCCCCGGCGCACTGGACTTCAGGGGATCACGCGGCACCCCTGACCCATCTGAGGCCGCCTCTCCGCCGATGAAAGTGTTCCAGCGGGTTTACAACAGCGACGGCAGCTACGACGAAGACCCGAGCAAAGCACAGATGGTGTACGTCAACGCCGACGGCCACCACCACTGGCATCTACAGCACGTCGCCTATTACTCGCTGTGGAATGCACAAAAGAACGCCGAAGTAGCGCCAGCCCAGAAGGTTGGCTTCTGCCTCGAGGACAGCGAACGCGTCGAAGAAACCGGCCCCTCTGAACCTGTATATACCGATTCAGAAAACTCTCCGTTTGGCTCGCGCGAATTCTGCCGGCAATATCAGCCAGAAGCGACAAGCGTGTTCGAGGGCATCTCGGAGGGATGGCGTGACCTCTACAGGTCCAACCTCGCGTTTCAGTGGGTCGACGTGTCAGACGTACTCCCGGGCGAATACTGGCTACGTGCCGAAGCGGATCCTGAACACCTGATCCAGCAAACCAACGGTGAAAAACCACCGGCATACGCCGAACACTCAACGATAGTTCCAGGCTTCGACGCCCAGGCCCAGTCGAGAAGCGTCGAAATCGAACATCCACTGACCATTACCCTGAGCTCGCAGAAGTGGGAAGGCACCGAAGCTGACGAAAAGCCGTCGCCGATGCCTTCCTATGCAATTGTCAATCCACCCATGCACGGCACACTCGGCGCCATCGCCTTCAACCGGGTGGCCTATACCCCAGCCAAGGGCTACAGCGGGCCTGACAGCTTCACGTTCGAGGCCAAAGACCCAAACAGTTCGTTCCCCGAAAATCCCGCTACGGCGACGGTGTCGATCGACACAAGCAACGCGCCGGCGCTCCCAAGCGTTGCCATCGAAGGCGCCCCGTCGCGCATGATCGCCGGCACGAGCGTGCAATTGTCAGCGCTCGTCACCAACGACACTCCCGAAGTCGCATGGAGCGCAAGCGCTCCTTCCATTTCCGTCACTGGGCCGGAGACGGCCGACTATACGGCGCCGCCCACCCCACCCCCCGGCGGCTTCGTCACCGTCACGGCCGAAAGCCCCGACGGTGGCCGCGACCAGCGCACGATCGAAATCGTGTCCGTACCGACGCTCCAGCCGAAACCGGAAGTGCCACCGCAAGCAGCGCTTTCCACGACGGTCCCCTCGACCCCGCTTCCGCGGACGCCCACCGCCGGGAGCTCGCACCGAGTCGGGTTCCTCGGGTCCCTGTCGACTCCCACCGCGATGTTGATCGGGCGCAAGCTCTACATGACGGCGACCGCGGAGCAGGCAGGGCGCCTGCGACTTACAGCGGTCCTACGCGGCCGGCGAATCGGCAGCTGCGTGACACGCGTCAGAAGCCATCAGTCGTTCACATGCACGACCACGCTCTCCAGGGGCGTCTCGACTCACGCCCCTATCGGCGTGTGGGCCACCCTGCAGGTGGGTCGTCACTTCGTTCAGACCCAACGCCGCGGCGCCCGCGTGCCAACGGCGATGCAAGCCATGGACGCGATCTCCTGGAATGACGTCGAGCAAGCGTGGCGATACATATGCGGACTATAGACCGCTATACCTGAGCGACGCCGCACGCCCACGGCGCGTTTTGAGCCCTCACGGAACGTTCTCCTCGCAAAGAGATCCTGCGAAAGAGCGTGTCCCACGGAGATCACGTCGTACGAATAATCAACACCGAACAAGGCGCGTGGTGCGAGACCTTGTTCGGCACCGACCCAAGCAAGAACCGCTTGGCCCCGGTCATG
Source organism: Solirubrobacteraceae bacterium (assembly GCA_036266805.1). Classification (GTDB taxonomy): domain Bacteria; phylum Actinomycetota; class Thermoleophilia; order Solirubrobacterales; family Solirubrobacteraceae; genus Palsa-744. The sequence goes on from DATAXK010000017.1 coordinate 228,909, forward strand.
CCCTTGTTGCCGACCACGATCAGATCGGCGCCCTGCTCCTCGGCAACGTCGAGAATCGCGTCAGCCGGATCGCCCTGACGCGGGTATACGTTCACCGCCACGCCAGCCTCGCGGGCCACACCGGCGGCCGCCTCCAGCGTCGCGTCCACGTCCTCACGCGGGCTGACCGCCCACTGCAGATCCTCTGGCGCGTCGCGGCGCTCCTCGCGCAGACGCTGTGCCGGCACCGGCTCATACGCACTCACCAGCTCAAGCTTTGCCCCCACGGCCTTGGCGAGGTCAACTGCTTGGCGGACAGCCTGGCCGGCGGTGTCCGAGCCGTCGGTTCCAACCACGATCGATCTGAACATGACCCTCCCTTGGCTTCGGTTCGAGCAGCACTGCGACTCAAGTGGAGCCGATCATATCCGCCTCGACCCGGCAACGAAAGCAGAGCGCTGGCTTATCGTTAGGCGCGTTGTGATCGATCTGCACACCCACGTGCTTCCGGGCATCGACGACGGCCCCGAGACGATCGAGGGCTCGCTTGCGCTGGCGCGTGCGGCCGCGGCGGACGGCACGCGCGTGATGGTGGCCACGCCGCATGTCAATTGGCACTACCACAACGACACGAAGACAATCGCGCGCTTGACGGCCGATCTGAACGAGCGCCTGCGCACTGAGGGCATCGCGCTTGAGATCCGTACGGGCGCCGAGGTCGCGATGACGCGCGTGGAGGACATCGAGTCGGATGAGCTCGAGCGGCTACGCCTCGGCGGCGGCCCGTGGCTGTTGCTCGAGCCGCCCTTCACGCCGATCGTGACCGGCCTGGACAGAGTTGTGATGGGGTTGCAGGACGCCGGGCATTGCGTCCTGCTCGCCCATCCCGAGCGCTGTCCGGCGCTGCATCGCGAGCCACGGATCGTGGAGTCATTGGTGCGCGGCGGAGTCCTGACGTCGGTCACCGCCGGCTCGCTGACAGGACGCTTCGGCGGACAGGTGCGGCGTTTTGCGCGGCACCTGCTCGAGCAAGGCTTGGTCCACAACGTCGCCTCCGACGCGCACGACGCGGTCAGGCGACCGCCCTGCATGTCCGCCGACCTTGCCGAGGCGGGCTTTGCCAACCTTGCCGACTGGCTGACTCGAGCGGTGCCGGCGGCGATCCTCGCCGGCGAGGAAATACCGGAGCGCCCAGAGCCGCCCGCCCTGAGCGAGCGCCGACCACAGCGCATTCGTTGGCGCAGGCGTTGAGGCCCGTGCTGAACATGTGCCGGCACGTGGGCGGACACGCGGCCGCGGCATCAGGCAAGCTTGGTGATCGCGATGATCATCCCGATCACGACGAACACGATGATCGCGCCCTGCAGCCAGATCCAGGTAGGTGACATAGCTGCTAAAGCCTAGTCATATAGCGGGAATCACACTTGCAAGTGCGATTTCTCATGGCGAGCCCAACTATCGTGTAGGGGGATGAGGAGGCGATTCAGCAGGCTGATGATGGCGCCGGTGCTCGCGACGGCGCTGTTCGCTCTGCTTGCCCCGACTGGCGCCCAAGGCGTGACATCGCCGACGCCGGGGGCTCCGCTTGGGGGCGTTGACGCAACCGGTCTCACTTATGGAGCAACGCCCGCGACGGTCAGGCAGGAGATCGCCTCGGCACGCTCGCTACATGCCCATGCGATCCGCGTGGAAATCCCCTGGGCAACGCTCGAACCGACCCCAGGCCGGATCGAACCTAAGGCCTTGGCGTTTACCGACAGCGTCGTCAACCAAGCGGCCGCCGCCGGCATCAAGGTGGTGGCGCTCACGATGTGGACGCCTTGCTGGGCCTCCTCGGCACCTGCGTCGCTGCTGAGCAAGTGCCGACCCGACAAGGGCGGCAAGGCACAAGCATGGCCCCCAGTGAACTCAGCGACTTACGCCTCGTTTGCGGCGTTCGTCGCCGCTCGCTATGGCTCCAAGCTCGCCGCGATCGAAGTCTGGAACGAGCCTGACCAGTCCAACGAAGACTACCTCGCCGGGCCGAACAAGGCACAGCACTATGCCGAACTGTTGCGCGCTGCCTACCCGGCGATCAAGAGCGCCGACCCACAGATGACTGTGCTCGGAGGCTCGCTCGTCGGCACCAACGGCGTCTTCCTGCGTGCGCTCTACGCGGCTGGGATCAAGGGTTACTACGATGGACTGTCCGTGCACTTCTACACGCTTGCGCTCGGCGCGATGCGCTACACGCACGAAGTTCAGTTGCACAACGGAGACCACACCCCACTGTGGCTGAACGAGTTCGGCTGGAGCAGCTGTTGGCCACACCAGCACATCCAGCAGGAACAGGGCTGCGTCACCAAGCAGGTGCAAGCCACCAACATCGCCAACCTCTATCGCGAGACCGCGCGTACTCCTTGGATCGCGGCCGAGATGCTGTACTCGCTGCAGGGCTCACGCAGCGAAGAATTCGGCGTGCTCGGTGAAACCGGCGCGCGCAAGCCCGCGTTCGCGGCGTTGCGTGGCGTATTCATCTCGCCCTTCGGCCGACCGAGCCCGGTGACCGTACACCTGGGCCATCGTGGCGGCGGCATCGTGGCGAGTGGCTCGGGGCCCGTCGGGGACTACTTGCAATTGGAAGCGTTTCGCGGCAAGCGCGCCGTCTACAGGGCCCAATTCACGCTCAACCGCTTCAACCGCTACGTGATCGCGCTGCCACGCGTACTCGGGACGAAGCTGCGGGTGAGCGTGTTCCAGTACTGGCTGGGCACTGCCAGAGCGGCCAGCGCCAGCATCTGAGCGCGGCGCAGCGCGCCCGGCGCGCTAGCCAGCCTGACTAATCGGCGTTGCGAAACAGCGCCACCAGTGTCAACAGGGCGATCTTGCAGTCCAGCGCCAAGGACCAATGAGCGATGTAGTAGTTGTCCCACTCGACGCGTTCGGCCAAAGAAGTCTGACCGCGCAGGCCGTGTACCTGCGCCCAGCCGGTGATGCCGGACTTGACACGGTGGCGGTCGCCGTAACGGGCGATGTCGCGCCCGAACAGCTCGACGAACTCGGGACGCTCCGGGCGTGGCCCGATCAGGCTCATCTCGCCGCGCAGTACGTTGAGCAACTGCGGCAGCTCGTCGACCGACGTGCGGCGCAGGATGCGCCCGACGAGCGTGCGGCGGTCCTCGCCATCCTCGACACCGCCGGGGGCGGTGTCGAGTGGGAGCAGACCCTCGACGTCGGCCGCTCCGACCACGGCGCCCAGGGGTTGGGCGACAGGAAGCGCGTCGAAGCGCATCGAGCGGAACTTGTAGAGGTCGAATTCGGTGCCATCGCGGCCGACGCGGCGCTGGCGGAACAGCACGGGGCCGTGCGAGCTGGCACGCACCGCAAGCGCGGCGAGTGCAATCACCGGCGAGAGCACAACCAGCAACAGCGTGGCCGAGACGCGATCGATCACATGCTTGATCGCGAACTGCACGCCCTTGGGGTTGACGCCTGAGAAGGACAGCAGCGGCAATCCGCCAACCGTGTCGTAGCCGACGCGGTCGTTGATCGTGTCGAACATGCGCGGCACGACGGAAACCTCGATGCCGAGCTCCTGGCAGCGTTGGATCAAGCGGCTGATGCGCGCATCGGCTGCCGAGGAGAACGCCACGATCAAATTGCGCACGCCGGTGCGCTCGACGATCTTGTCGAGATCCTCGGCCGTGCCGAGCACGGGTACGTCGCGACCGCCGACCTCCGCAATCGAGCGAGGGTCGTCGTCGAGGAAGCCAATCGGTGCCAGTCCGTACTCGGGATGGTGGTCGAGGCGCCGTGCGACCTGGGATCCGACGAGACCCGCGCCCATGATCAGCACGGGCTTGCCAACCAGCCGGCGGCTACGTGCGAAGCGCTGTGTGAGCGTCAGCGCGATGCGACTCAGACCCAGGCCGAGCAATACGAACAGCCATGCCTGAAGCCAATCGTCCTGACTCGGCATCGTCCCATTGGCCGCCACGCCAACCATCGCCACCGCGACCGCGCCGACGGAGACGGCACTGACAATCGGCACCACCCCGTCGAGCAACAGCGCCCGCAGGCGCGAACGGTAGAGGCCACGCAGGTACAACAGCAACAGAGCGACAGGCGGCAACACGAGCAGCGGAGCCCGTACGGCAGATACGGAGAAGGTCGAGCCAACTCCGCCGAGCGCCGCGAACACGCCGGCATACATCAGCAGCAGATCCACCGATGGGCGCAGGATGCTCCAGCCGACACCCTCCAGCAGCCACTGCAGCGGGCCCTTGAAGGTGCCGCGGTGCAGGCTGTGCGGGAAGGGGGTGTCGCGCCTGACGGGCAGCTGGCCTGTCAGCGGGAGCGAGGTGGATGTCTGGCGTGAAATCTCCATTGCGGCGATGGTTCGAGAGGGCGTCCTTGAGATCTATCGGTCGCTCGGCATTAGCTCTGTAGCCGGGAAAGCCGCAGGGTGAGCGCTGCCACCAGTCCAAGCGCGGCCAGGATCCCGACCAGTAGGAGCAAGTCGCCACTCGATGTGTCCGCCAAAGGCGAGGCGCTTGTGATGGAGCCCTGGGAGGTGGCATAGACGTAGGCGCTCGCCGCGCCACTGCCGACATCGGTTGACCGCCCGCCCGCTGGAGAGTGCGAAGAGGCACCTCCCTTGCGAGTCGTGCCGCGCGAGCCCGAGTCCGCATTCGCGCCGCCTGCTCCTGATAGGCCGGTCGATCCCGAGCCCGTCGAGGATGTCCCACCCGCATTGCTCGTCGAGCTTTCCACCGAGCCCGAGAGGTTCGAGCCGCCAGAGCCGCCCGAGCCCGACGATCCACCGGCGCCTCCGCCTGAAGCTCCCCCGATCAGGGTCGAGCCGAGGATCGCCTGTTCGCCCGCGCCCGGGCCTCCGTAGCCGCTCAGCAGCGGACTGCCGGCGAACGCCGTCGCGGGGGCCAAGACGAACGTCCCGGCCGCCAGAGCCAGAACCGATGAGATCCATATTTTGCGAGCCATTCCCTACCTTGGGTCCTTTCATCGGCGTGAGCAGCGGGGCTGCTCTCCTTGCCTATCTCCTTGCTACCTGGATCAGGCCATCGGTCCCGATGGTGTTCGATTTTTTGGGTCGGCCGACGCGCCTTCGAGCTATTTCGCCCGAATCGGCCAAGTCGATCACACGCTAGCGAAGCCAGCGTGAATTACATAGTCAATAACCCGCAAACCCGAGATGTTTACGCAAGTTGCTCAGCCTTGAGCAAGATTGAGCGGTTCAGCGCTTGCACGCTCACGCGTTTGCCGGCGCGCACCGTGGCCAAGGCTTCACGAGCAAGCGGATCGCGTGGGTCGAGACGCACCGCTCTTTCGAGCAACGCGAGCGAGCGCGCCCGCTCACCCGACTGCGAGGCGATCGCGCCGAGCTCGAGCGCGGCGTAGGCGTCGCCGGGCACGCGCACGAGTGCCTGCGAGAAAGCCCTTTGAGCGCGCGCGAGGTCGCCGTAGCGCGACGCGATGCTGCCTTCCACGAGGTAGGGCCGGTCACTCAATGGGTTCAGCTTGGCGGCCTCGCTCAGCCGGCCATAGGCCGTCAGAGGCGCGTGCGGCCAGATTTTGGCGGCGCTCTGGATCTGGCGTTCGCTCAGCCACGGGGCAGTCAGGGAAGTCGCGGCAACCAGCGCGAGCAGACCTGCGACCGTGGCAAACACCAACGGAACCCTGCGCGTCTGCCTTGACGAGGCAGCGGATGGTCCTTGCGAAGGGGGCGTGATGGATGGTCCTTGCGATGGGGCGTTCTGGACAGGCTGATCCGGAGCGCCGTCCACCCTCCCCAAACCCCGATGCCCCGCGCGCGCGGGGGGGGCATCGCGACTTTGGACACCCCGGACCCCCACCAGCGAGCAGGCGATACCGAGCAGCGCAAAAGCACACGAGCCGAGGCCCGCGAACTCCCAGAACCAGTCAAACGAGCCATGGACAGCCCAGTAGGCGAAGCCGGCCAATGCCGCCGCGGCAACCGTGCCCGCCAGCGGATCTGAGCGGCGCATCGCGCGCCAGCCGGCCAGGAGCGCCGCGCCAAGGCCCACGACAGCCAGTAGGGCGCCCAGCAGGCCCGTCTGCGAAAGCGTGCGCAACTCGACGCTGTGCGGATAGCGCGGTGTCTCGTCGCTGCGACCGTGGAGGAGGTACTGCTGGGCGAAATTGTCGGCGCCGATGCCAAGCACGGGATGAGCCACGAATTCGTTCAGGGCCACGCGATAGAAGTCGTAGCGGTTGCTGCCGAGGCCGCCGAGCAAGCGATTGCTGCCGGCCGCTTCGGCGGTGTAGCCGCCCTTGAAGCTGTCCCAGGCATGATGCACCCGCGTCACAGGATTACCGGCCACAGCCAGGCCGCCCACGACGAGTGCGAGCAGGGTCGCCATAGCGACGACTGCCACACCGCGACGCAACCTTCCAGCCGCTCCTGGCGAGACGCTCCGGTGGCTCTCGAAGAAGGCCCCGCCAGCCACGAGCAGACCGACCAGCAGCGCGGCGGCGACCATCGCGAGCACTGCCGTGTGCGTGGGCGCATGGGCGCTCTGCCCGGCGCGAATGTGGTCGCCAACGTGCAAGATCAGCGGAGCCGTCGCACCAATGCCCAACGCGACCGGCACCGCCGTGGCAAAGGTGCGCAGGCGCTGCGGCACGAGCGCGAAGACCAAAACGATCATCACTGGCGTGGCATACAGCGAGCCCCTACTCAGGCTGAACAGCGCCACGTCAGCTAGCACCACCGCACCGCCCGCCAGCAGCCCGCGCAAAGCCCACGGCAAACTCGTGCCTCGCGCCAGCAACAAGGCCGGCCAGAAGGCCATCAGCCACTGTGCGGCCGCGGCGTTCGGATAGTCCACGGGGTAAGCAAGGCGTTCTCCCGAGAACAGCGCTTCAAAACTCTTGCCGCCGGCGAAGTCCAAGCGCAGCGCCACATACGTGGCGAGCCCGACCATGGCGAGCGTCCACAGGCCGAGCAGCAGGGCGGCGCTCGAGCCACGTCGAGGCCACAGCGAGAACAGCGCGAACACGAGTAGGTAGAGCAGCGTGCGGTTGGCGCCTTCCCAGGCTTCGGCCGGCGCGGCCGCCCATAGGATCGAGAGGAAGCTGAGTGCGGTATAGGCCGCCAGGCAGGCGAGCGCGAGCTTGACGAGCAGGGGGATCTCGGCAAAGCGCAGAGGGACTGCCAGGACCGCTATCGCCAACAGCGCCAAAACGATCAAGGCCCCTGGAGCCCAATGGGTGAGCGGATAGCCGGCCTGACTGGTGGCCCACACCACGAACAGCACGATCGCCGCCAGCGCCGGGACCGTGGCCGGCGTCTCGCGCAGCGACACCGTGGACCATCGCGTCATCGTCGTGAGGATATTCGTCGCGACCGCTGATTCCCCCACGGGTCAGTCGATCTTCCGCTAGATTTCCAGGGACTGGCTGTCCAGCCAACCACCGGCCCAGAGGAGCGAGCACATGGCGAGCACAGCTACAACACCCGCAAGCGAAAACATCGGCAGCCTGCCGGTCGACGCCGTCTCCTATGAGGATCTCTATGCGCGCTGGGAGCGTGGCAACTGGAGCGCGACGGAGCTGGACTTCACAGAGGACGCCAAGCAGTGGCAGGAGCGCTTCACCGACTTCGAGCGCCAAGCCGCGCTGTGGAACTACGCGCTGTTCTTCTGGGGCGAGGACGCCGTCGCCGACAACCTCTCGCCCTACATCGACGCGGCGCCGCGCGAGGAGCAGAAGTACTTCCTCACCACCCAGCAGGTGGACGAGGCGCGCCATGCCGTGTTCTTCAAGCGCTTTATGCAGGAGGTGTGTGGGATCGGGACCGGCTCGATGCAGAGCGGCCTCGAGGCAATCAAGCCGCAGCTGACACCCGGCTTTCGCAAGATCTTCGACCGGCTGGACACGATGGCCGACGAGCTGCGCAAGGACCGCTCACCCGCCAAGCTGGCCGCCGCGGTCACGCTCTACCACGTTGTGATCGAGGCGTCGCTGGCCCAGCCCGGGCAGCACTTCATCTGCAGCTACCTGGAAGAGCGCGACGTGCTTCCCGCCTTCCGGACGGGGATGCAGAACATCGCCGCCGACGAGCAAAGGCACATCGGTTTCGGCGTGAAGCTGCTGGCAGACCTCAAGCGCGAAGACCCCGTCGGCGTGCCCAAGGCCGTCGCCGGGCTGTTGCGCGAAGTGACGCGCTACACAGCGCAAGTGCTGATGCCACCCGGCTGGGACGAAAGCTACATCACCGTCTTCGGGGCCACCTATGACGAGGTCGGCGTCGAAGGGCTGACCTCGATGACGACCAAGCTGCGCTCGGCCGGGCTGTCCCCGGAGACGCTGCCGGGGCCGGCGCTGCTGCCGCCGGGGCTCGAGCCGATCGAGATTTCCCAGCGCGGCCGCACGCTCGCCCAGGCCGGAGTGATCGGCGTGCGCGAGGGGCCCAGCAAGCGCGATCCCGAGACCGTGGCGCTGCTGTTCGACACGATCCGCCGTCAGGTGAACCCCAACCACGGGCTCAAGCGTCCGACCACCTTCCAGTGGGAGTTCACAGATCCCGACGTGCCCGCCTGGTACCTGCGCGTGGACAACGGCTCGAGCAGCGTCGAGCAAGGGCTTGCGCCGAGTCCCGACCTGCGTCTGAAAGTGTCCTACCAGGACTTCGTGGACATCATCGGCGAACGGCTCGATCCGCTGCGGGCGATGGCCACCGGCAAGCTGCGCCCACGCGGCAATCCGCTGGCAATGAAGCGGCTGACGCAAGTGTTTCCGCGCGGCTGAGCAGGCCGAGAGGTATTTTTTGAGGGCTGAGCCGGCCCGTACGAGCGGACGCTGGCCTGTTGGAGCTGAAGTTTCTGCCGGCCGCGCAAGCGTGCTATTCAAAGCCGAATTCGCCGGCGTGCGAGCTGACACGCGGCGCCGTGGGGTGAGTTGGCGCGGGGCCGGAGGGGCTCTCAGGTCCGAACTCGTAGTTTGAGACTCGACCGCTGGAGCGTGTCTTGCCTGCCGACCGCGTATGCGTCTGGGATGGCCGGCCCCTGGAACGACGAGGGTGTATGTGAGCGTGACGTGGGACCTTGGGCGCATATGACCGGGGCCCGCTCGTATCGACCGAATGACTCCTGATGCGATGAGCCGGAATGCCGCCATGGGCACGACTTCCCAGCACTCCATATCCCGCACCAAGCACGACGATGGCCGTAACCGCAAGCTTTGCCGTGAGGGAGCCCGAAATGCCGCTTGAGGTCTTTGCGACAGCGGCCCTCGAGCTCCCGCCGGCGAAGGTGAGCCGGGGCAGCAACGGCAATGGCAGCACGCTGGCCAGGCCTCGCAGCGAGGCCACGTGGGCGCGGCAGGCTGGGCACTCGCGGCAGTGCGTCACGGCCAGGGCATGACGCTCACCGTCGGGGTCGAGGATGCCAAAGGCGTAGGCGCGCATCAGCGAGGACTGCTGCTCGCACCAGGCGCCGGCCTTGATCGTCTCCAGCAGCTCTCCCACCTTGCCGGCGACTCCCTGCCTTCCGGACCCGGCGCCCTCCATCAGCTTGCGCATGCGTGCTTCGCTGACGCCCATACGCTCGGCCGCCTCCGCCCGCGAGAGGCCCTGCAGATAACACAGCGAGGCGGCTTCGCACTCGCGGGGGGAGAGGCGCGAGCGCAAAGCCTCGAATACCTCGCGTAGGCGCGCGCGGTCGTCGAGCTCTGAGGCGAGGTCTGTGCGAGCGGCGTCGAAACCCGACGGGAACGAAATAATCTCCCCCAAACCCACAACCCCGGCACGACCCGTGGCGCGGTGCTCATCGATCGCGCGACGAAAAGTCACGAGCACGAGCCAGGCCGATGGGTTCTCCACCGCCTCGCCTTCCAGCATCCTCGCGTAGAGACCGTGCCAAGCCATGGCGTAGCAGGCCTCGAGATCGGCCGGGTCGAGCGCGATGCCCTTGGCGCGCAACTGTCCGCGCACGATCGCGAGCACCTTCCTGCGCAGGCCGGCGAAGTCCTTGCGCAGCAGACGCTCGGCCCGGTAGCGGCTCAGGCGCGAAGGGTTCATCCGATGCGAAGATCGCGAATCGTGCGGATCATCCAACGAGATCCATCGGATATACGGTCGCGAGGGCGCAGTCCCCGGATAGGCTTTCAACCAATCTCCGGTTTGGTGCCACGGCGCACCTCGCCCGACCCCCACCATCTCCTCACTTATCGCCGAGCCCGCCACATCCAATTCGCCGCCCTCGACGCCCGCGCGCGCAGAGATCCTGGGCATACCGCTTGCGATCTCCAACTACGACGAGGTCGTCGCCTGGATGGACGCGATGATTGCCGCGGATGCGCGCGGCTGGCTCACGGCGGCCGCGGTCAACCTGGTCATGTCCGCCCACGACGATCCGAGCACGATGCGAGCGGTGCTCGGCGCCACGCTGGCGGTGCCCGATGGCCAGCCGCTGGTTTGGGCGCTGCGTCTGCTCGGCCATGCGCGCGCGACACGCGTGTACGGACCCGACCTGATGGCCCACTATTGCGCGCACGCCGCCAGCACTGGCACACCGATCTACCTGTACGGCGGGCGTTCCGAGCAGGCGCTCGCGCTGCTCACGAAACGCTTGCGCGAACGCTTTCCGGGGTTGCGCATCGCCGGCGGCTGGTCACCGCCATTTCGCCCGCTGAGCGCGGAGGAGCAGGCACAGGTGGTCGAACGGATCGACGGCTCGGGCGCGAAGGTCGTGTGGGTCGGCACCGGCCAGCCCAAGCAGGAGCTTTGGATGAGCGAGATGCGCCCGCATCTGACGGCTCCGCTGCTCGTCGGCGTCGGCGCCGCGTTCGACTTCCACGCCGGCATCGTCTCGCAGGCGCCGGCCTGGATGCAGCGGGGCGGGCTCGAGTGGCTGTATCGACTGACGCGCGAGCCGAAACGACTGTGGCGGCGCTACTTGACGCAGAACCCGCGCTTCGTGCTTGGCTTCGCCCGGCAGTGGGCACATGAGCGTCGCCGCGGCTGAGAAAACGCGGAGGGGTGTCCGTCTCATTTTGCATGTGCCGCTAAACACCCCCCTTTGCGTGACACTTGCGAAATCGTGCTGCCCCGCATACACGTGGCCAAATCGTCCTGCCCCACATGCACACCGGTCAAGTCGTGCCGCGACACACGCAGCCCGCGCGGAGGCGCAGCCCGACGCCGATAACCTCTGCGCTGCCCATGCCTGACCCAAACACAACCACCGACGTCGCGGTTATCGGCCTCGGCCGTGTCGGCCTGCCGCTCGCGCTGTCGTTTGCCGATCGCGGGCTGCGTGTGATCGGGATCGACAACGATCCGGCGCGGCTGGGCTCGCTGCGCGAGGGCACGATGCCCTTCGAGGAGACCGGCGCACAGGAGCTGCTCGATCGTGTGAGTACGAGCGGGCGCCTGGCGCTGTCCGAGCGCGTCGTCGACGCCGCCGGCGCCAAGCACATCGTGATCACGCTCGGCACGCCCTCGTTCTCGCACATCGAGATCGACATGCGCGACATCCGCTCGGCGCTCGACGAGCTGCTGGACGCGCTCGAGCCCGGACATGCGCTCACATTGCGCTCGACCGTCGCACCGGGAACGACAGAGTTCGTCGCGGGCTACCTGGCCAAGCACCGCGGCTTTCGGATCGGCGAGGACGTGTACGTGGCGCACGCTCCCGAGCGGATCGCGGCCGGACGCTTCCTCGAGGAGATCGACACGCTGCCGTGCATCGTCGGTGGCGTCGGCCCCCGCTCGGGCGAGGTCGTCGCCGAGCTGTTCAGCGTGTTCGACGCACCGATCGTGCAAACCACCCCTGTCCAGGCCGAGCTCGCGAAGATCTGGGCGAACATACTGCGCTACACGCTGTTCGCGCTGCCCAACCTGCTGATGATGGACTGCGAGCGCTACGACGCCAACGTGTTCGAGGTGATCGACCTCGTCAACCGCGACTACCCACGCGGCGGCCTGGCCCAGCCGGGGCTGACCGCCGGCACGTGCTTGCGCAAGGACTTCGCCTTCTCCGAGGAGCGCTCCAATGCACCCGGAATGCTGCTCGCGGTCTCACGTGTGAACGAGTCGGTGCCTTTGTTCCTCGTGGAAGGGATCAAACGCCGGCTGAGCGTAGGCGCCGAGGACCGCGCCGATGCACCCGGAACAAAGGCGGGGGCACCCCCGGGGTCGAGTCTGGGTGCCCTGGCGGGGCGCAAGGTGGCCGTCCTGGGCCTGGCCTTCAAGGCCGACACCGACGACGAGCGAGACTCGCTCGCGCACAAGCTGATCCGGCTGCTCGAGCGCGAGCTGGCCGACGTGGTCGCGCACGACCCACACGTACCGACCCCGACCGTGTCCTTCGAGGAGGCCATACGGGACGCAGACGTCGTAGTCGTGGCAGCCAACCACCATGAGTTCCGCGAGCCGGCGGCGCTGACCGCGATCGCCACGGGGGCCAGCGCCGACTGCCTGGTCGTAGATCCCTGGAACTGTTGGGGCGCCGGTCAGGTGTTCGCGTACGTGAGCGAGTTGGTCGTCCTGGGGGCAGCGCAAGCATGAGCAAAAAAAGCACATGCCCCCCGCGCGCGGGGGGGGCCTTCCGGATTTACGCATACGCAGCGCAGCTCGACATCGTCGCGATCTATGCCCCCCCTTCGCCGTTCGTCGCGGGGACGACGCGATGACCCGCGTGCTCGTTACCGGCGGCGCCGGCACGATCGGCGCCGCGGTCGTCAGACGGCTGCTGGCCGATCCGGCATACGACGTGCGCGTCTCAGACCAGCGCCCGGCGCCGCAGTGGATGCGCGAGGGCTGCGAGGTGCACACCGGCGACCTGCGCCAGCTGGAGCAGGCGCGCGCGGCGATGGATGGCTGCCCGCTCGTGATCCATCTCGCCGCGATCGTCGGCGGCATCGGCAACTTCCACAAGCTCCCGCACACCCTCACGGAGGTCAACAACGGCCTCTACAACGCCGTCTACCGCGCCGCCTTGGACCATGAGGTCGAGCGCTTCACCTACGTGTCCTCCTCGATGGTGTTCGAGCGCGCGACGGAGTTCCCGACGACCGAGGCGCACCTGCCCGACTGCCCCACGCCACAGTCCGCCTACGGCTTCTCAAAGCTCACGGGCGAGGTGTACGCACGCGCGGCCCACGCCGAGCACGGGCTGCCCTTCACGATCTGCCGTCCCTTCAACGCCTACGGCCCGGGCGAGATGCCAGAGGACGAGCCAGGCATCGCGCACATGGTGCCCGACCTGATCAAGAAGGTTCTCTCAGGCCAGCGGCCGCTTGAGATCTTCGGATCGGGTGAGCAGACACGCACGCTTACGCACATCGACGACATCGCCGACGGCGTCGTCACGGCGATGTCGTCCCCCGCCGGCCTGAACGAGGACTTCAACATCTCCGCCTCGCGCGAGCTGAGCGTCGCCGAGACGGCGCGCATCATCTGGGAGGCCTGCGACGAGGACCCGAAGAAGTTCGAGCTGAAGCACCTGCCGACATTCGAGGTCGACGTACCGCGGCGCTGGCCGTCGGTCGAGAAGGCCAAGCGGCTGCTCGGTTGGGAGTCGAAGATCGGGGTGGAGGACGGCATCGCCTCGACCGTCCGCTGGCTGCGTGGACTTGCCCCGACCAGCAGCGCCTGAGGCCTCCGTAACCACCATGCCTCGACCGGCCCGAACCAAGCGCAAATCGCCGCCACAACGCTCCGCCCCGCGGCCATCTGACGGCGCCGGCAGATAGGGTCTGGCCCATGAACGACAAACGCTCCGCGCTCGTCACCGGGATCACCGGCCAGGACGGGTCCTACCTCGCCGAGCTGCTGCTCGAGCACGGCTACGACGTGCACGGGATGGTGCGCCGCGCCTCCACCGAGAAGTTCGACCGCATCGAGCACATACGAGACCGCATCACCCTGCACCAGGGCGACCTGCTCGACCAGCGCTCGCTCGTGGACGCGATGCGCGCCGCCAAACCGGCCGAGATCTACAACCTCGCCGCGATGTCCTTCGTCGCGGTCTCCTGGATCCAGCCGACGCTGACGGCCGAGTTCACCGGCACCGGCGTCACGCGCATGCTCGAGGCGATGCGCGAAGTCTGCCCGCAGGCGCGCTTCTATCAGGCCTCCTCGAGTGAGATGTTCGGCAAGGTCCTGGAGGTCCCCCAGACCGAGACCACCCCCTTCTACCCGCGCTCGCCCTACGGCGTCGCCAAGGCCTACGGCCACTTCATCACGGTCAACTACCGCGAGTCCTACGACCTGCACGCGACCTCGGGAATCCTCTTCAACCACGAGAGCCCCCGCCGCGGCCTGGAGTTCGTGACGCGCAAGATCACCTGGCACGCCGCGGCGATCAAGCACGGCCTGGCCAAGGAGATACGCCTCGGCAACCTGGACGCCGAGCGCGACTGGGGCTATGCCAAGGACTATGTCGAGGCGATGTGGCTGATGTTGCAGCGCGATCAGCCGGAGGACTATGTGATCGCCACGGGCGAGTCGCACTCGGTACGCGAGTGCTGCGAAGTGGCCTTCGACGAGGCGGGGCTCGGCGACTTCGAGCCGTACGTCACGATCGATCCGGCGTTCGTGCGGCCAGCAGAGGTGGACCACCTGATCGGTACCCCCGCCAAGGCCGAGCGCGATCTCGGTTGGAAGCCGCAGACGACCTTCGAGCAGTTGATCCGCCTGATGACGCGCGCGGACATAGAGCTGCTCGGAAGCTGAGGCCGGAAACAGCGTGAGTACCTCGCCGCGATCGCAGTCACACCACCGATCGCGGCGAGCACCGTGAGCGTCCCCCTGTTCGACACTTCCACGGCGCTCGACCCGCTGCGCGAGGAGTTGCGCGAGGCTGTCATGCGCGTGCTCGACTCAGAGCGCTACATCCTCGGCCCGGAGGTGCAGGCCTTCGAGCAGGAGTTCGCCGCCTACTGCGGCGCGCGGCATGCGGTAGGCGTGGCCAATGGCACCGAGGCGATCACGATCGCCTTGCGCGCGATGGGGGTAGGGCCGGGCGACGAGGTGCTGGTGCCGTCGTTCACGTTCTACGCCTCGGTCGAGGCGATCGCGCCGACGGGCGCCACGCCTGTCTTCTGCGACGTGGACCCGCAAACGTTCTGCATCAACGCCGAAACCGTCGCCGAGGCGCTCACTCCACGCACGAAGGTCGTGATCGCGGTGCATCTGTTCGGCAACGTGGCGCCGGTGGCCGAGATCGAAGCGCTGGGCGTGCCGGTGCTCGAGGACGCCGCGCAAGCCGCCGGCTCGACCGTCACACACGGGCACTCTGGTGAGCCAGGTCATTCGAGCACACACGATCATCCCGGTGCCAGCCATGGCGCTGCGCACGGCCACCCAGGCACACACGTCCGCCCAGGCGCGCTCGGCAAGGCAGCTACGTTCTCGTTCTTCCCATCCAAGAACCTGGGCTGCTTCGGCGACGGGGGCATGATCGTCACCAACGACGCGAGCCTCGCCGACGAAGCACGCGTGCTGCGCTTTCACGGCTCGCGCGACAAGGTCTCCTACGAGCTGCTCGGCTACAACTCGCGCTTGGACGAGCTACAGGCGGCGATTCTTCGCGTGCAACTCCCCCATCTGGACGACTGGTCTGACGGGCGCCGTCGTGCCGCTTTGCATTACGCCGAGGCAGGCCTGGGCGAGCTCGTGACGCTCCCGCGCCCCACGCTTGGCTCGGCGCCCGCATGGCATCTCTACGTCGTACGCCATACCCAAGCCGATCGTCTCGCCGAAGCGCTCACTGACGCGGACATCGGCTGCCGCGCCTACTATCGGCTGCCCGTGCACGAGCAGCCGGCGATGCGCGCTTGGGGCACAGGCCTGAAGCTAGCTGGCACCGAAGAGGCAGCCCGCACGCATCTGGCGATCCCCATCAGCCCGGTGCTCTCAGCCGAGCAGGTCGAGCAGGTCGTCGCCGCCGTGCGTAGCGCCTTCTAGCGCACCGAACGGCTGAGATCACGACAATGACGAGCGTGAACAGTACCGACACCAGTACCGTCGAGAAGCCGAAGTCGCGCGCCAACTCGCTCATCGAGCTTGTGCTGGTCATCGCGGTGGCGGTCGGCCTGGCGCTGCTGATCCAGGCCTTCGTGGTCAAGCCCTATCGGATCCCAAGCAGCTCGATGGAACCGACGCTGATCGTCGGCCAGCGGGTGCTGGTCAACCGTGTCGCAATGGACTTCAGCGAACCGCACGTTGGCGGGATCTACGTGTTCCATCCTCCCGCGGACGCCGAAGAACAGATGTGCGGGCCGAAGCCCCACGCGGTCACGCCCGGCGGCGCGGCCTGTGCGACGGCCGAGCCGCGTGAGGCGAGCGTCAACTTCATCAAGCGACTCGTCGCCGGCCCTGGAGACGAAATCTACGTCAAGGGCGGACACGTCTTCCGCAAGGCCGCCGGCACCAGTGCATTCGTGGCGGAGAAAGACTCCTACATCGCCCCCTGCGAAGAAAACTCCGAGTGCAACTTCCCCACCCCGATCAAGATACCGCCGGGTCACTGGTTCATGATGGGCGACAACCGCGGCGAATCCGACGACAGCCGCTTCTGGGGCCCGGTGCCGACGGGCTGGATCATCGGGCAGGCGATCGTCACCTACTGGCCGCTCGACCGGATCGGGATCCTCTAGGACGCTACTCAGCGCCAGCGCTCGAGCAAGTCCTCCTCGCCCACTTCGCGCACCACGCGCGCGGGCACACCCATAGCCACCGCGCGGGCCGGCACGTCGCACGTGACGACGGCGCCCGCGGCGATGAACGCCTCTTCGCCGATCTCCACCCCAGGCGTGAGCACCGTGCCGCCGCCGACGCGGCAGGCGCGCCTGAGCGTCGCGCCGCGTAGCGGGGTCTCCTCGCTGTGACGAGCCATCGTGTCGTCGTTGGTCGTGGTCGCTCCGGGACCGACGAAGACGTCGTCCTCGATCTCGGTGAAGGCGGTCAGATAAACGCTCGTCTGCACTTTGACTCGCGCACCCACGACCACGTCGTTGTCGACCACGCTGCCACGCCCGATCACCGAGCCTCGACCGATTCGCGTGCGCTCACGTACGTAGGACTGGTCGCCGAGGATCGCTTCGTCGGCCACGCTTGCACCCGCAAACACGACGGCACCGGAGCAGATCGTCACGCGCGCGCCGATCTCGAGCGACCCCACCTCGCCTTGCGCCGAGGAGCCCCGCGCAAGGCGCGGGCGCTTGCCGAGCACGGCGTGATCCTCGATCAGGCAGCCATCGCCGATGACGGTGCCGTCGTGCACGACAACATGCGCGCCAAAGCTGACGCCCTCGCCGATCTTCACGTCCGTTCCGAGCACAAGGCCGGGGGCGCGATCGCTCATCCGACCTCCTCGATTTGCATCTGCCCCGAGATGGCCGATCCTGAGCGGACTTCCTCGAATTGCCCGAGCCTCAGCTCGAAGATCGCCCACCCCGCGCTCACAATCGCACCACGTTGCTTGCCTGGTTTCCGCGTGTCACGCCGCGAAGGTCTACCACGATCGGCGCGCGCTGCACGAGCAGCTCGTAGTCCACACCCGGATGCGCGGTCACGACCAGCGCGAGGTCGGCGCCGTCCAGCGCCCCCTCCGCCGAGACGTTCGTGAGCTCGAGCTCGGGGATGTCCGGCACGTAGGCGTCGTGGTAGCAGAGCTCGGCGCCGAGCTCGCGCAACAGCTCCAAGATCTTCAGAGCCGGAGACTCGCGCACGTCGCCGACGCCCGACTTGTAGCTGACGCCGAACACCGCGATGCGCGAGCCCTTCACCGCCAGGCCCGCGTCGTTGAGGGCGCGCTGAACCACCGCGGCGCAGTGGTAGGGCATCTGCTGGTTGACCTTGCCCGCAAGCTCGATGAACTCGGTGCTCATGTCGAACTCGCGCGCTCGCCAGCTCAAATAGAAGGGGTCAACCGGCAGACAGTGGCCGCCCATCCCCGGCCCCGGCTCGAAGCGCATGAAGCCATACGGCTTGCTGGCCGCGGCCTCCACCACCTCCCAGATGTCGATCCCCATGCGGTCGGTGAGCATCGCCAACTCGTTCACGAGCGCGATGTTGACCGAGCGGAAGATGTTCTCCAGCAGCTTCGTCAGCTCGGCCGCCTCGGGGCTCGACACGCGCACGACCTCGTCGCACACCAGCTCGTACAACGCCTGTGCGCGGTCCGCGCAGGCCGGCGTGAGACCGCCCAGCACCTTGGGCGTAGTGCGCAGCGTGAAATCTGTCCGACCGGGATCCACACGCTCGGGTGAGAAGGCCAAGTGGAAGTCCTTGCCGGCCTCGAGCCCGGACTCTTCCAGCAGCGGCGCGACGCGCTCGCGCGTGGTCCCTGGATACGTGGTCGACTCGAGCACGACCAGCTGATCGGCCTTCAGTACGCGCGCCAGCGCGCGCATACTCTCGACCAGGGGGCCGAGATCCGGCTCGCGATTGACACTCAGCGGCGTGGGTACGCACACGAGCACCGCCTGCGCTCGCGCCAGCCCCTCATAGCCGCTCGAGACGGAGATCCGCTCGAGCACCACCGCCAGGCGCTCGGAGGGAATGTCGCCGATATAGGACTGCCCTGCCGCAATCGCCTCGACCTTGCGCGAATCGACGTCCACCGCGACCACATCGGAGCCTTGCTCGGCGAATGCCACGGCGAGCGGCAGCCCAACATAGCCGAGCCCAATGATGCCGACGGTCGTCATCTGCACGGCAGTCTAAGCGCCGACCCCGATGGGGCCCTGGATGGCTACGATCGGCGGTGCCCGCAGGACTATCCTACGCGCGCCCGACAACGGCTTGCAGCTCGCGCAGGTCAGCATCGACCATGCGCTGCACCAGCTGCTCGAAGCTGAGCCGCGGCTTCCAACCGAGCCGCTCGCGCGCCTTGCTCGGATTCCCGACGCTCGCGGTCCGCTCGGGCGCCCGCACGAGCCCGGGGTCTACGCGCACGTAGCGCTCGGCCTCCAGGCCGACGTAGGCAAACGCCGCCTCGACGAGTTCGGCCACCGTGTGGCCCACTCCGCTCGCGAGCACGTAGTCCTCAGGGCGCTCCTGCTGGAGCATCAGCCAGGCCCCGTGCATCACGTCCCCGGCAAACGACCAGTCACGCACCGCGCCAAGCTCCCCGAGTGTGACCTCCTCGGCCAACCCCAGCTTGATCTGTGCCGCCGCGCGCGTCACCGTGCGCGTCACGAAGCGCGGCGGTCGGCGCTCGGACTCGTGGTTGAACACGATCCCCGAGCACGCATACAGGCCGTCATGAGTGCGCATCGCCCCCACGAGCTGGTGTGAGGCGAGCTTGGCAACCGCGTAGGGCGACGTTGGCCTGCAAGGCGTGCTCTCGTCCTGTGGACTCTGTGGCGCATCGCCGAATATCGCGCCCGAAGCCGCCACCCACACGCGGGTGGGCGGGTCGCTGTCACTGTCGCGTACCGCCTCCAGCAGCACCGCCGTCGAACCGACGATCGCGTGCATCGTGTCCGCCGGTCTTTCCCAGGAGGCGGGGATGAACGAGGGCGAGGCCAGGTGATACAGCTCGTGCGGCCGCACCCGCTCGATCGCCGTCCTCAGCGACGCGGAGTCGAGCAGATCGCCGCCCAGCAGAGCCAGGCGCTCGCGCAGGTGCTCTGAGCAGCCAAGCGAGCGCTCCCGCGAGCTCCCGTGCACGAGGCCGGTCACCTCGTAGCCCCTTTCCAGCAGCAGCTCAGCCAGAAACGAGCCGTCCTGGCCGCTGATGCCTGTGATCAGCGCGCGTCTTGCTTGCGTGTCCACGCCGGGGAGCTTACGGTCTCGCGCACCGCGACTCATGCCCAGGAACGTGTTTCAAAAAGATCGGCGCCTATTTCGAAACACGTTCCAAGCGCTCAATCCGGATCCGACACGGGGCCGGGCGGGTCGACGTATCCGGGAAGCGGATCCTGCCGTGGGCCCACCGCTCGAGCGCGCAGGTCGAAGTAGAGGACCGCGAGAGTGAGCGCCCCGAAGGAGGCGACGATCGTGTACACGACGATTCCAATTAGCACCGCGGCAACGCCCGTGCCGTGGCCGCCGCCCACGAGCGCGCCGGCGATCGCGGCGATCAGGAACGTCAGGAGCCCGATCGCCACCAGCACTCGGAAGATGTGCCAATAGTGTCCCGCGGTGAGCTTGGCGCTGCGGCGTAGCGCAGGTAGCCAGCCTTCGTGATCGACAGCCGCCGTCTGCGCGACCACCGACCAGCGCAGACTCAGAATGATTCCCGGGACGATGAAGGCAACGATGCCCAGGCCGATCAGGGTGCCGGCGACGATCTCCGCCGCGGCAACCACGGCCAATACGCGTAGACCGCGTAGCGCGACTGGACCGATCTTCGGTCTACGACCCTCGCCGATCTCGATCACGGCATGTACGTGCAGCGCCGAGATCAGCGGACCCACCAACACGTAATAGACCAGCTCGAACAGAAGGAAAGTTCCCTCCGCCCCTGCCTTGCCACTGCCAAGCGGGCCCACCCCGGTGACCGCGATTCTGGCCAACTCGTACGGGGCGATCACGCCGACGGCAAGGGTGGCGAACAGCAGTGGGTAGCGCCGGTACATGACCAGCGCCGTGCGCAGGATCTCCATGGCCGAGCGTTCGCGCCCGAGATCGATTGCCGACGATGCCTCCACCGCGCCGGAGCCTAGTGCCTACGGTTGACGCCGGTCGCTCGATCGGCCTCATCGGCCCATCCGCATCGTCGGCCCCATCCGCTCAATTGGTCCCATCCGCCCCATATACCGCTGCCAGGCCCGCGGCCACCGCCGCCGGCGCACACAGCTCCCGCACCTGTGCCCGTCCGCGCTCTGCCGCGGCCACGTCGCGCCAGCGGCGTCCGATCGCCTCGGCGAGCGCCGTGACGTCGCCGGGATCGACGAGCCCATCCCGCTCGACGAGCTCAGGCAACGCACCGATGCGGCTTGCCACGACCGGCACACCCGCCGCCATCGCCTCGGCCGCCGCCATCCCAAACGTCTCGGCCGAGCGGGACGGGACGATCGCCAGGGCGGCGCCGTTGCGCAGGCGCTCCAGCTCGGCGTCGTCCACGTGGCCGAGGAAGCGCAAATCGCGATGCCCCGCGCGCGCGGGGGGGGCATCGCCCTTTTTCGCGACTTGGATGGGTGCATCTTCAGATCCGACTTCTCCATCGCCCACGCCTGTCCATCCCCCGGCATGGGGGGTCCCCGTGAGGCGGCTCGGAGAGCCAGCTTTGGAATACCCGGCTTGCGTCTCCAGCCTTGCCCGCTCCGGACCATCGCCCGCGACTACCAACGGGACACCTGCCACTCGGCATGCCTCGATCGCCACGTCGACTCCCTTCTCAGGGGCAAGTCGTGAAACAACCAGCGCATAGCTACCCGACTTCGCGTCCGCGACCCGCGGCGGCGTCCTCACTGGTGGCGGGAGCACGTGCACGCGCTCCCAGTCGAGCGGTGCGCCCAGCTCGCGCAGTCGCTCGCGCGCAAACTCACTCGGCACGATGAACGCGTCGGCCTGCTCTGCCAGACGCTCCTGCCACAGCGCAAGCGACACACCGTATGCCAATGCCTCCGAGCGACTGCCACGGCAGTTGCGCACCACCCCCGGCAACGTGTTGCGGGCATGACAGCGCGTGCACTCGCGCCCACCGGTGAAGCACACGCCCGTGGCGCACACGAGCCGATATTGGTGCAGGTGGGCGACCACGCGTGCGCCCTCTTCGCGAGCGGCCGCCAAAGCGCGCCAGCCGAACAGCGGGTTCAGGTTATGCGCGTGCACTACCCGAGCGCCCGTCAGGCGTACCGCCTTGGCAACCTCTCCTGGCGCCAGGCCACCGCGCAGCAGGCCCCTCGCCGCACTCAGCTTGCCCAGCGCGGCCGAGTCGCGCTCGAGCAGCTCTGCGGACTCGCCCAAATGCTCGCGCACGAGCGCCAGCAGCTCATCGACGACGCGCTCCTCGCCGCCTATTGTGCGATAGCGGTTGTGCAGGAAGAGAACCATCGCCTGCCCAAACCTAGACTGTTCGGATCATTGTCTCCGATCTCAACCCAATCTCGGCCTCGATCGTCGTTCCCACGCGTGCGCGTCTGGACTACCTCAGAGTCGCGCTGAGCTCGATCGCCGACCAGGCGAGGAAGGCCCGAGCCGAGCTGATCGTCGTGGACGACGCCGGCCCCTCCGAGGAAGCTCGTGCGCTTGCCGCGCGCTTCGGCGCTCGCTACGAGCCGCACTCTCGACCGCTTGGCCTCAACGTGGCACGCAACACTGGGGTCGAGCGTTCGACGGGCGAGCTGGTCGTGTTCGTCGATGACGACGTGGAGGTCGGCAAGGGCTGGCTCGAGGCGTTGCTCACAGCCGCTCGAGAGCACCCCGAGCGAGAGATCTTCACCGGTCCGATCCTCCCGCGCTTGGAAGGCTCGCCTGCGCACAGTTGCGGGCGCGAGGGTCCGCCCATCACCGCTCTGAACCTCGGCCCCGACGACACCCTCACGCGCTTCGCGTGGGGAGCCAACATGACAATCCGCCGGACCGCGCTGGAGCGTGTCGGTCCGTTTGACGTGTCGCTCGAGTATGGCGGCGACGAGCAGGAGTGGCAGGAACGGCTGCTTGCCGGTCCTGCCACACGCAACGGATCGGAGAGCTGTGAGGGGCATGCCGGGGCCGGCGTCGGCGTCGGCGACAGTGCCGACGCCGCTGGGACCAACATCAGCGCCGGCACCGGCGCTCTATACGTCGCGCAGGCCGCGCTCCATCACCGGCGCAGCCCCGCTGATGCGCGCCTGCGGCCGTTGTGCCGCGCTGCCTTCGCGCGCGGCAAGGCCGCCCGGCGCTTCGACGCCTGGCGCGGTGTTGCGCCACCGCTCGGGCGCGAGCTCGTCACGCTCGCGCGCTCGCTTGGACACGTCGTGCGCTACCGCTGCCCCGCGGGGCTGACGATGGTCAGCCACAGTTGTGGGCGACTGCTGGAAGCGCTCCGCGCAACACTACCCCCGCGCACGGGGGTAGCAATTCCTACCGCTGCAAATACAAACGGCCCTGACCAGTCGAGGTTGACCGGGAACTTCCAAACCCCAGATCAGGCGGGGCCCTCCGACGACTTCCTTTCCGGCGAAAGTGGCACCGTCGGCGGGCTCGACGGCCTGCGCCGGGCCGCGCTCGACATCGCCGACGATGCGTTCGAGATCGCATCCACCCGCCGGCTGCGCCTCGATATCGCGGCGCGTCGCATGCCTCCGGCGCGACGCGTGCTGCTGCTGTGCGTGGCGCGGCCCGAGCACAGCACACTGGTGCGAGGCATCCGTGACGAGCTGGCGCGCTCGCGCCACCAAGTTCAGCTCTGCCTTGCCGCGCCAGGCGACCGCGGCAAGTTCGAGAACCTCAACCTGCTGCTCGACTCGCATCCCGCCGACGCATACGACTGGCTGTTCGTCCTCGACGACGACATCGTGCTGCCACGCGGGTTTCTCGACCGCTTCCTGCTGCTCGCCGAGCACTTCGAGCTCGACCTCGCGCAGCCCACCCACCGCCGCGCTTCGCACGCCGCCTGGCAGGTGACTCGCCGCCAAAGCCGCACGCTCGTGCGCGAGACGCGGTTTGTGGAGATCGGACCCGTGACCGCGTTTGCCCGCTCCACGTTCTCGACCCTGCTGCCGTTTCCCGAACTGCGCATGGGCTGGGGCCTTGACATGCATTGGGCCGCGGTGGGGCGCGAGCACGGCTGGCGCTGCGGCGTACTCGACGCAGTCCCGATCCGCCATCGCGCCGCGCCCGCCGCCAGCGCCTATTCGCGCGAGCAGGCACTCCAGGAGGCACGCGACTTCCTCGCGAACCGGCCGCACCTGAACGCAAGCGAAGCCCGGCAGACCCTCGTCACGCACCGACGCCTGTGAACGTCCACCGGCACAACTCCGCCGTGCCGCAGCCCGCAAGCGGAGAAACGACCGTCAACCAAAACCTCCCCGCGCCGCCACGCACCGAGCGAAGGGAACCACCGCCCCTCCACCAAAACTCCACCATGCCGCCTTGGGCGGCATGGAAGGAACCATGAAGGTCGTCGTCGTCTCGGAGTTCTACCCGCGCCAAGGGGATCCCGTGCTGGGGGTTTGGGCTCATCGCCAGGCGCTGGCAGCTCGCGACGCTGGAGCTGAAGTTCGCGTGGTCGTGCTCCACCGGCTCGTTCCCCCGCGTGCGTCGCTATCGGACGGACCCGGTGGAGCGGCGCGCGCTTTGCGAAAGCTTGCCGGGGAGTCCAAGCATCAGTTTCACGACGGGCTCGACGTGACCTATGTTCGCTATGTGTCCCCGCCGCGCTCCAGCTCCTACCCAATCTGGGGAGCATGGGCGGCACCGGCGCTCGGACTAGCCCTGCGTGGACTGCGCCGCTCGTTTGCCTTCGATCTGATTCACGCCCACAACGCGGTGCCGGCGGGGGACGCGCTACGGCGCACACGTTCTAAGGTGCCGCTGGTCGTGTCTGTCCATGGCGGCGACGTGCTCTACACGGCGCCGCGCAGCAAGGCCGGCAGCGAGGCCGTACGCCGCGCGCTCGAGGCGGCCACGACGGTATTGGCCAACAGCCGCGGCATCGCCGAGCTCAGCCGCTCCCACGGCGCCGAAGACGTGCGCATCGTCCACCTTGGCGCCGACTTGGCCTCGGCCAGACAGGGTGGCGCAATCGTCCGTCGCGACCCAAGCCCATCGCTGGTCACGGTCGGCCATCTCGTTGCACGCAAGCGCCACGCCGACGTGATGCGCGCGCTGGCGGTGCTTGCCAAGCGCCACCCCAGCTTGCGCTATGTGATCATCGGCGACGGCCCCGAGCGCGTCGCCCTGGAAGGGCTTGCCGCGCGACTCGAGGTCTCCGAGCGCGTGGAGTTTCGGGGGCAGCTCGCACCGGCGGATGCCATCGAGCAGGCACGCCGCTGCACGCTGTTTGCGATGCCCTCGACCGAGGAGGCCTTCGGCGTCGCCTACATCGAGGCGATGGCCGGCGGTGTGCCTGCCATCGGCTGTCGCGGCGAGGCCGGACCGGAGGAGATCGCGGCGGCGGGCGACGGCTTCATGCTCGTCCCACCCGGTGACATCGAGCGACTGACACAGCGCATCGACGAGCTGCTGTCCGACCCGCAGCGACTGCGCGAGGCCGGCATTCGCGCAAGGGAGACCGTCGCCGCCAACTTCAGCTGGGAGCGTTGCGGCGAGCAAACCGTCGCCGCCTACGAGCACGCATTGCGCGTTTCTCCGTCCGCACCTGGGGGAAGCAGCCGGTGACGTCTCGCGCCTCGGCCACCACGATTGACGCTACCGCCCGGCCCTGGACGAAGTCTCGCGTCGCACACCGATCGTCACCGGCACTGCCACCCGCGCACCGATGAAGCCAGTCTTGTTCGTCACCAGCCATGCGCCGGCATACCGTGTCGGCGCGTTTGCATGTTTGCACGAGCGCGAGAACGTCGAGTTCGCATTGTTCGGAGGGCGCCTCAAGCACGGCGGCGGATCGACAGCCGACGATCTCCCGTTTCCGCACCGCCACGTGCGCGAGCACGAGCTGTACGCGCTGGCGGCCAGCGGCCGCTACCGCGCCGTCGTCTGTCCCACGGGCGGACGGGTCGCGCCGCTGGCAACCTGGGCCGGGGCAAGACGTGCGCGCGTGCCGCTGATTCTTTGGGCGTCACTGTGGGCGCATCCGCGTAGCGCCGCGCACGCGCTCAGCTATCCGGCGTTGCGACGCCTCTACCGCAGTGCCGACGCCGTCGTCACCTATGGCCCACACGTCAGCACGTATGTGGGCTTGCGTGGCGCCAAACGCGTGCACGTGGCGCCACAGTCGGTGGACAACGCATTCTGGAGCTCGCCCGATGTGAGCTTACCGAACGATCCTAGATGGCCGGCAAATGTCGAGGTGACGTTTTTGTTTGCCGGACGGGCTACCCGGGAAAAGGGACTGGGGGTGCTCGTGGAGGCTTGGAGTACGTCGGGCCTGCAGGCACCAACCGCCGCGCTCGTCCTCGTCGGTGCGGGATCCACCCCCCCTTGGGTCCCGGCCGGCGGCGCGGTGGTGGGTCTGGACCCGGTGCCCCAGAAGCAATTGCGCAACTTCTACGCCGCCGCCGATGTTCTGGTGGTGCCGTCGATTCCGACGCGCACTTTCCGCGAGCCGTGGGGGCTGGTGGTGAACGAGGCCATGAACCGTGGACTTCCAGTGATCGCAAGCGACGCCGTGGGGGCCGCCGCCGGAGGGCTCCTAAAAGACGGGCGCAACGGGCTCGTGGTGCCCGCCGGCGAGCCCGTCGCGCTGGCCGCCGCGCTCAGAGAGCTCGCCGACAATCCGGCACTGCGCGCGCGCATGGGGGCCGCCGGACGCGCGGACGTGAGCTCCTACACGTACGACGCCTGGGCATGCGGCTTCTCCAACGCGCTCGCGGAGCTCAGCCTGTCGGGGGGGCGGTGAGGTAGCGTTGCGCTTCTTGGAAGGGCTGCGGGTCAAATTGTGGAGGGGCTTTGCGCTGGCGCTCGTAGCGCTCGCCATGCTCGGGCTTGCCTCCACCGCCACCGCAAACCAAGCGCAGACGATCCTCGAAAAGTGCGGCCACGACGAACCCTTCAGCGGCTACAGCCAGGAGGCGTATCGCGAAGCGCTCAAACAGATGACGACCACAGGGATCGAGTATGGAGAATGCGAAAGCCTGATCCGCAAGGCCGAGGAAGCGGCGGCGGGCGGCGGGGCCGGCGCTACGACAGGCACCCCCTCCGCAAACGTTGCCGTGCCTCTTACTCCTACCGAGCGGCGTGCCGTACAGAGCGCGCATCGCAACGGCTCGACGCCGGTGCAGGTTGGTAGCGTTCCGGTGCGCCCCGGCGTCGTACACGCCGACATCGCCTCAGCCGTGAACAGGTTGCCTCACTCGTTGTTCGCCGTGCTCGCCTTCATGGCCGCCGGCGCGGTCGTACTTGCAATCGGAGAGGTGCGCAAGCGTGTCCGCTCACGCCGTGACAGCTGAGCATCGAACCGTGGAGATCCCGCGCCAGCCGTCACGGGAGCCTGAGCCTGCGCCCGCGCGGAGCTGGCCGCAAATGCAGGGCACGACGGCGCTGGCGACGCTTGCCGTCGCCGCCCTGCTCTGCTTCGCCACATTCGTCGCCGGCGGCGGGCTGAACCTCGCGCCGATGACGACGATCGAGCTGGTCTTCACGCTGATCGCGGGAGCGCTTGTCGCGGTCGTGCTCGCGTTGGCTCCGGCAGCCATCCGCTTCTACGGTCTGTGGTCGATCGGCCTGCTGCTGGCCTTCACGGCGCTCACCGGCCTGTCGGTCGTATGGTCGGTGGCGCCGGACGCCAGCTGGCAGGACGCGGGCAGGATGTTGGCCTACAGCGGCGTGTTCGCAGCCGCCGTCGCGCTGGCGTGGCTGGTGCCCTGCGGCTGGCGCGCTCTGTTGGGGGGGATCGTGCTCGCGGCCGTGGTGGTATGTGCCTACGCGCTGCTGACGAAGGTACTGCCAAACGAGCTGTCCGTCAGCCGCGAAGCGAGCTTCTACGCACGCCTGCAGGAACCCTATGGCTATTGGAACGCGATCGGCCTGACAGCGGCGATTGGCGCGATCGGCTGCGTGTGGCTCGGAGCGCGGCGCGCCGGACACGCGCTCTTGACCGCCATGGCCTATCCCGCGATGGGCCTGATGATCGTCACATTGATGCTCGCCTACTCGCGCGGCGCGCTGGTGGCGCTCGTCGTCGGCGTGATCGCCTGGATGTGCATCGTGCCACTGCGTCTGCGCGCGGCGCGAGTACTCCTCGTCGCCGGCGCCTGCGCCGCCCCGGTCGTCGGCTGGGATTTCTCCAGGCACGCGCTCTCCAGCGAAGGGATATCGCTGGCGTCACGCACCAGCGCCGGCCACCAACTCGGCGTGCTGGTCGGCGCGATGCTGGTCGTGCTCGCGCTTGTCGGGATCGCGATCGGCTTCTTCGGCGACCGTCGCGCACCATCCGCCGGTACCCGCCGCGCCACGGGAATTGCGCTTGCATCCTTGCTGGTGCTTGTCCTGCTGGCGGGGGCTGGCGGCCTGGCCGCCAGCAGGCGCGGGTTCACCGGCACGATCTCGCACGATCTCTCCTCGCTTGCGAACCCCAACGCAACGGTGCCGAAAAACACGCCGGGACGCTTGACCGCGGTGGGCAGTGTTCGTGCGCGCTATTGGAAGGAGGCGCTCGAGGTCTTCGAAGCTCATCCGGCACTTGGAGCTGGGGCAGCCGGATATGGCACGGCGCGATTGCGCTACCGCACCCAGAACCTCGATGTTCGTCAAGCCCATGGGTATGTCGTGCAGACGCTTGCCGATCTTGGCATCGTCGGCATGGCGATCACGCTGGCATTGCTGATCGCTTGGATGGTCGCCGCCGGACGCCCCACGCATCTCCTCGATCGTCGCTGGCGCGCCAAACGCTCGCCGCCGTCCGCCGCCTGGCGCAAGGAGCCGCTCGCATATACGCCGGAGCGGATTGGCATGCTTGCGATGCTCTGCATCGTCATCGTGTTCGGTGTTCACTCGTTTGCCGACTGGACCTGGTACGTGCCGGGCGACGCCTTCGTGGCGCTGCTGTGTGCCGGCTGGCTGGCCGGACGCGGGCCGCTGTCCGCCGGCAGACTCGGCGTGCCGGCGGGCTCACCCGCGGCGGCGCTGCCGCTCGATGCCTTGGCGTCAGATCAATCCTCTGAAAGCGCGGCTGGGACCGCGATCCCCCTTTCGGGCGAGCAGCCCACCCTCCCTACGCGGGACGCTTCACGCCTACGCCGGCCTTCGGCGCCGCTCGGGCCGCTGCGCGTCGGCGTGGCGATCGCCGTCGTCGCCGGCGCGCTGCTTGCGGCTTGGACGGAGTGGCAGCCACAGCGCTCTGTCGAAGCCTCCGAACAGGCGGTCGCGCTGATCCAGCAGAACCCACAGGCGGCGCTGCGCGCGGCGCAGGCCGGCGTCGAACGCGACCCGCTTTCCGCCGTGGCGCTGTTCAGGCTCTCCTCCGTCGAGCACGCGATCGGCGAGAGCGCGCTTGCACGAGCCACGTTGCAGAAAGCGGTGCAGATGCAACCGTCGAATCCGGAAACCTGGCTGACCTTGGGCGAATACGACCTGAAAAACGACCCGCGGGCGGCCGTCTCGGAGCTACGCGCCGCCGTATACCTCAACCCCGAGTCGATCGTTGCCCAGAATGCCTACGTGCAGGCATTGAGGGCAGCTCCAAACGCCGGGGCGAACATGGCCGCCACAGCATTTGGATCCAACCCGGCGCGGAGCTCTCCCACGCGCCGAGGAGCGTCCAGCGCACTTCTCGTGCACCGCTCGGCTCAGAATCGCTTGCGCTGAGCGCTTGCCAACAGGACACGGCGTGCGAGTGGCAACCCGCCCGCACCTACGACGGTGACCTGCGCAAAACCGAAGTCGGCCAGCAGTTCGGCCAGCAGCTGACGCGTGTAGAAGCGCAGATGGTCGGCGCGCGGATCGAAGCGCGTCTGGAAGGCGGTTCGGCTCAACCCAGTCCACAACCTGAGCAGCGGGCCATGGTCGGGGGTGCTGATCAGCAACAACCCCCCTGAGCGCAGCACGCGGCGCAGCTCCGACAGCCACTGTGCGGTGTCGGCGACGTGCTCGATCGTCTCGCCGGCCCACACAACGTCAAAGCTCGCGTCCTCGAGCGGCAGCGGCGCTTCGGGCTCCACCAAGCGCATGTCCAGCGCGGGATGACGCGAGTGCGCGCGACGCAGCGGCTCGGCTGCGACGTCGCAGCCCACCACCTCGGCGCCGGCGCGCAGCAACGCGATCGAGAAGTGACCCTCGCCGCAGCCCACATCTAGAACACGCGGTACGCGCCCGATGCGCTCGCCCGCCTCCGCGACGTGCTCGAGCAGGAAGGCTTCGCGCAGGCGCGCGTCGGCCGGCGGCAGGCCTTCGGGAATGCCTTCCCACAGACTTTCGTGGTAGGCGCGCGAGGGCATCGCGTGGCAAGGCTAGCGGCCTGGAACGCTTTGTTGAGACAGCTCGCGATCGGATCCGCCGCCACGAGCGAACCGTTACGCGACACGCGACCCGCCCGTGGTCGGAAAGGCGTACCCCAACGCCGGGCCACAAACATCGGAAACAGCGTGGGCGATTCGTTGCCGATCTACACACTCGGCGGTCGAACCGACTATGTTCTGAAACAGTGCGCGTGGGTGCGACAAAGGCTGAGGCGCCTCGTGGTCTGAGCTCCCGGACCGGGACGAGCGACGTCATGAGGGTCGCCTTCGACAGCCGGCCGGCGGCCGACGTGCGCGGTGTCGGACGCTATACGCGCTCACTGCTGACCGCGCTGCGCGAGACCGGCGCGGGGAGCGCGGAGATCGTCGAGACCCATCGGCCGCGGCGCGCCGCCGTGTTTCATTCGCCATGGATGGAGGGCGCGATCCTGCGCAGTCCGTGCCCCATGGTCGTTACGCTGCACGACCTCTCGGCGCTCAAGCGGGCGAGCGAGCATCTGCGCATGGGCATACGGCTGCGCCTACGCCAGCTCGCGGTGCAGCGGGCGGTACACGTGATCGTGCCTACCGAGGCTGTGGCGGGCGACGCTGTGCAGCGCCTGGGCCTGGAGCGCGAGCGCATCGCCGTGATAGCCGAGGCGCCGGACCCGGTCATGTTCGCGCGCTCGGAGGAGCAGGTGGCTCGTGTACGTGAGCGCTTCTCACTGCCAGAGAACTACCTGCTGTGGGTCGGCTCGCTGCGCCATCCCGACCCGCGCAAGCACGTCGCCAAGCTTGCCGCCACGCCGCGCGAGCTGCCGCTCGTGCTCGTCGGTCCGACGCGTCCCTGGGCGCACGAGCTGCAAGACGTGATCCTGACGGGCGAGGTCTCCGACGAGCAGCTGGCCGCCATCTACAGCGGTGCGCACGCGCTGGTGCTTGCCTCCGAGGACGAGGGCTTCGGCCTGCCGGCGGTCGAGGCGCTCGCCTGCGGGACGCCGGTCGCGGCATGCGAGGTGCCGGCACTGCGCGAGGTCCTTGGCGAACGCGCCGCCTTCGTCGAGCCCGGCGACCTACGCTCGCTGATCGAAAGCGCCGAGCGCTCGCGCCGCCCTGCCCCGGCGCCCCCACGGTGGACCTGGCAGGACGCGGCGCGATCGACTTGGCGCGTCTACCAGCAGGCACTCGACTTCGCCGAGGACGAGTCCCGACCGGTCGGCTACGGCCTGGCCGAGCCCCAGACTGGGTTGGAGCTGGAGTAGGCGCGACATGGCCGCGGCCATGTGCATGAGTCGCGATTGCCGGTAGGGCTAGTAAGCCCCGCGCTGCATGATCACAGCCGGGATCGTCTTCAGCAGGATCGCCAAGTCGAGCGCCAAGGACCAGCGCTCCAGGTAGATGAAGTCGAGGTGCACGAGGTCGTCGAAGTCGAGCTCTGAGCGGCCCGAGACCTGCCAAAGCCCCGTGATGCCTGGCAGCACGAGGTAGCGCTTGCGATGCCAGTCCTCGAGCAGCTCGAAGTCGCGCTCTGGCAGCGGACGTGGGCCGACCAGCGACATCTCGCCGCGCAGCACGTTCACGAGCTGTGGAAGCTCGTCGAAAGAGAAGCGCCGCAGGAAGCGTCCCACGGGCGTGAGACGGGGGTCGTCCTTGATCTTGAAGAGCGCCCCGGAGGCCTCGTTGAGCTCCTCCAACGCTCCCTGGTTCTCGTGCGCGTCGCAGTACATCGTGCGGAACTTCAAGCACGCGAACGGCAGCTGCCCGATGCCGGGACGCATCGAGCGGTAGAAGATCGGCCCGCGCGAGGTGACCCGCACGGCAAGCGTGATCGCGGCAAGCAGGGGACTGAGCAGGACAAGCAGGCAGATCGCGCCGACCAGGTCGAAGGTGCGCTTCAGGGCGAAGTCGATGCCCTCGAACACGGGCGGCCCAAGCTCGAAGAGGGGAACCGACTGGCCCGGAACGAACTCGGCGCGATGGATCAAGATCTCCATCGTCGAGGGAGCGATGCGCACGCGCACGCCGCGGCGGTGACACTGGTCGACCAGCTCCACGGCACGCTCCTGGGGAAAGTCGGGATCGGCGATGATCACCTCGTCGACGCGCTCGGAGAGGATCACGGCCTGCAGCTGACCCAGCGTGCCGAGACAGCGCACGCCGTTGGCGGGCAGCGGCTCGGGCGATACGAAGCCGACGACTTCGATCGGCGTGCGCGGCGCGTCGGCGAGCGCATGGGCTACATCCTGGATGTGCTTGCCGGTGCCGACGAGCACTGCCCGGCGCTGATAGCCGGCCGCGTGCAGGATCGCCCCGGTCGCCCGCTCGTAGAGGTAGCGCAGCGAGGAGATGTAGAACAGCGCGAAGCCAAGCGAACCGTAGAAGATGTAGTAGCTGGAGAAGTGTTCGCCGCTCACCACGGCAAAGATGAGGGCGACGAAGGCGACCTGGAAGAGCGAGCCCACGATGCGCGAGAGGCCGGGGCGCTGCGAGCGCTCGGCGTACAGGCCGGAGCGCGCGAACAACAGCGCCGTCAGCAGGTAGGCGAACGCGAGGATCGAGCGCGTACCTTCGTACACGTTGTGAGCATCGACGCTGGAGAGCAGCGCCTCCTTGAGCGCGAGCGCCGTGAAGATCGCCAGCGACACTCCGAACAGGTCGAGTACGAGCAGCGAGAGGACCCGCAGACCACGACGCATCGTGTCCATGCGCAGCAGGAACGAGAGCGCCGGTGGGCGCTTGCTGCGCACGTCGCGGTCGCTACGCGGTGGCGGAATCTCCTCAACGGAGGGCCTGCCGGTCGAGCCCGGGCGCGCGGTCAGCGGCGTCCTTGCGGGACGGCTGGTACTCGGCGCGTCCGGAGAACGAACTCCCATCTCGGACTTCACAACAGTTGAGTTTCCCGTATGTAGCGGTCAGAAACCGTTTGGGAGAGCACATGCGCCCTAGGGCGCATGTGCGTTTGGGACGTTGTGGGGCGGCCAGATTCCTTCTGAACGGCGTCGCTCACCCAACCAGCTGCTCTACGCCGGACGTGTCGATCGTGCGGCGTAGGCCGTCGCGCAGCGAGACCTCGGGCGCCCAGCCGAGCAGCTCGCGCGCGAGCGTGATGTCCGGCTTGCGCTGCTTGGGGTCGTCGACCGGCAGCGCCTCGAACAGGATCTCCGAGTCGGCGCCGGTGATCTCCTTGACCGCTTCGGCCAGTTCGAGCAGCGTGTACTCGTCGGGATTGCCGATGTTCACAGGATTGTGGTAGCCGGACTCGGCAAGCGCGATCAGACCGCGAATCAGGTCGCTGACGAAGCAGAAGGAGCGCGTCTGCGAGCCGTCGCCGAAAACGGTCAGCGGACGGTTTGCCAGTGCTTGGCGCAGGAAGGTCGGGATCGCGCGCCCGTCGTGCGGGCGCATGCGCGCGCCGTAGGTATTGAAGATGCGCACGATCGCCGTGTCCACCCCCTGCTGTCGGTGGTAGGCCATCGTCAACGCCTCGGCATAGCGCTTGGCCTCGTCGTAGACGCCGCGCGGTCCGATCGGGTTGACGTGCCCCCAATAGGTCTCCGCCTGTGGATGTTCCTTGGGATCGCCGTACACCTCGCTGGTGGAGGCGATCAGGAAGCGCGCGCGCTTGGCCTTGGCCAGGCCGAGCGTGTGATGGGTGCCGTAGGAGCCGACCTTCAGCGTGTGCAGGGGCAACCGCAAATAGTCGATCGGGGAGGCGGGCGATGCCAGGTGGTAGACGAAATCGACAGGCTCGTCGATCTCGTATGGCTCGATGATGTCCACGTTGACATTGCGAAAGTTCTCGGGGTCGCGAATGTGCTCGATGTTGGCGAGCGAGCCGGTCTCGAGGTTGTCGACGCAGATCACGCGGTTTCCACGGGCGAGCAGCTCGTCGCAAAGATGCGAACCGAGGAAGCCGGCGCCGCCGGTGACCATGCATGTTGGCATCGCACCCCAGTATAAGGCTGCAGGCCCGTTCCGCTTGGCGCGAGCAGGCCCTCGTGACCGGTCAGGGGAGCCGCGATTCGGGCCGCCAGGAGGATCTTGTCTCCCAAAAAGATGCTTCCTGAGCATCCCTGCGCCAAGTTCCGTCCCATCCCAATCCATATGATCCAATGCAAGCCATGAACCAGCACAACTCGAGCGAGCAGGAGGAGCGTCTGACGGTCGCTCCGATAGTGGGGCCGGAAGATCCGCGCCGCTTCACCGACTCTGGAATCGAGATCGAGGCGCTCTACACCGAGGACGACCTGCCGGCGGAGCTTGACCTCGGAACGCCGGGGGACTTCCCCTACACGCGTGGCGTACACCGTGAGATGTACCGCAAACAAACGTGGACGATGCGCCAGTACGCGGGCTACGCCTCGGCCAAGGAGTCAAACGAGCGCTACCGCTACCTGCTCTCCAAGGGCTCGACGGGCCTGTCGATGGCCTTCGACCTGCCTACACAGCTGGGCCTCGACTCGGACAATCCGCGCTGCCTGGGAGAGGTGGGCCGCACCGGCGTGGCGATCGACACGATCGACGACATGCGCACGGCGTTCGACGGTATCCCACTGGACGAGGTCTCGACGTCGATGACGATCAACGCGCCGGCCGCGTGCCTGCTGCTGCTCTACGACCTCGTCGGCGAGGAGCAGGGCGTGCCTTCGGAGAAGCTGCGCGGCACCACCCAGAACGACGTGCTCAAGGAGTACATCGCGCGCGGCAACTACATCTACCCGCCACAGCCGACGATGCGCCTGACGACCGACCTGTTCCAGTATTGCCAGGAAAACGTCCCCAAGTGGAACACGATCTCGATCTCCGGCTACCACTTCCGCGAGAAGGGCTGCTCGGCCGTGCAGGAGGTCGCCTTCACCTTGTCCTCGGGCATCGCCTACGTGACGGCCGCGATCGAGAAGGGCCTCGACGTGGATGACTTCGCGCCACGCTTGGCGTTCTTCTTCAACGGCCACAACAACGTCTTCCAGGAGGTCGCCAAGTTCAGGGCCGCCAGGCGCATGTGGGCGCACATCATGAGCGAGCGCTTCGGTGCGAAGAACCCGAAGTCGACGATGCTGCGCTTCCACACGCAGACGGGCGGCGTCACGCTGACCGCACAACAGCCGGAGAACAACATCGTGCGCGTGGCCCTGCAGGGATTCGCGGCGGTGTGCGGTGGTACGCAGTCGCTGCACACCAACGGCTTCGACGAGGCGCTCGCGCTGCCGACCGAGCGCGCGGCGAAGACCGCCCTGCGCACGCAGCAGATCCTCGCGTACGAGTCGGGCGCCGCCGACACGGTGGACCCGTTCGCCGGCTCCTATTTCGTGGAGTCGCTCACCGACGAGATCGAAGCGCGCGCAAACGAGCTGATCGCCAAGGTCGACGCGCTGGGAGGGTCGGTCAACGCGATCCAGTTCATCACGGGTGAGATCGACGAGTCGGCCTGGGGCTACCAGGAGCGCTACCGCATCGGCCAGGACATCGTGGTGGGCGTCAACAAGTTCGAGGAGGACGACATCGAGGTTCCCGACCTGCTGCGCGTGGACCCGGAGTCAGAGCGCGAACAGGTGGGACGCTTGAAGGCGTTCAAGGCCAACCGCGACCAGCAGTTGGTCGACAAGCGCCTGGAGGAGCTGCGCGAGACAGCACGGGGCAGCGAGAACCTGCTGCCGTCGATCCGCCAAGCACTGAAGGACCGTGCTTCCTTGGGTGAGGTGTGCGGGGCGATGCAGGACGTGTTCGGCAAGTACGCGCCGACGTTCTGAGGAGATAGGATCCTGCCCGTGATCGCGACGGTGCAGTTCTTCGAAGTGGTCTTGGCCGTGCACATCATGGCCGTGGTCTTCGCCTTCGGCGCAACGTTCGCCTACCCGGTGCTGCTCGGCACGGTAGACAAGGCAGACTCGCGGTCCCTGCCGGCGCTGTACCGCGCGATCCATGCGATCAGCGTCAAGGTGATCATGCCCGGCCTCGCAATAGTCGTGGTCTGCGGCATCTACCTCGCGTCCAAGCTACACGTTTGGAGCGAGTTCTATGTCCAGTGGGGCATAGCCGTGGCGGTCGTAATCGGCGCCATCGAGGGGATGTTCCTGAGTCCCAACGAGAAGCGCCTCTGCGAGGTAGCCGACAAAGATCTCGCCACGGCCGGCGACGGCCCGGTGACCTTCAGTGCCGAGCACGACACGCTCGTGAAGCGCATCGGCGCCGTCGGCGCCACCATGGACCTGCTCGTGATTCTCACGATCCTGTTCATGGTCCTGAAAACGTAGGCGGCGCCTGACCGTGAACGCCACCGGTGTGGAACTCGACGTGATCGTCACGGCGAAAGTGTCTATGCCCTACGGCTACGTCTATCGCACCCAAGGCAGCCCGGCGAAGCGCATCCTCAGCGGCATCTCACCGTTCGGCGAGATGCTCGACGCGCAGTGCCTCGCGTTTGCGGTCCGCCACCCCTCGGCGGGCACGATCGTGATCGACACGGGCATGCATCGCGATGCGCAGGAGAACCCACGTCGCGACTTCGGCATACCTCTGAGCGTGATGTTCAGGGGCCTGCATCCGGCCAAGGAGCCGTTCGACGAGCAGCTGCGCGCGCTCGACATCGAGCCAGGCTCTGTGGAGCGGGTGATCATGACCCACCTCCACCTCGACCACACGAGCGGCATGCGCCTGCTGGGAAACGCCAAGTTCACCGCATCGGCGGCCGAGTGGGCCGCGACCCGTGGCAGGTTCCCCGCCGGCAAGGGATATGTCCCACACCATCTGCCGACCGTCGCACATATGCAGCTCCTGGATTTCGAGAATGACGGCGAGCCATACGCGACGTTCGAGCAGAGCATCGACCTGCTCGGCGACGGCACGATCCGCCTGCTCTCCACTCCGGGTCACAGCGCGGGACACCTATCCGTACTGCTGCGTCTGGCCGACGGAGGCCAGGTCTTGCTCGTCGGCGACGCCGCGTACACGCTGCGCAACATTCAGGAGGAGACCTTGCCGATGCTCGCCGACAACGATGCGGCCGCGCGCAGATCGATCGCGGAGATCAAGGCGTTCGCGCTCGCCAACCCGCAGACGATCCTCGTGCCGTCGCACGACCCCGACGCTTGGCGTGCGCTCGCTGGTTGAGCAACGCTCGGTACGCTGGACAGCGTTATGAGCCAGGGTTACAGAGTCGCCGTCGTGGGCGCCACCGGACAGGTGGGCACGTTGATGCTGCAGTTGCTGCGCGCGCGCGACTTCCCTGCGCGTGAGGTCGTGCCATTCGCCTCCGAGCGCTCGGCCGGCAAGGAAATCGAGGGCGTCGGCGTGGTGCAACCACTCACCGACGAGACGATCCAAGGCTTCGACTTGGCGCTGTTCTCAGCCGGCGGATCGACCTCGGGCGAGTGGGCACCCCGCTTCGTGGAGGCCGGCGCCATAGTTGTCGACAACAGCTCGCACTGGCGTATGAACGACGACGTGCCGCTCGTCGTTGCGGAGGTCAATCCGGGGGCGCTCGCATCCCACAGGGGAATCATCGCCAACCCCAACTGCTCGACGATGCAGGTGGTGGTCGCCTTGAAGCCGATCCACGACGCCGCCGGCATAGAGCGGCTGGTGATCTCTACCTACCAGGCCGTGTCCGGCACGGGCAAGAAGGCCGTGGACGAGCTGCTCGACCAGTCCCACGCGCTGCTGCACGGAATGGAGATCGAGCCGCCGCGGGCCTATGCCCACCAGATCGCCTTCAACGCGCTCCCCCACGCCGGCTCGTTCGCGCCCGGAGACGACCACACCGATGAGGAGCGCAAGCTCATCAACGAGACACGCAAGATCCTCGGCGACGAGTCGATCCGCGTGAGCGCGACCTGCGTGCGCGTGCCGGTCATCAACGGCCACTCCGAGGCCGTCAACGTGCAAACGCGGGACGACCTCAGCCCCGCGCAGGCGCGCGAGCTGCTGCGCGCAGCGCCGGGCATCGTCGTGGCCGACGATCCCGATGCGTCGCTCTACCCGCTGGCGACGCGGGCCACCGGCCACGACGAGGTGTTCGTCGGGCGCATCCGCCGCGACCCGGGCCACGAGCGCGCTTTGGACATGTGGATCGTCGCCGACAACCTGCGCAAGGGCGCCGCGACGAATGCGGTGCAGCTGGCGGAGCTGCTGCACACGCAGGGGTTGATCGTGACCCAAGCAGTCCAGGCCACTTCCTGGGGTTGATCGCGCCGCAAGCCATCGAGGCTGCTTCCGGCGTGATGTCCTGGAGAGCAAGAACCGAAAAACACCAGCAAATCTGAGGCCTCTAGTCGATAGTTTGGTACCAAAATAAACTGCTCGCTGTCAAAACAAGGGGGTATCTTGCGGAACCACCGGAAGGAACTCTCACTTCACGCTCGAAACCTGGAGCGATGAGCGTCTCTACCGAGGTGCAACGCACCCTTGTCAAGTCTCCGCCCGAGCTGTGGTCGGAGTTGAGCAACCCAGACGCGCTCGCGCGCCATCTGTCAGAGCTGGGCGAGATTCGCATCACCGCCGTCGAGCCAGAGACGAAGGTCGAGTGGGAGGCGGACGGCGCCAGCGGCGTCGTGCGGCTCAAGCAGTCCGGCTGGGGCACGAAGGTCACCCTGTCGGTGACGCGCACCCCGGCGGCGGCCGAGGAGCCTCCGCAGGAGTCAGAGCCGGAGGCGATCGCAGAACCGGTCGATGCAGCGGTCGAGACCGAGCCGGTCGCCCTGACCGAGCCTGAGCCGATCGTCGTCGAGGCCGAACCGGTAGCGCCCCTCGAGCCAGAGCCGGAGCCATCCCCTGTGGAGCCCGAACCACAGCTTGGATTCTTTGCGCGACTCTTCCGCAAACGTAAGGCGAAGCCGGTTACACCCGTCGAGCCGGAGGTAGAGGTCGTCGCGCTGGCAGTGCCCGAGCCGATCTACCCCGACCCGCCAACCGAGCCCGATGTGGATCTGGCCGCCGAACTGGCCTCGGTCGAAGCGCAGATGACAGCCGAGACGACCGAGCTGTTGACCGGCGTGCTCGACCGACTGGGCGCCGCGCATCACCGGCCGTTCTCGCGCGGCTAAGCCGCCCAGAGATCCAAAGAAGTCCCGCCCAAACGATCGGGTCGCCGCTCAAGGGGCATCGCTCACCTACAGGCCGGTACATCCGCCTACATCGGGGGCACGCCGCCCAACCGGGCGATCCACTCGGCCAGCAGGGGATCGACCACGCGGTAACGGTCGCCGTTGCTCTCGATCTCGGCAGTTGCGAGCAGTCGCGGAAGCGCCCGTCTGACCCTGTCCTTGGTGAGCTCGAGACGATTCAAGACCTCGCCGCGATAGGGAGAACCGTCGCCCGCCACGATCGAGCGCATCGTCTTCTGCTCGGAGGTGTCGAAGCCACGCCACTGGGCGTCGAACTCGGGCTCCAGCTCTGCCAGCGTCGCGGCGTGAGCCGCGCGCCAGTGATCGAGTGTTGCGGTCGAGCCGACGTCGAGCTCTTCCCACAGGCGGTGGGCAAGCATCATCGCTCGCTGGGGATGGCCTTGAGCACTGTCCAGCAGCGGATTGAGCGCCTCGCCGACCGAGCGGCGACTCTCGCGAAAGCGCTGCTCTACGTACGCCGCGATGTCACGCGCGGCGAGACGCTCCAGGTGCAGGGGAACAGCCGAGCCATAAAGGGGGCGCTCCTTACTCTCGAACAGCTGTCTCATCATGCCCGGCTCCGAGCCGGCGAAGACGTAGGAGGCGACCTCTCCCTGAAGCTGGATGTGGCTCCGGATCAGACCGTCGAGGTCGGGGATCCGCTCGATGTCTTGGAACTCGTCGAGCGCGATGAAGGCACGATAGCCACCGCTCTGCTCGAGCCTGAGCGGAAGGTCGAGCAGCGCGTGCAGCGCAGGCAGCGGATCCATCTTCGCCCCCATCTGCAACTTGGCGCTGATGCCGTAGGCACCCAGCGACAGTCCGATACCCGTCTTCTGCAGGAAGTCCTCCACCTTTGCGCGCAGAGCCCCCTTCAACTGCTTGGAGTAGGCGCGCTCGAAGCGCACCGTCACATCGGCGATCGAAGACACGCGATAGAGGTCCACGAGTACCGGGATCAGCTCCTCCTGACGCTCGCCGTCGCGCAGAGCGCGCCTGAGCAAGCTCGTCTTCCCGTACTTGCGGGGAGCGTACAGGCGCACGTAGTGTCCTCCCAAGGCATGCTTGAGCAAAGTCGCAGTCTCACCGTCGCGGTCGATGATCTCCTCGGGCGCGAGGGGATGCGAGTACACGAACGGATTGATCTCCAAGCCCATAATGGTCAACCAGACTACCAGATATGCGTCTGCTAGACACCTAATTAGTAGTCTCATAGGCGCAAGGATCCTTGGCCTGAGGTCGAGGGGCGATTGTTCGAATAGACACGCATCGATCCACACCTGTCAGAGCGCAGG
The DNA here is from genome assembly GCA_036266805.1 of Solirubrobacteraceae bacterium. Classification (GTDB taxonomy): domain Bacteria; phylum Actinomycetota; class Thermoleophilia; order Solirubrobacterales; family Solirubrobacteraceae; genus Palsa-744. The sequence continues at coordinate 269,242 of DATAXK010000017.1, forward strand.
CGAGCCGCTGCCGGATAGCGACCAGCGGATAAGATCCCCGTCGATGCGCGCCAAGGCCCCCGAGACATACGAGGAGAAGCTCGCCGAGCTGCAGGAGTTACGCGGCGAAGCGCTGCACTCGGCCCCCGAGGCCGAGGAGAAGCAGCACGCGCGCGGCAAGTACACGGCGCGCGAGCGCGTGGAGAAGCTGCTCGACCCCGGCTCCTTCCAGGAGCTCGACACGTTCGTGCGCCACCGCACCTACGACTTCGACATGCAGAAGAACCGGCCGTGGGGCGACGCGGTGGTGACCGGTCACGGCACCATCGACGGGCGGCGGGTGTGTGTGTTCAGCCAGGACTTCACCGTCTTCGGGGGCTCCCTCGGCGAGGTGATGGGCGAGAAGATGTGCAAGATCATGGATCTGGCCGCCAAGATCGGCTGCCCGATGATCGGCATCAACGACTCCGGTGGGGCGCGTATCCAGGAGGGCGTCATCTCGCTCGGCTCCTACGGCGACGTGTTCCTGCGCAACGTCCGCTCCTCGGGGGTCATTCCCCAGATCTCGCTGATCATGGGCCCATGCGCCGGTGGCGCGGTCTACTCGCCCGCCATCACCGACTTCATCTTCATGGTGAAGGAGACCTCGCACATGTTCATCACCGGCCCCGACGTGATCAAGACCGTCACCGGCGAGGAAGTCGAGTTCGAGGAGCTGGGCGGGGCGATGTCGCACAACACGAAGTCCGGCGTGGCCCAGTTCGCCTCCGAGGACGAGGACGCGTGCCTGGAGGACTGCCGCTACCTGGTGAGCTTCCTGCCTCAGAACAACATGCAGACCACGCCCCGTGTGCAGCCGAGCGACGACCCCTTGCGCATGGACCCCGAGCTCGATCACGTGGTGCCGGACAACCCCAACAAGCCCTATGACATGCGCGACGTGGTGCGCTTGATCGTGGATGACGGCGAGTTCTTCGAGGTGCACGAGCACCACGCCAAGAACATCATCTGTGGCTTCTCGCGCCTGGACGGCCACGCCGTGGGGGTCGTCGGCAACCAGCCCAACCAGCTGGCGGGCGTGCTCGACATCGACGCTTCCGCCAAGGCCGCGCGCTTCGTGCGCACCTGCGACGCCTTCAACATTCCCTTGATCACGTTCTGCGACGTGCCTGGCTTCCTACCGGGCACGGCCCAGGAGTGGGGCGGCATCATCCGCCATGGAGCCAAGCTCCTGTACGCGTTCGCCGAGGCGACGGTGCCGAAGATCACGATCATCACGCGCAAGGCCTATGGGGGCGCCTACGACGTGATGTCATCCAAGCACCTCGGCGCGGACTTCAACTTCGCCTGGCCCACTTCCGAGGTGGCTGTGATGGGACCTGAGGGCGCCGTCAACATCATCTACCGACGCGACATCGCGGGCAGTCCCACGCCCCAGGAGCGCCGCCAGACGCTGATGGACGACTACAAGGCACGCTTTGCCAACCCATATACGGCCGCCGAACGCGGGTACATTGACGACGTGATCATCCCGCACGAGACGCGCCCGAAGCTGATCGCGGCGCTTGACACGCTGCAGACTAAGCGCGAGCCTGGCCCGAAGCGCAAGCACGGCAACATCCCGCTCTGAGTCAGAGACACGTGGGATGGTCAACCGTCGCCCCCAGCTGAAGCTCATCGCACCCTCGGCCTCACCGACCGAGGCGGCGGCGATCGTAGCCGCGCTGGAGCGCTTCATGCGCGATACGGCACCCCAGCTGGCGTCGCCAACCGAGCATCTGGACCCGTGGACGCGCGCGGCTATGCTCGAAGGCGTGGCGCGTGCGGGTCTCGGCGACGAGCCGGACCCTTGGCTAAATACCTGAAAGCCGCTAGGCTTTAGCCCCAATCTCTTTGCCGGTCGCAAAACGATAAATCCGGGACCCACCAATCCCCAACCCGGACCAGGAGGTCTTCGCCAGATGGAGCCAGTTTCGATACCTGCCGAGCTGCCCACCAAAAAGGGCTCACTTGAGGATCCCGAGGTCCTGCAGAACGTTCCCGGTCACGTGATCCCGATCCTGCGGCGGGAGTACGACGACTTCAAGACCGAGGCGACCAAGTTCCTCCAGGGCGACATGGCCGAAGACGAGTTCATCAAGTTCCGTCTCAAGCAGGGCGTCTACGGCCAGCGCCAGCCCGACGTGCAGATGATCCGCGTGAAGCTGCCGTTTGGCGGCGTGACGCCAGAGCAGATGGACAAGTTCGCCGACGTCGTCGAAAAGTACGCGCCTTTGGGCAAGGGTCACGTGACAACACGTCAGAACATCCAGATGCACCACATCCCGCTGCCTGAAATCGAGCAGGCGATCAGGGAGATGGGCGAAGCCGGGCTCTCCAGCCGCGAGGGCTGTGGCAACACGGTGCGCAACGTCACCGGCGATCCCTGGGCCGGGGTGGCGGCAGACGAGCTGTTCGACCTGACGCCCTACGCCGGCGCCTACGCACGCTACTTCGTAAGGCACCCCACGACTCAGGGGATGCCACGCAAGATCAAGACCTCCTTCGACGGCTCACCGCGCGACCGCGCGATCAGCGGCATCCACGACATCGCCTTCCGTGCCCGCGTCAAGGAGATCGATGGCAAAGAGGTGCGCGGCGCTGAGATGCTGGTAGGCGGCGGCACCTCGATCATGCCGCGCGTGGCGCCCGCCCTGTACGACTTCGTGGAGCTCGACAATGGCGACTACCTGAAGATCTCCGAGGCCGTCTTCCGCATCTTCGACCGCCAGGAGTGGCTACGCGTCAACCGTGCGCGAGCCCGCATCAAGGTGTTCGTGGACAAGTTCGGAATCGATGAGCTGCGCAACCAGGTCGAGCAGGAGCTCGAGGGCGAGTGGGTCAAAGAACGCGACTTCTCGATCGAGGATCGGCTGTTCCTCGACGACGAGCGCGAAGCGGCTCCCGCGGCTCCGACGAGCTACAACAGCCCCAACGGCGACATCTCCGAGTTCGAGCGCTTCAAGCAGGCCAACGTGGCCGCCCAGAAGCAGGAGGGCTTCGTGACGGTCGAGGTGAAGATCGTACGTGGCGACCTCACTCCCGAGCAGTTCCGTGGGCTCGGCCGGATCATGCGCGAATACTCCGGCGGGTACGCACGCACCACCGTGCAGCAGAACTTCGTGCTGCGTTGGGTGCGGGAGGAGAGCGTGTACGACGTTTGGAAAGCACTCACAGCGCTGGGCCTCGGCGACCCCGGATCGCGCGAGATCACCGACGTGGTGTCGTGCCCAGGCACAGACTCGTGCAAGCTCGGGATCACCAGCTCGATGGGACTCAACCAGGCCGTGCAGGAGCGGATTGAAACGATGGGCATCACCGACCCGCTGACGCGTCAGATCCACATCAAGATGAGCGGCTGCCCAAACGGCTGCTCCCAGCACCACGTGGCCGACATCGGCTTCTACGGCGCGTCGATCAAGGTCGGCGAGCACACGATCCCCGCCTACATCCCGCACGTCGGTGGCGTGTATGAAGGCGGCGAGGTCAAGTTCGGCACGCGCCTGAAGCAGCGCCTGCCAGCCAAGCGCGTGCCGGAGGCGATCGAGCGCTGGATCCGCCACTACCAGGCCAACCGCGAGGAGGGCGAGGAGTGGGGCGCGTTCGTGCAGCGCGTGGGCACGCCTGAGCTCGAAGCGCTCGTCAAGGAGCTCTCGCTGCCAGTCGACTTCGGCCTGGAGACAATGAACACGTTCATCGACTGGAACCGCGACGTGCCGTTCCAGGTGATCCGTGGCGAGGGCGAGTGCGCGGTCTAGGAGACAGCAGCCCGACGGATGCCACATCCACCCTCCCAAGGGATGGGAGTGCCGCGGACGCCGATGTTGCCCGGACGCTGAGCGACACACTCCGCGCAGCGGTCGAGCGCCACGGCGACAAAATCGTGCTGCTGTGCTCCTTCCAGAAGGAGGAGTCGGTCTTGATCGATGAGCTTTTGCGCATCGGCGACGGACACACGCCGGTACGAATCGCGACGATCGACACTGGCGTGTTGTTTCCCGAGATGCTGCAAACCTGGAAGGCGTTCGAGGAGCGCTTCGGGATAAACGTCGAGGTGCATGACGCGAGCAGTCCGGCAGCGCCCTGGAGCGGACCCGAGCACTGCTGCTCTGTCGCCAAGGTGGCCGCCCTGGAGCATGCCCTGCAAGACGCCGAGGGGTGGATCACCGGCATCAGGCGAGAGCAGGGGGCCACGCGCGCAGACACCGAGCTGATCGAAGTCGACGCCAAGCGCTCTCTGCACAAGTACAACCCACTGGCACAGTGGACTGACAAGGACCTGTGGACGCGTATCTTCGAGCGCGAGCTGCCCTACAACACGCTGCACGACCAAGGCTATTCCTCGATTGGTTGCGCGCCGTGCACCCAGCCCGGCGAGGGGCGCGAGGGGCGCTGGGCCGGCACGGAGAAGACCGAGTGCGGCTTGCACGTTGGTGTGTCATGAGCGTCGCCGAGCGTCCCCAGCTGAGCCATCTGCGCGCACTCGAGTCAGAGGCGATCCACGTGATGCGCGAGGTGGCCGCCGAACTCGAGCGCCCGGTGCTGCTGTTCAGCGGCGGCAAGGACTCGATCGTGCTGCTGAGGCTGGCCGAGAAGGCGTTCCGTCCGGCTCCCTTTCCCTTTCCGCTGATGCACGTGGACACTGGGCACAACTTCCCCGAGGTGATCGAGTTCCGCGACCGACGCGTGGCCGAGCTCGGCGAGCGTTTGATCGTGGCAAGCGTGCAGGAGTCGATCGACAGCGGCAGGGCCGTCGAGGAGCAAGGGCCGCGTGCTTCGCGCAACCAGCTGCAGACCGTGACGCTGCTCGACGCGATCGCCGAGCATAAGTTCGACTCCGCCTTCGGCGGCGCGCGCCGCGACGAGGAGCGCGCCCGCGCCAAGGAGCGCGTGTTCTCCTTTCGCGACGACTTCGGCGGCTGGGATCCCAAGAGCCAGCGACCCGAGCTGTGGAACCTGTACAACGGGCGCATCAAGAAGGGCGAGAACGTGCGCGTCTTTCCGATCTCCAACTGGACCGAGCTGGACGTATGGGAGTACATCGATCAGGAGCAGCTGGAGGTGCCCTCGATCTACTTCGCCCACGAGCGCGATGTGTTCAAGCGCGACGGCATGCTCTACGCGTGGCGCGAGGGGACGGAGCTGATCGACGGCGAGAGCGTGTTCTCCGAGACGGTGCGCTACCGCACGGTGGGCGACATGAGCTGCACCGGCGGGGTGCGCTCGCAAGCCAGCACATTGCAGGAAGTCGTGACCGAGATCTCCGCGACGCGGATCACCGAGCGTGGCGAGACGCGCGCGGACGACCGCGTCTCAGAGGCCGCCATGGAGGATCGTAAGAAGGCCGGGTACTTCTAGTGCAACCGTTTTTTTGGCTACGCCGGCCCGCGCGACGGGACGTGCGGCCCGGTGGAGCGGAAGTTCGCCCGACTCCGCCGAGAAGGCTGGGGCTATGACGCTCGACCTGCTGCGCTTCACCACCGCCGGCTCCGTGGACGACGGCAAGAGCACCCTGATCGGCAGACTCTTGTACGACACCAAGCAGGTGTTCGAGGACCAGCTCGACCATGTGGCTCAAGCCTCGGAGCGGCGCGGCGGCGAGGGCGCGCTCGACCTGGCGCTGCTGACCGACGGGCTGCGCGCCGAGCGCGAGCAGGGGATCACGATCGACGTGGCCTACCGCTACTTCGCCACACTCAAGCGGCGCTTCATCATCGCCGACTGTCCCGGACACCAGCAGTACACGCGCAACATGGTCACAGGCGCCTCGACAGCCGACCTGTCGGTGATCCTGCTCGACGCGCGCAAAGGCGTGCTCGAGCAATCCAAGCGCCACGCTTTCATCAGCGCCTTGCTTGGCATCCCGCACCTGGTGGTGGCGGTCAACAAGATGGACCTGGTCGACTATTCCCAGGAGCGCTTTGACGAGCTCGTGGCGGAGTTCGCCGGGTTTGCCCAGAAGTTGAACGGGATCGGCACGGGGACGGGCATGGGCCGCGACATCACCTACATCCCCATGTCGGCGCTCAACGGCGACAACGTCGTGGATCGCTCACAAGGCATGGAGTGGTATTCCGGCCCGACTCTGCTCGATCTGCTCGAGCAGGTCGAGGTGGCCTACGACCATCCCTACGACCGACCGGCGCGCTTTCCCGTGCAGTGGGTAATCCGCCCGGCGACGAACCGTTCCCCACCCACCCACAGCGACTACCGCGGTTATGCAGGGCAGGTGGCAAGCGGCGCGTTTCGAGTGGGCGAGGAGATCGTCGTGCTTCCTTCGGGACAGCGCACGAGCATCGAAGCGATCGACACCTACGACGGCGAGCTTCCCGAGGCGCTCGCACCGATGTCGGTGACATTGCGCCTGAGCGACGAGCTGGACATATCCAGGGGCGAGACGATTTGCCGCGCCGAGCAGGCGCCCACCGTCGCACGGGAGCTGGAAGCCGACGTCTGCTGGATGACCGACCAGCCCCTACGCCAAGGCGGTCGCTATCTCGTCAAGCACACGACGCGCGAGGTGACGGCGATCGTGGACGAATTGTGCGACCACGTCGACGTGCACACACTCGAGCGCGCCGGCGCACCTCAGGAGCTGGCGCTCAACGACATCGGCCGCATCCGCCTGCGTACGAGCGCGCCGCTCGTGTTCGACCCATATGAGAGCAATCGCCGCACCGGCAGCTTCATCCTGATCGACGAGGCTTCCAACAACACCGTTGGCGCCGGGCTCGTCGTGGGCGCTTAGGCACGTTCTCAGAACGTGTTTCAAAAAGATCGGCACGTCCACCGCCTATTTTGAGACACGTTCTTAGCCGCTTGCGGTCAGACTTCGCCGTCATTGAATAAGCTCCCACACCGATGTTCTCGAAGGTCCTGGTAGCCAACCGCGGCGAGATCGCCGTACGCGTCTTGCGAGCCCTGGAGGAGATGGGCATAGCTTCCGTGGCTGTCTACTCAGAACTGGACCGCGACGCACTGCACGTGGCGCGAGCGGATGAGGCCTTCAACCTCGGCGATGGACCGGCCGCCGAGAACTACCTGAACGTCGAGAAGATCCTCGACGTCGCCAAGCGAGCGGGCGCCGAGGCGATCCACCCCGGCTATGGCTTCCTAGCCGAGAACGCGCCCTTCGCACAGGCTTGCGAGGACGCGGGCATCGTGTTCATCGGTCCTCCGGCGAGCGCGATCGAGGCGATGGGATCGAAGACGCGTGCGCGTGAGTTGATGAAGGCCGCTGGAGTGCCGATCGTCCCCGGCACGACGGAGGCCGTCGCGACGGTCGCCGACGCACTGAAGATCGCCAAGCAGGAGATCGGCTTCCCCGTCGCCGTGAAGGCGTCCGGCGGCGGCGGCGGCAAGGGCTTCCGCGTAGCGCTCACAGAAGATGAGCTGGAGGGTGCGTTCGAGGGCGCAAGCCGCGAGGGCGAGAAGTTCTTCTCCGACGGGACCGTCTACCTGGAGCGCTACCTCCCCGATCCCCGTCACGTCGAGGTGCAGGTGCTAGCCGACACGCTCGGCAACGTGATCCACCTCGGCGAGCGCGACTGCTCGATCCAGCGCCGCCACCAGAAGGTGATCGAGGAGTCCCCGGCACCCGAGTGGGTGGTGGACGAGGCCCTGCGCGAGCGCATCGGCAAGATCGGGGTGGAGGCGGCACGCGCCGTCAACTACGTCGGCGCGGGCACGATCGAGGGTCTGCTTGCCCCCAAAGAGGACGGCAGTGCCGAGTATTTCTTCCTGGAGATGAACACACGCGTGCAGGTCGAGCACTGTGTGACCGAGATGACCACCGGAGTGGACATCGTAAAGGAAGGCATTCGCGCCGCCGCTGGTGAGCAGTTGGCCGTGCGCCAGGAGGACATCGTTCTTCGCGGACACGCGATCGAGTGCCGCATCAATGCCGAGGACGCCTCGAAGAACTTCGCGCCCGCACCAGGGAAGATCGGCGCCTACGCCGAGCCGAAAGGGCCCGGCGTGCGCGTGGACTCCGGCGTTGGCGCTGGCGGCGAAGTGTCGCCTATGTACGACCCGATGGTGGCCAAGCTGATCGTGTGGGACGCCGACCGTGAGCAAGCCACGCGGCGCATGTTGCGAGCGCTCGATGAATACGAGATCGAGGGGCTCAAGACACTGATCCCCTTCCATCAGGCGCTGCTCGCGACCGAGCAGTGGGCAAAAGGCGACACGTGCCGCGAGCTGCTCGAGGACAAGGCCTGGCTGAAGACGCTCGCGTTCGAGAAGCCTGCCCCCAAAGAGGACGAGGAGGGCGAGCCGGAGAAGGTCGAGCAGAGCTACACGGTGGAGGTCTCGGGCCAGCGTTTTGACGTGAAGGTCGTTGGGGCCCCGCTCAGCGGTGGCATGGCCGTCAACGGAGCCGCGCCGTCTGGACAGGGGGCCCCCAAGCGCACCGCCAGGGCCAAGTCGGCGAGCGCTGGCGGGCCGGACACGCTCGAGTCGCCGCTACAGGGGAACATGTGGAAGGTGCTCGTCAAACAGGGCGACACCGTCGTCGAGGGTCAGATTCTGTGCATCATCGAGGCGATGAAGATGGAGAACGAGATCACCGCGCACAAGGCTGGGACGATCGCCGAGCTGCCGATCGCCGAGGGCGAGCCGATCAACACGGGCGCACCGATCGCCACGATCAAGAGCGAGGCACCGGCCGGCGAGAGCTGAGCCAGAACTGGCTCCAGAGCATCGGGGCCAAGCAGCGCCACGCACACCACGAGAGCATGGAGGAGAGCATGTCAGCAGTGGACTACACAGCCGTCGCCGCCGGATTGAGCCAGGCAATCCCATTCAACGTGCACCTCGGCTTGGACACGATCACGGTCGCCGAGGACCACGGCATCGTGCGACTCCCAGACGAGGAACACCTGCGCAACCATGTCGGCTCACAACACGCGGGCGCCCTGTTCTCCGCCGGTGAGGCAGCCTCCGGTGCCGCGTTCGTAGGGGCCTTCCTGGACGTCATGGGCGAGATCACTCCGCTGGCCGAGTCGGCGCGGATCTCCTACAAGAAGCTCGCCAAGGGCGAGATCACTGCCACCGCTCGCTTTAGCGAGGATCGCGACGAGCTGAAGGCGAAGCTGAACGCAGAGGGCCGCGTGCGCTTTCCCGTCGAGGTGCGGATGACCAACGCCGATGACACCATCGTCGCCGAGATGACGGTCAACTGGTACGTGCGCCGCAACGACGCTTGACGCACAGCTCGTCGCTGTCACATACCGGCAACAAGCGCGCGGTTCTCCTCCAGCAACTCGAGCGCCCGCTCGCCATCGAGCACTGGGCCGTGACCGGGCACGACGTACTCGGCCGATTGCACCAGCGGATGTAGGCGCTCCAACGTGGCGATGTATGCAGCCACGGAGCCATCCACCTGAGGGGCCTCCACCGTAGAGAGATAGTCCCCAACCACCAGCACCCTCGCCCAATCCAGCCAAATGGCCATGCCGTCATCGGTGTGGCCATCGGCTGGATGCAGTTGCAACTCGCGTAGACCGATCTCACATTGGCCGGGCACGTCGAGCGCTTGGATCGAGCCCAGCATCAAAGGCCGAGGGCGTTCGAGGTAGAACTGCCTGTCGAAGGCGCGCAGCTCTCGCTGGGCTACGCCCGGCTCCGTGCTCAACCGTTGCGCCGTCGAGACGGCACAGCCGAGGGCCGCCTCGGGAAAGGCAAGGCGGGCTAGAAGATGATCCCAATCGGCATGGGTCGCGAGCAAGCCGTTTGGAGCGGGAAAGCCAGCCTGACCGACCAGCGCGGGCAGCGCGTCGAGCTCATCGGGCAGTATCGGCGAGTCGATCACGAACGTCTCGGCGCCTGCACTCGGCTCTCCGGCGATGTGGACCTTCACTGGATTGCCTGTGTCCTCCTGCGCTGTGCCGCGCACGATTACGCAATTGGTCTGCCAGATGGCGCTTGTGGCGAGCAGTACGTCGGCGTGCAGCGAGACGACGCGCACGCGTCAGGCGATACCCAAGAGCTTGGCGGCCTCGCGCAGGTTCGGCACTTCCGCCGTTGGCTTGCGCTGCGAGGAGTCGAGTGTCTGCTTGTTGCGGTTGACCCAGATGACCGGGATGCGCGCCTTGATGCACGGGGATACGTCGGAGTGATGGCTTGCCGCTACGTGCACCCAGCCCTTCTTGGAGCCAAGGCGCCGCGCGCACTCGACGAAGTGTGCCGGGTCGGGCTTGTAGGAGCGGACCTGCTGCGCGGTGACGACGAGGTCGAAATCCATCGGGATGTGCCGGCGTGTCTGGCCGAGCAGCTTGTCGTCGATGTTGGAGATCAGGCCGAGCTTGTGCTTCTTGGCCAGCTTGTTCAGCTGCGTCGCGGTCTCCTTGAACGGCTTCCAGCGCTGCACCGAATCTGGTAGGAAGCCGGAGCGGGAGGGTTCGAGTTTCCACTCCAGGCGCTCGGCGATCTCGATCGCGGTCCGGCGCAGGACCTCGGCGTAGAGCTCGTAGGAGCCCGCCTCGATTTCCTGGGATATCTCGTGGAACAGCGGGATCAGGACGTTGCGGTCGATCTCGAAGCCGTCGCGCTCGGCCTCCTTGGCAAACGCCTCGTAGATGCCTGTCTCCCAGTCGATCAGGGTTCCGTAGACGTCGAAGGTGACGAAGGTGATGTTCTTTGGAATAGGCACTGGGCGGGCATTATGCCTCGCGGACGCCTCGGCGCGCGTTGCGCCATGTTCAGATGCCTGCGGTCCCCATGCTCAGGTGCCCTCTCGTCGTCCGCTCACCGAGCAAAAGCACGGAGCCGGCTCCCGACACCGTCCCCAATAATCGGGACCGACCCCTTTGACGCGCGCCCGGGCGGGTGGGACTCAAATCCATTAGAGTCTCGCGCCGCGCATGGACCTACTCGAGTACCAAGGCAAGCAGTTGTTCGCCCGCCACGGATTGGAGGTGTCCGACGGCAGGGCTGTGACCACCGTCGAGGACGCCGTGGCGGCCGCGAATGAGATCGGCTATCCGGTTGTCGTGAAGGCACAGGTGCTGATCGGCGGCCGTGGCAAGGCCGGCGGCGTGAAGCTTGCCGACGACGAGGCGCAGGCACGCGAGCACGCCACCAACATCCTCGGCCTCGACATCAAGGGCCACATCGTGCGCACGCTGTGGATCGAGCACGCGAGTGACATCGCCACCGAGTACTACGCCTCGGTGCTGCTGGATCGCTCCGCCAAGCAGCCGATGGTGATCTTCAGTGTCGAGGGGGGTGTCGAGATCGAGCAGGTGGCAGAGGAGTCGCCCGAGAAGCTGATGCGCCATCACGTCGACGCTCTGAAGGGACTGAGCCGCGAGGAGACCATCGAGATCGCGACCAAGGGCGGCGCCGATGCAGACGTGATCGAGGGCGTGGCCGACGCGCTCGTGGCGCTATACGAGGTGTGGCTGGAGGAGGACGCCACGCTCGCGGAGATCAACCCCTTGATTGTGACTCCAGAGCGCAAGGTGAAGGCGCTCGATGCCAAGGTGTCACTCGACGGCAACGCGCTCTACCGCCACCCCGAGAACCAAGGGCTGTCAGACAGCGAGAACGAAGATCCGATCGAGCGCAGGGCCAAGGAGCAAGGCGTGCAATACGTGGCGCTCGACGGCGACATCGGCATCCTCGGCAACGGCGCGGGGCTCGTCATGAGCACGCTCGACGTGGTGGCCCAGGCCGGCGGCGCGCCCGCCAACTTCCTCGATGCGGGCGGCGGCTCGGATGCCGGCAAGGTCAAGCAAGCCGTCGAGCTGATCCTCGCCAACGACAAAGTCAAAGCTGTCCTGTTCAACATCTTCGGTGGCATCACCCGCTGCGATGAGGTCGCCAAGGGCCTGATCGCGGCCTTCGGCGACATCAAACCGAGCGTGCCGTTCGTCGTGCGCCTAGATGGCACGAACGACGTGCTGGGTCGCGAGCTGTTGCAGGAGGCGGCGCTGCCCAACGTGCACGCCGCCCGCACCATGAACGAGGCGGCCGAGAAGGTAGTGGAGTTGGCGGCCGCATGAGCATTCTCGTCGACAAGAACACGCGCCTCGCGGTTGCGGGTATTACCGGCAAAGAGGGGTCGTTCCACACGCTCAACAACCGCAACTACGGCACGAACGTCGTCGGCGGTGTCACGCCCGGCAAGGGCGGGCAGAACGTCGAGGGTATCCCCGTGTTCGACAGCTGGGAGCAGGCCGCCAAAGAGGCGCGGCCGAACACGGCCATGATTTTCGTGCCGCCGCGCTTCGCCGCCGATTCCATCCTCGAGGCCGCGGCCGCCGGCGTCGAGCTTGTGATCGCAATTACCGAGGGGATCCCCGCCCACGACGAGCTCCGTGTCTACAACACGCTGAAGCGCGACCATCCAGGCACCCGTCTGATCGGCCCGAACTGTCCCGGCATCCTCTCGCCCGGCAAGGCCAACGTGGGGATCATTCCCGCATCCTTCTTCAAAGAGGGCAACGTCGGCGTGGTGTCGCGCTCGGGTACGCTGACCTACCAGATCGGCAACGAGATCGCCCAGGCCGGATTCGGTTGCAGCTCGATCGTCGGCATCGGCGGCGATCCGGTGCCGGGCTCCTCTTTCGTGGACATCATCGAGCTGTTCCAAGGTGACGAGCAGACCGAGCTGATCGTGCTCTCCGGCGAGATCGGCGGGTCTGCCGAGGAGGAGGCCGCCGAGTACATCGCCGAGCACGTGAGCAAGCCCGTGGTTGCCTATATCGCCGGTTTCACCGCGCCGGCCGGCAAGCAGATGGGCCACGCCGGCGCGATCGTGTCGGGCTCCGCCGGCACAGCGGCCGCCAAGGCGCAGGCGCTCGAAGCCAAGGGCGTACGCGTCGGGCGCACCCCCACCGAAGTCGCGGAGTTCGCGATCGAGATCCTTGGCGGAGCCGCCGCCACGCAAGGCTGAGACGCTCGCCGAAGCGGCAGGCAGCGCAGACGTTCAGTCAACAGCTACGCTAAGGCACATGGACCAGGAGGTCGCCAAGACGCTGGGCGAGCTGGAGATCAAGCTCCAGGAGCTCGAGCGCGAGCTGACCTCGATCGGCAAGCGCGATGTGCAGCCAAGCAAACTGCAGACGCAGGGCAAGCTGGTCGACGAGGCGGTCGAAGGCGACAGCGATGCGGCGGCCACTGCTGGGCAATATGCGGGCACAGGGGCGGACACCGGATCGAATCCCGGCACTGGGATAGCGAACGCTTGGCAGCAGACGGTAGCTGAGAGGGCCAGCGGCCAACAGCACTATGCCGGCAGGACAGGCGTCGGCCTGGACGACGAGCAAGCGCGAGCTGTAGACAACGCATTTGGCGGGCCGGCGGTCTTTGGCGGCGAGGAACTGCCCGCACAGGCCACTGTTGAGACTCGCTCGGCATTTCCCGTGAGCGAGACGGCTTACGGCGAGATCGCCACCGATTCTCCTCAGCCTGCAACCGCATCGTTTCCATCGGGCGTATTCTCTCCTGCCCCCCCGGAGACGCCAGGGACGCCCCCGCCGAGCCCACCAATTCCGCCACCTGGCCCACCGCCTCCAGGCCCGACGCCGGCACCGCCCACACCCACCCCACAACCACCGCCACCTCAGCCGGTCGACAGAGCCGAGCTCGTGCGCTTCAAGGAAAAGCTGCAGCGAACGATGGAGGAATTGGTCGACGAGTACGGCAAGCTGCTACTGCCAAAGCCGCCCGCATAGGATGTCGTCCATGATCTCCTTTGCGCGGGGCGCTCCGTCGCTCGACATCGTTGACGTGCAGGGCCTCAAGGACGCCGCCGCGCGCGCGTTCGAGAGCGATCCTGCCGGGACAACCGCCTACGGCACTTCGATCGGCTATCCACGCCTGCGCGCTTGGATCGCCGACAAGCACGGGGTCGAGCCCGAGCGCGTGCTGGTCACGAACGGCTCGATGCAGGCGGACGCGTTTCTGTTCGAGCAGCTTGTGAAAAGCGGCGACGAGGTGATCGTCGAGCGGCCGACTTACGACCGCACGCTGCTTTCGCTGCGCGAGCGCGGAGCGAAGCTGCATCCTGTGGAGTTGCAGCCCGATGGGATCGACACGGACGCGCTCGCCGCGCTTCTGGGTGGCGAGCTAACACCGAAGCTTGCGCACATCATTCCCAACTTCCAGAACCCTGCCGGCTACACGTTGTCGCTGCCGAAGCGCGAAGCCCTGCTCGAGCTGGCCGCCAAGCACGAGTTCCTCATCTTCGAGGACGATCCGTACGTCGACCTGCGCTTCAGCGGTGAGAAGCTGCCGACGATGCTCTCACTGGATCCCGAGCGCGTCGTATACGCATCTTCGTTCTCGAAGACCGTGTGTCCCGGGATCAGAGTCGGCTACCTGGTGGGGCCCACCGAGCTGATCGCCCAGATCGCCAAATTGGCTACGAACACCTACATCTCGCCGAGCATGGTCTCGCAGTCGATCGTGTACGAGTTCTGCGCCTCGGGCGCGATCGAGCGCTCGATCGAGACGGTGCGCACAGCGCTGGCCAAGCGTGCACGGACACTGGCGATCGCGCTCGAGCGAGAGCTGCCGCAGGCCGAGTATGTGGCGCCGGAGGGCGGCTACTTCATGTGGGTGACGCTGCCCGAGGGTACCGATGTCGGCGCCCTGTTCAGCCTTGCCAGCGAGCTGGGGGTTGCCTTCGTGAAGGGAACGGACTTCCTGCTCGACGGCGGCGAGAACACGTTGCGCCTTGCCTACTCGGGAGTAACACCCGAGCAGATCGACGACGGCGTGAAGCTGCTCGCTGAAGCGTATCGCTCGATTAGCTCCTGAGGCGCTCGAGAGCCAAGCGAGACAAGGACGTATCCCTTCGGGGCACAGGCAGATCGCGAAGTGTGCTCTGCACACGAGCGACTGAGGACGCAGTATCGCGCCGGCTCTCGAGCGCCTCAGCGGCCGTAGCGCTGGCCGAGCACCAACTGCTCGGGGAGAGCCGTACGCGGCGGCGGTGAAGGGTCGGCCGTAACCGAGACCGTCTCGGCGACGGAGGGCGTGAGGACGCATTGCTGGCCCTCTGCAGTCTCGACGACCACCTGCTCGTCGTCGTGACTCACGAGCGTGCCTTCGAGACCTGGCTCGATGCCGGAGGCCTTCAAGTAGCGCAGCAAGTCCTCGGCCTCGTTCTCGAAGCGCAGGATGCGCACCTCAGCGCCGACCTCTACGTCGGCGAGCGGCACGCCTGCCAACCGTGCGCCGGCGACGATCGGGTGGCCGTGCGGGCAGGTCTTGGCATCGCCGATCGCTGCCAGCATGCGTTCCTCGAGCACCGGTGACATGGCGTGCTCCAGTCGCTCGGCCTCCTCGTGCACCTCGTCCCACGGCACGCCGAGCACGTCGGTGAGGAAGCGCTCGATCAGGCGGTGGCGGCGCACGATACCCTCGGCGTGCTCCGCGCCGGTAGGGGTGAAGGCGATCGTGCGCGAGGAGTTGCGCGTGATGTAGCCGTCGCGCTCGAGGCGTCCGACCATCTCGTGCACGGTTGGGGCCGACAGCTGCATGGCCCTGGCCACGTTGGCGCCGGTCATCGGCAGACCGGCCTCGTGCAGCCAGAAGAGGATCTGCAGGTACTCCTCCTCGGCCACGGTGGCTGTGGCAGCTGCCTCCTCGCTCATCCGATCAGCGTATCTGGTCGGTCGAGACGAGCCGCTCGAAACGAGCCGACCAGCTACGCCTCAACTGGCAAGCTGGTCGATCGTGCACTCGTGTGCGGGCTTGTCCTCACGCCAGCGTTTGAGCTTGGCGCCGTGGCGGATGCGCCCGGCGGAGACGTGGTCGAAGTCGATCTCGACGACCAGCTCGGGACGCAGCGCGACCCACTCCAAGTCGCGATCTGCGCTCCAGCGACTCGGGTCTGAGGAGCCTCGGTTGCCCGTCTCATAGGGCGCGAAGAAGTCGACCAGCTCGCGCTTGACCTTGGCCGTCAAACCGGAGCAGTGTCCGACGACGCACAGCTCCTCGCCGTCATAGAGAGCCAGGATCAGCGCCCCGACGGTGTGCTCCTCCTTGCCTGGTCGCCAACCCGTGACCACAGCGTCGATCGTACGCGTGCGCTTGACCTTGACCATGCCCTTGCGCTCTCCGGGCAGGTAGGGAGCGGAGCGCTCCTTGGCGATCACGCCCTCGGCGTCCGCCAACCACGGTTCGGCCGCTTGCGGGGAGTCGACCGAGACCATCAGCTCAACCGGAGCACCGACGAACAGCTCCGCCTCGAACAGTCGCTCCAAGCCGGCGCGACGCTGAGCGAAAGGCTGCTCGAGCCACGAGTTCTCCTCGTAGGCGAGCAGGTCGAAGGCGATGAAGACGGCCGGAGTCTCGGCCGCGAGACGCTGTACGCGCGAGGCGGCCGGGTGGACTCGCTGACCGAGCGCGTCGAAGTCCTCGCGTCCGGAGGCGTCGCGCACGACGATCTCGCCGTCGAGCACATATTGACCGGGCGGAAAGCTCAACTCCGGGAAATAACGGCTGAGCGGCCTGCCGTTGCGCGACTGTAGGAACAAATCCTCGCCGTCGACGAAAGCGATGCAGCGGAAACCGTCCAGCTTGACCTCGTAGACGTAGTCCTCGCCGGTGGGCAGTGCCTTGCGCGAGAGCGCAAGCTCGGGCTTGAGCGGCGGGGTGAGCGGCAGACTCATCGTGAGCCCCCGACCCTCATCGGCCTCTCCACACTCATCAGTCTCTCCCCGACACTCACCAGGCTAACCCACCACGCGGCATGATCGTATTGACGCACATGTTCCATCAACTCTTTGGGCGTTTCTTGGCTCGACTCGGCTGCACACGGCTCGGCTCACCGGTCTGCTTGCGGAAGTGAGGCGGCCAGGGTGCGTCGCCCAAGCCCTCGCGCTCGTCGCGCGCCGCAAGCTCGAGCAGAGCGGCTAGCGAGCCCGGGTGATCGTCGATCGTGGCGGAGGGATCGCCGCGCTCCCGCAGCCTTGCCGGGACCGTGTCAATTCGCAGCTCGGCCGGCTCCACATCGGCGACCTCGTCCCACTCCAGCGGACAGGACACACGCGCGTCGGGTACCGCGCGCACAGAATAGGCCGAGGCCACGGTGCGGTCGCGGGCGTTCTGGTTGTAGTCGATGAACACCCCCTGGCGTTCCTCCTTCCACCAGCGGCTCGTGGCCTGCCCTGGCATGCGGCGCTCGACCTCACGCGCGAGCGCCAGCGCGGCGCGGCGCAGTTCGTCGAAGCCGTGCTCGGGGACGACGCGCACGAACACGTGGATGCCGCGCGAGCCGGAGGTCTTGGGAAAACCGAGGAGCTTGTGCTCCTCCAGTACCTCGCGCACCGTAAGCGCAACCCGACGAACCGTCGCGAAGCCGACGCCCGGACCTGGGTCGAGATCGACGCGCAGCTCGTCGGGATGATCGAGATCCGAGCGACGTACAGGCCACGGGTTCCAATCGATCACGCCGAGGTTCGCTCCCCAGACAAGGTGGGCGGCATCGTTGGGCACGAGCTCTCGCGCGTGGCGGCCACTGGGGAAGGTGACCGTCGCCGTCTCGATCCACTCAGGGGCGCCGCCCGGGACGCGCTTTTGGAAGAAGGGCTTGCCCTGCACTCCGTCGACCCAGCGCTTCATCACGGTCGGGCGCTCGCGCAGATGACGCACGACGGCCTGCTCGCACTCGACGTAGTAGGCGACCAGGTCGAGCTTTGTGAAACCTGGCTCGGGGAAAAAGAGCTTCTCCGGTTTGGAGACGCGCAGCTCGCGGCCACAGACATCGAGCATGACGTGGCCTCCGTCCTCGCCATCCTTGCGACCCTTCGCGGGATCTGGCTCGGCGGACTGCTCGTCAGCTTGCTCAGGTTCGGTTTGCTTGCGCGGCACACCTGAAAGGATGCCAGTCGTGATCTCGAAAACCGTGCTCGTGCTGGTAGGACCGTTTGGAGAGCGATTGGCCGCCACCCGCGTTGCCGCCGCGATAGCCCGTGGGATGGCGGCCGATGGCGGTCTCCAATGCGACGTGTGCCCATTGGAAAACGATCTCGGCACATGCGCCGCCAACGCCTCAAAGCTGCTCGAGGAAGCCGACTTCGACCGGCGCATGAGAGCGGCCAGGGCAATCGTAATCGCGTGCGCGCAACTGGACGACCGCACGCTGGCGCGCAGCATCGCCTTCGAGGCCGCCACCCGCGCACGGCAAGCGGGGGTCCCGGCTTACGCGGTGACGGGGCGCAATTCGCTCGACCAGTTCGAGGCTCGCATCGTCGATCTGCAAGTGATCCTGGAGGCGAGCACTACACGAGCGCTCGGCGCCGCCGGCCGCAAGCTTGCGGCGTTGGTGTAGCACTCGCGTCACCTCGCCCGGCGTCTCCATGCGCCTCCCAGCGGCGCGACGCCAAGGCGTGGCACGCCGACTGTCCTCTCACAAGAAGCACTTCCCTTCGCCACGGTAGGTCGCGACCTCCTCGACGATGCGCTCGCCCTCGATCAGGTGCAACCGGTCAAAGCGCTCGCACAGCTCGCCCGCCTTGGCGTGGCGAAACCAGACACGGTCGCCTACGCGCAGCTCGCGGGCGGCGGCGCCGATCAGAGGCGTCTGCACCTCCCCCGCACCCTCCTGCTTGTCGAGCGACAAGCCCATCGGCAAGAAGGGAACGGGCAGGCGCGCGGCGTCGGCAGGGCCGGAGGCAAGGTAGCCGCCGCCGAGCACCGTCACCACGCCGGGGCTCGGCTTGCGCACCACCGGCAGCGCGAACAGCGCGGCCGGCTCGGGCTGAAAGGAACGGTAGGCATCGAACAAGGTCGGGCCGTAGAGCCCCGAGCCGGCGGCGATCTCGGTAACAGCCGACTCCGCGGCGGTCAGCTCGAGGCTGCCAGTGCCGCCGCCGTTGACAAAGCGCAGCGGCTCGTCGCCCGCCACGCGAAGCGCCTCTTGCACGGCGGCAACCACTTCGGCGCGGCGCCCCGCAAGCTCGCGGGCGGAGCGTCGCTTGAGTAGGCGAATCGTGGCTGCCCGCACGCGCCGACCCGGCGGCGAGTCGCCAAGGCCCGCTATCTGCGACTCGTAGGACATGATCCCGACGAGCCGCAACCGCTCACGCGCGAGGATCTCACGGGCAAGCACGGCAGCCTGCTCGGGCCCGTGGACGGGCGAGCGCTTTGCGCCGATGCGAATACGCCCACTGAACAGCCATAGGCCCGCGTCGACGTCGATGCAGACCTCGACCGACGGCCCCCCTGCCGGACCGACAGTCGACTCGATCAAGTCGAGTTGGGCAACGCTGTCCACCATCACAGAAATGTGCGAACCAGGATTCTCCCCAGAGTGCCTTGCCAGCACACGCAACGCCTCGCGATCGGCCGTCGGATAAGCAACCACAAGGTCCTGGAAGCCCTGCTCTACCAGCCACAGCGCCTCTGGCAGCGTGAAGGCGAGCGTTCCCTGAAAGCCAGAGCGTGCAAGCACACGTTCCTGCAGTGCACGACAGCGCACCGACTTGCTCGCCAAACGGATCGGCTTGCCCGCGGCGCGGCGTTCCATGTCTGCCGCGTTGCGCCAGAAGGCGTCGAGATCGACGACCGCGAAGGGCGGCTCGAGCTCCGCCGTGGCTCGCTCCAAGCGCTTCAGCAGTGCGTCAGCCACAACCACACCCACTCATCGCCGTGCTCTCCACGCCACGCCAGGCCGTCACGCATCCCGTTCACGTGCGGCCGGACAGAGGAGCGCAACAGGCTCATTGTCCATCAGTCGGGGAGGCAACCCCGACCGGCCCGAGCACACGCTCGCTCCAAGCGTTGGCAAACAGGCCGTGTGGATCCAGCCGCGCCCGTATCGCTTGGAAGCGATCCCACTCGGGATAGCGCGGGCGCAGCGTCGCGGCGCTTTGGAAATGGCGCTTGCCCCAGTGCGGTCGCCCGTCGAGCTCGTCCATGATCCGCTCGACAGTCTGGAAGTAAGGGCGCCACTGCATGCCGTGGTACATGTGCACGGCGACGTAGCCGCTCTCGCGCCCGGCGGCCGTGCTGAGCAGCGCGTCGTCGCGGGCGACTGTGCGTACCTCGATCGGGAAGGGGACGGCAAAGCCACCCCGCTGTACCGACTCCAGGACGGCGCGTACGGCGTGCGTGGTGTGCTCGCGTGGCAGTGCGTACTCCATCTCGGTGAAGCGCACGAGCCGCGGGCTGGCGAAGACGCGATCGGAGCGGTCGATGCGCTTCGAGCCGCCCGCAAGACGTGTCGCGAGCCTGTTTATCTCAGGGATGCGACTGGGCATTCGCTTGCCGACGCGACACAGCAAATCGAAGGCGTGATTGGTCAGCAGCACATCGTTCGCGTATTCGAGCACGCGTCCGCGCGGATGCGGCGGTCCCTCGACGCGATTGTTCGTGCGCGTGAGCGCAACCTCGCAGTGGGGAAACACGTAGAACTCGAAATGCTCGTTGCCGCGCGCGGATTCCTCGAAGCGATCGAGCGTCTCCTCCAGCGGCGCCTGGGCATCGATCCCACACAGCGTGAACGCGGGCACGCAGCGCAACGTCACCTCAGCCACCACCCCGAGCGCGCCGAGACCAACCTGTGCCGCGCGAAACAGCTCGGAGTCGAGCTCGCTTGAGCACTCGAGCGTCGAGCCGTCGGCGAGCACGAGCGTCATGGCCACGACCTGCGAGGGAATGTTGCGCAGGCGCGCGCCGGTCCCGTGCGTAGCGGTGGAGATCGCGCCGGCGATGCTCTGCACGTCGATGTCACCGAGATTCTCAAGCGCCAGGCCGTGGGTGGCGAGCTGGGCGTTCAGCCGTGCGATCGTGATACCGGCCTGCACTCGGACGAAGCCGGACCCATGCTCCACCTCGAGCACGCCCTGCATCTGGTCGAGCACGATCAACAGGCCGTCGGTACAGGCGATGTCACCGAAGGAATGACCGGCGCCGGCTACGCGTACGTGTAGGCCCTCGTGAGCCGCGCTCTCCACGGCCGCGGAGATCTCGGCGATCGAGCGCGGATGCACGATCGCGGCAGGACGGCAAACCTCGTCACCGGTCCAGTTGCGCCACTCCACGTCGCTTCTCTTCAGGGCAGTAGGCTCGCGCATGATGGCTGAGCCCGAGGCTACTCCGCGCACCGCGCCAACGTCAGCGCCAGACGGCTCCGGCTCCTCGACTCCAAACATGCCGCCGGTCCCAGTGGTGCCCTCATCGCCGGCGCCTGCTGAGACGCCGCTACGGGCGCGCGGCCGCACGCTTCCCAGCCCTGGAGCCCGTCGCGCGACGGTGATCGGCGCCGGCTCCTTCGGTACCGCGCTGGCGGTACTGCTGAGCAGGGCGGGCTTGCGCACGACTCTGCAGACGCGCGGCTCCGAGCAGGCGGCGCTGCTGGCGAACGAGCGCGAGAACAAGCTCTACCTGCCTGGCGTCGAGCTACCGAGCCAGCTGCGCGTGGAGCCTGTATCAGCCGGAGTGGCACGCGCCGACTACGTTTTCCTGGCGGTGCCCTCGCGTGGGCTGGGGCAGGCGATCGCTGCTTTGCAGGCCGGCGAGCTCGGGCGACGCACCGCGATCGTGTCTGTTGCCAAGGGCCTCGTTCCGCCCGACGGGCGCCCACCGACAACGGTGCTGAGCGCGATCTTCGGCGCACAGAGAGTTGCTTGCGTGGGGGGGCCCGCCCACGCGCAGGAGATGGTGCGCTCGGGTGCCGGCCTGGTCGTCGCGTGCGGCGACGAAGAGCTCGCGCGCACGCTCGCGCAGATGTTCACACGCGCCGGGGTCGTGTGCGAGCAGTCCAACGACCCGATCGGCGTCGAGCTCGCCGGTGCGGCCAAGAATGCCGCGGCATTGGCTGCCGGCGCCACCGAGGCACAGGGGGCCAACGCGGCCGGCGCCGCCGCCGGACACATCTTTGCCGAGGTGTGGCGTTACGCCGAGGGTCTAGGCGCGAGACCGGAGTCGATGATCGGACTCGCCGGGATCGGAGATTTGGTAGCCACGGCGCTGGCCCGCGAGAGTCGCAACCGCCGCGCCGGCGAACTTCTGGCCGGGGGCGTGGTGGCCGCCCAGATCCCGGCGCACATCGGCCAGGCGGTCGAGGCGCTCGAGTGGGTTCCACTGCTTGCCCGTACGCTCGAGCAGGCCGGCGTCGAGGCGCCCGTCACAAGCGCGCTCGGGCGGCTGATCTCAGGCGAGCTGCCACTCGACGACTGGGTCGCGCTCGTGCGTACGACCGTCCCACCGCCGGCGCGTTGGCGACGCCGCCCGGATCCTGGATTCTGGCGACGAATATGGCGCTGGCTGTCTCGGGGTATGTGACAAATTTCTCTTTGCTACTATCGTAGCTACATATAGTAGCCACTATCGTAGTCGGGAGAAAAAGGTGAGTCAAACATCGAAGAGCGACAAGTCCAAAGACGACGCCATCGAGAAGAAGTTCCAGCGTGGACTGCAGGAGTCCGGCGAAGCCGCGCAAGCACAGATCACGGCGGAACTGGCCGAGGCGGCCGAGCGAGAGCGGCGCGGACACGCGACACGACCAGCTCGGGTGAGGGGCCGGACAACCCCGATCGCTGTACGTTTCGACGAATTCACGATCAAGCGGCTGAAGCAGCTCGCCGCACGTCGTAACACCGGATATCAGACGCTGCTGAAGGAGTTCGTCATCGAACGCCTCTACGAGGAGGAGAAGCGCGAGGGGATCGTTTAGCCATAAGCCCCGAGCAGGTTGTTCAGCTCGTTGAGGCGAGCGATGGGCGGCTTGTGGCTGACATCGCCCAACAACCTCCGGTGATCGTGCACGACGTGCTCAGCCGAGCATGAGCGTGTTCACGATGGCTTCGTAGACGCCGGCGCCGTGGCCCGCCTCGGTGACGCGTACGTTGTCGAACGTCGCGGCAACCTTGCCGATCGAGGGGTCGCGCTCGACGGCGTTGGCAACCAGCCAGAAAGAGCCAACGTGCTCGGCGCAGGCGAGGTCCTCGCGCGAGTCGCCCACGGCGAGGGTCTGCTCGCGTGTATAGCCGCGCACCTGGCGGTGAAAGGCGACGGCCGCGGCCTTCGAGGCGCCCGCCGGCACGAGGTGATAGCCGCGCACGTGCGGCAGCTCCGCAAGTGCGGCGGAGCGGCGGTTGACGACGCCGTTGTCGACCAGCCGCAGGCCCTCGTGACCGTGCTCGGCCAGCAGTGCATCTACCTCCAGCGCGTCCACGAGGCCACGGAACAGGTGTGACACTTCGCGGTTCAGATGCCACGGCTCGTGATACTCGAGCCGTCCCTCGTAGTGCTCGAGCAGCAGCGTGGGGGCACCGCTGCGATCTATCTGGTCGGCGATCGAAAGCTCGCCCGGAACCATCTCGCCCGTGAGCCAGTGCTCCTCGCCACCGGCCGGAGCGATGCCGGGCCGCACCGTCGTGGGCGCACCGGGGGGGCCGATCAATCCCGCGCCCAGCACTACACAGGCGCCAGCCTCGAAGATATAAGAGCTTTGGCCTAGCAATCGGGCGTCCTCCGCCACCTGCTGGCGACGGCGGCCCGACATCAAGACGATCTCCACGTCGGCCCGCAAACATGCCTGCACGGCGCGCATCCCCTCCAAGGAAACGTTCCCTTCGCCATCGTGCACGAGCGAGGCACCGCGCCCGAGCAGCGTGCCGTCGAGATCGAGATACAGGCAGCGCGCGCTCATCGGCTCCCGCACCGGCCGGCGCGAGCGGACGCGGAACGGCGCAAGGCGCGGGATTTCGCGGGCCACAGAATATTGAGGCGGAGCATCGGCTCTACTATCGCAAGTGGTGGCCGTGGAACGCATGATCGAGCCGTGGAGCGCTGTGCTCGACGAGGCACGCGAGGATGGGCGACTCGTGCGCCAAGCGCATGAAGGCCCCGGAGAGGCGACGTTCGTCGAGATCCCCGAGGAGTTGCACCCCGATGTGATCGCGGGCCTGCACAAGGTCGGGATCGAGCAGCTCTACTCCCATCAGGTGCAGGCGCTCAAGTCGGCCTGGCAGCGCACGACAATCGTCACGACCGGGACGGCCTCGGGCAAGTCGTTGTGCTTCAACCTGCCGACGCTCGACGCACTGTGCCGCGACGCGTTCGCGCGTGCGCTGTACCTGTATCCCACGAAGGCACTGGCGCAGGACCAAGCGCGAGCGATCAATGCGTTCGGGTTGACCAAGCAGGTCAGGCCGCAGATCTACGACGGCGACACGCCACGCGACGCGCGCGGCGACGTCCGACGGCGCGCCAACGTCGTGCTCACCAACCCCGACATGCTGCACGTCGGCATCTTGCCTCACCACGGCGCATGGGAGCGGCTGTTCAGCCATCTGCGCATCGTCGTCGTCGACGAGGCGCACGTGTATCGCGGCGTGTTCGGCTCGCACGTCGCCAACGTCCTGCGTCGCCTGTTGCGGGTCGCGGCGGCCTATGGAAGCGACGTGCGCGTGCTGCTGGCCTCCGCCACGATCGCCAACCCGCTGGAGCTGGCCGAGCGCCTGACTGGCCTCGACGACATCGGACTGATCGACGGCGACGGATCCCCCACCCCGCGTCGGCGGATCGCGATGTGGAACCCACCGCTGACAGACGAAGCGATCGGTGCGCGGCGCTCCACGCTCGGCGAGGCCGCCGAACTGCTCGCCAGGCTCGTGCGCGACGGGGCCCGGTGCATCTGCTTCATGAAGTCGCGTAAGGGCGTCGAGCTACTGGCACGCATGGTTTGCGAAGACCTAGAGCGAGATGCCCCCGAGCTGGCCGAGCGGGTCGCTCCCTACCGCGCCGGCTACACCGCCCAGCAGCGCCGCGAGCTGGAGGCGCGCTTGACCAGCGGCGAGCTGCGCGCCGTGATAACGACCGACGCGCTGGAACTCGGGATCGACATTGGCGAGCTCGATGCAGCCGTTGTCGTCACGTTTCCCGGCACTGTGGCTGCGCTGCGCCAGATGTGGGGCCGAGCCGGGCGGCGCGGCAAGGGGCTGGCCGTCTACGTCGCCGGCGAGGACGCGCTCGACCAGTTCTTCTGTCGCCACCCCGACGAGTTCCTGGAACGAGCCGTGGAGGCCGCGATCCTGGACCACGAGAACGCCCAGATCCACCAGGCACACCTGCTGTGCGCTGCATACGAGGGACCGTTGGAAGGCGGCGACGCGGAGTTCTTCGGCCCGCGCTGGGAGGCCCACGCCGACGCGCTGGTGAGCGCCGGGCTACTGCGTAAGCGTGCAGTCGGGCGTGACTCCAATGGAGCCGGGACGAATGTGGGCGCAGGAAACGGTCGCGGTCCGGGCCACAAGGGGATCGAAAGTGGGTATGGCGGCGCCCACGAGCAGTATGTGTTGCGTCGCCCTGATGAGTACCCGGCCGCGAAGGTCTCGCTGCGCTCCTCCTCGCCCGACAGCTTCGCGATCGTGGACGTGTCATCAGGCGAGCTGCTCGGTCAAACAGAGGCCGCGCGTGCGCACTCCACCATCCACGACGGCGCGATCTACCTTCACCAAGGGCGCTCCTATGAGGTGCGCGAATTGGACCTCGAGCATCGCCGTGCATTGGTGGCCCCGTTCGACGGCGACTGGTACACGCAGCCCAAGCGCGAGACCGACACCAACATCGAGCGCCTGCTCGACCGTCGTGAAGCGCTTGGCGTGACGCTTTCCTTTGGCGAGGTGTCGGTTACCGAGACCGTCCTGGGCTACCAGCGCAAGCGTCTCGCCGACCATGCTCAGGTGGATCTCGTGATGCTCGACCTACCGCAGACCTCGTTCTCGACACAAGCGCTGTGGTTCGAGCTGGACGGCGCCACGCTCACCGGCCTCGCGGGGGTACCGGCGAACGGCGACAGGGCGAGGCGAGGCGACCGTCGCGAGGCGACCGTCGGCGACGGGACCATCCCAATGGACGCCTTGCTCGGCTCCCTGCACGCCACCGAGCACGCCCAGATCGCCGTGCTTCCGCTGATCGCCATGTGCGACCGTTGGGACATCGGCGGGCTGTCGACCAACGTGCACCCCCAAACCGGCGGTCCGACGATCTTCATCCACGACGGACACCCCGGCGGCATTGGCATCACCCGGCTGGCTTTTCAGCGCTTCGAGGAGCTGTGCCGCGACGCTCACAGGCTGATCGCGGAGTGCCCCTGCAAAAGCGGCTGCCCCTCGTGCGTGCAGTCGCCGAAGTGCGGCAACCTCAACGAACCGCTGTCGAAGGCGGGTGCGCGAACACTGCTCGATGGGATGCTCGCGGCTCAGCCAGCCTGATTGCCCGCGGCGATCTTCTTCAGGTCGATCGTGGCGTCGTACAGCTTGGCGTCGACCCCCTCCTCCAGCGCGATCTCGCGCAGCGGGCGGCCGGATTCGGTGGCCTTTTTGACGATCGCCGCGGCCTTGTCGTAGCCGATCGCGCCGTTGAGCGCCGTGGCGACGGCAAGCGTGGCGCCGGCCGAGGCGGCGCAACCGGCCTTGTTGACCTGGATACCGTCAACGCACTTCTCGGCGAACACGCGTGATGCGTTCGTGAGCAAGCGCAAAGACTGCAGCAGGTTGCGCGCGATCAGGGGGATGCGGACATTCAGCTCGAATTGGCCCTGCAGGCCGCCGACGGTGATCGCCATGTCGTTGCCGATCACCTGCGCGGAGACCTGCAAGACGACCTCGGGGATCACCGGATTGACCTTGCCGGGCATGATCGAGGAGCCCTTTTGCAGCTCGGGCAGGAAGATCTCGCCGATGCCGGCGCGGGGGCCCGAGCCCATCAGCGCGAGATCGCCCGCGATCTTGGTCAATGAAACGGCGACAACCTTCAGGGCACCCGACAGCTCGACAAGCGCGTCGCGGTTGGCCTGCGCCTCGAAAGGATCGAGCGGGGCCGCTATCTGCTTGAGCCCCGACTCGCGCTTGAGCCGTGCGCGCACCTTCTCGGCGAACTTCGGGTGCGTGTTGAGGCCGGTGCCAGTGGCGGTGCCGCCGAGCGGGATCTGGCCGACATGCACGAGCGCACTCGAGACACGCTCCTGCGCGAGCGCCATCTGTGCGGCATAGCCGGCGAACTCCTGGCCCAAGGTGACGGGCACCGCATCCATCAGATGGGTGCGCCCTGACTTGACCACACCGGAGAAGCTCTTGGCCTTCTTGGCGAACGAGCGCTCCAGCAGCTTGAGCGCTGGCAACAACTCGTTCTGGGCGACGTCGAGTGCGGCGAGGTGGACCGCCGAGGGGAACACATCGTTGGAGGACTGGCCCATGTTGACGTGGTCGTTGGCGTGCACCTTCTCGCCCGCCAGCGTTGCGATCACCTCGTTGGCGTTCATGTTGGTGGAGGTGCCCGAGCCGGTCTGGAACACGTCGATCGGGAACTGCCCGTCGTGCTTGCCGGCAGCGATCTCGGCGGCCGCTTTCTCGATGCTCGCGGCGCTGCGCTTGCTGAGCAGGCCGAGCTCGCCGTTGACGGCGGCGGCGGCGCCCTTGATGCGCGCCAGCCAGCGCACGACCGACACCGGCACCGTCTCGTCGGAGATGGGGAAGTTGTCGACTGCCTTGGCGGTCTCCCCGCCCCAGAGCTGCTTGTCGGTCATCGAGTCTCCTCGGTCGCCATCGGGCCCGTAAATCTACCCGCAGAACGCCACGAGCTCGCGCGCCACTCCGACCGGGTCGTCATAGGTCATCAAAAAGCCCGTTCCGGCAAGCACGCGCAGCTGCCCGTGCGGCAGCAACCGCAGCGTCTCTTCCGCGCCGGCCAAGGGATGCACGGGATCGCTGTCCGCCCACAGCAGCAGCACTGGCATGTCGAGCTTGGGGTATAGCTCGAGCAGCCGCGTCTGGGCACCGCGCGGCCAGCGCCGCGCGCACTTGGCCCACGAGCGGGCGAGATTTGGGTTGCCGGGCACGTCGCCAAAGGCGTGACGCATCAAATCTCCGGCTTCGGGCGCGTGGCGCTCCGACATGCGCATTCCGAGCTCGGGGGTGAAGACGAGTTTGGTGGCGTGGCTGAGCACGCGATCCATACCCGGCAGCGAGCCGCCGAGCGTGGCCAACCGCCACGCTTCGCGCCTGCGTACGTACTCGACCGGCCGGTGCAGACGGTTTGGCATCAGTACGAGGCGGCTCGGCTCTAGCTGTCCCGCCATGATGGCGTGCATGAGGATCTCCGCGCCGGCATCGTGGCCGACAACCAGCGGCTTGGGGCCCAGTACGTCCGCGGCGAAGCCGCTCATGACCTCCGCAAACCACTCGATCGTGTAGGGATGGCGGGGGCGGTCCTCGGAATCGCCGTGCAGGGGCAGGTCTGGGATCACGAGCCGGTGGCGCTCGGCGAGACGCTCGACGACCGGCTCCCACTCGCGATGGGACAGCAGCCCGCAGTGAAGCAATGCCAGTGGCGGCCCGGCGCCGACCTCGCGGTAGGCGACGCGGGCACCGTCGTGATGGTGGTAGAGGCGGAGCCGCATCGGGGGGGTCTCGCGGACGGGCACGACTCTCATCGTATGGAGCGACAGACCATTCATCCCCACCTGGGCGGGTCCATTGTGCAACGGTACGCCGGCTCCTCCCGCCGTGTGGTTGCGCCTGTCGGCGTCTGGGCACGTCGTCCCACGCGGCTGCGTTCCTGCCCGTGCAGGCGATATCCCAGGATGCAGGGCAGCTTGCGGGGCTTGCGAGCGCGCTGGTCAAAGCTCACCATTGCCGCATATGAGCGTGATCCGCACGAACGCCGCCGCTGCCCTGCTCGGCGTGAGCTCCAACACTCTTCGCAGCTGGGAGAGCCGCTTCGGCTACCCCAAGCCACAGCGCACCGAGGGCGGGCACCGCCAGTTCGACCTCGCCGAGATCGAGGCGCTCAGGCAGGCATACGCGGAGACGCAGGACATCGCCTCGGCGATCTCCGTCGTGCGCGAGCGCGGCGAGGGACCCTCGACGCCGGCTCGCCTGTGCACCGCGTTTGCCGCGTTCAGCGAGGAACATGCCGACCGCCTGATGGAGGAGAGCATGGCGGTGCGCTCGGTCGAGCGCACGGTCGAGATGGTCCTGCTGCCCGCGATCGAGACGATGAGTCCGGGCTCGCCTGAGTATTGCTTTGCCTGGCGCTACGCAACCGGCTGGCTGGCCGCCGCTCAGCGTGTGGCGCCGCCCGCGACGCGCGATGAGGGCGTGTTGATATTCGATTCCAGCCAGAGCATGGACATGGACGGCCTGTATGTGCAGGCTCTGGAGCTCTTTCTCAGGCGCGCGGGTGTGCGCGTGTTGACGCTGCCTATCGACCTCGACAGCACCCGTGTGGGAAGTGCGCTGCGTGCGCTGCGCCCGCAGGCGATGGTCCTGGGCGGGCAATGTCCATCGCTGGACGTCGTCGGGCGTGTTGTGTACGCGACGCGCCAAAGCGGTGGCGATCTGCAGGTGCTCGATTACCGCGGGGCGTTGCCTGAGACCGGAGCGAGCACCGTCGCACGCATCGGTCCGGGGCCCGGCGACGCGGTGCGCATGCTGCGCGAGCGGCTTGCCGGCCAGACCTCCGCCGCGCTCGCTACCCGCGCCTGCTGACGCCGATACGCGCTCGCCCGGGCTCGATGGCAGCTCAGTCCTTTCGTTTCTTGCGCGTCTTTGGCTTGCTCGGCGCGTAGCGCCTCTTGGCCGCTGCGACGCACTGCTGACGCTTGCTCTTCTTGACCTTGCGGCACGCGGTTATCGCCTTCGCCAGCTTTTGAGCTCGCGACAAGGGCTTCGTCGGGGTGGCGGCGCGCCCGATGGTGATGCCCAGAACTCCACCAGCCGCTGTCGGCCCGGCAGGGGCGCCAGCGCCCGACGGACTTGGACTGCTTCCCGGAGGATTGTTTCCTGGCGCGCCCGGATTTCCGCCGCCGCCCGGGCTTGTTTCTTTGCTCGGCGGTCCCGTCTGTTCCCCGGACCCCGATTTGGAACCGGGGCTGGTCAACGCGAAGTTCCACAGGCTGCAGTGCGTGGTCAGGACGGTGATCTGTACGCCACCTCCCGGCAAAGCCGTGCGACTGGAGACGCAAGGGTCCGGTTCGGCCGTTCCGTCCTTGGTGCAGTTGCCCGCCGGCGAGCCGTTACGCAGGACCGTGATTTCCGCCAGATTGACACCGGCCGGGACTTCCGTGGCGTCGAGGCTGAAGGTCAGCGCTATCGGATCGGCGGCCGTTCCCGTGATCGGATTGCCGCTGCCGTCGGTCGCCGCGATGCGTATCTGCTGACCGAACACGGTGTATCCGTTTGCGCTCGGCGTCGTCGCCGGTTCGTTCGTCAACGCGATTTCCGCCGCGACGGGCACAGTCACTTCGGTTATCACCGGTGTCGAGGTCGACGGCGACTGACCGGGGGCGGAGCTGAAGGTCCCACCCGCGGGCGTGGAGCCGCCGGAGGTGCTGGTCGGTCCACTTGTGTCGATTGTCCAGTAGATCGTCTTCACCGGTCCGGTCTTGCCTTCGGCAACCGCCTCCACCGAGAAGGTGTGGGTGCCATTGGCAAGCGCCGCGCCACCGTTCAGCGTGCTTGCCAACACCGGCGAGCCGCACGGCATGAAGCCTTTGCCATCCAGCTCGCACTCGAACGTCGCTTTCGCGACTTCCGAGGTGAACGCGAAGTTCGCGTCCGTGGCGTTGCTCGAAGCGCCGTTTGCCGGACCGCCGGTTATGGTCACCTGCAGCGGGTCCTTGACCAGATGGGCATCGATCCCGGTCGTGGGACTCGCGCTCGGGGTGACGGTCTTCGCCAAGGAGTATTCGCTCGCATCTTCGTAGAACTGCGATTCGTAGGCCGTGAGATCGTCGCAGTCGGAGAACTCCACCTTGTAGCCGGTGGACGGCGCTAGATGCAGCAGAGTGTATGAGCCGTCGGCGGCGGTGTAGGTATATGACACATAGTCGTATGCCCCATCTTCGGAAGCCACATAGGCATCCACGCAGATGCCCGCGAGCGGGGTCGAGTCACCCGAGCCCGCATATACGTGACCGCTGATCGAGGTCGCCGGCTGCAGCGACGCATCGATGCCCGTCTCTTCCTCCTCGGCAGTCAATGTGACCGGTTCGGCCGAGCCGCCGTTTGCCTGATCGTCGTAATACTGCGGCCGGTCGTTACGTGTGCCGTCATAGTCGCAGTCGGCGAACTCCACGTCGTAGGAGCCGGGCGCAAGGCCACCGACCGTGTAGTTGCCACTCGAGTCGGTTGCCGCTGAGCCATAGTCGTTTTCGGAATAGTCGTCATAGCTCGCCGCGTAAACCGTTACGCATATGTCCCGCGTGGTGATCGGTTTGCCTTCGGCGTCGCTCACGGTGCCGCTGATGCTCGCGCCCTTTTCCATATGGGCGTCGATGCCGGTTGCGGGGCTGGCAACCGTGGGCGTCAGGATCGTCGCCGAGGAATAGCTAGCGCCATCGTAATACTGGCTGAGGTAGTGCTCAGGGTCGTTGCAATCGCGGAAGTAGACCCTGTATTCGGTCGAGGGCGTGATGTGATCGATCGTGTAAGAGCCGTCCGCGCTCGTATCCACCTGACCGTATAGCTCGCTTTCGCCGTTCGTGGGAAGCGCCTCGACGCAGATGCCCTGCAGCGGGGTCGAGGTATCCGAGGTTCCGTATACGTGGCCACTGATCGTAGTCGCAGGTTGCATCGTCGCGTTGATCCCTGCCTGGGCGCCACCGGCCGAGAGCACCACCAGGGACGCCGCGTTCGCTGTGCCGGCACCGTCGTAATACTGTGGCAAGTCGTTACGCGTGCTCCCACAATCGTAGAAGTAGACCTTGTAGGAGCCGGCCGGGAGTCCCGTGATTGAATATTCGCCACCGGCGCCGATGGTTGCGGAGCCGTATCCGTAAGACTCGTTTGAGCTCTGCAAGTCAGCCTCGACACATACTTCCCGCGTTGTGATCGGTTTACCTTCGGCGTCGCTCACGCTGCCGCTGATGCTCGCGCCCTTTCCATGTGCGCATCGATGCCGGTAAGGGGACTGGTGGTCGGCGTGATCGTCGTCGCCTGGAGCGTGTCGCTGGCACCATCGTAGTACTGGGTGAGATATTCTTTGCCGGAGCCGCACTCGAAGAACTCGATGTCATAGCTCACATTTGGCTCGATGTGAGTCAATGTGTAGCTGCCATCGGCACCGGCCTGCGCCGACGAGCCGTAATAGGAATAGTAAGTGCCGGTATTATTCGCAATATATGCGTAGACACAGATGTCCCCGAGTGGCGTAGAAGTACCCGAGCCGGCGTAGATATGTCCGCTGATCGTAGTCGCGGGTTCCAACGAAGCGTCGACACCCGTCTGTGTCTGAGCCGCCTTCAACGTAACGGCTTCCGCGAACGTGGCGCTGTTCTGTTGGTCGTAATACTGGGGTGAATCGTTGCGGGTGCTTCCATAGCAGTCGGCGAAATAGACGTCGTACGAGCCCGGCTTGAGCCCTCCGATCGTGTACTGGCCACTCGAGTTGGTTTTCGCTTCGCCGTAGCTATAGAAGGCCTCGTCGTCCGGCTGGAGGGCCGATACGCATATGTCTTCGGTAGTGATCGCGTTGCCTTTGGAATCGGTCACGGTGCCGCTGATGCTCGCGCCCTTTTCCATGTGCGCGTCGATACCTGTGGCGGGACTCGCGAGCGTGGCGGTGACAGTCGTCCCCGGGCCGTTTTCGGAGACGCCGTTGTAGTACTGGGTTAGATACTCGCGAGCTGGGTTGCAGTCGTAGAACTCAACTTCGTAGCGGACTCCCGGCACGACGTGCGTGATCGTGTAGGAACCGTCGGCGGCGGTCTTGACCTCGACTCCGTAGTCGAGGCTGCCAGACGTTGAATAGGTATCCACACAGATGCCTTGCAGCGGGGTCGAGGTCCCGGCGCCGGCATACACATTTCCGCTGATCGTCGTGGCCGCGGCGAGGGAGTCGTCGATGCCAGTTCGCGCCTGTCCTTCGGTCAGCGCGATCGTGGTGGCGGACTCGTATTCGGTCTGATCGTCGTAGTATTGCGAGACGTCGTTGCGAGCGCTGTTTTCGCAGTCGGAGAAGTACACCTCGTAAGAGCCCGCCGCGAGACCGGTAATCGTGTAATCGCCGCTCGAGTCGGTGGTGGTGAGATGATCGCTTTCGTTTTCGTAGTATTCCGTGCGGTCCGCACTGACGCATATGTCCTGCGTCGTGATCGGGTTGCCGTGCGAGTCGGTCACCTTGCCGCTGATGCTCGCGGTCGAGGCAGCCTCGGCGCGCGGGCTTGCCGCCGCCATCAGCAGGAGCACCGTGAGCGCGAGCAAGGTGGCGCTCACGACGCCGGAGCTCAGACGGCCACTACCCCTGACGCATAAATGACTAACTGCAAACATCTACGATTTCCCCCTGTCTCGATCCTTGGTCCGGCGGCGCGCAATCGCAACTGTCTCAGCCCCAGAGCCAAGCGCGAGAAGCGCGGTCAGACTACCAGAACCATCCTGACTCTGTCTTTGGCGCCCGGTTTCAAAATCAAACGATTGTTCCGTCAATCAAGCTTGCGTACAGGCGGGTCAGCCGTGGATTACCCGCTCATCCGCTCGGTGCGCCAACAGGCCGCGGCGAGGCTTGCTGTGATCTTGTAAGCGCCGCGCACACAGGCAGACCGACAACGATCGCCGCGCCCGTGGCCTGTTGTTCGGTTACCGCAATTGCACCCTGCGCCGCGCCGAGCGAGCTCTGAGGCCCTGCCAAGTAGAGTCGCTGCAGACGTGTGAGGATTTCCACCAGCTGGTCTACCGAGCTCCGCAACGAAGCCGGCGCGGACAGGTTTCTCAGCACGTCGATCTCGCGCTTGACGACCATCAGCTTGGCCTGTGTGGCGCTCGCTTCGGGAGCCGATGCTTTGGCCTGGGAGCCTCGCGACGAGGACGGCGCGGAAGTGGAGCCCGCCAGATATGTTGCGCCAGCCCCGCACTCACCATCGGCCAGCTCTCGAAAGGAGCCCGGCCCGCTCGCGTCCCCGGCGACGCCCGGTGCATGACTTCCCGCCGAAGTCCGATCCGCTTGCGCAGCCCCCGTCGCCCTGGAGGGCGGCAAAGCTGAGTCTGCGTGCGCGCGCACGGTCGGAGCTTGCGTGCGCATGGTCGGAGCCCGCGCGATCCCCGGTGCTCGGATGGACCTGCCGCCGCCCTGGGCGACCGACGCGCCCTGAGATTGCCTATGCGTCGACGGCGCGTCGGCTTGGCCTGAGGCACCGCAGCCACACAGCGTTGCCACGAGCACGAGCACGAATCCGGCGATGGTGGCTCGCACGATCGCCACGACACGGTGTGAAAAGCAAGGCATTGGGCGGGCGACGGTACCAGATGACGGAACTGTGGTTGCCATCGGCCAACCGTACGGCGGGCCGGCCCCCGCAAGCCGCCCCGGCACCGGTACGAGCAGCGCTCGCACCGACCTAGCCCCGCAACGGTGCGAGCGGCACCGCACCTACAATGAGGCGCCAGTGACCGCTCCCCCGAGACACCCCCTGGTACCGCCACGTGAGGTGGACGCCCGCCAGGAGCTGCCCGAGCTCGAGCAGGAAGTGCTTGGGCGCTGGCGTGAGCGCGACGTCTTCGGCGAGTCGTTGCGCAACCGTGACGGGGCCGAGCAGTGGGTCTTCTACGAGGGGCCCCCGACCGCCAACGGCAGGCCCGGCTCCCACCACGTGCTCTCGCGTGTGTTCAAGGACATCTATCCGCGCTACAAGACGATGCGCGGCTATCGCGTGGAGCGCAAGGGCGGCTGGGACTGCCACGGGCTGCCCGTTGAGATCGCGGTCGAAGAGAAGCTCGGGATCAAAAGCAAGACCGAGATCGAGCAGTACGGGATCAAGGAGTTCAACGAGCAGTGCCGCGACTCCGTGTTCGAGTTCCTGGAGGAGTGGGACCGTCTGACCGAGCGGATCGGCTTCTGGGTCGACCTCGAGCACGCCTACCGGACGCTGGACGAGAGCTACATCGAGTCGGTGTGGTGGGCGCTGAAGACGATCAGTGACAAGGGGCTGCTGTACGAGGGGCACAAGGTGGTGCCCTACTGCTACCGCTGCGGCACGGCCCTCTCATCGCACGAGGTGGCGCTCGGGTACAAGGACGTGGTCGATCAGTCGGTGTACGTGAGCTTGCCGATCGCGGCCGACCACGGGCCGTTGAAGGCGAACGACAAGCTGCTGATCTGGACGACGACGCCGTGGACCCTGCCTGGGAACGTGGCCGTCGCGGCAGGTCCCGAGGTCGAGTACGTACGCGCGCGTCGAGGACCACACGTCGAGGCGCATATCGACGGACAGGAGCCTCCGGGCAAACGCGAGGCGCATCGCGATCGGGCATCGGAGGAGTCCGTCTATGTAGTGGCGCGAGCGCTCGCGCAGTCGGTCCTCGGCGAGGACGCCGAGGTCATTGACACATTCCGGGGAAGCGACCTGATCGGCGCCCACTACCGCGGGCCGATCTTCAAGATGAGCGACCGAGAGCCGGGCGGTGTACCGGTGATCGCCGGCGACTTCGTGACAACTTCGGACGGAACCGGCCTTGTCCATATCGCTCCCGCCTTCGGTGAGGACGATTTCAGGGCAGCCGCGGCGGCGGGGATATTCGATCCGACCGACCCTCACACGCTCTACAACCCTGTGAGACCCGACGGCACCTTTGACGGTCGTCTGCGCGGCTATGACGACAAATCATTCGAGGGTCTGCTGGTCAAGGATCCAAAGGTAACGAGTGCCCTGATCGAAGATCTCGACAAACGCGGGATGCTGCTTGCCGTCGAAACCTACGAGCACTCCTACCCCCACTGTTGGCGCTGCGACACCCCACTCATCTATTACGCCAAGCCCTCCTGGTACATCGCCACCTCCAAGCTGCGCGAGCGCATGATGGCCAACAACGAGACGATCAACTGGTACCCGCCGCACATCAAGCACGGGCGCTTCGGCGACTGGCTGTCAAACAACGTCGACTGGGCGCTCTCGCGTGAGCGCTATTGGGGGACACCGCTGCCGGTGTGGCGCTGCGAGGCCGGGCACACGCTGACGATCGGGTCCTTCGCCGAGCTGGAGCAGCTCTCTGGCACGACACTTGAAGACCACCACAGGCCCTACGTGGATGAAGTGGTGCTCACGTGCACCCACGAGCACGACCCTCTATCC
Organism: Solirubrobacteraceae bacterium; assembly: GCA_036266805.1. GTDB lineage: Bacteria > Actinomycetota > Thermoleophilia > Solirubrobacterales > Solirubrobacteraceae > Palsa-744. The sequence continues at coordinate 305,291 of DATAXK010000017.1, forward strand.
ATCCCATCGACCGACGGCGAGTCACACGAGCAGCCCGGAGCGCCCACGGGCGCGGTGTGCGGCAAGCCGATGAAGCGAGTGCCTGAGGTCATCGACGTGTGGTTCGACTCGGGCTCGATGCCCTTCGCCCAGCACCATTACCCCCACGAGCACGCCCAACAATTCCAAAAAGAATTCCCCGCGGACTTCATCTGCGAGGCGCTCGACCAGACGCGCGGCTGGTTCTACTCGCTGCTGGCCGTCTCGACGCTGCTGTTCGACAAGTCCTCGTATGAGAACGTGATCTGCCTTGGCCTGATCCTCGACGGCGACGGCCAGAAGATGTCGAAGTCCAAGGGCAACACCGTCGAGCCCTGGCAGGTGCTCGACAAGTACGGCGCCGACGCGTTCCGCTGGTACTTCTTTACCTCCAAGCAACCTTGGGACGGCTATCGCTTCTCCGAGGAGGCGATCGGCGAGGGCGTGCGCCTGTTCCTCAAGCAGCTGTGGAGCACGTATTTCTTCTACACGCTGTACGCGAATGCGAACGCGGATGTGCTTGGCGCAAATGCCAACGCGAATTTCGATCCCTCGCCAAGCATGCAAGGGATCGAGTCGATTGGGGCTGAGGGAGCCGACGCGACGGGACGCGAGGCTTCCGGGAGCGGAATTTCTCCCCGCTCCGTAGTCGACTTGGATCGCTGGGCACTGTCCCGCACGGCTGGGACCGCCGAAGTGGTGGCCGAGCGCCTGGACGCCTACGACGCGACAACAGCCGGTCGCGCGATCGCGGAGCTCGTGGACGACCTGTCCAATTGGTACGTACGCCGCTCGCGCCGGCGCTTCTGGGACGGCGACGCGGGGGCATTCGCGACCTTGCGTGAGTGCCTGCTGATCGTCTCCAAGCTGCTTGCTCCCTTCTGCCCGTTCGTGGCCGATGAGATCTACGACAACCTTGATGGCGCGCTTGCCAGCGTGCACCTCTGCGACTTCCCTGCCGGTAACGCCCTGCCGGCGCGTGACGAGTCGCTCGAGCAGGCGATGGCGATCGCGCGCGAGACCGTGCGCCTCGGCCTTGGCGCCAGGGCGCAGGCGAAGATCAAGGTGCGCCAGCCTTTGGCGGAGGCGGTTGTGGTGGCAGACGGCCGCGAGCGCGCCGCGATCGAGCGCCTGGTGGAGATCGTGCGCGAGGAGCTCAACGTGCGCCAGGTGCGCTTCGTGGAGGCCGCGGACGAGCTGGGCGAGTACGAGCTCAAGGCCAACTATCGAACGCTGGGCCCGCTGTTCGGCAAAGACATGCCGCTCGCGGCCAAGGCGATCGCGGCACTCGACCCGGCCCGCGTGGCGGCCGCTGTGCGCGGTGGCGGCAGTATCGGGATCGCGGTCGGCGATCGCGAGCACACGCTCGCCGAGCAGGACGTGATCCTGACGATGAAGGCGCCCGAGGGCTACTCGGTCGAGCGCGAGGGGGCGCACGCGGTAGCGCTCGACTTGAGCATCGACGACTCGCTACTGCGCGAGGGGCGCTCGCGCGAGATCGTGCACGCGGTGCAGAACGCCCGCAAGGGCGCGGGCCTCGAGGTCGAGGACCGCATCGAGCTGGTGCTGGGCGGCGACGCGGCGCTGCTGGACGCCGCGCGCGAGCACGAGGCGTATGTCAGCGGCGAGACGCTGGCCGTCAGCCTGGGCTCGGGCGACGGGGACACAGCCGCGATGGACTATCGCGAGCAGACCGAGATCGAAGGGCTCCAGCTCGTGATCGCCCTCAGTCGCGCGGTATAGCTGCTCAAAAAGCGCTGTGGCCCCCCGCGCGCGCGAGGGGCATCGCCATTTTGCGGACTTACCTACGCAGCAGCGAGCACCGAGTCAAGCTCGGACTCAATCTTCTTCTTCGGGTACGCCCCTACGACCGTCTTCACGGCTTGGCCACCCTTGAACAGGATCATCGTCGGGATCGACAGCACCTGGAAGGCCGCTGCCGTCTGCTGGTTCTCATCGACGTTCAGCTTCACGATGCGCAGGTCCTCGCGCTCGGAGGCGATCTCCTCCAGGACGGGGCCGACCACGCGGCAAGGTCCGCACCAGGGAGCCCAGAAGTCGACGAGCACGGGCTTCTCGGACTCGACGACCTCGGCCTGAAAGTTGGCGTCGGTGACTTCGTTGAGGGTGCCTGCCATGAGAATCTCCTATCGGGTGGCCGTTCGCTACGGGGAAGTCGGCCTCAGCCGTCTCGCCTCCACTCACTATACAAAGTAAAGCAGCACATTTCAGGGTGGTGCCCAGCCAGCCGCGTGCGCGGGGGCGTCGGTCAGCCCAGACGTGCGCGGACGGACGGCCACCCATCGGCCGGCCGCCGGCAGCAGGCCTCATTTGCTGACGCTCACCGTGACCCCTTCCCAGCTACCGACGATCGGCGGGTGCAGGCCCGTGAGCGCGGTGAACAGATGCGGTGAGACGTACACCTCTATCAGCGCGGCGAGCACGAGCAACGGCAGCGCGATCGCAACCGTCACGACGGTCGCGGCAAGCAGTTGATCCCACTCTCCACGGCGACTGGCGATGATCCACGCGGCAAGCGGCAGGAACAGCGCCATCAGCTCGGGGATCGCGTGCGGCAGCACACCGAGCAACAGCAGCGCCGGCGAGACCTTCATGAAGTGGGCGACACCGGCGAGCGTATGTCCAAGCACATAGGCCTGGGCCGACAGCGAAAAGGTCGTGGCGCACACCACGAAGGCGATCGCGATGCGCCCACCATGCTCGTGGACCCACAGCGAGACCCCGCTCTTGCCCTCGGCTTGCAACGGCAGCGAGCTGCCGGCGATGAAGCCCGCGACGCAGGCGGCCGCGTGCAGCGCAAGCACCAGCAGGTTGTGGGAGACGACGGCAACGACGTCGTTGAGATCGCCCACCGCGAAGGGGGGCTGCAGTTCGATCGGCTGCACGTAGTTGGTGAACAACTCGGAGATGACGAGCACCGCCAGCAGCAGGCCGATGGCCGCAAGCAGCGACCCGGCCACCCAACTGCCGAGCACGGGCAAGGGCCGGCGCTGCCAGGCACGCAGCGTCGTGCGCGTACGACGAACACCGTGGTAGAGCGCGTATGAAGAGGCGTCCACGGTCTCTCATCGGCCGCTGCGCACGTCCACGTGAGCGGGGAGATGGCGGCGCTCAGGGGGAGGGGCGCGCGGTCAGGCCCGACGCTGGCGTCAGGTGCGAGGCGAGGTACGCGGCCCTGGGGACGCCGCGTGTACATCGCCTTGTGTCTCGCTTTGTGTCGTCGCACGTACCGGTGACGCGGGCGGCTGCGCTCCGAAGCGCAGGCGCGGCACCAGCCACATCGCCTCCGCGGCGATCCACCAGGACATCTTGCTCTGGCCGAGCTCGCGGTCCTTGAAGACGATCGGCACCTCGACCACGTTGAAGCCGGCGCGCGCGGCGCGATAGGTGAGCTCGACCTGAAACGCGTAGCCCTGCGAGCGCACGCTGTCGAAGTGAATTGCCTCGAGCACCTCACGCTTGAAGCACTTGAAACCGCCGGTGAGGTCCTTTACGTGCAGACCCAGAACACAGCGCGCGTAGGTGGAGCCGCCCTGGCTGATGAAGCGCCGCAGCAGACTCCAATCGACCACGCCGCCGCCCGGCACGTAGCGCGAGCCGAGCGCCAGGTCGGCGCCGGAGCGCACCGCCGCGAGCAGACGGGCAAGATCGGCCGGATCGTGGGAGAAGTCGGAGTCCATCTCCATCACATGGGCGGCGTCGTGGTCGAGCGCGTAGGCAAAGCCCGCCAGGTAGGCAGGGCCGATGCCGTTCTTCTCGGTGCGGTGCAGCACCTCGACCTGCTCGCGCTCCGCCGAAAGCCGGTCTGCGATCTCGCCCGTGCCGTCGGGGGAGCCGTCGTCGACGATCAGGATCTTGTAGGCGTCGTCGTTTGCCCGCGACAGCACAACCCCTGCCGCCGTCACGATCGCCTCGATGTTCTCGGCCTCGTTGTAGGTGGGCAGGATCAGCCAGGGGACGTCGCGCTCAGCATGTGGATCGGCAGGACTCACGGATGCGTACCCTAAAGCGTGGCAGGTGGCGATGCGCCTCCCGGCGAAACACACTGCCTGGCGCGGGCTGCGCCTCAAGCTCATGATTCCGAGGCCATTCATTGCGGTTGCGGCCGTCTCGATCTTCATCGCCCTGCTGTGGGCAGGCACAGCATGGGCAGACGCGCCGAGGCAGAGTGTGAGCGCCAGTGAGCTGAACAGCTACATAACGTCGGTCGCGCGCGCCTGGGAGCCATATACGACTGCCGACGGGCGCGTTGCCGACCCGCTCAATCCTGTCGACACGGGCGATAACTATGGTGTGATCCTGCTCGCCGACGTAATGCTCAAGCAGGCCAAGGGCAGCGGCGACAGCGGCCTGGAAAGTGCCGGCGAGCGCATCCTCAGCTCGGCCTTGACGCTGCCGATCCCCAACGATCCCTTCAACCTGCTGGCGATCGCCGCCGTGATCCACGATGGCGAGCAAGGCCTGTTCCCCGCGGACGTGTGGGCGACGCTGCAGGCACCACTTGCGTGGCGAGCCGGGCAGATCGGACCGCCCACCGAAAGCAGCTGCCTCACCGAGCCGGGCTGCTACGGCAACTGGCGCCTGGTGTGGGCGGCCGGCGCCGCGCTGCTGCTGAGCGACCACATCGAAGGCGAGCCGGAATCGCTGTCAGTCACGCCCGCCGCCGTGGGGGCACAGATCCGGACCAACCTCGAGTTGGCGGTCACGCACGCCGGCGCGCCGCTTCAGAGTCTCGCCGCCGGCGAACTACGCACCCACACGAAGCCCGGGGCGCCGGTTGCGCTAACGAGCTCCCCGGCGGGGGGAACCGCGCGCGAGCTCTCAGACCCGGGCTCAGAGCCTGTCTCATACGAGTTGTTCTCGACGTTCATGCTGGAGAGCATCGGCGAAAGCGATCCGCGGACGATCGGGCCGGCGGTCTCGAAACTGCGCCGTCAGGCCGACCGCTACGCGCTCGAGATGATGGCTCCCGACGGGCAGCTCTCGCTCTCAGGCCGCTCGCTCGACCAGTCATGGGTGCAAGCCGCCGCGGCGGCGCTCGGTGCCAGGCACGCGGCGATCGACCCGGCGGGCGGCGGCGCCTGGCGTTCATATGCCCAGCGCGCGGTCTCCTACCTGCAGGCCGCTTACCCGCTCCAGCCCAGTGGCCTGCTGCCGATCGTCCCCGGTCTCGGCTTTGATTGGAGCCCTTCGATCATGGACGGCTACGCCGCGTTGAACCAATACGAGGGCCTGACGCTGTGGCTGCTCTCCGACGCACTGGCCAAGTGGCCGGCGACCGAGGGGTCGCAAGCACCACTGCCCGCCGATAACCGCGAACTGCTCGTCGACGACCTCGCCTCCAGCGGTCTTGTGTGGGGCCGCTCGGGAAGCGTCTGGTGGGAGCTCGCCGGACGCGCCACGAGCAGCGACCCACGCGGTGCGCAGGGTCTCGTCGCTGTGAAGCTGAGCGACACCCCCTCCGGCTGGCATGACCTGCTGGCGCTACGTCCGATCCACGGTAAGCCGTCGAGCACCTGGGCGCTCACCTACGCCGACGGCGCAGTCGCGACCCCCACCTTCTCGGGTGTGCATGGCACGGGTCGCAAGGTGCTGCTGCTCGGCCGCTACAGAGCCGCGGGCGGTCGCGTGCTGGGACGCGTCAGCTGGACGCTACGCGCTACCGCGACAGGGGTGAAGCTCGGCATGAGCATGCCGGCCAAGACGACGCTGCACACGACAATCTGGCTCACCCCGGAGCACCAACACCTTGCGGCCCCCGGAGCCGCGATCACGCACGGAACCTGCACCGTGACCGCCTCGGGTGGCGCGTGCCCGGTGACGATCTACTGGCGCGACCGGCACACGGCGGCGTTCGAACTCAGCTAGAAGACCTTCGGGATCGATTTCTGGATGCTGCGGTGAAGTTCGCGCGCAACCACGTACAGCGCCGGGCGGGCGGCGCCGTTGGCCTTTATGAGCCCGGCATCCCAAGTCGCCTTCCTTGCCGCCTTGGCCGTTGGGGTGCCCGGAGAGCGCCAGTGGTAGTAGTAGATGCGCGTGATCCTAGGGCTGAGCTTGGCGAGTTTGAAGATGTTTTCCGCGGACCTGGCGGCGAACGCTTCGCCGTGATCGATCAGCTTGCCTTTGAAGCGCCACCAAACGACTCCGCCGATCTCGCTGAACCACACCTGCCCGCGCGTCGCCGCGAGGAAGTCTTCGATCAACGCGGGACTGTCGGTGCTGACGCTGCTGTAAGGGTTGAAGGGCCAGATCTTCGGATATGGGTGGGCACGTTCGAGGAATGAGCCAATCCAAGCCTCGACGTTGCCGTCGGAGTCGAGGATGTCCGGCGCGGTTATCTCACAGCCGCGGCAGTTGGCGGCAAGCACGTTGTAGTACTCGGCGGCGAGCCAAGGATGGTGGGCCGTGGGCTGCGTGACGTGGGTCGCCTCGTCCCAGGGGACGAACTCCGTCACCCAGGGGAACAGCTTGCGAAAGCGCTTGAAAGCATTCAAGAACTGACCGGGGCTCGGCGCCCGCCCGTTGTTGTCGGCGTGCTGGAAAGTGATCAGCGGAGTGATGTGGTAGGCGTGCTTGACGGCGTCGAGCCAGGTCGTGGCCTGGGCCAGGTCACGCTTGTTGAGCGCCACGTTCCAAGGCACGACGTCACGGGCAAGGTGCACGCCGAGCTCGCCCACGCGTGGGTCGGAGAACGTGCTCGGTTCGTAGTCGGACAGCCCGAAGCGGTAGGACACGCTGGCCTTGGCGCCCCTCGGAGCGGGGCTCTTGGCGGCGGTCGCAACCGCCGCGAGCAGACCCCCGAGAGCCAAGCACGCCAGCAGTGCCGCAAGGCGGCGTGTGGCACGAGTAGGAAGCATTCGCACGGTTATGATAGGCGGGGATGAGTTGGTGGCGCGCCACTCTGTCGGCGGGCCTGCTCGTCGTGGGACTTCAAATCTTCGCCGTGGAGCCGGCTGGCGCGCGACACTTCGACTCGCCTCCAGGCGACTCCGTTGCCCTGGGCCACACCGAATCGTTTGCCGCCACCGGCTCATCGACAGCGACCGGCCATTCGCTTCCACGCAACGCGCACGCGATGCTCGTTCAGCGCTCGCCGTTTGGGCTGTCGTTCGAGTATCCGCTGATGGAGAAGGCGCTCGGTCCGGGGGCGTGCCCCAGCCCGGCGCTGGTGGCGACTTTGCGCGAGCTCGGCTCTCCCTCACTGCGCATCGGCGGCGACTCGCAGGACCTTGCCGGACCAACGGCCGCCTACCGCTACTTCATCCCTCCCTCCTTCTGGACCGCGCTCGGCTGCTTGGCACGCCAGAGCGGCGTGCAGGTCACCGTTGGGCTCAACTTCGCGACGAGCCCGCTCGCGGACGAGCTCACGACGATCGCCGCGGCCGAGCAGGCGATCCCGGCGGCACAGCTCAGCTTCTCGCTCGGTAACGAGCCCGACTTGTACGGGATCAGCCACATCTTCCCCGACGAACCCGGTGTCACGATCCCAGCCTTTCGCCCGTCGCCGTGGACGGCCGAGGAGTACGCAAGCGAATGGCAGAGCCGTAGGGCAATGCTCGGCCAGGTCCGAATCGAGGGTCCCGACCTCGCCGGGATCGGCTGGGACACGGCACTCGAGCCGACGCTGAGCGGCGACCCACCGGACGTGTTGGACGTCCACGCTTACCCAACTTCCGCCTGTGGGGCGCCCCTGACCACGGCGGCCCGTCTGCTCATCGAGCACGCAAGCGTTGGCCTGGTCGAAAAGTACTCCTGGCTCTTGAACCTCGCGCATACCCTGCACAGGCCGGCGATCGTCTCCGAGAGCAACAGCGCCTCCTGCGGTGGCAAGCCGGGCGTATCGAACACGCCCGTGGCAGGCGTGTGGGCGGCGCGCTATGTGGTGGCCGCGCTGCTCGGCGGCTTCCAGCAGGTGCGCTTCCACTCCGCCGGTGGCAGCTACGACCCGCTCGTGTTCAACGCGAACGGCACCGTCACGCTGCAGCCGCTCGGGCAGGCGCTGCTGTTCTTGCACCGCTGGATACCGCTCGGTAGCCGCATCGGGCCGGCCGCGCGCGTTCCGGGCGTCCTCGCCGCCGTGGTATCCGACGGCCGGCACACGAACACGATCGTCAGCTCCTTCTCCTCCAAGCCGCTCACCTACGAAGTCGGGGTCACGGGCGTGGCCGCGCGCGTGCGCAGCGAGACGCTGAGCACGTCCAGCTCGGGCGAAGCAGGCGCTTGGGTCACGGTTCGTGCCCATCGCGCACGCTTGCGACTCGCACCGAACACCGTCGTCGCGATCGGCGCGAGCTAGTGTCGCGGGGCGCACCCTCAGCCGACGCTCGACGCAAAGCGCTCGGCACGAACGCGGTGTCCTGAGCGCGTGGCGGCAGAGCTGCCCAACTCGACGATCGCCGAAGCGCTGGAGGAGCTTGGCGACCTGTACGAGCTCGACGGCGCGATCGTGCACCGCGTGCTTGCCTACCGCAACGCGGCGCGCGCGGTGCGCGAGGCGCCCGTGTCGGTGGCCGTACTGGCGCGTGCCGGTCGCGTTTCCGAGCTGTCGGGCATCGGCGCAACACTCGAGCAGAAGATCCTCGCGCTGCTGGACACGGGCACGATTCCGGCGGCGGAGAAGCTGCGCGCGAAGGTGCCGACCGGGCTGATCGCGATCACGCGCCTGCCCGGCCTCGGACCGAAGCGGGCGCGGCTGCTGCACGCACAACTCGGCATCGACTCGCTCGACTCGCTGCGCGAAGCCGCACTTGCGGGCAAGCTTCAGGGCGTGAGGGGCCTCGGCGCGAAGTTCGAGGCGAGCGTGATCGAAGCGCTGGAGCGGATGCCCACCGATCCTGTAGAGCGCTCGCGGCGCCTGCTGCTACCAGACGCGCTGGAGCTGGGGCAAACGCTGGCCAAGGGCCTTGCCGAGCTCGGGGGCGAGGGAACCCAGGTGCTGATCGCCGGCTCGGCCAGGCGCATGGCCGACAGCGTCAAGGACGTCGACCTGATCGCGGTGACGCGAAAACCCGTGACACTCGCCAAGAGCCTCGCCACGCTGGCGGAGATCGAGAGCGTCAGCTCCGCCGGCAAGAGCGGAGCAAAGGGACGCACTCACTCCGGTGTAAGCGTCGACCTGCGTATCGCCAAGCCCGGCCAACTCGGCAACCTGCTGCAGCATTTCACCGGCTCGGGCAAGCACAACGCGGCCCTGCGCGAAATGGCGGTGCGCAAAGGCTTGCACGTGTCCGAGTACGCCATCAAGGATGACGCGACCGGGGCCACGAACGCATATGCGAGCGAGCGGGAGGTGTATGCACGACTTGGCCTTACCTACATCGAGCCGGAGCTGCGCGAGGACCGCGGCGAGCTGGCCGCGGCCGCATTGGCCGCGGCTCCGGAACGCAAACGCTCCGCCAGCACGGAGGACCCCGCCGACTCGGCTCCCACCGGCCTGCCCAAGCTGATCGAGCTGAGCGACATCAAGGGCGATCTGCACTGTCATACCGTCGCTTCCGACGGGCGCAACACGATCGAGGAGATGGCACTTGCCGCTCGCGACCGCGGCTATGAGTACGTGGCGATCACCGACCATTCGGCCTCGCACGGGTTTGGCAACGACGTGTCAGCTGAGGAGCTGCGCCTTCAGATTGAGCACATACGCGAGGTGGACGCGAGCATTGAGGGGATCAGGGTCCTGGCCGGTAGCGAGGTGAACATCCTGCCCGACGGTTCGCTCGACTACGAGGACGAGTTGCTGGGAGAGCTTGACTGGGTGATCGCCAGCGTGCACACCGCCTTCGGCATGAACGAACAGAAGATGACCGAGCGCATGGTCGCGGCGATGGAGCACCCGCTCGTCGACGCGATCGGGCATCCGACCGGGCGCATGATCGAGCGGCGCGAGCCCTATGCACTTGACATGCACGCAGTGATCGAGGCCGCCTTGCGCACGGGCACGATGCTCGAGATCAACGCCAACCCCCGGCGCCGCGATCTGGGCGACGTGCACGCGCGGGCCGCCGCGCGCGCGGGGGCCACGGTCGTGATCGACTCCGACGCCCACGGCACCGAGCGCTTCGAGGTAATGCGCTGGGGCGTGGCGACCGCGCGGCGCGCGTGGCTGAGCACCGCCGACGTGGCTAACACGCGCTCCTGGGAGCAGCTCGCGCGACTACGCAAGCAGTCGCGGCAGTAGTTGCTCTGCGACATACCGATCGACAGCGTCGCGGCGAAACGGCGCCAGCGCGCTCAACGCGCGCTCGGCATAGTCCGACGAGGGCTCGTCGAGTGCCGTGCGGATCGCGGCGCCGAGATCGTCCCCAACGAGCCGCTCGTCCAGCTCGCGGGCGATCGGCAGCGCCACATAAGGGCCGGGAGAGGTGGTGGTCACGAGCATGCAACCGTCGGCCAGCGCCTCGAGTTGGGCGATGCCGTAATCCTCGCGCCGCGCCGCGCATATGTATACCCGCGCGCGGCGCAGCAGCGTGCGGTAATCCTCGTGAGCCAGAGTCCCGAGCACGCGCACGCCTTGGGCGGGGATTCGATAGCCGAGGCGGAACAGCTCGCGCTCATCGATACCCGCCACCAGTAGCTCCTCGCCTGGCCTAGCCGCCTGCCGCCACGCCGCAAGCACGACGTCCAGGCCCTTCTTGGCCGGGTTCGTGGCGTATGTGATCGCGGCGATGTCACGCACAGCGCGTGATTCACTCGATTTGCGTGATTCATCTGAAATGCGTGATTCACTCGTCTTGTCTGCTTCGCCCAAACGTTGGGATGCACTCGATTTGCCTACATCGCGCAAGGGGTGCGATTCATGCAGCCCAGACGGCTCGACGGGTACAGGCAGAACGAGTGCGTCCGCGTGCTGACGGGTGTCGCGCACAGCCGCCGGAACCTCCAGCAGAGCGCCCTCGCTTTGGGCGAGCAAGAGCGGCGCTTCACGCAGGCGACGACGCTCCAGCGGACGCTGCCACATACCGTGTCGTCCCGGGCGGTTGGCCGCGGCCGGCGCGTCGAAGCGGATCGCGCCCGGGCGCGGCCACAGCAAGGCCGCGGTGGTCGTCGAGTAGATCAACGCGCGTGCGGGCGTGCGCGCGAGCTCGACCATGGCTGCTCGTCTTGCGGCGCGCGCCCAGCGCAGGTCGGTGAGCATCAGCGTGCGTACCGGCGCCGGCGGCTCGGTACGTACGAGCGTCGCGCTCGCGCCGGCGCGACGCAGCGAGGCGAGCAGCTCGTCGTCGACCGCACGCAGGCCACCGGTCGCGCCCAGCGAGACGATCAGAACGTCGACAGATGCAGAGGCGCCAACACGACGACGCGCCTTCGACTCGGAACCGGAGCTCACCTTCGCGCCCGCTCGCCTTTCAGGTGGTGGCGCCGCCCACGCGTTCCGGGCGCAGGGCCTTGAAGCCCGGAGTGCGTGCCAGTGCGATTGCGCGCAGCGGAGATGTGCGCAGGACATGGAAGCGGACCCCGTCGCGCTCCTCGATCGCCGCGACGGCGGCGTCCTGGCGGCGCCACCATAGCGCCACCGCGATCGCGAAGCCCGCGCCGATGCCTGGGATCTGCGGGGCGAGGAAGGCCAGCCCGCCGGCCACCACCGTGAACAGCAACAGCGGCCACAGGCGGTTCAGCAGCGTGGCGCCCGGGCGGTACTCGGGTAGCGCGGTACTCGTCTTGGCCTCGCGCAGCAGGCGCGCGATCGGCGGGTGAACCTCGGCGCGGCGGCCCAGCCACAGCCCGATCGCGGCGGCGAGCACCCACCAGCCGACCGAGATCGGCACGATCGTCGAATCCGAAGAAGGCGCGGCGGAGAACACCGTGACGATCACTAGCGCCGTGGCGGCGGCTGCACTGAGCAGGACTGTGGCCCTGAGGAAGTCGACGAAGTGCACGCCTCGTATCGCGTCAGCGCGCGCGCCAGAGTGGACGGCTGGACACTGCGACGGCGCTCATAGGAGAGCCTGGAGCAGGCCACGCACGCCGCTCTGCCCATCGATGATCAAGTCGGCCTGCTCGGCCAACTCCGGCGGCGTCTCCTCCGAGCCGACCGCGACGCGCACCGCCAGCTCCAACGTGCCGGCGTCGACGAGGGCACGCAGGGCACGGAAGGCGTCGAGGTCGGTGCTGTCGTCGCCCACGTAGAGGGCGGTCTTGATCGACTGGGCGTCGTCACGATCTGTGACGCTCTGCAAAAGCGCGCTGACGCCCAGGCCCTTGTCAAGCGCGATGGGGGGGCGCACCTCTAGCACCATCCGGCCCCAGTGAACGGCAAAGCCCTCGTTCTCGGCACGCTCGGCGATCTCATGCACCAGCGTCTCCGCGACCTGCTGGTCAGGGACGCCGCGCCAATGAAAGGCGGCGATCGCCTCCTTGTCCTCGCTGCGCACACGCGCGCGATGCAGCTCTGGGGTGAGCGCGCGCCGCGCAAACCCGCGCACGCGCTCCGCCCAAGCCGTCAGCTCGGGGTCAAGCTCGGCGCGTGTGGCTCCTGGGCGCAGCAGCTCGCCGCCATGATTGCCGATGTAGGCGATGCTGCCGATCGCGACGATCTGACGCGCCGTTGCGGCCCGGCGTCCGCTGACACAGCCCACCAGCCGGTAGCGCTTGGATATCTCGATCAGCAGCGTGCGCGTCGCCTCGGGCACGTGCGCGTCGGCGGCGTGGCGCACGATCGGGGCAAGCGTGCCGTCGATATCGAGCAGCACGGCTGCATGATCGGGGTCGGAGCGGAGCGGCTCAAGCGCCTCCACAAGCAGGGCGGCCGGGGACACGACCTTTAGTATGGCGCTCTGTGGCGGCGGACCGGTCACATCTTGCCCATGACCGCTGAACGAGAGCCCGAGCCGAGCGGCCATAGAGCACTCAAGCTGGCGGTGATCGGCAGCGCCGCCGGCCTCTTCAGCGGACTGTTCGGCGTCGGCGGCGGCACGGTGATCGTGCCCCTGTTGGTGGTGTGGCTCGGCTACGGGCCACGCGAGGCTACGGGCACTTCGCTCGCGGCGATCGTGTTCATCGCCGGCTTTGCCGCGGCCACACAGGGGGCCTATGGCAACCTGCACGTGCTCGATGCAGTCTTGATGGGGGTTCCCGCCGTAGGCGGGGTGCTGATCGGCACCTGGCTGCAACAGCGGCTTGCGACCCGTTCGATCTCACTGCTGTTCGCCGCCGTACTCGTGGCTAGCGCCGTGGAGCTGCTGGCGCAATGATCGGTGTTCGTCCAGCCTACGCCGGCGGCCACCATCCTCCGATGGCACATCCCCCCCGCGCGCGCGGGGGGCATCGCCCCTTTCGAGATCGACTGCCAGGCGCGGCGAAGGCATCGGCGCAATGATCGCCGCGATCGCGATCGGACTGTGCGCGGGCATCGTCGGCGGGCTGCTCGGGGTGGGCGGCGGCGTGCTGTTCGTGCCCGGGCTGGTGATCGTGCTGGGCCTTGGGCAGCATCAGGCGGAGGCAACCTCGCTGCTTGCGATCGTGCCTGTGGCGATCGTCGGCACGATCAAGCAGAACGGCTATGGCAATGTGCGCCGCAAAGATGCGCTGCTGATGGGGCTGTTGTCGATCGCTGGGATCGCGGCCGGCGTGGCTTTGGCGAATGTCTTGTCAGGCAATGTCTTGCGGATCGGCTTCGCGCTGTTGATGCTGCTCGTGGCCTGCCAGCTTGTTTTGCGGACGATCGGTGAGCACGGGGACGCCGATCCCCCGCAAAACGAGCCCTCACGCGAAAATCGCCCAACTTCCGCCAATAGCGCCTAGACTGATGTGAATGGGACTCGACAACCCCCTTCACATCATCTTCATCGTCGTGATTCTGTTGCTGCTGTTCGGCGCCAAGCGCCTGCCCGAGATCGGGCGCTCGCTCGGCACCGGCATGCGCGAGTTCAAGCAGTCTGTGACCGGCGAGGCGACAGACCACAGCCACGGCGCGCAACAGCCTGGCCAGCAGCCGACGTTGCCTCCAGCGGCGGCGCAGCAGGCACCCGCGCCGCCACCGACTCCACAGCAGGCAGCACCGGCGCCTGTGCCCGCATCGACTCAGTCAAGCGCCCAAGAGGCCTTCGCCCAGCGCGACCCGGCTTCGACCGAGCAGCGTTAAAACGCGACCGCTGGGCGACCGCGCTATCTGAGGCTGTAAGGCAGCTGTCTGCTGCCCTGAATCGAATCGGCACGACGTGCTCTGCCCGAGTCCGGGCTTCCTCGCCATGGCCCGATCGAACGCTGCACCTGCACCCTAACCGTGGTGGAGTATTGGCCCTGTGCTGACCGCTTCGAACTCCGAGCCCGGCACCCGCTTGAGCTGATCCAGGTCTTCGTTGTTCCAAGCTGGATTTGGGGCGCCCGTTATGTACCAAGGGCTGCCGTTGTCGGCGACGATCAAACCGTAGCGCTTGAGCGCGCGTAGGACCACCAAAGCTTGACCGTGATAACCGGACAGGTCGAAGCTTGCCTTCAAGCGCAGGCGCAAGCCCATCGGCGGCAGCGCCGGATCGGAACTGCTGGATGCGTAATGGGTGGCCGGATGGATGTAGCCGCGCTGGGTGGCCGGCACCGTGACTCGCAGCGCGTGATCGATCTGTCCTGACTTCACCTCCGGATAGCGTGCCAGCAGCGGGAAGATCGGCAGGCCGGCCGCATCGGCCGAGGTCCAGCCTTCGGGGCGCAGCTTGTTGGAGCGCAGGTTGAAGACGGCGCCCGAGCCGGCGGCCCAGCCCGACGCCGTTCGCTGGGCCGAGTACAGCTCGTACAGCTTGCAAACTCCCTCCTGCAACACGAGCACATGCCGGTCGCCTTCTTCTCCGGCACCCTCCACCGGCGCGTTTGGCGGGATCGGGTACGGGCCCGGATTGGATTCTTCGCCGTATTCGGTGAAGTGGATTGGCACTCTCGGCTGGTGGGGGCCGACCACTACATAGGGAATGCCATAGTTCGGGGGCGTACCGAAGTCGGCGTGCAGATGGATGTCCGCGCCGATGCTTTCGATGTATTTGGCCGAGTTCGGGTTGACCGGGGCATGGGCGATTTCCTGGTTGAGCGGGTTGTTGGCCGGGAAGATCGGGCAGGCGCCTTCGAGCGGTGCAGGTGAAGTGAGATGAGCGTCGCGAGAATCGACAGTCGGAGCATCAGCCACTGCCAGCATGGCTGCCGCCGCGACGATGCTCGCGATCAGCAGGACCAAGCTCGTGCGACGTGGCTGTCCAAGTAGATACAGACGACGAAAACGTCCAGGTGATCCGGCTCCGTGCTCACGCTCCTTGCGATTGCTCATACCAGCGCCTGTTGAAGCGTGACCGCGAGTTTCGGCTCGAGCAGGTCCCCATCGGCCGATATGAGCCGGCGTCCCGTGCGATTAGCTATAGCCGCGTAAGAGGCGTCGTAGAAGGTGAGTCTGTGTTCGAGAGCAAGGGTGGCCGCGGAATGACGGTCGGCGGAGGTGAGCTCAATCGGGTCGCCGCAAATGTCTTCCAGCAGTCCGAGCGCCGCGCCGATCTGAACCCCTTCGAGACCGGAGTGCCGCGTAAGTATGTTGCCAACCTCGTAAAAAGCCAGGCTTGTGGTGCGCATGCCCAGACTGCCGATCGTCGCTCGCGCAAGGTCACCGTCGGGCTCGTGGTCTCCTGGTAGGAACCACTTCAAGGCAATACTCGCGTCGACGAGCCATCCGTCGAGAGCGATGAGAGGGGTGCTCACCCGTCGCGAAGGCGCTCTGCATGTACGAGCGCGGCGGAGTCAAGTGGACCATCCCACTTGCGGGAGAGGCGATCGAGCTCGCCGAGCACAGCCTCGCGGTCGCGGCGCAACAGGCCCAGCTCCCGGCGAGCGCCAGTCTGCAGAATGGCGCTGCGGCTGGTGCTACGCCGTTTTGCCTCGGCGTCCAATGCACCGAGCAGGTCGTCGGGAAGAGAGACCATGACCTTCGCCATAGGACGAAGTATAGCCAATTGGCAATACCGTGTTAGCGCCTTGTGCTCCGCTCAAGCTGACGGCGTCTGCACAGCATCATTCTGCGCGAGCACCGCCGGGCGCGCCTCCACCTGGAGGCTGGCTCCGCAGTGCCAGCAGTAGGCGGCGCCGCGGCTGTGGACGGCGCCGCAGGAGCGGCACTGGCCGTGGACTCCCGCCTCGGCGGCGCCCAGCAGGCGTTCCACCTCGCCCAGCTCGGCGTCTGCCTGTTGCAGCTCGGCCGCGCGGCGGCTGAGCACGTCGAGGCGATAGTGATCGCGAATCGCCATCTCGTAGGTGAGGCCGCCCAGGTCCCATGTCAGGCCGGCCACACGCTCGGCCAACGCCAAGCGACGATCGCGCAGCTCGGCCAGCGAGCCGCTGGGGACGAGAGACTGCTCGGCCATCAGCCGCCCGTTTCGATCGGTTTGTCGCCGGAGGTCAGCTTTTCGATTTCCTGCTGGTGCGCTTTGCCCTTGGAGCTGCTCAGTTTTTGAAGCGTGGCGGCGCTCGGTTTGCTCGCGGGCTTCGGCTTTGCCTTGGCCGTTTCGGCTTCTTTCACTTCTTTGACTTCCTGTGCTTCGGTAGCCGGCGCGCTTTTGCTCGTGGCAGCTTTTGTTTGGCTCGTTGGCGTAGACGTGGAAGATGTCGTCGTTGGAGCGGATGTCGCCGCGGCCGCGGGCAGGGCGCCCTCGATCTTGACGATCGATGGGCCCGACGCTTTTGACGGCGCCAGCCAGTGACCGACGAGCAAGCCGATCAGGCCACACATGAGCAACACGGCGATCAGGCCAAACAGGCCCGAGTAGCGCCGCAGCCAACCGACCGCTCCGTCGTCTGCGGGCAGCGGCGGCAGGTAGCCGGCGGTCGGCGGGGCATAGGCCACGGGGCGACGCAGCTCGCTCTCGGCTTGCGGGACGTCGAGGAACGGCAGTCGCACCGGCGAGCAGGGCTGGCCGCAGGCCAGGCAGTAGCGCTGATCGGCGGCGATCTGGGCACCGCAGTTCGGGCACTTGGCGCCGTCGCTCTCGGGTGGAGTTTGGATCGGGAAGACGTTCACGCTCGCCCCGGCGGAACGCCTGCTGAGAGGTCGTCGTTTGCGCGCATCGCTTGCACTCGCACTCTTACCCGAAGGCGCCGCGTACATAGTCGCGCGTGCGCTCGGCGCGCGGCTGCTCGAACACCTGTGCCGCCGTGCCGTACTCGACCATCTCGCCCAGGTACATGAAGGCGACCTTGTCCGCCACACGCTGGGCCTGCGCGAGGTTGTGTGTGACGATCACAACGGCCAAGTCCCGGCGCAACTCGTGGATCAGCTCCTCGATCACGCCTGTGGAGATCGGGTCGAGCGCGGAACAGGGCTCGTCCATCAGCAGGACCTCTGGGCGCATCGCGATAGCGCGTGCAATGCACAGCCTTTGCTGTTGGCCGCCGGAGAGGCGCAGCGCGGGCCGGTCAAGGTCGCCTACAACCTCCTCGTAGAGTCCGGCGCGTCGCAGCGCGTCGATCACCAACGGCTCCAGCTCGCGCCGGCGCGGCTTCTTGCGCGACTGTTCGCGCAGGGCAAAGGCCACGTTGTCGAAGATCGACATCGGGAAGGGGTTGGGCTGCTGGAAGACCATCGCCACTCGCGAGCGCAGCTTTGTGTCCTGCAAGGCGTGGACGTCTTGGCCGTCGAGCATGATCGCACCCGAGCGCGAGGCACTCGGGGTCAACTCGGTGAGTCGGTTGAGCGTGCGCAGCAGGCTCGTCTTGCCGCAACCGGAGGGGCCGATCAGGGCGAGGACCTCGCCCTGATGGATCGACATGGAGACGGAGTTGACGGCGCGCTTGCCACCGTAGTAGATGCTGACGTCGTCCAGGCGCAGGCGCTCTGGACCTTGGGCGGCCAGCGACTGGCGGATCGACTCGCGCTCCCGCGGCGGCGCCACCGCCGTCGGCTCACGGTCGAGCACGATCGTGCGTACCGGCGGCACCAAGTCGTTCTGCATGGCCTGCGGCGGTCCCGGCGGGATGATCGCCTGTGCCTTGCCGTTAGGGCGCGCGGGCGCGGCCAGCTCCTCGCTCCAGCCTTCTCCGAGCTGGCTCCAGGGGTCGAGTAGTGTCTTGTCAGCGCTCATCTTCTACATTCTCCATCGAACCAGTCAGGTTAGTAACCAATGGCGGCTTTGTCAAAGGTTTCCCTCGCCTCCCGCGAGGCCATACCGGGGGATCGCTCGAGACCGGCAGAGGACAAGCGCTCGAGACTCGAAGCCGGCGATCCGCGAAGACGAGGTTCATGTCTGTCCGCCGCCGGCCTGCAAGCCGCTGGAGTGGGCCTGCCTGCGACTGATGCGGCCGACGATGACATTTAGGAGGAGAACGAACAAAAGCAGCACGAATGCGGCCGCATACGCCTTGTCGGCGGCCTTGCCTTCGCCGGCCGGCGAGTTGTCGAACACGTAGCTGGTCAGCGTCGAGCCCGTGCCGCGCAGGAATCCAAGGACCGGAGTCGAGTTGAGCGGTTCGTTGCGCAAGGTCTCGCCGAGCACGATGACCACGATCGCCGTGTCGCCCACGATGCGGCTGATTCCCAGCGTCGTGCCGGTGGCGATATTGGAGCGCACACTCGGGATCAGGACACGGCGGATCGTGGCGATGCGCGTCTTGCCGAGCGCGAAGGCCGCCTCGCGCATGTGCGCCGGCACCGCCTGCAATCCGTCGCGCGTGGCGGCATAGATCGGCGGCAGCGCGATCAGCGACATCGTCAGGCCGGCCGCGATGAACGACGTACCTGTGACAACCCCTGTGGGCGAGCGGCTCGACAGAGGCGCGAGCACCCCGAGTTGGAAGACCGCGATGCCGACGATCGCGATCACGATGTCGGGTGTGCCGGCGACGATCTCGATCGCGGACTCGACCAGCCGCGCGAACCAGGAAGGCCTCCCGTACTCGATGATCCACGCGGCGCAGCAGATGCCCAATGGCAGCGCTACAGCCAGCCCGATCGCGGTCAGCACCGCTGTTCCGATCAGCGGGTCCAGGATGCCGCCCGAGACGCTCCCGTCTTCGGCGATCTGCGGCCTCGTGACAAGCAGCTCCGGGCGCAGGTATTGAAAGCCGCGCACACCCATATAAACGACAATCGCCCCCGTCACGAGGCACAAGCCGAGGCCGGCCGCCCACGCGGCGCCCAGAACGATCCGGTCGAGCAAGCGCCATTCCCGCATCGAAGAGCCGCGACCGCGCGTGGGACGAGGCGTCTCTGACTGCGCGCCCGCAAGCGCCGAGGGGAACGTACCCATCACTTCACCTGGTAGCGCCGCAACGGCAACTTGATCAGATAGGAGCAGATCGATAGGCCGATCGCCGAGAGCAACAGCAGCAGGCCGAAGGCGTACAGCGTCGAGTTCACCGCCGGCGAGCCGCCGAAGCCTTCCTTGTTGTCAACGATCACGCTGGCAAGCGTGCGCAACGGCTCATACAGGAAGATCAACGGTCCGTGATCCAGGTTCGGGGTAAACGAGCGCGAGCCCGAGACCATGAAGATCATTATCGCCTCGCCGAGCGCCCGGGCGCACGCGAGTGCCGCGGCCGCGACTATTGCCGGACGGATCGCCTTGAGGCTGACCGCCAGCGTGGCGCGCAGACGATGCACGCCAAGCGCCATCGCGCCCTCGCGCCAAGAAGCCGGCACTCCGGAAAGCGCCTCGCTGATCAGCGCGACCATGATCGGCGTGATCATCACGGCGAGCACCACCGACGCCACGAGCAGGCTGGCGCCCGTCAACTCGACGGTGTCCTGCACAGAGGTCTTCTCCGCGCCGGTGACGAGGTGATTGCCCACATACGGCACGAGCACGAGGATCCCGATCAAGCCATAGATGACCGACGGCACCGAGGCCAGCAAGCGCACGACAGGGATCATTACCCGCCTCAAGGTCGACGGAGCAAACTCGACGATGAAGATCGAGGACAACAGCGCGAGCGGCAGCGCGATCAGCAGCGCGATCGAGGTTGTGAGCAGCGTGCCGTAGATGACCGGCCACGCGCGCAAGTGGTAGGCAGAAGCCGGCGGATGAGCGCTCGTGTCGAACATCCGCTGTAGCTGACTGTCGAGATTGCCGCCTGATCCCAACCAGGCAAACCCGCCGTTGTGCTCGATCGTCGGCCAGGCGTGGACCGCGACGAACGCGACCATCCCGACCACGATCAGGCACACCAGCAACGACGCCGCGCCGAGCGTGAGCTCGGCGCGGCGGTCTGACCAGGGTTGGCGCAAGCGCGCCAATGGGCTTGTTACTTGAGGGAGATCCACTGCGTTGAGATGATCTTCTGTGCGGCCGCGCTGTTCTCGATCCAGCCGATGAACGCGGAGGCGGCACCCGTTGCTTTGCCCTTCGTCACCTCATAGAAGTGCGCGATACCCGCGTAGCTTCCGGCGGTGGCGTTGGCCAGCGTGCAGCCGACGCCGTTGAAGGCGACGTCGTTGACGCCCTGACTGGCGAAGTAGCCTGACAGGAAGCCAATCGAGCCTGGGTCTTTTTCGATCGCCTGACGCTGCAGGCCCTCGGAGGACTCTTCGGCTGCCAGCGAGGAGACTTTCTTGCCGCCGATCAAAAGCGTCGTGAAGTTGCTGAGCGTGCCGGCCGTGGAGTTGCGGCTGATCAGGTCGATCGGCCCTGTGGCCGTGGCGCCCGGGACCTTGCTCCATTCGCGGGTCTTGCCCGTGAAGATCGCTTCGGTCTGCGCCTGCGTGAGGTTTGGCAACTTGTTTGCGCTGTTGGTGACCACGCACAGGTAGTACTTGGCGATCGGGTAGAAGCTCAGGCCAGCGGGGTCGGTCGGTAGTGGATCGCGCGAGACGTCGGCGATCGAATCGCGGCCGGCGGCGACATTGTTAATGCCAACCTGCGTGCCGCCCTGTGAAAGCTTGATTTTGACCTTCTTGTTGAGCTTGTCGTACTTCTGGACGAGCAGCGATACGAGCGGGAACGACGCGGTCGCTCCGCTGATCGAGAGCGTGCTCGTCGCGAGAGCGACCTGAGGGACCGCTATCGAGAGCGTGAGAGTCGCCGCGACTAGGGCGGTGACACGGCGAGATCGGTGCATTGAAGTAGGGACTCCGTTCGAATGGTTGACAGCGTGTTGTGAGGCAGCCTAGCATAATCTTCATAAATAAGATCAGAATTAGCTATTTTATGAAGAAGGCCACGCGAGCTTGAACACGGAGGACTCCCGAAAGAAGCGCCGCACCATTTCAATCCACGCCCGAGCGCCCGACAACGACCACACCGAATCCAGACAACACCGACGAGCAATGAGCGCCATACCAAGACGATGACCGCAGAGCCAGACAAACACTCAGCCTCCAAGAGGCCCCCCGGCCCGCGCGAGCAATGCGCGGGCTGTGGCGCCACGCTCGTCGCGGACCAGCGCTACTGCCTGCAGTGCGGAACAAGGCATGGCAAGCCTCGCCTCGACTTCGCCGCCTTCTGGAAGCCATTGTCTGCGACCAACAGCCCCGGCGAGCGCACTGGCGCACGGGGCGCCGATGCAACTACGTGGCAATCAAGGGCGCGGAGCACGGGGGCCGCGACGGGGCCGCCAGACACGGGGACCAACAGTGCCACGGCTGAGCAGGGGCGCAGCTGGTGGGCAAGCGCCTCCTTCCTCGGCACCGGAGCGCCGTCGCGAGGCATGGCCGCCGTGCTTGCGGCCGGAGTGCTCGCCGTGGGCATCCTCGCGGGCGTCGCGCTTGGGCCTGGTCCGGCCAGCTCGCCTGCCGACAGCGCCACGCTCGCACAGCACGCGCTTGCCGCACTGGTGGCGAGTGCCGGCAGCGGCTCATCGACGACTACTTCGACGAGCATCGCGACAACACCACCCCCGATCGCAAGCGAACCGACGCCGCCACCGGCAACCACGAGCAACGCCAAAGACGAAGCCAAAGCGGCGCCGGCACCGAGCGAAGCAAGTAGCTCCTCGGAAAGCTCCAGCGAATCCACGACAAGTGGCTCCTCGGAAGGCGCCTCCAAAACTTCGAAAGGCAAAAGCGAAAAAACGGCCCCCGGAACGCCGATCAAACTGCCCCCGATCAAGCACGTGTGGGTGATCGCGCTGTCAGGTGCGAGCTTCAGCGCCGCCCTGGCTGACCCCACAGCCGACCCGTATCTGGCCAAGCAGCTCGTGCCCAAGGGCACGCTGCTCAGCAACTACGAGCTCAGTTCGAGCAGCGAACTTGGCAACGGGATCGCACTGCTCTCGGGACAGAGCGTGAACCTCGACACCGAACAGAACTGTCCCACCTACAGCGAACTGCAGCCGCCAACCATCAACGCCACCACCGGCCTCGCCGAGGGCGTTGGCTGCGTGTACCCGGCAGCCGTCAAGACGCTCGCCGACGAGCTAACCGCCGGATCGCTGAGTTGGAAGGCCTATGTGCAGGACATGGAAGAGGGCGCGCCTGCGAGCGGCACGGCGCCCACCGCCGGCACTCAGAGCGGCGCGAGCGCGACCCAGGGCGCCGGTGCTCCCAGCGGCACGAGCCAGCCAGCCGGCACTCCGAGCGCGCCACAAGCCGGCAGCTCACTCAGCGCCACCAGCACGACGCCCGGTGCGCAATCACAGCCTACGAGCGCGGTCACATGCCGCCGGCCAGAACTGGGCACGCCCGACCCCAACCACACACCCGCCCCCGGTGACCCCTACCTCACTTACCGCAATCCCTTCGTGTACTTCGACTCGCTGCTGAGCGAAGGCGCGTGCGCGAGCAACGACGTCGATCTGTCGCGGCTGCAGGCAAGCCTCGCGACACCCGCCGACACGCCGAGCCTTAGCTGGATCGCGCCTTCCGCTTGCAACGATGGCTCAGCCGCTGCGTGCGCACCGGGCTCGCTGGCCGGGCTCGCGCCCGCCGACGCATTTCTGAAGGAAGTCGTGCCTCAGATTCTCGCGACTAGCGCCTACAGCAGAGAAGGGTTGATCGTGATCGTGCCAGACAGCCCGCCGGCCTCGCCCGCGAGCGCCGCGACTAAGCCTGTCGGCGCGTTGCTGTTGTCCCCATTCGTACGCAGCGGAGCGCGGGTCGCGGAAAGCTTCAACGACTTCTCGCTCTCCAAGAGCATCTCGCTGCTCTTCGGAGTCCTCCCCTTGGGCCATGCCAACGACCAAGCAACCGTGTCATTCGGGGCGACGGTCTACGGCGCAAGTGGAAAAGCGGCCAGTGCCGCCTCCACGGCCAAGAAGGCGGCCCAGGCCGCATCAACACAACCGCGGCGCCGTCCGCTCCCGGATCTCATCGATTCGGGCTCGCCGGCGTCGCATCCCGGCGGCTGAACCTCCGCCTTCATGTCAAACAACGAACGGAGACCCCCGTTGCACACACATCGACCCGTCCACCAGCGAGCTTCCCTTTGGCTCGGCGCGATCGTGGGCTCGATCGTCCTCTCGATGGCGATCGTCGCCTCGGCTCACGCCGAAGCCGTCGGAATCGAAGGAAGCCCGAACAACCTCACCTGCTCCGGACACATATCTGCCGGCACGCCCGAACTCGGCAGCGAAGAAGTGCAGGTTCGCTACACGTTCTACTGCAACGGCCCGATCACCGGTTACCAGCTGCAGTCGAACGTGCCGCTCACCGGCTTCGAGGCAGCGCCACTAGTCACCAGCAACGCGACAAACCAGCCGCTCTCGGACACGTTCTCCTGCGGTGGCGAATTGCCGGGCTGGTCGGATAACTGCGAGGGCTCGACCAAGGCCGGTTGGGAGACGATCACCGGACAGTTCTCGATCGGCAAAGCGCTGTGCGCGGCGCCGCATCTCGATCCGCTCCTGACGGTCACCGACATCTACCTCGAAAAGGCCGTCCCGACGCAGGCGATCTCAGGTCCGTTCGACCTGGGCCGCCCGCTTCACTGCCCCGCCTCCTCCTATGTGGGCGGCACGCGTCTGGAACCGACGACGCCGCTCCCGACGAAGGACAAGAAGGACAGCAAGCACGGCAAAGCGAAGGGCAAGAAAGCCAAAGCGGGGAGCAAAGCCAAGAAGAAATAACACCAGACGCCTGTGCCCGGGCGCCGCGAGCATGGCGTCCGGGCATCCCTTTACGAACCCAACGCCCTTTGCGAACCCTGCACCCCTTGTGGACCCAACGCCCTTTGCGAACCCAACACCCTTGTGGACCTAACACTCTTGTGGACCTAACACTCTTTCGGCGAAGACCACAAACACCCCCTTTTGCGAAGGCTTGCGTAAAGGTTAGGCACCAAAATAAATCCCCCACCCCACAGTAAGGGGGTATCGATACGTACAGGTCATTTCGAAAGACCTAAGACCCCTAAGAAATATCTAACCGACCGACCCTGTCGGCAGCGTACGCTTGGCCGGATGATCCTCGCGACTCATCCGGCCAAGCGCCGTCGCCTCCGCGGCCGTCGCCTCCGCGCTCGTAAACCCCGACGCCGACAGGCGGCGTTGTTGGGCGCGCTCGCCGTATTGGCGCTTGCCTTCACGAGCTGCGGCTCCGCCACCAGTGCCGAGAGCGCCGCGGCTGTCGCTCCCCAAGCCCCGCCACAGTGCGCGGACGCGGTGGCCAGGGCGCTCGGGACGATCTCCGAACACGTATACCACGAGCTCTCGGGCGGACGGATCGCCCTGCCGGCCGCCGAAAGAGTGGCCAGCTCGCCGGTGCTGCTCGCCGCCATCCAAGACAACGATCCCGCCGCGGCGCGCAAGGCGTTGGCACCGTTGCTGCGCGGCCAGCTCGTGCGCGTGCGCGTGAGCCTTGCCGGACGCACGTTCGTCGAATACGGCAATGCCAACGGGATCGCCCCGGTGAGCACCCCGTTGAGAAACCTCGAAGGGCGCACGATCGGCACGGTCACGGCCGCGGAGGAGGGCGTCTTCGGGTATGCCGGCACGCTGTATGCGATCACCGAAGCACAGGTCTTCGCACGCTCCGGCGGGCGCTCGCTCGGCGGCTCGAGCAGCCCCGGGCCAGGCAGCATCCCCGACAAAGGCGAGATCACCTATAAGGCCAAGCGCTACGCCGTCTATTCGTTTCCAGGTGCCGGCTTCCCACAGAAGAAGCTGCGCGTGTACGTACTCGCGCCAGTACCGCCGGCTTCGACCTGCGCGCCCACCTCGGCGGAAACGGCGATCGACGCGATCGGCGCAACGGTCAAGCGGATCTATCGCGAGGAGCAGTCTGGAGCGGCCACGCGTGCCGTCGTGCGCGACTTCGAAAATTCCCGCCCCTTCCAGGAAGCGGTCGCGACCGACAACCCGACCGCCACACGAGCTGTGATCGTGAAGTTCTTCGAAGGCACGCTGCACGTCGTGCGAGTACGCGCCACCTTGGGCGAAAAGCTCGTGGCCGACGTCGGCGGACCGCACGTGCTGGCGCCGATCCGCGGCGACGTGCGCAACGCTCACGGACGCGTCGTCGGCCACTTCCTGCTGTCCGTCCAGGACGACCTTGGCTATGTGATCCTCGCGCAGCGCTTTGCCGGCGCGCAAACGTTCCTCTACGAAGACAGGCAACTGCTGCTCGGCAGCGCGAGCCCGGCGCCGCTGTCGATCCCCAAGCACGGCGAAGTTCTGTTCGACGGCGTCCTGTACCACGCGTATTCGTTCACGGCCGAAGCGTTCCCAAAGGGGCGGCTCGAAGTCTCGTTGTTGATTCCGCCGGTGCCAGGCACCTACGGAATGCCCGCGAAACCGACCGGCACCACGCGAGGTTCAACACCGGCGCGGAACCTCGCAAAACCAGCACGCGAGCACTGAGGGAACGAACCTATCCTCCAAAAGAAACCTGCCGAGAAGCCCAGCCCACGGACTCAGATCATGCTCGTGGTCATCCGCTCGATCTCGGCGATCGAGGTCTGACCGGCGCGCACCTTGGCGATGCCGTCGTCGCGCATGCGCCGCATCCCCTGACTCATGGCGGCGGCCGCGATGTCGTCGACCGAGGCACGGGCCAGCACCAGCGAGCGGACCTCCTCGGTGACCGACATCACCTCGTAGATGCCCATGCGCCCGCGGTAGCCGGTCGTGGCGCAGCGCGTGCAGCCGACCGGCTCGAATGCCTCGGACTCGTATAGCCCGTATTCGGCCAGCAGCGACTCCGGCGCCTTGCTGGGACGCTTGCAGTGCGCGCAGAGCGTGCGCACGAGCCGCTGCGCGACGACGCAGTCGATCGCGGAGGAGATCAGAAACGGCTCGATGCCCATGTCGATCAGGCGACCGAGCGCGCTGGGAGCATCGCGGGTATGGAGCGTCGAAAGCACCAGGTGGCCTGTGAGCGCCGCCTCCACGGCGATGTGCGCGGTTTCGCGGTCACGGATCTCGCCCACCATGATCACGTCAGGATCGGCACGAAGCATCGCGCGCAAGCCGCCGGCGAAGGTCATGCCAGCCTTGGGAGCAACCTGCATCTGCTTGACCCCGGCGATCCTCGACTCGACCGGATCCTCGATCGTCAAGATCGAGCGACTGCCGTCGTTGACCGCGCCGAGCGCCGCATACAACGTGGTCGACTTGCCGCTGCCGGTCGGACCCGTCACGAGCACCGCACCGTTGGGACGAGCGATCGCGTAGGCAAAGCGGTCCTGCTCGGTGCGTTGCATGCCAAGCGACTCCAGTCCGCGCACGGCGACGCCCTTGTCGAGGATGCGCAGGTAGGCGCCCTCGCCGTAGACGAGCGGAAGCGTCGTCACGCGCACGTCGACGCGACGCCCGGAGACCGTCAGGGCGAAGCGCCCGTCCTGAGGCACGCGCCGCTCGGAGATGTCCATCTCCGACATGATCTTTATGCGCGAGATAATGCTCGTGGCCATCGAGCGCTTGAGCGTCGAGGTCAACGAGAGCACGCCGTCGATACGGAACGAGACGTGCATGTCGCCCTCGCCCGGATCGATGTGAATGTCCGAGGCCCCCTGCTCGATCGCGTCGGCGATGATCGAGTGCACGAGCTTGACGACGGGAGCGTCCTTGTCGGCCTCGTCCATGACGAAGTCGGACTCGCTGTCGCTGTCGTCCTCCTCGACGATCTCTTCGACGGACTGCTCCACGCGCGAGAGGCGCATGATCAGGATGTTCAGGTCCTCGATCGAAGCCGAGGCCGAGCGCACGCGCCGGCCCGTGAGCATCGCGATGTCGTCGATCGTCAGCACGTTCGTGGGGTCCGCCATCGCCAACATCAGCGTGCCGTCCTCTAGGAAGCCGACCGGCACAGCCTGATAGCGGCGGATCGCCTCCATGTCGATCAGGTTCACGGCACCCATGTCCAGCTCGTACACGGACAGATCTATGTATTCGAGACCGAAGCGCTCCGCCACCACGCGCGCCAGCTGGTCGTGGCGCAGGATGCCCTGCTCGACGAGAATCTGACCGGTGGGCTTGCCTTGAGCCCGGGCGATCTCCACGGCCTCCTCGACTTTCTCGCGCGTGGCGAAGCCGAGATCCACGACCACGTCGCCGATCAGACGACCGGGACGGCCATCGGCTAGCGCTTGCATCAGTGCGTCGCGCTGGATGGTGCCGCTGTGAGCAGACTCGGGCGGCCCCACGGCGGGACGCAGCAGCGAGAGCTCGCTCACGGATGCACCGGTTGACGTAGGTCGATCCCCCACGCTTTGATGATCGGCATTTGTGGACGCGGACTTGACCGATCCGGTGGGGTTTCTCAGCGGATTGAGGGTTCCGGCGCGCCCGGGAAAAGGGACGGGGTTGAGACAATCGTCTGGGGGCTCTCCCGCGCGCGAGGGCATCGAGTTTTGCGGGACGCCAGCGCGCGTGGAGCTCAGCTCAGCGGCCGAGACCTTGCTCGAAAGCGCCCTTGACGCCGGCATCGAGCGCGTTCAGTCGCTGCAAGGCGAGCGCCTCGGCGGAAGCCGGGCGGGCGCTGGCGCCCTCGGCTCCGTGATGGCAGAGCACGCAGTGCTCCAGCGCCATGCGACGCTCGCCAGACAGCGTCGCGGGAACATGGGCGGCGATCAGCCTGAGACCCAACTCGATGTGGCCCAACATGCGCCCCTCCTCGGTGCGGGTGATCTCCGCGCCATAGGCGTACTCGCGCGTCTTGCCGATGTCGTGCACAAGTGCCGCGCAAAGCAGCAGGTCGCGATCCAGCCGCGGGTGCACCGCACACAGCTCGACCGCCAGCGTGGCAACGGCCACGGTGTGCTCCAAGAGCCCGCCGAGGAAGGCGTGGTGCGCCGATGAGGAACGACCCGGGCGAGTGGGGCCTCCATCTGGCAGCGAGCAGGGCGCGCGGCGCAACTCGGCGCGCAGCTCGCGATCTTCCAGCAAGCGCTGCAGCAATCCTTTGAGACCCGGATCGAACACCTCGCGCGCAAGGTGCTCATAGAAGCCTTCCAGCTCGTCGACGTCTCGGTGGGAGACGGGCAGGAAGCGTGCGGCATCCTCGCCTGTCAACTCCACGCGAGCGATCTGCTCGATCGTGAGCTGCAGCTGCTCGCGAAACAGCTCGGCGCGGCCCCGCACCCGTACCAGCTCACCGCGCTCGAAGCGCCCAGCGAAGAGGTCGGCGTCGCGAAAGAGCCTGCCGGAGAGGTTGCCGGACTGATCGCGCAGTTCGACTGTGAGGTAGGGGTCGCCCGAGCGAGTGATGAGTCGCTCCTTGCGCACACACGCGAAGACGGCATCCACCACGTCCCCGGCGCGCAGAGTGGCGATCGTCTGCGCATCAGCCATCTCCTCGCTGCTCGCATGCCCAAGCTTGGGAGAGGATCCGGGCAGATCGGCGTGCGCGTCTGCTGGCGCGCGCTCATTAGCGCCCACTGTGGTTCCAACATGCGTTGTGGACATATGCCGTCCATGATGTACGGTGGGTCGGATGCAGCCACTCATCTGGGATCGTCGCCCCGACGGCTTGCGGGCCCCGGCGATGGTGTGCTCGTTTCAAGGTTGGAACGACGCCGGCGACGCCGCGTCGAGCGCCACCGGCTTTCTCGCGCAGGCACTTGGCGCGCAACGCTTTGCGAGGATCGACAGCGAGGAGTTCTACGACTTTCAGGCCAATCGTCCGCATGTCAAGATCGACGAGACCCAGGCTCGCGTGATCTCCTGGCCGTCTGTCGAGATCTTCGAGGCGCGCGCTCCGCGCGCCCACCGCGACCTGGTGATCGTGCAGGGCGCCGAGCCCTCGATGCGCTGGCGTTCGTTCAGCTCTCTGATCGTGGACCTTGCCGAAGCCCTCGACGTCCAACTGGTGGTGACACTCGGTGGTCTCTTGGCCGATGTGCCTCATTCCCAGCCCGTCTCGATGACCGGCTTCGCATCAGATCCCGCCTTGATGGGACGGCTCGCACTGAATGCCAGCAGCTATGAGGGCCCCACCGGGATCGTGGGCGTCTTGCATGCGGGCTTCGCACAAGCGGGACTGCCGTCGGCGAGCATTTGGGCAAGCGTGCCGCACTACGTCGCGGCCGCCGCCAGCCCTAAGGCTGCGCTTGCATTGCTGCGCAAGCTGGAGCTGATGGTTGGTGTGTCCGTGGACGTCTCAGAGTTGGAGGAGGCCGCCGGCGAGTATGAACGCCAAGTGGGCCTCGCGGTGCAATCCGACCCCGACATCCAAGCGTTCGTCGAGCGTTTGGAGCGGCGTGCCGCCGAGGACGAGCAGGCCGCGATCTCGCCTCAGGACCTGCCGTCGGGAGACTTGCTCGCGAGAGAATTCCAGCGGTTTCTGCGTCAGCGGGGAATCGAGAGCTAGTAGTGCTTTGTTAGGTGTCATTCGTTGTGTCGTGGTGGGTGGTGTGGGAGGTTGTCGAGGTTGACGGGTTGTTGGCATGTTTGGCAGCGGCCGGTCCAGCACTTGAATAGCGGCTGTAGCAGCAGCACGGTCTTCGG
>DATAXK010000019.1:0-164910 GCA_036266805.1 Solirubrobacteraceae bacterium
CGGAAAGCAGAATCACGCCGGCGAGCAATAGGAAGACGGCGAGGATGTGGGCGCCGGTTGTGCCGATCAGGCGCGAGGCGGCCCACAGCTCGGCCTGGCCGAGCACGCCGCCGTGTGCGCGGAAGTAGGTGGCGGACCAGAAGCCGCGACCGCGAGCGTCGCCGGCAAGCGCCAGCGCGCTCGCGGCCAGCAGTAGGACCGCACCGCTGCGGATCGTCCGGCGCCCCGGCAGCACCGGGCGCAGCCACAGGAGCACGGCGGAGCCCGCGAGCGCCACAGGGACTCCCAGGCGCGCCTCGCCGATCAGCCACGCCAACGCCTTCGCCAGTGAGTCGCCGACGCTGCCGCCGTGCAGGTGCCCATAGAGGACGAAGCCGAGCAGCACGCCGAGCGCGGCCAGCGCCAGCCCGAGCACGTCGAGATGGCGCTGGTGCAGCTGAAACCGCACGCGACGACGGCGCCGTGTACCCCTGCGCCGGTACGTGCGACGTTTGGGCGCCGGGCGCTTGCGCGCAGACGCTCGGCGGCCTTTGGCCGTACGGGGAATCGCCATTTTTGGCCCATTCGACGCGGCGTCGCGTTTGCCTGCCGCAGGCGGTGCCGGGCGTGGGCGAGGCCGGGTCAACGCCGCCTAAATATCGTCGAGATCGGCACCCTTCTGCCCTAACATCGCTGGTATATGGTCGAATTCGATCGGTCTCCGCGGGTGCTCGTCGTCGAGGACGACGGCGACATCGCCGACGTGCTCCAGCGCTCGCTGCGCCTCGAGGGCTACGAGGTGCGGCTCGCCGGCGACGGCCGGGCGGCGCTGGATGAGGCCAACGCCTTTCTCCCCGACGTCGTGATCCTCGATCTCGGTCTGCCGAAGATCGACGGCATCGAGGTCGCCCGCGAGCTGCGCCGCGACGACAAGGTGCCGATCCTGATGCTGACCGCGCGCGACGCCGTCGAGGCGCGCATCGCCGGCCTCGACGCCGGCGCCGACGACTACCTGGTCAAGCCGTTCGACCGCCAGGAGCTCCTGGCACGAATCCGGGCGCTGCTGCGACGCACGCCGCCACGCGGCAGCGCGCCACTGCACGTCGGCGACCTCAGCCTCAATCCCGACACCCATGAGGTCTACCGCGCCGAGCGCAGCGTCGAGCTGACGCAGCGCGAGTTCGAGCTGCTCGAGTACCTGATGCGCAACGAGCGCATCGTGATCTCGCGCCAGCGGCTGCTCGACGAGGTCTGGGGATATGACCCCTTCTCGACCACCAACACGATCGAGGTGTTCGTCTCGAACCTCCGTCGCAAGCTCGAGGCCGGCGGCGAGGGGCGCCTGCTCCACACGATCCGCGGCGCGGGCTATGTTCTCCGGGCTTAGCCGGCGGGTGCACGCGCGGCTGCTGCGCCTGCCGATCCGGGTGCGCGTCGCGACCAGCGTCGCCGCCGTGGTGTTCCTGATTCTGCTGGTGTTCGCCGTCGTCGTCGGGCAGATCGATGCGCATCGCCAGCGTTCGGCCTTCTATACGACGGTCTATAACAATGCCGAGCAGTTCGAGAGCGGGCTGCACATTTCCTTGAATGCCTCGACGGACTCGGCAACTGTGTCGCCGAACATCGCGACCTTCAACGGCGGCGTCGGCGCGGAGGCGCTTGTCACCGGAATCGATGGCCGTGTGATCGCGCCGACGCAGAACCCGCCGGATCTCGGCAACCCGCTGGCGACACCCGCCGCCCAGGATGGCGTGAGCTGGTCGGCCACCAACTACGCCGGCTACAGGGTCGTGACGATCCCCGTCCAGTTCAACTTCGGAGAGGGCGGCGGTTACCTCCAGTATGCCCAGCCGTTGAGCACGGTCAACAGCGAGATCTACGGCCTCGATCTGATGCTCTTCATCGGCGCGCTGATCGGCACGGTGCTCGCCTTCGGCGCGGGCTCGCTCGTAGCTCGCCGCGCGATCGCGCCGATCGCCGAGCTGACCGCAGCCGCCGGCGAGATCGAGCGCACCGGCGACCCGAGCCGAACGCTGCCGGCGCCGGTCGCCGAGGACGAGGTGGCGGAGCTGTCGCGGACGCTCACGGGGATGCTCCACTCGCTGACACATGCGCGCAACCAAA
Organism: Solirubrobacteraceae bacterium; assembly: GCA_036266805.1. Classification (GTDB taxonomy): domain Bacteria; phylum Actinomycetota; class Thermoleophilia; order Solirubrobacterales; family Solirubrobacteraceae; genus Palsa-744. Next base: position 2,104 of record DATAXK010000019.1, read on the forward strand.
CCGAGGCGATGCTCGAGCGCCAGCGCGACTTCGTCGCCGACGCCTCACACGAGCTGCGCACACCGCTGACCAGCGTGCTCGCGAACCTCGAGCTCCTGGTCGACTCGCTGCGCGGGCCCGACCGCGACGCGGCCGAGTCGGCGCTGCGCTCGACGCAGCGCATGCGCCGACTGGTCGGCGACCTGCTGCTCTTGGCGCGCGCCGACTCCGGGTACAGCCCGGTGCGCGAGCAGCTCGACCTCGCCGACGTCGTGATCGAGGCGGCGAGCGAGCTCGAGCCGGCGGCTGGCGACCACACGATCGAGCTCGACGTCCAGCCCAGTCCGCTCGTCGGCAGCCGCGATGACCTCCAGCGCGTCGCGACGAACCTGATCGAGAACGCGCTCCGCCACACGCCGCCGGGAACGCGCGTCACCGCGAGCACGCGCACACTGCCAGACTGGAGTGCCGAGCTCGTCGTCGCCGACGACGGACCGGGGATCGACCCCGAGGCTCGCGCGACGCTGTTCGACCGCTTCGTCCGCGGCGCCGGTGACCGCGGCGGCTCCTTCGGCCTCGGCCTGGCGATCGTCGCCGCGGTCACGCAGGCGCACGGCGGCACCGTCACGATCGATGAGTCGCCGCACGGCGGCGCACGCTTCACGGTCCGCCTCCCGGCAGCGGCAGCCACCGACGCCGCACCGCCGCGCCAGGCGCCCCAACCGGCCGATCCGGTCGCGCCGGTCGAGAGCTGACCCTCCCGCGCGCAGCATGGCAGCATGGAGGTGAGGTGCCTGAGGAGCGGTGACGGCGAGACAAAGCCGGTCGACTTCGACCGCTCACTCACCGGCGTAGTCATGAACTAGGCCTCTAGTAGCGACCGCGAACGAGCCCAACCTCGCTCCCCACCGAGCGCACCCAGCTACCCCCCGCCGACCCTCCCGAGCATGCGGCCACGCAAATCAGCCGGGAGCTCCCACAAAGCAAAGCAGCCCCCACGCCGTCCCGAACCAGCACGCGCCTCCGCCAACCAACTGCGAGCTTCAGAAGGGAAGCCCGCAAGACGGCGAAGCCGTCTGAGGACTACACCTCTACTACCACCGGCAGCACCATCGGCCGCCGTCGCAGCCGCTCATAGACCAGTGCGCCGAGGTGATCGTGGAGCAGCTGCTGGAGGTGCTCGACGTCGCGCACGCCCTCCTTGGCGGCGCGCTCGAGCGAGTCCTCGACGGTGTCCTTGATCTCGTCGACGAGCTGGCCGGCCTCGTCGAGGAAGGCGACGCCGCGGAAGATGACCTCGGGCTCGGCGACCGAGCCGCCGTCCTTCTCGGAGATCGTCGCCACGACGATGAAGATGCCGTCGCCTGAGAGCATGCGGCGGTCGCGCAGCGCCGCGTCGGCGACGTCGCCGATGTCGACGCCGTCGACGAAGATCATGCCGGCCCCCTCGGGCTTGCCGAAGCGCGCGCCGCGCGCATCGAGCTCGAGCACGTCGCCGTTCTCGGCCAGGAAGACGGCCTCCTCCTCGATGCCGACCGCCGCGGCCAGCTGCCCGTGGAGCTTGAGGCGCTTGTAGTCGCCGTGGAAGGGCATCACGTAGCGCGGCTTGGTGAGGTTGAGCATCAGCTTCAGCTCCTCGACGTAGCCGTGCCCGGAGGCGTGGATTGGCGCGTCGCGGGCGGTGATCACCGAGCAGCCGATGCGGAACAGCCGGTCGATCGTCTCGTTGACGGCGCGCTCGTTGCCAGGCACAGGCGTAGCCGAGAACACGACGGTGTCGCCGTGGCGCAGCTTCACCTGGGGATGGTCGCGATAGGCCATGCGCCTAAGGGCTGAGAGCGGCTCTCCCTGTGAGCCGGTGGAGATGATCACGATGCGCTCGTCGGGGAAGTCTTCGATCTCGCGTGTGCCCACGAGGATGCCCTCGGGCACGTCGACGTGGCCGAGCGTGCGCCCGATGCCGACGTTCTTGCGCATCGAGCGTCCAACCAGGGAGACCTTGCGGTTCAGTGCCGCCGCGGCGTCGATCACCTGCTGCACGCGATGGATGTTCGAGGCGAAGCTCGTGACGATGATGCGCCCCTCACAGCGTGCGAACGCCTCCTCCAAGTGTGGGCCGACCAACGACTCCGACGGTGAGAAGCCCTCGCGGTCGACGTTGGTGGAGTCACCGCACAAGAGCAACACGCCCTCGCGGCCCAGTTCAGCCAGGCGCGAGACGTCCGCCGGCGCTCCGTCCACAGGGGTCTGGTCGAACTTGTAGTCGCCGGTTATCAGCACCGTGCCGAGGTCCGTTCCCAACGCGACCGCGCTGGAGTCGGGGATCGAATGCGTCATGTGGATCATCTCAAGCGAGAACGGCCCGATGTCGAGCATCTCCCCGGGCGCGATATCGCACAGCTCGACGTCGCGCAGCTTGTGCTCGTCCAGCTTGGAGCGTGCCATCGCGATCGTCAGCGGTCCGCCGTAGACAGGCGGCACGTTCTCTTGGCCGAGCTCGCGCACGACCCATGGCAATGCGCCGAGGTGATCCTCGTGGCCGTGAGTGACGACGATCGCCTCGATGTCACGTGCCCGCTCGCGCAGGTAGGAGAAGTCGGGCAGCACCAGGTCGATGCCGACCATCTCCGGAGTCGGGAAACGCAGGCCGACGTCGACGACGACGATCCGCCCGTCGTACTCAAGGACGGTCATGTTCTTGCCTATCTCCCCCAGACCGCCGAGGGGCAGCACGCGCAGCTTGCTCACGCGTGCGCGCCTGCCATGAGTCCGTGGCGCACGAGCATCGTGCGTACCGCGGCCAGCTCATGCTCGTCTGCCTCGATCATCGGCAGGCGCAAGCCTCCGACTTTGTGGCCGAGCATGTTCAAGGCGGCCTTCGTGCATGTGGGGCTGGCGGTCATGAACAGGGTCTCGTAGACGTCTTGCAGCCCGGCGTCGATCTCGGCGCGGTACTCGGGCTCCTCGACCATGCGGCGCATCTCATCGCCGACGATGTGGCTGGCGACGCAAATGCCGCCTGCGCCCCCGATATCGAGCGTCTGCGCGAAGGTGGCGTCGTCGCCGGTGTACAGCTCGAGCCCGTCTATGAGTTGCAGCTCGTCCTGGTTGGACTGCTTGACGCCCTCGATGTGCTCGATCTGCGCCAGGCGCGCCAGCAGCTCCGGCCCCACGTTGACGGCCGTACGGCCAGGGATGTTGTAGAGCAAGATCGGCTTGTCGGTGGCCTTGGCGACCTCTTCGTAATGGCGTACGATCCCGCGTGGGCTCGGCTTGTTGTAGTAGGGGGTGACGCTCAAGGTTGCGTCCACGCCATGTTCGCCTGCGACTTCGGTCAGGTGCACCGCGTGTTTGGTGTCGTTGGAGCCCGTCCCGCCGACGATCGTGGTGCCTGGCGGGCGCTCGCGTACGGCCAGGCCGATCAGGCCGAGGTGTTCCTCGTCGGTGAGAGTTGCCGCCTCACCCGTGGTCCCGCATACGACGAAGCCGTCGGAGCCATGTTCGGCGAGATGGTGCATTAGCGCCACGAACGCCTCCTCGTCGACGCGCAGGTTCTCGTCGAATGGCGTGACGATTGCGGTCAGGATGGTGCCAAGCGGGCTCATCGTGTGCAGTATTCCACGTGTATCGGGTGTAGAGGGTGGCGTGCCGGCATTGCTCACTCGCCCGCGAACAACAGATGCTCGAGGCCCACCACGGGCGTGCTCTGCAGTGTTCGGACGCCCCGAACAGCCAGCAGCACGCCGGGCATGAAGGACTCGCGACCGGTTGTGTCGTGACGGATCGTCAGCGTCTGGGCCTCGTCGCCGAGGATGACCTCCTGGTTGGCCACGATGCCCGGCAGACGCACGGAATGGATCGGCGGCGGTGCGCCACCGGAGGACTCTGCCATCAGTTGTGCGGTGCGTGCCGCCGTACCGCTGGGCGCGTCGAGCTTGCGGTCGTGGTGCAGCTCGATGATCTCGGCCTTGGCCATGTGTCTTGCCGCCTCGGCCGCGAAGCGCATCATCAGGACCGCGCCGATCGCGAAGTTGGGCGCTACGAGCACGTTTGCCGGCTGCTCCGCGGGCATTGCATTCGGCTGCCCCCCCGCGCGCGCGGGGGGCATGGTGTTTTTTTGCAGTGTCTGCAGACCATCGGTGAGGGCGTCCAGATCGAAGCCCGTGGTGCCGATCACCACGTGCGCCCCCGCACGCACGCACCGCAGAGCGTTCTCCAGGGCCGTGTCAGGCTGTGTGAAGTCGACCACCACCTCTGGGGCTGCCTGCTCCAGCATCTGTGCGAGCGTGACCTCCAGCAGCGGATCCGCGCGTCCGACAAGCTCCATGTCGCTCGCTCCCTCGACGGCGGCGCAGACCGTCGCACCCATCCGTCCAGCCGCACCGGCGACGCCGACGCGGATCACAGCCTCACCCTTGTGCCGATCGCGATGCCGCCACCTTGCGAGCGGCCGAGCAAGGTGGCGCCCATCATGACGCGAGGGCCTCGAGCGGCGTGAGCGCCTCTGCGAAGACGCTCTCCTCGGTTCCGACGCCCGCCACCGAAAGTCGCTCGCCGGCAAACAGCTCGATGGCCAGCTCGTGCATATCGCTCGCCTCCACGGCGTCGATTCGCTCGATGATCTCATCCACGGAGAGGATCGGCAGGTCGCTGAGCACCGAGGAGCCCAACCGGTTCATGCGCGCGGCGGTCGACTCAAGCGCCAGCACGATGCGTCCCTTGACGTTCTCGCGCGAGCGCGTCAGCTCCTCCTCGCTGACGGGCTCGGCCACGAAGCGATCGAGCTCCTGCGCGATCGTGGCGATCGCCTCGCTTAGATTGTCGGGACGGGTGCCGACGTACAAGCCGACCTCGCCGGTGTGGGCGTGCAGGTTGGAGAAGGAGAAAACCGAGTAGGCAAGGCCCCGCTTCTCGTACCTCCTGGAACAGCCGTGAGGATGAAGTGCCGCCCAGCACGCCTTCGAGCACGCGCAGCGCGAAGCGGCGCTCGTCGTGGCGGGCGATGCCCCGGCCGCCGAGGCAGACGTGGTACTGCTCGGTGTCCTTTTGCAGGAAGCGCACGCGCCGCTCGAACGATGGCGCTTGCTCAGGAGAGCCGATTGCGGTGCCGTTCAAGCCTGGTGTGCTCGGCGGAGTCGCCGTCTGCACCATGCTCACCAGATCGTCGTGGTCGACCGAGCCGGCGGCCGCCACGACGATGCTCTGCGGCAGGTAGCGCTCATCGTGGAAGGAGCGCAGGCCGGCCAGCTCCACGCCACCCACCACCTCGGCACGGCCGATGACCGCGCGACCGAGCGGGTGCGAGCCGAAGACGGCTTCGCCGAGTACGTCGAAGACCCGGTCCTGCGGGTCGTCTTCGTACATCGCGATCTCCTCGAGCACGACCTTCTGCTCGGCCTCGAGATCCTCGAAGCGAGGATGCCAGATCATCTCCCCCATCACGTGCAAGGCACGCTCGAGATGGCGATCGAGCACACGTGTGAACAGCGAGGTGCTCTCGCGGTCGGTGCCGGCGTTTATCTCGGCGCCCATCGCGTCGAAGATCTGGTCGATCTCCTCCGAGCGGTAGCTGTCGGTGCCACGAAACAGCATGTGCTCGAGCAGATGCGACAGCCCCGCTTGATCGTCGGTCTCCATTGCCGAGCCCGTGCCGATCCAGAAGCCGAGTGCCACCGAGCGCACGTTCTCCATGCGCTCGGTGATCACCCGCACGCCGTTATCCAGCGTGGTTATTCGATGTTGAGGCAAACCCTCAGGTCCGCGGGGTCTCAGTCGCGGTCGCGGCCGCCATGGCGGGGACGGCCAGAGCCGCGGTCGCCGCTACGCGGCGGACGACCCTCGCGGCCGTTGCGGTCGCCGCTGCGCGGAGGGCGACCACCGCCGCCGCCACCACCACTGACGGTTGCGAGCTCCTCGACGCTCTTGCCGGCGATCTCGGGGTCGTCGGCGAGGCGCAGGCCGATGCGGCCGCGCTCACGGTCGACCTCGACCACGCGCACGTTGATCTCATCGCCCTTGTTGAGCACATCCTCGACCGTGTCCACGCGCTGGCCAGGCGACACGTTTGAGATGTGCAAGAGCCCGTCGGTGCCCTTGGAGAGCTCCACGAACGCGCCGAAGGTGGTGGTCTTGACGACCTTGCCGGCGAACTCGTCGCCGACCTCGACCTCCTTCATCATCGTGCGGATGCGCTCCACCAAGGCATCGCCGAGCGTACCGTTGGCCGAGTACACGAGTACCTGGCCCTCGTCGTTGACGTCGATCTGCGATTCGAACTCCTCAGAGAGGCCCCTGATCGTTTCGCCGCCCTTGCCGATCAGCATGCCGATCTGCGACGGGTCGATCTGGATCGTCTGGATGCGCGGAGCGTGCTGTGAGAGCTGCTCGCGCGGGCCCTCGATCGTCTCGGCCATCTTGCCGAGGATGAACGTGCGCGCCTTGTGAGCTTGGGTGAGCGCATCTTTGAGGATCTCGAACGTTACGCCCGAGATCTTGATGTCCATCTGCAGCGCAGTGATGCCCTGCTCGGTGCCCGCCACCTTGAAGTCCATGTCTCCGAGGTGGTCCTCCACGCCCGCGATGTCGGTGAGCACGATGTAATCGTCGCCCTCCTTGATGAGGCCCATCGCGATACCTGCCACCGGGCGCTTGATCGGCACGCCCGCATCCATCAGAGACAGCGAGGAGCCGCACACCGAAGCCATCGACGAGGATCCGTTTGACTCGAAGATGTCCGAGACCACGCGGATCGTGTAGGGGAACTCCTCGATCGAGGGGATCACCGGCACGAGCGCACGCTCAGCCAAAGCGCCGTGACCGATGTCGCGACGCTTGGGGCCGAGGCGTCCTGCCTCTCCGACCGAGAACGGCGGGAAGTTGTAGTGGTGGAAGTAGTACTTCTTGGTCTGCAGCCCCAGCGTGTCAAGGCGCATCTCCTCCTTGAGCGTGCCCAAGGCGGCAGTGCTGAGCGCCTGTGTCTGACCACGCGTGAACAGCGCGGAGCCGTGCGTGCGCGGGGTGACGCTCACTTCGATCGTGATATCGCGGATCTCATCCTCCGCGCGACCGTCGGGGCGCTTCTTGTGAATCGCGATGCGCTCGCGGATGATCGCCTTCTCGAGCTTGTCGAACGCGAGCTGAGCCGCCGCGCGAGCCTCCTTGGCTGCCTTGAGCGCCTCCTCGCCGGCGCCCTCGGGCGCGGCGGGGCCGTACTGCTCGAGGATCGCGCCCTCGACCGCCTTGCACGCGTCCTGGCGCTCGAGCTTGTCCTCGACCTGTGTGGCCTCGTCCAGTGCGGCGCCATGCGATGCCTTGACTTTCGCCAACAGTTCAGGATCGACCGCCGGGGCGGTGATCGGCGTCTTCTCCTTGCCGACCTTCTCGGCCAACTCGCGCTGCAGCGCGCAAATCTTCTTGATCGCCGAGTGTGCGATGTCCAGGGCGTCGAGGATCTCGGCCTCGGAGATCTCGTTCGCGCCGGCCTCCACCATAAGGATCGCCTCTTCAGAACCCGCAACCACGAGGTCCAGGTCGGAGTTCTCGAGCAGGTCCTCCTCGTTGGGGTTGACGACGAAGTTGCCGTCGATCTTGCCGATCCGCACCGCGCCGACCGGGCCGGCGAAGGGGACGTTTGAGATCATCAACGCCGCGGAGGCGCCGTTCATCGCGAGGATGTCATACGGATGGACCTGGTCCACCGAGATCGGGATCGCCACGAGATGCGTCTCGTAGTTCCAGCCCTTGGTGAACAATGGGCGCAGCGGACGGTCGATCATGCGCGCCGTGAGCGTCGCCTTCTCTCCCGAGCGACCCTCGCGCTTGAAGAACGAGCCGGGGATCTTCCCGGCGGCATACATCCGCTCCTCGACGTCGACGGTCAGCGGCAGGAAATCCACATCGCGCTGGCCACCTGCTGTGGCTGTCGAGAGAACCATCGTGTCGCCCTGGCGGACGACAACCGCGCCGGAGGCCTGCTTGGCCATCCTGCCGGTCTCGAACGAGATCTCACTACCTGCAATCTCCACGGAGACCCGTGTAACGGCGTTGCTACTCATATTGAACTACCTTCCCTCTCCGCCCGTCGGTCGGCGGAGCCGTTTTCTTTTTATCCTTGTATCCGAACGTGAGGAGCTTAGCGGACGCTAGACGTTCTTCAGTCCGCCAAGGATCATGTGCACGGGTGGAAGGTCTGCCGGTGAAGGGGCTTGATAGCTCCAGCGCACGACACCGTCGTTGCCGACGATCACGAGCGCCCGCTGCGGGAAGCCACCGGGGTGAAGCACCCCGAAGGCGGCGCAGGCGGCGCCCTTGGGCTCGAAGTCAGACAGCTGCGGGATGTTCACGCCAAGCTTCTCGCGGAACGCTTTCTGAGACCAGCTCGAGTCACATGAGACTCCATAAATCTCAGTGCTGTTCGTTGTGATCTCGGCTAGCGACTTCTCATATACCTGCAACTGATCGGTGCACACCGGGCTGAAGGCAAACGGATAGAAGACGAACACGCTCGTTTTGCCCTGCAGGTCGTCCTGGGTGAAACTCTCGCCGCCTTCGGTGGCCAGCTTGAAGTCGGGGACCTTCGTCCCGGGGGCAAGCACACTGGAAGCTGAGTCGGTGGCGCTCATCGTGTGTTATCCGGCCGCTGGGAGGGTCGAGGACCAAGCGGAACAAGGACGTACCCCTTCGGGGCACAGGCAATTCGCGTGTAGTGTGCTTTTGCACATGAGCGACTGAGGACGCAGTTCCGCGCCGGTCATCGGCTCTCCCAGCTACTTACGGAGACCGAGCTCCTTGATGAGAGCACGATAGCCCTCGAGGTCCTTGCGCCGCAGGTAATCGAGGAAGCGGCGGCGGCGGCCGACGAGCATCAGGAGGCCGCGACGCGAGTGGTGGTCCTTGCTCTGCTCGCGCAGGTGCTCGGTCAGGTGGTTGATGCGCTCGGTCAGCAAGGCCACCTGGACCTTGGTGTTGCCGGTGTCCTGCTCTCCAGCTCCGAACTTTGCGGCGATCTCTCGCTTGCGCTCTGTGGTGATCGTCATAGCGGTCGCACAGGCTAGCAGTCTCGGAGGGCGCAGGTCCCTCGCGTCACGCGGGCGGCACTGTCGGCGTGACGCGCGGCCAGAGGTTCACGAGCTCTGAGAGGCCGCGATCTCGCGCGTTTGCTCCACGTCGCGATGCATCTGCTCGACCAGGGCCTCAGCCGTGGTAAAGCGTCGCTCGCCGCGCAAACGCGAGAGGAAGTCTAGGCGCAACTGTCTGCCGTACAGGTCGCCATCGAAGTCGAGGATGTAGGCCTCGATCAGCTCTCCGCGACCCGTGTCGAAGGTCGGGCGCACGCCGATGTTGACCGCGGCGGGAAGTGGGGCGGCACCGTCGCCGGTGTCAGCCAGGCACGCATATACCCCGTGTCCTGGGCACACGAGCGCGTCGTCGGGGATCAGGTTGGCGGTGGGAAAGCCCAGCTCGCGTCCGCGTTCGTCGCCGTGGACGACCTCGCCGCGCATCTGGAACGGAGCGCCCAGGAAACGGGTCGCCTGTTCGACCTCGCCCGCCAGCACGAGCCCGCGTATGTGGCTGGAGGAGACGATCTCCCCCTCGACCTCCAGCAGCGGCGCCACGCGCGTGGAGAAGCGCTCGTCTTCGGCAAGCATCAGCGGGTCACCCTTGGCTCGGTTGCCGAAGCGGAAGTTCTCGCCGACCGATACGTATGTCGCGCCGAGCGCGCCGACCAGCACATCGTCGATGAATTCTTGTGCGCTGCGCCTGGCGAAGTCCGCGTCGAAGGGGATCAGGATCAGCTCCTTGACACCGAGCGCGGCCACCAGCTCGGCCTTGACTTCCAGCGATGTGAGCAGCTTCGGCGTGTGCTGTGGCGCGACGATCACGGTCGGGTGCGGGTCGAACGTGAGCACGCTGTCAGAGCCACGAATGACCTCTCGGTGGCCGAGGTGGACGCCGTCGAAGGAGCCGACCGCCACACGTCGCTCTTTGCCTTCCACGTCAGGCAGTCGAGTGATCTTCACGCTCGCAAGCCTACGTCACCGATGGCCTGGCACGCTTGGCAGCGATGCGGGACTGTGCCTGGAAGCGCTCGACCTCCGCGATCGCGTGCTCGACACTCAACAGCGGAGGGTCTGTCCAGCTCTGCTCGCGTGGCGGCAGCGCACAGGCCCCAGCCAGCTCGAATGGTCCGATCGCGGTGCGTCTGAGCTCCTCACAGTAGGCGTCGCCAAGGTCTGCGATCAGCGAGCGCACGTAAGTCCCCGAGGAGCATTCGATCAAGTAGCCGCCATGCTCGCTCTCGCGCCAGACTTGCTCGAAGCGGCTGACTGTCACGATCCGCTCGGGCATCTGAAAGCTCTCACCGCGACGCGCCTTGCGATAGGCCCGCTCGCCTTTGATCTTGATCGCCGAGTAGATCGGCGGGCGCTGACGGATCTCGCCGGTCGGCAGCGGTGGTGGGTCGGGTGGCAGCTGCCCGGTCTCGCTTATCTCGCCCTCGGGATCACCGGTGCTCGAGCGTGCACCCAGTCGTGCGACGGTCTCATAGCGCTTGGGCAGCTCCATGATCTTGCTCTGCAGCTTTGTCGCCTTGCCAACGAGCACTACCAAGAGCCCGTCGGCGAAAGGGTCGAGCGTGCCGGCGTGACCCGTCTTTGCCCCTCCGAGTGAGCGTCGCACGCGTGCGACCACATCGTGCGAGGTGATGCCCACTGGCTTGTCGATCAGCAGGATGCCCTCTATCTCAGATCTGGATGCCACGCGAAGATATTGACGCCATGGCGTCTCGGTGGCGACTGGCTGCGCGGTGAGGACGATTATGCGAGCGTGGGAACAGCCGGCCCGTTAGGCGCCGGATGCAGTTGGAGAGCCAACTCGCGGCGCAGCAGCTCGATCAGCTCGTGCACCTCCAGCGTGCTCGAGAAGCCGGCTGCGCGGCGGTGGCCACCACCGCCCTGGGTACGGGCGATTGCCGATACGTCGACGTCGTCGCCGGTGGCTCGCAACGACACCTTGCGCTTGCCGCGACTCTCCGGCGCCAACAGCTCGCGGATGAGCACGGCGACCTTGGTGGCGGCGATCGAGCGAAGGTGGTCGACGATCCCCTCGGAGAAGCTTTCCTCGGCGCCGGCGCGTGCGAAGTCCTCAGCGTCCAGCGCGACGAGCGTCAGCTCACCGCCGTCAAAGCGTTGAATGCGCTCTAGGCCTACCCCCAGCAACGTCAGCTTGGCCGGTGGGAGGTCCTCGTACAAGCGTGTGTTGACCGCCGGCACGTTGACGCCGGCGGCGATCAGCTCGGCGGCCATCCGGTGTGCGCGCGGGCCGGTGTTCTCATACATGAACCTGCCGGTGTCGGTGACGAGCCCGATGTACAGGGCCTCGGCGATGGCCGCGGTCGGCGCGACGTCCAGACCGTGCATCAGGTCCCAGACGATCTCGGCCGTACACGAGGCAGTCGGCTCGACGAGGTTGAGACTGCCGAACAGCGTGTTGTCGTGATGGTGGTCGATGTTGATCAGATGCGCTCCGTGCTGTAGGACCGCGGCGGGGTTGCGGTCAATATTGCCGCAGTCGAGCATCACGACAGTGCGCTCGCCTATGTCGGTCGGAGCCGCCTGGATGGCATGCTCGAGGGCCGGGCAGCGATACTCGCGTGGGAGCGGCAGATCGCTGGGCGAGATGAACATCTCAGAGCTCTTGCCGAGCGCCGTGAGCAGTCCGTGCATACCGATCAGCGAGCCCAGGGCATCCCCGTCGGGATGCTCATGGGTTGCAACGACGAAGCTGGTGTCGGCTCGAATGCGCTCGAGCACGAGCTGTCGTGTCTGCTCGATCGACTCCTCCGCGCTCACGCCAGCTCATTCCTCGGCTCGATTGATTTCATGTAGCTCATGCCTGTCCACCCTCAATCTCGGCCTCGATCAAGGCATCCACGCGCAAGGCGCGGTCGGTGGTGTCGTCGTATGTGAACTCGAGCGTCGGTGTGCGCTTAAGCGTAAGCTCGCGCGCGACGCGACGCTGCAGGTAGCCATGAGCGCTGCGCAGTCCCGCCAGCGTGTCGTCTCTCTCCTCGCCCTTACCGAGCACGCTCACGTATACGCGCGCATGGCTCAGGTCGGAGCTTGTCTTGACATCGGTCACGGTCACAAATCCCACCCTTGGATCCTTCAAGTCCGAAGCTAGCGCGTCGCCGATCACCTGTCTGATCGCCTCGTCCACGCGACGCATCCTCTCTGAGCTCATCCTACCTGTCCACGTCCCTCGAAAGATCCGACTCGCAAAGCTGCTTGCATGAGCAACCCCTCATCGAAGCTACATGAATCGAGCCCCTGAGATGGACGAGGGGCAAGCCAGAGGAGGACGTACCCCATTCGGGGCATACCTTGAAGGGCACAGGCAGGCAACTGCGCGCAGTGTGCTTTGCACATAAGCGAGCGAGGACGCAGTATGGCGCCGCTCATCGTCCATCTCAGGCGAGCTGGCGCTCTTGCAGGCGCGTCTCATATGTCTCAAGGATGTCACCCTCGCGCAGGTCTTGGAAGTTGGTGAGCACGATTCCGCACTCGAAGCCGGCGCTGACCTCGCGCGCGTCCTCGTTGAAGCGACGCAGGCTGGCGATGGTCGTGTCGTAGATGACGGTACCCTCGCGTACGACCCGCACGCGCGCTCCGCGTGTGACCTTGCCCTCGCTGACGTGTGAGCCGGCGATCGTGCCGATGCGCGAGGCCTTGAACAGCTGGCGCACCTCGGCCTGACCCAGCGAGGTCTCCACCTCGGTTGGCTCGAGCATTCCCTGCATCGCGGCGCGCAGCTCTTCGATCGCGCGATAGATGACCGAGTAGGAGCGGATCTCGACACCCTCGCGATCGGCCAGCTGGCGCGCGTCGCCGACGGGGCGCACGTTGAAGGCGAGGATCAGGCCGGAGGAGGCCGAGGCGAGCATCACGTCGGACTCGTTGATACCGCCGACGCCGCGGTGGATGATGTTGACCGACACCTCGTCTTGCGGCAGCTTTGCGATCTCGTCCTCGATCGCCTCAAGCGATCCGGCGACGTCGGCCTTGATGACGAGGCTGAGCTCCTTGACCGTGCCTTCCTGGGCGAGCTTGAAGACATCCTCGAGCGAGACCTTGCGTCCGGAGCGGCGCGCGAGCGCCTCCGTCTTCAGGCGGTTGGCACGCTCGCCGGCAAGCTGTCGGGCACGACGCTCGTTCTCCACAACGCGCACAAATTCTCCGGCCTCGGGGACACCGTCGAAGCCGAGCACCTCAACCGGCTCCCCCGGTTCCGCTGTCTTTACGCGGGCGCCGACGAAGTTGTGCATCGCGCGCACCCGACCGAAGCTGGCGCCCGCGACAAGCGCATCGCCGACTTGCAGGGTCCCACGCTGGATCAGGATGCTCACCACCGGTCCGCGGCCCGGGTCGAGCTTCGACTCGATCACGGTGCCCGAGGCCGTCACGTCGCGGTTGGCCTTGAGCTCCTCCAGATCGGTTACGACCTGGATCATCTCAAGCAGGCTGTCGAGACCCTCACGAGTCTTGGCGCTGACGTCTACGAACTCGGTCTCACCGCCCCACTCCGCCGGCTGCAGGCCGAGCTGAGTGAGTTCGGTGCGGACGCGCTCGGGCTGGGCGCCCTCCTTGTCGATCTTGTTGACGGCGACCACGATCGGGACTTCGGCAGCCTTGGCGTGGTCGATCGCCTCCTCGGTCTGCGGCTTGACGCCGTCGTCGGCCGCGACCACGATCACCGCCAAGTCGGTCACCTGCGCGCCGCGGGCACGCATCGCGGTGAAAGCCTCGTGGCCTGGTGTGTCGAGGAAGGTGATCACCTTCTCGCCGTGGTGGACCTGGTAGGCGCCGATGTGCTGGGTGATGCCGCCCGCCTCGCCGGCGGCCACCTCGGTCTGGCGGATCGCGTCCAGCAGCGATGTCTTGCCGTGGTCGACGTGGCCCATGATCGTGACGACCGGAGGGCGGTCGACGAGGTCTTGCTCGTCGTCCTCGAAGACCGGCTCGACCTCGACGTCATCGGCCGCGTGGACGATCTCGATCTTCTTCTCGAATTCGTCGGCCAGCACCTGGATCGCGTCGTCGGAGAGCGTTTGCGTGAGCGTGGCCATCTCGCCGAGCATCATCAGCTTCTTGATGACCTCGGGCACGGGCACGCCGAGATACTCGGCGACGTCCTTGACGGTCGATCCGGAGTTCACGCGGATCAGGTCGGTGGCCTCCATCGCTGTTGTGTCGATCGGCGCGATCGTCTCGTCGTAGGTACCCCTGCGCCGACGTCCGCGCCGTGGGCGACGCACGGGCTGGTTGGCCGGTCCGCCCTGTTGGCGACGCGATGCCTGCGAGTCGATCACAACGCGCCGGCGTCCCCCCGCGCTGTTGCTTGCCGGTGTGCGCTCGCCGGTGCGCGAGTCACGCGTCGGACGCACGCGCTCGCCCGCCGCTTGGCCGGCGGCTGCGTCAGGATTGGTGGTGCCATCGGCAGCGGCGCCCTCGGCGGCGGTGGACTGCGTCGGCGGCGCGGGGGACGTTGGCGCTTGGTCGACGACGGCGCTGTCGGTGGAGGTCGCCTGGCCGCTGGGAGTGCTCTGCGCGGGCGTGGTTGGAGTCACGGGCGGCTTGGGTGCTCCGTTTGCCGGTGGTGGGGCTGGCGGAGCGGTCTTCGTGGCAGTGGCCGTTGCGGTAGCACCTGCCGAAGCACCGTTGCCGGCAAGTACGCGCAATGCATCCGCTTCCTCGACAGAAGAGGCGGCCGCCTTCGCGGAGACGCCCCCGGCTTGCAGGCGTTCGAGCAGCTCCTTGCTGGAGAGACCGTGTTCCTTTGCTATTTCGTGAACCCGCTTCTTACTCATCGATTCTCCGATTCTAGGAGCTCGACGGGGACCTCGACCGCGCGACGAAAGGCGCGTTGCAGCGTGCCCTTCCTGGTTGCCAGTCTCAAGCAGCTCAGGCTAGGCTCACGAAAGGACGCGCTACGACAAACGTAGGCGCCGCGTCCCGGCAGCGCGCCGGCGCGATCGAGCGTGGCCACGGATGGGCGTTCAGCTCCCATGGCGACACTTGCCAGGCGTACCAGCTCGGGCTTCGGCGCCACGCGCCCGCACCCGACGCAACGGCGTCGAGGGACATGAACCCCTATGACGCTTGCCCCTCGGCGGTCTCGCCGATGTCTGCCGAACCTTCGTTTGTGGCGACTGTCTCCGCGAGTGGCGTGGACTCTGCCTGTGGCTCGCCATTCTCTGGCGCGGCTGCCGTTGGCTCCTCCGCGAGCGGCTCGAGCGACGGCTCCTGACTCTCTGTGAGCTCTTTCTCGTCCTGCCCACCGGCTTGTGGTGAGAGGTCGGCCACGTTGTCGCTGTCGATCCCAGCCAGAGCTTGATGGGAATCAAGGCCGCAGTAGCGCGATCCGGGCAGCGAGGCATTCGGACAGCGGCGACCGTTTGAGAGGATCGCGGCGCAGCGTCCCTGCAGCTCCTCCTCCTCATAGCCGTGCTCGGCCTCCTCTGCGGCGAACTCGGTCTCTGAGCGGATGTCCACGCGCCAACCCGTGAGGCGCGCCGCAAGCCGGGCGTTCTGGCCCTCGCGGCCGATAGCCAGCGAGAGCTGATCGTCGGGCACGATCACCGTGGCCTGCTTGGCCTCGTCGTCGACCAAGACCTCGCGCACACGTGCCGGCGAGAGCGCCTTGGCTACGAAGCGGGCGGGCTCGTCGTTGAAGGGGATGATGTCGATCTTCTCGCCGCGCAACTCGGAGACGACCATGCGCACACGCGAGCCGCGCGGGCCGACGCAGGCACCAACCGGATCGACGCCGTCCGCGTGCGAGACGACCGCGATCTTCGAGCGGTAGCCGGGCTCGCGCGCGACGTTGGCGATCTCCACCAGGCCGTCGGCGATCTCGGGAACCTCCAGCTCGAACAGCTTCTTGATCAGCTCGGGGTCGCGCCGGGAGACGATGATCGACGGTCCCTTCGTAGAAGGTGAGACCTCCTTGATCACGGCCTTGATGCGCTGCGAGTGGTCATAGCGCTCACCGTCGACCTGCTCTGACTTCGGCAGCAGCGCCTCGACGCGCTCACGCAGTTGCACGAGCGTGTAGCGCGAATCGGACTGCTGCACGATCCCGGTGATCAGCTCTCCCACGCGGTCTCGGTACTCCTCGAACATCATGTCGCGCTCGGCCTCGCGGATGCGCTGCAGGATCACCTGCTTGGCGGTCTGTGCAGCGATGCGGCCGAAGTCCTCGGGGGTAACGTCACGCTCGTCGATCTGGTCGCGATACTGGGCGAACTTGGCGGGGTCGATTTCCGGCTCCTCCGGTTCGCGCAGCTCGCCGGTCTCGGGATCCACGACTGTGCCCTCGTCGATCGTCTCGACGATCAAATGCGCCTCCAGGCGCTCGGGAATGATCAATTCGATGACACGGAAGTCGGCCGTCTCACGGTCCATTTCGACGCGCGCGTACTTGGCCGAGCCCGGCTGCTTCTTGTAGGCGGACAGCAGCGCGTCCTCCAGGGCGATCATCAGCTTCTCGGGCTCGATGCCCTTCTCGCGCGCAAGCGCGTGCATGGCTTCCAGGATCTCGCGTGACATAGGTTTTCTCTCCTACTCCTCGACGAGGTTCGAACGACGGATCTCCGAATAGGGGATCGCGATGACGCCCCCATCGGCGGCCAGTGTTATCTCGCTGTCGGTGACCCCGACGAGCTCTCCGGTGAAGCTCTTGGCCCGGCGCTCGGCCTCAGCCGAGTCGGCTGCCGGGATCGGACGTGGCTCACGCGTCTTCACACGCGCGCGGCGGCCGACATAACGGCGGAAGTGGGTGGGCTTGGTCAGCGGCCTCTCAGTACCCGGCGAGGAAACCTCGAGCGCGTAGCGCTCACGCAGATCAGCAAGCAGCAACGTGACACGCTCGCACAGCGCGAGCGTGACGCCCTCGGGGTGGTCGATGAAAATGCGCAGGGTGCCGTTCGGCAGCAGCTCGGCAAGCAGAACCTCGACAGCGGGCTCGCTGTCTGCCAAGCGCTCCTCTATCTCAGACTGCGGTGTTGACATCGACTTGGCGACTCTCTCTTCGGTATGAGGCGTAAAAAAAAGCGGGCGGGCGCCCACTCTCGGTACTGCAGCCGTCGCATGGGCGACGACTCGAAAGCTGTCAACCGAGAATAGCATCGGGTCTTCTACATGGTTGAGGCGGGGTCCTCGCCGGCACTGGCGGCGAGCCCGCTCACGACTTCGCGGCGTCCCGGCGCGCACGGTCGCGGTAGAGACGGTAGTCGGCACGGCTGGGTCGCATCGAGCAGGCGACGGCAAGTGGCTGGCACGCTTCGCTGTGGCGTCCCAGTAGCTGCATCGAGCGACCCAAGCAGAAGAGGGCATAGTCGTTGGTCGGCGCGGCGACGGCGATCGCCTCGAACTCCTCGACCGCGCGCTCGTAGTGCTGGGCGTGGAACAGTGCCCGCCCGAGCGCCTCGCGGATCGAGGTCTTGGTCGGCTCCAGCTCGCGCGCACGCGTGAGCGGCACGATTGCCGCCATGTGGTCGCCGTGTTCGAGCAGCTCACATCCACGCCTGTAGAGCTCGTAGACGCTGTCCATGCGTCTACTTTAACCGTGAGCGCCGGCGCCCTTCAAGCGCCTTCAGGGGCTCACGACTCGTCAGCCCTCGCGCAGACGCTCGACCGTATCGAGGATCCGCTCGGCGACCATCTCCTTGGCGGCCCGCGGAACCTGCTCGTCTCCCTCGCCGGTGAGGATCGTCACCTCGTTGGCCGTCGAGTCGAAGCCGATGTCCGTGCGCGAGATGTCGTTGAAGACCACGGCATCGACGCCCTTGGCGAGCAGCTTGGCGCGCGCGTGCTCCAGGCCGCCGGCCCCATGCTCGGCGGCGAAGGCAACGAGCGTCTGGTCGGGCCGGCGCCGGCCGGAAAGTCCGCGGAGCACGTCGGTTGTCGGCTCGAGCTCGATCGTCAGACGCGAGCGGCCCTTCTTCTTGATCTTGCCGTCCGTTTGCGATGCGGGACGGAAGTCGGCGACGGCTGCCGCCATCAGCAGCACATCACACGCTGGAAACTCTCGCTCGCAGGCCTGCTCGAGCTCGGCGGCGCTGTGCACGCTACGGATCGTGACCCCTGTCGGCTCCTGGATCCCGACGTTGGCTGCAACGAGCGTCACCTCGGCTCCGCGCCTTCGCGCCGCCGCCGCGAGCGCGAAGCCCATGCGCCCGGATGAGCTGTTGCCGATATAGCGCACGCTGTCGATCGGCTCGCGGGTACCACCGGCGGTGACGAGCACGCGCAGTCCGCTCCACTCGCTGCGATCCGTTGAGTCGCTTGCTGGGCGATCAGCTGCTGGAGGTTCGGTGTCTTTGGAAACGGCATGCCCCCCGCGCGCGCGGGGGGGAACGCCTTTCAGAAGCTCCTCACACACGTCGAGCAGCCGCCGCGGCTCGGCCAGACGCCCGACGCCTTGCTCGCCTAGCGAAGCCAGGCGACCCACGCCCGGCTCGACGATGTGCGCACCGCGAGCGCGCAGCAGCTCGATATTGGCCTGTGTCGCCGCGTGCTCGTACATGTGGTTGTTCATCGCCGGCGCGAGCACCACCGGACAAGTGGCGGCAAGCGCACAGCTGGTCAGTAGGTTGTCGGCAAGGCCACCGGCAATCTTTGCCAGCGTGTTCGCCGAAGCGGGCGCGATCAAGTAGAGGTCTGCGTTTGCGACCAGCCGCAGATGGCTGAGTGGCTGGTGGGTCGGTAGCTCCTGGCCTGGAAAGGCCCCGCGCGCCGGGTCGTGCTCGAACTCGTCGGCGAGCACCGGCGCGCCCGTGAGTGCCGCGAAGGAGGCCTCCCCCACAAAGCGCCGGCTGGTGGGGGTCTGCACGACTCTGACCGCGTGCCCGCCAGCGGTCGCGAGCCGAACGAACTCCAGCGCCTTATAAGCGGCGATGCCGCCGCTGACACCGAGCAGGATCTTTGCCATGTTGACTTCTTAGGCGCCGCGCCTGCTCATCTCAAGCGCTGGTCGAACGCTTGCGCGGAGCGAGAGCGCGGTCGTGGCGCCGGCCGCGGTACTCGGCTTAGCGATAGTGGTACTTGATCTTGCCCGCGGCAACTTCCTCGAGTGCGATCGTGAGGTAGTTCTTGGAGGCGGTCTCGATCATCGGCGGCGGGAATTCCTCGAAAGCCCCCTCTCCGAGGTTGTGGTAATAGCTGTTGATCTGACGCGCACGCTTGGCGGCGACGAGCACGCTCGCGTAGTTGGAGTCGACGTTGTCGAGCAGACGGTCGATGCGGGGTGAGGTCATCATGGTGTGCGGGGGGCCTTTCGTGGTGGACCTGCAGTGTAGCCGTCACCCTCGCGAATCGACCTACACGAGTCTTCGAGCGAGCGTTCAAAGCGGCTTTACGGGGTTTGATCCCGGGTTCGATCCGGTTCAACTGCGTCTTGGGGTCGACCGCGTCTAGCCCAACTCGGCAGAGACGATCGCCACCAGTTCATCGAGCGCATCTTCCAGACGGTCGTTGACGACTACATGACCGAACTCGTCGCGCGCGGCCATCTCCTGCTCGGCGACCGCGAGGCGACGCTCGACCTCCTCGCTTGCGTCGGTTCCGCGGCCGATCAGCCTGGTGCGCAATGCATCGAGCGACGGCGGGGCGATGAAGACCTGCACCGCCTCGGGCATCGCGGCACGCACCTGGCGAGCACCCTGAACCTCGATCTCGAGCACCACAGGCGCTCCGGCGGCGACTCGCTGCTCTAGCTCGCTGCGCAACGTGCCATAGCGACGACCGGCGTAGTTGGCGTGCTCGACGAAGTCGCCATCGCGCACGTGGCGCTCGAACTCGACGCTCGAGAGGAAGTGGTAGTCGACGCCATCTTGCTCGCCTGGTCGCGGTGAGCGCGTGGTTGCCGACACCGACAGCTCCAACCGCGGGAGGCGCTCCATCAACCCACGGATGAGTGTTCCCTTCCCCACCCCGGAAGGTCCGGTGATCACAAAGACACATGCCATGCGCGGGACCCTAATGTCGAGAGCGGCGGGAGGGGATCCCTACGGGAGCCTGCTGCGCCGATGAGCATGCTGGCCGATCGGAGATCCCGTTGATCTCCGATCGGGAAGGACGTACCCCTTCGGGGCACAGGCAATTCGCGAAATGTGCTGAGCACATGAGCGACTGAGGGCGCAGTATCGCGCCGTTCAGCGGCGTAGCAGCGACACGAGCTCGCTGCGCTGTCTGTCTGAGAGGCCGCCGATCGTCTTGCTCGGGGAGATGCGACAGTGAGCGAGGATCTTGTTGACCTTGACGCGGCCGTACTTGGGGACGGCGAGCAGCATGTCGAAGACCTTGGCCGTCTCGACGTACTCCGGCGGGTGCAAGAGCAGCGTGTGGATCGAGAGCCGGCCGGCCTTCAGGTCGCGCTTGAGTTGCGCCCTCTCGGTGCGAATGAGGTTGGCGCGCGCCAGCGCGTCCATACGTTGATTCAGGGACCGCTCTGGGGCGGCAGACGGCTTGGAGGTCATGGTCGAAGACATCGTGCCCGTCGCGGTTGGCATGGGCGGCGAGTCTACACACCCGGGCGCCCCGTTCAAGACCAACCCCATTAATTCGCATGAAGCTCAGGTTGAGCTTTAGCTACGTCGAGGATGGTGGATGGTGGCGAGGCCTGTTTGCAGGGGTTTTCCAGCCCTAAAGCTGACTGACGCTGACATTCGGGAAGGCCTTGGTCAAGGTCTAGGTGCTCCCTGCCCGAGCATTGGGGAATGGTCTGTCTCTACTTGGATTTCGCTTTATACAAGGCTGTGAGGGCCATGCACACAATCCAGCTCGGTGGCTATGCGCGTGGCGATGGATGGATTCCGAAAGCTCTCGGTGCCGACCGCCACGAGCCGCGCGCCGACACCCAGGAACTGACGAGCGTGGAGCGCGTTCTGTATGCCGCCCATTCCCACCACGGGGATTGCGATGCGCTTGGCCACCGCCGCAACTTGAGCGAGCGCGACCGGGCGTATCGCCGCGCCCGATAGGCCGCCGCTACCACCGCCGAGCCAAGGGTCGGCCGGGCCTAGGGTCTGTTTGTGTCCGTCGGCGGGCGTGAGCGCGGTGGCGCGCAAGGTGTTGATCAGCGAGACGGCGTCGGCGCCGCCTTTCTGTGCGGCCAATGCGCAAGCCGAGACGTCGGCGCAATTGGGCGTCAGCTTGACGATCAGCGGCTTGTGCAGCTCGGCTCGGACGGCGCGCAGCACACGCTCCAGCGCGAGCGGGTCGGCGCCGATGTCAAGGCCTGTTTGCACATTGGGGCAGGAGACGTTCAGCTCCACCGCCGCTATCTCCGGGCGCGCGTCGCAGGCCTGCAGCAGCGAGGCGATCTCCTCGGCGGTCGAGCCCATCACGTTGGTGATGAGCGGCACGGGCAGTCGCGCGAGCTCAGGCAGGTCCTCCGCGATGTAGCGCTCCAAGCCCTTATTGGGCAGGCCGATAGAGTTGATCAGGCCGGCTTGGGCCTCCCACAGCCGTGGCGGAGGGTTGCCGGCGCGCGGCGCGAGCGTGATCGTCTTGGAGACGAACGCCGCGAACGGGAACTCCTCATCGATCGCATTGCCGAAGGCGCGCCGCGCCGCTATCGCGTCGAAAGTGCCCGAACCGTTGATGACGGGGTGGGCAAGCTCGATGCCGCAGAACTCGACGCTCACGTGGGACTACCGCGCCTTGCCTGGCTGTGTGTAGGCGAGTTGACCCTCATCGCGGGCTCCCGGCGTGGGTCTCGACGTGCTCCAACTCGGCGGCGTCGATCACGGGGCCATCGACGCACACGCGCAGGTAACCGCTGCGTGACGGCACGACACAGCCGTAGCAGGCGCCGAAGCCGCAGGCCATGCCGGCCTCCAACGCCAGCTGTGCCGGCACGTCGCGCTCAGCGCACAGAGCACGCACCGCCTCGAGCATCCGCGGGGGACCGCACGCGTAGACCGTGGCGTGTGTGTCGCGATCGAGCTCGTCGCACAGAAGCTCGGTGACACGACCGCGATGGCCGACGGACCCGTCGTCGCTTGCAAGGACGGCGTTCTCGAGCAAGGCCGCACCCTCGACGTGGGCGCTGTCGCGGAAGCCGAGCAGCACCTTCATACGCGGTGGCTCGGGGTGAGGCTCATCGTCTGTGCGGGACGCGTCGTCTGAGTGGGGCTCGCCCGCGCCGAGTTCGTCCTGCCAGATGGCAAGCGGGGCGATGCCGACTCCGCCACCGACGAGCAGTACGCGACGTCCCTGCTCCGGGGCGGCAAAGCCTTGACCAAGCGGCCCGAGCAGCCATAGCCCATCGCCCTCCCCCAGCTCGCACAACCGGCGCGTACCGGGTCCAACGTCCTCCAGCAGGAAGTGAGCCTCGCCGTCCTTGAAGCGGGCGTAGGAGAAGGCGCGGGGCACGTACGGACGCTCGTCCTCACCTGCTCCCCAGCGCTCGGCGGCGGCGAGCATCGCGAACTGCCCAGCGGCAGGTTCTGGACCGCTTGGGTCGGCGGCCTTCAGGACGCGATAGGCGCCGAGCGTCTCATTTGCCGTGACGGTGAGCAGTCGCCGACCGAAGGGAGCGAGCACACGAGCCGGCCCGGGCACGTCCGTGGTCATCTTGTTCGGTCTGTCATCGTGATCGGCCGGGCTTGGGCGCATCGACGACAGACAGACTCACGCAGCCTGCCTGCCTGTGCCCTTCAGGGTGCGCCCCGTCATGGGGTGTGCCTCGCTGGAGCTGCCGGGGCCGCCGTGCAGCTCCTGCAGGGAGAGCACGTCCGGCTCGCCCAGCTTGATCGCCTGGGCGATCGCGCGGGCGGCCGACACGCCGGCTGAGAGTGTCGTCAGACACGGGATGCCGTGGGCGGTCGCGGAGCGGCGGATCTCCCAACCGTCGCTGCGTGCGCCCGATCCGGTGGGTGTGTTGACGATCAGGTTGACCTCCCCCCGCTCGATCCAATCGACCACGTGCGGCGAGCCCTCGCCGATCTTGTTGATCTTCTTGACCGGCACGCCCATGCGCGCGATTGCCTCTGCCGTGCCGCTCGTGGCGAGGATGCGGAAGCCGTTGTCGTGCAAGATTTGCGCGACCGCGAAGACACCCGGCTTGTCGGAGTCGGTAACCGAGATGAAGGCAGTGCCGGCGCTCGGCAGCGGCGAGCCGGCCGCCGCCTGGGCCTTGGCGAAAGCGGTGGGGAAGTCGCGCGCGATGCCCATCACCTCACCGGTCGAGCGCATCTCCGGGCCAAGCAGCGAGTCGGCGCCGTCGAAGCGATCGAACGGGAGCACCGCCTCCTTGACCGAGACGTGCTCGCCGAAGCCGACGCCCTCATGCCCGCTTGGCAAGTCGAGCTCGGCGATGCGCTCGCCGAGCATGATGCGACAGGCGAGCTTGGCCAGCGGCAGACCCACCGCCTTGGAGACGAACGGGACGGTGCGCGAGGCGCGCGGGTTGGCCTCGATCACATACAGGCGACCCTCGTGGATCGCGTATTGCGCGTTCATCAGCCCCACGACGCCTACACCAAGCGCGATGTCGCGGGTGGCGGCCCTGATCTGCTCGAGCATCTCCTCGCCGAGTGAGTGCGGCGGCAGGACGCAGGCGGAGTCGCCCGAGTGCACACCGGCCTCCTCGACGTGCTGCATGATGCCCCCGATCCACACCTCGTGGCCATCGCACAGGGCATCGACGTCGACCTCGACGGCGTTCTCGAGGAAACGGTCGAGGAAGATGGTGGGTCTGGCCGGCGCTTGTCGATTTTGGGGATTTGAAGTTCGTTCCGGTTGGTTTTCGGCGGCGGGTAGCTCTCTACTGAGGTAGTCGGCAAGCCCCTCCCTTGAATAGACGATCTCCATCGCCCGGCCGCCAAGCACGTAGGAGGGACGCACGAGCAGCGGGAAGCCGACCTCCTCGGCCTTGGCCAGCGCTTCGTCCACCGAGCAGGCTGTCGCGTATGGAGGGGCCTGATAGCCGAGCCGGTCCAGCAGCTCGCCGAAACGGCCGCGGTCCTCGGCCAGATCGATCGCCTCGACGCTCGTGCCCAGTAGTGGCACGCCCGCCTCGACCAGACCAGCAGCCAACTTCAGCGGTGTCTGGCCGCCGAACTGCACTATCACACCCTCAGGCTGCTCGACCTCGATCACGCCGAGCACGTCCTCGAGCGTCAGCGGCTCGAAGTAGAGGCGGTCGGAGGTGTCGTAGTCGGTCGAGACGGTCTCAGGGTTGCAGTTGACGATCACGGCGTCGCGACCTGACTCGCGCACGGTCATCGCCGCGTGCACGCAGCAGTAGTCGAACTCGATGCCCTGGCCGATGCGGTTGGGGCCGGCGCCGAGGATCATGACTGAGGGGCGCTCGCCTCTTGTTACCTCGTGAGCCGCTTTGCGCTCCCAGCCGGAGTAGTAATACGGGGTCCGTGCCGGGAACTCGGCGGCGCAGGTGTCAACCGACTTGAACGAGCGCTCTCCCGCGAAACTCGCCTGCGGGTCCTTGGCGATCTGCTCCAGCTCGGCCAGGAACCACGGGTCGATCGAGGTGCGCTCGTGCACCGGCTCGATACCGATGTCTCGGGCAAGCAGCTCGAGGATCGTCTCGTAGCGGTCGGCCGTCGGCGTGAGCAGGCCGTCGAGCAGTTCTTGGTCGGTGAGAGTCTCGAGGCGTGGGGGCTTGTCGAGCTCGCGCGAGCGCAGCGCCTTGGCAAAGGCCTGGGAGAAGGTGCGCCCGATCGCCATCGCCTCACCCACCGACTTCATGTGCGTCGAGAGCGTCGGCACCGCACCCGGGAACTTCTCGAAGGCAAAGCGCGGCCACTTGACGACCACGTAGTCGATCGTCGGCTCGAAGCTCGCGGGCGTGACGCCGGTGATGTCGTTGGTGATCTCCTCCAGTAGATAGCCGACCGCCAAGCGTGCGGCGATCTTCGCGATCGGGAAGCCCGTCGCCTTGGAGGCGAGCGCCGAGGAGCGCGAGACGCGCGGGTTCATCTCGATGATGAGGATCTCCTCGGTCTCGGGATTGACCGCGAACTGCACGTTCGAGCCGCCGGTCTCCACGCCCACGGCGCGGATCACGGCGATTGCCTGGTCGCGCAGCTGCTGGTAGAGCGCGTCGGTAAGCGTCTGCTGCGGGGCGACCGTGACCGAATCGCCCGTATGCACGCCCATCGGGTCGATGTTCTCGATCGAGCAGACGATCACGACGTTGTCGGCTTTGTCGCGCATCACCTCCAGCTCGAACTCGCCCCAGCCGAGCACCGACTGGTCGAGCAGCACCTGGCCGATCGGCGAGGCCTCGATGCCGCGGCCGGCGATCAGCTCGAACTCCTCCTGGGTGCGCGCGATGCCTCCTCCCCTGCCGCCGAGCGTGAAAGCTGGGCGCACGATGCACGGCAGCCCAAGCCGCGGCAGCGCGGCCCGTGCCTCATCCAGCGTTGTCGCGATTGCGCTTTCGGGCATCTTCAGGCCGGCGCGCGCCATCGCCGCGCCGAACAGGTCACGGTCCTCAGCACAGGTGATCGCGTCGTAGTTGGCACCGATCAGCTCGACGCCGAAGCGCTGCAAGATGCCCTCGTCGTGCAGCGCCTTTGCCAGGTTCAGCGCTGTCTGTCCGCCGAGTGTCGGCAACAGCGCATCGGGGCGCTCACGCTCGATGATCTTGGTGAGCGGCCCGGGTAGCAATGGCTCGACATAGGTGGCGTCCGCGAACTCCGGGTCGGTCATGATCGTCGCCGGGTTGGAGTTGACCAGCACGACCCTGTAGCCCTCCTCGCGCAGCACCTTGCACGCCTGCACGCCTGAGTAGTCGAACTCGGCGGCCTGGCCTATCACGATCGGCCCTGACCCCAGGATCAAGATCGTCTTGATGTCATCGCGCCTAGGCATTTACATCGGCCCTCGATCCAGACCGGGAACGCCCCAGGACCCCCGCAGGGGGTCTTCTCCTCCAAAAAAACAGGCGATCTCGCGCATCGGCATCAAGCGGCCGCGATCCGCTCTAGAAAACGGTCGAACAGGTGCAGCGAGTCGTGCGGTCCGGGCCCCGCCTCGGGGTGGTATTGCACCGCGCCGCCTGGCACGTCCAGCAGCTCGAAGCCCTCGACCGTGCGGTCGTACAGGTTCACATGTGTGAGCTGAGCCGTGCCGAAGTCGGTGTCCCAGCGCACCGGCTCATCGTGTTGCAGCGTGCGCGCGCCGCCCGGACCCAGCACCGCGAAGCCGTGATTTTGCGAGGTGATCTCCACATGGCCCGTCTGCAAGTCCTTGACGGGATGGTTGGCGCCGCGGTGGCCGAAAGGGAGCTTGTAGGTCTCGAGGCCGAGCGCCCGGCACAACAGCTGATGGCCGAGGCAGATCCCCCAAACGGGCTTCTTGCCGACGATCTCGCGCACAGTGTCGACGACATAGTCGAGCGCCGCGGGGTCGCCGGGGCCGTTGGCGACGAACACCGCATCGGGATCGTCGGCGAGCAACTGCTCGGCCGAAGTCGAGCACGGATAGAGCGACACCCGCGCGCCCCGCTCCACCAGGTTGCGCACGATCGAGGACTTGATGCCCGTGTCGAGCACCGCGATCAATGGGCCGTCTCCCTCGCCGTGAACGCTCACCCACTCCGGGGTCACGACGCGGGCCAGGTCGAGGCCGCTCATCGACGGCTCGGCCGCGATCAGCGCTTGCGCCTGGGCTTCGCTCATACGCTCGGGGAAGATGCCGCCGCGCATCGCGCCCGCCTCGCGGATGTGGCGTACGAGCGCGCGTGTGTCCACGCCGCTTATCGCGGGAACATCGCAGTCAGCGAGCCAATCGAGCCAGCCGCGCTCGGCCTCCGGGGCGTCCTCGCGGTTGCACGCCTCGCGCATGATCGCCGCGCGTGCCCAGATGCGCTCGGACTCCATCGCACGCTGGCTGACTCCATAGTTGCCGATGTGAGGGTAGGTGAAGGTGATCAGCTGGCCGGCGAAGGAAGGATCGCTGACCGACTCCTGATAGCCGGACATGCCAGTCGTGAACACGACCTCCCCCACCGCGTGCGCGTCGGCCGCACACGCCTCGCCCTCGAAGCGGGTGCCGTCCTCGAGCAGCACATATGCGGTCGCGTCACTCATTGGGCTTCTGAGAGGGCCGTGAGTCGAGTCAGACAAGGACGCACCGACCGCAGTGTGCTTTGCGCACAAGGGAGGGAGGACTCAGCATGGCGAAGGCTCACGGCCATCTCAGACGATCAGTCTCTGGACTTGCTTGAACTCCGGTGTGCCTGCTCGCTCGAGTAGCTCGAACAGGACGGACTCGACTGTGCTGACGGTTGCTCCCGCGCGCTCCAGACGCTCCAGGCCACGCTCGTAGTCGAGCGCGTGGCGCGAGCCGACGGCGTCGGCCGGTACGTGCACTTCGATCCCTCGATCGAGCAGGTCGTGAGCAGTCTGGGAGACACACACATGCGTCTCGATCCCGCACACGATCGCCTGGGTGCGTCCACCCAGATCGAAACCCTCGGCGCGCACGGCCGAGAAGACGGTCTTCTCGATGCGCGGCTCGTCCTCCAGTTCGACCTCGGGCGCTGTGTGACCGAGGCCCTTTGGGTACTGCTCGCTGACGATGAGCGGGACCTCCAAAATGCGTGCGCCGCGCACCAGCTTCGAGCAAGCCTCTACGACCGCCTCGAAGGATGAGTAGGAGCGAAAGCCTTCCTGCACGTCCACCACCACCAGCACCGCCTCATCGCGCTTGAGAAGACTCATGCGATTCCTCGGCTCGCCGTAACCAGCTTCCATGGGTATGCAGGGCAAGCTGGGCAAGGACGCAAGGAGCGCAGTGTGCTCTGCACACAAGCGACTGAGGACGCCGCCCAGCGCCGCCATGCGTGCCCATGGATCATGAGCCCACCACCGAGAAAGCCGGCTTGCGGTAGGCCACGGCACCGGCCGCCACCGTCATCAGCACACGTCCTGTGAGACGCCGCCCGGCAAAGTAGCAGTTCTCCGAGCGGCTCTCCCAGCCTTGCTCGCCGGCAACCCACTCGGCCGAGAGATCGCAAAGAGCGAGGTTTGCGGGCTCCCCCACGGCGATGCGCGGAGTGGGCAGACCGAAGAGATCCGCCCCGGCGGTCATCCGCTCGACAAGCAACCCGAGCCCGATCGTGCCTGTTAGCACCAGCTCGGTGTGCAGGGCGGCGAAGGCCGTCTCGAGGCCCGTCGTACCCATCGGGGCCTGCTCGAAGGGGACCTCCTTTTCGTGGCGGGCGTGCGGGGCGTGGTCGGTCGCGATGCAATCGATCGTGCCCGAGCGCAAGCCCTCGATCAGCGCCAGCCGGTCTGCCTCGCTCGCAAGCGGCGGATTCATCTTCATGCGCGTGTCCATTGAGCGCACATGCTCGTCGGTGAGGAGCAGGTGATGGGGAGTGACCTCGGCGCTGACGCGAAAGCCGCGCTCCTTGGCCGCCGCCACGGCGTGCACCGACGCGGCACAGCTGAGGTGCTGGAAGTGCACACGGCCATCCTCGTAGCCCGCCAGCTCGGCGTCGCGGGCGACCATAGTGGACTCGCTCACGCTCGGTATGCCGCCGATGCCGAGCGCCGCGCTGACGGCGCCCTCGTGCATAGAGCCGCCATGGGAGAGCGAGGGGTCCTCCTCGTGCAGCGTCAGCACGCCACCACACAAGCGCTGATATTGCAGCGCCTTGCGCAGTACTCCCGCGCTTGCCACCGGACGCCCGTCGTCGGTGAAGCCGAGCGCGCCCTCCCCCATCAGCTCGGCCATCTCGGTCAACTCTCCGCCCGCAAGGCCACGTGTGATCGCGGCAAGGAAGCCGACGGGCACCCGCGCCTCCCTGATGGCCGCCTCGCGCAGCGAGCGCAATAGCGGCGCCGAGTCGATCACGGGATCAGTGTTGGGCATCGCGATCACCGCGCAGAAGCCACCGACGGCCGCGGCGCGCGTGCCTGTTTCCAAGTCCTCCTTGTGCTCCTGGCCTGGGCTGCGAAGGTGCACGTGCGGATCGACGAAGGCCGGCAGCAGGTGCTTGCCCTCGCCCTGGGCCACCTCGGTATCGCCGTTCGTACTCAGCTCCCCCGCGGTGGCGATCTCGACAATCTGCCCTGCATGCACGAGCACGTCGGCCGGGGCGTTGAGGTCGGTACGTGGATCGAGCACGTGAGCGCCCCTGATCAACAGGTTGGCGTCGGCGCTCATGCCATGCACCAGCGATGGGACGGCCTTCATGCGAGCCTCACTCGATACGCAGCGGTCATGTTCGGATCGGCACTCATGCCAGCTGTGGCTCGGGGACGGGACGGAATGCGCGCGAGCCCGAGAGCAGCTCGTAGAGGACCGCCATGCGCACGACCACGCCGGCCTCGACTTGTGCGGTGATCAACGCCTGCGGCGAGTCGGCCACCTCACCGGAGAGCTCCACGCCGCGGTTGACCGGCCCCGGGTGCATGAGCAACTGCCGCGGAGACAGCCGTCGCGCGTTGATCTGAAAGCAGGCTGCATACTCGCGCAGCGAAGGCACCCACGACTCGTTCATGCGCTCATGCTGCATGCGCAGCGCGTACACCACATCCGCTTCGGACAGATCGTCGAGCGTGTAGCGCACTTCGCAGCCAAGCCGCTCGATCCCGCGCGGGATCAGGGTTGGCGGGCCGGCGACCGTCACCTTGGCGCCCATGCGCTGAAAAGCAAGGATGTTCGAGCGCGCGACCCGTGAGTGCGCGACGTCTCCCACGATCCAGATCGAAGTCCCGTCGAGCGGTCCGAGGCGGCGCTGCAGCGTGTAGACGTCCAACAGCGCCTGCGTCGGATGCTCGTGCTTGCCGTCGCCGGCGTTGACAATCGCCGCGTTGGTCCAACCCGAGACAAGCTCCGCCGCTCCAGCCCACGGGGTGCGGATCACGATCGCGTCGGGCTTGTGCGCGCTGAGCGTCAGCACCGTGTCCTTCAGCGACTCGCCCTTCTCGACACTCGATCCACTGGAGACGAAGTTGACGACATCTGCGGAGAGGCGCTTGGCGGCCAGCTCGAAGGAGCTGCGCGTGCGCGTGGAGGCCTCGTAGAAGAGATTGAGCACCATCCGCCCGCGCAACGCCGGCACCTTCTTGATCTCGCGGTCGGAGACCTCGGCAAAGCGCGAAGCCTGCTGGACGATCCGCTCGATCGTCTCGCGGTCGAGGTCTTCGATTGAGAGCAGGTGGTTCATGTGCTGGACCGTGCTTCCCAGCTGGTTGGCGGGTTTCCCCAAGGAGGACCGGCCTGCGCCGGGATGGCATTCGCGAGTGGACGATTCATGCGTTGAGACGCGATGCCCCCTGCGCGCGCGGGGGGCCTTACGTTTTGGAGCTTGCCGTTCACGCGCCCGCTCCCACCGGCGCACGCCCGATCGCCACCTCGTCGACGCCGTCCAGCTCGCGGACACGCACGCTGACGTACTCCTCGCGCGCGGTGGGCAGGTTCTTGCCGACATAGTCGGGGCGGATCGGCAGCTCACGGTGTCCGCGGTCGGCGAGCACCGCCAACTGCACCCGCTCTGGGCGGCCGTAGTCGAACAGCGCCTCGATCGCGGCGCGCACGGTGCGCCCGGTGTAGAGCACGTCGTCGACGATCACGATCGTGCGCTCGGCGGGGTCGAAGTCGATGTGCGAGGCATGCACGACTGGCGTCTCAGGACGCGAGGCGACGTCGTCGCGGTAGAAGCCGATGTCGAGGTCTCCGAGAGGTACGTCTTCTTGCAAGAGGTCGGCCATCAGCAGCTGAAGGCGCTGGGCCAGAATCGCCCCTCGACGATGAATACCGACGAGAGCGACCGTGGAGGGGGTCGGGTTGCGCTCGTCTATCTCATGCGCGATACGCACCAGCGCCCGCGCGATCTGGTCCTCGCCGAGGACGATCTTCCCGTCTTGCATTCGATTCCTTCCTGGCCTCACCGGACCGGGTTAAAGGAGCAGCAGAGCGACTGTATCAAGCTTTGCGGGAGACCTCTTGATGCTGTTCAGAGGCCGTGCATGCACAAAACCTGCTGGTTGCGTACATGTGACTATGAAGCTGTTCAGGTCGGTGCATGCACCGACCTGCCTGGCCGCACATGTGCGGCCAGGGACCGGCCCGCATGCGGGCCGGTCTTACCGAATATTCACGACGTAACGGCCGGCTCCGCGGAGGTCTCGGTCGCCCGATCGTCGTTGGTCTGCTCTCGCGCACGTCGATCAGACCAGCGCACCAACTCGGCTGTGCCCTTCTCGGGGAAGGGAATGTCGATCGTGTCGAAGTCGCGCGGCGCCTCTGTCGCGGCGAACACCGAACGGGCCTCATCGCGCAGGTTCCCTCCCGGGTAGCGCGTGGAGATATGTGTCAGCGCGAGTAGTCCTACCTGTGCATCGCGCGCTGTCTGTGCTGCCTGTCGTGCGGTGGAATGACCGGTCTGCCGCGCGCGTTCGAGCTCCTCCTCGGCGAATGTGGCCTCGTGTACCAGGAGGTCCGCTTCGTGCGCGGCCAGCGTCAACATCTCGCACGGTGAGGTGTCCCCGGAGATCACGATCTTGCGACCCTCGCGCGTGGGCCCCATCACCTGCTCGGGGCTCACCCCGGAGACGGTCTCGCCACGCGTGAGTCTGCCGAAGTCGGGCCCCGGCGTGACGCCGAGTTGCTCCGCGAGCTTTGGGTCGAGATGGCCTGGCCGGGAGTCCTCGACGATCGCGTAGCCGTAGGCGCTGTTGGTGCGGTGGCTCACCCGAATGGGCGCTACGGCATAACCATCGAACGCCACGTCGTCGTCGGCCGCGAGCTCTGTGACTCGCAACTCGTACGGGAGCCGGCCGTAGATGAAGCGTGCCTGCTCCATGAGCTGGGCCAGCCCGGGAGGCCCATAGATCGCCAGTGGCTGGTCGCGTTCGCGCAGGGCAAAGGACTTGAGCATTCCGGGCAAGCCAAGCCAGTGGTCGGCGTGGAAGTGGGTGACGAATACGCAGCCCACGTCCGCAAGTCCAATCGAGCGCGTCAGCTGGCGCTGCGTGCCTTCGCCGCAATCGAACAACACCCGATCGCCACCGCGACGCAGGAGGATCGCGGGCAACCCGCGGCGGGGGCTCGGCACCGAGCCGCCGGTGCCCGCGAAGAACAGGGAGAGGTCCATGGGCGCAACGGTAGCGGGCAGGGCGCGTATCGGACATCGCCTTTAGGTCGCAGTTGCGAACAGCAATTGGCAGAAGTAGTCTTCCGACCGAAGCATTGCATACGATTGTCTACATGTCGATGATCCAGAAAGAATGGATCAAGCGTCTCCAGGGGCGGGCTGGACTTTGGAGCGAGGCGGCAAGCACCAGGCCAAGATGACGAAGACCGGACATCGTCCAGTGACGCTTCCGGAGAACAGGCGTCGCGCTTACTCCAAGAGCTTTGAGGCACAGCTACGCCGCGAGACGGGAATTGACGATGAACGGGGTTGACTCAATATCTATGATTGGAAGTGCCATGCCTGAGCCACAGCAACTGCATGTCAACGTCCGCTTGGAGGGTGAGTCTATCTGGGCGACCGTCGATGAGTTCCCAGGAGTATTCGCCACGGGCGACAACCTCGACGAGCTACGCGAGAGCCTGCAGGAAGGCATCGCTCTAGTTCTCGCTAGGCCAGGCCAGAAGCCGCCCACGGTGACCCTCGCCTCGCTAAAGCCCGAGCCAGTTGTTACAACGGCAAGCGCAGAGCTCCTCTACGCCTGACGAGGCCGGTTTGGTGGTCCCGGCGTTCGACGTCACACCGAGCTAAGCTCAAGAGCCAACTGTGTCGTCGTCTAGACGCTCGTTGCGCCCGTAGCTCAGTGGATAGAGCGTCCGCCTCCGGAGCGGAAGGTCGCGTGTTCGAATCACGCCGGGCGCGTGGTTGGCCTGGCCTTAAGCCTTCTCGCCAGCCATGAGCTTGACCTATGGCGCATTCACGTTGCTTGTGCGACAAGCCATCGCGAGAGCCACAACCCAGCCGATGAAGCTCCAGCCGAGAAAGAAGTTGATCACGAAGATACTGCCCTGGTTGGTGACCTTTCGCGAAACCGCGACCATAGACGGCAAGAAGTAGAGGCCGATTCCGGCGATAACAACAAGGAGTGCGACGGCGGCACCGCCACCGCTTGCGCTGGCAACCACGATAATCCTTCCTTCTCGTTTAACACTTGTGCACCGTATCGGCAGTTGAAATCCAAGATCTTGAGCGTTCTAGTTATGCTTGCTGAATGAAGACTCGCGTAATTGCTCTTGGAGCTGGCTTTGGCGGCCTTGAGCTGACGACCATGCTCTCGGAGGCGCTTGGCGACGAGGTCGAAGTGACCTTGATCGACAAGAACGACTCGTTCGTCTTTGGGTACTCCAAGCTCGACGTGATGTTTGGCAGGACGACCCTGGACGCGGTGAGCCTCCCCTACCGTGGGATTGTCAAGCCGGGTGTGCACTTCCTGCGCGAGACGGTCACCGCGATCGACCCTGATGCGCGCCGCGTGACCACAGGGTCAGGGGTTCATGAGGCCGACGTCCTTGTCGTGGCGCTTGGCGCCGATTACGACTTCGATGCTACGCCAGGGCTGGCTGAGAGCAATGAGTTCTACTCGGTTGCCGGCGCGCAGCGGCTGAGCGAATTGCTCCCTGAGTTCAAGCAAGGTCGGGCGATCGTCGGTGTCTGCGGGGCGCCTTTCAAGTGTCCGCCGGCACCAAGTGAGACCGCGCTACTGCTGCACGACTATCTACTAACTCGGGGTGTCCGTCAGGACTGCGAGATCACTTTCGTCCTGCCGCTAGGGACCCCTGTCCCGCCCTCGCCGGACACCTCGCGCGCGCTGGAGGCAGCCTTCGGCGAGCGCGACATAACGTTCGTTCCTGGCCGCCGCGTAAGCTCGGTCGACTCTGCCCGCGGCGTGGTCGCGCTCGACGACGGCAGCGAGCTGGCATATGACCTCTTTCTGGGTGTCCCAAAGCATCGCGCCCCCAATGTGGTCATTGAGAGCGGCATGACAGAGGACGGCTTCGTGCCGGTGAGCTCGAAGACACTTGAGACGCGGTTCCCAGGCGTGTATGCGATAGGCGACGTCACCACGGCCGGTGTACCGAAGGCGGGAGTGTTCGCCGAGGGAGCAGCGCGAGTCGTGGCGGCTTCGCTGATCGCGAACATACGCGGCGGCCAACAGCCGCCCCCGTACGACGGGATTGGCATCTGCTATATCGAGTTCGGCGCCGGCCGTATCGGCCGTGTGCAGGTGGACTTCCTATCAGGGCCAAAGCCGACGGGTACTTTCGGCGAGCCATCGGCAGCGCTTGCCGCCGACAAGCAGAACTTCGGCTCCACCCGCCGCGCGCGCTGGTTCGGCCGTTGAGCCCAAATCGAAGTTGCGCACGCGACTCGGTTGGCGACTAGGATCAACTTATGTGTGTCGGATGCGCAATGGCAGCCGCCTCAGCGGCCAGCGGGCTACGTACGTGGCTTCAGACCCACAATCTCGGCTGGCTCACGCCAAAACGTCTGCGTGCGATCACGATCGGCGCGATGTGCGCCGCAGGACTCGTATCCACGGTCGGCGTCAGTGGCTCAACACCACCGGCAGCACACGTCGCTAGGCCCGCACAGCACGTGACTGGCAGCACCGCTCGCTAAACAAATCACACCGGTCATCAGACCAGCTTCTAGGACGTCGTTGGTCAAGCAATGCAAGGACGTACCCCTTCGGGGCACAGGCAATTCGCGAAGTGTGCTTTGCACACGAGCGACTGAGGACGCCGCGGTGCGCCGGCCAACGACGTCCTAGCCGCCGGCGACCGCCGGCAGGATCGTCAGCTCCGCCCCGTCATCAACCGGAGTGTCCAGACCGTCGAGGAAGCGAATGTCCTCGCCGCTCAGGTACACGTTCACAAAGCGCCTGAGCGAGCCGCTCTCATCCGCCAAGCGCTCGCCGAGCCCGTCATAGCGCTCGTACAGGCTGTCCAAGACCTCGCGCACGGTGGCGCCTTCGAGTTGAGCTTCGCTCTCCCCGCCAGCGGCGGCACGAAGCTGGGTTGGGATCTTGACTGTGACGCCCATCGCGCTCAGCTCCATGCGCCAGCGAATGCCACTGGCGCGCTGGTCGCGTTGACCGGAGCTTGCTCCACGAGCGTCTCGAACTGCTCGACCGACGGATCGATTTCGTGGGTATGAAACGCACCGCGCACCGCGTCGAGCGTCTTCAGGCCATCGCCGGTGATCACTAGCACCACACGCTCCTCAGGATCGATGTCGCCGCGTGCGGCGAGCTTGGCCAGCACGGCAGTCGTGACGCCGCCGGCCGTCTCAGTGAAGATGCCGGTCGTCTGGGCCAAGAGCGCGATGCCCTCGCGGATCTCCTGGTCTGAGACGGAGTCGATCGAGCCACCAGTGCTCCTTGCCACCTCAAGGGCATATGGTCCGTCAGCCGGGTTGCCAATCGCAAGCGACTTGGCGATCGTGTGGGGCTTCACCGGCTTGCAGACGTCGTGCTCGTTGGCGAATGCCGTTGCGATCGGGGAGCAACCGTCGGCCTGCGCTCCGTTCATCTTCGGCAACTCGCCGTCGACGAGCCCAAGCTCGCGCCACTCCTCAAAGCCCTTCGCGATCTTTGTATACAGCGATCCCGAGGCTTTCGGCGCGACGACTCGGTCGGGCAGCTCGAAGCCGAGTTGCTCGGCGATCTCATATGCGAGCGTCTTAGATCCCTCGGCGTAGTAGGGGCGCAGATTGACGTTCACGAACGCCCAGTCGCGCTCGGACGACAGCTCGGTACAGAGCCGGTTTACGTCATCGTAGTTGCCCTTCACGGCGACCAGTTTCGTCCCGTAAATGCCGGTCGCAAGGATCTTCTGCTCCTCCAGATCGGCCGGAATGAACACGTAGGACTCCAAGCCCAGCGCAGCACCGTGAGCGGCAACAGATTTCGCAAGGTTGCCGGTGGAGGCGCATGCGATCGTCTTGAACCCAAGCTCACGCGCCCGCGTCACCGCGACCGACACGACGCGGTCCTTGAAGGAGTGGGTTGGGTTGGCGGCGTCGTTCTTGACCCACACCTCGTGCAAGCCAAGCCGCTCGGCGAGACGGTCGGCCTTGATCAGCGGTGTGCACCCGGCCTGTAGGCCGGTGCGCGAAGCCAGGCGACCGGATGGGCCGGGGGGACCGTCCACGACCGGCAGGAAGTCCACATAGCGCCAAATGTTCTGCGGACCGGCCTGAATACGCCGGCGTAGCCCGTCGACATCGTTGCCGAGACGGCTGTGATCGTAGGCGACCTCCAAGGGGCCGAAGCAGCGCTCGCAAACGTACAGCGCCTCAAGGGGGTACTCCGTACAGCACTCTCTGCATCTAAGGTGTGTGACAGCCACGAGGGGCTCCTTCCATATCGTCTTCGCCGGTGAACCGTGTGGCAAAGACTGGAAGCCCGCCACACATCTCTCTGGAATTGGCACCTGCCGCTCTTACACGGTGGTTGTCGGGGGTTCACTGGGCCAGGTCCCTCCACCCCTCTGGATGTGTTCAGCTATGCGCTCGCAAGTATAGGAGGCTATGCAGCGGAACACAAGACCTGGATGCTCGACGTGCACGCTTTCCAGGCCTACGATGCCTAAAAGCATGCTCTTGAAGTCTTGCTCTGAGGCATATGTGGCTTGGGTCAGGCCCATCTGATCAGCCCTCGGTAACGCATTCCCGTTTGCGGTGTACGGGCTTGCAGTGAGCACAGGCGTAAGTCCCGACGATCGCGTTCCGGCAGACGCACCCGACGTCTTCGAGCCGACCACCCCGGAGACGAAGAAGCGGATGCTGATCATCGTCAATCCGTATGCCACGACGGTCTCCGACCGCCTGCGCCACCTCGTCGTCTACGCCTTGCAAGGCCGTTATGAGGTCGACGCGGTGGATACCGAGGCGCGTGGTCACGCGATCGAGCTGTGTCGCGAGGCAGCCCATGAGGGCTATGACGTGGTCGTGGCCTTCGGTGGCGATGGCACCGTCAACGAAGCTGCCAACGGCCTGCAGGGCTCCCCCACCCCGCTCACATGCCTGCCAGGCGGCTCGGCCAACGTCTACGGCAAGATCCTCGGCATTCCAGGCGAGCTGGTCGACGCCACCGAGCACCTGCTGGCGATGGCCGACGATTGGCAGCCGCGCAAGGTCGATCTCGGCGTGGTCAACGGTCGCTGCTTCACCTTCGCCTCGGGCCTAGGCCTGGACGCGAGCGTCGTCAAGCGCGTGGACTCCAATCCGCACCTGAAGGCGCGCTTTGGCGCCTACTACTTCACCTGGGCCGCGGTGAGCACGTTCACGCGCCGCTACATCCTCAAACCGCCGCGCCTACAGGTCGAGCTTGGCGAAGGACAGCACAGTGGCGTTACTGCGATCGTCCAAAATGGCTCTCCGTTCACGTACTTCAAGGACCGTCCGATCAAGGTCGCCGATAGCGCGGAGCTCGACTCGGGCACGCTGGAGACCTCCGTCCTACGTCGCGCCCGGCCTTTTGACATGCCCTCGATCGCTTATCGAGCGTTCTCCAAGCGCGCCCGGATCGCCCGCCACCGGCAGGTCAGCTCGCTGGGAGAGACCCTGGAGCTGACTGTCTCCTCAACCGACGGGCAGCCGTTGCCGCTCCAGGTAGACGGCGACTACCTGGGTGACGTGATGCAGGCGCGCTATTCGGTGCTCCCGCACGCGCTGAGCGTCATCTCCTAAACCGGCCCCCGGCCGCTAGGCCACAGTGCGCGCCTCTCGCTGCCACGAGCACATGCGGCAACGCGCTTCAGCGGCAACTAACCGCCGCCGGGCGTAACGCGGTAAGCGTCGAACACCGCGTCAGTGTTGCGTAGTCGTGAGATCGCACCCTTCAGACTCTGCGTGTCGGCCAGCTCGACCACGAAGCGATTCTTGACCATCGGCGGGCTCGACAAGCAACGCGCTTCGAGGATGTTGGCGCCCGACTCTGAGAATGCACGTGAAAGGTCCTCGAGCAGACGGTGGCGATCCCAAGCGTCGATGTGGATTTCCACCACGAACGAGGTCTCCTGGTCGCCTTCCCAGCCCACGTCGGTGAAGCGTTCGGGATTGCGTTGCAAAAGCTTTGCGTTCGGGCAGTCCTTGCGGTGGATCGTGATGCCGCGACCGAGTGAGATGTAGCCCACGATCGGATCTCCCGGTACCGGCCTGCAGCACTTGGCCAGACGCAACATCACGTCCTCCACCCCATCCACCCTGATCCCATACTTGCCTGAGGACGTCGTCGGGCGCTGACGCGGACGGCCGACCCGCATCAGGTCACTGGCGCTGGTATCGCCGTCGGCCGCCTCGCCTTGCTTGAGACGCTGCAGCACTTTGTTGACGACAACCTTAGGCGAGATCTTCGCGCCACCGAGCGCGATGTAGAAGTCATCGGCCTTGCGATAGCCCATCTCGCGGATCACGTCGGCGAGCAGCGCTGAGCCGGTGATCTTCTGCGCCGGCAGGCCCTGCTTCTTGAGATGTTCCTGTAGCAGCTCGCGCCCAGTGTGCTCGGTGCCCTCGCGTGACTCCGCCTTGAACCACTGCTTGATCTTGTTGCGCGCCCTGGTCGTCTTGACGACGGCCAACCAGTCGCGCGAAGGGCCGCGCTCGCGCTTGGCGGTCAATATCTCGACGATGTCGCCCGAGCCCAGCTCGTAGTGCAGCGGCACGATCTTGCCGTTCACGCGCGCGCCGACACAGCGGTGGCCGATCTCGGTGTGCACCTCATAGGCGAAGTCCAGCGGCGTGGCGCCAGCGGCAAGTGACTTGACCTCGCCCTTGGGCGTGAACACGAACACCTCGTCCTCGAACAGGTCGATGCGCAGGCTCTCCATGAACTCCTGCGGGTCTGACATCTCCTTCTGCCAGTCAAGCATCGAGCGCAGCCACTTCATCTTTGCGTCGCCATCGGGGCCTGCCTCGCCCTCCCTCGAATGAGGTCGCTGCTTGTACATCCAGTGAGCGGCCACCCCGAACTCGGCCATCTCGTGCATCTCCTGGGTGCGGATCTGGATCTCCAGCGGCCGTCCCTCAGGTCCGATGATGGTCGTGTGCAGCGACTGGTACATATTGAACTTCGGCATCGCGATGAAGTCCTTGAAGCGGCCGGGCAATGGCTTCCAAAGTGAGTGGATCACGCCGATCGCGCCGTAGCAGTCCTTCACCGAATCGACGATCACGCGCATCGCCGTGAGGTCGTAGATCTCGTTGAACTCGCGGCCCTTCTTGGTCATCTTCGAGTAGATCGAGTAGAAGTGCTTGGCGCGTCCCGCGATCTGTGCGGAGATGCTCAGCCTCTCGAGCTCCGCCGCCAGGTAGGCGCCGGCCTCGGCCACGTAGCGCTCGCGGTCCTCGCGTTGCTGGGAGACAAGCTCCTTGATCTCCCGGTACTTGCGTGGGTGAAGCGTCGCGAAAGCAAGGTCCTCCAGCTCCCACTTGATCGCGTGGATACCGAGCCGATGCGCGATCGGCGCGTAGATCTCGAGCGTCTCGCGCGACTTCTCCAATTGCTTTTGCTTTGGCATCGCGTCGATCGTGCGCATGTTGTGCAACCGGTCGGCGAGCTTGATCAAGATGACGCGCACGTCGCTTGCCATCGCGACCATCATCTTGCGGTAGTTCTCGGCTTGCGCCTCGTCGCGCGATTGAAAGGTGATGCCGGTCAGCTTCGTAACGCCGTCGACGATCTGGGCGATCTCCTCGCCGAAGCGCTCCCGTACCTCCTCGATTGACGCCGAGGTGTCCTCGACGGTGTCGTGCAGCAGCGCGGCACACAGCGTCTCGGTGTCGAGGCGCATGCCGGCACATATGCGCGCGACGCCAACTGGATGCACGATGAAGTCCTCGCCGGACTTGCGCCGCTGGGCAGCGTGATGCTCACAGGCGAAGACAAAGGCGTCTTCCACGCGCTCCCGGTCAATCTCTACGGCTACGTCGGCCGCGTGCTCTGAGACGATCGCAAAGAGATCGTCGAGCAGTTGGCGCTCGAGCTCGCTCAGCTCCGCGCGGCGACTGCGGCGAGCGGCGGAGGCAGCGGGAACAGTGTCGATTGAGCTTGGTCTGGTTGCGGACATGACTTAAGGGTAGCCCCCTTTGCGACAGGTTGGACATGGCGCAGCACAAGTCTCGGTTCGCTCACCCCTTTCCACTCGTTGACCTCCAAAGAGAACGTGGCGTCGACCGGTTCTCCTTCGGCCACACCAAGCTTGCCGTCGTTGCCGAAAGCGACCGCGCGGGCGTGTGCTCCACCCGACTCGATCGTAAAGCGAGCATGCTTGCCTTCCCCCATCGGGCGCACGTCGCGCAACGAGGCGCCCGTGAGCATCAACGAGACAGCCGGATTGCCCTTGCCAAACGGCGCCAGACGGCCGAGCTCCTCGGCCAGCTCCATGTCGAGCTGCTCGCCGCTCAGAAGCGCATCGACGCGCTCGCGTTCGAGTAGATCCTCGTCGCCGATGGCTTGCTTGGCGTGGGCGTCCAGCGCGGCGGCGAAGGCATCCACGCCCTCGCGCCGCAGCTCCACGCCGGCAGCCGCGCTATGCCCCCCGTAGCGCACGAGGTGCTCAGCACACGCGGTAAGCCCAGCGAGCAGGTCATAGCCCTCGGTGGCGCGGCCCGATCCGCGCGCGCTCTCGCCTTCGAGTGAGACAAGTACGACCGGTCTGCGATAGCACTCCACCAGGCGCGACGCGACGATCCCGATCACGCCGCGATGCCAGCCCTCGCCGGCAAGCACATAGGCGTGAGGATCTTCGGAGTCCCGTAGCTGGGCAATCTGCGCTTCTGCCTGCAGCCTGATCGTGAGCTCTGCCTGCCTGCGCTCGCTGTTGGCTCGATCGAGCTCGTGGGCAATCTGGGCGGCCCGCGACCGGTCCTCTGTGAGCAGGAGCTCGAGTGCCGCGTCGGCACGGTACAGGCGCCCGGCGGCATTGATTCTAGGTGCCAGTCCGAAGGCCACGCCTCGCTCGTTCAGCTTGCTCGGCTCGATCCGCGCAACGGCCATCAAGGCGCGCAACCCCGGCTTACCGGTGGCCGCCAGCGCGCGCAATCCGCGTCGCACGATGCTGCGGTTCTCGCCAAGCAGCGGAACCACGTCGGCGATCGTCGCGAGCGCCACCAGGTCGAGGTCGTCGTCGGCCTCGTGGGGGTCGCGACCTGCTGCCACGAGCGTCGCCTGGGCGAGCTTGTGAGCGACCGCGGCGGCGCAGAGATCGCGGCAGGGATAACCGCCCAGCAGTGGGTGCACGATCGGCGCGGCGGGCAGCTTGCCGTCGGCCCGCGGCAGGTGGTGATCGCTGACGATCACCTCGATACCAAGCGAGCGCGCAAGCGCTACCTCCTCCACGGCCGTGATGGCGCAATCGACCGTTATGAGCATGTCGGTGCCACGCTGGGCCAGGCGCCGTACCGTCTCTTCGCTCAGGCCGTAGCCCTCGGCGCGATCTGGCAGATACCAGTCGACGTTCGCTCCCAGCTTTCGCAAGGTTCTCAGTAGCAGCGCCGTGGAGCAGACACCGTCGACGTCGTAGTCGCCGTGGATCGTGATTCTCTGCCCCGCGCTGGTCGCGGCAAGCATCAGCGCGGCGGCATCGCTCAGCCCAGCGAAGCGCTCGAGCTCGTGGTGCTCGTCGGCGGCGAGAAAGGCCCGTGCCCGCAGCGGGTCTTCGTAGCCGCGGCGCACCAACACCTGCGCCAGCGCGTCGCTCACACCCAGCTCATCACGCAATCGCGCGATACTGGCGGGGTCGCAGTCGGGTATCTCGAAGCGGATCATCGATCAGTCACACTACGGCTCGCACTAGACGGACCCGACGAGAGGGACGTTTGAGGACATGACCTGGACAGCGACGGTCAGACCGCGGACGGGCTGCATGGCAAGCCAGCCCGCCTGACTCGGGAGGGGCGCGAGCCGCTCAGGTACGCAGCTCTTCGACGGGTACCGATTCACGTCGGATCCCCTCGAAGTAGACCGCGGCGATGCCAAGCAGCGCGCCTGGAACGGCATACAGGACCACGGCGATGTCGGTCGCTTTGATGCCGGGCACCTTCAGCGAGCCGCTCTTGACGCTGTAGATCAGCAGCCCGACGAGGATCGCACCCGCGAGCGAGCCGATGAAGGCGCCGACGATCCCACCCCAGAAGCGATCGGGCAGAAAGATCGTGAAATGCCAGATCGACAAGCCCATCATCACCCAGCCGAGCATGCCCATCAGCGGCTCCTCCCGTGTCTGCGATTGCGCGGCCGGCGCGACTTCGGCTGCTTGGGTTGATCCTTCATGACCAGGTCCTCTGGAGTGAGGTCGGCTGTCGGATCGCGCGGCACGGACTTCTCGGTGTCGCCGTTCAGCTGGTCGGCGCCGTTTACCTGAGAGGGCGGGGCCGTCTTGGTCGCCTTCGGGGCGCGTCCGCGCTTGGTGCCGACGCTCGCCGGCGTGCGGCCGCTCTGCTGCTCGGCTAGCTCCGGGCCGATCTCGCGCACCAACTCGTCGAACTCCTCCTTGGATAGCTGCTCTCCCGCGTCCTCCCCAACCTTCGCGGGAGCGCGGCGACCGCGCTTGGTCTTACCGACGGGCTCTACATCGATCGGCGCCTCGCCGATCGATGTCGCATAGGCCGGCACATATCCAAGGTCGCGCTCGATGCGCGCACGACGGTTGCGGTAGATGCCCTCGCGCTCCTTCCAGTGCGTCAGCACCGGTGAGGCGATGAAGATCGAGGAATAGGCGCCTGAGGCGATGCCGATCAGCAGCGCGAAAGCGAAGTCCTTCAACGTTGTGCCGCCGAATAGCAGCAGCGAGAGCACGGGCAGCAGGGTACAGAAGCTCGTGGCCAGAGAACGCGTCAGCACCTCCGACATCGAGCGGTTGACGATCTGCGAGAAGGCGGCGCGTGGCATGCGCGGCACGTTCTCGCGCACACGGTCGAACACGATGATCGTGTCATACAGCGAATAACCCAAGATCGTGAGCAGAGCGGCCACCGTCGCAGTCGTCACTTCGCGGCCGGTGAGCGCATACACCCCTGAGGTGATCAGCAGGTCGTGCATCAAAGCAATCAACACCGGGACCGCGTACTTCCACTCGAATCTGAGCGCGATATAGATCGAGATCACCAGCAACGAGGCGATGATCGCGATGATCGCGCTTTTGGCCACGGTCTGTCCAAAGGTGGGTCCGATCGAGGTGTTCGAGAAGTCCTTGGTGCCGGGCGAGCTGGGACCAGATCCGAACTTCAAGTCGAGCGCTTCCTTGACCTTCGCCACTTCCAAGGGCTTCAGTTTCTCGAGCGAAATCTGGTAGCCATTGCCGCCGATGGCCTTATTGGAGTAT
Organism: Solirubrobacteraceae bacterium; assembly: GCA_036266805.1. Taxonomy (GTDB): domain Bacteria; phylum Actinomycetota; class Thermoleophilia; order Solirubrobacterales; family Solirubrobacteraceae; genus Palsa-744. The sequence goes on from DATAXK010000019.1 coordinate 45,423, forward strand.
TTCTGTACCTCGGCGTTAGGGTATCCCGCTGCTGTCATCTCCGACTGCAGCTGGCTCTCGCTGACCGGTTTGACGAACGCCGTCTGGATGCGTGTTCCGGATTTGAAGTCGATGCCGAAGTTGAGCCCCTTGCCGCCGATCGCAAGCGCGCCGATCATCAGGATGCAGCCCGACAGCGAGAAGAACCAGCGCGAGGCGCCCATGAAGTCAAACGTCCATTTGCGGGTTCGCTTGCTCGCACCGAGCAGCGCCGGGTGGGAGACCGCGCGCGAGCGTCCCATGGCGCCGAGCGCGGCCTGCGTGGCTAGCACCGCCGTGAACAGCGTCAAGAGCGTGCCGATGCCGAGCGTGAAGGCGAAGCCCTGTACTTCGGACGTGGCCAGGGCGAACAGGATGAAGGCGGTCATGAACGTGACCACGTTGGCGTCGACGATCGCCGCAAAGCCGCGCTTGTAGCCGGTGGCGATGCCGACCGCGATCGAGCGCCCGCCACGGATCTCCTCCTTGACGCGCTCGAAGATCACGATGTTTGCGTCCGCGGCGATGCCGATCGTCAGGATCAGGCCGGCGATGCCCGGCAGCGTCAGCGTGATCGGGATCAGCTTGATCAGGGCAAAGAAGTAGATGCTGTAGACGATCAGCCCGGCGACCGCGATCGCACCGAGCACGCGATAGAAGCTGAGCAGGAACAGGCAGACGACGAGGAAGCCGACCAACATCGCGATCAGGCCTTGATTGAGCGCGGTCTTGCCGAGCGTGGCCGAGACCTGCGACTCGGAGATCAGTTCGAGCTTGATCGGCAGCGCTCCAGACTGCAGCTCGTCGGCCAGGTTCTGAGCCGAGGTCAGCGTGAAGCCGCCGGATATCTCCGATCCGGTCGTCGGATCGATGCCTTCGGGGTATTCGGTGAAGTCGATCGACGGCGCGGTGATGATCTGGTTGTCGAGCACCACCGCGAAGTGCTGCTTGGCCTCTTCCTTGGAGATCCCGGGCAGCTGCGCCGCCTGGCCGCGTTCGGCGATTTCTCGCGTGACGCGCTTGAACGTGGAGATCCCTTTTTTGTCGAATTCGAAGGTGACGTCGGGTGCGCCTGAGCCGCCGTTGGCAAAGCTCTGAATGGGGTTCTTGATTTCCTGCCCGTTGAGCACCGGATCGTCGTTGAGCACGTACCAGCTTTCAGGTGAGGCATCGGTGACTTTGCCTTCTTTGCCTGTGATCGGACTGGCTTGGGCGAGCACCGTGCCAGGGTTGACGCGTACCGCCTTGGGCTTGGCGCCCTTGGGCACTTTGTAGTTGTCGGCGTAGAGGTCCTGTTCGGTGTCCTCGGGCCCTTTCAAGACCTTTTTGTGGGCGGTGTCGAGCAGGTACCACTGACCGTAGAGGCAGCCGTCGACCTGCTTGGGCGTGCAGCCTTCGCTGTAGGTGGTGTCGTTTTTGCGGAGGATCGCGGGTCGCTTGATCGCACGCTGCACCGCTTCGTACTCGGGGATGCCGGCTTCGGCGACTGCCGCATTCGGCCCACCGGTGACCTTCGGTTCAAGCCCTTGCGGTGGCTTGCCGTCCGGGCCGATCACATTCGGCTCCCAGTCGTAGAACTGCAGCTGAGCTGTCTCGCCGACCTGCTCCTGAGCGCGCTGCTCGTTGGTGACGTCGGGCAGCGCCACGTCGATTTCGCTGCCGCCGGTGCGCTGGATTTCAGGCTGGGCCACACCGAGCTGATCGACGCGCTTGCGCATGATGTCGATCGAGCGGTTGAGCGATTCGGGAGTGACCTTCGCCTCCGCCGTGGGACGCCCCTGGTAGATGAGTTGCACCCCGCCTTTCAAATCGAGGCCAAGGCGCGTGGGCTTGCTGAGGATCACCGCAAGCGAGGCGATCACGAGACCGGCAACGATCAGCAGGACAAGGGCATTTCGGCGACGGTTGGCCATCAGCTCACAGGCTACTTGTCGGGGGTGAGCACGAGCAGCAGCCCACCGTCGTCGTCATATGCCGGGAACATGTCGGCCTTGGCGCTGGCTTCGACGTCTCGCTCGCCGCTCACCCTGACGGGCACGTCGAGCGCACGCACCCCCCACTCGAGCACCGTTTCGACCGGGTCGTCGCCGTTTGCGAAGGTGAGGCCGAGCACTTGCTCGACGCGCTGGCCGATCACACCTTCCTCCTCCAGGCCCGTGAAGGCAAAGGAGTTCTTCCCGCAGCCGACGACGCGTCCCTCGCCGTCGCATACGAAGAAGGCCGCATCGGGCGCCGGGTAGTAGTCGTCGAGCAACTCGAACAGGAAGGCGAAGCCGCACTTCTCACAGCCCTTGCGCTGGCGCGTAAAGCCGATGTTGCGGTCGATCTCTCGGGTGCGGTGCCCGCAGTTGGGGCAGATGAAGGGATGAGCCATTGGACTTCACAGAGTAGGGGAGCGGGCTGTTCGGCGCGCGCCTGAGCCGCTCGTGTGCGCGAGGCACAGCGATGGCGCCGCGGATGCGGCGCCTGTCACATGTGCTGACACTCCTAGAACAGTGCGCTCGTGCTTGCGCCTTCTCTTGCCGGCTCGACGCCGATGTGCGCAAACGCGGCAGGCGTTGCGGTCCTGCCGCGCGCCGTGCGCTTGATCAGGCCTTGTTGCAGCAGATAAGGCTCATACACGTCCTCAATCGTGTCCTGCTCCTCGCCGACGGCGACGGCAAGTGTGGAGAGACCGACGGGCCCACCGTCGAACTTGACGCAGATGGCCCGCAGGATCTCGCGGTCGAGGCGGTCGAGACCCTGCTCGTCCACCTCCAAGAGCTCGAGCGCCCCGTGCGCGGCGTCAGCTCCGACCACGCCGTCGAGACGCACCTCGGCGTAGTCGCGCACGCGCTTGAGCAGGCGGTTGGCCACGCGTGGAGTGCCGCGGCTGCGGGCGGCGATCGCAAGCGCGCCCGCTTCGTCGATGTCGATCCGCAGGATCTCAGCCGAGCGTCTGACGATCCGCGCGAGATCGTCGGTGGCGTAGTGCTCCAAGCGCGCCTGGATGCCGAAGCGATCGCGCAAAGGCGTGGTCAGCAGGCCGGCACGGGTGGTGGCTCCGATCAGCGTGAACTGCGGCAGCTCGAGCGTCACGACGCGTGCGCCTGCTCCTTGACCGACGGTGATCGGCAGGCGCCGGTCCTCCATCGCCGGATAGAAGGTCTCCTCGAGCGTTCGCGGCAGCCGGTGGATCTCATCCACGAAGAACACGCTGCGCGGCTCCAGCGCAGTCAGAAACGCGGCTATGTCTCCCTTGCGCTCGAGCGCCGGTCCGGCGGTCTGGATGAACGGCACATCGAGCTCCGCGGCGACGATCTGCGCAAGCGAGGTCTTGCCGAGGCCGGGCGGTCCCGCCAGCAAGAGATGGTCGAGCGCCTCTTTGCGGGCGCTGGCCGCCTCGATCGCGACGGCAAGCTGCTCGCGTAGCGTCGGCTGGCCGATGAACTCCTCCAACGCTCGTGGACGCAGCGATCGATCGAGCTCGTCCTCTGGAGTCAGGTAAGGCGTTTGGATGCGCTCGGCTTGGGTCATCGAAATTGGGGTTTAAAGCAGTTCATCAGGGCTTTCAAGCCGCGCGCGCGGTGCGTAGTGCACCGGCGATCAGATCCTCGGGGCTGTCGCCGTCCAGGTCGCGCAACAGTTCGTCGGCCTCCAACGCGTTGTAGCCGAGCGCGATCAGTCCCTCGTGCGCGAGCGCGCGAGGACCGTCATCCGCACGGGCCGCGATTCCGACGCTCTCGAGCGCGCTTTCCACTCCCACCTTCTCGCGCAGCTCGACGATGATGCGCTCGGCCGTACGCTTGCCTATTCCGGGCACCGCCTGAAAGCGCGCGGCGTCGGCGCCCGCGATCGCGGACAGCAGCTCGCGTGGCGAGCCACTGGAGAGCACGGCAACCGCCACCTTCGGACCGACGGCCTGCACGGAAAGAAGCATCAGGAACAGGTCTCGCTCCTGTTCTGAGTGAAAGCCGTGCAAGAGCAGCGCGTCGTCGCGCACCACCAGGTGCGTGTGCAGGGTGCTCTCCCCCCCGACAGCCGGTACGTGGCGCAAGGTCTCGCTGGAGACGGCCATGCGGTAGCCCACGCCGCCGCAAAGCAGCACCACGTGATCGGAGCGGCGGATCGCCACCTCGCCTCGCACCAAGGCGATCATGCCCGACTCCCCGCAAGCTGAACAGCCTTGGCCACAGCCTCTGAAAGCGGCGTGCCGTTGAGATGACACACGCCCACGGCAAGAGCATCGGAGGCGTGATCGCTGCTTGGCATCTCTGGGAGCGCCAGCAGCGTCTGCACCATGCGCGCCACCTGCTCCTTGCCCGCGCAGCCACTACCGCATACAGCCGACTTGACCTGTTGCGGGGTATAGGAAGAGCACGGGATGCCGCGTTCGCCTGCCGCCAGCATAGTCACACCGCGCGCCTGTCCGACGGCAAAGGCGCTGTGTGCGTTCTGGCCGAAGTACAGCTGCTCGAGCGCCATCGCGTCGCATTCGTGCTCATCGAGCAGCTCGCGTACACCGATGGCGATGCTTGCCAGCCGCCGCTCCAGCGCCAGCTTGGGATGCGTCTGGATCACGCCACCATCGAGCGCCCTCAGACGGGTGCCATCGCGTGCGACCACGCCGTAGCCCGTGTTGGCAAGACCAGGGTCTATTCCGAGCACGATCACCATCTGCGTGATTCTCCGTGTCGAGCCGGACGCCTGCCGACGAACCCATGTTCGGGGGGATTTCGGCGGTTGGCGCCGAAGCGCGGCTGCTACCACATGCGCCAGGGCGCCTCGCCGGACTCCCACAGATCGTTGAGCGCAACCGCGTCCTTGTAGGTGTCCATGCACTCCCAGAAGTCCTCGTGGCGGTGGGCGAGCAGCTGGCCGTCGGCCGCCAGGCGCTCCAGAGGGTCGCGCTCGAGCACGCTGTCACGGCTGAGGTAGTCGAGCACCCCCGGCTCGAAGCAGAAGAAGCCACCGTTGATCCAGTGCTCGGAGCGCGGCTTCTCGTGGAAGCCAAGCACTCGCCCGTCGTGCCCGTCGAGCTCGGTGACGCCGAACTGCAGTTGCGGTCGCACGACGGTCATCGTCGCCAGGCGCTCGTGAGCGGCGTGGAAGGCGAGCAGCTCGCCGAAGTCCACGCGTGCAACGCCGTCGGCGTAGGTCGCACAGAAACGCCGATTGGCCAGCTGCGCCTCGAGCAGCTTGATCCGACCACCTGTCGGCGTGTCCAAGCCCGTGTCGATGCACTCCACCGCCACACCCCGCGGCCAGTTTGTGCCGGCCGCGAAACGCTCGATCGACTCGCCCTTGTAGCCGGTGGCGAGCAGGAAGCGACTGAAGCCTTGCACCGCATAGAGCTGGATCACGTGCCAGACGATCGGCAGACCGCCAATCTCCACCAGTGGCTTGGGCAGCTCCTGCGTGTGCTCTCGTAGTCGTGTGCCCCGTCCTCCGCAGAGGATGACGACGGGAGGTCTATCCGGCAACGCGCTCCAGTACGTCGGCGGGCACGTCGAAGTTCGCGTAAACGGCATCGACGTCGTCGAGCTCTTCCAGCACGTCGATTAGCTTCATCAGGCTTCTCGCCTGGTTCTCGTCGATCGGAACCTGACTGGAGGGGACATAGGCAAGCTCGGCGCTCTCGATCTCGATGCCGGCCTCTTCGAGGGCCTCTCGCACCGCGGCGAAGTCGGCAAGCTGGGTGACGACCTCGACGATGTCCTCCTCTACCGAGATGTCCTCGGCGCCGGCCTCCACCGCGATCATCAGATCGTCTTCGGAGTAGCGCGCCGCATCGACGGCGATCGTCCCCTTCTTCTCGAACAGGTATGCCACCGAGCCGGGCTCGCCGAGCGAGCCGCCGTGCTTGGAGAAGCCGTGACGCACGTCGGCGCCGGTTCGGTTGCGATTATCGGTCAACGCCTCGACCAGCACCGCGACGCCGCCGGGACCGTAGCCCTCGTACAGCACCGCCTCGATCGCGTCAGCCTCGCCGCCCTCCCCGGTTCCTTTGGCGATCGCACGCTCGATGTTGTCCTTCGGCATCGAAGCAGCCTTTGCCTTGGCGATCGCCAGTGCCAAGGGAGCATTGCCGGCCGGGTCGCCACCGCCGTCGCGCGCCGCAACCGTAACGGCGCGCGCCAGCTTCGTGAACTGCTGGCCGCGACGCGAGTCGACGATCGCCTTCTTGTGCTTGATGCTTGCCCACTTGGAGTGTCCTGACATAGCGGGGAAGGATACTTCGGCTTGGGATGAGGTCGGATGACGAAGTAGGCAGAAGCCCGAAACTCCTCTGGAGGGCTGGACGCATCGGAGCACGCCTTCTTGACGCAACGCCCTCTAGGATGGGCGAGCTCATGACTATCGATACAGGCATTTTCAAGGCATACGACATCCGCGGCCTCTACGGCGAGCAGATCGACGGCGAAACGGCGCTTGCGATCGGTCGCGGCTTCGCCCGCGTGCTGGCCAAACTGTCGGGCAAGACAACCACAGAGCTTCGCGTCGGGCTCGGCCGCGACATGCGCCTGACCGCTCCAGAGCTTGCCGCGCGCTATCGCGAGGGATTGCTGATGGAAGGCGCCGACGTGCTTGACGCCGGTCAAGTGGGCACCGAGATGCTCTACTACCTGGTCGGTTCGCGCGAGCTCGACGGCGGCCTGATGTGCACCGCCTCGCACAACCCGAAGGCCTACACAGGCGCCAAGCTCGTGCGCGACGGCGCGATAGCGCTCTCAGGTGACGCCGGCATCCAGGACATTCGCCGTGAGATCGAGGATGGCCTCGATGGCGCTGGAAACCCAGCGGGGCTTGGCACCTTGCAGGAAGTCGATGTCTATGAGGAATTCCAGGAGGCTGCGCTTGCGATGATCGATTCCGCCGCGATCAAGCCGCTGAAGGTCGTTGTGGACGGCGGCAACGGTATGGCCGGCCCGATGGTGGGGCCGCTGCTCGAGCGCTTGGGGCTCGATCTGATCGAGACCTACTGGACGCCGGACGGCAACTTCCCCGACCACGAGCCCAACCCACTGCTGCCGGAGAACCGCGGGTTCATCATTGAGAAGGTGCGCGAGACGGGTGCCGATCTCGGGATTGCCTGGGACGGGGATGCCGACCGTTGCTTCTTCATCGATGACACCGGCGAGTTCGTCGACGGTGACTTTCTCACGGCGCTGCTGGCAGAGTCGCTGCTTGCCAAGCTGCCCGGCTCGGCGATCCTGTACGACGTGCGCGCCAGTTGGGCGGTGCCCGACACCGTCAAGCGCGCCGGCGGTATCCCCTACATCAACCGCGTCGGGCATGCCTTCTTCAAGACGCGGATGCGCGAGGAGGGCTCGCTGTTCGGCGGCGAGGTCTCCGGCCACTACTACTTCCGAGATTTCTACTGTGCGGACTCGGGCACGATCCCGGCGCTGTTGATCCTCGAGCAGCTCTCGCTGCAGGGCAAACGCCTATCCGACCTGTTGAAGCCATACCGCGAGCGCTACTTCATCTCCGGTGAGATCAACACCGAGGTCTCAGACCAGCAGGCCAAGATGCAGGAGATAGCCGAGCGCTACTCAGACGCCAAGCAGGACTGGCTCGACGGCGTATCGATCGACTACGAGGACTGGCACTTCAACGTGCGTCCCTCGAATACCGAGCCACTGCTGCGCCTGTGCCTGGAGTCGCTGCGCTCACACGAGCACATGCAGAGCGCGCGCGACGAGGTGCTCGAGCTGATCCGCTCGTGAAGCGAATTTGCCCGATGCCCCGCACGCGCGTGGGGTGGCTTCGTTTTCTGGCGGTTCCCGACTTCCGCGGTTCGGTGTCCCGGTGAGTCATAAAGGTCCGATGCCCCCCGCGCACGCGGGGGGCATCCATTGTTTGGCAGTACCAACTCCATTCGCCGTGGGACGCGTGAACTGCTATCTGATCGAGGACGACCCGCTGACGCTGGTGGACGCTGGGCCCAACTCGGCCACGTCGCTAACAGCGCTCGAGGCTGCGCTGCAGACTCACGGGCGCCGTGTCGAGGACCTTGAGCGGATCGTCGTCACCCATCAGCACATCGACCACATCGGCCTTGTGGAGATCCTCGCCAAACGCTCCGGCGCGGAGGTCTGCGCGCTCGACCTACTCGCGCCCTGGCTTGCCGACTACAAGCACGAGATGGAGGAAAGCGACAGCTTCTCAGCGGAAATCATGATTCGCAACGGCATACCCCAGGACATCGTGTACGCGTTGCGCGCGGTGTCGGCAAGCTTTCGCGCTTGGGGTGCGGCTGCTCATGTCACGACACCTCTGGCCGAGGGCGCTTCCCTGGGGTTTGCTTCGCGCAGCTGGCATGTTCTGCACCGTCCGGGGCACTCGCCCTCGGACACGGTCTTCTGGGACGAAGCATCGGGCGAGCTGTTTGGCGGCGACCACCTGATCAAGCACATCTCATCCAATCCCCTCATCTCCAAGGCATTGGACGGTGGCGGCGATCAGCGCCCACGGGCGCTGATGATCTACATGGACTCGTTGCGTTTGACCCGCGAGATGGACTTGGAGGTCGTGTATGCCGGGCACGGAGAGCCGGTCGAAGATCACCGAGCCCTGATCGACGAGCGCTTCAAGATGCACGAGCGTCGCGCCAACAAGTTGTACGGGCTGATCGCCGCACAACCCCGCAACGCTTATGAGCTGGCTCAGGAGATGTGGGGCAACGTGGCCGTCACACAGGCCTTTCTGACACTTTCAGAGGTGCTTGGCCATGTGGACATATTGATCGACGAAAGTCGTGTCGTGGAGCACGAGGTGGACGGTGTCGTCCATTTCGAGACAAGCTGAACGGTCCAATTGGTGTTGCGGCCGACGGTCGCTCAAAGAGCAACGACACCGTCGCCTCTGCCGGTGGACGCGACATCAGCCAGGAACAGCCTGTGTAGGCGATCGTCGTGGCCCAGCTCGGTGTGGAAGGCGACCGCGGTCACATAGCCTTGACGAGCGGCGATCGGATGGCCCTCTACCTCCGCGAGGACCTTCACCTCCGGGCCGTGCTCGGCAATCCACGGGGCGCGGATGAACACGCCTCGCAGTGGTCCACCGTCGATTTCCTCCATCTCCAGATCGGCCTCGAAGCTGCGCAGCTGACGCCCGAAGGCGTTGCGCTCGGCGAGCATGTCCATGATCGCCAGATGCTCACGATCGAGCATGATCAACCCGGCGCACGAGCCGAGGATCGGTACACCCTGCGCGGCCAGCTCGCGCAAGGGCTCGGCAAGGCCCTCGCGCTCCACTCCGAGCGTCATCGTGGTGGACTCCCCACCGGGGATCACGAGGCCGTCCAAGTCGTTGAGGTCGGCGGGCACACGCACCTCACGCACGTTTGCGCCCAGCCGCGCCAGCACACGCGAATGCGCCTCGAAGTCGCCCTGCAGGGCGAGGACGCCGATCGTGGGAGCGCCCATTAGCCGGACAGGACGGTCGAGGACCAAGCGATACAAGGACGCAAGGAGCGAAGCGTGCTTTGCACGCGAGCGACTGAGGACGCCGCAGCGCGCAGTGTCATCGGCCGTCCCGCGCTACCAACCGCGCTGTGCCAGCAACTGCTCGCCTGAAAGCTTTGAGCTCTCGAGGCTCACCATCGCCGGGCCTAGGCCACGCGAAGCCGTAGCGACACGCTCAGGGTCCCGCCAATGGGTCGTCGCCTCCACGATCGCCCTGGCGCGCACCGGGGGATCGTCTGACTTGAAGATGCCCGAACCCACGAACACCCCTTCGGCGCCGAGCGCCATCATCAAGGCCGCGTCGGCCGGGGTGGCGATTCCCCCAGCGCAAAACAGAACTACGGGCAACTTGCCTTCGCGCGCAACCGAGCGCACCAGATCGAGCGGCGCCGCATGCTGCTTGGCGGCGGAGGCAAGCTCGGACTCCTGCAGGGCTGCGAGGCGACGGATCTCACCGGTGATGCCGCGCATGTGGCGCACGGCCTCGACGATGTCGCCGGTGCCGGCCTCGCCCTTGGAGCGAATCATCGCCGCCCCCTCCCCTATGCGCCGCAAAGCCTCGCCGAGATTGGTGGCGCCGCACACGAATGGCACCTTGAAGGCCCACTTGTCGACGTGGTTGCTCTCGTCCGCGGGCGTGAGCACCTCGGACTCGTCGATGTAGTCGACCTCCAGTGCCTCCAGCACCTGCGCCTCGACGAAATGGCCGATGCGCGCCTTGGCCATCACGGGGATGCTGACGGCCTCTTGGATGCCGGAGATCATCTCGGGATCGGACATGCGTGCCACCCCGCCGTCGCGGCGAATGTCAGCGGGCACACGCTCGAGCGCCATCACGGCCGCGGCACCGGCGTCCTCGGCGACCTTGGCCTGCTCGGGAGTGACCACGTCCATGATGACCCCGCCCTTGAGCATCTCTGCCAGGCCGCTCTTGACTGTGAATGTCGCCTCGTCGCGCATGTGCTGCGCAGTTTATCCGCGCACGGCTACTTGAGCCGGAAAGCCTTGATTCGGTCGTCGTACTGCGCCGTATCCTTCGCGTACACGCCGTAAGCCAAGGCTTGGATCAGACTCAGCAGGGCGGTGTGGGAGCGCACGTAAGCCGGGCTGTTCGAGGAGTAGTAGAGCTTGATCTGCGCAAGCTTGGCCACCTCGGAGAGCGTCGCGTCGGTGATCGCGGCGGTGCGCGCCTTGCGATGGCGCGCCAGCTTCATCGCGCGCACGACCAGCGGATGCGGGCGGCCGGCAGAGAGGCCGATCACGAGGGTCGTCGAGTCGATCCGCCCAAGGCGACTCAAAGCCTCCTGGGAGGGGCTTGCGACGACGTCGACACGCAGGTCGAGCAGCATCAGCAGGTGACGCAAGTAGCTTGCGAAGAACGCCATCTGGTCGGTCCCGGCGACAAGCACCTTCTCGGCACTGACGATCGCCTCGGTCAGCGCGTCCACGGCGGGCCGCGAAACCTTGCGCGCGGTCTCCTCGACGTTCAGGTGGTCGGCCGCCAGCGAAGTCTCGAACTCGTTCTGGTCGAGCGAGAACAGCGGCGCGGAAGTCTCAGAGGGACCTGTTGACTGTGGATGCGCATGGATGCGTCGGTACTCTTCGCGCGCGGCTGCCTGTAGCTCGGGGAAACCCTCGAAGCCGAGCGCTTGGGAGAAGCGCACGACAGTCGAGCTCGAGGTGTTGGCTCTGCGAGCAAGCTCCTCGGCGGTCTGGAAGGCAGCCTCGTCGAGATGGTCGACGATGTACTGCGCCACGTCCTTCTGTGAGCGCGAGCACTCGTCGAAGCGGCTCTGGATGTATAGGGAAAGGCTCTGGTGCTCGCCGACGCCGTTCACCGGTGGCTTATCTGGGACAGTCGCTAGTCGTCTCACGGCGCATTTGTTCGACGGCCGAGCACCACACTCCTCTACGCCGTGCCCAACTGTGTTGCCAGCTCGACGAAATATTCAAGCGAATGCGGATTGGCAAGCGACTCGACGCTCGCCGCCTCGCTCGGCACGGCGCCCATCAGGATGCGCTTGACGGGCACCTCGAGCACCTTGCCCGAGAGTGTGCGTGGCACCTCAGCGATCTGCAAGATCTGGTTGGGCACATGGCGTGGCGAGCAGTCCTCGCGGATGCGCTGTTTGATCCTGACCTCCAGCTCGGGGCCGAGGCGCATGCCATCGCGCAACACCACGAACAGGATCATCCACAGCTCCTCGGCGCCCGCGCGTGGAATGTCGACGACGAGCGCGTCGACCACCTGCTCGACGGCGGCGGTGGCGCGGTATATCTCGCTGGTGCCCATGCGCACCCCTTGACGATTGATCGTCGAGTCCGAGCGACCGTAGATCACAGCGCCGCCGCGCGGAGTGACGCGAATCCAGTCGCCGTGACGCCAGATACCCGGATACATGTCGAAATAGCTCTCGTGCATGCGCTTGCCGTCGGCGTCACCCCAAAGGAACAGCGGCATCGACGGCAACGGCTTGGTGAGCACCAACTCGCCAAGCTCGTCTGTCAACGCCCGTCCCTGCTCGTCCCAAGACTCGACAGCGCAACCCAGCCCGCGACACTGGATCTCCCCCTCGTACACCGGTAGCAGTGGACAACCACCCACGAACGCGGTGCACACATCGGTGCCGCCGCTGGTGGAGAACAGCCACAGATCCGCTCCTACGTGCTCATACACCCAGTGAAAGCCCTCGGGCGCCAGCGGCGAGCCGGTCGACCCGATGCTGCGCAGCGCGCTCAAGTCATGGTCGCGAGCGGGCTCGAGGCCTGCCTTCTCACAGCTCATCAAGAACCCCGCGCTAACCCCCATGCAGGTAATGCCGGTCTGCGCTGCCAGCGCCCACAGCGCGCCAAGATCCGGGTAGCCGGGACTGCCGTCGTAGAGGACGATCGCGGCCTCGCTGAAAAGACAGCCGATCAGGAAGTTCCACATCATCCAGCCGGTCGTCGTAAACCAGAACATGCGGTCGTCGGCGTGCAGGTCGAGGTGCAGCATGCTCTTCTTCAACTGCTCGATCAGGATGCCGCCGTGGCCGTGCACGATCGCCTTGGGCAGACCTGTCGTACCTGAGGAGTAGAGCACCCACAAGGGGTGGTCGAAGGACACTTGCTCGAAGCGCGGCGCCGCCCCCTCCCCACGCGCGAGCAGCTCCGCCCAACTGAGCCCACCCGTCAATCCGGCAGCGCTCGCCCTGCCGTTCAGGTAGGGGAGCATCACCGTGTGGGCGACACTTGGCAACCCAGCCGAGATCGTCTCCAGGGCGGCCGTGCGGTCGAAGTCCTTGCCGCCGTGGCGGTAGCCGTCGATGACGAGCAACACCTTCGGCTCGATCTGGGCAAAGCGGTCGACGACGCTGCGCGCGCCAAACTCGGGCGCCGCGCACGACCAGATCGCGCCGATGCTGGCGCACGCCAGGAAAGCGATCAGCGTCTCGGGAATGTTCGGCATGTAGGCGGCCACGCGATCGCCGCGCTCGACGCCGAGCGAACGCAGACCACCGGCTACGGCGGCCACCTGCTCGGACAGCTCGCCCCAGCTCAGCTCTGCCAGTGGGCGCAACTCCGAGGCATGCAGCAGGGCCGTCGTCCGCGGATCGCGCTCACGCGCGAGCATGTTCTCCGCATAGTTGAGCCGTGTCCCCTCGAACCAGTGTGCGCCTGGCATCGCCGTCGATGCCAATACGCGCTCATAGGGCTTGGAGGCGCGCACTCCGCAGTACTCCCAAACGTCCGCCCAGAACTGCTCGACCTCCCGCACCGACCACGCCCACAGCTCGCCGTAGTCGGCAAACGTATGTCCACGACGCCGGCCCACCCAGCTCATGAAGTCGGTCATCCGGGCGTTCGCGGCCATCTCGGCCGTCGGCATCCACAACGGCGCTTGATCGTGCCCCTCCGACATCGTGCACCTCTCTTCTAGCGACTTTGCACAGCGGCGCCCATGCCCCCCGATATCGCCGGCTTCCACGGCAAAGATCTGACCGTTCAGACCGATCTCGCTCCGGCGTCCAATGCTATTGATACCCGGTCCTACACAGCAAGTGCAAGGGCCGCACGATCGCGCCCGGCTATGCTCCCAGCTCGTGGGCATCGAGACACTGCGTCAGGAGTTCCCGGTGCTGGAACGTGTTGCGTATCTGAACGCCGGCACCGATGGTCCGCTGCCGGGCGCCGCGGTACAGGCGGGCGCCGATGAGTTGCTCGATGCGGCGCGCCGAGGACGTGCCGGCGAGCACTTCGAGCGCCGTCGTGAGCTTGCTGAGGAGCTACGCGGTGCCTACGCCCGTGCGCTTGCCTGCGCACCGCAGGAGCTGGCTCTGACGACCTGTACCAGCGAGGGCCTGTCAAGCGTGATCGACGGCTTGGAGCTGAGCGGGGACGATGAGATCCTCACGAGCGACGAAGAGCACCCGGGCCTGCTCGGTGCGCTCGGCGCCGCACGCGCACTGCGGGGGGTCTCGGTTCGGATGGTCCCGCTCGCAAGCATCGCCGAAGCCGTGACAGGGCGCACACGCCTGGTGGCCTGCTCGCACGTGAGCTGGATGAGCGGCCAGCTGGCGCCCGCCGAGCTGGCGTTACTGGATGTGCCCGTCGTGCTCGATGGCGCCCAGGGAGTCGGTGCCGTGCCGGTCGACGTGCGCGAGCTCGGCTGCGACGCCTACGCCGGCGCCGGGCAGAAGTGGCTGTGTGGGCCAGACGGCCTCGGCATGCTCTACGTGGCCCCTGCGTTCGGGGAGCGCCTGAAGGTGACTCGCCGCGGCTACGGCAATTTGCTCGATCCAGGAGCGGGGCTTGACGCGCGGCCGCACGACGACGGCAGACGCTTCGACACGTTTGCGCTGAGTGCCGAGGCGCTCGCGACGGCGTTGGCCGCTGTGCGGACGCTGGAGCGGGCCGGCTGGGCCGCGGTGCACGAGCACGCGATCGCACAGGCCGCACGACTGGCTGAGCTGTTGGCGGCCAGCGGTCGCACGGTCTCCCCGCGCGACGCGAGCACGCTGGTGTCGTTCTCGAGCCCAGATCCGCTGGGCGAGCGCACGCGCTTGGCCGAGCTGAGCGTCATCCTGCGCGACATCCCAGACCAACCTTTGTTGCGAGCCTCGGTCGGCGCCTGGAACGACGAGAGCGATTTCCAACGCCTGCTCGCCGGTCTCGACACCTGAGCTGGTTTGCTCGGGACGCAGGCAGCGCGCCAGGAAATCACTCGCGCACAGGATCTCGACATCGCCGTGCGCGAGAGTGGCCGCGCGCGGCTTGTGACAGCCGTAGCACGGCTTAACGTGTAATTAGCACGCCGATGCGGTTTGCTTTCAGCAATCAGCATCGCGCACTCGTCAGGGACTGGACGAGCGATCGCCGTCCAGATATGAGCGCCACCGACCGCACAACCGCCTTGAACGCCACCGAGACGCCGACGCCGGCCGTGAGTGCGCCGCCGGTCGCAGAAGCGCAGGCGAAGACCGAGCGGCGCTCGTCGCTCTCGCTGCTCGAACATGCTCGCCCGCAATACGCGGCACTCGCGGGAATCCTCGTTTTGGCGGCGGTTATGAACACACACCGGCTCTCCCAGAACGGCTACGCGAACACGTTCTACTCCGCCGGCGTGCACTCGATGCTGAAGTCGTGGCACAACTTCTTCTTCGTCTCTTTCGACGGTGGCGGCCTCGTGACGGTCGACAAGCCACCGCTTGCCCTATGGGTGCAGGCCGCAAGCGCCGAGCTGTTCGGCTTCTCGCCGTCCAGCCTGTTGTTGCCGGAGGCGATCATCTCGATCGTCGCGGTCGCGGTGCTCTACCGCATCGTCTGCCGGCGCCTGGGCGCCGGCGCGGGGCTGCTGGCGGCGCTGGCGCTCACCGTGTTCCCCTCGTTCGTGGCTGTCTCGCGCGACAACGGCGTCGACCCACTGCTGCTCCTGCTGATGATCCTGGCCTGCGGAGCAGCCTTGAACGCGATCGAAGGCGGGCGCTGGCGTTGGCTCATGGCCAGCGCGCTGCTCGTCGGGCTGGCATTCAACACCAAGACGCTTGCCGCCTATCTGATCGTGCCCGGAATCGGGCTTGCCTACTTGGTATGCGCGCCTGGGCGCTGGTACCGGCGGATCGGGATGCTCGCGGTCGCGGGACTGTTCATGGGGATCGCCTCGTTCGCGTGGATCGCCGCGGTCGAACTGACGCCCGCCTCTCAACGTCCGTACGTCGGCAGCTCCACCAACAATACAGAGCTCGGGCTGACCTTCGAATACAACGGCCTCGGACGCGTGGAAGGCGAGGTGGGTGGCCCGGGCAAGATCCCAATCGCCGAAGGCGGGCTGGTCCGCACCCCAGCGGTCCATCATCACTTCGCTTACCACCCTCGCACCCCGGCGCAGCGCGCAGCTCTTGCGGTGGCAGCCCTTCGCGAGCACGAACGACGAGTGCGCGTTCTGAAGGCAGCCAGATCCACCTACCTGCCTAACGGTCGCCTGCGCGACGCGATCGCCTTCGGCGGCGAGACGAGCCCGATGCGGCTGTTTGAAAATCGCCTGGCCGATCAGGGCTCATGGATGCTGCCGTTCGCGATCTTCGGCATGCTCTCGCTTGCGCTGTTGCTCCTCGTCGGAGAGCGCAAGCGCCGCGATCCCCGGCTTGCCTTCTTGGTCGTGTTCGGCGGCTGGCTGCTCGTGGAGGTCGCGATCCTCAGCCTCTCCAAAGGGATCGTTCATCCCTACTACATCTCCGCCGTTGCTCCGGGAGCGGCGGCGATGGTCGGTGGCGGTGCCTTTGCTTTGACGCGCTTTGCCAAGCAACGTAGTTGGGCTGTGCTGCTGCTTCCCTGTGCGGTGGGAGCGACCGTGGCGGCTCAGATCGCGGTGCTCGACTACCAGAACTATCTGCGCTGGTTCGTCCCGGTGCTGATCGCTGGCGCGGTGGTACTGGTGCTTGCGACGGCGGCGCGACGGCTGGCGGCGCCGGCGATGGGGCTGCTCGTGTGCCTGTTGCTGCTTGCGCCGGCCGTCTACGCCAAGACGACATGGCTTGCCCCGGTGGAGGGCACCTTCCCGGCCGCGGGACCACGTCAGGCCGCGGGCGAAGGCGGCGTGGGCCTGAATGCGATCGACCAACGCATCTACCGCAACCTTGTGAGCTATGTCGATACGCATCGTCCGGGTAGCCGTTGGAGCGTCTTGACCGTGGCCGCGCCAACCGCGGCGCCGATGATTCTGATGGGCTCTCCAGCGGGCGCACTGGCTGGTTACAGCGGCACCGATCCGACGCTCGACGGACCAGGGCTCGCGCGCCTGGTAGCCAAAGGAGAAGCTCGTTACGTGGTGCTCGGCGGCGCATACGCCTCACGTGGCGGCAATCTCGCGACGAAGGCGGTGCTGCACGTGTGCCGACTGGTGCCTTATCGCGCCTGGCACGGTCCCCACCCCTCCACATATGAGCTCGCGCTGTTCGACTGCGCCGGGCGCGAGCGCGCGCTCCAAGCGCAAGCTCACGTCAAGGTTGCGAAAGTACGTCTCGTCGACTTTTCGCGCCCATTGTCGAGCTGAGACTTCGCGCAAGCTTCGGCACCCAAATACGCCGTGCACAGCCTCGGGACGGCGTTTTTCGCCCCGCGCCGGCAGCCCGGCGGCGAGCGTCCTCAGGCGGCGCGAGCCCCTGAGGAGGCCAGCACCGGCTCGACGTGGCGGCGCACGAGCTGGCGTTCGAAGAAGATCCCCTCGCGCAGCCCAGCTCCGGTGACCTCGAGCCGCTTGAAGTCACCGGTGCGCATCACACCCTGGATCACGAGCGCACCCGCGAGCACGATGTCGGCGCGCGCCGGTTTGATCCCGGGCACCTGGCTGCGCTGGGTGGCCGGCAGCTCCGCCAGGCGTGTGATCAAGTCATCGAGCGCGCTCAGGTCGAGCACGAAGCCCTGAACCTGATCGTCGGGCAGACCGGCGGCGCGCTCGGCCGCCGCCGCCAGATTGCGCACGGTGCCGCCCAGCCCGACCAGATGTGGGCCTGTGTTGCTCAGCCACGGTGCGCGCTCCAACTTGCGCTCCACGTGCGCTTGCAAGGCCTTCAGTTGGCCGCGCTTGGCGGGGCCGGGATCGGCGAGGAAGCGCTCGGTCATGCGCACGGCGCCCATACGCCAAGAGCCAGACTCGCGTGCAAGGCGCCCGGCAACGCGCACGAGCTGTAGCGAGCCCCCGCCGAGGTCGAGCACGCAGCCGTCGCTGAGCATGGTCGAGTTGACAGCCGCCAAGTAGCCGTAGCGCGCCTCCTGCTCGCGGCTGAGTACGCGCACGTCCATGCCAGTTCGCAGACGAACCAGGTCGAGGAACTCGCGTCCGTTCTCGGCCTCGCGGATCGCGCTCGTCGCGACAGCGTCCACCGAGTGCTCGTCGAGCCCCCGACGCCCGCACAACGCCGTGAACCTCTCCAGCGTCTCCAGCGCCCGCGTCATCGCCGCCTCGCTCAGCCGGCCGCTCGTGGCCATGCCTTCGCCGATGCGCACCGCCGAGGAAAGCTCCTCGGCACGCTCCCAAGAGCCTTCGTTTGGGGCGAACACCACCATCCGAAAGGAATTGGAGCCCAGGTCGATGACGGCGACGCGCTGCTCGGGCTCTGAGGCCATGTGTCTAAGCGTAGTGGGCCCATCGGAAGGCAACCGTCTTGGGGCTTCGTTTTTGTGGGAGCCGTGCAAAATGCTCGAAGCACAATGGAGAGTGCGCGTTGTTTACGCCGGTTGGCCGCAACGCTCGACCTCCACGCGGGTTGCCATCCGTTGAGGGCTTCACGCTCTACCGAGATGGGTGCATGTTGACCAGACAGCTCGAGCGATCGAATCACCGCCAGCTCGTCTTGCACGGGCATTACCTGGTACCTACCCCCGGCATACGCCGGCTGTGCATCGCGATCACAGCCGCGATGCTCGTGTTGGCTTCGGCGTTCGGCACACCGCTGTTCTCGGCTGTGGCCGTGGCCGCTCCCGCGCTCGGCTGGTCGGCACCTGTGGTGTTCGACTCGGGCAATACTCCAAGCGGCGTCTCGTGCGCGTCGGAATCTCTCTGCGTCGCCGTTGACCGTCAGGGCAATGTCCTCAGCACATCCGATCCGGCGGCCTCGCATCCCTCCTGGAACGTTGTCGGCAAAGACGAAGGCAAGCCATTGGACGCGGTCTCGTGTCTGGCGGGTGGTCCCTGCGTAGCGGTCGACGAACGCGGCGATGCACTCCTGGGCAACGGATCGACCGCGGCCGCTTGGTCGGCGCCCGTCCCGATCGGCGCCGACAGTCCGTTGACTGGCGTCTCCTGTGCAAGCAGCTCGCTATGTGTCGCGGTCGATGAAAAAGGCGAGGTCCTGACGAGCGACAGTCCGGGGGCGGGTGACTGGATCGTGACGAGCGTCGACGCCGAACACCATCTGACGGGCGTGTCCTGTTCCTCGCAGGCCCTGTGCGTCGCGGTCGACGACGCGGGCAACGTACTTGCCAGCACCAACCCCACAGGCGGGCCGGGAACCTGGCATTCGCAGAAGGTCTCCGCGGAACCACTGGTCGGCGTCTCCTGCTGGGCCTCGGGATCGTGCCTCGCGGCCGATAGTGCCGGCGACGCGCTCGCAAGCAGCGATCCCGTGGCCGCGAGCGCGACCTGGAGTGAGACGCCGATCGACAACGCAGCCCTGAGCGCCGTCTCGTGTGCTTCCTCAGGGCTGTGCGTCGCGACGGACGCGCGTGGGCAGGCGTTCGCCGGTGACGACGTGGCGGCGCCGATCCCTTCCTGGAGCGCGTCGAGCGCCGACTCGGCGGGCGTCGCCGGTATCTCCTGTCTGGCCGGCGGTCTCTGTCTGGCGGTAGGTCCAGACGGGAGCTTCGCAGTCGCGCGAGTCCCGGCTCCTGGAGCCACGACGCTTGCGCCAACGAACGTGACCACCGCGGGTGCAAGCCTCGCTGGAGTCGTCGATCCAAACGACGCGACGCTCGAAGCTTGCTCGTTCGAATACGGGACCGCTCTCCCCTACACCCAGTCTGTGCCTTGTTCGGTGCTTCCCGCCGCAACCGGCGGCGCTCAAGGCGTCTCGGCACAGCTGACCGGGCTCTCCCCGAACACCACCTATCACTATCGGGTACTCGTCTCGAGTCCGTCTGGGACAAGCGCTGGCACCGATATGACATTCACGACTGCCGTCTCCTCGGAAGTGGCGCTCGTCCACCCGCAGCCATCGATCAGCGGCACGCCCGCTGTCGGTCAGCGACTCACCTGTCGTCCCGGCACTCCCTCGGGAACGACAGCGCGACTCAGCTATGCATGGGTGCGAGACCTGATCCCGATACCCGAAGCCACCGCCACCACGTACACGGTCAAGGGACAGGACAGCGGACACCACCTGCAATGCCAGGTCACGGCAACCGACGGCGGCGGCAGCGCCACGGAGAAGAGCGCGTTCGTGACGATCCCGGTCGGGGGCGCGCCTGCCTCTGTCGGCGAGACCGCCGTCGGCAAAGCCACGTACAAAAACGGCAAGCTGAGCGTGCCGGTCTCCTGCTCGGCGCAGGCCAGCGGCGGCTGCGAGGTCACTGTGCGGCTTGCCGCTGTCGAGACGCTCAGCGGTGGCCGTGTGGTGGCCGTCGCGGCGCATTCACAGCGGACGGCACACGCCAGCATCTCGGGTCTGCGCCATCTGACGGTTACGCTCGCGAGCGTACGTGTGCGACTTGCCGTGGGCTCGCACAGAACCCTGATCGCGACACTGAGCTCGAGCGCCCGGCGCCTGCTTGCTTCACGGAGGCACATCGCCGCCTACATCTACGTGAGCGGGACGGTGATTGGTGTGATCGAAGCGCAGCTCGCGCGGCAGTTGATCACGCTTGGCGCCTCCGTTCACGGGGCATCCGCTCGTGCAGTGGCGCTGGGGAAGTCTGGTCCGACGGCGTCGGCTCGCTTCGTCGTGCCTGGTTTGTCTGCGACGGATGCCAACTTTCAGCCCGTCGCGAGAGATCGTTCGGCAGGCGCGAGGGCGAGCGCTGCCAGCGTATTGGCGGCGACTCCCTACATGGGCTGGGACACCTACTTCGCGTTGGGTGGCAAGTACAGCGAGGCGACGGTCCTGCAGCAGGCAAGCCAGCTGATCTCGCTTGGCCTGCGCCAGCGCGGATATCGCTATGTCTGGCTCGACGTAGGCTGGTGGCACGGTACTCGTGCGGCGAACGGGCAGATAACCGTCAGTCCTGCGCAGTGGCCGCACGGGCTCGCTTGGCTAACGCGCACTTTGCACGCGGCCGGATTTCGTGTCGGTCTCTACACCGACGCCGGCCCCAACGGCTGTGGTGGCGCCGGGCAAGGTAGCTACGGCCACTACCAGCAGGACGTCAACACGTTCGCCGCCTGGGGTTTCGACGCGGTCAAGGTCGACTTCTGCGGCGGCGCCGAATACGGTCTGAACCCAGCGGCGGCCTACTCGGCGTTTCACGCGGCGATCACGGCGAACTCGAGTCACAGGTCGATGTTGCTGTCAATCTGCAATTTCCTGCAACCAGAACAGTATGGCAACGGCGCTCCGCCATTGAGCGAATCCGCCTTCTCGTCCTACAGCTTCGGTCCCAGCGTTGGCAACAGCTGGCGCACCGACACCGACGTTGGCTTTCCTGGCAACGTGCCGTTCGCTGACGTACTGCGCAACATGGACGCCGACGCCGCCAGTCCACAGGCGGCCGGCCCGGGGCATTGGAACGACCCTGACTACCTCGCTCCGGACCAGGGCATGTCCGCTACCCAGTTCCGTACCCAATTCAGCATGTGGGCAATGCTCGCGGCGCCGTTGATGATCAGCGACAACCTGACGAAGATTGGGCCGTCGAGTCTGGCGACGGTGGAGAACAATGAAGTGATCGCGATCGATCAGGATCCAGGCGGGGTTCAGGGGACACTGCTGGCTACTTCTGGGAACGGGCAGGTTTGGGTGAAGCCGTTGGTTGACGGGTCGCAAGCGGTGGCTTTGCTCAATCGGGGGTCGAGTGCGGTCAGGATCGCAACGAGCGCAAGTGCCATCGGCATGCCGACTTCGTCGAGCTACACACTGCGCAACCTGTGGACGCACAGTACGAATTCGACACGCGGACCAATCAGCGCTGAAGTGCCAGGCGACGGCACGGTTCTCCTGCGGGTTTCTTTGCGTTAGGACTGGCTTTGTCTCTGATGAGTGTGCGTGTTGTCCTTGGCCGGTGATCTATGGGCCCGATTTGTTACGTGGAGTTCGTTCGCCCTTATCCGGCGGGCCATTGAGTCTGGGTCTGCCTCCGAATTGCCTCCGAGATGTCTGATCGAGGTTGAGGCGGTGGGCCATTCTCCGTCCGCAGCGACACTCATGATGGCGCCGTGCCCCGCATCAGTTTCTTCTACGGAATCGTCGTGACGATGTACTTCTACGACCACGATCCGCCCCACTTCCACGCCGAGTACGCCGAGCATCACGCGGCGATTGTGATCGGCAGCAACGACGTGTTGGTCGGCAGTCTCCCGACTCGCGCGCTCAAGCTCGTGACCGAGTGGGCGACTCTGCACCGCGAGGAGTTGGAAGCCGACTGGCAGAGAGCCAAGGACGGGGGTTCTCCCGAGCCCATCGACCCGTTGCCGTAAGATGGCTGCATGGAGTTCGTACGCGTCACCTCTGTAGACGTGCTTGGTCACTACAAGCTCAGGCTTGGCTTCAGCGACGGCAGCACACGTGACGTCGATCTCACCGGGGAGTTGCATGGCCCCGTGTTCGAGCCGCTGGCCGATCCTGACTACTTCGCTCAGGTGCAGGTAGACGAGCAATTGGGCACTGTCGTATGGCCCAACGGAGCCGACCTCGATCCCCTCGTGTTGCACGGGGACTTCGAGCCCGCCTCGCGTCTCGTTCATCACTGAGCGACGGCCGAACACCTCACACCCGGCACCGGTGATGGCTTGTTGCGTCATGGCTGCCCCGCCTCAGCATCCGAGGGCTTGACGACTGAGGGCTTACCGGTGGTGGCCCGCCTAATGCGCTCTCGCGCCAAACGCTCGGACGGATGGCCATAGAGCCGTTGCACGAGCGCGCCGCCGTCGGTGTGGCCGAGTTGGTGGGCTACGTCCTGGGCGGGTAGTTCGAGGTCGTTGAACAGCCACGAGCCGCAGAAGTGGCGCAACTCGTAGAAGTCCATTGAGGGCTTGCCGAAGCGGCAGCGGACTGGATGCCAGTAGTAGTGCTGGGTGCGACCTGTGAGGACACCGCCCTTCTTGCCTCGAAAGACCATCGAGTCACTGTCCACGGGTCGAGGCATTGCAAGCAAACCCGTCTTTGCCGGTGCGGTGAGCACGCTCGTGCGCGTCTTGCCGTTCTTGGGCAACTCGAAACTGCGGGTCGAGGCCGAATACTGGCGTTCGACATGGACCTCATCAGCCCGGATGTCGATGTCCGACCAGCGCAGCCCGTACAACTCGGCTGGACGCATACGACGAATGCAGCCATGAGGATAAGCGCGCGAATCGTGAGCGCTACCTCACCCGACCAGACCTCGACGGCATACTCGGCTAGTCGCTCGACCTCATCCCGCGCCGGTATGTCGATGTCCTTCCGCCCGCGCGATCCTCGGAGTCGCAGCCCGGTGAAAGGGTTGGTATCTACGAGTCCGACTCGGCGGGCATCGGAGAACATGGCGCGGATTCCGCCAAGCGTCCAGCGATGCTCACCCATCCATTCGAGCGCCAGCTCGACGCTCACGTCGCGGAGCGGCGTAGCACCGTAAGCGCGCTCAAACGGTGCGACCTGATCCCGGTAGGCGATGTCGGTGGACTCCTTCTGGCGAGGCCGCAACTCAAGCCATCGGGCCGCCCACCCGGCAACCGTTTCGTCGCCGCGCTTGCCGCGACGACGGGCGACATCTTGCTCCGCGCGACGACCGGCCTCACGAGCTTCGGCCTGGCTGTCGAAGGTCCCGACGTATCGCTTCTTACTTTTCGTGGTCGGGTCAGAGACCTCGACGGCCCACCGCTTGCCGCGCTTGCGGATCGTCATGACCTCGCTCCCATCCACGCCTCACACGCGGAAACACGGAAACGGATCGCACGTCTACTGAGTCGCAGGCACGGCATCCCCTTCGCGACCAGTCGCTCGATGGTCTTCTCGTGAACTTGGAGATGTGTCGCCAGTTGAGCCTTCGTGACCCAAGGCTCGTGATCCTCAGCGAGCGGGAGACGAAAGACCCGTGCACGCTGGGCCGCTCGGGTATCAAGCTCAGCAAGTGAGCGGCGGCGATCTGATGAGTCCCGTAGTCCCATAATCGAGACTATAGGATACCTATCGGACGGAAGTCTTTGTTGTGGGACTACGGGTGGGGCTAGCCTCCGTGGTAGACGTCCAGATCGATCGAGACGCCGGGCATCGTGAACTCGTCGGGGTGGGCGTCAAAAGCCATCCGAAACAGGCGTATCCGCCTGTAAATTGCCGAGCGGCTCATGCCCAGCCTGCGCAGGCCCTCAAAGCCGCCCTCTAGCTGCCAGCAGAGCCAGAAGCCCAGAAGATCAGACGTCATGGGCGCAGCAATCCGGGTTACGACCGGTTCGAGAGGCGGGCGAGCCACCTTGTCCACCGCCTTGGCGTACGTATCCCACGCTTGCCTGGCGAGGCCCTTCCCCTCTGGGGACGGCATGCGCTCGGAGCGGAAGTCCTTGGCGGGCTCGGTCATCGTAGTCCCAGACTAGCGACTAGCGACCACGGATAACAGCGTGATCTACGGGATCAAGTCGGAGGCCAACCGTATGAAGAAGCGATGATGGTGCACAACTCCCAGGATGTTGCGCGACGAGCCTGCGTAATCCAGGCGCAGCCTCGCCGCACAAAATGGCTACCCAGTCAGACAGCTACTCCCAAAACGACCAGAAGATCCAAAGGGTGCCGAACCCGGCCCCGATATACCCCTGAGGAAGCAGCGGAACTATCAGAATGGCAGCGCCACGCGAAATGCCTTTTATTTTTCTGTACACCGCTTTATTACCTTTGTATTTTTTACTATTCATTGTATTTTCTTTCTTTCTCTTAGATGGTCTCCGATATGCCCGGAACTGGCGATCAACATCATGATGGGACCGTAGCTGGGACACCATCATTATAGTCGAGGCGCCTGGGCGAATTTATGCCCGACTTCATGCTCTTTGTGTGAACCAGCCCGATCCCGCGGGCACCACGGTGTTCACCGCTCTGACCGCGCGCGAGCGCGCGGCGGAGGCGGGCGCGGCGGCCTTACGGCCTGTCGCGTCCGCCCGCCCCCGTGCGTCCGTGCTCAGACAGTCCGGTGCCCCCCCTTGCTCGCGGGAGCCGACCGTTGCTCAAAGGTCGATTTCGTCGAAACGCAATGCGGCTCGCGTTGCGAACACAAACTCGTTACAGCGATGTACGAGACCGGCGGCTTGGAGCGCTGCCAATGCGTCAACGGTCTCCATCCGACGACCGATCTCCGCGACCAACTCGTCTAGCGACCAAATCCTCTGTCCGTCGCCCAGCAGCATGACAAGGACAGTCTGCTCGGTGCGGTGGTCTTGTTCCGCGGGTGTCTCGTTACTCTGATCCTGCATGGGAAGTACCTCCTGTGCCGGCCCCGGGCGGCTACCACCGCGCCGGGGCGCTTTGTTTGATTGGTCCGCGACGAGCAGGAGCCCGGCGCGCTTGCTCACGCTTCCGGTGGCGGTGCCCGATTCGGACTGCCGGGCGCGACGAGTTCCGCGCCGGGGAATGCCTGCAAGATCGTTGAGACGGCCCGAACCTCATCGAACGGCAAGGTCGCTCGCCACACGTAGAAGATCGCTCGCTTGAGGCGCAGCGTCCGCATCGTGCAGCCGGTCTGTTGAGTCAGCTTGACCGACACATGCACAATCGAGCGCGGCATCGCCGGGGAGCGCGCCGACTCCCACAGCGTCTCCTTCCCGCGTTTGCCCTTCACGAAGTACGACGACAGGTACGCGGCAGCGTTCTGGGCCGGTTGGGGCTTGACGTGCTTCGGGCTGTGGTGAACGAATCCGAAGCCATATTGCGGCGCAAACTTGGCGAGTCGTGCGAGATAGCAGCGGGCTCCGGCCATCTGCCGCGCCGTCCCATAGGCGAGCACCGGGTGAACGTGCAAGACACCGCGCGCTTGCATCTCCCACACACGCGCCACCAAGAACACGGATCTCTTCCCCACACGTTTCACCGCATCCTGATAGGCCCGTCTGTGTAGCCGCCGCCAACGATCCGCCGCCGACTCGTTCCACTCTCGCGCTGCGACCCTGCTTACACAGCATCCGAGCTTGCCCGAGTGCCGATGCTCGCCAAGTGCGGCGCACTGCTGCGTATCCCACGGCAGCAGGCCTGCACCAGGCGCTGTGACCGCGCTCAACAAGATGTCGCCTGGCAACGTCTCCAAGTTGCGAAACAGCTTTTGGCGCTGATCTCCTGCCCACACCGGGCCGTACTCAGGACACCGCCGCGAACGACAAACGCTCCCACGGCCAAACAGTTGTCTTCCGCAACTGCGACACCTACGGATAGCGCTCTCAGCGCGGCGTTCCTCGACGCGTCGAACAGCGGCATCCAGAGTGACACCGCGAGCGCTCATCGCAGGATTCCCCGCCTAGCGACGCTCCGGCTGGGAGCAAGAGCGTCGGCTCCCGGTTGCCTCCGACCCCTGCCTCCGAATTGACCGGCGTCTGCCTCCGAGTTGCCTCCGCCATCGAGAAGGAGAGCCGGAAACCCCAATATCTGTCGGACTGCTCCTGTCGCCCAAAGTCCCTGGCTTTTTGGGCGAATGTCCCGTACTGGCGGGAAGTGTCGGCAATCATCGCCGACCTTAGAAAAATGGGCCCGCCAGGACTCGAACCTGGGACCAACCGATTATGAGTCGGCGGCTCTAACCAACTGAGCTACGGGCCCGTGTCGCGGTCTACGCGACTGCTCAGAAGCTACCAGCGCAACGGCTGTCTGCGCTCGTGCGCGCGGGATGGTTTGATTCAACGGTCAACCAACGAGGGGAGCGGCAATGGCAGCGCGTGCAGCGATCGTCACGGGAGCATCGAGCGGGATTGGGCTGGCGATTGCGCGGATGCTCGGCGAAGAGGGCTACGGCATCACGATGGCCGCCAGGCGGCCGGAGAAGCTTCAGACGGCCGTCGACGGACTCGCCGCTGACGGGTTCGACGTCCACGGCGTGCCCGCCGCGCTCTCAGAGGAGAGCGAGATCCAGAAGGTCGTGGCCACTCATAAGGAGCATTACGGCCGGCTCGACGTGCTCGTCAACAACGCCGGTGTCGGTATCGGCGCACCTGTCGGAGACATCCAAACCAAGCACCTCGACATGCAGCTCGACGTCAACGTGCGCTCGATCGTCCTGTTCTACCGCGAGTGCATCTCGATGCTCAAGGAGTCGGCGGCCGAGCACTCCAACACGCTGGTCGTCAACACAGCTTCGATCTCAGGAAAGCGCGCGGAGGCGTGGCTGTCGGTCTACTCCGCCACCAAGCACGCGGTCGTCGGCTGGACCGAAGCGATGAACAAGGAGCTGGGCTCCTCCGGGATCAAGTCCACCGCCCTCTGCCCAGCGTTCGTGGACACGCCGATGACCGACTTCGTCAAGGGCCAGGTCAAAGCGGAGGACATGATTCGGCCCGAGGACATCTCCGAGGCGGTGCGCTACCTGCTGCGCGTCTCTCCCGCCTGCGTTGTTCCTGAGATGATGTTCGTGCGTCCCGGAGACGCCATCTAAAGGAAAGGACGCACATGAAGCTAGGCGTACACATCGGCTACTGGGGCCTCGGACTCAGCTCCCAAGATCAGCTTGAAATCGTCCAGGAAGCGGAGAAGCTGGGCTACGACTCCGTCTGGACCGCCGAGGCCTATGGCTCCGACGCCGCCACGGTGCTCTCCTGGCTTGCCGGGCAGACATCGAAGATCCGGCTGGGCTCAGGCATCTTCCAGATGCCGGGCCGCTCGCCCGCGATGACCGCGATGACCGCCGCCACGATCGACCAGCTCTCCGGTGGGCGCATGATCCTCGGCATTGGCTCCTCCGGGCCACAGGTCGCCGAGGGTTGGCACGGGCAGCGATTCGGCAAGCAATTGCAGCGCACGCGCGAGTACGTCGCTGTCGTGCGCAAGGCGCTCGCGCGCGAACGGCTCGAGTTCCATGGCGAGACGCTCGAGCTGCCTTTGCCCGACGGTCCCGGCAAGACTTTGAAGCTCACGATCGCCCCCGTCCAAGAGCAGATTCCCGTGTATCTCGCCGCGATCGGCCCCAAGAACACGGCGCTTGCCGGTGAGATCGCCGACGGCTGGATCCCCACGTTGTTCTCGCCCGAGCATGTCTCCGAGCTACGCCCCCTCTTGCAGGAAGGCGCCGATCGTGTTGGGCGTTCGCTCGACGGTTTCGACATAGCCCCCACCGTCAACGTGTTCGTCACAGACGACCTTCCCGCCGCGCGTGACGCGATGCGGCCGTTCATCGCCCTGTATGTCGGCGGCATGGGCTCGCGCAAGCAGAACTTCTACAACAACCTCGTGTGCCGCTATGGCTTCGAGGAGCAGGCGAAAGTCATTCAGGATCTCTATCTGGAGGGCAAGCGCGAGGAGGCGATGGCCGCGATCCCCGACGCCCTGATCGACATGGTGTCGCTGTGCGGCCCCAAGGACGTCGTTCGGGAGCGACTGGCCATATACCGCGACGCGGGCGTAGGCACGCTCGGCCTCACCCCGATCGCCTTCAACAAGGACGATCGCCTGGAGCAGTTGCGCCTCGTTGCCGAGCTGGCCGCTTAGCGCGACGCTCACGGACAGGGCGTCCGTGTCCGGCAACTACAGCCCTTAGCTCCATGTCCATCTCCCCCGCCCTTTCACAGGACGACCGCCCGCAGACCGCCCCACAGCGGCTGCGCCTGCTGCTCGGCGCCTTCGGCGACCCAGGTCACGCGTTCCCAATGATCGCGCTCGGGCGCGCACTGCTTGCCCGCGGCCACGACGTGACGCTGCAGACCTGGGAGCGCTGGTGCGCACCGGTCGAGGCCGAGGGTATGACCTTCACCCCGGCCCCGGAGTACAGCGCGTTTCCGATCGGCGATCAGCCGCTCGATTTCTACGAGGCGGTTGTCTACGCCACTCGCGACACGCTCCCACTGGTTCGCGAGCTGCAGCCGGACGTGGTCGTCCACGACATCCTCACGCTGGGACCATCGCTCGCTGCGGAGCTGCTCGATATACCGTGCGCCACGCTCATCCCCCACGTCTTTCCCGAGGCCGGCCCTGGCTTTCCGATCTACTCGTTCGGGGCCCGCTTGCCGCGTACGGCCGCCGGCCGCGCCTTCTGGGAGCGTGCCCACCTGCCTGTCCGTCGCGGCCTCGAGAGCGGGCGCCTGGCGCTCAACCACACGCGCGAGCAGGTCGGTCTGCCTCCGTTGGCCTATCCGCATGGAGGCACAAGCCAGGAACTGGCGCTCGTGGCCACCTTCCCTCAGCTCGAGTACCTACGTCCTTGGCCTGCTCATGTCCATGTCGTGGGCCCGATGATGTGGGAGCCGACCGCGCAGGAGGTTCCGCTGCCGCCGGGCGACGATCCGCTCGTGCTCATCGCCCCCTCCACCTCTCAGGACCCCGATCACCGCCTGCTTCACGCTGCCTTGCGTGGTCTCGCAGACGCTCCCGTACGGGTGCTCGCGACCTACAACCGGCGCCTCCCTTCGCGCCCACTGCCGGTTCCCGATAACACAACCGTCGTGGACTGGGTCTCCTACGCCCGGACCCTCCCCCATTGCGATGCGATCGTCTGCCATGCGGGCCACGGCACGCTTGTTCGGGCACTCTCTCTCGGCGTTCCGGTCGTTGCCTGCCCAGTCGCCGGCGACATGAACGAGAACGCCGCGCGTCTCGAGTGGACAGGTGCGGGAGTACGTGTTCCACGTCGCTTCATCTCTCCGCGACCCCTACGGCATGCGGTCGAGCTCACGCTTGGTGACCCCTCAATCCGAGCCCGCGCCAGAGAGCTTGCGGCTTGGGCGTCGGAGCACGATGCTGGCGCTCGCGCCTCAGTGCGTATCGAGCGGCTTGCCGAAGCTCGGGAGTCGCCAGCCTGTATGCAAACTGCTCTAGCTACGCGCCGCTAGAGCAGTTTTGGAAGCTCCGGGGGTGGGAGTCGAACCCACAACCTCTCGATTAACAGTCGAGCGCATCTGCCAGTTGAGCTACCCCGGATCGAACTACCCCGGAAAGATCCAGGGCTTCATTGCGACATTCTAAGCATCATCGTCGCTTGCCGACAGCGTAACGATTCCAGCCTCGACCTCTACATGGCAGTTGGCACATAGAAGGACGCACTTACTCGCCTCGTCCCTGGCCCTCTCAATCGACCTTGCCACACCTCGATGACTGAGCGCAAAGCGCTTGTCGGCTGGCTCGACATGGTGGAACTCGAGCGCTGCCAGACAGCGGCGATAGCCACAGATCCTGCAGGCTCCTCCTGCCTCATCTACGAGCGTTTGCTTGACCCGCCGGCGGCGCTTGGTGACCGCTTCCGATCGGCACTTTAGGCATCGGTACCCACTGGGTGTCCTTCTCTTGAACTCCGTCATTCCGTGGCGGGGACACTGACGTCTGACGAGATCGTCAGCCTTGTCCGAGCATTCCGCACCAGCCTTTTCTCGGGACTCTGCCCGTTGAGTCTTCAAGTCATACTCCCGCAGCCAGTGGCGAACCGTTGCCTTGCTTCGTTTAACAGCATCGGCAATCTGAGCGATCGAGGCCCCGCGCTCGATCAAGGGTTGTAGCTCCTCGCGGGTGAAGGCGCCTCTCGCACGGTGCTTCTGCTGATTGACAGCTTGCAACCCGTGCTTATCCACCCAGTAGGCGACGGTCGCTTCGTGCCGGTCAAACCGCAGGCCGATCTCCGCAAGCGACAGTCCTCGCCCGAGTAGCTGTTCCAACGATGCCCGATCCATGCACTGCATTGTCTACTATTGGTCGGACGGAAAACTACGAACAACCGTTCGCTTGTTTCCTGTGGCCGGGCATGCGCCGAACACACACCCCGCTTCAACCCTCCCTATCCCTCCGGCCCCGAATCCGCCAGAGCCCGCTCCTGCGCCCGGTCGAACTCCCGCTTGACGTCCCCACGCAACCGCGCCAGGTCGCTCACCTCGCCGACACCCTCCGCGCGTGCGGCGTGGATGCGCCGGTCGATCCACGCGATCTGCAACTGCAACTGCTGCACCTCGAGCATCGGCGGCTTGGTCGAGCGGGCCGACACCGGCCAGCGGCCTGCTTCGACCGTCAGCTCGGCGAGCAAGCCGACCAGCTCACGGTCCTCGGCGTCGACGTCTTTGAGCGGCTCGGCCAGATGCCCCTCCTTCAGGTGCAAGGCCGCGCGACGCATCAGATCGCTCGTGAACACCCCGTTGAGGTCGACCTCCGCAAGTGCGGGCTCACCATATTGAGGAGTGGCGATACAGAGCGCCAGAAACGCGCGCTCGGTGTCCGCGCGGCCGGACAGCACCCTGTCGGCGCTCGCACCATTGTCTGCTGAGCGCTCGCCACTCCCTACGCGTGCCGCGCCGCTTGCGCTGCGCTCCCGAGCTCGAGCCTGACCTGCCCCGGAGGCCAGCAAAGTCTCCGCCAGACCCTCACTCAACCCAAGCCGTCCAGACACGAGCCGCGTCAGCTCCATCCGCATCGCACTTGGCGGCAGCGTCTCGAACACCGGCCGCAGCTCGGCAATCATGCGATCGCGGCCTTCGGGACTGGAATCGTCGCCGCTTGCCAGCGCCCGCTCGACGCGGAAGCGCACGAACGGCACCGCCTGCTTCACGGCGGCGGCGATCGCCTCCGCCCCGCCTTGTTGCACGAGCTCGGCCGGGTCGGCACCCGCGGGCAGCTCCACCACACGCAGCTCCAGCTTGCGGCGCGCCGCCAACCGTGAAGCCTTGAGCATCGCCTCTTGGCCGGCGCTGTCGGCATCGAGCGCCAGCAGCACCGTCTGGGCAAGGCGCCCGAGCTCGCCGACTTGCTCGTCGGTCAGGGCGGTGCCCATCAAGCCCACTGTGTTCTTGAAGCCAGCCTGATGCAGGGCGATCACGTCCGTATAGCCCTCGCACAGAATCACCTCTCCTGCCTTCGTCGCCGCCACACGGGCGAGGTCGGCGCCATAGAGGTGACGGCCCTTGTGGTAGACGTCGTTGTCGGAGGTGTTCAGGTACTTCGGCCGCTGCCCGTCGCGCATCGCGCGCGCGCCGAAGCCGAGCACGCGCCCACGCATGTCGGCAAGCGGGAACATGATGCGCGAGCGGAAGCGGTCGTACAGGCCGCGCCGCTCCTGTGAGCGCTGCGCCAGCCCCGTCTCGTACAGCTCCGCCTCGCCGAAGCCGCCACGGCGGGAGGCCAGCAGCACGCGATCCCAGGCGCTCGGCGCGTAGCCCACGCGAAACTCCTTCAAGATCGCCTCACCCAAGCCACGCCCCTCCAGATAGCTTCGAGCGGCGGCAGCCTCCGTTGACTCCCACAGATAACGCTCGTAATAGGAGGACGTGCGCGTGAGCAGCTCCAGCAGCCGCTCCCGCCGTACCCGCCGTTGAGCTTCGCGGGGATCCTCCCGCTCCAGCTGCAGCTCGACCCCGGCCCGGTCGGCCAGCAGCTCGAGCGCCCCCTTGAAGTCGACGCCCTCGGTCTCCTGCACGAACGTGAACACGTCGCCGGAGGCCTGGCAGCCGAAGCAGTAATAGACCTTCTCGACGGGCTCCACGCTGAAGGATGGCGTGCGCTCGTCGTGGAACGGGCACAACCCCTCGTAGCTGCGGGGGCCGGCTCGGCGCAGCTCCGTGCGGGTGCCGACAAGCTCGACGAAGTCGATCGCGTCGCGCACGCGATCGCGTGATTCGGGTGTGTATCGAGCCATACGCCAAAGCTAGCGTGCGAACACGCGCGGAACTTCCAGGTCTGTATAGGCCCTGATGCAGTATCGGTCGGTCATCCCCGCCAGGTAATCGGTGACGCGCTCGGCCACGTCGCTCCCCGCCGCCCCGCTGTCTGGCAGTTGCTCGGGGTGCTCCACGTAGTGCTCGAACAGCTTGCGCACCACATTCGCTATGCGCGCATGCTCGGCTCTCACCGCGGGACCCAGATAAACGTGCTCGAACATGAACTTGCGCAGCTCGGCCATCGCCGGTCCAGCTACCGGTCCTTGCACGATGTCGCCCGCTTGCGCCGAGTGCTCGACCATGTCATGCACGAGCGTGTCGATTCGCTGTGAGCCGGTAGTCCCGAGCACCGCGATCGGTCGCCCTGGCAGCTCCTCCTCGTGCAGCAACCCCGCCCGCATCGCGTCGTCGATGTCGTGGTTGATGTAGGCCACACGGTCGATCACACGGACGATGCGGCCCTCAAGCGTCTGTGGCAGCGATGCGCGGCTGGAGTGAGAGGCGATTCCGTCGCGCACCTGCTCGGTCAGGTTGAGTCCGACGC
This sequence comes from Solirubrobacteraceae bacterium, assembly GCA_036266805.1. Lineage (GTDB taxonomy): Bacteria > Actinomycetota > Thermoleophilia > Solirubrobacterales > Solirubrobacteraceae > Palsa-744. The sequence goes on from DATAXK010000019.1 coordinate 78,346, forward strand.
CGTCGCGCTCCAGCCGATCCACGACGCGTAGCGAGTGCTCGTAGTGGCGGAACTCGCGGCCGAAGCGCTCTTTCAGGCACTCGTCGAGTGCTTCCTCGCCGATGTGCCCGAACGGCGGATGTCCAAGATCGTGGCCGAGCCCGATCGCCTCGACCAAATCCTCGTTGAGGGCAAGCGCCCGCGCGACCGTTCGCGAGATCGTCGTCACCTCGAGTGTGTGGGTCAGGCGTGTGCGGTAGTGGTCGCCAAGCGGCGCCACGAACACCTGTGTCTTGTGCGTCAGGCGCCGGAACGCCTTGCAGTGCACGATCCTGTCGCGATCGCGCTGAAATGGGGTGCGCAACCCACAGTCATCCTCGGCTCTGGCGCGATGCGCCGGATAGGACCGAGCGGCAAGCGGCGAGAGCTCAGCGCCCTCGAGCTGGCGGCGGCGCTCGGCAAAGGCCGCCGCGACGGGCTCCGTCTCGCTTGCGATAGTCACGCAACCGATTGTTGCAGCGCCTCCGGCCGGTTCTCGACGAGCGACGATCGCTTCGCCCTGCGAGCGGTCGCGGGCATCAGCCGTATGTGTGCATGATGCTCTAGCATCTCCGACACAGCTCGCTCGACCTGTCCGAGCACACGCTCCTCGCCGACCGGCGCCTCACTCAATGGACTTCCAAGCGCCTCCGTCATGAACGTGTGCGCCGGCTCGTTCAACGGGAACGCCGCTGCCTCGCAGGAGCTGCACACGACCCCTCCGGCGGCCCCGGAGAAGCCGATCAAGTGCTCGCGCTCGCCGCAACACGCGCACGCCCCCAACTGCGGTGCGATGCCGGCCGCGACGAGCAGCTTCAGGCGAAAGGCAAGCGCACTCGCGCGCGTCGCCTCGGCCGGACTCTCATCCAGTAGCGACAGCTTGCGGCAGAGCAGATTGAACACGCCCGGGTGCGGCTCCGAGGTCTCGAACAGACGCCCGACCGCGTCGCAAGCGCGCGCGGCCGCATCCAGCGCCCCCGCATCGCCACGCAAGCTCGAATGGCCGTTGACGGTCTGCGCGCCGGTCACCGTCAACAACTCGCCGCGCCCCTCGTGCAACTCGATCTTGAGGCGAAAGAACGGCTCCAAGCGCCCGCCGAAGCGACTGCGCGCGCGACGCACTCCCTTTGCGATAGCGCTCACACGGCCCCGGTTGGGCGTATAGACGTGCAGAATGCGGTCCGCCTCGCCATAGCGCATCGAGCGCAGCACCACCGCTTCGGTCTTGACCAATCCCGACATCCGCAAACGAGTCTAGGATCAGGCGCGGCGGGAGAGCCTTGCCTCAGCGAATTCCGACCGTCGGGCTACACTTTATGAAGTAATGAGCGATACCAGGCAGATAACCGTCTATACGACCGAGCCTTGCTCGTTTTGCGCACGCGTGAAGGGCCTGTTGAAGGCGCGCGGCCTGGAGTTCTCGGAGGTCAATTTGTCAAAGGACGTCGCCGGGCGCGTCGAGCTCGCCGGGCGCACCGGCATGATGACCTTCCCGCAGGTGCTCGTGGGCGACGAGCTGCTTGGGGGCTTCGCCGAGACGTTGAACGCCGTGGAGAGCGGGCGTCTCGACGAGCTGTTGGCTGCATAGAGCTTGTTCATCGAAATGCCGCGCCCCCCGCGCGCACGGGAGGCATCAGGTTTTTGGAACATGCCGCCCAACCCCGAGCGGCACGCATCAGATCCCCAGAAATCAGCGAGAGGTTCTTCGTAGACCGCGCGGACGCGGCTGACAGGTCTCGCACACGTACGTCCCCCGGCCAGCCACCACCATCTTCACGATCGTCGTGCCGCAGCGCACACACGGCTCGCCCTCGCGCCTGTGTACCTGGAAGCGATCTTGAAAGGAGCCCCACACACCGTCGACATGGCGGAAGTCGTCGATCGTCGCTCCGCGCGCCTCGATGCCGGCTTCCAGCGCCCAGACGACGGCCTCGCGCAGCCGCTCGTATTGATCTGCGCTCAGCTTGCCAGCGGGCCGGCGCGGGTGAACTCCCGCACGGTGCAGCGCCTCGTCCGCATAGATGTTGCCGACGCCGGCCACACGACGCTGGTCCAGCAAAAATGCCTTGATCGGAGCCGTGCGTCCACGCGCCAGCGCGCGCAGGTGCTCCGCGTCGAAGCGCTCATCCAGCGGCTCCAAGCCTAGGCGCGCCGCAAAGAACGCTTCGAGTGCTTCCTCTCCGAACAGCAGCTCGCCGGTGCCGAAGCGGCGCGGATCGACGATCGCCAGCTCCGTCCCGTCGTCCAGCTCGATCTGCACACGTACGTGTGTCTGCTCAGGGTCGGGATCGCACAGGACTGTCCCGGTCATGCGCAGATGCTGGGCCAGGTAGACCTCTTCGCTGAGGCCCCAGAGCAGATACTTGCCGCGCCGTCCCAGCTTCTCGACCTTCCTGCCTTCGAGCGCATCGGTCATTTCTCCCGGAGCCAGCGGGCGGCACCAGCGCTCGTCAAGGACCTTCACGCGCTCGAGCGTGCGTCCCTCCACCAATGGCGCCAGCTGGCGCCTGATCGTCTCCACCTCTGGAAGCTCGGGCATGTCCCGCCAGCATATGTGCACGCGGGTGGGCTTCGAAGTAGGCGTCCTTCAAGCGCTCGGCCGACAGGTGCGTATAGACCTGTGTGGTGGCCAGGTCCGCATGACCGAGCATCTCCTGCAGCGAGCGCAAGTCGCAACCACCGGCGAGCAGGTGCGTGGCGAACGTGTGGCGCAAGGTGTGCGGCGTCATCTGCTCGGCCAAGCCCGCCGCCCGAGCATGGTTCTGAATGATCTTGTAGAGGCCCTGACGCGTGAGCGATCCACCGCGATGGTTCACGAACAGACTGCTCTGAACCTGTATGCCCACGAGCACGGGACGCCCGCGCGCGAGGTAGGGCTCGAGTGCACCGATTGCTCCCCGTCCGACAGGCACGATCCGCTCCTTGGAGCCCTTGCCGCGAGCACGCAGCATCCCCTCCTCCAAGTCCACGTCGGAAAGCTCGAGCCCGATTGTCTCGGACACGCGCAGCCCGCAGGCATACATCAGCTCGAGCAGCGCCCTGTCGCGCAGAGTCAGCGGCTCGGAGCCCTTGGGCTGGGCGAGCAGCTTTGTCACCTGCTCGCGCGAGAGCACCTTGGGCAGTCGCTTGGTCTTCGGAGGTCCGCGCAGGTCGGTTGTCGGATCGTGCTCGATCAAGCCTTCACGACGCAGATGGCGATAGAACGAACGCAGGCAGGCAGCCTTGCGCTGCAGCGTCGCGGCCGCCACAGGGGTGCGTTGCTCGTTGTCGCTCCTTTCACCGCTTGCCAGTTGCGAAAGAAATGCCGCCAGATCGCCGTGCCTGACATCGAGCGGCGAAACACCCCGCGCGGCCAGAAACGCGCCGAGCTGCGCGAGGTCGGACTGGTAGGCGTGCAGCGTATTGCGCGAAAGACCGCGCTCGAGCTCGAGGTAGGCGAGGAAGTCGAGCGTCAGCCGCTCGATGCGCACCGCGCGCGATGCGAGCAGCAGTTGAGAATCGCCCACTGTGAGAGCTTCGAGGAGAGCCCTTCCGCTCCTTGATGGTGCAAGCCGGCTCTCAGCGCGAGCGGGCCTCAGCCGGCGCTGCGCTCTGCTTGCGCTTCGGCGCTCTCGCACAGCCCGGCGAGCACGGTCCCGCCGGCGAGCGCCGCGCCGAAGAACAGCGGATCCTCGAGCAACACGCGGCCCATCGTCTTTGCGGGCAAGCCGCTTGCCAGGTAGGCCGGCATGTCCACCGGCGCGCGGCGCCAATCGTGGCGCGCCATGCGCGCGGGCCGATCCACGTCGAGCTCCAGCTGTGGCCCCGCACGCTCAGTCGAGGACCCGAACACGGAGCCCAAGCTGGCGCGCAGATCGGCTCCGGCCGGCGAGCGGATCCCTGCCGGCAGCGCCACCGTCACCGGCTCGAGCAGCAGGTCAAGCACCGTCAGCGTGTGGTGTGAGAGACCGCGGTGGCGCGGTCGCTCGTCGGCAGAGGACATGCGCGCCACAAGCAACGTTCGAGTGCCGAGTGCGATCGCGGTGTGAGCTGAATCGAGCGCGCTCATGCCGCCATGACCAAGCGATGAGTTCGACCCCACGATCCCGGGACCCGGACCACATACCGCGGCGTCCCAGCCGAGTGTGCGCAGGCCGTGGTGCAGTGCGCCGGCGGTGCTGACGGCCTCCCCCTCGCCCCCATATGCAGCGCCGGCCGTTAGGTGCCCGGCGAGCAGACCGCGCTCGAGCAGCGTGCGTACGGTCCGCGAGTGCCCGCCTGACAGCGCCCCGCCCGCCGTCTGCACGAATCCCAACCGCGCCCCGGGCCTCGCCTGGGCGAAGGCCCACGCAACGGCGGCCAGCTGGCCGTGCAAGGCGAGCACCGCCACCGGCCGCTCCAGCGGCAGACCGACGAGCTCACCTGCCTGCGTTTCGTCTGCCCTTTGAGTATGCCCTTCAGGCTGCCCCCCGCTATGGGATGAGCGCACCTCGCCATCGGCTGGGCCCATCTGGAGCTCCTCGACCGGTTGCACCGCGTGCTGCAAGCTCGTGTAGTTGAGCTTCATCACGTGGGCGCCTTCGATGCCCTCTCCGGCAAGGCCGCGCGAGAGGTTGACGTGCACGATGTCAAAGCCCCCTGAGCCGAGGCCCAGGTCGCGCGCCTGCACGTTGACGATCACATCGTCGCCCTGAACGCTCGAGCCAACCAAGCCGACGTCGGCGATTGCAGTGCGACGCTCGCCGGCGAGTGAGATCGTGAGCTCCTGCTCGGGACCGTCGGCAGGTCCCGCCTGAAGGACGGTGGCTCGGCGCAGCTTCAGCATTGGCGACTTCTACGATTTTGGCGGACGCCCGCGCGGCGGTGCGCCGCTGGAGTCCTGTGAGGCCGGCAAGCCCTCGAGCGACGAGGTCTCGACGCTCACGTCCACGTCGCATTCGCACTCGGGCAGGTTTGCGATCTCGTGCGCGCTGTCGATCAACTTTGCCGCCACCGTCTGCGCCTGGAGCTCGTCGGCGGCATGGAAGCTGACCCGAATGTGCACAGTATGCGTCGAGTGCACAAGCGCACCGGATGTGCCCACAGGGGTCACGAGCGGCCCGCGAGCGTGCGGTCCTCCGCGCGCTCTTGCGGCTGGCGCAACGCGGCGGCGACGAAGCTTTCAAACAACGGAGCCGGGCGCTCGGGTCGCGACTTGAACTCAGGATGAAACTGCGAGGCCACGAAGAACGGGTGGTCGTCCAGCTCGACGACCTCCACCAGGCGCTCGTCGGGCGAGGTTCCGGAGATTCGCAGCCCGGCGCCCTGAAGGCGCTTGCGCAGCAGGTTGTTGACCTCATAGCGGTGGCGGTGACGCTCATAGACGACCGCCTCGCCGTAGGCCTCGCGCACACGCGAGTCCTCGTGTAGCTTGATCGGATCGGCGCCGAGGCGCATCGTGCCGCCGAGGTCGGCGACCTCCTTCTGCTCGGGCAGCAGGTCGATCACCGGATAGGGCGTCTCGATGTCGAACTCGGTCGAGTTGGCTCCCTCCATTGCGGCTACGTGCCTGGCGAACTCCGCGACCGCGATCTGCATGCCGAGACAGATCCCCAGATAGGGAATACGTTGCTCGCGCGCCACGCGGGCAGCGGCGATCTTGCCCTCGATGCCCCGCCCCCCAAATCCTCCAGGGATCAGGATGCCATCGGCTTGCTCGAGCAGCTCACGTGCGTCGTGACCCTCTCCCGCCTCGGCGGCGCCTCGCGCCTCCAGGTGCTCGGAGTCGATCCAATCGATGCGCACGCGGGCGCCCTGCAGCGCGGCGGCATGCCTCAGGGCTTCGCAGACCGACAGGTAGGCGTCCTCGAGCTGCACGTACTTGCCGACGAGCGCGATGCGAACTGTACGCCCAGCCTGCTCGGCCCGCTCGATCGGCTCCTGCCACTTCGAAAGATCCGGCTCTGGCGCCTCGGCGGCAAAGTGGTCGAGGATGAAGTCGTCCACGCCCTGCTCGCGGAATACGAGCGGCACCTTGTAGATGTTGTCGACGTCGCGCGCCGAGACGATGGCATCTGAGGGCAGGCTTGCGAACAGCGCGATCTTCTTGCGGATCTCCGTCGACAGCGGACCCTCGGAGCGACACATGAGCATGTCCGGCGCGATGCCGATGCGCCGCAGCTCGTTGACCGAATGCTGCGTGGGCTTGGTCTTCAGCTCGCCCGCGTGGCCGATGTAGGGCACCAGCGTCAGATGGATGAACATGCAGCGGCGACGGCCCACGTCCACCGGGAACTGGCGGATCGCCTCCAGGAACGGCAAAGACTCGATGTCTCCGACGGTCCCGCCGATCTCGGTGATGACGTAGTCGACGTCGGTGGACTCGGCGATCAGCGCGATGCGCTGCTTTATCTCGTCGGTGATGTGCGGCACCACCTGAACCGTGCCGCCGAGGTAGTCGCCGCGGCGCTCACGGCGGATGACCGTGTCGTAGATGCCACCGGCGGTCACGTTGGAGGCGCGGCTCGTGTTGGAGTCCGTGAAGCGCTCGTAGTGGCCCAGGTCGAGGTCGGTCTCGGCGCCGTCCTCGGTGACGAACACCTCGCCATGCTGATAGGGAGACATCGTGCCCGGATCGACGTTGATGTAGGGGTCGAACTTCTGTAGGCCGACCGTCAATCCGCGTGCCACGAGCAAGCGTCCGATCGACGCCGCGGCGATGCCCTTGCCGAGCGAGGAGACGACTCCACCGGTGACGAATATGAACCGGGTCTTGGCCGGAGCCTGTGCGTGGCGGTCGGAGTGGGGCGAGGTCATCTTGGAAGGCCCTGCGGCCTGCCCAGAGAGTCTAGTTGGCGCAGCAGCGGAACCCGCTCGACCAGGCTCGAGATCGAGCGCAACTCCCCATAGATCGTGACCACTACGAGGATCGCAAGCGCGATCGCCTGTGCGAGCGCCGACAAACTCAACACGAGCCACAGGCCCGCGAGCGCTCCGAGCAGGTTTGCGCCCGTGTCGCCCAGCATCGCGCGCTCGCGCAAGTCGTAGACGCCGGCGACGAGCGCCGGACCGACGAACAGGCCCAAGGCCCACAGCGGGCGCACGCTGCCCGCCCCGATCGTGAGGCCGATCCCGAGCAGCACGAACACCTTCGTGGCCCGCCCGGGCCGCAGGTCGAGCAGGTTGAAGGCGTTGGTGGCGAGTACCAGCACGGCGCTCGCCAGAAGCCAGCGGCCCGTCGAGAGCCCGGCATAGCTCATCGCGTACAACGCCAGGCCAAGCGATCCGGCCGCCTTCAGCGCACCGGTGGAGAACTGCATGTGGAGCACGGCGCGGCCATGACCACGCCAGCCGCGCGGCTCTCCGCCAAGCGCATCGTCCACGAGTCCGAGAAAAGCCACGCCGAGCACGTAGACAACGACAATCAGCGTCTCGGGGTGCAGCACACTTGCGACTTCGAGCCGTTGCAGTAGCGCCAGCGGCACTAGCGCGAGCAGCGCGCCGAGAACGCTCAGTACGCCGAAGGGGAAGACGACCTCGCGCCGCCTGTAGTTGGGCTTGACGTGGCCATTCTCGCTCAACGCTCGCCACAACGGCGACGCGAGCGCGGCCGCGCAGGCTGTGCCCAGCACGAATGAAAGCGCATGCACTGGCGCAAGTCTCCTTTAGCGGACCACCGGCGGGAGCAGGGCGTCAGCGGTCGACTTCACACCGTAGGCGCCGTGATCTCCGGCGAGCGCGAATGCCAGTGCCGTACGTCCGGCAATCGTGTCCATGTCGTCGACGCTGGCCAGCTTTTCCGCCTTGTACCAGGGGATCTGTGACGGTTCTGTGCTCCTCAGCTCCACCCCGACGACCGGCACACCTGTCGCGGCGACACCGGCGATCAGGCCGGAGTTGAATTCGCTCGTGCTCTTTGCGTCCTGTTCGCTCATGTTCGCCGGATCGGAGCGCACGACGACGAGCCCTTCGAGCTTGCCCAGTTCGCCGTCATAGGAGCTGAGCAGGCTCGTGTGCACTCGTTCGAGCAGCTGCCCACCGCTGACGAGCTGTCTGCCGATGCGTATTCCGAATTCCTTGGTCAGCGACGGGTCCGAGGTGAGCGCCGTGTAGCGGTAGCCCGTTGCCTGGGCGGCGATCCCAGCCGTTTCAAGCGGCTCACGCACCGCCACAACCGCCTTGACGCTACCGCCAGCCTCGCTCACCGCGTTGCGCACGAGTGAGTCGAGCTGATCGGAGGTATCGCCGAGGAAGACGAGGCCGATGCTCTTTCCGGTGAGCGTTTCGTGGACCGCGAACGGCCAAAGATCCGCCGCGAGCGTTTCTTCTTCTGAGAGGTGGGCCTTGACCTGTTCGAGGTCCTGCTGAGAGTCGCTCACTTCGGCGCGCAGGTTCTTGACGATCCCATTTTGAGCCGAGGAGACGAGATTGGAGTCGCCGATCGCCACGCCGATCAAGATCCCCACGGCGAGCGCGAATAGCACGGCAGCGAGGGACAGCGCGTGGTAGCGATAGTCGAACATGGTGGTTGAGCCTTAGGGCTCGCGACAGCAGAATAGTGAGCCGCGACAGAGTAGATAGTGAGTTGAGGTGGTCGGTCCGTGGATGGGATGCGCCGCACGCGATGCGCAGGCATGCTGGTGGCATGTCAAGCATCGCGGGTGGCGCAGCACGCCGCGGAACGGCCGCCTCAACTGGCGCCGAACAACAGTTGTAGCTTGAGCCACAGCAGGTCCGCCACGTCGCGCAGCGCCGGCGTTATCCACACGACAGCGATCAGCGCGATCAGCCCCGCGAGGATCACGACCACCAGCGGCGCCAGCCCAGGCATCGGGCGGTACAGGCGGCTCACGCCCTTTGCGTCCACGAGGATCTCGCCGATGCGCAGGCGCGTGAGGAAAGTCGAGGACATGCCTTCGCGGTTGCGATCCAGGAACTCGACCAGGTTGAACTGCGATCCGACCGTCACGATCAGACGCGCGCCCTTCTCCGCGGCGATCAGCATCGCCACGTCCTGGCTGGTTCCAGGAGCGGGCACGAGCTTGAACGGCACGCCCAGCTCTTCCAGGCGATGCCGGCCGGGCGCGCGGCCGTCCGGGTAGGAGTGCACGACCAGCTCGGTCTTGCCGTTGCGCGCGGCCAACAGCGCCGGCTCGCCCGCCGAGTCCATGTCGCCGACGATCATGTGCGGCGTGAGACCGGCCTCCAGCAGCGCGTCGGCGCCGCCGTCGACGGCCACGAGCACCGGACGCGTATCCCTGATGAACGGCTTCAGCGCACGCAGGTCGCGCTGGTGGTCGACGCCACGCACGACCACGAGCGCCGAGCGATCGCGGAAGTCCGTGCGAAAGCGCGGTAGGTCGATTCTGCCGGCCAGCAGCTCGCGCTCCTCGCGCATGTGCTCGATCGTGTTGTGCGCGAAACGCTCCAGCGCATCGCCGATCTCGCGCCGGCGCGCCTCGGTCTCGGCACGCACGCGTGCCACGTCGAGCACAACTCCCGAGACCAGTTGGCGGCCCCTGTAGAGCACCTCGCCGCGCGTATCGGCCGTCACCCGCACCGTCACCGGGTCGCCGTCGGAGAGCGAGTGAAACAAGGAATCGTCTGGCAGGTCCACGAGCAGCACACCCGCTTCGACCAGCAGTTGCGGGCCGAGATTTGGATACGTTCCGCTGGTCGACGCACGGCAATTGAGCACCGCGCTCGCGCCGGCGGCGATCAGCTCCTCGGCGGAGACACGATCGATATCGAGATGATCGATGACGGCAACCTCACCCGCCACCAGATGCCTGACGAGCAGCTTGGTCTTGCGTCCCAAGCGCACCGGACCGCTGATCTCGCGCGGCGGTGTAGGTAGCGCCGCGAATGCGGGCGCGGGCGTAACTGGCGGCTGCTGGGTTGCGGCCATGTAAAACGAGAGTAACGGTCAGGCGGCCTTACGCAGCTCCTCGGCGTGCCGCCGTGCGGCGCTGTCCTGCTCCTCCGCCCCGAGCATGCGCGTCAGCTCGCTCACCACCTCGGTCTCGTCCAACTGGCTGACGGCGGTTATCGTCGGCTCGCCCGAGGTGTCCTTGATGACCGAGAAGTGGCGATCGGCAAGTGAGGCTATTTGCGGGAGGTGGGTTATGCACAGCAGTTGTCTGTTCCTGGCCAGCGCCCGCAGACGCTCGCCCACGGCGCGTGCGGTGTGGCCGCCGATGCCGGCGTCCACCTCGTCGAACACCAGCGTCGAGCCGGCCCCGCCACTCGCCGCGGAACCGCCTTCGTTACTGGCGCTTGCCAACGCCAGCATTACGCGCGAAAGCTCGCCGCCGGAGGCGATCTCGCGCAGTGGGGCGCTTGCGACGCCCGGGTTCGGCGCGATCGTGAACTCGGCTGCGTCAGCCCCGTTGGCTTTCGGTTCGGTCGACGTCAATGCGATCTCGAAGGTCGCATCGCCCATCGCGAGCGCACCGAGCTGCTTGCGTACCGCTACCGCCAGCTTCCTCGCTGCCTTGCGACGACTCGCACGCAGCGCCTCTACGTGGCCGCTCAGCTTCGAGCGCTCGGCAGCCAGCAGCTCGACGGTTTGCCGCTGGGCGACTTCGGCACCGAGCAGCAGATCGCGCCTGGCGCGTGCCTGCTCGGCGTGCTCGAGCACCGCGGCGATCGTGCCGCCGTGCTTGCGCATTACACGCTCGAGCAGCACCAGCTGCTCTTCGACTACATCCAACGACTCGTCCTCGGCCGCAATCTGCTCGCGGTAGGCGCTCAACTCGGCTGCGACGTCCTGGGCCTCGATTGCAACCGCCGCGCCCCGTTGGGCGAGCGCATCGAGCTGTGCGTCTATACCGGCGATCGTTTCCAGCTTGGCGACCGCGCCGGCCAGCAGATGCACGGCGCCTGGGGCATCCGAGGACTCGGACACGAGCGTCTCGGCGGCCATACCGGCGGCTGCTTGCAGCGCCTCGAGACGACACAGGCGCTCCCTACGCGCGAGCAGGGTCTGGTGCTCGTCCTCGTCAAGGTCGAGCGCGTCGATCTCCGTCAACTCGTGCTCGAGCAGATCCAGCTCGCGCTCACGCGCACTTGCCAGCTCGGCCAGGCGCTCCAGCTCTGACTCCAACCTGACGGTCTCGCGATACGCGACGGCGCATGCTCGCAGGCGCTTGGCGTGAGCCGGCCCGCACACCTGGTCGAGCATCTGCAGCTGCGCGCTCGCGAGCACCAGCTTGCGGTGCTCGTGCTGGCCGTAAAAGCAGATCAGGCGCGATCCCAACTCGCGTAGGTCTGCGACTGTCGCCGAACGACCGCCCACAAAGGCACGGGTACGCCCGTCCGCGCCGACCCGTCGTGCGAGCACCAGTTCCAGCTTGTCCGCCTGCTCGTCTGAGCGCACGTTCTCGGGCAGGCTCTCCACTATCTCGGCGCGCATCGCCTCGGGGACCGAGAAGACACCCTCGACATAGGCCTCCTCAGCGCCGGGCCTCACTATCCCGGCGCGGGAGCGACCTCCCATCAATAGATCCAAAGCGTGCGCAAGCACCGTCTTGCCGGCTCCAGTCTCCCCCGTGAGCACGTTCAAGCCTGGGGCCATGGTCAGCTCGGCCCGCTCGATCAAGAGCAGATTTTCGACTCGCAACTCGCAAAGCACCGAACAGGTGTACCAGCGAGCACCGACGGATCGTTTGATCTACCGCAAAAAGGATTGGGTGCGATGCGTTATGGCGATGCCCCCCGCGCGCGCGGGGGGCATCGCCGCATTGGAAGCTAGAGCCCGCTCAGGCTGAGGCCGGGCGCAGGCCGGGTGCCCGGGCGTCACAGCGCGTGCCGATGGTGCGTGCAAGACATCGCGCAGCTGATCAAGCGCCGGAGGGTCGGGTCCAGGAATACGTCGGATCGGTCGATAATCTGGATGACACGCGAAATGGAGGCCATCTGGCCGTCGCGCGAGCACATCTACCCGACGGCATGGCTGCCAACGACTCCGATAACTCCATTCCCCCGCAAAGCGGCCCCTACAACTGTCTCTCTCGGGCCGAACTGGTGGCACGCCTCAACGAGGAAGTCAGCCGCGCCGGGCGTCATCGCACGGCACTCAGTTGCCTGTTGGTGAGCTTGCTGGAAGTGGAGCGGTTGGCAAGCACGCACGGACAGGAGCTGCCGGCGCAAGCCCTCGACTACCTCGGTGCGGCGCTCGGGCGCCAACTGCGCCGCTTCGATCGCGTCGGCTACTGGGAGGACGGAGAGCTGTTGGTGGTCCTGCCCGGGGCGGACGAGCGACGCGGCGAGATCGTCGCGCGTCGCGCGCTCGGGAGGCTGCATGCGGTCAAGATCGAGGTCAAAGGGGAGCGCCAACCGCTGCGCATCTCCGTCGGGGTGGCTGCCTGGCGCGAGGGGCTCAGCGCCGACCAGTTGCTTGCACAGACCCGCCTCGCCGCTCAGCGCCGCGATCGTTTCGACTCGTTGTCGGCCCAGCAAACAGGCCAGACCAGAACGCTCGGCGGCGATCTACCGGCGGTCGGCCGCTCCTAGGTCCATAATCCCACGCCGTGCTCTCCGGGTCCGAGCTGTGGTTGTTGCGTCTGATGGCCGATCGCGGCCTTGCGCTGCTCGACGCCTCGACGCTGGCGATGGTGGTCGAGGAGCGCGGCGAGCTGCGCGTCGCGGCCTCGAGCGGCCGTGTCTCGGTGCGTGTACGCGTGCTCCCGGTGGAAGGCAGCGCCCTTGGCGCTCTGTATATGAGCGGCAAAGCACTTTCACTGGAGCGGCCCCGCGGCCAGGAAGCGACCTGGTTGCACGAACTCGGGCTCGAAGCGCGGGCGGTGCTGGTCGAGCCCTTCAGCCTGGAGGGCCAGGGCGGCGGACTGGTGATCGCCGCGCGCGAGGACGGCAGCTTTCGCGACCCCGACCGGCGTGCCTTCAACGCTTTCGCCGCGAGCGTCGCACAGCGGCTCGTGGCCGAGCGCTCGGTCGAGATCGAGCGCTTGCGCTTTGGCATGGAGGCGCGCGAGCGCGAGCGCACGCGCTGGGCCAGGGAGATCCACGACGAAACCGTTCAAGGCCTTGGTGCTTTGCGCCTGAAGCTTGCCAACGCACGCGACCTTGGCGATCAGGCGGAGTTGAGCACGGCGGTCGACACGGTGCTGGAGGGGCTTGGCGAGGAGATCGACGGGCTGCGCCACCTGATCACCGAGCTTCGACCGGCCGCGCTCGACGACTTCGGTTTGGTGCCGGCGTTGGAAGCGCTGGCACGGCGCGCACAGGCGATGGATGGGCTCGAGATTCGCACCGAGATCGAGCTGGAGGACAGCGATCGGCGGCTCGACGCCGAGCTCGAGAGCACGCTGTATCGCGTCGTGCAGGAGGCGCTCACGAATGTCAGCCGTCACGCTAAAGCCACGAGCGCGGTCATCAGCGTCAGCGAGCGCGACGGCAAGGTGACGGCGTCGGTGACCGACGATGGCGAAGGGTTGCCACAGGACGGGGCCGCCAGACAGCGCTCGCCCGAGGACGAACTGAAGGGCGGCTTCGGCGTCTCGGGAATGCGCGAACGCGCGGAGCTGGTGGGCGGCGAGCTCGAGCTCGTGCCTGCGCCTGGCGGCGGCGCGACGATGCGCTTGACGGTACCGCTGGCTGGCCGGCCGGCGTCCGTCTGAGCTGGTCTCGTACCCTCCAATTTCGGAGATGCCCCCGCGCGCGCAGGGGGCATCGACCATTTTGGAAGCCCATCTCTCTCCTCCTTTGTGGAAGACATCGCCGCATGCGGCGATGTCCCAGACGGTGCATGCACCGTCTGGCCGGGTCGCACATGTGCGACCCGGAGGGAGGCGCGCATGCGCGCCTCCCCAGGCGGCGCATGCGCCGCCTGCACAGCAGCACAGCGGAGCTACTCGACGAGACCGAGCTTGCGTGCGTAGGCGGTTATCTCCGCTCGTGAAGAGAAGCCAAGCTTCTCGATCGCGCGTGCGCGGTAGGTCTTGACCGTACGCTCGGCCACGTGTAGCTGCTCGGCGATCTCAGGGTTTGTGAAACCGTTGGCGATCAGGCGCACCACCTCGCGCTCGCGCTCGCTCAGCGCCACCCCATCCTGAGAGTCGCCTTCGCCCGCGACCATCAGCGCGCCAAGCCTTGGATGCAAGTAGTTGCGCCCGGCGACCGCCAGGCGGAAGGCCTGCAAGAGCTCTGCCGGCTCGGCCTCCTTGAGCACATAGCTACGCGCGCCGGCTCGCAATGCCTGGCGCGCGTACTCGGGGTCCTCGCGCATCGTCAGGATCGCCACGGCAAGCGTCGGGTGGGCGACGAAGCAAGTTGGTAGGGCCGCCAGGCTGGAGCCACCCGGCATCGTCAGGTCAAGTGTCAGCAGGTCGGGCTTGAACTCCCTGACCGCGCGGATCGTCGAGGGCACGTCGGCGGCCTCGGCAACGACGCGGAACTCGCCTGTCTCGCGCTCGAGCACCGCACGGATGCCGTCGCGCACGACGGTGTGGTCGTCCGCGATTATCACGTCGATGGGCCGGTCGAGCCCTGGTGATTCAGCCGTCATAGATCAGCAACCGTATCGGCTTGACTGGCGGCAGTATGAAGCGCGACAACGCATCCCAGCCCACAGATCGACTCGCGGGTTTGCGCAGATAGCAGCCAACGGCACCTTTGGGACGACAGCGGACTGCCCTTTTGGGACCACAAGATCGGCACCCTCTGCCCTACAGACAAGCGACCTTAGGGGCGCGATCATTTGCATCAGTAATGAAGCAGCGTTTCAATAACTTTGAGCCATGTGTCCTTGCCGGGAGATTTACCTGGACGGATACGGGGCGCGACATCGGCAAGGAGGCACGATGATCGACATAGGCTTGGCCCTCACTTGGGCAGCCATATCGGCAGCCAGCGCGAAGGGACTATCGGTGCTGGCCCGTACAGCGGCCGGCGGCGACACAGAGCCCGATCCGGCGATACCGACGATCGAGGTGAGCGCGGCGCTCAGCGGTCTGCGCTCGATCGGCACGGCGCCGGCCTCGGCCGGCGAGACGCGATGAGCACAGCACTCACTTCGACAGACGCGAGAGTCGGAGTGCGAGAACTGTTCCGAATCGCGCGCGACAAAGCCCTTGGGCTTTTCGTCGATGTCAACATGGCGCTCGGCTAGCCGGCGAGACGCCTCCGAGCCGGGCGAGATGTCGCCGTTTTCCTGTGTGTCGTCGGGCGCTCACCCTAGAATGCGGGCCACGTCGCTATCGAGCGTCGTGTCATCGCCAGCGTCGAGAGGCGTAATTGCTGCCCAAGTCCCCCCGACTGCGGAGAATATTTCTTGCCTATACGGTCAACGAACTGGGAACCTGGTTCGGCTATGTCGCGCTGGCCCTGGGCGTCTACGACCATACCCAAAGCGCGATCGCAACAGCCGGCCTGTTCGTCGCTCGTGGCTTGCTGCCGGCATTGCTGGCGCCAGTCCTGGTAGCTCGCACAGAGCGATCTCTCCGCCGCGGACAACTTGCGTGGCTGTACCTGTTGGAGGCGGTCCTGACGATCGCCCTTGCGGGCTTGCTGTGGCACTTCTGGCTGCCAGGGGTGCTGATACTGGTCACGATCGACGGCATCGTTGCGGTGGCGGCAACGGCGCTGCTGCGTGCCAGCGCCACACGTGTAACGGTCGCCGACATGACTGGCGAGTCGGTCCTTGGGCTCGACGAGTCGGCTCGAGAGACGGCGGTCGAGGCCGCCCAACGCCGGGCGAACGCGACGCTCAACTTCGCGTTCATGGGAGCGCTGGCACTCGGCCCGGTCATTGGTGGCGCACTCGTCGATTCGGTCGGGGGCCCCGTGGCGCTACTGCTCGACGCATTCACCTTCCTTGTGTGCGCTGGCTTGCTGGCACACCTGGGCACGCATATCGCCGAGACGAGCGGCGATTCGATTCGCGCGCGCTTGCGCGCCGTCTCCGAACACGTGCGTGCCGTGCCGGCGCTGCGGGCGCTGCTCGTCACCCAGGCGGTCGCGCTGGTCTTCTTCGCTTCGGTGGAGCCAGTGGAGGTGCTCTATACGAAGTCCACCCTGAACGCCGGCGATCTCGGCTATGGCTTGCTGATCGGCGCCTGGGGACTTGGCGCCGCGCTCGGAGCTGTCGTGTTTGCGCGCTCGGTGCGTCGGCCGCTCGGGCCGATGCTGACATTCGGCACGCTGCTCGTGGGCCTCGCCTATCTCGGTTTCGCGGCGGCGCCGACGATCGCGCTCGCCTGTGCGGCAGCCGTGCTCGGCGGCGTCGGCAACGGCATCCAATGGCCCTCGCTGATCAGCGCCGTCCAACAGCTCACGCCGGCTGGCTTGCACGGTCGTCTGATGAGTGCCGTCGGATCGCTGAACGCACTCTGCCCGGCGCTCGGCTTCATCCTCGGCGGCACGATCGCCGCGCTCAGCTCGCCGCGAGTGGCGATGCTCGTCGCCGGCGCCGTCGCGACGCTGGCGACATTCGCGTTCATGCGCCTGCCGATCGGCGCGTTGCGAGCCTCGAGCGAGGCCGCCACAAGCATCGCCACAGAGCCCGAGCTGGCGGCGTCGCACCAGTAGCCGGTCGGCGCGGGCGCTTGGTCCCGAGACACGTTCGAAGCCCAACCGTCCTTAAGTACGACGCCCTGTCGGCCGTTAAGCACTACAGACCCTAACCGCACGCAAAGATGAGCATTTCACGACGACACCTATACCGGCTCTATCTGGCCAGCCAATGGATCCTGCTCGCGGGCGCCGTTGCCGTGGCTGTGCTCACGTCCCGCTCGGCGCAGTGGCACCCGATCGAACTTGTCGGGCTGCTGCTCGTGCTGGGCGTGATCGGCGAGTGGTTGACGATCACGGTCGGCAGTCAGAGCGTATCCTCAGGGTTCGTGGCGCTCGTGCTGGCCATGGTTCTGCTCGGTCCGGCCCCGGCGGTGGCGATCGGCGCCGTCGCGATCGGCGCCGACTCGCTCGCGCGACGACCCGCATTGACGGTGTGCCTGTCGAACCTGACGACCTACGCGGTCTACCTCGTCCTGGGAGCGCTGCTCAGCGGCCTTCTGATCGGCGGGGGCCACCACGTGCAGACGCCAACCCTTGCGCTGGTCGTGTTCGGTGTATTCATAGCGACGAATCTGCTCAACTTCGCGCTGATCGCCATCCAGAAGTGCGTGTTTCAAGAAAAGTCGTTCCTGCAGCAGGTTCGCATCGTGCTCGTCCCCATGCTTCCCGGTCAGATCGCCGCCGATGTACTTGCCGTGATCCTTGTGGTGGCGTACACGAAGATGGGCTATCCCGTGCTGTTGAGCCTTGTGCTCGTGCTGGTCATCTTCCAGTACCTGGCCCGCGCCCTACTGCGCTCGGAGGACCGCGCCGAGCAGCTCGAGGCGCGCTCGGTTCGACTGGCGTCGATGCAGCTCGGCATGCTCGTGACGCTTGTGGAGACGCTCGCGCTGCGAGATCGCATGACGGCGCGTCACGCCGCCGCCGTCGCCCGCTACTCACGGTCGCTGGCGCGCGAGATGGGTTGCGACGAGGCCGACCAAGATCTCATCCACACCGCTGGGCTGTTGCACGACATCGGCAAGTTCGCCTTGCCAGACCGGATCCTGCACGCGGAGATCCTCTCAGACGAGGACTGGGCGGTAGTGCGCCGCCACCCCCAGGAGGGCGCCACGCTCGTGGGGCGCCTGGACGGTTATGGCCCTGTCGCCGACGCGATCCTCTACCACCACGAGCACATCGACGGGAGCGGCTATCCGGCGGGGCTGATTGGCAACGAGATCCCGCTTCCCTCGCGCATCCTCGCCGTGTGCAACGTCTACGACACGTTGACCGCGCGCGACTCCTACCGCTCTCCGATGACGCCCCAGGACGCGATCGCCGAGTTGCGCCGAGTTGCGGGCCGCCAGTTGGACGCCGAGATCGTCGACGCGTTCATCGCGATGATCGAGCGCGAGGGCCCCGTGACCTTCGCGCACGGCGACGACGCCGACTTCGAGGCCGAGCTGGCTTTCGAGCGACGCACGCGCGCGCTCGCCCAGCCGTCACTGCGCTAAGCCTTCCTCGGTTTCACGTCGCTACCCGATACCCGGTGGGCTGCGTTCGCCGCCGCTCCGGTCGGCGCCCTGTCCTGACCCCCTGGCGGGCCAGGGCTCGCGCGTCGGCGGCACTTAACGACCAAGGACGCCGCCAATCTCGGCAACGTCCTTGGGTGCCGACCGCGTCTCAGAGAGAGGATCAGCGAATCTGCAATCAGCCTTTGTAGCCCATTGAATGCTCCTTCCGTCGGTCAGGCGGCCCAACACCCGCGCGCGACGACCTCCATCCTCAGCCAAGCACGATAAGTGTTGAGTAGGTTTACAGAGCATAATATAGGTATTGGACGAATTGTCCACTTCGTACAAGCGGATGCATGGTCTTTTGCAGAAAGAGGGCATTCCCGCCCCGAGACGACGGTGTCCTCCTCGTCAAATGGGGCTTTTTACGCTTGTGTTGGGCTCATTTCGGGCGAACAAATGCCCGACGGGTCGGTCGCCTTTCTCGATCAAAGGTCCACAAAGCTTGTGGACGCTCAACCTTTGTGCCCAGATTGCCGTATCTCAACGTATCCAAGCGTTCGCGAGTCTGATCGAGGGCGCTCGGAGAGGCGCCTCGCGGCGAGAATCCCGACCGAGAAGAGATTGAGATGCCCGAGAACCACGACCCAAACCACGAGCATCAGCTCGTGTTCACGAGCTCACAGGCAGCGCGCTACCTGGGTGTTTCGCTGGCCACGGTTCGCCGCTGGACCGACGCGGGCTACCTCACGGGCTACCGCACACCAGGCGGCCAGCGGCGCTTCTCACGCGACCAGCTCGACGGCTTCATCGACTCACTGCAGCGCACCGGCGAGCGGCCCAAGCGCCACACGCAAGTCGCCTGAGCATGATGCCCCGAAGGCGGGGCACACGAGAAAGGCGACGACAGATCAGTCCGATAAGACCGGCGGCCGCCGTTCAGCGCGCCAGGCGGCCGAACTTCTCTCGCAGCCGACGGTAGAAGGACGAGCCCGGTAGTTGGGCGATGATGCCCGCGTCGTCCATGAACCGCGCGTCGATCGTGCCCCCGGGCTCGATCTCACAGACCGGTCGCCCGTCGACCGATACGTCGAGCGCCTCGTGCGAGCGGTTGTGGATCGTGAGGCGGTCCCTAGGTGCCGCCACGAGAGCACGTGCGGTCAGCGAGTGGGGAGCGATGAATGACACCATGAACCCCTCGACTCCCCACGCCATCACAGGGCCGCCGTTGGCGAGGTTGTAGCCGGTCGAGCCGGCCGGCGTTGCGACCACGAGGCCGTCGCAACGCACGCTGCCAAGCTCCTCGCCGTCGAGTACGTAGGCGAGCTCAGCGACACGCTCTCCGACCTTGCGGTGGATCGCCACGTCGTTGAACGCCCGCTCAAGGCCTGTGGGAGCGTCGAGCACGATCGCCGGCAACGGCAAGAGCTCGTAATCGCCCCCGAAGGCGCGGCGCACGCCGTCGGTGAGCTCCTGCGGCTCGATCGTTGCGAGAAAGCCAATGTCGCCGAAGTTGATGGCGAACACCGGTACCCCGGTACCGGCATAGCGGCGCAGCGCGCGCAGGATCGTGCCGTCGCCGCCGAGCACCACGCAGAGATCGACCGAATCGCCGTCTGTACCGTCGAGCAGCACGCCCTCGCTGCTCGTAAGACCATGCTTGGCCGCTTCCTCAACGTCGAAGCGAAGCGTCACGCCTGCCGTCGCCGCGGCTCGGAGAAGCGTCTCCAGCGCAGCCGAGGTTTGCGTTGGGCGACTATGGGTCAGGACCGACACCTCGCGCGCCGGCCGTGCCACGAGCTGCGTCATGGTCCAACCTCGTGCGCGTGCCGGGCGATGAGCCGACTCATGGCTCCACCTCACGGGCCATCCGTTCGATGTCCTTGATGTCCCGCGCCCCAGCGGGACGCGAGGACTCCGCCAACCAGATGAACGTCTCGAGATTGCCCTTCGGGCCCGGCAGCCCAGAGGAGCGGTAGCCGAGCACCGATGCGTCGAGCTCGAGGACTGCGGCGCCAACGTCGATCAGAGCCGAGCGACGATCCTCTGCTGCACGCACGACACCACCCTTGCCGACACGCTCACGCCCAACCTCGAACTGTGGCTTGATGAGCGCAAGCACGTCATGGCGCTCGGCGAGACAGCCGAGCACGGCCGGGAGAACCTTGCGCAGCGAGATGAAGGACAAGTCGAGCACAGCAAGCTCGGGAGCATAGGGAAGCATCGCCGACGTCATCGAACGGGCGTTCGTGCGCTCGAGCAAAGTGACTCTTGGATCTTGGCGCAGGGCGAAGTCGAAGTCCCCGTAGCCAACGTCGATTGCGACTACATGTGCGGCGTTGCGCTTGAGCAGGCAGTCCGTGAAACCGCCGGTCGACGCACCAACGTCAAGCGCACGACGGCCCCGCACCGGCAACTCGAGCGCGTTGAGCGCATTGGCCAGCTTGAGCCCGCCGCGAGAAACGTACGGCGCCCGCTCACGCACGCTCAACTGGGCATCGATTGGCACCATCTCCCCCGGCTTGGCGGCTCGCCTGCCGTCCGTACCGACCGTGACCTCCCCGGCCATCACCGACGCCGCCGCACGTGTGCGAGAACTGAACAGGCCACGCTCGGCCAAGAGCGTGTCGAGTCGCTGCTTAGACATGGAAGGACGGTACTTGTTCATGCGCACACGGGTTCGATACGGACATCACAAATTCGAGCCTTGAAAAGAATTCGGGGTCTCTGTGATCGACGTCACACAAACGTGCGTTCGCCTTAGGCATTATTCCTCTCGACCCGAAGTACAGCAGCATCCCTCCTCCCCTCGAAACGGCCCGCCTCCCCAGCGGGCCGTTTCATTTAAGGCTTTGCTCTCCTGAAGCGCTCATCTCGGGCCGACTGCCGTCAAGCCCCGACGGTGGCAGAGCGGCGGTCGCTGATCGCGGCACGGATACGCTCGGCGATGCGCTCTCCGGTGAAGCCGATCTCCTTGTGAAGCAAAGCTGGCTTGCCATGCGTGACATAGCGGTCTGGCAGGCCAACGCGCAAGATCCGAGGCGGCGCGGTGCCGGCCTCGTTGAGCGTCTCCCAAATTGCCGAACCGAAGCCACCGGCGAGGACACCCTCCTCTACGGTCACGAGCAAGTCGTGCTCGGCCGCCAGCTGCGCCATCAAGCCGGCATCGATCGGCTTGGCAAAGCGCGCATCGACAACCGTAACGGCGATCTCGTCGTCCGACAAGAGGTCGGCCGCCTCGATCGCCTTGCCGACACCTGAGCCATAGCCGATCAACGCGACGCGAGCACCCACCGGAGCTGAGGCGCCGGGCGGGTGGGGAGCGATCAAGATCTCGCCGGTGCCGATCGCGATCGTGCGTGGCTCCGCCGGCAATTGCACGCCCGTGCCCTCGCCGCGCGGATAGCGCAGCGCGATCGGCCCGTCGTCGTAGCAAAGAGCCGTGTGCAGCATGTCAACAAGCAGCGCCTCGTCGCGCGGGGCCATCAGCACGATGTTCGGCAAGCAACGCAGGTAGGCGATGTCGAACGCGCCATGATGGGTGGGCCCGTCGTCGCCGACAAGCCCGGCCCTGTCCATCGCGAACACCACATTCAGCTTCTGCAGGCACACGTCGTGCACGATCTGGTCGAAAGCTCGCTGCAAAAACGTCGAGTAGATTGCCGCCACCGGCTTGACTCCCTGAAGAGCCAGCCCCGCGGCGAACAGAATCGCCTGCTGCTCGGCGATGCCGACGTCGAAGTAGCGCTCGGGCAGCGCCTCCTGCAGGATGTTCAGGCCGGTTCCCGAGTTCATCGCCGCGGTAATCCCCACCACGCGCTTGTCGCTGCGACACTCGCGCACCAATGCCTCGCCGAACACCTGCGTGTATTGAGGTGCCGCTTTGCCCTGCGTTGCCCCAGCCGCCGTGCCCTGTCCCGGCATGGCCACCGTGTCTTGCCCCTGCTCAGTCGCCCCCGGCACCGCTCCGCCGGCAGGCGAGGAAGGCGGCGGACTTGGCGACGGGGCCGTGGGCACGCCGTTGAGGATCGAGTTCGGCTTGGCGGCATGCCACTTCTCCATCCCCTCCAGGCCGCCGTCCTCGGCGGGCGCGAAGCCCTTGCCCTTGACCGTCGCGACGTGAACGACGACGGGACGTTCCGCCGCGAGCGCCTCGCGCAACGCCTCGCGCAACGCGCGTACGTCGTGTCCGTCGATCACGCCCATGTAGGCCCAGTCGAGCTCCTCCCAGAAAAGGCCCGGCGCCCAGAACGCCTTGATCGACTCCTTCAACTGTGGCCCGAGTCGTTCAAAGGCCGAGCCGATGCTGCCAGGCAGCCGTGTGAGCCCCCCCTCGACGCCAGAGCGTGCATGCCAAAGCTTGGGGTTCAGGCGGACACGGTTGAAATAGCGAGAGAGAGCGCCGACGTTCGGTGCGATCGACATGCCGTTGTCGTTGAGCACGACCACCATCGGCGTACCCAGACCACCGGCCTGCCCAATCGCCTCGAAGGCCACGCCACCAGTCATCGCTCCATCGCCGATCACGGCCACGACCTTGCCCTTCGAGCGCTCGTCGTCTAGATGGCGCATCGCCTCCTTGATGCCAACCGCATAGCCGATCGAAGTCGAGGCGTGACCGGCGCCCATGATGTCGTGCTCGGACTCTCCGATCGAGCAGAACGGGGCGAGACCGCCATACTGGCGGATCGTCTGCAACTGCTCGCGCCGGCCGGTGAGAATCTTGTGGGGGTAGGCCTGATGACCGACGTCCCAGAGGATCTTGTCGTAGGGAGAGTCCAGTAGCGAGTGCAGTGCTACGGCCAACTCACACGTGCCGAGGTTGGCGCCGAAGTGACCGCCGATCTCCCCCACGGTGTCGATGATGTGCTCGCGCACCTCTTGGGCGAGTCGCGCGAGCTCCTCGTCGGAGAGCGTCTTGAGGTCCTCCGGACCGTTTATGCCGTCGATGATGGTCATGATGTGCGCGTGTAGATGAAGTCTGTGATCTGCTCGAGCTCGTCCGTCGCCGCCGGCTGGGTGGTGCTACCTAACTGCTGCTTTGTCACTGCCACCGCGGCGTCGGCGAGCGCCGACCGTGCCGTTCGGTAGGACTCCGCGGCCAGCTCCCTGGCGCGATCTATGCCGAACTCGCTCACGTATGTCCGCTTGCCGTGTCTCTCATCGCTGCCCTGCGGCTTGCCAAGCGCAAGATCTGTGCCGGTCACGTCCAAGATGTCATCGACGATCTGAAATAGCACACCCAACTCCACGGCAAAACGCCTGAACGCAATTGTCGCAGGTCCGCGCACGCCAGCCAAAGACAGTACGCACACGACCGATGCGGCGATCAACCGACCGGTCTTCAGCTCATGCAGACGGCGCAGCCCATCGGCCCCCGCCGGAGCGCTCGCTTTGACGTCGACGTACTGCCCGCCGACCATGCCGTTGACCCCCGTAGCGCTTGCGAGCTCAACGGCCGCCTCCAGCACACGCTCAGGTGAGCTTCGGCGGACGGAGAGCAGATGCTTGAACGCCTCCGCGTACAGCCCGTCGCCGGCGAGGATCGCCACGTCCTCGCCAAATGCCACGTGACAAGTGGGACGCCCGCGCCTGAGAGCGTCGTCGTCCATCGCGGGCAGGTCGTCGTGGATCAACGAGTAGGTGTGGATCAGCTCGAGCGACGCCGCAAGCGGCATTGCATCCTCGCGCTCGAGCCCCACCGCGTGCGCGGTGGCGAGCGCGAGCACCGGTCGGATGCGCTTGCCGCCGGCCAGCAGCGAATAGCGCATCGCCTCCTCCAGGCCCGCGGTGAGCGCCGCCTCGGAGAAGCGCATCTGCTGCAGGTAGCGCTCTACTTCCTCGCGCAGCTGCTCGGGATAGGCGGCGTCCAAAACTAGCGCCCTGGCGGGAGGACCCGTCTCAGAGCAGCGAGTCCTGGCCCGGAGCCGGCTGAGAGATTTCAGCCCGCGCCTGGCGCTCGAGCTCGCTGCTCGCTTGCGTGGCAAGTGCGGCGCAATCCTCCACCATCGTCGCGGCGGCATCCGCTGAGAGCTCGCCAGAGCGCAGCTGCTCCGAGGCGCGCTCCAGTTGCGCAATTAGATCGTCGATTCGCTCCAGGCTCATTGCTGTGTCGCATTCTGGCGCAACTCGCGCAAGACCGCGCCCAGCACTCCGTTTACGAACCCCGGCGCGTCGCTGCCACAGAACGTCTTGGCGCTCTCTATCGCCTCCTCGATCGCACCCTCGGCCGGGATCGGCGTCTCCCCGGGCGCCACGTCCGGATGCAACATCTCGATCAGCGCCACGCGCATGATGCTGCGCTCCAGCGGCTGGATGCGCTGCACCGACCAGCCGTGAGCGTGGCGGTCGATCACCTCGTCGAGCTCCTCCGCCCTATCGGCGGCGGCATGAGCCAGGGCTAGTGTGAGCAGCGAAGCGTTCTTGCCAAGCACATCGCCCAGCGGTCGCCCGGTGAGATCGTGCTGGTAGAGCGCGAACACCGCCGCCCGACGCTGCTCGGATCGGCGCATCGCGCCCTACTTTCCCAAGTCTTGGATTCGCTGCGCCTCAGAACACGTCTGGAAACCTGCGGTGCTTGCGCATGCGTTCATGGACCATGCTGGTCGTCGCGGGACGTCGCAGCGCGTACTTGGTAGTACGTGCAAGACGTCACGTGACGTCCAGCGCCGCGTCCAGGGACGCATCTCGCGGTGCCGCAGGTTTCCAGACGCGTTCTTAGCCTGAGACATCAGGACCGCGACATGTATTCGCCAGAGCGCGTGTCCACGCGGATCTTCTGACCAACCTCGATGAACAGCGGCACCTGGATCACAGCCCCAGTCTCGAGCGTCGCTGGCTTGTTGCCACCACCGGAGGCCGTGTCGCCACGCAGCCCGGGCTCGGTCTCGGTCACCGTCAACTCCACAGCGCTGGGCAGCTGGATGTCAGACGGCTGGTCGTCGATGAACAGCACATCGACCTCGCTGCTCGGCGTCGTCCAGCGCAGCGCCTCGGCGAAAGTGGCCTCAGGCACCGCGATCTGCTCGAAGGATTCGGTGTCCATGAAGTGCGCGTCGGTCCCGTCCGCATAGAGGTACTGCATCTTGCGCGCCTCGGTGCGCACCGAGCGGAACTTCTCGCCTGCACGGAATGTGCGGTCGATCACGGCGCCGTCGGAAGCTCGGCGCAGCTTCGTGCGCACGAACGCACCCCCCTTGCCGGGCTTGACGTGCTGGAACTCCACGATCTTGAAGATCGTGCCCTCGACGTCGATGTGGTTGCCGTTCTTGAATTGGTTGGTGGTGACCGTGGTCGATCAGCCCTTTCTGGAGCCGGATTCAATGGGGTTCGGTCGCGACTTCGACTCGCCGCAGCTGGATCACGATAGCGACTGCCGGAGTGTTCAGACCGCGGCAAGAGCCGGTGCGAGAACTTCGGCGGTGGTCTCGACCGCATCGGGAATCGTGACCACCAGGCGTCCATTGCCAGCCAGGATGCGGCGCGGACCCATCACTGTGAGCCCGACGATGCGACCGGTTCCCGGCGAATATCGGATGACGTGGCCCTCCGGCGTCTCCTCCCCCTGCCCGCCTGCGACTCCCCGAGATGCAGGTAGAGCACATCGCTCTCGGCGTCGTAGTCGGCGTGATCGAAGCTCAGCGGCCCGATCGTGATGTTTACGCGCTCCATGAGTTGGGGTCCTTCCGGTTCGCGAACGCGGAGACGATCCGCGGAGGCTACGCGTGAACCACAACCGCCGGAGACCCGTTCGCCTTGGCCGCCGGGATCAAGTGATACTGCACGACGAAGCCAAGGCTCTCCGCGTAGCGGTCCACGGTCGATATCTTCGTGTCGGCAGCCGTGTTCTCCAGACGCGCGACGAAGGACTGCGAAGTCTCCATTGCTGCGGCGATGGTGGTCTGTGAGCGCTTCTGCTGCTCACGCTGCTCGGTCAGAGCGCGAAGCAACTCGCGACGTCGGCGGGCTGCGTCCATTAGCTGCGGAAACTCAGGACTGCGCGTCGTGCGCTTGTCGATCATCTCCTCTAGGAAGTCACGTTCGGGCATGGTCTCCACCTGGCGATTGAGTCTCAATATCTCTGCCGGTATCTCTTTCTAGAGATAAGAGTAGCACGCATCAGCGGTGTAGCGGACGTCCGCCACGCGCCTCGCGCTTCTGATCGCCTCGCCGTCGCCAGTCCGCCAGTCTCGTCTTCGCCAGCCTGACGATGGCTGGAGGCGTCCTCTGAGTCTTCTTGTTGAAGCCCTCGAGCGCCAACAGAACCTGGCCACGGCTGCCTTCCTCGGCGAACAGGACGCGATAGATCACGCGGTCGCCGTCCACCCGTACCTCCCAGATGTCGCCGGTCCAGATGGCGTGCGGCGCGCAGGCCCCGGTCTCGCGCCTCCTCCATGCCGACCAGCACCGCTGCCGCGTCGGAGTCAGACAGACCGTCTATGAATTCTTCGACCGGACTGCGCCCCGAGGGGGTCCTATAGTCACGCCAGCGTCGCCGGACCGGTCGAGACCCACGGGTAGCAGAACCAGTCGTTGCCTTTGATCGCTTCGCCGCAGCCATCGCGCGAGCTTATGCGGCGCTCCGGACCGAGGCTACATCCGATCAATGTGGTTCGATCACGCACCAGAATTGGTTGGTGTTGATGATGTTCGATCAGCCCCTTCTAGAGCCAAATTCGATGTGGTTCGATCACGTGCGCACTCGATCTGGCCGGGTCACGATAGCGACTACTGAGGGACAGGTCGCTGCGAGCGCTGCCGTGCTACTTACGCTGCCGCACTCTGAGGAGCAGCAGGCTTGGGAAGCGCTTCAAGGAGCGTCCGAGGCAGACGGGTACTGGCATCCCAGACCTCAATTGCCACGAGCGCATGCGTTTGGCGATCGTAATCGCGCAGTCCGCCTGGCACTCGTTCGCTGACTACATCATCGGACTCGCCGGTCGGAAACCATGCAATGTCGGACTCAGAATCGTAGTAGGCAAACATGCTCATCCGAGATTATCGCGGCCGACGCCTGACTACTAGTCCAGTCGCCATGCCGACACTATGCGCGCGGTTGTCTCGTCATCGCCCACTGGGTGATCATAGACCGCTTCAAATCGCACACCGTAGGCAGTCATGCCCTCGATCAGCCAATCGGCCTGCCCATCGTTTATCTGCCGTCCACGGTGCCCGTCGCGAATCGCCTGCTCCACATCGGATTGGGTCAGATGCCGTTGGTCCAGCCGAAGTATCGCGTGAGAACTCCAAACGAATCGCTCGATAGCCATGTGGCCAAGATTCTACGTCTCTTCCAAGATGCAGCCCGCGGTCCGAACAAACGACCGATCTCATCCCACATGCGTAGCTATGACCGCGGTTTCGCTCGCCTAATGTGGTTCAAACACGCACCTGAATTGGTGGTGTTGATCACGGCCCCGCAGGGTAGCTGGAGTTGAGCGTGGCGGTTGGCAGTGCTCCCCGGCATGGGTTGTTCGTACAAGCAGTGTCGCCACTCTCCAACTGTCGGTGCCGGCGCCAACTGCTGTCTGACGGTCCTCAACAGCCATCGTTGAAGTGAGCCCCGGCACCCGAGGTAGCTGGCCAGGGCTTTGGCTCTATCTGGACTGTGAGCCGTCCTCGAGCGGACAGCTCGGCTCCCCATATGTAGTCATTCGTCGGCGGCTGCGCAACGCTCCGAGAGCGCGAGGTGATGCCGGAATGGTGGGTGGGGATCTCGATGTCTTCCACCCACCGAACGGTGAGCTTGTCCTGTTGAAGGACGGGCAAGGCGCGCGCGACGCTCGCACCGAGGAGACCGCTGCAGTGCAAGATTTCGCCGCTGGCGAATGCGCTAGCGGCGCTCCCGTATCTTTCGCCGGGCCGCGCCGGACGCCCGAGCGCAATCGTGGCCTTGGCGGTAAAACCCCTGGGGATTCGCAGGCCAATCGCACAGCCGGCGTCGTTCGACACGCAATGTTCACCTTCACGCAGTGGCTCTATTTGCGCTACATGTGTGTTGGAAACGCCCATGTAGACCACTCTGCCGACGGCGCTGGGAGAGGCCGGGATAAGTTGGATCTTGATGTGCAGTCCCTTTCTAGCGAATGCGGCATCGAGCCTCCTCTGAGCCGCGAAGGGATCGGTGACGGAGGCAAGGATGTATCCGCTTGAGTCGGTGCGGAAGGAAACGGCGTCCGCGGGCGCTGGGCTGACAGCCGAGCCGGGAGCGAGCAGGACAACCGCAACGACCGCCACCGTGATGCTCGCCACGCTGAGCACACCGAGCGCAAGTGGTCCTCGACGCCTGCGAGCATGACGCGTGTTCCTGTTTTTCGCAATGGTGTGAGTCTCGTTTGTGAGCGTCGCGAGCAGACCGGCGCGAGACTCATCCGGGAAGGCCTCGCTGATGCGTTCGGCGTCGTTTGGACGCAAAGCCCGCAAAAGATCCATTGCATGGTCGTTCATTGCAGTCCTCCTAAAGGATCGTGTCGCCGGTTGGGTTTGTCGGGCAAGGACGCAGCTCGCTGGCAGCTGGGAATGCCGCGTCCTTGGCGGCGAGGTCGAGCAATGCCTTGCGCAGGCTCGTACGGGCGCGGTACAGGCGCAGCGCAATGGCGCCTCTGGTGCATCCGAGCGCGGCAGCGGCCTCGCGTTGGCTGAGACCGTCCCAGGCGATCAGCAGCAAGACCTCCCGTTGGGGTTCGCTCAGGCCGGCGAGCGCGGCGAGCGTACGCTCGCGCTCTGCCAGCGCCTCGGAATGGTCTGGGACGGTCTCGGTGATCGTCGCCGCGATCCTGCTCACAAGAGCGTCTTGGCGCCCCTGGCCGCGACGCAGATCCGCCAAGACCTTGCGCGCTACACCGAGCAGCCAGGGCATGGGCTCGCGAGGCACGTCGGCAATTCGCCGCCACGCCACCTCGAAAGTCCGAGAGAGTGCATCGGCCGCCAAGTCGCGATCCGCGCGCGCCAACAGATACGCCGCGACGCGATCGAAATGCTCCCTGTAAATACTCTCGAAACGCTCGCGATCAAGTCGCATCTCCTTATCAGCCATCCTCACCTCTCTGGTCGCCGTCAAGGGGGAAGTGGCCAGAACGCCCAGCGATGTTACGCACGAGTTTTCAAGCTGAGTGCCGGCGTGTCTGTGGTCGTCAGGTCGTCTCTCGAGCTCCGCTGGATCGCCTTGACGCCATCTTGCCTACGCAGTTAGCAGGTCACAGAACACGAACCCGTCGCGTTCGACCACCTCTCCCCGCCGACAATCGACAGCGCCGACGAAAACGGGGGCGTCATACACGAACGTGTGAAACTCGCCGTTCTCCCCGCAGGGGTCCACCTCGGGCGGCAGATCCTCGAGCAGGCTCTCGTCGAACTCCCGACCGGCGAAGCTGGGATCGAGCACACGCGGGTCCACACACACGAGGATCGCTCGGAAGCCGAGCGCGACGAACTGCTGTGCCAGCTCCGTTGTGTCGAGGCCCCATACGGGAAAAAGGGCACGCTTTCCCGCCGCGGCGAGCCTACTCTCTCTGTACTCGCGCACGTCTTGCAGGAAGAGATCGCCGAAGGCGACTTCCTCGACGCTTGACATCTGCTCGAGCGCGAAAGCCGCGGCCATCCGTTCTTCGTAGATCTCGTTCGTGCAACGCACAGGAATCTCGACCTCCACCAACGGCACCCCGACACACCGCGCCTGACGGGCAAGCAGATCTCGCCGCACACCGTGCATCGAGACGCGCTCGTACTCGGCCGTGACGGTCGTCATCAGCGAAGCGGGTGACTTGCCCTCCCGCTCGCGCAGCGACCACAGCGCGAGGGCCGAATCCTTGCCACCGCTCCACGCCAAGCTCAATGAGCGCGTAAGCGCTGGGACGGCTGTACCGGAGGCCATCTCGGCAACGCTACAGAGCTCGGGCGCCTGGACGACCACAGACTCCATGTTGCCCGCCGACCGCTGGGACCATGGCCTACTCTCGTGTGTACGAAACCAACCAAGGGAGCACGCCATGAAGACCCTGCAAGGCCGTACCGCGCTCGTGACCGGCGCCTCTGGAGGGCTTGGCACGCACCTCGCCCGTCGGCTCGCCCGGGAGGGGATGAACGTGGCCGTGTCGGGTCGGCGCAAGGATGCGCTCGAAACGCTCGCCGCAGAGCTGGGCGAGCTTGGCGTGAAGAGCGTGGCTGTAGCGGCAGATCTCTCTGACCTGAGCGCCACGGACGTGCTCGTGGACGGCGTCGAGGCTGAGCTCGGGCCGATCGACGTGCTCGTCAACAACGCCGGGGTGGAGTCGGTTGGCGCTTTCACGAGCTATACGCCCGAGGAGCTGACCTCGATGGTGGACGTCAACCTGACGGCGCCGCTGCTGCTAACACATCGGCTCACGCCCGGAATGCTGGAGCGCGGGCGTGGTCACGTCGTCTTCATCGCGTCGATGGCGGGCAAGGTGGGGCCTGCGTTCAGCGAGCCTTACGCCGCCACGAAGGCCGGGCTGGTCGGCCTCACGCAATCCCTGCGCGCCGAGTATCTGGATGCGCCGGTTGGCTTTTCTGTGGTCTGCCCGGGTTTCATCGCCGGCGATGGGATGTATGCCCGCATGGTCGAAGAGGGGCACCACTCCAACCGCATGATGGGCGAGACCACGACCGAGAAGGTGGCCGAGGCGGTCGTGCGCGCGATTCGCGAGGACCGCGCCGAGTTGTTGGAGAGCGGGGCTCCGATCCGTCCGATGCTTGCCCTCGGACAGTTGGCGCCCGGGCTCGTCGAGCGCGTGGCGCCGAAGTTTGGCATCACCGAGATGTTCCGCAAGGTCGCCGTCTCGCGCGGGCGCGCCTAGGCTCGCGCCTCGCGACAGATCCGGCATTGGGTAGGGCCTGGGTCTACGCAAACCGTCCAAGCCGGCATGCACCGCCGAGACGCAGGCGACGATCCAGGGCCTCAAGTGGCCGACGTTTGCGGTCGATGCAGCTCAGATGAGGCAGCGGCTGCGCGAAAACGGCCCATGCGCATTCATCGCGGCGGTGGCGAGTGCCACGATGGCTTGGCTCGGTCTCTACGGATTCGCTTGGAACGACTACGAAACCGAGGCGCGCCCGGCGTTCGGCGCGCTTGCCCAGGGACATGTGGTCGAGTTTCTGCGACTTGTGCCCGCGTACGGAGGATCGTTTGTAGAGCGAGCGCCGTTCGCACTGCTTCCGAGCCTGTGGGGAGGCGGCGAGCTGGCCGTCTACCGCATGGTCGCGCTGCCGTGCCTGCTTGCGGCAGCGATGCTTGGTGTGTGGTTGGTTGCGCGAATGCGCTCCGAAGGGCGCTCGCGTCTCAACCGCGCTGTCGTCCTCGGCCTGTGCGTGGCCAGTCCGCTGACCCTGCAAGCGCTTGAAATCGGCCACCCCGAGGAGTTGCTCGGAGCCTGCATGTGCATCGCCGCCGTACTGCTTGCAAACCGCAACCGCATGGTGCCCGCCGCTCTGATGCTGGGGTTGGCGATCGCCAACAAGGAGTGGGCGTTGCTCGCGATTGGACCTGTGCTGCTGGCCTTGCCGGCTAAGCGACGCCTCCTGTGCCTGATGATCGCGGGCGTGACCTCGGTGGCGGTAGTTGCTCCCCTGGCCCTGGTCTCCTCAGGTGGCTTCATATCCGGTACGCAAGCAATTGCGAACGCGCCGTCCTCGATCTTCCAGCCCTGGCAGGTGTGGTGGTTTCTCGGCCATCACGGGGCGTTGGTGCACGGTCTGTTCGGCTCGCCAAAGGTCGGCTATCGCATCGCCCCCGGCTGGGTGGGCGGGATCAGTCACCCACTGATCCTGCTCGTGGGTGCGGTCATGAGCGTCTCGCTGTGGTTGAGCCGTCGCCGGCGTGGCGGCGGTGGAGCCCTGCTGAACGAGAGAGATGCCCTGCTAGCCCTGGCGCTGTTGCTGTTGATGCGCTGCGTCCTGGATACATGGGATACCCAGTACTACCTGCTCCCGTGTGTGTTCGCGCTGCTCACGTGGGAGGCGATCGGCCCCAGCGACCGCCCGCCGGTGCTGGCGTTGTCGAGCACGCTGCTTGTCTGGCTCACATTCCAGTGGGCGCCGGCGCACGTCTCGGCCGACGCCGAGGCGGCGCTGTTCTTGGCATGGTCTTTGCCGCTGATGGGCCTGCTCGGCGTCTTCTTGTACAGGCCGCGGGGAGTGCTAGTCGAGCGTTATGAGCTGCTTCGGCAAGCTCGTGAGCCGCTCACAGCCGGTCTCGCCAACCAGCACTAGGTCCTCGATGCGCACGCCGAGGTTTCCGGGCACGTAGACGCCTGGCTCGACCGTGACGACATTGCCGGTGTGCAACGGCTTCTCAGAGGCGGTACGCGACAGGCGCGGCGCCTCGTGAATCTCCATACCTACGCCGTGACCGAGACCGTGGCCGAAGTGTTCGCCGTGGCCAGCGTTGTCGATGATTGTGCGTGCGACTTGGTCCACATCGCGTCCTGAGATCCCGGCGCGGACGGCCTGCAACCCCGCCTCTTGCGCGCTGAGGACGAGTTCGTAGACCTCTACCGCGTCAGCCGAGAGCTCTCCGGTGGCGTAGGTGCGGGTGCAGTCCGAGCAGTAGCCGTCGAGGTAGGCACCCCAGTCGATCGTGACGAGCACGCCCGCGGCGATCTCGACGTCGCGCGGCTCGGCGTGTGGGAGCGCCCCGTGCTCTGCGCTCGCCACGATCGAGGGGAAGCTTGGAGCCTGCGCTCCCAGGCGGCGCATACGCAGCTCCAACTCGATCGCCACCTCGCGCTCGGTGCGACCCACGAGTCCACCTTCGAGCACCTCTGAAAGGGCTTGGTCGGCAAGCGCCGAGGCGGCGCGGATGCGTTCGATCTCCCGCTCGTCCTTGACTTCGCGCAAGCGCTCGACCATCCCCGAGCAAGGCACGAGCTCCCAACCCCGGCCCAGCAGCTCGCTCAGGCGGGAGTGCTGCTTCACTGTCAGCGACGCGTCGTCGAAGCCGAGCCGTTGCGTGCCTCCCGCCGCTCCCTCCCCAAGCGCGCGTGCCGCCGCCTCGAGCAAATCGCCAGGCGCGATCTGCCGCTCGATCCCCTCCGGCACCTGCTCGGCCGACTGTGTGATGTAGCGGAAGTCGGTGAAGAAGCGGTGCTCTGCCTGCTCTCCCGCATCGACCAGCAGCAGGCCGTTGGAGCCGGTGTAGCCACACAGGTAGCGCACGTTCACCGGCGCACCGACGAGCAACCGATCGATGCCCTGCTCGCGCAACGCCAGGGCCTGCCGCGCAAGACGAGCAAGCTCGCTCACACCTCACCCCCGCCAGGTCGGTCGTGCGCGCTCGAAGCGTCCTCCGGTTCCCTGCCGACCAGCTCGTCGCGCAGGCGCTTCAATGCCAGCCGGTAGCCCTCGACTCCCTTGCCGGACACCGAGTCGATGCAGAGGTCCTCGATCACCGACAGCTGCCGCCACGGCTCGCGCGCCTTCACGTCGGACAGGTGCACTTCCACAGCTGGGAGGGCGGCGGTCGCCAGCGCGTCGTGAATCGCCCACGAGTAGTGCGTCCATGCGCCGGGATTGAGCACCACCGCGTCCACCAGCTCACGCAAGGAGTGCAGGTGCTCGACATACTCACCCTCGAAGTTGCTGTGGAAGAAG
Source organism: Solirubrobacteraceae bacterium (assembly GCA_036266805.1). Lineage (GTDB taxonomy): Bacteria > Actinomycetota > Thermoleophilia > Solirubrobacterales > Solirubrobacteraceae > Palsa-744. Next base: position 111,954 of record DATAXK010000019.1, read on the forward strand.
CGTGTTTGCACACCCAGTTCGCCGGCGAACCCTTCGACCTGACGCTCGAGCTCGTCCAGTGTGAGCGTTCCATAGTGCTCCGGCTCGCGCTTGCCAAGCATGTCCAAGTTGACGCCATGCATCACCTCTATGCGAATCAGGCTCGCCATCTCGAGGCAGACTACCCGCGGGCCCGCAACTCCGACACCGCGGCGTGCAGCTCGCTTGCGCTCACGTCACAACCGGTGCGCGCGTCGCCTGGCGCGTCGAGCAGCACGAATGGAACCTGTGCGCCGATGCGCTTCTTGTCGCGCATCGTCGCCGCGATGATCTGCTCGATGTCCTCCCCTCCCAGCGCAACAGGCAAACCGTGCGCATCCAGCAGCTCATACACTTGCTCTCGCAGCTCGCCCAGACCCGACAGCCGCAGCGCCGCCAGCAGGCCGAGGCCGACCGCCTCGCCGTGGCGGTAGCGCTCGTAGCCGGTGACCGTCTCCAGTGCATGGCCGACCGTGTGCCCGAGGTTGAGCACCTGGCGGCGGCCGGCGTCGCGCTCGTCTTCGGCGACGACAGTCAGCTTCGTGCGCGCGCACGCGAGGATCGTGCCTTGGTCGAGCGGCTCGTCCATCGCGACGCGTCGCCATAGCTCGCCACCGGCGATCAACGCCGTCTTCAGCACCTCGGCGTAGCCGGCCGCCAGCTCTGCCTCCGGGAGCGTGGAGAGGGTCTCCGGATCGACGATTACCCCCGCGGGATGATGGTATGCGCCGACGTAGTTCTTGGCTTGTGGCAGATCGACGCCGGTCTTGCCACCATAGGCTGAGTCGACCTGTGCGACGAGCGTGGTGGGCACCTGCACGACTGGGACACCTCGTTGATAGGTGGCGGCGCAGAATCCAGCCAAATCGCCCACCACTCCCCCACCGAGCGCGACCAGGTGGTCGGCGCGGGTCATGCCACCGGCTACCAGTGCGCTCCACACGAGCTCGGCGCTTGAAAGCGTCTTGTTGCGCTCGCCTGGAGCAATCTCGATCAGCTCCTGAACACCGCCCAGACGCTCTGCGTACAGGCTGGCGACGTTTTGGTCGGAGACGCAGAACGGTCGGGAGACGATCCGCTCCAACGGCCACACACCCGGCTGCGAGCACACCTCCGTGCGCAGCAGGCCACCTCCGACCAGCACTGGGTAATCGCCCGAGGCGGCGCTGGCCCACAGCAGACGTGTGCCGACAGGCACCCGGGAAAGGCCGCTCAGGGCAGGTAGGGCGCGCAGGCCCACGCGCGGTGTCAGCGCCGGCAGGATCGCGTCGGCAAGCCTTTCGTAGAGGCTCAGGCGGCTTGCGTACAGCTTGTCGAAGGCCTCGCGATCGGACGCCAGCGGTCGCTTCTCGCGTCCAGAGTTCGCGCCGGCGCCGGCGCGACGCCAGGCGGCGTGTGCGTCGATGTCGAGCAGCACCGTCAGGTGCGGCTCGAGCGCCTCGCGCACGCGCTCTGAGAGGACGCTGCCACCGCCGAGCGCGATCACCGAGCCCGCGCCCGCTTGCTCCAACAGCCGGCAGACGAGCTGCTCCTCGGCGCCCCTGAACGAGGCCTCTCCGCGAACGCGAAACTCCTCGGCCACAGAATGGCCCAGCTCGTCTTCGAGCAGACGATCACTGTCGAGCGCCCGCACGCCCAGCGTGGCCGCGACTTCGCCGGCGACCGTCGTCTTGCCGGCGCCCATGAAGCCGATGAAGACGAGCGCGCGGTCGGGGACGTCGGCTACTGGCGCCATCGCGGGCGCACTCGATACTCGCCCAAGAGGGCGACGCTCAAGGCGCCGGCCATCCGATTCGTTCGCAATATGCATCCAGCGCTTGGCGTGTGTCGTCGATGTGGTCGCCACCGAACTTGCGTCGGTAGGCATCGGCGAGCACGAGCGCGACCATCGCCTCGCCGACCACGCCCGCAGCCGGAACGGTGCACGAATCGGTGCGCTCGCGCAGCGCCTCTGCCACCTCGTGCGTCGATATGTCGACCGAGCGCAGCGGCTTGGTCAGCGTCGGCAACGGCTTCATCGCGCCGCGCACGATCAGCGGCTCGCCGTTGGTCATGCCGCCCTCGAGGCCTCCGGCGCGATTGGTCTCGCGGTAGTAGCCGCGCTCCCGCGAGTAGAAGATCTCGTCGTGTGCTTGTGAACCGGGCACGCCCGCAATCTGAAAGCCGTCACCGATCGAGACGCCCTTCATCGCCTGGATCGAGAGAATGCCCATCGCCAGTCGGCCATCGAGGCGCTCCTCCCAGGAGATGTGCGAGCCGAGCCCCGGAACGACTCCAAAGGACTGCACCTCGAAGACCCCGCCGAGCGACTCGTTGGCCTTGCGCAACTTGTTGATCTCGGCGACCATCGCACGCCCGGCCTCGGCGTCCAGGCAGCGCACCGGCGAGGCGTCCACCTCGTCGAAGTCAACGAGCGTCAGAGCCTGTGCGCGCGCGGGCGCGTGGACCGAGGCGATCTGGATCACGTGCGAGCGAACCTGCACGCCCAGCGCCGCCAGGTATGCCTTGCAGAGTGCGCCACCCGCCACGCGCGCCGCCGTCTCGCGGGCGGAGGCGCGCTCGAGGATGTTGCGCACGTCACTCTGCTTGTACTTCTGCGTGCCCACGAGATCCGCGTGTCCTGGACGCGGCAGGTGAACCTCCGGGATCTCCGCATCGACCGGCCATGGCGACATGCGCTCTTCCCAGTTGGCGTAGTCGCGGTTCTCGACCTGCAATGCCACAGGCCCACCGAGCGTGGCACCGTGGCGCACGCCGGCTGTGACGCGCGCGGTGTCCTTCTCGATCTTCATGCGCCCGCCACGGCCGTGGCCGAGCTGGCGGCGTGCCATGTCCTCGTTGAGGTCCTCCGGACGCAGGCGCAAGCCGGCGGGCAGACCCTCGACGATGCAGGTCAATCCGGGTCCGTGGGACTCGCCGGCGGTGATTAGGCGGAGCGTCATCTCCGCCGTAGCTTATTTGCTGTGGACCTTGCGCCTTACGCGCGCGGCGTTTGCAGCCTTGTGCCTGACGCTCGCGGCGCTCGCGCCGTCGCCCTTGACGATGCTCACGACCTTCAGTTCGTAGACCACGATCTGGCCGTTTGCTTCGATGTATTCAAGTTCCTCGGAGTGTCCTGGTTCGAGGTCGATCGTCTGGCATTCGGAGGTACTTGGCAGGCAGATGCCCGTTCCGTGCAGGATCGGTGGGGAGACGAGCTTGAACACCGCACCGGCGCCGTTGTTCGTGACTCGTTCGAAAGATATGCGCGGATTCTGCTTGGAAGGGAATGGATCTCCGGGTTTGATGTCCTCATATGGCGCGAGCGTCGCGGGCTGGCCGGGTGTGGTCGAGGCGGGCCCGAACAAGACGGAGACGACGTAGGAGGACTTCGGCTTGCTCGTTTTCTTTGGCGCAGGCACGGGCGCTTCCTGGCCACCACCGGAACCTTTGCTCGTAGACCCACCGCTACCGGAAGACGACCCGCCGGAGCTCGAGCCGGTGGAGCCGCTCGAGGAGCTGGGACTCGAGGAACTGGAGGACGTGGCCGCTTTCGTCACGGGCGGAGAGGGAAGCGGGACGAACGGATCCCGCGTGGGGCGGGTGGGGTCATGATTCTGGAAGCGCATCCCACCCGGTGTCTCGGAGACGGCCTCATTCGGATTCGTCGGCGCGACCGTCACCGGCAGCGCCGGTGCCGAGCCGGTAACCGAGATGCTCGGCAAACTGGCGACGGGTGTCGGGGCGGAGCTGCTCGAACCACCGGTCACCGCGTATGCAACGGCGGCGATCAGCGCAACGGCGGCCAGGGCCACGAATGGGAGCAGGCGCCGCGAGGACAGGTCGGAGCGGATCGATTGCAGGAACTCGATCATGGCGTTGCCTTCACGACGGCGGGCGTGACCGCCGAGCCGCTGGAGGAGGTGGCGGATGCCGTCGTTGCCGCGCCCGCCGGGCTGGACGGAGTCGCCCCACCAAGCGGTGTCGCACCCGCCGGCAGCACGTAAGCTGTAGCGCTGATCGTGCCGGTCAGTCGCGGCGCCTTGGATTTACTCGAGCTGGTCGTGCTACCGCCACTGCTGCTGGGAGCAAGGCTGACGCTGTCGATCGTCAGCAGCCGTCCGTTGACGTGCAGTGCTCCCGCGGAGGTTTGCACGGTGAAGCCTTCGAGTTGGTCGAGCAGTTTGTAGAGATCGACGAAGCTGCCGTTGAAGACGAAGGTGAATGGCTCCTGGCTGAAAGTCGTCGCTTGTGCGGCCGCTGTCGCGGCGGCGCTGGAGCTGGAGCTCGAGCTGGCCGTGCCGCTGGTGCCGGCGGTGATCGATGTGAAGTTGACGTCGCGGCTGTGCGTGGCCTTGTCGAGCGTGTAGATGAGTGCCGGCGTTTCCGAAGACGCGGGCACGGCCTGTCCGAGGCTCACAAGCGAGGCATAGGCGCTCGAGTACTGTGCCTGCGCGTTCTTGGCGCTGTCGGCCGCCGATTCGGCGCTCGCCAGCTGCTGACGTGCCGTTTCGACTTCGGCACTGATCTTCGCGGCCCGTTCGCGCTCGGGCGCGACCGTCGTAAACCAAGCGCCGAGCAGCACCGCAAGCGCGACGATCCCTATCAGCATCAGTCGGTCACGCGTGGTCATTTGGACGGGTCTCCTGCCGAGACCGGCTCGGTGGCGCCTGCGCTGTGCGCGGAAGCCGCTGCGGCCGTAGGAACGCTCGTGGCGGGCGCCGCGGGCAGCCCGACGAACGTCACCTGAGTCGTAAAGCTCGGGTCGCTGCCAGAGCAGGTGCCAGCCGCACCGCTGCCACCACTGCCCCCGCTCGCCCCGCCGGTTTCGGCCTTGGTCGAGCTCTGCAACTGCACTTCGCTGGCGCCGTCCATCAAGCGCAAACGCTGGAGCGCCTGAGCGACGACGCTCTGGCTGGTGGCACAACCGGTGAGCGTAAAGACCGGGGTGCTACCCGGAGGCGTGCTGGAGGCGGGCGCCGAGCTCGCCGCGGAGCTGCTCGAGCTGCTGGAGCTTGAAGTTGTGCTCGCTCCGACAGTGCCGTGCAGCGCGTCGAGCGAGGTGCCGGCCGGCAGTACGCGACCGAGCTCGTGCAGGGCGTGAGACCAATCGAAGCGCGCTTGAACGAGCTGAGCGACGGTCTCGGTGCGCTGATTGGCCATCGAGACGAAGTTGGCATACGGCGTCAACCGCCCGGTGCGAGCTTCGACCGCGCTCGTCTCGGCTTTGATCTGAGCGACTTCGCCGTTTTGGCTCGAGATGCTGTGGTGAGCGCTGCCGTACATCGCGACCATGACTGCGAGTGCGACGATCACGCCGAGCACGATCAGAGCGCCGCCCCCGGAGCGTCCGGCCAGGTCCGAAAGCCCGCCGGCGCCTTGGCGCTGCTCGCCTGGGATCAGGTTTACAGCCTTCATCGCGGCGCCTCCTCGACCGCGAGACCCGTCGCCACGGCAAGCCGCTCGGCGGAGACCTCGCCGGCGGCGCGCTCGTCGAGCACGCCGACCGTCTGCGGGATAAGCGGCACGCGCAGCTCGCTCTGCAGCGCCCGTGCGAAACCTGAGATCTGCAGTGCCGAGCCGCTGAGCACGATGCTCGAGACCTCACCGCCGCCGTCCTGGGAGCGATGGAAGTCCAACGAGTTGCGTACCTCGCCGGCGATTTCACGCACACCACTGGAGAGCACCGGGCGTACGTCGATCGCGGGCTTCTGCGGCGCGGCAGGTACCGGCTCAGCTGGCTGTGGCTCCTGTCGAGAGCTATCGGCGTAGAGCGAGGGCGCAACCGCGGACGGTGCGTCGAGGTCGACCGCCGCCAGCAACTCGCGCGCCTCTGTCAGCTTGATGCTGTTGCGCTCGGCGATGTCGGCGGCCATCGACTCCAGACCGCCGCCAATCACACGGGTGAAGCGACAGACAGTCCCCTCGGCGATCGCCATGTTCGTGAGCCCGCCCACGTTCAGGTATAGGACGCGACCGGAGTGGTCCTCGTCCGCACGGTGCAGAGAGCGGATCAAGGCAAAGGCTGAGAGGTCAACGCCCTCGGGACGCAGCCCCGCGGCGCGAACGGCGGCAATCAGGCGTTCGACCATGTCGCGTTGGGCCGCCACGACGATCACGCGCTGGCGTGGCCCGGCGGGCGTGTCGATCACGCCAAGCGCGTGGAAGTCGAGCACCGCGTTGTCGAGCGGCATCGGTACCTGATCCTCAGCCTGGAAGCGCACAGCGGTTGCCAGCTCCTTGCGGTCGGTCAGCGGCGGCAGCTCGAGCGTGCGCAACACGGTGCGCTGGTTGGCGACGCCGATGCGCACGCGCTTGTCAAGCTTGGAGTCGCGGAACATTTCGCGCAGCGTGTCGGCCAGCGCGGTGCCGTCGAGCACCTCGCCCTCGCGCATCGTGTCGGGCGGTAGTGCGGCGCCTGCCGCCTTCTGCACCTGGATCGAGCCGTTGACACGTGCTTGAACCGCGCTCACATAGCCGGGCTGGATGTCCAGGCCGACTAGCGTCGCCCCACGCGAGCGACCGCCACGACTCGGCTTGAGGCTCGATATCGAGATCGAAGCGTTGAGCGATGGCATCTTGCGCTTGGTCGGCTCGATCACAACCGTGTCGGCGGCCGGCGGCTCCGGTGGCGCATCGACGACGATCGACGTCGGTCTGAGCAGGCTGAGCTCCTCGCTGTCCATATGTCCAGGCTCCATGGCGTCCATCAGTTCAGGAAATGGGTCGTGTACAGGTTCACCAGCGGCTCACCGGCGAAGATCGCCACAAGCGAGCCGAAAGCTAGGAACGGCCCGAACGGGACCGCGGTCTTGCGCGCCACCCGCGCGCCTTGGCGGCTCACGATGAGAAGGCCGAACAACACACCCGCCAATAGTGCGACGAGCATGGCCGGGGCCACGGCGCTGCCGAGGAACAGACCCATCACGCCGGCAAGCTTGACGTCACCCATGCCCATGCCGCCGGGGTAGGCCATCGCCGCGATCAGCAGCGCTCCGCCGGCGACGGCGCCGGCGATCAGGCGCGCGGGCTCGCCGCTGGGGTCGAGCGCGGTGCCGATGCCAAGTGCCAGGATCGCGCCGAGCGCTGTCAGACGATTGGGAATTATGCGGTGCTCGACGTCGATCAGCGCAATCGGCACGAGCAAGAGGATGAAGGCGACGTTGAGCGCGATCGTAGCGGAGCTACCGCCCGCGAGCACGGCACCTACGCACAGGAGGGCGGCAAGCGCCTCGACGAGCGGATAGCGCTTGGAGATCGGCGCCGAGCAGTTGCGGCAGCGTCCGCGCAGCAACAGCCACGAGACGACGGGAATATTGTCGTAGGGCTTGACCTGCGTCCCGCAGGCGGTGCAGTGCGATGCCGGGCGCACGAGCGACTCGCGGCGCGGCAACCTATATACGACGACATTCAGGAACGATCCGATCATCGCTCCGAACACCCCAGCGAAGGTTGCTGTCTCCATGGACGGATGATCGGCTGGCGGCGCGTCGCACTTGAGCGCTTCTGCAATCGCTCGCCCAATATCGAGCGATCGCCTGAGCGGCCCTGGCGTGAGGGTGCTCCAAGACGCTCGTGCGAGGGCACCGGACGCGGTGGAAGCACTCGAGTACCAGGCCAATACGCAAGAGAGGGCGGCCAGCTGGCCGCCCTCTCTTGCACGTATCGCGATTGCCTCAGAGAGACTGGACTCTGGTGTGCCGTCTACCAGTCGCCGGTCGGGCAGCCGCCCTTGTTCGTTTCGCTGGCGGCTTTACAAGTACGCGTGACCGCGCCCGCTTTGTTGACGAGCTTGAACGTGTCTTTGGTCCCTGGCGCTTCGGTTTCCAGTTCGTAGCCGATTCCACCTTCGAGTTCTTTGGCAGCCTTGAGATAGCCGTTCTTGCCAGTCGCTTCGGTAATCGGGATCGATTTTTCGTATTCGTTGATCTTGGTCGTCGTGACTTCTTTGTAGCTACCGCTGTAGTCGGTCGCGATCGTCTCGGCAGCGACCTGAGACTCGTGCACCAATTCCTTGGCGGATGCGTCGTTGGCCTTGCTCTTCTGATTGAGGAAAGCGGGGATCGCGATCGCAGCCAGGATGCCGATGATCAAGATCACGACCAGCAGCTCGATCAGCGTGAAGCCCGACTCCCCCCTTGCCCGCAAATGTCGTTGGTGTCTCACCGGCAACTCCTAGCTTTGCTTGATGTCGATTGGATGCCAGTGCCCGTGTGTCGCCCATTTGCGACCCGGCTGTGAGAGCCGTCGACTTTGTCTTCGCAGTCCTTGCTTGCCGTACTACGTGCCTGACTGCTGAATGATCGGCAGGTCAGCACTGGGAGCTTGAGCTTCGGGACAAGGATGCAACATATCTTCCTAACATGACACAACACAAACAACGGGGGCGACCATTTGGCCGCCCCCGTTCACAACTTATGCCTTCCAAGCAATGAAGCCTGGATACCGGTGACTACCAGTCGCCGGTTGGGCAACCGCCCTTGTTGCTTGCGTTCGCCGCGGTGCACGTACGAGTGATTTCGCCCGCGTTGTTGACGATCTTGAATGTATCGCCCGTACCGGCAGCGACCGATTGAACTTCATATCCGGTTGCGGTCGGCGTGCCGCCGACTGTGAATGTAGCCGTCGTTTTGTCCTTGAGCGTAGGCTCAATTTTTTCCAATTCCGCCGTTGTGGCGCCGACATAGCTACCGTTGTGTTCGGTGGAGTAGGTCTCCATCGTGGTCTGACCGGTCTTCACCTGTTCCTTGGCAGCGGCGTCATTGGCCTTGCTCTTCTGGTTCAGGAACGAAGGAATGGCGATCGCGGCCAAGATGCCGATGATCAGGATTACCACCAGGAGCTCGATGAGCGTGAAGCCACCCTCATCTTTCGAGCGCTGGCGCAGTCGATATAGCATTGCGTCCTCTTTCCGTATCTGGGGCGCCAGCCTCGATCCAACCGTCTCTCAACGACGGTGCGTCACCTCGTCGATCGATGAAGATCGGCACAGGTTCCGCCGGCTTTGCCTTACACCCTTTGGGAGTGTTTGCCTTGTACCACGGTCTGGCTTGTCAGCGCCTTCATCGGCCGCTGGGAAAGAGCTCTTTAGCGCTGCATCCAACATGGACACATTGCACTCGAGGAGATCTTCACATTCTCAGAGAAACTGCTGTCACTCGCCCGTCTGAGCGACCTGCCGCAGGTGGAACTCCTGTGCGTCGAGGCCCGTCAGGCGCTCGCCGCCACCGCGACACCAGGGACAGGTGACCTCGCTCGGCTCGCCGCCGAGGTTGGAGATGACCTTGCCACTGCCGTGGCAGGGCATGCAGATACGGGGCTCCTGGGACTCGGCGGTGCTCGCCTCGGCCTCGTCCTGCTCGCCTTCGTCCTCAGAGGAGCCACGGCGCGGGCGCTTGGCGCCCGCCTGCTTGCGATCGTTTGCGTCACTCATGGGCCTCACACTACCTACCCGCGCGCGCTTCTGGCGCGCGCGGGCTGCGCGCGCACGGTCGTCCTGGATTAGCGTTCCCGGCGTGCGGGTACCCACCATCCCCTTGCGCTGGGTCGCCCTTGGCTTGATCACGACGCTGGCGGCGGCCCTCAGGCTCATCGATCTCGGTGCCGTGCGGCTCGACCCGTTCTACGACGCGGCGGTGCGCAGCATGGGCGTCTCCTGGCACAACTTCTTCTTCGGCGCCTACGAGCCCGGCGGCAGCGTCTCGATCGACAAGCCGCCTGTCGATCTGTGGCTGCAGGTGGCAAGCGTGAAGCTGTTTGGCTGGGGCTCGACTTCGCTGAAGTTGCCTGAGGCGCTGGCTGGAACGCTCGCCGTACCGATGTTGTATGCCGCGGTCAAGCGTCCGTTTGGCGCGATCGCGGGGCTCGTGGCGGCGCTTGCCCTCGCGGTGCTGCCGATCGAGGTGGTGACGGCACGCAGCGACACGATGGACGCGGTCATGATGTTGCTGCTCGTGCTTGCGCTGTTGACGGTGGTGCGCGCATGCGAGACCGGCAAGAGTGTCTGGCTGTTGGCGGGCGCGGCGGCGCTGGGTGTGGCCTTCAACGTGAAGCTGTTGGAGTCGGTTGTGGCACTGCCAGCCCTGTTCGTGCTCGCCTGGCTGGGCCTGCCGCACACGAGCGTGGACGGGCGGAGTGTGGGACTGGCACGCCGAGCAGCCAAGTTCGCGGCAGCAACAGCCGTTTATGTGGTGGTGGCGCTCTCGTGGTTGGGCGCGACACTGCTGTTCCCCGCGCACGAGCGTCCATACGCGATCGGATCGACCGACGGCAGCGCCTGGAACGCGGCATTCGTCTTCAACGGCACAGAACGACTGAGCGGCAAAACCGCGGAAGTCGGCCAAGCCACGCCGGTCGTCTCTCACGGCCGTGGGAGACGCGAAGTGGCATCGACGGGCACGCCCATCACTCCCCCATCCCCCACACGCCTACTTGCCCGCGGCGGCCAACTGCCCGCCAAGTGGCTCGGTTGGGAGGCTTTGGCGGCGCTCTTGCTCGGTATCGCCGTCGTCATCTCCGTGCTGCGCAGCAAAGCAGGCCGTGTACAGCGCGCTACGGCGATCGGCGTGTTCGTGTGGCTGCTCACCGGGCTCGTCCTGTTCAGCGCGATGGCACGCCTGCACCCGCGCTACGTCGAGAGCTTCACGCCCGCTGTCGCGGCGATGTTCGGGATCGGCGTCGGGCTGGTCGCGGGCCTTCACAGCCGCGCGCGACTGCTCGCACTGCCGCTGACGGGACTGCTCGCCATCCCGCTCGTCGCCAGCGTGGAAGCGGTCGAAGCCAAGACCAGCGATGCCGGCAACGTCGGCGCGCTCGATCCAAGCGAGCAGCTTGCACTCAGCGCCTACCTGCTCGCCCATCAGGCAGGAGCCCACTATGAGCTGGCGGCGGGATCCTCGACGAGCGTCGCATCGCTGATCGTGCAAGACCAACGCCCGGTGCTGATGCTGACGACGTACAACGGCATCCCCTTCACAAGCGTGGCCCAGCTGAAGGCGTCGATCGCCCGCGGCGAAGTGCGCTATGCGTTCCTCGATTCGGTCTGTACTCGGACGTCGCCGCAGACGACGGCCGGCTGTGCCCCGGCCGCGCTGTGGATACGCACCCACGCAACCGATATCTCACACCGGGCCGGTCTGCGCGGGGGCGTGTTGTGGCAACTGCCAAGTCCGATGCCCCGCGCGCGCGGGCGGGGCATCGGCGCTGCACGCACCCCTGCGCCCCGGGCGCCTGCGCACGGGGAGCCCGTCCACGGTTTCGTTCCTTCCTCGTCGGCGCGTACAGCAGCGCGCATACTGGGCTCCGGGGTCCGCGCAAGGCAGTAGCGTAAGTACCGTGGACGCAACCGCATCGATGCACATCCTCGTCGTGGACGACGAGGCCCCCTTGCGCGACACGCTGACGCGGTCTTTCTCCAAGGAGGGCCACACGGTCGAGGCCGTCGCGACCGGCGCCGAGGCGATCGAGCGCGCCGGCGGCGAGCAGTTCGACGTGGTCCTGCTCGACGTCGCGCTCGGTGCCGGCCCCAACGGCTATGACGTATGCCGCACGCTGCGCGAGCAGCGCAACATCGTGCCGATCATCATGCTCACCGCGCTCGACACGGAGGCCGACGCCGTGCAGGGGCTCGAGGCCGGCGCCGACGACTACGTCACCAAGCCCTTCGGGCTGGCCGAGCTGCGCAGCCGCATCCGCGCCGTCCTGCGCCGCTCGGGCCCACGCGCGATGGGCCGCGAAGTGCTCAGCATCGGACCTGTGACGCTCGACCGCAGCCATCGCGAGGCGACCGTCGGCGGCGAGCAGGTCAAGCTCACCTTCTCGGAGTTCGAGCTGCTGGCCCAGCTGATGAGCGAACCTGGCCGTCTGTTCAACCGCCAAGAGCTGCTGCGCGCAATTTGGGGCGACTCGGCCTATCGCGACCCACGCGCGATCGACGTGCACATCAGGCACCTGCGCGAGAAGGTCGAGGAGCGGCCCGAGGAGCCGAAGCTGATCTTGACGGTGCGCGGCGCCGGGTACCGCTTCCAGGAGCCGTGAGCGAGCCGCCCGCGCGGCCCAGCAACGACGTCAAAGCGCGCGCCGGCCTCCGTCGGCACGTCCTTGGGCTGCGCCCCAGAATGCTCGCGGCGCTGCTGCTCTCGAGTGCGGTGACGCTCGCGGTGGCCGCGCTCGCGCTGCTCTCTCCGCTCGAGCAGCGGCTGCGCTCGGAGGGCGAGTCGGGTATCTACGCCGCCATCTCCTCCTCACGCCCGGAGTTTGAAGAGATCGGCGTCGACCCCACCACTGGACGTCCGGACGCCGGCGAATTGGCGATCACCGTGTCGCTGCTGCGCCACCGTTCCGGCGCCGAGGTGACGGTGCTCAACGACAAGCTCGACACGATCTATGCGCCCGCCGACCAAGACCTGGACGTACCGGACTATTACGCCCAGGCACGTCGTGCGTTGCACACTGGCAGCGGCGTGCACACGCTGATCGGCGACGATCTGGTCGCCGTCGAGCCGATCCAGATTGGAAAGGGCGGGACGGTCGATGCGGTGGTGCTCGTGCGCCGCCTGGAATATGTGATCTCGACCGTGAAAGTGGTCAAGAAAGCCTTCCTGGAGGCAGCGGCGGTCGGCCTGGGTATCGCGCTGCTCCTGGGAATCGCGCTCACCACGACGCTGCTGCGACGTTTGGAGCGTCTGCGCGAAGCAGCTGGCGAGCTCGAGCGCCACGGGCTCGATGCGCCGATCCGCCTCGACGGTCGTCCCGATGAGATCGGCGACCTGACACGCGCGTTTGCAAGCATGCAGGTGCGCCTACGTCGCCAAATACAGGCGCGCCACGCGTTCGTGGCGACCGCATCGCACGAGCTGCGCACGCCGCTCGCCTCTCTCGACGGCACTTTGGAGCTGCTCGAAGACGACCTCGACCCGCAGCGACTCGACCTGGCCGACGCTCGCGAGCGCACGCGGCGCGCCCGCGAGCAGTCGCACCGGCTCTCGAGCCTCGCCACCGACCTGCTTGACCTCAGCCGCCTCGACGCCGAGGTGTCGCTACGCGCCGAGCCGGTCGAGCTGGGCGAGCTTTGCCGAGCGGTGGCCGCGGAATTCGAACGTCGCGCCGCCGAGCGAGAGGTTCAGCTCGACGTGCGCCATCCCTCGCGGCCGTGCTGGGCAATGTGCGATCCGGGGGCGGTGGCGCGCATCGTGCGGATCCTGCTCGACAACGCGATCAGCATCACACCGTCGGGCACGAGCGTGCACACCCAAGCCGCGACGGAGGGCTCCTGGGCGCTGGTGAGCGTGCGCGACGCCGGTCCCGGCGTACCGAGCGTCGAGCGCGAGCGAATCTTCGAGCGCTTCCAACGCGGCAGCGCCTCGGCCGGTCGCAGCGGCTTCGGTCTCGGCCTGGCAATTGGACGTGAGCTTGTGACACGCATGGGCGGCTCTCTGACGCTCTCAGACGGGCGGGTGGCGCAGACCGACGGCGCTTCCGATCTGTCGGGGGCCTGTTTTGTCATGCGCCTACCGGCGGTGCGGGTCGAGGAGCACGATGCGGCGTAAGAGCGTGTCTCACGGCATGAGAGCGGACGATCAGCGACGATAAGACGATGACGATGCCTTCCACCGAGGAGAGCGCCTCGAACCCGACAAGCGTGCTCGAACAGGTCGCGCAACAGGCCCGCACGGCCGGACAGATCGCGCTCGACACCGAGTTCATGGGCGAGGGCCGCTATCGCACGCTGCTCTGCCTGATCCAGCTCGCCGTCGCAGGTGGGCATGCAAACGAGCGCATCGAGATCGTCGACCCACTCGACGGACCGCTGCAAGGCGAGCCGCTGGCGGAAGTGCTGGCCGACCCGCGGATCGAGGTCGTGGTGCACGCCGGACGCCAGGACATCGCGCTGCTGCGTCGCACGCTTCGCTGTGAGGTCAGCAACATCTTCGATACACAGGTCGCGGCCGGATTCCTGGGCATGCCAGCGCAATCCTCCTACGACACCCTTCTGAGCGAGATGCTGGGAGTCAGGCTCGCCAAGAGCGCCAGCTTCACGCGTTGGGACGCACGTCCGCTCTCTGCCGAGCAATTGTCCTATGCGCGCGAGGACGTGGTGCACCTGACCGCGCTCGCCGCCGAGTTGGAGCGCCGCCTGGAAGAGACAGGGCGCTTGCAGTGGGCGCGCGAGGAGTGCGAATTCCTAGAGAGGGTAAGCGACGAGCGCGACCTCGACACGATCTTCTCGCGGCTGCCGCGCGTCAGGGGCATGAGCGCACCCTCTCAGAACATCGCGCGCGAGCTGGTCGCCTGGCGCGAGCGCACCGCACAGGAGCGCGACAAGCCGGTGCAGAGCGTGCTCGGCGATGCCGCATTGGTAGAGATTGCCAAGCGCAAGCCGACATCGGCACGCAAGCTCGAAGACATCCGCGGTGTCGCCCAGAACAGCCTGCGCAAGCGCGGCAGTGAACTGCTGGAAGCGGTAGAGCGCGGCCTACAGGCGGTCCACGAGCCACTCGGGAGCGACCCGCGCCCGCCACAACCGCGTCCCGACGACGTGCCGCTGATCGCGCTCTGCGAGGCGCTCGTCAGAGCTCGCGCGCGCGAAGCTGGCCTTGCCTATGAGCTGCTGGCCGCCCGCGCCGACCTGCAGGCGATCGTGATCGCCCAGCGCGCCGGCGAGCGCGCCGACGTGCGTACCCTGCGCGGCTGGCGGGCCGAGCTGGTGGGCAACGAGCTACTGGAGCTGCTCGAAGGCCGGATCTCCCTGTCAGTGAAAGACCGCCGCCTGCAAGTCAACTCAGGCTGAAAACGACAGGCCGCCCACGGTGCGAAGAGTCAAGCCTGGCAAGGACGTACCCCTTCGGGGCACAGGCAATTCGCGAAGTGTGCTTCGCACACGAGCGACTGAGGACGCCGCCAGGCGCAGGCTATCCGTGCCGTGGGCTATTCGATGTGGTTGTAGACCGTAAACATCGGCATATACATCGAGATGACGATGAAGCCGACGATTGAGCCGATGACGATGATCATGATCGGCTCGAGGATCGAGGTGAGCGCTTTTACCGACGCTTCTACCTGGTCCTCGTAGAAGTCCGCCACCTTGGCGAGCATCTGGTCGAGCGCGCCCGTCTCCTCGCCGAC
The DNA here is from genome assembly GCA_036266805.1 of Solirubrobacteraceae bacterium. Taxonomy (GTDB): domain Bacteria; phylum Actinomycetota; class Thermoleophilia; order Solirubrobacterales; family Solirubrobacteraceae; genus Palsa-744. The sequence goes on from DATAXK010000019.1 coordinate 127,074, forward strand.
GCCGACCATGTGTGTGACCATCGTCGGGAAGATCGTCGTCTTCGACAGCGGCTCTGAGAGCGTGCCACCGCGCTTGACCGAGGCGATCACACCGTCCATGGCTTCCTCGACGGCGATGTTGCCGCCGGTCTTGCCGACGATCTCAAGCGCCAGCAGCAGCGGCACGCCGGCGCTCATCAGCGAGGAGAGCGTGCGCGACCAGCGCGCGACCGCTACCTGCTGGACGATCGTGCCGATCTTCATCGGCACGCGTAGGCGGAAGCGATCCCATTGCGGGCGGCCCCACTTGGATTTCTTCCACTTGATAAAGGCGAATGCCAACAGGCCGGCGCCGCCGAACATTGCCCACCAGTAGCCCAGGACCGCATGGGACATGTCCACTGAGACCTGAGTGATCGCCGGCAGTTTGCCGCCGAACTGCTTGAAGACGCCGACAAACACCGGCACGAGGAACGCGACCAGCGCCATCATCACGGCCACCGCGAAAGTGATGACCAGTACCGGATAGATCATCGCCGAGCGAATCTGGCGGCGCAGCGAGGCTTCCTTCTCCAGCTGGTCGGCGACCTGCATCAGCGAACCTTCAAGCAGACCGCCGGCCTCCCCGGCTCTGGTCATCGCCACGAACAGGGGGTTGAAGACCTTCGGATGCGATTCCATCGCGCCTGAAAGCGAGAGGCCCGCCTCGACATCCTTGCGCACTTGGATGACCGTTTCCTTGAGAAACTTGTTCTCGGTCTGTTCCTCTAGCACGAACAGCGCACGCAGGATCGACAGGCCGGAGGAGATCATCGTCGCCAGCTGGCGCGAGAAGACGGCCAGCTCCGCGGCCTTGACCGACTTCATGAAGCTCAGCTCGATCTCACGCGATGCGTGCTTGTCGGCGATGTCGAGCACGATCATGCCGCGTGACTTCAGCTGATTTGAGACCGCTTCCTTGGAGTCGGCGTCGATCTCTCCGCGCGCCTTGACGCCGGCGAGATCCATCGCCTTGAAGACATAGGTGCTCACGGTTTCACTTCCTGTCCGCATGAGCCCACAGGCCAAGCCAGACAAGGACGTACCCCATTCGGGGCACAGGCAGATCGCCGTGGCGTGCGATAGCACGCGAGCGACCGAGGACGCAGTATGGCGCCGGCATGTGGGCTCATGCGGCCGCCAGCGATCCGGCGCCGAGCAAGCGGCGCAGCTCCTCCGGCGCGGAGGAGCGTTCTTCGGCGAGTTTCTGGGAGACCTTGCCGGTGCGCACCAGCGAGACGAGGGCGGCGTCCATCGTCTGCATACCCTGAGCCGAGCCGGTCTGCAGGACCGAGTAGATCTGGTGGGTCTTGCCCTCGCGGATCAGGTTGCGCACGGCCGGGTTGGGCACGAGCACCTCACATGCGGCCACACGGCCGGAGCCGTCGGCGGTGGGCAGCAGCTGTTGGGTGAGGATCCCCTGCAGGGCGACTGACAGCTGCACGCGCACCTGGCCCTGCTGCTCAGGCGGGAACACATCGATGATGCGGTCCACGGTCTGGGCGGTGTCCTGGGTGTGCAGCGTGGCGAATACGAGGTGGCCGGTCTCGGCGGCCGTCAAGGCGGTCGAGATCGTCTCCAGGTCGCGCATCTCTCCGACCAGGATCACGTCGGGGTCCTGGCGCAGCGCCGCCTTCAAGGCGTCGGCGAAGGAGTGCGCGTCGGAGCCGAGCTCGCGCTGGTTGACGATGCACTTCTTGTGCCCGTGCAGGAACTCGATCGGATCCTCGATCGTCATGATGTGCTCCTCGCGCGTGGCGTTGATCTCGTCGAGCATCGCCGCCAGCGAGGTGGACTTGCCCGAGCCGGTTGGGCCGGTGACAAGCACGAAGCCGCGCGGCTTGCGCGTCAGGTCGTGCGCGATCGCCGGTAGGCCGAGCTGGTCGATCGAGGTCAGGCCGAAGGGGATCAGGCGGAAGGCCGCGCCGACGGCACCGCGCTGGAAGTAGGCGTTGACGCGGAAGCGGGCGTGACCTGGGATCGAATAGGCGAAGTCCAGCTGCCAATTGGTCTCCAGGCGCTGGCGCTGGTCGCCGGAGAGGATCGAGTAGACGATCTCGCGCGTGTCGGTACCCGACAGCTCGGGATAGCCGTCGAGGCGGTCGAGGCGCCCGCGCACACGCACCGTCGGCGGCGCGCCGGCCGCTAGGTGAAGGTCGGAGGCTTTGCGCGCCACGACCTCCATCAGGAGATCGGCAAAGTCAATGCTCATCGTCGCGCCCTTCTGTTGCTCAAGCGGTTGTTTGCAATCCGCGCACGTGTCCTCATGCGCCCCTTATCGGCAGACGAGCGCCACATCTCAACTGCTGCCGATCACGCGAGCGATCTCCGCGATCGAAGTCAGGCCCTGGCGTACCTTCTCGAGGCCGTCGTCGCGTAGGCGGCGCATCCCCTCGCGAATCGCCACCTCGCGGATCTCATCGGCCGAGCGGCGCTCCAGCGTGAGGTTGCGGATCTCCGAGGTGAGTGTCATCACCTCGTAGATACCGAGACGGCCGCGGTAGCCGGTACCGGCGCAGCGCCGGCAGCCGTTCGGCTCGTAGGCCTCGAGGTCGACGAGCGCCTTGTATCCGTTGTCGCGCAGCACCTCGGCGGGCACGATCGTGCGCTGCTTGCAGTTGGAGCAGAGCATGCGCGCCAAGCGCTGGGCCAGCACGCAGTCGAGCGCCGAGGCGACCAGGAACGGCTCGATCCCCATCTCGGTCAGGCGCGTGATCGCCGACGGGGCGTCGTTGGTGTGCAGCGTGGAGAGCACGAGGTGCCCGGTGAGCGCCGACTCGACCGCAATCTGGGCGGTCTCGCGATCGCGGATCTCCCCCACCATGATGATGTCCGGATCGGCTCGCACCATCGCGCGCAGACCGGTCGCGAACGTGAGTCCGGACTTGGCGGAGACCTGCACCTGCGTGAGGCCAGCGATCTGGTACTCGACCGGGTCCTCGACGGTGATGATGTTCTTCTCGGGAGTGTTGAGCGTCAACAGCGCCGCATACAGGGTCGTGGACTTGCCGGAGCCGGTCGGGCCGGTGACAAGCACGGCGCCATGGGTTTCGTGGACGGCGCGTTCGAAGCGATCGCGCTCGGCATCGGCCATGCCGAGCTTCTCGAGCTTCATCACAACCGAGTCCTTGTCGAGGATGCGCATCACGATCGACTCGCCGTGGACGCTTGGCAGCGTGACGACGCGCAAATCGATGTGGCGGCCGTCGACTTTGAGGCTGACACGACCGTCCTGGGGCAGGCGCCGCTCTGAGATATCGAGCTCGGCCATGATCTTCACGCGCGAGACCACTCCGGCGGCCATGCGGCGCGGGACCGTGGTTATGTCCTGCAGAATTCCATCTACGCGCACGCGGACGCGCACCTCGTGGCCGTCGGGAGCGAGGTGCACGTCGGAGGCGCCCAGCTCGACGGCTTGGGCGACGATCTGATTGACCAGCTTGACCACCGGCGCGTCGTCGGCGGTCTCGCGCAGGTTGACGATGTCGGCGCTCGATTCTTCTGCCTCCTCGGCTGTGGCGGTGTCGCCGGAGACGACGTCCTCCAGGCGCGCCATGCGCGAGATCAAATCGCCGATCGCGTCAGGCGAGGCAACGGCGACCCGCACCTCGTAGCCCGTCATGATCGCTACGTCGTCCACCGCCAAGACGTTGGAAGGGTCGGCCATCGCCAGCAACAGCGTGCGTTTGTCGACGAACGCGACCGGCACCGCCTGATAGCGCTTGGCGGCGCTGTTGACCACGAGGTTGGCGGCACCCATGTCGACCGGGAAGATGTCGAGGTCGAGATGGTCGAGGCCGTAGCGCTCGGCAAGCGCACGCGCAAGCCCGTCGGAGGTGATCGCTCCACTTGCGAGCAGTACGCGCTCGGGCGTGATGCCTTCGTTGCGCGAGGACTCGATCGCGCTGTCGACGCGCTCGCGCGGGGCGAGGCCCATGTCGACGATCACGTCGGTCAGAAAGCGGGCCGAGGAGCCCCGGCGACTCGGGCTGGTGACGCCGGCGATCGGCTCGGGTCGGTCGCGATCGGGTTGCTCGACACTCGAGCCATTGTTCGAGAGGTACTGAGTGTCTGCGCCCGTCGCATCCAGCCCACCCGCGAGCGGTCGTCCGTCCACGTCGCCGGGCATGTCAAGGGAGGGATCGTCGCGGTCGATCTCGACGCTCACCCTTGGCTCGGTCTCGCCGAAGATGTCGTTCTCGTCGCGCAGGCCATTGGACGGGGTACTCATCGCCCCCGCCCTCGACCAAGGGGGGCCCTAGCCCGTGGCGTCCTCGATCCCGGCGCCGCGACGCATGGCCTCGCGTGGCGCCGCTCTGCCGGTCCAGTGCTCGAAGCTGAGTGCACCCTGGGCGACGAGCACCTCGAGCCCTCCAACCGTGACCGCTCCATGGGCTTGGGCGGCGGCCAGCAAGGGCGTTGGGCCGTCTCCATAGACCAGATCGATGACGTAGGCATACCTACCGACTTGATCGGCGGTCATCTCCAGTTGGTTGAGCGCCTCGGCGTCAGTGGCCGACCGTTGCAGTCCGACCGATGTGCAGTTGACGAGCAGGTCGGCCGCGAGCGGCTTCGTGACCGCATCGGCGCCGAGATCTTCTGCCAATTCCCGTGCTCGCCCGTGGCTGCGATTCCATATCGAGACACTGGCGGCACCGGCGTCAAGCAACGCCCAAACGGCGGCACGGGCGCTGCCCCCGGCGCCCAGCACGAGGGCGCTCGGGTGGGCGGGGATCCCAGTCGGGCGCCCGATCGCGGCGATCAGGCCAGGGGCATCGGTGTTGTGCGCCTCGATCGTTCCGTCCGCGCCGAACGTGAGCGTGTTGGCCGCCCCGATCGCGCGCGCCGGTCCGCTCGTCCGATCGGCCAGCTCGAGTGCCGCCTGCTTGTGAGGGATCGTGACGTTCGCACCCACGAAGCCGCTTGCGCCCAGCGCACGCACGGTCTGCTCGAACAGCTCCTGCGGCAGCGGCAGGGCCTGATAGCTCCAGTCGCGCATCGCGCAGGCCGCGAACGCCGCTTCGAACATTGCCGGCGAGCGGCTGTGGGCGACCGGCCAACCGACGACGCCCAGCCTAGGCATCGGCAGACAACCAATTTGCCGTGCGTCTCACTGTGGCGAGGCGGTGCACTGCCTATCCCTTCTTGCACGTCGGGACGCGGCCGCCGTTCTTGGCGATCGCTTCGCGGTAGGCGGCGGCATTCTTTTCAAACCGCGCGTAGCTCGTCGAGAAGACCTCCTCGCCGCAGCCGTCGGCGCCGGCAACGTAGTACAGATAGGAGACATGCGCCGGATGGGCCGCGGCCTTGATCGCGGCGAGGCCGGGATTTGAGATCGGCGTCGGTGGCAGGCCCGTGTGCGTGCGCGTGTTGTAGGGGGAGTCGCTGTGCAGCTCGGCTTCGGTCAGCGGCGTCGAGAAATTGTGCAGCGCGTAGCGCAGCGTGGAGTCGATGCCCAGCGTCATGTTCCGGTGCAGGCGGTTGTAGATGACGGCAGCCACAAGCGGGCGGTCGTGAGGGATCGCCGCCTCGCGTTCGATGATCGAGGCCACGATCAGCAGCTGATATGGGGTGATCCCAAGTACGTGCGCGCGATCGACCTCGCCGCCGCCGAAGTTTTCGTGAAATGCGCTGAGCTGCTCTGAGACCAGCTGCGAAGCCGGCGAGCCAACATACATTTCGTATGTGGCGGGAAACAGAAACCCTTCGAGGTTGGGGGTGTCTGCCGGCGCGCCGTAGTGTGCAAATTCGATTTCGCTGGAGCGCTTGGATGGCAGCAGGTAGCTGCCGCTGAGTCCGTCCTGATGTGCGAGCACGGCAATCTGGGCGCGGGTAAATCCCTCCGGTATGACGATCTTCACGATCTTGGGGATTGGGGGGATTTTTGGGCGTGCCGTGTGGCGTGAGAGGAGCACTACCGCAAACCCGAGCGCCCCGAGCAGAACCAGGGTGGCGAGCAAGGTGGCGATCCGCCTGCCAACCCCGCGCATCCTTTTGGCGGGGGTTGTGGAAACGGGGCCATAGATGGGAGCCCGCGGCGCGGGTGACTCTAGGACAGGACGATCCGCAACAGACAGGTCCGCGGGCTCGACTTGCACGGGTGGTGGCTCGGCCTGGGAATACGCCGGCCGGCTCGTGCGGGAGGGCTCCGCGGGTCGTACGGGTTCGGCGGGCGGTGGCAGCGGCGGCACCGACGGGTTTGCCGCAACCCTCTGCCCGCGCCGACGTTCGCGCTGCTCGCGCGCGCGTTCGCGCTCCTCTTCGCTGCGCTGCCCTCCCCCATTCGATCCGTTGTCACTAGCCAAGTTTCTGACCCTACTGAGATCGCCCTTGCGGGTACACGCGGGCGAGCCAATCCTCCAGCAGCACGGCCGCGGCGCGGGAGTCCTCGCTGGTGGTGGGCTCTTCGACGCGAGCGGCGATACGTGTGGTGAAGCGCTCGTCGTAGAGCTCGACCGGGACGCCTTCGCCCAGCCGACTGGAGAGCGTCGCGGCGAAGTCACGCGCCTCACCTGTCTGTTGTGTGTCCTCGCCGCGCAAGGACAGCGGCAGACCCACGACCACGCGCTCCACCTCGCGCTCGTCCACGAGCCGTGCGAGCTCGGCGAGCCCACGCCGGCTGGCCGGCCGGGCGACGTGGTCGATCGGCGTGACGATCGTGCCGGTCGGGTCGCTCAGCGCGCAACCGCAGCGCGCGCTGCCGTAGTCGAGCGCCAGGACGCGCATCCGTCAAATGGCGATCGTGCCGTAGCCGACGATCACATCGCCTTCGTACAGACACGCGATCTGACCGGGAGCGGTGCGCTCGATCGGGTCGAACATTTGCAGCTCCACGCGCTCGTGTAGACCCGCGCGGGGCTCATCCCGCACCCTGCAGGGCATGCGTCGGCCGCGGTAGCGCACCTTCACCGCGTCCACCCGGGCGCCATCGCGGTGCAAGGTGACCTCACGTACGTTCACGGCAGCGGTGCGCAGCTGCTCGCGTGGACCGACCGTGACAGTGTTCGAGCGCGCATCGGTCGCGATCACGTAGAGCGGTCCCTCCGCCCCGTCGACCGTGCCGCCGCCGATACCCAGACCGTGGCGCTGGCCAACGGTGAGCGTGTGGACGCCGCCGTGCTCGCCCAGCTTGCGTCCTTGACCGTCGAGGACCGCGCCCGCTCTTCGCTTGATGCCGCCGTGGCGTTCGAGGAAGTCGCTGCCGCGCGTGCCCGCCAGGAAGCAGAGATCCTGGGAGTCCGGCCGGCGCGCTACCTCCAGGCCCGCCTGTGCCGCGTGTTCGCGCACTTCGGGCTTTCTCAGCGAGCCGAGCGGGAAGCGCAAGCGCGCCAGCGAGCTTGGCGACAGCGCGACAAGCGCATAGCTCTGGTCCTTGCCCTCATCTACCGCCATCCGCAGCAAGGGCTCGCCCTCGCCGTCTGACTCGGTGCGCGCGTAATGGCCGGTGGCAAGCTTCCGTGCGCCGAGTCGGTCGGCCAGTTCGAGCATCGCGTCGAGGCGCACCTTGCCGTTACAGCGCACACACGGGTTCGGCGTGAGACCGGCCGCGTGGTCTGCAAGCCAACCGTCGACGACACCGGCGCGGAACTCCTCGCGCAGGTCGATCGAGAAGTGCGCCATTCCCATCTCGTGGGCAAGCGAACGCGCCGAGCGCACGGCCTGGGCCGAGCAGCAGCTGCGCTCGCCGTCATTCTCGGGATCGGACCACAGCTCGAGCGTCACCGCCACCGTCTGCTCGCCGCCCTCGGCGACGAGAAGTGCCGCCACGGCGCTGTCGACGCCGCCGCTCATCGCCACGAGCGTGCGCGAAGGCGAGTGCGCTAGAGCGGCGTGCTCACGCGCGGCCCAGCCGAGCGCCCTGTGCAGCGCATCGCTGGCCAGCTCGGCGGCGTGCTGCTTTGCCGGGCTGAGACCGCCCAGCTCGGCGGCAATCTGGGGAGCGCCCACGAGGGCGGCGTCCAATAGAGCCGCACCGCTGACCAGCTGCACCGTCGCGCTGCCCGCGGCAATCGCCGCACCACAACCGCTCGCGTCAAAGCCCGCGTCGAGAATCCGCCCTTGCGGGCTCAGGCGATCGAGGGCCAGCGAGATGCGGATCAAGTCGCCGCAGGCCGCGCCTCCGGCAGCGCCACTGCAAGCATCGGCAGGTATGTGGCCGCGCCGCCGCGGGGACTGCAGGTGATCGGCAAACATCTCGACGTTCATGTCCGTCGAGTGTAAGAGGCCGCGCTTGGCTTCGGCTACCCGGCTGAGGCGACGACCGCGCGCTGAGCGGCAACGGTCATGGTCCTTGCGCTGGCGGCCGCGGTCCTAAGCGATCGGGGCTACGGTCCCTATGCCAGAGCCCGTGCGCGCGACGATGCTTGTGCGAGGACTCAGACGACGGCGCTTTGCGCTTCTTGCACTGCCTGTTCAAGCGCGAACACGTCCGTGAGGCCGGTGAGCGTGCTCACGACACCGTGCTTGTTGACGATCAGGATCGTCGGCGTCTGGTAGACGTGGACGACTTCGGTGATCGTGCCGAACTCCCCCACCTGGTTTGCCAATGCCATGTGCAGCGTGAGCGTGCCTTTGGAGTGGTCGGCAAGCGTCTTTGCCTGAGCCGCGTTCTGCTGGTCGACGGTGGAGCTTGGGGTCCAGAAGAACAGCATCACCGTCTTGCCTTGCGCGAGCTCGTGTTCGACCGCCACCTGCTGGGCGGACTTGGTGGCGTGCTTGACGCCGCTGTGCACACGAATGACGGGTTTGTCGGTGGGGGCCGCGGTTCCGTGGGCCCGGGTCGTCTTCTCCACCGTGGTCGTGCTGGTGTGGGTGACGGTGCTCGTACCGTGCGTCCCGGTGGTCGTCTTGTGAACGCTCGTCACCGTTCGACGCGCAAGGTTGGGAGCAGTGGTGGCCCCGTGTGTGACGGTCACGCTCTGCGTGGTTGTGCCGGCCGTGGTCGTGTGCGTGGAGGTGGCCGAAGCTTGGGCTTCGCCGGAGAGCGCCTGGGCGTGGCCGGCCTGCTCTTGGACGTTTTGCTGAGACTCGGCCACGACGCCGTGCGCTTTGGCGATCGCCTTTGTCAAACCTTCGACGCCGGGCGCGGCGCCGTGGTAGACACCGGTGGGCGCGGCGGCGTTGCCGCCGGAGCTGCCGTTGGCCGAAGCGCTGCTTGGCGCCTTCGGGGCCGAGGCTGTCGGTTCGCTTGGATTGGAGCTGTGGCTGCGCAGCGCGACAGCCCAAACGAGGCCGAGCACGACGACCACGCCAAGCAGGATCTGGTAGGGACGCGAAAGCTGAGCCATCGCCCCTCACTTCGGCAGAATCGCCGCCCGAGTTGAACGGCGACATCGGCCGTGGACTTCTGCAAGCACTATTTCACTGCTATTGCCCGATATTTTCCAACGGGCGAGGCCGAACAAGACAAAGATTCGGCGGTCCTTTTCCGTGCCTGTCTGCGAGGGATCCGCACCGTGCGACCGGGAACCATCCTCAGGCTGCTCGCCGCGGCAGCGGCCGATCCCAGAGCTATGCGAGGTCGCGCAGACGTCGCAGCGCGGCATGCACGACCGTACCAGTCTCCAGCGTCTCCTCGGAGCCGTCCTGCATGTCCCTCAGGACGGTCTGGTGCCCCTCCACGACCGCCAATAGGCGCGCGCCAATGCGATTGGCATGTCCGCGCTGTCCCTTCGAAGAGCGGCCGGCCATCTCCATCTGCGCGTGCAAACCCGCCGAGCGAGCCTCGCTCAAGAGCTCGAAAGCGGCCGCCTTGACCGGCGGGAACGACCCATCCTCTCCCCCATCCGTCAGGCCCACGTACAGATCGACGGCATGAGCATCCCCGCCCAGCGGACTGCCGGCCAGCAGGATCCGCTCGATGCCGGCCGCCCAGCCCATGCCGGGAGTCGCGGGGCCACCGAGCTGCTCCACAAGGCCGTCATAGCGTCCGCCACCGCCGACGCCGCTCTGCGCACCGAGGGCATCGCTCGTGAACTCGAACACCGTGCGCGTGTAGTAATCGAGGCCGCGCACGAGTGTCGCATCGACCTCGTAGGCCAAGCCCGCGCGGTCGAGCAGTTCGCGTACGGTCGCGAAATGCTCGGCGTCGTCTGCGTCAAGCTCGTCGAGCAGTCGCGGCGCCTCGCGCATCACCGCCATGGTGCCCGCGTGGGAGGAATCGAAGGCACGCAGCGGGTTCAGCTCGATGCGCTCGCGCACCTCCTGAGACAGACTCGCTTCGCTGGCGCGTAGGTGCCGTTGCAGGCGCTCGCGATAGCGCTGACGGCTCTCACTGCTACCCAAGCTCGACAGGCGCAGACGCACGTCCCTCACGCGCAGCTGCTCGAGCAGCGTGCCCAGCAGCAGGATCGACTCGGCGTCCAGCGCCGGATCCTCGGAGCCGAACGCCTCGGCGCCGACTTGCCAAAACTGGCGCTGGCGGCCCTTCTGTGCGCGCTCGTAGCGGAAGAAGCTCGACAGGTACCAGAGCTTCACCGGTTGGGGGAGCTTATGCATGCCGTGTTCGACATAGGCCCTGCACACCGGCGCGGTGCCCTCCGGACGTAGCGTCAGCGAGCGTTCGCTGCCGTCGATCAGCGTGTACATCTCCTTCTGCACGATGTCCGTAGAGGAGCCGACCCCTCGTGCGAACAGCTCGGTGGCCTCGAACGTGGGCGTCTCGATGCGCTCATAACCGGCGCCCTCGAGGATTGTGCGGGCACACGCTTCGAGCGCTGTCCGACTTGCCGCCTGCTCGCCGAGCACGTCGTAGGTGCCGCGCGGTACCTTGATCCGCTCCCCGCTCAAGGCCGCGGTACCCGCTGCCGCACCCGCGCGCGCCTCACCGTGGCCGCCGGCGCTTCCGCGCGCCTCACCGCTGCCCCTGCGTGCCCATCTGTACCGGCACAGGGCTCATCGCCGCGGCGCGCAGCTCTGCAAGGAACGGGTTGGTGTCCCACTCGCGGCCGAGCGTAGTCACGCCCATGTGGCCTGGATGCACAACCGTGTCTCGCTCGTAGCGGCTCATCAACATGCCGATCGAGCGCTCCAGTGTCGCCCAGTCGCCGCCTGGTAGGTCCACGCGGCCAACTGAGCCTTGAAAGAGCACGTCGCCGGAGAACAGCGCCGGTTGGCCGCCCGAGCCTTTCCCATCCTCCACGGACACCGAACTCCCTGTCGAGCCTGTGCGGTCGAGCGCATACGTCACGTGGCCCGGGCTGTGACCTGGAGTGAACAGCACCTCGACGTCCATGTCCGCGAGCTGCAGCCGCTCGCCGCCCTTGACCGTGTGCTCGGCCTGCCAGCTTTCAAATGGGCCGAAGCCAGGCATCGTCCATTTCATGATGTCCGCAAGCACGCCAAGCTCGATCTCGGGGCAGTACACGGGCGCACCGGTGGCTCTCGCGACGGGCGCCACCGCGCCGATGTGGTCGAAATGGCAGTGGGTGATCAAGATCGCCTCGACTTCTACGCCAAGCGCCGTGACAGCCTCGAGCAACCGCTGCGGCTCTTCGCCCGGGTCGATCATCAGCGCACGGGTGGCTTGTGCGTCGGCGCGCACCAGGTAGGCGTTCTCTTGAACTGGGCCAACCGTGAACTCGCGGATGTCCATCACTTGGAGCCGGCCTTACCCACCTGTCTGGCTTTGCTCGCCATCCGGCGTTTGTACAGCCAGTTGTCGGTGTAGTAGCTGATCGGCACGTACGCGATCAGCACGATCGGAAACAGCGCGATCGCCTCGTTTGGCTTTTTCAAGAGCACGATGCTGATCAGCAGCATCAGCACCGCCGCCGCCATCGCCCGGTAGAACGCTCCCAACCACGTCGGCGGCTTTTCCAGGCGCTCCTGACGTGTCAGCTTCGGCGTACTCGCCTTGCCGGTCTTCTCCGCCTCGGTCGGCTTGCGACCGGTGCGCCCGCGCGACTCCACCGCCCCCGCCGCGTTGCCACGGTGCTTTGTCTGCCGCCTGCGCTTCGTCTGAGCCATCTCGCGCCTTGTTCGTCGTCTCAACAGGGATGAACGGATCCCGTCGTGTGACGGGATACCTAGAACCCTAGTGCGTTCTCGATCAGGTGCACGCCGGGATCGAAGCCCGGCAGCGGAACGTCCTTGGGAAACCCCTCGAAGGCGGCCCTTGGAGCCAAGCCGACGAGCTCCGCGCTCGCAACCTCGGCGTGTTCGCGCACCGCCTCCACAACAGCGCACAAGGGCAACTCGAGCGGGCGCTCGATGTTCATCGAGAGTTGCGCCACCGCCCCTTTGCCGCTCAATGCCACGCCGATCGCGCGCACGCCGCCGAGGCCGTGCGCGCCACCCTCGCGGATCAAGCCGGCGATTCGCTGTGCGTCCGCAAGCGTCGCGGGTGGCGCGAGCTCCAAATTGAAGGCCACGAGCGGCTCTCGCGCCGCCACCAACGTCGCGCCGCCTGTCGGATGCATCCGCGGCAGTCCGAAGTCCGCTCTCAACTCGCCGTCGTTCAGGCGTTGTGCGAGTCCGGTCACCCCTCCACGCCGAAGCTCCGCGCGCGTACGCCCTTGCGCCAGCTCGCCATAGAGCAGCACCGGAACGCCAAGCTCATCGCCGAGGTTGGCCGCGACGACAAGCGCCTCCGCGCATGCGGCCCCGCGCTGGGAGGCGTCAAGATAGACGAGCGGCATGACATCGACTGCCCCCACGTGCGGGTGCGCGCCGATGTCAGCCGGGTCGCGCGTCTCGGCGACGTCGATCTGCTCCAAGGCCACGCGCGCGCCCGTGAGCAGGGAGCCCGACAGCTCTCCCTGGACGCCGGCGAGCGTGAAGACCGAGCGATGGTGGTCGGCGTCAGAGTGGACGTCGAGCAGGCGCGTCGTCCCACCGGCCGTGAATGCCGCGGCGATCGCCTTTATGGTGGTCTGCCTCCGCCCCTCCGAGACGTTAGGTACGGCTAGCAGGGGCTTGTCGGGCATGGTCTTGACGGTACTGCGCACGCGAGCAACGAGAACCATGTGATCCGCGACGAGAGGCTAAACTCCCCGCTCCCGCCGGAGTAGCTCAGTTGGTTAGAGCAGCGGAATCATAATCCGCGTGTCGGGGGTTCGAGTCCCTCCTCCGGCATCGCCGAAACACGTCTAACCAAGCGGTTTTGACTGTATCACGGGCTGCGGACGGCGCGTCTTAATTTCCCCACTGATTTCCCCAGGGGGCGTCGCGGGGGCGTGGAGGGTCGCTACGTGGCGAACAGGGCGTCGATCTCGCCCGCCAGGAGGTCGGGCACGCGCAGCACTTCGTGCGGAGTCTCAAGGTGCCGGATGCTGATGTGTGTGGTCTCGTTGCGTAGGTCTCGTAGTCCGTCCCAGCGCTCGCGCTTCGCGGCTGGGACGACGCCGGCCTCGATGAGCCAGTTCACGCGCCGCATCATGTCGGGCCAGCGCAGCTCCCCTTCGGGTCCGCGCTTGTTCGACGGGCCGCCGGCCTGCTGGTAGCGGTGCAGGATCGCGGCGTCGGCGACGCGCCGCAGCTCGTGTTCGCCGATCGCGTAGATCGCGTAGTAGAACCAGCCGTAGAGCAGCAGACCGCGGGCGGCCTCCCACATATCTCGCACCTCGCTCGGCACGGTGGACGCGAGATCGACAGCAAGGAACCGCTCGGCCCAGCCCTCACCTGTCGGCGGGCGGCGCGCTGCGCTGGCCAGGTCAACCTCCACGAACTTCAAGCAGATCGGGTCGGGCTCCAGCCAGTTGCCGGTCGTCAGGTGCTTTACGCCATCGTCGGGAGCTTGCGGCTCGCTCATGGCCCTGGATCGTGCCAGCCGGATAGGACCCGATGGACGGGCGGCCGATCAGGTCTCCTGCAAATCCGTTGGCCGGTTGGAGGCGCTCGTGGTCTGTAAGGGGTATGCAAGCACCATCAACAGCAAACCCCCCGGCCGCATTGACCGAGGACCGACTCCTGCGCCCGGAGCAGGCCGCCTGGTATCTCAACGTCAAGACGAGCTGGATCTACGAGGCCGTGAGGGCTGGCCGCCTGCCCTGCCATCGGGTCGGAAGGCACATCCGCTTCACGCGCCCGATGCTCGACGAGTGGCTCGTCAAGCAGCCGCAGCGGTAGGAGGCGGGGCGCACGGGATCAGCCTGGTTGCAGCAGCCGTGGCCTGAGCCGAAGCGCAAGGCCACAGAGCGCGTAGATGATGGCGATGCCTATGAGCGTGAACTTGATCGCCGAGCAGATCGCGGCGAACGGCGGGGCAAAGTTGCCGCCGTTCCCGGCGAGCGTGAGCAAGAGCGCGACGTTTTCGCTCGCGTCGAAGCTGGCAGCGGCGAGCGCAAAGAAAGGGACGACGGTGCCGAGGGCGGCGAGGCAGGGCCAGCCGCGCGCCCGCGCGGTGTCGCGCACGGCGAATCCCGCGAGGGCGAAGAACGGGCCGTAGGAGAGCATGTAGCCGTAGTCGAGCAGCAGCGAGAGGTGTGCAGCGCTGCGGCCTTTCGGCCCCCATTCAGCCATGATCTGTGCGGCGCGCGAGCGGGTCACGGCGAACTCGAAGTCGAGGATCGTCGGCCCGTGCGAGACGTGTGAGGGGTCGATCAGTTCGAGGATCACCGTGAACGCGACGGTGGCGATCCCGAACAGGATCAGGGCTTGCTTGCGACGCTGCCGAACGATCGTCACGCGGCCAATCCCCGCTCAGCTCTCGCCGTCGAGATAGTCCACGGGTTCCTGGTCGGAGCGCGCGAGGAGGTCCACAGCATTCTCGGGCTGCGGTTGTCCGGGAGGCCAGGTGCGTGCCCACACCTTCCCGCTGTCCGGGTACTCGTTGATCTCGGGAGCGAGCATCGTGCTGATCACAAGCAGCCGTACCGGCGCGTCGCTGCGGTTGTCGATCCGGTGCGCGCCTGCACGGCCGGTCAGACAGGCGACCAGCTCTCCCTCTGCAAGCTCCCGATCGCCGTCGAGTGTACGTAGCGTGGGACGGCCTTCCAAAACGATCAGCATCTCCTCGTTGGCGTGATGGATATGCAGCGGGAAGCTCGATGAGCCCGGCGGCAACTCGAACAGCGACGCGCCAAGAGCGTGCCCACCGGCCTGGCGTCCCAACCGTGCCCGTCGCCATGAGAACGGCGGTCGATCCTGCTCCTCGTCCCAGTTTGGCTGAAACACATTGGCCATCGTTCACGCAGCCTACGTCGCGCGGAAGCGGAAGCTATCCGTCCCGAAGTCCGAGATCGCCCGCTGAACCGTCGGTGCCGCAGATACGATCCAGACCGTGCCGTTCGATCTTCCTGTCGGCGAGCCGCTCAATTGGACTGCGGCCAAGCCACCCGAGTGCAGGCTTGGCTCTCGCCCGCCGAGAACTTCGACAGCGACGGCAGGCAGATCCGTTCTCGAGCTGACCGCACGAGGATGTCTGAGGGGCGAGCGGTGACTCGTCTCGTATTTCGCAGCGCGACGAACCAGGACATCGAGCAAGTCCTCGCGTTGTGGAATGCGGCAGGGAGCGTTGAGACCGTGACCGACACGCGCGACGGCGTGCTGGGGCTGCTCGACGCTGATCCCGAGGCGCTGCTCGTCGCGGAGTCAGATGGCGGTGAGATCGTTGGGTCGTTGATCGCCGCGTGGGATGGGTGGCGGGGCAGCTTCTACAGGCTCGCCGTGCATCCCGAGCAGCGGCGAGAAGGGATCGCGACCGCCCTGCTGCGTGAGGGTGAGCGTCGTCTGTTGGCACGCGGCGCCGCCAGGTTCACAGCGATAGTCACCGACGACGATCTCGATGCGATGAGCTTCTGGACGGCGACTGGATACGAGCGCCAGCAGAACCGAGCCCGGTTTGTGCGCAACGTCGAGTGATCCGTGGGGAAGCGTGGGCTTGCCCGCAGCCAAGATCGTCCGGTGATCGCGATGACCGCTCCTGTATGCCCGATCAGTGCAGCTCCGCCTTGACAAGTCGCAGCCCCACGTCGAGCGTGTCGAGCGTGCGTAGTTGTCCGTAGCAGCGGTCCCACTCGCCGCTGTCAAGGTCGTGGCGTAGCCGATCCAAGCCGTTCTGGATGACTGCTAGTTGCAGTTGGTGCCAGGTGGAGGAGGCGCGGCGGACGTTGGGGTTGAGGTGAGCCTCGGGCCGGCTCCAGAGCGCGACGAGGAATCCATCGGTGCAGTCGGCGGGCACAAGGACCGTCTCGACCTCGATGTTGCGAAGGACGGTTTGGAGGTGCGCGATCGTCGGGAAGACCTTGCGGTCGTGCTCGATGATCTCGGGCAGGTAATTGCGGCAGAGCCACATCTGCGCGGTCACGTCGAGGTCGAGGGTGAGGAAGGCGATCCGCTTGCGGGTGACGCGGAGCACCTCGGTGAGCCCACGGTCGACATCTTTCCAGTGCTGCATCGTGAAGACACCCATCGTCGCGTCCACGCTCTTGTCATCGAGCGGGATGGCCTCGGCGACTCCCTGGATCGCCGGAGCGGCGTCCGCACGGCGCTGGGCGATCATCACCGGGGATGGCTCAACCGCGATCACTTCGCGATCCTTCGGCTCATAAGAACCGGCGCCTGCTCCGATGTTCAGGACTGTCTGTGCGTCACCTAGCGCTTCCCAGATCGCCGCCTCGAACCGCGGGTCGGCGCGCCGAACGTCGCTGTAGCTGACACCAATGCGGTCGTAGGCGGGAGCGCTGTCCGTGGTCACGAGCGGGCGGGATCGGTCACACGACTCTCTCGAAGCTGACTCGTCGTGAACAGCGCGCGCAGGTCAAGACCCTCGGCAGCGAGGTTCTCACGGCCGCCGGCCTCGCGGTCGATCACGCACAGCACCGCCGCGATATCGGCTCCGCGGTCACGTAGCTGCCGACAGGACTCGATCACCTGGCCGCCGGAGGTCACGACGTCCTCGATGACCGCGATCCGGCGCTCGGTGACTTCGCCGCCCTCGGCCAAACGGCACGTTCCGTAGGTCTTGGCGACCTTGCGAACGAAGACGGTGGGCAGCCCCGACACCTGGGAGACAGCGACGGCCACGGGCACGCCGCCAAGCTCAAGACCAGCGAACAGTTCCACCCCGGCGGGTACCAACCGGACCAGCTCCTCGGCGATCTCGCGCAGGAGTCGAGGATCGGACTCGAACAGGTACTTGTCGAAGTATTCGCTGCTCGTCGCGCCCGAGCGCAGCCGAAACTCGCCCGTGAGACGGGCGCGCTCGTAGATGCGATCGCCAAGCATCGAATAGCAGCTTATTCACCGGCCTGGCGTCCCAGCCGCGCCCGCCTCCACGAAAACGGCGGACGGTCCTGCTGCTCATCCAACCGCGGGTTGATCACGTCGGGCATCGCGCTCACGCAGACCTAAGTCGGCGGCAAGCGAAAGCCCGAGACGCGATGGAAGCCGAGCTGTTCATAGAACGGGTCCGCGCAGGAGATCACGTCAAGCCGCAGACCATGTGTGCGGGCACGCGCCTCCTCGACCAAGCACCGCGCGACACCCTCACGGCGGTGCGCGCGGGCGACCACAAGGACCGCGAGGAATGCCTGAACCTCACCGTCGCTGAGAACCTGCGCGATCCCGATGACCGTCTGCTCGGACGAGAGCGCCACAACGCTCAACGTTCCCGGCGCAGTGAGCGCCCGCCACGTCCTCTGCTCGTCCTCGGCATAGCTCCAGCGCTCGCCGGAGAACAGCTCGATGACGCCAGGCAGATGCTCGCGCTCCAACGAGACGACCTCTGGACTGGATGCCATCAGCGGGAATCTACGTGACCGAAGTCAACGCCGCGACCAGACGGCTGAACGCGCGACTGCTGACCGAGCAGGCTGCCGCACCGACGGTTTTACATTGGGAGTAGGTCCAAGAGCTTCGGGAGGTCGTCCAGGGAGCGGATGATCTCGGCGCCAGCGTTGTGAAGGGCGCGCTCGTCGCTGTCGGCTGCGTAGCCGACAGCCCGCATTCCGGCGGCGACGGCGGCCATGACTCCCGAGGGGGTGTCCTCGATGACCACGCAAGCCGATGGCTTGGCGTTCATTGTGGCGGCCGCGTGTTGAAAGAGCGCGGGGTCGGGCTTCGGGCGTGGCACGTCGTAGGCAGAGAACAGCGCGTCGGGCGGGAACAGGTCGCGCAGGCCGGTTAGCCCGAGAGTCAATCGTGTCTTGGTCAACTGGCCCTGAGACGCTACGCAGACCTTCAGTCCGGCTGCCTTGACGCGCTGTACCGCCTCGGCTGCGCCCTGAACCGGCTTGAGTTCGCGGTGGAACGCCTCGTTGCGCTCGTGTTCGTATTCGGCGATCCAGTCCGGCGGGAAAGGTCGGCCGAGCTTGGCCTGGGCTCGGTCGCGGACATCGGTGAGCAGGAGCCCTTGGCAGGCGCGGCGGGCCTCGGCGAGTGTGGTCGGCAGGCCCTCTCGGGTGAGCATCCGGGCGAGCACTTCGTTGGAGATCACCTCGGAGTCAACGAGCACGCCGTCGCAGTCGAAGATCACAAGCTCGTGCATGGCGGGTCGGGCACTCTACAGCCTGTCCTGGCTGCCCCGCCAGCCGTGTCCGATCGTGACCTGCGTTCGGCTGCTCAGAGACGAACGCCTCGCACGCGCTCGCGTATGCTGGGCCGAACGTGTCCGGTGCAACGGTGAGAGATGCGAGTGAGGATGACGCGCCCGCGTGCGCAGCGATCTACGCGCCGTATGTGAGCGAGACGGCCGTCAGCTTCGAGAGCGAGCCGCCGACGCCTGCGCAGATGGCCGAACGCATCGCGGCGGCAACACGCACGCACGCCTGGGTCGTGCTCGAAGACAAGGATCGCGTCGTCGGCTATGCGTATGGCGGCCCGCACGCGCAGCGAGCGGCCTACCGTTTCTCGTGCGAGGTCAGCGTCTACGTAGAGCCGGGCCGGCGACGAACAGGCTCGGGTCGCGTACTGTACGAGGCGCTGTTCAAGCGTCTCGTGGCTCGCGGCTACCTGATGACAGTCGCGGGTATGACGCTCCCGAACGAGGCGAGCGCGGGCCTGCACCGAGCGATGGGCTTCGAGCCGGTCGGCGTCTACAGGCGGATCGGCTGGAAGTTCGGCGCGTGGCACGATGTCGCGTGGATGCAGCGAGCGATCGGCGTCGAGCAGGACCCTCCCTCCGAGCCGCGCTGAGGCGACCGGGCGTACTCCGAGCGCGCGGAAGCGGATCGCCGGTGAGAGGCGGCCTGACGCGACGGGCGCAGTCGGCCTGGACCACTCAAACAATCGCCGTAACCGGATCTGTGAGGACAGTCGGCTTGCGCAATACAGCGCACCTAGAGCCATCCGCCCGGAGGAAGCCCAGCGCCGACCCGCACGCTGCGAGAGCCCCCGCGCCGCGCATCCAAGAGCGCTTCCGGTAGCGACCATCACAGATCAGCCGGTCAGTCCACCTGCCCCTTCGATCGTATAGAACTCGGTAGCGGTGGACAGGACACCGAACATATGCGCCGGGCCATTCGGGGCGCTGTACGACTTCTACATTGAGCGACCGTGGCTGATGAAGGCGATCGGCCGCACGGTGTGGGGCATCGACGCATCGGTGCTGTACGACAGCATGGAACCGCTCGCCGGGATAGGCGACGGCAAGACGGTGGTGGACGTTCCGTGCGGCGGCGGCGTGGCGTTTCGTGCCCTGCGATCTGAGCACGACGTGCGTTATGTGGCTATCGACATTGACGAGAAGATGCTCGCTCGTGCACGCGCCCGTGCGCTAGAGCTGAAGCTGGGCGACGCAGCGCACCTCCCCTGGCCTGATGGCGCCTTCACCGTAGCCCTGTCAGCCAACACGTTCTTCTTCTTGCAGCAGCCGGAGCTGGTGCTCGCCGAGCTTCACCGCGTCGTCTCGCCTGGCGGGCGCGTGGTGATCGGGACGGTGCCCGGCCCGCTCCCTACGCCGTCGCTTCGCAACTGGTGGGTGTGGGTATGGGGATCGCGGATGCACGTCTATGACGACGAGTCGATGCGCTCCATGCTCGACGCCGCTGGTTTCGCAGAGGTCGCCGTCACGCGGTCGAGTCGGTCGGCTGAGCCGCTGCAGCTCGTTCGCGCCGTGCGTAGATGATCCGGCGGGCTCACGTAGGTCTCGTTTGTGGCCAGTGTTGCCCGACACGAGCGGCAGAGTCCGGGAAGTGAGCGCGCCGCGGCGGAACATTGAGTGCAAGGCAAGCGACCCGGACCCCTCCGGCTCGTTGGCGGTCTGCCGCACGCTTGGCGCGAAGGACCACGGAGAGATTCGACAGCGCGACACCTATTTCACGGTACCGCGTGGCGGGCTGAAGCTGCGTGAGGAGCACCCCGGCCGACCGCATCTGATCCAGTTCGAGCGCGCCAGTGAGCCGCAGCAGCGCGAGAGCCGGTATCGCATCGCCGAGGTCGACGACGCCGAAGCGCTGCGCGCCGCGCTGACGGCCGCGATCGGCACAACCGTAGTGGTCTGCAAGACTCGGCGGCTGTTCCTCTGGCGCCAGGTCCGTATTCACCTCGACACTGTTGAGCGGCTAGGGAACTTCATCGAGATCGAGGCGGTGGCACCATCTGGCTCCGACCTAGCCGAGGAGTACGCGCTAGTGCAGACGCTGCGCGAGCGCCTCGGAGTCACCGACGAGCGCCTGGTCGCGCACGGGTACGCCGAGCAGCTTCGAGCGCTTGGCGCCAGCGCATGATTTACCTGCCAGGTAATCGAACTGGAGACTCGCGGCTGGTTAGATAAGGCGCAGCATGGAGGGCGCAATTACCTCACCACGGGTTGGGCCACTGTTGCGCGAATGGCGCGAGCGTCGCGGCCGAACCCAGCTCGATCTGGCCCTCGATGCCAGCATCTCCGCGCGGCATCTGAGCTTCGTGGAGACCGGCCGCTCCAACCCGAGCCCCGAGATGGTGCTGCTGCTCGCCGAACGGCTCGAGGTTCCGTTCCGGGAGCGCAACCACCTGCTGCTTGCAGCCGGTTACGCCCCGGCGTTCCCGGAACGCTCGCTGCAGGAACCGGAGATGGCCCCGGTTCGGGAGGCGCTCGACGTGATCCTCACCGGACACGAGCCCTACCCGGCGGTCGTCGTGGATCGCGGCTGGAACATGGTCGCGGCGAACTCGGCGATGGCGGCGATCGGCGCCTGGGTCGACCCGGCGCTACTACAGCCGCCGGTGAACGTAATGCGGGCCGGCCTGCATCCACGGGGGTTGGCCCGGTGGACTATCAACCTGGGCGAGGTGCGAGCGTATTTTCTCCGACGGCTTGAGCGTCAGGTCACGATCACCGGGGATGCGGATCTCGCCGTGCTGCTCGCTGAGGTGGCGGGCTATCCGACGCCTGAGTACGAGCACGATCCGGCCTCCGAGGCGGCGGCCGGGCAGATTCTCACGCCGCTGATGCGGATGCGTGGGCCAGATGGTGTCGAGCTGTCGTTCTTTGCCACGGTCGCGACGTTCGGCACCGCGGTCGAGGTGACGACCTCCGAGCTGTCAATCGAGTTGACGTTCCCCGCCGACGCGGCGACCGCCGAGGCGCTGCGGAACTTACCTCGCAGGTAATCGACAGCGCGATCTCCCTCTGGGAGCATGGGGCCGCCCCAATCGACACGGAGGCGGAGCACATGGCGATTACAACGCGCGAGCAGGTAGGGAGCACCACGTACAAGACGATTAGGCTCGCCGGCGTTGCCGGCGTGGTGAGCATCGTGCTTGGGATCGCCGGCGCGATCGTCGATGAAATGCAGACGTTTCCAGGGACCGGCGCAAGCGCGGGCGAGATCGCGGGCTACGTCGACGCGCATCGCTCGGCGTTGCTCGTCGCGATGGTCCTCAGTACGGCCGCGGTGGGGCTGTGGCTGGCCTTCGGTGTCGGCGTCTGGGTCTGGCTGCGGGAGAGGACTGGCAGCGTGAGCGTTCTTTCGGTGTGCTTCCTGATTGGACTGGTCAGCTTCGTCACGCTTCTTCTCGCCGGCTTCACGGTCGCCTTCGTGCTTTTCTATCGTGCGCCCAACGCGCCTGATCCCCGGCTGCTCTACGACCTCGGATTCGGGCTGCTCGCGATGTCCGGAGTCCCAACCGCACTGGCGCTTGGCTCATATGCTGGGCAGGTGCTCCGCGACAGCCGCCTGCCTGGCTGGACAGGGTGGATTGCGGTCGTGGCCGCACTGGCGCACATCGTGCTCCTGGCGTCGCTTGTGATCGCGAGTGGTTTCTTCTCGCTTGAGGGAGGAGTGATCATTGCGATTCCCGCCATGCTGTTTGCCTGGATACTCGGCACCAGCATCGTCCTGCTACGGATGACAATCAAAGGTGATGATGAGCTTGTCGCTGGCTGCTGAGCCAACGCAGGCGAGTGCGCTGCGATGCTTTCGGCTGCTCGGCCTCGATGACTTCGAGGCATGGCGTCGGCGCGTGATGGCGCTGCTGATCTTCACCTCAGTGCTGCTGGTCGCTTATTGGGTTGCCTGGTTCGCTGACCGTGGCATCGTCGCCAGCGATCACGCCGCGGAGTACATCGCCTTTGAGCAGTCCTTCCCGCTCGCAGACGCCTGGCTACTGGGAGCAGCCCTCATTGCGGCTGTCCAGTTGTCCCGCCGTCGACCGAGCGCCCTCATGTGGCTGCTGGTGCTCGGCGGAGCGGGCGTCTATCTTTGCGCGCTCGACGTGCTCTACGACCTGGAGCATGGGATCTACACCAAGGGCCACGCCGGCGCAATAGAGCTGACTATCAATCTCCTCACAGCGGCATTGAGCACCGGACTCCTGGCGTCGGCATGGCACTACCGGCACGAGCTGCTCGGCGAGTCGCGTGCTTCATTGCGCGTCGGCGCGTAGCCAGTCCGTCCAGCCCTCAGCCAGGATGAGGTCGGCGAACGCGTGATACCCCTCTGCGGAGGGTGAGCCCCGTCACCTGCCATCACCTGCGTCATCCAGATTTCGGCGACGAGCAGTTGCTCGACGACACCGATGAAGCGAACATCGGCGTTGGAGCAAACCTCCGAGAACGAAGCGGACAGTGCCAGGATGCGCTCGTTCTGCTGAGCATCGTCAACCGGCGCCGGCCCGATCACCAGCGGGGTCAGGCCGAGCGCGGCAGCGCCGTGGAGGATGCCATCCAACGCAGCGCAAGAGCACTCGGGCGCTACGCGCAGCCGGCCATGCTCGATCGTGGTGTCGTTGGCGCCGAACGACACAACGATCCTCGCATCGGCTTCCGGCAATAGGCGTGGTAGCGCCTCGTTGCGCCAGCGCGCCGCAACTTGCTCTGAGGTCTCCCGTCTGACGCCGAGGTTGTACGCGGTCAGGGGGAGCCCGAACCCGAAGGATGCCGCCACAACCCGGCCGACCCAGCCTCTGCCGCTAGGATCGCCGACGCCGGCGACGAGGGAGTCACCGAAGAACAGCAGCCGCCGATCGGTCACGGCCGTCCGTCCCCTTCGCGCGCCGAAAGCTCGACGCCATCATCGAGCGGGACGGTCATTGAGAAGTAGCCGCAGGCCGGCTCGCGGACGTACCCCAGGTACGGGAGAAGGTCTGGATCGTTGGCGCTGAGGTCGGCGATCACGAGGCCAGAGGGCAACAGACGCGGCTCGAGGAGGCGAAGGATCGGCAGGTAGAGGTCGTTGCGCCCGTCAAGGAACACCAGGTCGATCGGCTCGGCGATGTTCTCCAACGTGTCAAGCGCATCGCCGGAGCGCAGCTCGACGAGATCGGCGAGACCAGCGTCGGCGAGGTTCTGCGATGCAAGTTCGACCTTCTGCGCGTGGTACTCGCTCGTGATGAGTGTTCCGCTGCCACAGTCGCGGATTGCGGCGGCGAGATAGATGGTGGAGACGCCGAGCGAGCTACCGAACTCGACGATCTGCCGTGGTCTCGTGCTCAGCGCGAGCAAGTAGAGGAGCTGCCCGACCTCGGGGGCGATCGACAGCGGCGCAGCGCCATAGAGTTCGTATCGCTGATCCTGCGCGAGCCGGTGGCCGACTTCCACCTCGCGTACGCGGACGCGCTGTGCGGCCAGCGAGTCCTCGTCGTCGGCCTGTGCATGGAGCCGTCGCAGGACGTTCGCCACGACGGGCGATCTCAGCGTGGAAGGCATCGGCTACGGCTTCACCGTGTCGACTGAGTGGCGCGTTGCGTGGAAGTCAGGCGCGAGCACGTCATAGCCTACGAACTCGAACAGCCGTACACCGGCCTGGAACGGTTGCGGCGAGACGCGCAGGCGGTTGGCGCCGACACCGAACGGGGGAGAATCGACGAAGGCCAGCTCGTCAAACCCAGCGTGCTCGAACATCTCCCGGATGAAGGGCGTGAGGTCGGGCGGATGACGATGGCGTGTCCAGATGACCGTGGCCTGCGGAGCGCTTAGCTGCGGGAGGTGGTTGATCGTGTTGGTGACGTCGATCTTGCTGATGTTGCCGAACACGCCACAGAGCAGGATCAGGTCGGCTGGCACGGCGCCGTGGTATGCGTCGGTGACGGAGGCATCGCCGACGATGGACTCGATGCCGTGAAGACCCCCTGCTAGCGTCCCCTGTCGCGCAAGCGTGACGTTGTGCTCGTCAAGTTCCACGAGTCGAGCTGCGACATCTTCGCGGCGAGGATGCCCGGCGAGCGCTCCGATCAAGTCATGGCCCTGGCCCGCGCAGACCCCGATCGCGCGAATAGGGCCAGGAGGCGCGTGATCCAGCATGGCGCGAATCTGCGCCTGGACGACCACCAGCCGGCGGCCGAGGGCGGAATCCGGGTCCGTGTAGTCTCGATGCCACGCCTGCCAGTCCATGACGCCTGGGAGACTACGACACGGCGGTACTTGCTCCGCCGGCGCGGCAGCCAGCCGTCTCGATAGCGCAATCCGCTGGCTTAGAGTGGCCGCACCGACACCTGAGAATCGCCGAGCATCTGCGCAACGAGCAGTCCTCGCACTTCGCAACTCAGAGGCAGCGCTCGGCCTATCGCCTGCTCGACCTTCCCTACGGTCGCTCGGTTTGCGCCCCGGCATACCGTCAGATGGATGCGCCATTGCTCATCGACTTCATCTGGAGCGCCGACCGCATCGAGGATGTCCGCTCGCCAGCGGAGAGCCACAGCGTCGTCTGCGGGAAGCAGGCAGATCGCGCCGCCGAGCGTTCCGACGGTGCTGAGTGTGTAGCGGGCTCCACGGATCGCGCTGGCCAGATTGCTAAGCGCTTCGATCGGGAGGCTCACGGACAGGGGCCACGGCCCGGCGATCGTCATGTGCGCCGGGATGCCGTGTGCGCTCGACCAGTCGCCGACTCGGCGAAACGGCTCCACGAGCGCTTCAGCCTCCGCCACAGGCAACAGCACCGATTGGAATGAGGGCGACGACCCAACGCCTCGGTCAGATGCTCGCTGTGAGAGGTCAATGCTCACCGCAATGAACGACCGTCGACTCCTGGCTCGACCGGCAGGATGTTCATCGCCCCGAGCAGCGAGCGGGTAAATGAGGAGAGATCCAGCCCTTCAAGCTCGGTCTCGGAGAACCACCCCACCGCAGAGGTCTCGTCATTATCGGGGCGAGGCGTCCCGTCCAATACGTACCCGTCGAACACCGTTGATACATAGGCGACCTGATCGCCGTTGGGATAGGTCATGCGGAAGGCCGGCCCGCCGACAACACCACGGATGCCGGCAAGTCCGACCGCGACCCCGGCCTCCTCGCGGGCCTCTCTGAGCGCTGCCTCCTGCGGTGACTCGTCGGGCTCGATCGCACCTCCAATCGTCTGCCAGTGCCCTGTCTCCGCATCGCGCACGAGCAGTAGGCGACCATCCTTGTCTCGTGGAAGCACAGCCACGGACGGCACGAGCACCAACTCACGGCCAACGGCCTCGCGCAAGCGACGCAGGTACGGGGAGATGCCCACCAGCCGATCCTATCGGCGTCGAGTGGGCTCGCGGGGAGCCATAAAGCTATGCGTAGTTCAGTAGCCCCGTGTGCGCGATGAGCTTCCAGCGCCACTGGGAAGGTCTCTGGCGACGGCTCGCCGCTCGGCCTGCTGGCCGACTCGCGCCCACACCGAGCAGCCGCGGCGCACGGGCTCGCGCACAGATAGGCCGCGGGCCCGTTGCGGCGCGTCTGGGAGCTACGACTTATGATCCTACGGGTGGGTGAGCCGGGCTTCTACCCAGTGATCGTCTTCGATCTGGACGGGACATTGCTGCGCGGCACGTCCGTATCGCTCCTGCTCGCGCAGTGGCTCGGGCAGACGGAGGAGATCGTGGAGCTTGAGCGAGCGTTTCACGCACACGAGATATCCAATAGCGTCGTGGCGGACACGTCTGCCGGATGGCTTGCGGGCAGAGCACGGCTGACGCTTGGCGAGTGCTCACGGACGGCACCTGGATCGCTGGGATGGCCGAGACGTTCCGGGTGCTTGCGGACGCGAGGGTCGGCTTGCTGCTGGGAACAATCACCTGGAGCTTCGCGGCCGAGATGTTGCGGGAACGCTACGGCTTCGCAGCAGTAAGCGGGACGGAGATGCGGGTCAACGGCGGAGTGTTGTCGGGCATCGTGACCCGCTACTTCGATGAGCATGACAAGGTGCGCTTCGTAGAGAAGTGGTGTGTGCAGAACGGATTTTCGATGAGCCAAGTCGCCGCGGTCGGCGACTCTCGCTCGGACGTTCCACTCTTTCGCCGCGCCGGCATGTCGATCGCGCTGAACGCCACGTCCGACGCTCGGGCAGCAGCGACCCATACTCTCGATACTGACGACCTCCGTGATGTGCTGGCACTCCTTCGGCCGGTGAGCGAAACGGTCTGATGGCGTGAAGGAACCGGCGCCGAGGGTCTACGCGGGTTCGAGCTGGGCTCGACACAGGGCTCGACCGATGATCGAGCGGCCAATCAGCTCACCAGTGAGCGCTGTTTCTTGAAACATGCACCGATTGGCCGCACTCCAGACCACTCCAATCAGCCCGCGAGCGTGACTAGCAAATTATCGGTCGGGTTTCACTCGGTCGCGTGCGAGGTAGGATCGACCTGTCTGGCTCACCCGCGGGAGGAGAAGGCATGACCGAACAGTTGACGGGGTTGCTCGCCGAGCAGGCTCGGTACTACCGTGAGCGGGCCGGTGAGTACGACGACTGGTGGTTTCGCCGCGGGCGCTACGACCGCGGCGCCGACGCAAACGCGCGGTGGTTCGCCGACGCAGCGGAGGTCGAGGACGCCTTGGAGCGCTTCCAGCCGTCGGGGGAGGTGCTGGAGTTGGCGTGCGGAACAGGCTTGTGGACTCGCCGACTGGTTGAGCACGCCGACACCGTGACCGCTGTGGACGCCTCGCCAGAGGTGATCGAGCTGGCACGCGCCGGGCTGGACGATCCGAGGGTGAGCTACGTGCCCGCAGACCTGTTCGCATGGGAGCCATCCGCGAGCTACGACGTGTGCTTCTTCAGCTTCTGGCTCTCGCATGTGCCGGAGGCGCAGTTTGAGGTCTTTTGGGAGAAAGTCGGGCGGGCGCTTCGTCCTGGGGGAAGGGTTTTCTTCGTAGACAGC
The DNA here is from genome assembly GCA_036266805.1 of Solirubrobacteraceae bacterium. GTDB lineage: Bacteria > Actinomycetota > Thermoleophilia > Solirubrobacterales > Solirubrobacteraceae > Palsa-744. The sequence continues at coordinate 154,515 of DATAXK010000019.1, forward strand.
CTGCCCAGCGAGTTGTCCTCCGCTGCGGATCATCGGCTGCCCGATCGTCGGGAGGAGACGATGACCCGGAGGCTTGCCGATGGCCGCGAGTTTCGCATCGTCAAGCGCTTCTACGAGCCCCACGGACTACACCAGCGGCTTGCCGACCTCGGGTGGGACGCGCAGGTACAGACAACGCCGGAGTTCTTCATCTACGGGCAGACCACTCCCAGCGCATAGCCTTGGCGCCTTGAACCACTCGGATCGCGAACTCGACGGTTTGCGCCAAGTGTCGAGGCTTCCAAACGGCCCCGCTCTAACCTGGGTTCATCGACGCTCTCACCGCATTTGACGCCACGCTGCTCGACCTTGTTGAAGCCGTACGGGCATTGCCGTATGGCCGCCCGAGTGATCGCACAGTGGAGGGGATGTTGCGTGAGCACCGCGGTACCTGTTCCACCAAGCACTTGTTTCTCGCCCGTGCTCTGACTGAGCGGTTCCCCGAGACAGAGCCGCGCATCGTTCACCGTGTCTACGCGCTGGATCGCGCTCGTGCGCGAGAGCTGTTCGGTGCTACGGCCGCAGCGACCGTTCCTGACGAGGGGCTCGTTGACGTTCACCGATACCTGACAATCAGATTGGACGGTAAGCGCATCGAAATCGACGCAACCTTCCCAGGTCCCGCATGGGATGGCCGCTCGTCCTTGCCGCTGGCGTGCGGTGCGGGGACCGACGTTCCGGCTGGCGATGACCCAGACACCGAGAAGCGGGCGCTTGAGCAGCAGCACTGCGATCCGGCCATCCGCGAGCCGTTCATCGCTGCGCTGGCGGACTGCCACGGATGACGACTGCCTCCGTCTTCTGTCGACGGCGACACGCGAATCGGCCGATCCCCCGCGAAGCGCCGAACTGCTACCGCGCAACGTCTCTACATCTCAGACCAGTCGGTAGCCGACTCCCCACTCGTTGATGACCCAGCGTTCTCCCGCCGCGCCAAGCTTGCGGCGTAGGCGACTGGCGTGACTGTCGAGCGTCCTTGTGGTGCCGGGCGAGCGGTATCCCCACACGGTTTTTAGTAGCTCGTGCTTGTGGAACACCCGTTGCGGGTCGCTTGCCAGGTGCAGCAGCAGCTCGTACTCAAGACGGCATAGCTCTATGCGTTTGCCTGCGAGGCTCACCGCATGGGCGGCCGGTTCGATCGTCAACGGGCCGACCTGGAGTGGCCCTGTTTGCTGGGTGCTGCCGGCCGCGCGGCGTAGCAGCGCTCGTAGGCGTGCTCGCAGCTCCAGGTAAGGAGCGGGACGGGCTAGGAAGTCATCTGCGCCTGCCTCGAACGCGCGCAGCATGTCGGGCTCGGTTGTGCGTGAGCTGAGGACGATCACCGGGAGGTTCTGTAGCCACGGGGAGGTTGTCTGCGGCTGAGTTGCCTGCGGGTGGTGCCCGCGAATGGTCTCCAGCAGATTGAGGGTGCCCCTCGGCGTGTTGAGTTCTCCGAGCACGACCAATCGTGGTGGGCGGGCGCCTGCTGCGATCTCGGCATGACCGGCGGTGCGGGCAAGCTCCGCTGGATGACCGTCGGCGGCGAGCTGCTCGACGAGCGCCCGTCCGAAGTCCGCACTGGCCTCGATGACGAGAATCGGCTCGCGGCCCGCACTCGGGCGTGTGTCCTGCGGCGAGAGATCAGTCATTGCGCGCTCGCCTTCTGCGCTTGGCTGCCGGCGGCACTTCGTTGAGGCGAAAGTGCAGGCGTAGAAGCTGATCGACGCGGGTTCGGTGGAGACCGACCCGCTTCCCGATCTCGGTGAAGGGCAAGCCCTCGACTGCACGGAGACGGAATATCTCCAGCTCGCGCTCAGTCTCGATGTGTCCGCCGTGGCCGGAGAACGGCGTCAGGCCGTGGCGATGAAGCTCGCAGATCAGCTCGTATAGCTCTACCCCGCTGCTGAACTCGGGGCGATTGAGCAGCTCGCCGGTACGGTGCCCGGAGAGCTGCTCGACCGTGTGGATGCCGACCTTGGCCAGGCTGGAGAGGACAGCCTGGCTCAAGGCCAGTTCGTTGACGCGCATGGCCGACCCGCGTCAGATCGAGAGTTCGTCAAGGCGCCGGGCAAGCTCGGAGGCAATCGAACGCCCACTGCGGCGTTCGATCAGCCCGGCGCCGTCGAGACGATCCAGTGCGTCTGCGACTTTGATCCGCTTTTTCCGCTTGGTCGCGCCGAACGCTTCATAGGTCTGCTGCTCGGTGCGCGGCCCTTCGCCCGCGGCGCTTCGTGCAAGCAGGCCCTCAAGGACGGCCTGATCCCAATGACGCTCCTCGTAGTCGCCTGGGCTTAGGTTGGCGGCGGGCTGGGTGATCTCGAAGAAGCGGACGGCTGGGTGCGATGCGACGGCGAGGTCGTTCCAGCGGTGGATGAGCTTTGAGGCGCGTAGGCGCCGGAGGCTGTCGCGGACATCGCCGGGTACGCTGATGGTGCGGGCGATCTCGTCTTCTGACCACGGACGCTGACGCTCTAGATCGAGCATGAGGTTGAGGACGGCCTGGTCGATGCAGGCGTGCTCCGCCAAACCCTCTGGGGTACGGTGTTTGTGCATGGGGAGTTACGGCTCCTTGTGTCACGGCCCCAGGGCAGTTAGCGCTGTCGCTGGGGCCAAAATGTGCAGTTGTGGATCGACCGTACTCAGCCTGTGCGGCGTTGTGAGCGGGTGACGCGAAGCTGACACAGAGGCAGCCAAAGATGTAACGGTCGGTCTGGTTGGGTGGCTACTTCGGAGCCCACTCGGGCGGTGGCGCACCGGGCTTCCACGCCTTGGTGACGCCGCCGCCTTGTTGGCGCAGGACTTGGGCGTAGTCGGCGAGCTGGTTCTGGAAGGCCAGCTCGTCGCGGGGGTCCTGGCCAGCTTCGTCCAGTTCGGCTCGCCATACGGCGAGCGCGCACAGCGTCTCGGTCTGAGATTCGTCCTTCCACCACTTGTCGTTGAGCGCGGCGAGCTGGGTCGGGTAGCGGCCGTGCAGCGCGACGAGAGCGCCCCACATTTGCTGGCGCCATTCGCTGTCCCCGCCGTAGGGCTCAAGCCACGGTGCGCGCTCGCTATCGCCGCCGCCGACGAGCGCCGGCGCGGGGCGCAGCGGTCGAACCTTGCCGTCCTTGGCTGCCTGGGCGACCCCTGCTTGCACCATCTGCGCGGCGAGCGTCGAAGGCGGCGTGTCTGCCCCGGCCGCCAGCTCGCGTAGCTGGAGGTCCACGGGATCGGGCAGCACGATCTGTCGTCGTTGGCTCATCGTGTTCGCTCCTGTGCTGGTGGGTTGACGATCCGGTTGATCGCGCGGACGATCCCCGGTATGCGGCTGGTGCGGCTGGGTGCGATCGAGCGATGGAAGTGCGTGCCGTAGTCGCGGTCTGCCAGCTCGGGGTGGGCAAGCGATGGCGTCTGTGCGTGGCTTCGCTGCATGTTCTCGGCGAGGCGCTGGATGCGGTTGGTGTCGTGCCCTTCAATGCCGAGGTCCTGGCGGGAGACGAACCAGTCGGTGCCTTGGCGGGCGCGGGATGCCTCGACGTAGGCGGGCTCCTTGCTGGTCTGCCAGCCGCCGGTGACAACCAAGGTGCGGGTGACGGTCGCGCCTTGGGCGCGGTGGATGTGCTGGGCGTAGCCGAGGCGCACGCGGCTGAGGTCATCGCCGGCCAAGGTTCGCTGGCGGGCGGTCACGTCGAACTCGATCAGCACCTCGCCGGCCGGGGTGATGTCGAGGACTTCGCCGCGGCTGCCGTTCTCGATGCGCTCGACGCCGGGCTCGTGGTGCTGGTCGATCATGGCTACGCGGTCGCCTTGGCGGATGCCGTAGTGGATGCCGGGCACGGGGACTTCGAGGTCTCCGAGTTCGCCGCGCTCTGCGCGGAAGTGCTGGGCGCGGGCGTTGAGCCTGTGGATCTCCTGGTTTGAGGCGTCGGAGATGAGCGCGACTTCGCTTGGGTCGTGGGTCTCGGTGAGTGCCGCCCAGTTCTGTGCGGCGTGCTCGACGGCCTCGTCGCGGGTGTCTGCCATGTGCAGTTGTCCGCGTGCGTGGTAGTGGGCCATTGCGCGGTCTGAGCGCCCGGCGCGTAGGTCTGACCATGCGCGCTGTTCGTCGCGGTCGAGGGTGCGGCGAATGTTTGAGAGTTCGGCGCTCGGGGCGATCTCGTCTAGCCGGGCGAACATGCCGCCCGCGCCGATCGAGGGCAGCTGGGCGGCGTCGCCGATCGCCACGAGCTTTGACCCGCTGTGCTCCACGGTTTCGGTGAGCCGGTCGAGCCGGTCGGTGTCGGCCATGCCGGCCTCATCGAAGTAGATCGTCGTGTCCGCGTCGATGTGGAGCTGGCCGCGCTCGACGCGCGAGACGAGTGCGTCGAGCGTGAGGGTCCGGCCGGCGAGCGCGGGGCTGTCTTGGCCGAGACGCTGGGCGGTTGACCCGGACACCGCGATCCCCAAGGTCTGATGGCCGCCGTACTGCTCGGCGCGGGCGGCGGCGTCGATCACGACGCCCTTGCCGGTGCCGGCGGGTCCGACGAGGACCGCGGCGCGCTCGGGGCCGGTGATGACCTGCAGGGCGTGCGCCTGCTCGGGGCTGAGGCGTCCGCCGATGCGCTCGGCGATCTGATCGCTTGCGAGGGTGCGGGCCACGTTGCCAACGTCGCGGCCGCCTGTGCTGGCGAGCGTGGCGAACCTGCGCTCGATCGCCTGCTCGCGGGCGCGCACCGTGAGCGTGGTCATCAGGCCGCCCTCCAACGGCAGGACGCGGCGCTCGGCGATCATTGCTCGTGAGCGCTCAAGCGCTTCGTGGGGCGAGACCTCGCCGACGGACTGCTCCAGCAGGACGGCTCGGAACTCGCCGGGCTCGAAGGTCGCGGCGCGCTCGGTCAGGCGCTGCTCGACACGATCCTCAAGCGCACCCTCTGGCGTGTGCTCGGCGACGGCGCTGAGCAGCCGTCCGGGCTCGTCGCCGGTGAAGTCAAAGCGCGCGGCGGTGTCGTTCCATGCGCTCTGAAGGTCGGTGCGCGTGACGAGCATCTTGGCCTTGCGGTTCTCCAGCTTGAGCGCTCGAAGCTCGCCGCGCTCGGGGGCGCGGCCCCACTGTGCCCGGAAGCGCTCGGCGGCTCTGGCGACCTCACGACTCCTAGCGGAGAAAGCGTCCAACATACTTCGTGGGACACCCGCGATCTCGAAGTAGCGGCCATGTTTGCCGGTGCCCCGCTCGATCGCATAACCGCGCTGCTGGAGTTGGTGCGCAAGCGATGAGCGGTAGTAGGCGCCAAGCTCGCGGGCGGATCGGAAGATCGGACGGGAGGCGACGGCGACGATCTGACCGTCCTCGCGGATCGCGCTGGTGATGACCACATGGCTGTGGAGCTGCGGGTCGGGTACGTCGCCCTCGAGGACCCCGCGTGCGGTGGTGTGCCGGTACTCGGCTGCCACCGCGCAGATCGGTCCGACGCCGGGCTCTTGGAGTAGCGCGGGAGCGAGTTCGCGTGCGAGCGCGTCAATCTGGCGGGTGTAGTCCTGGGCCTGGTGATCGAGCGTGCGGGTGCGGTTGGCGATATCGCGCAGCACTTGCAGGGTGGTGTTCTCTTGCAGGCTGGCGTTCGGACGGGTCCGCATCCCGGTGAGTCGTCTGGCGAGCTTCGCGCCGTTCTTCGCTGGCCCAATCCGTTCCCGTAGCGTGGCTGGTGCGCTGACGTGGAGGGCTTGGAGCTGGTTATAGAGGCGTGAGCGCTCGCTGATGACGGAGCGATAGGCGACGAGCAGCATTTGCAGCGCGACGCGCTTGCCGTGACCTCTTGGGGTGGAGAGCCCGTCACTGGCGAGCACCTTCTTGGCGGCTAGGAGCGCATCGATCCGGTCGGACTTGCCGGTGCGGCGCTCGCGGCGGCGGGGTCGTTCGACCTCGAACACCGTGATGCCTTCGCCCTGGAGGTATTCGCATAGCCCGGCGCCATAGCTACCGGCGCCCTCGATCCCAACCCGGCTCTCTCCCTCAAGCTCACCGATCCACGCGAGCAGCTCGCGGTATCCCGCGAGAGTCGCGGTGATCGTGATCTCTGCGAGTAGTTGTCCGAGAAGGTCCACGGCGACAGCGAGATGCTGGTGCTTATGGGTGTCCACGCCTACTGCGATCATGAATTTCGGTCTCCTCATTTGCTGGTTGGCGCTGGTGATGTGGAGGCCGCCAGACAAAGCCATGTCGAGCAAGCAGCACGCTTCTATGAAGTCATGGCGGCGTCCGTGACAGGCGGCGGGAGACAAATCCAACGTAGGGCACCCAGCTGGCGCCAGCCGTTTTAATCGAGTCATCCCGTCGTCTGCCACACCCTCAACAGGGCACCGGACGCCACTGCATCGCCACCGCATCGCTACGCCCTACGGGCTTCGCTCCGTGCGATGGCGAGCCCGCAACCACAGGGACCCAACAGGCCAAACCAAACTACATGGCCGCTTTCGCGTTCTCACAGTCATTAAGAGAGAAGGCGAATCGTTCCCTTGTGATCCGCGAGTCGTGAAAGGAGGTGTCCGGGCGATGATCGAGTTGACCGTCAAGCTCACCGACGAGCAGCTAGCCGAGATCGCTCAGCGTGCTGCCGCGCTCGTCCCCACGCCAGCCGCGACTCCCTGGTTGAACGTGGCCGACGCGGCTGAGCGGCTTCGCTGTGGAAAGGACCGCATCTATGACCTCATTGCGCTCGGCAAGCTCAACCCCCGCCGAGACGGTCGCCGCGTTCTCCTGCATCGTGACGACCTCGACGCCTACATCGAAGGACGAACCCGATGACCTCGACGAGATCCCTACGAGGACTTGCGTTCTTGCTTGTCCATCGCCTCGCCGAGCTGGCGGAGATCGACGTCGAGCGCTGCCAGAAACGCAAGGAGGGTGTGCCAGCGGATACCACGGTGGCCGTTCTCCACCTGCGAGACGTATGTGGCGCCGATGTCTACTCGTGCCGCGAGCGCCTCTTGGGTGAGCCCGGCCTGCTCGCGCAGCTCACGCAGAGCCTTGCCGAGGATGCGGTAGGCGTCGGTATCTGGCTCTGCTCGGCGGCGGGTGGGTGGCATCGCTCGGCGACCTTTACAGTTGGGCTAAGTTGCGCTAGGCTCGACCCGATCGAACATACATACAAGTTGGCGCCCGCGATGAGAGGCTCATCCGGGCGCCGTGGCACCGTGAGCTGTAACTCCCGGCACGCCAGTCAAGCTACCAGTCAGACGGCTTGGCTTCCCTGCCAGAGCAGTCCTCCCGGGGCCTCCAACCAAAGGAGGAACCATGAGCACGAACACCCAAGGAGTCCTGTCCTCGCTGTTGGCCGAGGACCGGCCGTGGACAGTCGAGGAGCTGGTCCGCGAGAAGGGCAACCGGCTGGAGGTCGTGGACGCGATCGCCGAACTGGACGCACTGGGGCTTGTGACACGGATCAACAAACGGGTCTTCTGCGCCTCGCGCGCGGCGATCCACGCAGATCGCCTGTCCTTGTGATGAGACTCCAATCCTGCCGTGGGCGTCGCTCCTTCGGGAGTGGCGCCCACGCTCGCCAACGGAGCGAGAGCGATGTCTGCTCGGCTTGAGAAGACACGTACGCCGGGCATCTTCAAGCGCGGCAGCCGCTACGTGTTCAGCTACCGCGTTGACGGCAAGCAGCACTGGGAGTCCTGCCGGACGATTGACGAGGCTCGCCGCCTTAAGGCCGCACGCACGACGGACATCGAGCGCGGGGAGTTCGAGCCACGCTCGCGGGCCACCCTGCACGAGTACGCCTTGGAGTGGGTGGAGCGCTACCAGGGACGTGGAAGGCGCGGGTTTCGTGAGGGAACCCGCGCTGATTATCGGCGGCAGATCGAGCAATACATCTGCCGTTACTTCCCGGCACGATTGCGTCTCACGGAGATCACGCCGTCGAAGATCGCCGGGTTCGTTGCTTGGCTATGCGATGAGCAGGCACAGAAACGATTGCTGTCGGATGCGACCGTGCGCAACATCATGGCGCCGCTACGGGCCTGTTTGACGACGGCTGTTCGCGAGGGCTTGATCCGATCCAACCCGGCGCGAGACGTGGACCTGCCGCATCGGCCGACCGTCGAGGACATGGAAGATGACGAGGCGAAGGCGATGAGCCGCGACGACCTGGGCGAGATGCTTGCCTTGGTCCCTGCGCAATGGCACCTGTTCTTCTGGTTCCTGGCTGCCACGGGCGTTCGCATCAGCGAGGCCATTGCACTCCAGTGGAGGCATCTGGCACTTGACGCGCGTCCCCCACGTCAAGGTCCGCCGAGCGCTCGTGAAGGGCCGGATGGGACCGCCCAAGAGCCGCTACGGCCGTCGCGAGATCCCACTTGATCCGCTGCTCACCACGGCACTCCACCAGCATCACGGGGCTACAGAGTGGCCCGATGACGAGAACCCCGTATTCCCAGCCGCCAACGGATCGCCACTCATGCCAAACAACCTCTTCCGGCGAGTGCTCCAACCCGCTCGGGAGGCCGCAGACCTTCCATGGGTCGGCTTCCACGCCTTCCGCCACACCTGCGCCTCCATCCTGTTCGCGGAAGGCCGCAACGCGGTCCAGGTCCAGCGCTGGCTCGGTCATCATTCGGCCGCGTTCACGCTCGCGACCTACGTCCACCTGCTCGACGGCGACATCGGGGAGCCGCTGGCAATCCCCCATAGTGTTCGCAAATGATGCGAAATGACTATAGATCTTCCGAGGAGGCGTTATTCTCTACAGAACGATGAGCGTGCCAGTCGAATATGTCGATGCTCAACAGCTCTGGGACGAAAAGGAGAGCGCTCGCCGCGCCGATGAGGAGGCACTGCGCGCTGGACTTAAGACGCCCGAGCAGCTCAAGCGCGAAAACGAGGTCTTTGCGCTTCCGGCAGATCGCATTCGGATCAATCTCGACTCCGCACACTCTCTGTCCTGAGCGTGAACGATCATCTGGCAAGGTAGACGAGTCGCAAACTCCTCGCCTACCGTCGTTAAACGACTTAGCCCCGGCGACATGACCGAAGTCAGCGGTCCACCGGGGCTTTCCAACGGAATTATAACCCCACCGGCGGCAAAGCACAATGATTCCTGATGCCAATCATGCAGACCAGCCCAAGGACGGGCCGTGGCTGGAGCGGTGGTTGAGTGCCCCTCGGCTTCAGAGGTACCTGGATGAGGCAGGCCAGGACCGAGCCAAGGCGCTTGCCCTATACGACTGGAACGCCCGTGCCAGCGCGGCTGTCCTTCGCGACCTCGCACACTTCGAGGTTGCGCTTCGCAACGCCTACGACAGAGCCTTGACAGGCGCCACGCCTCCGGGATACCCGCACTGGACGTTTGCCGCAACGATCGTGTTCCCGCCCCTGCACCGCACCAAGCGCGCCCATGGCAGGGCACCATCGTCCGTGGATGTCAATCGCAAGTCACGCGAGATCATTGAGACGGCAGTGCGCTATGCGGGAGGCCCATCGGCGCCTCCCGGCAAGGTCATTGCGAACCTGACCTTCGGCTTCTGGCGCTACCTATCCTCGAAGGCCCACGAGAAGGGCTTGTGGGTGCCCTACCTGCACACCGCCTTCCCGCCCAAGACAAGCCGCAGCGACATCGACGCCCGCGTCGGTCGCCTGCACGACCTGCGCAACCGCGTTGCCCACCACGAGCAGCTCCTGAGTACAAATCTCGTAGCACGACTCGAAGATCTTCTTTGGGTCGCTGAACGGCTTGATCCGCCGCTCGCCCAATACATCTCGGCCACCACCGACATTCCGTCGCTCAATGCGTCCCGCCCCTGAGCAGTGGCAAATACACACGGCTGCTCTCGGCCACGTGGCCCAGCGCGGGGTGCAAACAAAGTGCAAACATGCCCCACACCACTCGACGCCAAAGAGTCAAACAGCCTAGACGCGAATCCCCAGCAATAGAGCGAATCTCGCCGACCGAGGGACACTCCACAACACCCCTCGACACGAATCATAATCCGCGTGTCGGGGGTTCGAGTCCCTCCTCCGGCATCCACGAAAGTCCTGCAAACACCACGATATCAAGTGTAGCTGGTCGGTCAGATGGATGTCGGTATTTCCCCAGAATATTTCCCCAGCGGTGGTCGGCGTGTCGGAGCTTCCAATAGCCGACCTTGACCGGCCCTCGCTAGACGTGGGCTCCTGTATTCCGGTCGGTGAATGTTCAGGCTCGCACGCGGCGGTCTTATCGAAAACGCCAACGGCGCGAATCGTGATGCTGCCGTAGGAACTGCTTCCGCACGGGCGGAGTGCTCCTTAGAGCGTCTAACAGAAAGAGGTTTTGGGATGCTGTTGTCGTAGACGGTGTTTATGGCGAAACCTTTGGTCAGTGATGGGTTGTGGGCTCGTATCGAGCCGTTGTTGCCGTGTGTTGAGCGTCGGTATCGGTATCCG
>DATAXK010000032.1:0-107954 GCA_036266805.1 Solirubrobacteraceae bacterium
CGCCCCCCAACGACCCCCAACCCATCCACATCCGCAACAGCCATAGCCGCCATGATCCCTCCCCGTGCCGATGACCAAACACGAAAAAGGTTCGCCACCCCACCCCCGAAACCTACAACACACCTAACAAAGCACTACTAATAGCTGCTCAGGCCGCGCCTCGAGGAGGCTGGCCCGGGCTCGTTGTAGCGGGCGACTTTGCCGTGCCGGCGATCTCGTCCAAGCGATCGAGTATTTCCTTCAAGCCCCCTTGCGTATGTGTGTCGAGCCGGTCGAGGATCTCCTCGGCATCTTTGAAGGTGTTCGCCGAGCGCGCGTCGGCGGCGAGGCTCTGCACGTTCTGGCCGACCATGATCACGGACAACAGAACGAGCTGCAGAAACGTCTGCGCGATCCACGACACGATGCCCTCGCCGCCCGGTTTGAGCGCCGGGCCGAGGCCGATCAGCGCGATCACGGCGAACAGGTAGGCACACCACATCGTGCCGACGAGCCTTGTTATGAGCACCGCGAACTTCGCGTTGAAGCCTTCGGCCTCACCCATCGCCTCCTTGAGCACGCGCGGGCTGGGGTGCAGCGCCTTTGCGAGATGATGCTCCGTCTTCACGGGTCTACGCTCTGTCATCGGTCCTCCCAGGGTTTGGTTGGTCCTCGTCGGCGTCGAGCTCGGCATAGAACCTGTCTCAAACCTGCATGCGTTGCCGCAGGTTTTGAGACAGGTTCTCAGTCCACGTCGGTGTCGGGTTCCTTGCTGGTGTCGGGTTCGTCCTCGGCATCGGCCTCGTCGGCTGCCTCCGCCTCGTCATACAAAGACTCGCAAGCAAGTTCCTGGCCTTTGCCGCCCCACAGCTTGATCTCGAGTAGGTCATACAGGTAATCGTCGGGCGCGATCAGGGTGAAGCGCTGCTCGATCAGCTGGCATTGGTCGACGGTGGTGCGCCCCAACTCGGCGGTCACGACCCGGCCCGCCCCCACCAATGGCCGCCCCCAAACGAGCGTCATCGCGGCGAGCGCACCGTTCTGTCCGTGCCAGGCGCCGATCACCTCGTCGCACACGTCCAGCTTCCAATCTGGGTTGCGCTCGGCCGTCTCCTCGGTGAAGTCGCCGCGCGCGGTGAGCTCTATCGGCTCCTCGTCGTTCAGCCCGCTGACGAAGCGCACATAGCCGAACAGCTCATATCCGTTCGTCGTAATCGAAGTGGCCGGCACGTAGCGTCGCCCGTGCCAACCCCTGTCGGGGTACCAGACGATCTCGCCAGGCTCACCAAGCTCCTCGCCGTCCGTGTCAAGCGCCGCCCAGCAGGCAAGCAGCTCCTCTTCCAGCCGCTCGGCCCAGCGCCCGTAGGGCAAACCTTCGCGCGGTGGCTCGGCGACGAAGCTGGGAACGATACGCTCGACCGGTGGCACGCAGGGAGCCTATCCGGCGCGCCCGAAGTCGCGTGCCGGGGCCCCCGAAGTGGCGTGCCGGTGGGCCGGGAGTGGCCGTGCCGGTGAAGTCAGCGACGGCATGCTTAGCAAGGGTGTGAAGGCCTATTTCGTATGACTCCACGGCTTGCACGCACGGCGCCCACTCGAGGTGCCTTCACGCGTCCCGCAACACGCTGGCCGCGTGCTCGGGCGCGACGATGTTGAGGTTCACGCCGGTTGAGAGCTCCAGGCCGGCGAGGTGGGTGAGGCGGGGAGCGACGTCGATCCGCCAGCAGAAGTGCTCGGCGCCGCGCGGCGCGGTGCGCACCCACATGTTCAAGGGCGGCGAGGAGCCGAAGTGGCGCGCCAGCCGTGTGAGTCCGTCGTGCAACAGCGCCGAGCCGAGCGCTCCGTCGTCCTCGAAGCGCATGCGCGGCACGCGTGGCGCCAGCATCAGCTGGAAGGGCAGTCGCGAGCCGTAGGGCGCCATCAGCACGGCCTCGTCGTCGATAGCCACGATCCGCTCGCCTCGACGTACCTCTTCGGCCACGAGATCCTCGAGCAGCCCACGACCCATCGTGCGGTTGGCGTAGGCCCCGCAGCGCTCGCGCTCGCGCGCCACCTCCCCCGGCACGAAGTCGAGTGCGTACAGCTGTGAATGCGTGTGCTCCAGGGAAGCCCCGGCCTCGCGTCGCTCGTTGACGATCAGCTGCACGTAGGCGGCGTCTGAATGCACCCGCATGCGCAGCCGCCAAACCTCCATCGCGTCAGCAAGCCGTGAGGCGGGAAGCTCGGCCAGTGAGACGACGGACTCGGGCGCGTTGACGATCACCTCGTGGGCGCCGCTCGCGGCCGTCGCATAGAACAGGTCCGGCTGAGCGTCGACGGGCGGGGTGGGACTATCGCCGTTCAGGGCCGGGTACAAATTCGGAACCACTCTCACGCTCCACCCGGTGCCATCAGCAGTCGAGCCGCTGAGCCCATCCACACCTGAGCCACTGACACTCTCGCCGTCTCGCAGCGAGTACAGCTCAGGAGGAGTGAGATCCTCGCGGCCGGCCGCGAAGGGGTCCTTCGCCACGTCGATCGGCGCGGGCGCCGGGCAGCGCGGCTCGCCGCCGGGTCGCTCCGAGCGTTCCCCGGCGACAATCACCTTGTGCCCGCTGAGCGGGTCCACCCTGATCTCAGGCATGCGACGCGTGCTTCTTGGCGTGGCTTCTACCCATTCCCCCTCACCCGTCCAACGCGTAGCGTTCGACGTCGCCGCGCAGCTTGGCGACACTCGGGTACGCACCCGCGCGAATGTAGGGCTGGCCGTGGAGAGGTATGAACACGGTCGTGGGCGTCAAGGTCGAGTCGGTCAGCTGCAGGCCGAGGTTCTCGCTCGCGTCGTAGTAGCTGGGATAGCTCACGGGAAAGGACTTTAGGAAGGCAAGCGCCTTGGCGCGGTCGGAGTCGCCTGAGTCGATGCCGATGAAGGCCACGCGCCGCCCGTATTCCGCGCTCACTCGCTGAAAGGCGGCGAACTCTTCCTTACAGGGTTGGCACCAAGAGGCCCACTTGTTGATAACGACGGGAAACCCTTTGAGCACGCCCAGACGTGCGTGCAAGGCGGACGCGCCGCCTTCGAGCAGCATGCCGCCTTGTGCGTGCAGCGCCGCGAGCGCCGGCGGCGAGTCGGCAAGCAGCGCGCGCATCTGTACAACCGTGAGGCGCGGGGCGGGTTTTCCGCTGGAGGACTTTGGCAGCTGGGTCAGGCCGATCGCGATCAGCAGGGACAGGCCGACCAGCACCACCCCGAGAAGTGTGCGGCGGATGGTCATGTGTCCCAATTCAAGCGATTCGCGGACGCACGAGGTTCGAAAGGGGATTGGGCGCCTCCGTCCATCACGGATAAGACTGCCAGATGGCGGCGCCTTCAAATCCCCCGGCTCGTGCTGTATCCTGAGCGGAGCGGAGGGAAGGACCAAAGTGGTCTATGCCTTCTGTGAGCCTCACCGGCGCGAGCGCCGGTTTTTCACGAGCGAAGCGGACGACCTTCCGCGACCGCTCCATCTCGAAGCCCAGAGCCTCTATGGCCGAGTCCCCAGCAGTGGCCCCCGCGGCCGCGTCCATTCCCGGTTCCGCCGAAATCAAGCGAGCGGAGAAGTTGGTGCGCGAGCGCTTCCTGCACGAGGGCGAGGATGCGGCGGTAGCGCTGGCGCAGGGCTCGCCACGCCGCCGTGCGCTGGACATGGCGCTTTCCGAGTTGAAGGAAGGGGCAAAGCACCCCTCGACCGCATGGCGGCGTGAGTTCTCGCTGTTGCTAGGTCTGGAACGTGTCCTCTCCGAGGACGAGCCGAAGCTGGTCGACGGCACCGTGCTCTCCGCCCACCAGGTCGATGCCCTCTCGGGCACGCTGACCGCGCTGCTGGCCGAGGCCCAGCGCTCAGCGGTGAACGGCAATGGCCGCGCGGCCGCGGCGGCCTCACCGGAGTTGCTTGCCTCGGCGGCGATCCTCGGGCCGGACGAAGTCAAGCGCGACGGCGACGGCTCTGGCGGGGGGAAGGCAGCCGGCGCGAGCGCCAAGGCGACGGACGAGCCCGAAGAGCCCGACGACGGCGACGTCGAGGAGGACTTGGATGAGGACGACGACCCCCTATGGCAGGGAGCAGGCGACGAGGACCTGGGTCCCGTCCAGCGAGCCGCCCCCGAGGCTCCCGAGGAGGACGAGGACGACTTCGACGACGAACTGGATCTGGCCGAGCCGGAGCCCGAGCCCGAGGAGGACGTCGAGGAGGAGTCCGAGGAGGAGCCCCAGGACTGGGTGGACGAGGACGAGGAGGATGTCTCAGACCAGCCGGAGGACCCGAACGCGGCCAAGCGCTTCTGGTTCGAGCACGCCACCGGCGCCGGCAAGACGGTGGCCGCGCTCGGCTTCGTCGAGGCCTCGCAGACGGGCGGCGTCCTGATCCTCACGCACCGCCGCAACCTCGTCGACCAGTTCCACGGTGAGCTGCGCCAGCGCGGCTATCAGAAGCGCATCTCGCGCCCGCTCTACACCGGCGAGGACTCGCCCAACGGCCCCGTCACGGTTGAGACCTATCAGTGGTTCGTACGCAACGCCGGCAGGATCTCCAGTGCCTACACGATCGTGATCTGCGACGAGGCCCATACCGCGCTGGGCGAGAAGACAAGTGGCGCGATCAGAGCGTGGACAGGCCCGATCTTCATCGGCATGACCGCCACCGGCGCCTTGATCGCGCGCCACGTCACCGACCTGTTCCCGACGCAGACCTCGCGCTTCGACCTGGCCCAAGCGGCAAGGCGAGGCGTGATCGCGCCGCTGCGCTGCGTGCGCATCTCCCCGGGAGTGGGCGTGCGCACGATCGCCAACGTGCCGCTGCGCCGCGGCGAGGTGGACACCGAGTTCGATCAGGAGGAGCTGGCTGAGCTGCTCGACCAGCAGCCCTTCAACATGGCCGCCGCCAACCTCTACAAGACGCGCTTCAACGGCGTCCCGGGTGTCGTCTACGCGGCCGGCGTCAAACACGCCTACAACCTCGCCGAAGCGTTCCGCGCCGAAGGCATCAAGGCGATGGGCGTCTCAGGCGTTACCCCGAAGCGTGAGCTGGCCGAGGTGCTGGCACGCTACGAGCGCGGCGACATCGACGTGCTGATCAACGCCCAGCTGTTGGCCGAGGGCTGGAACAGTCCGCGCGCGACCGTCTGCGTGCACCTGGCACCGACTGCCTCCAAGCGCATCTACCAGCAGCGTGTAGGGCGAGTGACGCGTCGTCACCCCGGCAAGGAGGCAGGTCTCGTAGTCGACTTCGTGCACCCGGCAACCAAGAACGACGACCCCGTCGTGACGTTGCACTCGCTGCTCGACCGCGACGTTTATCGCGGTGGAGCGATCGTCGTCGGCCCGGTGCGCCGCGGCCGTGGCCGGCGTATGCGCGTCGAGCGCCGTGTGCTGCCTGTGTGCGCCGAGGAGGAGCGCCGCTTCGAGGTGTTCGAGCGCGAGCTGTGGCGTATAGCGGTAGAGCACCTCGACTACGGTGAGCAGCACGTTTGGGCGGCTTTGGCGGGCGCGCGTGTCACGCCAAATGGCTGGCGCCGCGCACGCGCGATGCTGCACTTCGACCGCACCGGCGAGCTGAAGGCCCGCTTTTTGATCACCGCGGTGCAGCGCAACAAGAGCCCGCAGCTGCGCTTGAAGGCGCTGTCGGAGATCGCCGCGCTACGCGACCCTGACGCGTTCGACACGGCAATCGACATAGCCGGCGCGTGGCCGCGAGATGAGCGCCGCGAGGCGGCCAAGATCATGCTGCGCGCGCTGGTGGAGCGGCGAATAGGCCGCCGCGACCAGGCCAACGCCTGGATCTGGCGCCTGGCCGAGTACACGCGCGACGTGCACGAGGAGTACGCGGTGCAGCGCTGGCCGGAGACCAAGCGCCTGCTGGGCCTGCTAGTCAACTCGGCCGGCGGCGCCCACGCCCGCAACGCTCGCCGGCTGGTGCACGCGGCGCGCAAGCAGGACCGTCGTTTGGCGGCGGCATTGCTGGCGGCCGCGCTGGCGCACACCCCAGAGGCCGAGGAGGTCTTGCGCGGCGCGCGCACGCGCATGGCGCGCAAGCCCCCGGCACTGGCGCGAGAGCTGCTGCGCAATTTCCCAAAGCGCCGCGCCCGCGGCCAGCGCCGCCGCCGCAAGGGCCAGGGGCAGCGGGCCAATGGGGCCGCCGCCGCGCAGACCACGCAGGCGGGCCAGACCACGCAGGCCGCGCAGGCCACACAAGCCGCGCAGGTTGCGCAGGCGGGGCAGGAAGGGCAGGAAGCTCAGGCCGAGCAGGCAATTCAAGACAGCCAGGTCTCTTCGTCAACTCGAGAGGAGCAGCCGGCCGCGTCAACTCGAGACGGGCAGCCCACGCAGACCACTCAGCCCGAGAAGCCGGCTCGCACCCGCAAGCCGGGGCGATCGACGCGTCCGCGCGGTCGCTCCACGCGCAACTCCAACTCCAACAACGGCAAGGACAAGACAGAAGGGGTGCCGTCCGATGCGGTGCTCGCCGAAGCCCTCTCCAACGAGAAGGCCCCACAGCAGGGCATGGAAGGGGAGCTCAGCGCGGGCTCAGGTAAGAAGTTGCAAGAGAATGTCGAAGAAGCGCTGGAGCGAGCCGATCAGCCGACCGGCTCCAAGTGAACCTCGCCGGCGCTGAGCGTCGTCGTCGTTCCGTCTTCACGGCGCACCACCAGCCGCCCTTTGTCGTCGATTCCCTCCGCTCGTCCATGCTCGCCCTGGCTTTGCGGCCCGGGTGTGCCCCAGGCGATGACGCGACCGTATAGCGCGTCGCGTGCGCGCCACGAGCCGAGCAAGGCATTTGCCGGCTCGACGAGTCGGCGGGTAAGGGCGGCGAGCAGGTCAGAGAGCAGAGGCTCGATGGCGCTAGGAGGGCGTTGCAAGCTAGCGGCCCCGGCGCGCACCTCAGGGGGTAGCTCTGCGACGCGCACGGCTACATTTACGCCGATCCCAAGCACAGCCCAGCTCTCCTGAGGGCGCCCCTCGACGAGGATGCCGGCGAGCTTGGCGAGTGTGGGGAGCGCCTCGTCATCGACCTGTCCTCGCACGGTTGCCCGCTCCTCTCCACGAGGCCGTTCGATTACGACGTCGTTCGGCCACTTCACACGCGCATCGTCGCCGACGACGTCGCAGACGGCCACGCCCGCGATCAGCGACAGCAACGGCGACGGCGACGGATCGTGCAGGACGAGCGAGCAGAGCAGCGCGCTCCCCGGCGGTGCCAGCCAGGAGCGCCCCTGTCGCCCGCGTCCGGCGCTCTGCTCTTCGGCGGTGACCGTCGTGCCGTGCGGTGCCCCGGCGATTGCCAGCTGGCGAGCGCGCTCGTTGGTGGAGTCGGTGCGACGCAGGTGTATGCGCGGATGGCCGAGCGGTCCTGTCTCGGCATTCGACACGATCACTCGGTGTCGGCCAACAGCGCATCGACCAGTCCGTCGATGTCGTGCCGTTGAGCCTCTACGTGTGGCTCCAGGTTGTGCCCCCTGAGTGTTGTGCTCGTGACTGGTCCGATCGAGACGATGCGCGTCGTGGGGGCCGGCGAGCCACCCGCCTGGAGGAAATGGTCAACCGTCGAGGACGAGGTGAAGGTGATGTAATCGGCCGCCTGTGCTTGGCGCAGTGCTCGCTCGGACAGTGGCTCGGCGACCGTCTCGTACAGCGCCAGCACGTCGACCCGTGCGCCACGCTCGCGCAGTGAGTCGGGCAACACCGTGCGTGCCCCGCTCGCGGTCGCCACAAGCGCGTGCTTCACCTCGAAAACGCTCAACGCCTCCACGAGTGACTCGGCGACGAAGTGCTCAGGCACGACGTCGGCCGTGATCCCGTGCTTGGCCAGCGCGTGGGCCGTGCTTGTACCGATAGCCGCGATACGCGAGCGAGCGAGCGAGCGAGCGTCGCGGCCGCCGGCGGCCAAGCGCTCGAACAGGCGCTCGACCCCATTGGCGCTCGTCAGGCAGATCAAGTCGTAAGGCGTGGGGTCGAGCGGTGGCCCGTCGAGTGTGCGCGTACGGATCGTCGGCGCCTCGATCACGCTCGCGCCGAGCGCTGCCAGGCGTCGCGCCAATCCGCTGGCCTGAGCGCGCGCGCGGGTCACCGCCACTGTGCGACCGGCCAGCGGTCGCGGCGGCAGCCACCGCAGATCCTCGGCAAGCTCGGCGACGGCGCCCACGATCGTGATCGCCGGCGCCTTCACCTGCTCGCGCTCGGCAAGCTCGGCGATCGTCGCGAGCGTGCCGCTCACCGTGCGCTGGTTGGGCAGCGTCCCGCGTTCCACTAGCGCTACGGGCTGTGAGGGCGCCCGTCCGCCGGCGATCAGTCGCTTGGCGATGTGAGGTAGCTGACGCACCCCCATGTAGAACACGAGCGTCCCGGGGAAGCTGGCCAGCGCGGGCCAATCGAGCTCCGAGCTCTGTCCGCCGGGCTGGTTGCCGGCGGCTCGCTCGCTCGTGTGGCCCTTGCGGTCGTGTGTGCTCGTCGTGTCGTAGGAGGTGTCTTCGCGGGTGTGTCCCGTGACGAGCGCCACGGCGGTCGAAAGGCCACGATGCGTAACTGGAATGCCTGCGTACGCCGCCGCCGCGACGCCTGCCGTAACGCCCGGAACGACCTCGAACTCGATGCCGGCCCGACGCAGCGCCAGCGCCTCCTCGCCGCCACGTCCGAATACAAAGGGATCGCCGCCCTTCAGTCGGACCACTTCGCGTCCGGCGAGCGCCCGCTCGACCATCAGTGCTTGTGTCTGCTCCTGTGGCACGGAGTCGCCACCTCCCTCCTTGCCGACGAACAGCAACTCGGCGTCCACCCGCGCTCCCTCGAGCGCCTGCATTGGGATCAAGCGGTCGTAGAGGATCGTGTCGGCGCGCGCGATTAGCTCCAACGCTCGCGCAGTCAGCAGCCCCGGGTCGCCAGGACCCGCTCCGACCAAATACACCCGCCCCCGACCGTCAGTCGCGCTCAACGGCCAGTTCCTCGGCACGTGCGAGCAGCTCACGGGCACCAACCGTCTGCAACCGCTCGGCCATACGGATGCCGAGCTCTGCCGGGTCGTAGAAGCCGCCGAGCAGTTCGTCGGCAATCCACTCCGAGCCGTCGAGCAGCCCGATCCATGCGTGCATGTGCAGGCAGCCGCAGCCCGCCGCCGCCGCGTGTGCGCCGAGCGGGGTGTTGCAGCTGGCGCCCAGCGCGTGGGCGAGCGCCCGCTCGGCCAGCAGGCAGGCGGATGCGTCCTTGTCGAGGATTGGCGCGACGGCCTCGCTCACAGTCGAGTCCCCGCGGCGCGCCTGCAGCCCGAGTGCCCCCTGACCGGGCGCCGGCACGAAGTGCGCGGCGTCGAGCGTGCAGCCGATGTCGCGCTCGCGGCCAAGCCTTTGCAGGCCGGCCTTCGCCAGTACGATCGCGTGCAGCGAGGAATCGCTGCCGCCGCTGCCGTCGCCGCTCGCGGTGACCGCGCCGGCGAGCTTGCGCAGGCGCGTGTCTACGTTGCCGCGCAGACTCACCACTTCCAGGTCTCCTCGGGCGGCGCGCAGCTGAGCGGCGCGGCGCACGCTGCTCGTACCCACGCACGCTCCTTCGGGCAGTTGCTCGAGCGAGTGAGCGCCGATCAACGCGTCCTCGGCAGCCGCCCGGCTAGGGGAGCCCAGCAGCTCGAGGCCATCGTGTAGTTCGGCCGGTATGTCCTTGGCGGAATGCACCGCCAGATCGATCTCCTCTGCCAGCAGTGCCTGCTCGAGCTCGGCCACCCACCGCGACTTGTCCTCGCGCGAGGACCTCTCGGGCCTGGAACCCTTCTCTTCCTTCTCTTGGCGAGACCTTTCCTCATGGCGCGCCCGTCCGCCCTGGTCTTTGCTCGCCCCGTGGCCGTTGCTCAGGCCGCGGCCATGTCCACCGTTGCCAGTGCCATTGGGCCCGGGGAGCTCGCGTCCGCCGCTTGGCGGTTCGTGCATGGTGTCGCCGCGCGTGCGCACCACGACGATCTCGGCTCCGCCCAGCCACTGCGCGACAAGCCGCGCCTGGGCGAGTGCGAGCGCGCTGCCGCGTGTTCCGATGCGCATCGGAGCGACCGCGCCTCCTAGGATCCGCTCTTGCGGGCGCTCTGGATCGAGCGCACCTCGGCGAGAGTCTCCTCGGCCTGCTCGGGCTGAGCTTCGTGCGCCTCGTGCCGCGGCTCTTCGTCGAGCCCGAACAGCTCGCGCACGAGCTGCAGGCTGGCGTGGCCACGCTCCTGGGAGAAGCTGCGCAGACGGATCGTCGGCTCGTGCAGCAGGCGCCCCAGTACCGCGCGCGCAACCGCCTCCACGCGCATCAGGTCGCGCTCTGAGGCCGACTCCCAGCGGCCTTCGTTCTCGGAGAGGATCTGCTCGACGATGCGGTTGCCGTGCTCGCGCAGAGCGCTCACGGTTGGCAACGTCTCAGCCTGGCCGAGCCAGCGGGCGAAGCGATGGATCTCCTCCTCGACGATCTGCTCGGCTTGGGGGACGATTTCTCGTCGTGCACCGAGATTGCGTTGCACGACCGCCTGCAGGTCATCGATGTCATACAGCGTGACACCATCGAGATCCCCGCAGCGCGAGTCGATGTCACGCGGTACGGCGATGTCGATCAACAGCAGCGGTCGGCCGCTGCGCTGGGCCATCACCAGCGCCAACTCCTCGCTGCCGACGATCGGATGCGGCGAGGAGGTCGAGGAGACGACGATGTCGGCCTCCAGCAGCTGCTCTGGGAGTTTGTCGAGCCCGACGACCGAGCCGCCGAAGCGCTGCGCGAGGCTGAGCGCACGGTCGGCGTGGCGGTTGGCGACGAAGATCGTGCCGACGCCCTGATGCGCGAGAGCTTGCGCGGTCAGCTCGCTCGTCTCGCCCGCGCCGAGCAGCATCACACGCCGCTCGGCCAGGTCGCCGAGCACGTCCTGGGCGAGGTCCACCGCTACCGAGGGCACGGACACCCGCGAGGAGCCGATGCCGGTCTCCGAGCGCACGCGCTTGCCCGTCGTCAGCGCCGCGGCGAACAGCCGGTTGGACAGCGGGCCGGTCGTGCCGGCAGCCATCGCCGCCTCGTAGGCGCGCTTGACCTGACCCTGGATCTCGGCCTCGCCGAGGATCATCGACTCCAGGCCCGCGGTCACGCGATAGAGCTGGCGGGCCGCCTCGCAGTTGCGCGGCGAGTAGATCTCCTGCGCAAGCTCCGTGGGCCGGATGCTCGCACGGCGTGCCAGCAAGCCAAGCACGTCGGTCTCGGCTTTTACAAGAGTCCCACCCGCCTCGCCGACGACGAGGTAGATCTCGGTGCGGTTGCAGGTCGAGATGACCACGGCCTCGTGCACCTCCGAGCTCTCGGCGAGCAGCCGGGCGAACTCCACGGCTTGCGACTCGCTGAAAGCAAGGCGCTCGCGCAGCGCAACCGCTGCCGTCTTGTGCGAGATGCCGAGCGCCAGCAGCTCGCCGGTGCCTTTCAGGGTGCTCATACCGTCTCGCCCGCACCCTTCAGGGTGCGCTCCTGGCCTCTGTCGGACCGTTCAGGTGTCTGGTCAGGGTCCTCCAGAACGGCTGCGCCCCCCGCGCGCGCGGGGGGCATGCCGTTTTTTCCGCCGTCCCCACGCAGTGCCTCGACCTTGCGTTCGACGCGGCCGAGGCGCACAGCCATGATCGCCAGGTAGATCAAGACGATCGCGAAGAACACGATGTAGGCGGCGGCCACGTAGCCGTCGTTCGAGTGTTCGGGCAGGGTTGTAGCGAGCAGGGTCACGATTGGTAGCCGAGGATTCTGGAGCGGGCTTTGAGCAGGATGCGCGTGCGCTTGGCGGCCAGCTCGTAGGCGCACAGCGTTGCAAAGAGCAGTGCGATCGCCACGAGCGAGACCAGGAACGTGAGCGCCATCGGCGCGGGCAGGTTCGAAGAGCTGCCGAGCACGCGCGGGTGCAGGTAGGAGGCCGACAGGCGCACGGCGAGGAAGTTCATCGGCACGAAGGCCCCGGCGGTGATCGCGAACACAGAGGCATAGCGTGCCTGGCGCTCGGGGTCCTCGATCGCGAAGCGCAGCGGCTGGTAGGTGGCGTACAGCAGCATGATGATCAGAAACGATACGAGCGTCGGCTCGCTCCACACCCACCAATGACCCCACGAGCCACGTGCCCAGATCGAGCCGGTGATCAGTACCGCCACGCCGAAGATCAGGCTCATGTGGATCGCCACGTAGGAGCGCAGGTCCCAGCGTTGATCGCGTGTACGCAGGTGTGCGATTGCGCACAGGCCGCCGATTACGAAACCGCATAGCGTGACGATCGCAAGCGGCACGTGCAGGTAGAAGATCTTCTGTAGGAAGCCTTCTTCGGCTTCGATCGGCGCGTAGAAGAAGATCAGGCTGAGCGACACGCAGAACGCGATGATCGTGGCGATGGAAAGGGCGCGAAGTGAAGGGCGGCGCATGGTGGGCGTGCTTAGTCCTCCAGGAGGAAGTCGAACACGGCGTAGGCGATGAGGCCGAACACAAGATCATAGAGCGCGAGCGTGCCAAGCCAGCGCAGTGGCGGACCACCCGGACGCACGGTCTCCAGTAGTGGGGCGGTGGCGCGCGCACAGCCGATCACGATCGGCACAAGCAGCGGCAGCGCTAGTAGCGGTCCGAGCAGGTCCCGCGCCCGTGTGCGCACCGCCAAGGCGGCCACGAGCGTGCCGATCGCGGCGACGCCGATGTCGCCGAGCGCAAGCGGCGCGAGCAGGCCTGGCAGCGCCTGGCCCAAGGGCGGGCCGAGCAACAGCAGCCCGAACGCCGGCACCGCGATCAGCTCGAGCACGAGCAGATAGGCGAGCAGCGCGATCGCCTTGGCGACCAACAGCGCGGTGCGATCCACGGGCGCCAGCAGGAAGCCGTCGAAGCCTCCCTGGTCGGCGTCGGCGACGAACAGGCGATTGACGCCCAACATCGCGGCGAACAGCAAGGTCACCCAGAGGATGCCGGCGGCCTCTTGACCGCTGACGGTGTCCTGGTTCAGCGCGAAGTGGAAGACGACGAACGTGGTCACGGCAAAGAGCGACATACCGGGAATCGACTCCAGCGTGCGGAGCTCGACCAGCAGCTCCTTGCGCAGCAGGGCGCGGATCACTTTTGCTGTTCCGGTCGGCGCATGCGCCGACCGGCCAGGACGTGCATGCACGTCCTGGGACATTGCCGCATGCGGCAATGTCTTCCCCGGTGCGCTCATCGATACAACTCCGCCACGGCGTTGGAACTCACGCCCGTGGCGTTCGCCAGCAAAGACACCCGACCCGCGCGCAGCCCGAGCACGAGGTCGGATTCGGCCAGTCCTCTATTTGGGTCGTGACTGCTCACTACACGAGTACACCCGCTCGCCGCGCCGATCAACGGCTCGACCAGCTCGATCGCCGCCGGGTCGAGGTTGGCGTATGGCTCGTCGAGCAAAAGCAGCTCGGGGTCGTGCAGTGTTGCGCGCGCCACAGCCACGCGCTGCACCATCCCGCGCGAGAGCGTTCTGACCGGCTCGTCGGCCCTGCTTGTCATGGAGACCGCGGCAAGCTGCTCTTCGACGCGCTCGTCGGCCACGTTGTGCAGGCGAGCGTGGTAGCGCAGGTTCTCGCGTGCGGTCAGCTCGCGGTACAGAAGTGGGTCGTGGCCGAGCAGGCCGATGCGCCCGCGGACCCGCCACGCGTCGTCGGGGAATTCCGCCCCGAGCACCGTGACCTTCCCCGAGTGGGGTCGCAGCAGTGTCGCCAGCACGCGCAAGAGCGTCGTCTTGCCGGCGCCGTTGGGCCCGAACACGACAAGCGTCTGGCCCGCGTCCAGTGTGAGCGTCACGTCGTCGAGCGCGGCGCGTTCGCCGTAGTCGCGGGTCAGCCTGTCCAGCTCGACGGCCGCCATAGCGTCCTCGATGGTTGTCCTGCCCGCCGTCTGGACTTCGAGGTCCCCCACGCGCAGACTCAGACTGTGGAGAAGCGCCGCTCGTGCTCGCTCTGGGCTCGCGCGATCAGCTCGCGCACGTCCTGCTCGCGTCCCTCGCGCAGTATCGCCACCGGGTCGGGGTCGCCGTTCACGATCCCCTCGAAGAACTGCTTGCGGTCCTGGTAGGTGGGCAGCGTGCCCTTTGCCCAGCCGCGCACCTCGTTGAGCAGGACCGCCAGCCGCGCGTAGGGCTCACCGAACTGCTCTGAGATCTCGTGCTTGATGCGCTTGGCCAGGGCGGGCGAAGCCCCGGCGGTGGAGATCGCGATCGCCAGGGGGCCCGTGCGCACGATCGCGGGCAAGATGAAGTTGCACAGCGGCGGTACGTCCACCACGTTGACGAGCATTGCGCGCCGCTCGGCATCGTCGTAAACGGCGATGTTCACGTCGGTGTCGTTCGTGGCGGCGATCACCATGAACACGCCCTCTAGGTCGCTCGGTCCCGCATACGCGCGGCGCTCCCAGCGGATCGAGCCCTCAGCCGCGTACTCGGCTAGCGCCGGCTCGGCCTCCGGGGCGATCAATGTGACCTCGCCGTCGCAGGCCAGCAGCCCCTCGACCTTCTCCAAGCCAATCTCGCCGCCGCCGACGACCAGGCTGTGCCGGCCTTTCAGCTTCAGGCAGGCGATGTAAAAGGGCGTCGAGAGCATGTCCGCGACACAGCTCTGGTCGCAGATCCCCTTGCGCAGTTGGCAGACGCACTCCTTGCCTGCATAGGCCTGGGCTGGCATGGCTACAGGTTAGACGCTCGTGATCTGCCGGAACATGGGCGGGGGCCCTGCGTCGCGAATGGTGTTATCGCGCGGCGTGCCGTCAAGGTCTATGTAGAAAGCGGCGGGAGAGGCGAAGTCCCGATATTTGGTATCTTGACGCCGCCAGATGACGCTGTGGAGGGAGATGTGAGGCATGAACGGCCGTTGAGCCATACCGCGCGGCGTATCGCAGCGGGGGCATGCCGCATGCCACTTGCGCTCATAGCAGCCGCATTGCTGAGTTCTTGTCTGTTTGTGCCAGCTGCGAGTGCCACCGAAGGATCTGAAGGCGGCAGGATCTCAGGGGTCGTCACCAGTGCGTCTACGAAGGCGCCGCTCGGCGGTATTCAGGTGTGTGCGGAGCTGCCCGAATGGGATTCCTCCCGCCAGATCGATCGGGCCTGCGCAAATACGGGTTCGGATGGCACGTACACGATCGAAGGCCTCCCTCCGGGCGAAGGCTTCCCGCCGGGCGGCTACGAAGTTGAATTCAGCAGCGGTCTCGACTATCTGCCGCTGTTCTACGACGACAAGCACGAACGCACGCAGGCCACTTTGCTGCCTGTTGCCAATGGTTCCAGCTTCACCGGGATCGACGCCGAAATGGAAGAGGGGGGCTATATCGGCGGCACTCTGACGAGCGTGGTGACACACGACCCAATCGTCGGGGCGCAAGCGTGCGCGAGTGGCTTTCTGCTCAGCTACGTATGTGCCACGACCAACGCCCAAGGCGAATACACGATCCCGCGGCTGATGAGCGGCGAATATGCGGTCTCGTTCAGCGCGAGCGAAGGCGAAGTGGAATTCATAAGCCAACAGTACGGGGGAAAGCAGTTCCCTGAAGAAGTGAAGGTGGCGGTGACGGCACCGAGCAAGACCTCCGGGATCGACGCGCAACTCGATGCGTACGGGCGGATCGCGGGTACCGTAACCGACGCGCAGACGGGCCTGCCGATCGAAGGAGTCGAAGTCTGTATGCGCGAAGACGGCAGCTGTGAATCGACCAATGCCGCCGGTGACTATCGATTCGCCAAACTCACCGCCGGTGAATACGCGCTCAACTTCTCCGCGTACCGACTCAATGAAAAAAGCGCCACCAATTATCTCAGCCAGCTAGAAGGCTCCGAATATCTGCGCCAGGAAGATCGCAAGGCGATGAACCCGCAGGCGAACAACGTGCAGGTCACGATGGCGGGCGTCGCGACGATCGACGACCAGCTCGAAGAGGGAGGTCAGATTAGCGGCTCGATGTTTGACGCTTCGACTCATGAACCTGCCAGCTCGTGGCCGTGTGCCGAAGACCTCTCCTCAGTGGACCCGGAACTGACGAAGGTCTGCCCGGTGTCGATGTCGGGCAATCAATACACGATCTCCGAACTTCCCCCGGGCGAATACCGCGTTGCCTTTGGAGACGGTCTGCCCGCGTACTACTACAAGCAGTACTACAAGGACCATGACTCGGAGTCCGAAGCGCAGGCGATCCAGGTTCTCGCGGGCGGCGACGTCACAGGAATAGATGCCGACCTGATCTCAAACCCGGATCCCTGGGAAGGCGCGATCGGTGGGACCGTGACCGACGTCGGCGGTACCGGGCTGGAAGGGGTGGAAGTGTGTGCATACATCAATGGCAGTGAAGGCCTCTACGGTGAGTGCGCGACCACCGGCGCAGACGGCGAATATCTAATCTCGGGGTTGGGCAACGGCGAATACGAAGTCGAATTCTTTCCGGCGCCTGACGAGGACTACCTTACCCGCTACTACGGTGGCGAGGGAGAGCCGGCGGAAGCCCAGCCCGTGACCGTTGTGTGGGGCAATATCACCCCTGGTGTCGACGCGCAGCTGCAGCTCGGCGGGCGGATCTCCGGCGCGGCGCACGATTCCCGGACAGGTGCGCCCCTGGAAGGCATACTCGTGTGCGCTCTCGCGATCAAGGATGAATATCCCGGTTGCACGATTACCGGACCCGGTGGCCTATACGCAACCCCTGTCCTACCTGGTGGGGAATACGACGTGGGGTTCGCCGATCCGCACGTGTACCTGACCCAGTACTACAACGGTGTCTCTTCTATATCCCAGGCTGATCCGGTGAAGGTCACGCCCGGCGGGAGCACGCCCGAAGTAGGTGCCTTGATGCAGTCTATTCGCACGATCCCACCAGTCAACACAACTCAGCCGGTGCTGTCGGGCGAAGCGTTTCCCGCGGGTACCCTGTGGTGCGCCCCCGGCCTGTGGACAGGCAGCAACTGGAATTTTGCGTACAGGTGGCTGCGCGATGGCTGGCCGATCGCGGGCGCGGAAGCGAGCACTTATGAAGTGCCAGCCGGCGACGCGGGAGCCGAGATCGCATGCGAAGTCACGGCAAGCAACGCGGGTGGCGATGTCCTCGCCACGAGCAACAGCCTGACCGTCTCGGCCAAGACGAATAACATGCTCGCTGCTCCGCTCGTCGCTGCCGGGGCATTGCTCGAGGCTCCCCCGCCGGCCACGGCACCTCCTGCGCTTACGCATGCCTCAGGTGGTGGCTCTCCGGCGGATCGCGGTCGTCCGCTGATCGTAGGGGGCAACGCTGTCTCGATCGGGAGTGCGCCGTGGCAGGTGACAGTACAAGCCGTGATATCGAAATCGGAAGGACTGTTGTGTGGAGGCTCGATCGTCGATGGGTCGCACATCCTCACCGCGGCGCATTGCGTCTTCGATTCCAAGAGTGGGCTGCCGATACCAGCTGAAGACTTCACGGTCCGTGCCGGTACAGCGAACCTCGCTTCGAGCGAAGCGGGCGAACAGCGAGTCGGGGTCACCGATGTCCGTCCGCACCCCTACTACAGCTATCTGCCCAATAGCGGCAAGGTCAATCCCGACGATGTGGCGGTTCTCACACTTGAACAACCGCTCGTGCTGGGACCGAGGGTTGCCACGATCCCCCTGCTCGCCCTCGGTGCGTCGCTCGCGGAAGGAACTTCAGCGAGCCTTACCGGATTCGGGCAGGAGAACGCGGCGAGCGAAGAACTGAACGGCCGTCTCTATTCGTTGGGGATGACCGTGGGCTACAGTCGCGAATGCGGGGGTGAAAACGACGCCGTTATCCTGTGTGCAAGCTCTGTCGCGGGATCGCCGTGCAACGGAGACAGCGGCAGTGGGCTCACGATCTCAGCACCGGGTTCGGTGCTCGCAGGAGTGGAGGACGACTACAGCCTCGTCTCGGGTGAGCGCTGCGCAGATGGCGCTCTGAACTCCTACGCGAACCTGGCCGCGCCGGAGATCCAGGACTTCGTATTTGGCAGTGAGACCCCGCCCCGGGCGCCACGTGGCGGCGGAGCGGAAATACGGGGAAGGATCACGGCGGGGCAATCGCTGAGTTGCGCCGCCGGTAGCTGGAGCGGGAGCCCGCATATCGAATATGCATTCCTCGACAGTCAAAGCGGACAGGTACTGCAAACCGGATCCTCAACAACCTATGCGCTTACGGCCGCCGACGTGGGCCGCACGATCCTCTGCGAAGTGCGCGCGGTCAACGAGGGCGGCACGGGCGTCGGGCGTACGCCACCACTGCCACCGATCCTTGTCGCTCCGGTTTCCGGCGAAGCGCCGCCATCCACGACGCTCAAGGTATCGTCGGAAGAACCTGTGGCTATCGAAACACCCGTCTCCCAAGAAGAGACGCCCGCGCCGGCTGCCAAAACTCGGTGCGTGTCACTTGCCGGTTCACGCGTCTCAGTCGAGCGCTCCGGCTGGGTCCTAGTCGAGCTCGCGCACTCTGGAGATGGACATTGCAGCGGCAAGCTGGCCCTTACCGCAAGGGGCGTGGATGGGTCAGGGGGGGCGAAGCGAGTCAGAACGCGCGAGATCGCCTCAGGCGACTTCACCATTGCGGACGTGCATACGGCCGCGGTCGAGGTCAAGCTCAAGCTCAATGCGTACGGACACGCGCTTTTCGTTCGTGCTCACGGGAGCCTCGGCGCGAGCTTGACAATCCGGCAGCTTGCGCCCTCGCCCACGCGCGTGCAGAGGGACGACGTGCGGCTCGCGGAGCGTGTTGAGCGAGGGTAACGATGCATCGTCGATCGGCGTAAGCCCACCGCGAGGTGTACGAGAAGGCTGAGCATGCGGGCGTTTGCACCCGCCGAGGCGCCACTACGAGCAAGGACGATTTGCTCGCCGCCGTCGCTTTACTTGCGCAACGCCCGCGCCCCCACACGCGCAAGCGCGATCGCGCCCTCGCGCCACACTCGTTCGCGGTCGGACTCGCGCGTGGAGCGCAGCTGGGCGGCGGCTCGCGCCGCACCCGCCGACAGCTCGTCATAAGGCCCCCACCATATGCCGCGCACCCCCGAGGGGTCCCAGGTGATCAGCTTCTCCTGTGCGCAAGCCCGCAGCCCTGCCTCGCCCAGCGTGCGCCCCAGGCCGCTACCGGCGCCGGCGCCCCAAGGCCCACGTGAGACGGCCGGGCTCGGCAGGTGGTCGTTGAGCCACACCATGCCCGCGTCGAGCTCGCGCGCGATGCGCATGCCGCGGTAGCGGTCGGCCGTCCACACCGATGCGCCGAGGCCGTAG
Organism: Solirubrobacteraceae bacterium; assembly: GCA_036266805.1. GTDB lineage: Bacteria > Actinomycetota > Thermoleophilia > Solirubrobacterales > Solirubrobacteraceae > Palsa-744. Next base: position 19,216 of record DATAXK010000032.1, read on the forward strand.
GGGCTGTCGTTGGCCAGGGCGATCGCTTCAGAGACGGAGCCGACTGTCATCACGGCAAGCACCGGGCCGCCGATCGGCTCACGCATCAAGCGCATCTCGTGCGTTACGTCGGTCAGCACGGCTGGCGCGTAGAAGGCGCCCTCGAGCGGCCCACCACAATGCAGCGTCGCTCCCCGCGCGACAGCCTCCTCCACCAGCTCGCGCACGTGGGCGAGACGTCGCTCCGAAGCCAGTGGGCCGATCTGCACGCGTGGGTCGCTTGGATCGCCGACGATCATTCCCCGCGCCCCAGCCACGAGCCGCTCGAGGAGCCGCTCGGTCACCTCCGGGGCGGCGTAGATGCGCTCGACCGCGCCGCGCGCCTGCCCCGCTCCGGCGCATCCCGCCCACAGGGCACCGGCCGCCGCGCGCGCGACGTGGGCGTCTGAGAGCACGAGCATCGCGTCCTTGCCGCCGAGCTCGACCGTCACCTCCTTCTCCTGGGAGACACACTCGCGCGCTACCGCGCGGCCCGTCGCGGGAGAACCGGTGAACAGCAGCTTGTCCACAGGAGCTCGCGCCAGCTCCAGGCCGACGTCGGCGCCGCCGTGGACAACGCGCACCAAGCCCTCCGGCAGGCCGGCACGCGCGAGCACGCGTGCGATCCGCTCGGCGGTGAGCGAGGCACGCTCGGCCGGCTTGAAGACGACGCCGTTGCCGGCCAGCAGGGCGCCGGCGATCTGGCCGAACGGCTGTGCAAACGGGGCGCTGCCGGCTCCGATGACGCCGATGACGCCGTAGGGCTCATAGGCGATGCGCGCGCGCTTGGTCAGCGACAGCGAGCGGTGTACGCCGACGCGGCGTGCACCGAGCACCCGTGCGCCGTCGTGAGCTACCCACTTGAGCGCATCGATCGCGACCAGTAGCTCGAGCGTAGCCACCTCCGTGCGTGGACGCGCCTGCTCGCCTGCGATCGCCTCGCGCAGCTCGTCGAGCTCGTCCACGATCGCCTGAGCCATGCGGCGCATGTAGCGAGCCCGGTCCTCCAGGCGCAAAAGCGCCCACAACGGCTGAACCTTGGCGACCTGGGCGACCACCTCGGAAACATCTGGTTTTGTCACGTCCAGGCTCATTTGAATACTTCAAGTTTCACAAGAGGTTGCCGACAAGGGTTGTCGAACCATGTACTTAGTGGCACACACTACGAGACTCAACGGTTCGCGAGGAAGGGGCGCAGCATCATGATGGGGGGCGAGCACGGGATCGGGGGTCACGAAGACCCCGTAAATGGGCACGGGCACCTCGTAGGAGGGGACAAGTACCCCTCCAACGAGTGTAGGCAAGCGGGTAGGTCGTTGCGGGCGTTGATCGGAGCGTCTTTGGCGCTTGCCCTGGTGGTGGGCGTGAGCGCCTGTGGCAGCTCGTCCACCTCCTCGGGTAGCGGCCCGATCAGCGTGCTGATGGGTACCGCACCCGACTCGCTCGACCCAGGGCTGGGTGCGACCACGCAGTCCTATGAGGCCACCTGGATCGCCTACACCGGGCTTGTCACGTATGCACGCGCCTCGGGCGAAGCTGGCACCAAGCTGATCCCGGGCGTCGCGCAGAGCCTGCCGACCGTCACAAACGGCGGCAAGACTTACACGTTCATGCTGCGCAAAGGCCTTGTCTACTCCAACGGCGCGCCCGTCAAGGCCTCGGACTTCGCCTACGCGATCGAGCGCGCGATCAAGCTCGGCTGGGGCAGCGATAGCTTCCTCACCGAAAACATCGCCGGCGCCGAAGAATTTCAGAAGGGCAAGGCCTCCACGATCTCCGGCATCCAGACCGACGACTCGAGCGGCGCGATCACGATCCATCTGGTGGCGCCCTACGGCCCCTTCCTGAACGTGCTCGCCTTCCCGGCGGCCGGCCTCGTGCCGAGCGGCACGCCGATGAAAAACCTGAACAACGATCCGCCGCCTGGCGTCGGCCCGTATGAGATCGCGCGCGTCGTGCCCAACAAGTCCTTTGCGATGGTGCTCAATCCCAACTGGTCCAAGGACGCGATCTCCGGCATCCCCGCCGGGCATTCCAACATCGACGTGAGCATCGCCTCCAACAACCAGAGCGAGGCCGAGCAGGTGCTCGACAACAGCGCCGACGTGTTCGACTACAACGACGCGATTCCGCCGACGCTGATCTCCCAGATCGAAAGCCAAGCTTCCGATCGCTTCGCCAAGGAGCCGACCGTCTCGGGCGAGTACTTCTTCCTGAATACCAAAGAAGCTCCGTTCAACAACCCGCTCGCGCGCCAGGCGGTCAATTGGGGGCTCAACCGGCAGGCGCTGCTGCGCCTGGACAGCGGCATGCTCCAGCCCGCCTGCTTCTTCCTGCCGGTCGGTATGCCCGGTCACCCGACGAACGCGCCCTGCCCCTATGGCGAACCGAACGCGCAACCGAATCTGGCCAAGGCCAGGGAATTGGTGCGCCAAGCGGGCCTGGAGGGTGCGCCGGTGACCGTGTGGGGCGGCTCGCGCGCGCCGCACAAGGAATTCGTGGACTACTACGCCAGCATGCTGAATTCGATCGGCTTCAAAGCCACCGAGAAGATCGTCGCCGACGCGCAGTACTACGCGACCATCGGCAACCTCTCGAACAAGGTTCAGACCGGCTGGTTCTCCTACAGCCAGGACTTCCCCAACCCGCTCGACTTCTATCAGCTGCTCGACGCCAACTCGATCTCGCCCCAGGAAAACCACAACCAGAGCCAGGTCGACGATCCTCACATCCAAAGCGAAATTGCTTCGCTCGGGCCGATCCCCTCCTCGCAGCTGAGCACGGTCGTGCCGCGCTGGCAGGCGCTCGACGAGTACACCGCCAAGCAGGCCTACATGGCCGTGTTCGGCTACGACGAGGTGCCCAAGTTCTTCTCGAACCGGATCAACTTCGGCGCGGCGATTTTCCATCCGGTGTATGGCAACGACTGGTCTTCGCTGGAACTGAAGTAGCAGCGGATAGGGCAAGGGTGTTTCGCCATTCATGCGGATGGCGGACACCGCCCACCGCGGGGGATGGCTGCGAAGGGGTTGCTGCGAAGGGAGATCCCGCAAGAGGGGTGTTTGCAAGGGGGGTGCCCCAAAGGGGGGTGCTTGCAAGGGGTGCCTGCAAAAGGGGGTGTTGTTGCGAAGGACGGCTCTATCGGAGCTAAAGTCGCCCGGCTTGGATTGGCGATGAGTAGGTATGAGGACCCTCCTGCGCAATCGCGTGGCGCTTGCGTTCGGGGCGCTGTTCGTCGCGATCGTCTTGGCCTGCCTGCTCGCGCCCGTCTACGCGAAAGACGTCGCACACACCGGCCCCAACGACAATCACATAACTGAGACGGTCAGCCTCGGCGGCAAGCAGGTGGATGTCGTCTCGCCTACCGGGGTGCCGATCGGGCCGACCTGGAAAGGGCGCTTCCTCCTCGGCGCGGACTCCAACGGACGCGACGTGGCCGTGCGGCTGCTCTACGGGGGGCGCAATTCGCTCGAGATCGCCGGCATCGCCACGCTGATCACGATGCTGCTGGCGGTCGCGCTTGGGACGCTGGCCGGCTATATGCGCGGCATCTTCGACGGCATCCTCTCGCGCCTGTTCGACCTCGTCTGGGCCTACCCGGCCGTGCTGCTTGGCGTGGCGCTTGGCGTGGCGCTGGCCGTTGGCGGCATCGACCTTGGGCTGTTCACGTTGCACAGCGGCTCGCTGCTGCTGCCGGCGTTTGTGATCGGGATCGTCTTCTTCCCATACGTGGCCAAGCCGCTGCGCGCGCAGGCACTGTCGTTGCGCGAGCGCGAGTTCGTCGACGCCGCGCGGGTGCAGGGTGTCGGTCCGCTGCGCATTATGTACGAGGAGATTCTGCCCAATTTGATGTCGAGCATCGTCGTGTTCGTGCCGCTGATCGTCGCCAACGCGATTCTCCTGGAGGCGGGCCTCTCCTATCTCGGAGCCGGCGTGCAAGACCCCAACCCGTCCTGGGGCACGATGCTCGCCGATGGCATTCGCCTGATCCCGGGTGCGATCCATTTGGTGCTGGTGCCGGGGATCATGCTGGTCTTGACGGTGCTCTCGGTGAACGTCTTCGCCGACGGCGTGCGCGACGCGCTCGACCCGAAGGCAACCATACGAGGGCGGCTGTGATGGAGGCCTCCTCGGGGTCGATCCCGGGTCTGGGCGGCGGACTCTCCGGTGGGTCCAGCGGGATAGGCGGTCCCGCCGGCTCAGCCGGACCTGGCTCCTCAGGTCCGCGCGTCTCGGTCGCGCCATCTCGACACGCCTGGCTGGTCGGCTTCATCGCGCGGCGCTTCGCCTCGCTCGTGGCGGTGCTGTTCGCGATCACCGTCCTCACCTTCCTGATCTTCCAGGCGATCCCCGACGGCGACCCGGCGCTGCGCATGGCCGGGCGTCTTGCCAGCCCCCAGCAGGTGCAGGCAGTGCGCGTGCAGTGGGGCTTCAACAAGCCGATCTACGTGCAGTACCTCAAGACGATGGAAAAGGTGCTCGACGGCAGCGTCATCTCCTACTCACAGCAGATCAACGTCGAGCGGGAAATCGTTCGCGACCTGCCGCCGACGATCTCGCTAGCGCTCGGCGCGGGGGTCATCTGGCTGCTGTTCGGCGTGCTGTTCGGGCTGCTCAGCGCCGTCTATGCCGGGCGCTTCGTCGACCGCCTGCTGAGCGTCATCGCGCTGACGGGCATCTCGATGCCCGTGTTCTTCCTCGGCGCGATCATGCTCTACTGGTTCGGCTACAAGTGGGGCCTGTTGCCGCTCGGCGGCTATGTGCCGCTGACGGTCGATCCCTGGGGCTGGTTCACGCACATGCTGATGCCCTGGGTGGCGCTGTCGGTCGTCTCGATCGGCGTCTACTCGCGCGTCCTGCGCGCCAACGTGCTCGACGTGATGCGCGAGGACTACGTGCGCACGGCACGCGCCAAGGGGCTCTCCGAGCGGCGCGTGCTGATCCGCCACGTGCTGCGCAACTCGCTGATGGGTATCGTCACGCTGTGGGGCCTGGACTTCGCCTGGGTGATCGGCGGCGGGGCGATCCTCGTCGAGTCGGTCTTCAACCTTGGCGGCGTCGGTCAGTACGCGGCGCAGTCGATCGGACGCTTGGATGTGCCGCCGGTGATGGTGATCACGATGCTGGTGGCCTGCGCGGTAGTGGTGCTCAGCGCGATCGTGGATGTCGTGTACGCGGTACTCGACCCGCGGGTGAGATTGTGATGAGAAATTTTTGGCGTTCCCTGTCTGTACGCGAGCCAGTCTCGAAGGTCTTTGGCGTCGTAGTCCACCGTCGCACGTTCCTATCGGCGTGCAGCAGTCGGCCCACAGTCAGCGTGTTGGCGTGCCTGTTGGCGTGCAGCGGCTGGCCCACGTTCGGCGCGCAGGCGAGGTTGTCGTGACGGTCGGCGGCGATGATTTGGGCCGCCCGCAGGCGCATCGGCTGGTCCACGAGCCGGCGCGCGGAGGGGTCGCGGCTGGCCAGGCGCAGCCGGCCGCGTATCCTGGCGAGACCGCCCCGGGTGTGCTGCTCGACGTGCGCGACCTGAGCGTGTCCTTTGCCACCCGCGATGGGCACGTACAGGCTGTGGACGGCGTGTCCTTCCAGCTCGACAGCGGCGAAGTGCTGGCGATCGTGGGCGAGTCGGGCTCGGGCAAGTCGGTGTGCGCGATGAGCCTGATGGGGTTGACGCGCGGGCCGAACGCGACGATCTCCGGTAGTGCTCGGTTCGACGGCCGCGACCTGATCGCCGCCTCCGAGGCCGAGCTGCGGCGCGTCAGAGGGGCGCAGCTGGCGATGGTCTTTCAGGACCCGCAATCCTCGCTCAACCCGGTTTACCGCGTGGGCGATCAGATCGTCGAGCAGATCAGGGCGCATGAACCGTTCGTCTCCCACGCTCAAGGCATGGCGCGGGCAGTCGCGCTGATGGAGCGGGTCGGCATTCCGCGTGCGGCCGATCGTGTGCGTGCCTACCCCCACGAGCTCTCCGGTGGCATGCGCCAGCGCGTGATGATCGCGATGGGCCTCTCGCTGGGCGCCAAGGTGCTGCTGGCCGACGAGCCCACGACAGCGCTCGACGTGACCGTCCAGGCACAAATACTGGCGCAGCTGAAGCGGCTGCGCGAGCAGGAGGACCTGAGCATCGTGCTCGTCACACACGACTTCGGCGTCGTGGCCGACATCGCTGATCGCATCGCGGTGATGCAGACGGGCAAGATCGTCGAGCAAGGGGCGGCCGCGGAGATCCTGCGCGAGCCAAAGCATCCCTATACACAGGGGTTGCTGGAGGCATTGCGACCCTTCAAAAAGGCCGATGCCCCCCGCGCGCGCGGGGGGGCGGCACTTTTTGACCTTCAAACAGTGCCCCTTCCTCACGCTGATGGGGCACGGTATGCCCCTGGGGTCGACGTCGCCCCTTCCCAAATGGCCGATGCCCCCCGCGCGGGCGGGGGGGCAGCACTTTTGGAGATCGACGACCTGCGCGTCAGCTATGCGGGGCGTGGCCGCCGCGGCGCGTCGATCGACGCGCTCGACGGGGTTTCGCTAAACGTCGAGGCCGGCGAGACGCTGGCGATCGTCGGCGAGTCCGGCTCTGGCAAGACGACGCTGCTGCGCTCGATCGCGCGCTTGATCGAGCCAACCGACGGCGCGATCCGACTACAGGGCCAGGATCTGGCAGGCGCGTCGCGGCGCAAGCTTGCCTCGCTGCGCAGGGAGCTGGGGGTGGTCTTCCAGGACCCGCAGGCGTCGCTGAACCCACGCAGGCGCGTTGGCGCCACGCTCGAGCGGGCACTGCGTGCCCGTGGGCTCGGCAAGGCCGAGGCGCAGAGCCAGGCGGGGCCGCTGCTCGAGCGGGTCGGCTTGAGGGAGGCCTACGCGACGCGCTATCCGCACGAGCTCTCAGGCGGCGAGCGCCAGCGCGTCGGCATCGCGCGCGCGCTGGCCGGCGAGCCGCGGCTGGTGCTGCTCGACGAGCCGGTGTCCTCGCTGGACGCCTCGATTCGTCGCGGCGTGATCGAGTTGCTCGGTGAACTGCAGCAACAGCTCGGTTGTGCTTACGTGCTCGTCTCGCACGACTTCGCCACCGTCGAAGCTCTGGCCGACCGGGTAGCCGTGATGCACATAGGCAAAATCGTCGAGTCCGGAACTGCCAGGCAAGTTCTTTTGGCACCCAAGCACCTGTATACGCGGGAGCTGATCGCCGCCTGCCCGAAGATCCCCGGCCCGGTCCCGTCCCCTACCCCTGAGCAGGCACCAGTCCCGACGGGTTCGAGCGACCGATTGTGACGGCTGGTCCACTCCCTGATTGGACCAGCTTGCCCGGTGGCGTAGCATCGGGCGCGTGGACGACGCCACGCAGCTCCTTCAGAGCCTGATCGGTCTCGACACGGTCAACCCGCCCGGCAACGAGCGTGCGGCGATCGAGCATCTCGAGCGGATCCTCGCCGACGCTGGCTTCCAGTGCGAGCTGCTTGCCGCCGTGCCGGAGCGCCCGAACCTCGTGGCGCGGTTGAAAGGCAAGGGCGACGGCCCCACTCTCTGCTATCTAGGCCACGTCGACACGGTGCTCGCGGATGCGAGCGAGTGGACACACGACCCTTGGTCGGGCGATCTCGCCGATGGTTTCGTGTGGGGGCGCGGCTCGCTGGACATGAAGTCGCAGCTTGCCGCCGAGGTCGCGGCCGTGGCCGGGCTCGCGCGAGAAGGGTGGCGTCCGGCGCGCGGCGAGCTGCTGGTCATGGCCGTTGTGGACGAGGAGACCGGCGGCGAGCTGGGCGCGAAGTGGCTGTGCGACAACCACCCGGAGAAGGTGCGTTGCGACATGCTGCTCAACGAGGGCGGAGGACCTCATTTCGAGCTCGACGGCCGGCGCTACTACGGGGTGTGCTGCGCCGAGAAGGGCGTGTTTCGCTTCACGGTCACAACCGCCGGCGCGGCCGCGCACGCGTCGATGCCGAAGCTGGGCGAGAACGCGCTCTTGAAGATGGCGCCCGTGCTGGAGCGCTTCGCCTCGCGCCAGGCGGAGCTTACGCCGACCGCCGAGCCGCTCGCGTTCCTGCGCGGGGTGGGCGAGGACGAGCGCGATCCGGCGGGTGCGCTGGTGCGCATGGGCGAGCAGGACCAGCGGCTGCTGAGGATGTTCGAGCCGATGTTCGGCGTGACGTTCGCGCCCACCAGGATCTCGGCGTCGGAGAAGATCAACGTGATTCCCTCAAGCGCCGAGCTGCGCGTGGATTGCCGTGTGCCCCCGGGCCTGGGCGAGCAGGACGCCAGGAGGGCGATCGAGCAGGTGCTCGGGGGGATCGACGGTCTGGCGGTCGAGTTCGATGGGTCTGGCGGCGCGGCAGCGAGCGGTGCGCTGCACGTCGATTTCACCGAGCGCGTGAGCGGCAATCGATCTTCGATCGACTCGCCCCTGATGGACGCGATCGAGGAGTGGGTGGCAGCGCACGATTCGGGCGCAAAGACGGTGCCGACGGTTATGCCGGGCTTCACCGACTCGCATCGCTTCCGCGCCGCCTTCCCCGAGTGTGTTGCCTACGGCTTCTTCCCCCAGCGCCACCAATCGCTGCTTGAGACCCAGGCGCTGATGCACGCCGCGGACGAGCGCATCGACGTGCGCGATCTGCGGTGGGCTACGGAATTTTACCGGGACCTCGCGCTAGGACTGCTCGGCTAGATGCGTTGATTGAGCGGAAGAGCCCATAATGGGCGTGCAAGCGAGCCACGGAAGGTGAGATGCGGGTAGGAATGAAGGTGTTTAGGGCGTGTCTCGGTAGACCACGCGTCGGCCGCGACGGATTGCCTTCGCGATGCTGTGCCATCGGCGGGGTGTGTGGATCGTGACGGTTCCCGCTACCTCGCTCGTGACGGACATCCAGAACTGGTCCTACCAATGGTCCAGCGTCGTGATGATCGTGTTCTTCATGGCGCTGATCTACCTGATGTGGCGCACCTTGAAAGTGATGCCGCGCGTCAAGCCGCAGCAGATCAAGCCGTCCTCCAACCAGTCGGTCGCATGGAAGGACATCGCCGGCGCCGATGAGGCCAAGGCCGAGCTGCAGGAGATCGTCGAGTTCCTGCGCGACCCCAAGCAGTTCGAGAAGCTTGGCGCCAAGGTGCCCAAGGGCATCCTTCTGCACGGCCCGCCGGGCACCGGCAAGACGCTGCTGGCAAAGGCCGTGGCGCACGAGTCCGGCGCGCAGTTCTTCGCCCAGTCGGCGGCTGCCTTCGTCGAGATGTTCGCGGGGCTGGGGGCGGCCCGCATCAGGCGTCTGTTCGCGATCGCGCGCAAGCAGGAGCCCGCGATCATCTTCATCGACGAGCTCGACGCCGTCGGCGGTCGCCGCGGCGCGGACTTCTCCGGCGAGAAGGACCAGACGCTCAACCAGCTACTGGTCGAGATGGACGGTTTTGCCACGAGCGGCCGGCTCGTCGTGATTGCCGCGTCGAACCTGCTCGACAAGCTCGACCCGGCGCTGCTGCGCCCGGGACGCTTCGACCGTCAGATCTTCGTCACCCCTCCCGACGTGAAGGGGCGCAAGGGTGTCCTCGGGGTGCACACGCGTGACAAGCCGCTGGGAGACGTGGACCTTGGTCTGGTGGCTCAGCAGACGAGCGGGCTGACGGGTGCCGACCTGGCCAACATCTGCAACGAGGCGGCGATCTTCGCGGCACGGCGTGGCGGCAAGAACATCACCGGGGGAGACTTCGACCAGGCCTTGGAGCGGGTGATCGCTGGGGTACAGTCACACCGCGTTCTCAATGCTCACGAGAAGCGTGTCGTCGCCTTTCACGAGTCCGGGCACGCGCTCTGCGGCGAGCTTTTGCCGTCGGTCGATCGCGTGCATCGCATCTCGATCGTGCCGCGTGGGCGCGCACTCGGCTACACGCTCAACCTGCCGGCCGAGGATCGTTATCTGAAGACGCGCGAGGAGCTGCTCGACTACATGACCGTCCTGCTGGGCGGCCGCGTGGCCGAGCAGATCGTGTTCGGCTCGATCACCACCGGCGCCTCCGACGACCTCAAGCGCGTGGCGGACATCGCGCACTCGATGGTGCACGACTACGCGATGGGCAGCGCCGGTGTTGGCCGCACACCGGATGGCGACGTGCGCCTATCGGAGACCACGCTGCGCCTGCGCGACGAGGAGCGTCGCGAGCTGGTCGACGAGGCGCGCCGGGCCGCGCGCAGGCTGATCGTCAGTCATCGCGCCCAGCTCGACGCGCTTGCGGTGGAGCTGCTGAGCAACGAGGTGCTCGACCGCGACGCGATCGACCGCGTGATGGCGGGGGTGCCACGCTTGGAACGCAGGCCAGGAGTGGGTTTGCGCGTGGTCGCCGCCGCTGTGCCTGCGTCGATGCCGGCCGCGAACCAGGCTGCTGTGCCTGCGTCCGTGCCGACGGCGAACCCGGCTGGCGTGTCGGTGGATGTGCCGAGGCAGGCGTCCGCTTCGATTCCTCCGCTCCATCCCGAGGACGCCTGACGGCGCATTCGCGGGCCGTCGCAATTTTGTCTCGCCCCCAAAAGCTAGACTGCGGGACGTGTTCAACCGGATAGACCACATCGGCGTCGCCGTCGAGGACATCGAGGACTCGCTGGCGCTCTATCGGGACGCCTTTGGAATGGAGGTGGCTCACCGCGAGATCGTCGAGGAGCAGGGGGTCGAGGCGGTCCTGCTCGATGTCGGTGAGAACCACGTGGAGCTGCTCGCGCCGCTGGGCCCTGACACCCCCGTGGGCAAGTTCCTCGCCAAGCGTGGGGCGGGCCTGCACCATGTGGCCTACCAGGTGTCGGACATCGAGGCGACGCTCGCGGCGCTGGCAGACGCGGGTCAACCCCTGATCGACAAGGCCCCCCGCGTAGGCATCCGTGGCGCGCTGGTGGCGTTCCTCGAGCCGAAGGGCACCGCCAGGGTGCTAACCGAGCTAGTTCAACCCGTGGAGGATCACTGATGGCCCATCAGCACAGACGTGTGAGTGTCGGATTCCAAGGCGGCCAGGTGCTCTCGGTGCGGGTTACCGACGAGCAGCTCGAGTCGCTCTACAGGGCGCTCGGCGACGGCGGCTGGCACGAGTTCAGAACCGAGGAAGGGCCTGTGCGGCTGTACCTCGGGCAGGTCGTGTACGTCCGCGTAGAGGACAGCGACCAGCGCGTTGGCTTCGGTACCTAGACCGTCGATGGGCGGCGCAATACTGCGTCCTCCCTTCCTTGTGTGCTGGCGCACACGGCGGTCGGTGCGTCCTTGTCTTGCTTGCCCCTCGGCGGTCTAGGAGCTATTCCCATTTCACTTGACGAAAAACTGCTGTTCCTCGTGCGCACCCGTGGACACACGCCGGCGGCCGAGCGCAAAGTGGCGCGTTTCTCGCTGCTCGGCGAGCATGCGGGGGTTTGGCTTGTGTTGGGGGCGGCGGAGTCATTGCTGTCGAGCGGTGAGCGCCGCTCGCGTTGGGCGCGCGCGACCGGCGCTGTAGCCGGCACCTACGCGGCCAACACGGCGCTGAAGCTGGTCGTGCGACGGGTGCGCCCCGAGCTGCCGGGCTTGCCGCAGCTGACGAGCACGCCGACGCGCTTCAGCTTTCCCAGTGCGCACTCCTCGACCTCGTTTGCCGGTGCGCTTGCCTACAGCCGAGCCGGTTTTCCTATGACGCCGCTGTATGCCCTTGCGGTTGGACTTGCGCTCTCGCGTCTATATCTGGGGGTCCACTATCCCTCCGACGTGCTCGCGGGTGCGCTGCTCGGCCTGGCGATCGCGGAGATGTGCACTCAGCGCACCGGCGCTTCGAACGGGATGGTGGCTGTCGAGGGCGCGGGAACTCTCGGCGCGCCGCCCTCGCGTGTAACTGGCGCCTCGAACGGGGCGGCCTTGGCATGAGCACGCGCATCGGCATCGTCGGGCTGCCAAACGCCGGCAAGTCCTCGCTGTTCAACGCGCTGACGAAGGCGGGCGTCGAGGCCGCCAACTATCCCTTCACGACGATCGAGCCGAATGTGGCGGTCGTGCCCGTGCTCGACGAGCGGCTGGTCGAGGTCTCGCAGACCGTGGGCGCATCGGAGATCGTGTGGGACACGATCGACTTCCACGACATCGCGGGCCTGGTTGCCGGCGCACACAAAGGCGAGGGGCTCGGCAATCGCTTTCTCGCCAACATTCGCGAGACCCACGCGATCGTGCACGTCGTTCGCGTTCACAGCGACGAGAACGTGATCCATCCCGAGGGTCGGGTCGATCCGCTGGCGGACATCGAGACGATCGAGACCGAGCTGGTGCTGGCCGACCTAGAGCAGGCCGAACGGCGCGTCGATCGCGTCGCCAAGCAGGCCAAGGGAGGCGACCGTGTGGCGATCGCTGAGGAGGTGTGGCTGCGCGAGGTAATCGGCGAGCTGCAGGCAGGTCGTCCGGCGCGCTCCGTGCCCGCGCCTGATGATGCGCCGCACGCCCTGCGCGACCTCGGTGCGCTTACCGCCAAGCCGGTGCTGTTCGTCGTAAACGTCGATGAGGGCTCCGAGGAGATTCCGGCTGCTGTGGCCGATCACGCCGCCGCCGAGGGCGCCGGCGTGGTGGCGGTCAGCTCGCGGATCGAGTCCGAGCTGGCCGAGCTGGAGGAGGAGGAAGCGGCATTGATGCGGGCCGAGCTTGGCGTCAGCGAATCGAGCCTGCAGCGGATCGTGCGCGGCGCCTTCTCGCTGCTGCACCTGATCGCCTTCTTCACCGCGGGTGAGGCCAAGCCGGCGCAGTCATGGCACCTGCGCGACGGGCTCACGGCGTGGCACGCCGCCGGCCAGATTCACAGCGACATCCAAAAGGGCTTCGTCAGAGCCGAAGTGGTCGGCTGGCGCGAGCTGGTCGATGCGGGAGGTTATGCAGGCGCGCGCGATCGCGGCACCCTGCGTCTGGAGGGGCGTGACTATGCGATGCAGGACGGGGACGTGATCACCGTCAAGTTCACGCCGTAGAGGTTGATCTTGATTGCGCGGCTTTCGTTCGGTGGGGCGCCTACCCTCAGGCGCCGGACGCGAGCCGCTCGGCAAGGCGATTCATGCCGATCTTGCGTGCCATGGTCGCGCCGCCCGCGAAGTCGGTCGGCGTGTCCGGCGGGCGCTCTACGTCCAGCTCCACGAGCGTCGCCACGTGCTTGAACGTACGCAGCAGCTCGGCGTTCTCATGCAGACTTTGAGCGACGCGTGGGCGCAGCTCGCCGATGCCGGCCTCTTGACACTGCTGCTCGGCCTGCTCCAGCAAGGCCTCCAAAGTGCCGTGGTTACGCAATAGCTCGGCAGCTGTCTTCGCCCCGATTCCGGGCGCTCCGGGCAGGCCGTCGGAGGGGTCGCCGCGCAGGGCAATGAAATCGGGCACCTGTCCCGGTGCGATGCCGTAGCGCTCGTGTACCTGGCTCGGTCCCAAGACGGAGCACGCCCCTTCCTTTCCCAAATCCAAAACGGCCACGTTGTCCTCGACGCACTGATACAGGTCGCGGTCCGCGGTCAACAACAATGCACGCCCTCCCGCTTTGGCCTCGGCCCGAGCGAAGGAGCCCATCGCGTCGTCGGCCTCCAGCTCCGCCGCGTCGGCAATCGTCCAGTCGAAGCTCGCAAGCAATTCGGGCGCGCGTCCCCACTGATCGCGCAGCTCCTCCGGCATCGGCTCGCGGTGGGCGTGATAAGGGGGATAGGCCTCGACGCGATAGCGAGCCTCCTCCGCGCCGAAGCATGCGACCACGGCGCGCGGCGGTTGCGCTTCGCTTGCCGCCAGCAGCGCGTTGACGGTGCCGAGCAGCGCGTTGACCGGCTTGCCTCCAGCGCCCTTGATCGATTTGGGCAAAGAGAAGAAGGCGCGATAGAGCAGCCAGGGAACGTCGGCGATCAGCAGTGGAGCGTCTTCCATCGCCAACCAGGGTATGCGTCATGCAAGCAAGATGCGGCCTCTGCTCTCGTGTACCTCGCCAGCGCGGTGATGGGGCACTGGCGAGGTGCACGCCGCCCCCTGGCACCGCGCCACCCGCTGGCACGTTGTCAGGGCCTCGCCCGACTACCCGGCCGGCACGCCGCCCTGGCCGTCCACGCCGGCAGGCTTGCTTGAAGGGGCGCCGGCTGCCGCGGCGGAGCCTCCCGTGCCGCCGACGTCCGCCGGCTGGGCGCTCGGCTCCGGAGCAGGATTCTGCCCGCTCGCGCTCGGCTCCGACGCCGAGCTCTGCCCGCTCGCGTCCGGCTCGGCGTGCGTCCCCTTCGCGTTCTTCACGCTGAAGTAGGCCCAAGTCGAGTAAAGCCCGAGGCGCGCCTCCAGTTCTGGCCCACTGACGAGCGTGCGCCCCTTCGAGCCGAGCACGTAGGCCGAGACGATCCGCGGGGACACGCCACGCTTCAAAACCTCGATGCCGGTGAACCCCCCCTTGACGAGCCCGCTCAGGCGAGAAGTTGCCGAGGCAAAGCTCAACGTCTGCGTCCAGTGGCGCAGCGGCCCAGCTTCGTAGGGATCGGCCACGCTCACGAGCCAAGGCGCTGGTTCGGCGCCGGGAAAGGCGTTCTGCACGCTCTCGGTCTGCCCGCCAGAGCCCGCGAAGAAATAGGTGATTGCGGGCTTCCCGGCGTAGGTGACGATCTGCCCGGCGGTGGCGGCGACGGCACTGTTGGTTCGCGACGTTTCCGCGGCCTTGCCGAGGTACACCTGCGAGCGGTCGTCCGAGTACACGTCGAACTTCGAGCCGCCCGCGTCGGAGGTGATCGCATAGGTGCGGCTGGCGACGGCCTGTGCCTCGAGCGCCGCCAACGGCCAGCTGGCCGACATCTCCGCCGAGACGACGCCACGCACATAGGTTTCAAGCGGAACGCTCTTGACCTTCGAGCCGACCAGCACCTTGACGATCGTGTTCGCCGGTGCGGCTCCCAGCGCGGTCCCCGTGTAGTAGTGCGCCAAGATCGCGGTATAGGTCCAACCGTGTTCGGCAAAGCCGAGTGCCCCGTCCTGGCTCATCCCCACACCGTGACCGTCGCCCGCGCCATCGATCATCAGCGTGGCGGCGCCGGCGGCGCCGGCGAACGCCCCGGCCGAGGAGGCGCACAACATGAGACACGCGAGCGCGATCAGGGTAATGCGTCGGATGGCACACTGCACCTAGGTCGAATCGGACAGATCTTCATCGAGCATGAATCCCGCAAGCGAGAGGAACCTCACATGATGGGCGAGCAGGAGGTACTTGACCAGGTACGCAAGGATTTGTACATAGGCGGCAGCTGGCGCCCCGCCAGCGGGGGGAAAACGCTCAGCGTGGAGGACCCGTCGACGGGCCAGTCGCTGGCCGAGGTGGCCGACGCGACTCCTGAGGATGCCCTCGCCGCGCTGGCGGCCGCGGCCGACGCGCAGCCTGCTTGGGCCGCCAGTGCGCCGCGCGAGCGTGGCGAGATCCTGCGCCGCGCCTACGAGCTGCTGCTCGCCCGCGCGGACGAGCTGGCGCTGGTGATGACGCTGGAGATGGGCAAGGCGCTTGCCGAATCCAAGTCGGAGATCACATACGCAGCCGAGTTCCTGCGCTGGTTCTCCGAGGAGGCGGTGCGCATCCACGGCCGCTATATGACCAACACGACAGGCCAAGGACGGATCCTCACGATGCGCCAACCGGTCGGCCCGTGTGTGTTCGTCACGCCCTGGAACTTCCCGACGGCGATGGGTACGCGCAAGATCGCCCCCGCGATCGCGGCGGGTTGCACGATGGTCGTCAAGCCAGCACAGCAGACGCCTTTGTCGATGCTCGCGCTGGCGGGCGTGCTGGCCGAGGCTGGCCTGCCCGACGGCGTGCTCAACGTGATCACCGCGCACCACTCGGGGGCAGTGATCGAACCGCTGCTGCGCAACCCGCGCACACGCAAGCTGTCTTTCACCGGCTCCACCGAGGTGGGCCGCCAGCTGATCGCCCAGTCGGCCGAGCAGGTCCTGCGTGTCTCGATGGAGCTGGGCGGAAACGCCCCGTTCGTGGTGTTCGAGGACGCCGATCTCGACGCGGCGGTGGAGGGCGCCATGATCGCGAAGCTGCGCAACGTAGGCGAGGCGTGCACGGCGGCCAACCGCTTCCACGTGCACGAGTCGCTGGCCGAGGAGTTCGCCGAGCGCATGGCCGAGCGCATGGCCAAGTTGAAGGTGGGCCGCGGCACCGAGCCGGACGTGGACATCGGCCCGCTGATCGACGATCGCCAGCGCAAGATCGTGGCCGAACTCGTGCAAGACGCGGTGCAAAAGGGTGCCAAGCTGCTGTGCGGTGGCGAGCCTTTGACCGGCCCCACGCAGCCCGGCCTGGCCGGCCCCGTGCAGCCCGACCTGTCCCCGACGATGGCGGGCGCGTCCTCTGGGTCGGGAGCCTCCCCTTCCACGATGGGCCCCCCCGTGACGGGCGGCTACTTCTTCGCGCCCACCGTGCTAGGCGAGGTCCCGTCTGAGGCCCGCATCCTGCGCGAGGAGGTGTTCGGGCCCGTCGCTCCCGTGAGCACGTTTGCCACCGAGGAGCAGGCGATCGAGGCCGCCAATGCCACCGAGTACGGGCTCGTGGCCTACATCTATACGCGCGATCTGGCCCGTACCCTGCGCGTATCCGAGGCGATCGAAGCCGGCATGATCGGCGTCAACCAGGGCGTCGTCTCCAATCCAGCAGCCCCCTTCGGGGGTGTGAAGCAGTCGGGTTTCGGCCGCGAGGGCGGCTTTGAGGGCATCGGCGAGTACCTGGAGACCAAGTACGTCGCGCTCGGCGTGTGACAGTCGATTCTCGGTCCGCTCCCCCCTGCTTGCCATTGCGTCCACGGCCTGTTCGCAAAGCCCAAGGTCTGCTGTGATTCGCGTAGCTCGTTTGCGGGTAACTCAAGCGGGCTGGCTTAACAGCCGAATAGACGAATAGCGAAGAAACGGAGTGCTTTTCGTGCGTGGAGTCACAAAGGTTGGCTTGCAGCGATCCGTCCCACGCGGGGGCGCGCTGACGCGCGGCCTTACAACCCAAGACTCTCTGGCCTCCGGCGAGGTCGAAGCGGCGTCCCAGTCGCACCAGCTGCGGGCGCTGCTCGATGGTTCCACGGAGGAGCAGCCACGCGGCGAGGAGGGCGTCCGTACGACGCCCGAGGCTGGGCGCCGGCGCCCACCGCGCTACAGGGCGCCGCTGGCGCTGGCGCTGGCGCTGTTGCTGGCCGCGGCCGCGATCGTCGGGCTGATCGTGGGCGGCCGTGCGCTAAGCGTGATCGGTGCGCTCGTGCTCGCGCTTCTCGCCGGCGTCTACGGCTGGCTGCTGGGCGACGACCGTCGCAAAGCGCTGCGCCTCGAGGTCGACGAGCGCAACGACGATCTGCGTCGGGCCCTCTCAGAGCTCGAGATCGCCCAGGCCGAGACGGTCCGGCGCCTGTCGATGGCGGTCGAGTTTCGCGACGAGGACACGGGTGCGCACATCGAGCGCATCGGACGCTTCTCCACACTGCTCGCCGAAGCGATCGGGATGAACCCGGACTTCTGCAGGCGTATCGGCTACGCGGCGCCGCTGCACGACGTCGGCAAGGTCGCGATCCCCGACGCGATTCTCTTGAAGCCGGGTCAGCTGACCACCGAGGAGCGAGCGATCGTCGAGACGCATGCCGAGGAGGGCCACCGACTGTTGCGCGGCTCCTCTTCCTCGATCCTCGACATGGGGGCGACGATCGCGCTTTCCCACCACGAGCGTTGGGATGGCGGCGGCTATCCGCGTGGGCTCACCGCTGAGAACATTCCGATCGAGGGTCGCATCGTGGCGATCGCCGACGTCTTCGACGCGCTCACCTCCCACCGCGTTTACCGCAAGGCGTTCTCCGTTGAGAAGGCGGTCGAGATGATGCTCGACCAAGCCGATCGTCATTTCGACCCTGTGTTGTTGCACAAGTTCATGGAGGTGCTCGACAGCTCCGGCGCCGACGCGCGCACGCGCAGCCGCTCCGACCCCAGCTCGCTGGTTGCGGCGGCCTTGGAGATCTACACCGATGCGATGCGCCTCGGCGACGCCGAGCTTGCCGAGGAGGCGATCGCGCAGGCGATCGAGGACGGTATCGACCCAGCCGTCCTCAAGGACGAGGTGGTGGAGCCGGCGATGCGGCAGATCGAGCGTCTGCGCGAGACGGGCGAGATCGATCTCGACACCGAGCACCGCGCCGACGCGATCACTCGCCGCGTGACGGCGACGATGAATCGCTACATGTTGGCTCGCGGGTAGAGCCGCCGCGGCGACGGTGCGTCTCGACGCCTCGGACCGGTGGCGCGGAGCAGGCCGTCGCGAGCTCGGCGAGACGCCACCTGGGAGGGCGTCGTTGCTTGCCAAAACGCCGATGCCCCCCGCGCGCGCGGGGGGCATCGCCACTTTTTGGCCACCCGCACCGAATACCTTCCGCATTCGCGGATAGGCTTCCGCTCAATGCCACAGCAAGTAATCGTCACCGGCGGCGCCGGCTTCATCGGCTCGCACCTCGCCGACGCGCTGCTCGCCGCTGGAAACGAGGTGACCGTTATCGACGACCTCTCCTCCGGTAGCGCCGAGAAGGCGCCCGCCGGCGCGACGTTGCGCGAACTCGACATCGTCGATCGCGACGCACTCGATCGCGTCTTCGACGAGGTGCGTCCCAGCGCCGTCTACCACCTGGCCGCGCAGGCGTCGGTCACGGCTTCTGTGGCCGATCCGGCACGGGACTGCGCCGTCAACGTACAGGGCACCCTCAACGTCGTGGATGCCGCCACCAAGCTCGGTGCGTCCGTGTCCTTCACCTCGACCGGCGGTGCGCTGTACGGCGATGACGTGCCGATGCCAACCGACGAGAGCAACATTCCCGCCCCGCTCGCGCCCTATGGCGCCTCCAAGTTGGCGGGGGAGGCCTATGTGAAAACGTGGTCACTGTCTTCCGGCGTGCCGCACGCCGTTTGTCGCCTCGGCAACGTCTACGGGCCCCGCCAGAGCCCGCACGGGGAGGCCGGAGTGGTTGCGATCTTCTCCGAGCACCTGCATACGGGCAAGACGCCGAAGATGTTCGGCCACGGCACGCCGACGCGCGACTACGTGCACGTCGCCGACGTCGTGGCCGCCTTGATCGCCGCCAACGGCAAGCGCGGTACGTTCAACGTGGCCACCGGTGTGGAGACCGACGTGCTGACGCTGTGGAACGTGCTTAAGGCGGCCGCCGGCTCGAACGTCGAGCCAGAGCTTGCCGAGCTGCGTCCCGGTGAGCTCAAGCGCAGCTGTCTGGACACGAGTCACACCGCGAGCGTGCTGGGCTGGCGTGCCCAGGTGCCCGTCGATCAGGGTCTGCGCGACACCTACGCCGCGCTCGTGGAGGAATTCCAGCGTGCGGCGGCCTGAGAGCTGACCCGACCGGAGGAGCCACGGCCCGTCCTTGGCGGCGCGAGATGGCCGGAGCGACCCGGCGGCGACCGCGCGTGAGCCGATAGCATCGGACTTTACGGCGAGATAGCTCAGTTGGTAGAGCACACGACTGAAAATCGTGGTGTCCCGGGTTCGAGTCCCGGTCTCGCCATTACCTGTTTTGCTTGCTAGCCACTAGGGTTTTTGGTGAGCTAACGGCCAGCTTATTGGGCGCGTTTGGGGGCCATTTTCGTGCCCGTGGTCCAATTCGTGGTCCAAAACCCCCGGTTCAGCGTTCAATGAGCGCTCTGTTTTGCGTGGGAGGGATGCAGCTGTGAGGCTTGGAATTGGCTTGGTTGTGCGGTTTCTGCGCACGTGCCCTTCGATTGGGCGTATAGGAAACACGTCCGCGAATCGTGGTGTTCCCAGTTCGATTGTGATTGCGCGTTGACAAGGCTAGGCTGCGCGAAGGCGGTAGCGGCCTGAACGTCCACCGATGGGCTCGACTTGCTCGGCGCGGTTGATCTGAGCCAGGAAGCTGGCCAGCGGGTCCTTCCCACGGGCGCGGTAGCCGGCGGCGCAAAGCAGCGCATACCAGTCGC
The DNA here is from genome assembly GCA_036266805.1 of Solirubrobacteraceae bacterium. Taxonomy (GTDB): domain Bacteria; phylum Actinomycetota; class Thermoleophilia; order Solirubrobacterales; family Solirubrobacteraceae; genus Palsa-744. The sequence goes on from DATAXK010000032.1 coordinate 39,165, forward strand.
GGTAGTGGACTGCTTGACCCGGTTGTATCTCGCGCTCGAGAACGGTGATCGCGATCTCTTGTAGCCGCTTTCCCCCCAGCTCACGATCTAGCTGTTCGATCTGTAGCTGTGCCGCTAGCCCGATAGTGCCTTCGAGCTCGTGGAGCATGTGCTCGTCCCGACTGATCTGCTCGTCCAGATGCTCGGCGAGCGTGCGCAGCCGATCGGCTCTTGTGCGAGCCTCCTCGATCCGTGCCTTCAGGCTCAGGTACTCCTGGGCGACGGCAATCTCGGCAGGATCAGCGAGCTGAAGATCGGGGTCCACGCGTGGCAAACCTACAGCGAGTCCCGGACACGCTTTAGGGACCGCTACGCGCTCAATCCCGCTCTTTGCGAAACAACCGTCCGAGCGCCCTGCAACGCTGTATATACGCAGCTACGTGACCTACAAAGGCTCGTCGCCAGAGAGGATCTCTCGATGGTGCCCGACATCTACATATCAGCTGATATTGAGGCCGACGGCCCGATCCCGGGAGAATTCTCGATGCTCGCCTTCGGGCTAGCGGTCGCCGCTACGTTCGACGGTGAGGCGTTCACGAGCCATGCTCCGAGCGAGCAGACCCTCTATCGAGAGCTGAAGCCGATCGCCGCACGTTTCGAGCCGGCGGCTCTGAAGGCGGCACGCCTCGACCGCGCAGCGCTTGCGCGCGACGGAGTCGAGCCCGAAGCCGCAATGCGTGATGCGGTCGATTGGATCACTGCCCAGGCCGAGCGGGCAGGGGGTGCACGGCCGGTCCTCGTCGGCTACCCAGTGGTGTTCGACTGGATGTTCCTGCACTGGTACTTCGTTCGGTTCGTAGGAGAGTCGCCGTTTGGCTTCTCGGGTGCGCTGGACATCAAGACGATGTACCACCAGAAGGCGCGCGTGATCATGGACGACGCGGGGCGCAACGACCTGCCCGCCGAGTTGCAGGCTTCGCATCCGCACACCCACAACGCGCTCGACGATGCGATCGAGCAGGCCGAAATCTTCAACCGACTGTGGCAGTGGCCCGGTGGTGATCAGCGATCAAGCTAACGGACAAACAACTGGGCGACTATGTAGCCAGCAAGCTCGCCCTCCCAGGCGATCAACGCAACGAGCTCCGCAAGCAGATTGGACGGCTGCTAGAGAAGCTCGAAGCGAAGGTGAACAAAGACGGCCCCTACAGAATCAAGAAGTTCCGGCGTGCCGGATCGCTGGAGAAGGGCACAAGCAACCGTCCGCGCGCGGGCAAACCCGTCGACGGAGACGTCGGCGTCTACTTCGAGGTCGACGATCCCGAGAACTTCGACGTCGCGGATCTCCAGAAACTGATCAAGCAGCTCCTCGAAGCCGCGTATCCCCAGAAGAGCCCTGACGACTTCGATGACTCTGGCGACCGCATCTTCGAGGTTGTCTTCAAGGGCACCGGTCTAGAGGTCGACCTAGTCCCGATCGTCTCACTCGACGACGACGCGAACTACGGCTACCAGTACTCTCGCACCGGCGACCGCGTGAAGACCAGCGTCAAGGTCCATCTCGAGCATTTCCGCAGCCACTCCGCAAAGGACGTATTCCTAGCTCCAACCCTGCGCATGGCTAAGCGCTGGCGCCACTGGCAGGAGCTCGCTGGCGTCCAGTCGTTTCATCTTGAGCTGCTTTGCAGCTACCTGATCGACCGCGACGGCGCGGCAAGCGGGCTCGAAGAGGGACTTCGCCGCCTGCTTCTGTTCATTGTGCGCGATCTCACCAACGGAGTGACCTGGGGAGAGGGCGATCTAGAGGCCTTCGACGACCCGGTGGTGATCCTCGACCCTGCGAACGCCGAGAACAACGTTGCCGCGCGCATCACGAGGCGGGAGCTTGATGCGCTCGTTGCGGCTGCGCGCACTGGCTACGAGACGCTGACTTTCGCGCAGGGGCTTCAATTCAAAGGGGAGACTGAGAAGCTCTGGAAGGAGCTCTTCGGTCCGGGCTTCGCGATCGAGTGACCGGAGCGATGGCGACGGACAGCAACACCCATACCTACAACCGCGAAGACGTTCAGCGCGTGTTCGCTTCCTGGGTTGCGGATTTCAGAATCGTGAGTGAGTGGACCGGGCTGCGGACTGGGCAGGACGTGGACGAAACGGCGGCGCAGGTCAAAGTCATCGCCGAGCAGGAGTACCTCGGCGCCGTGCACATTCAGCTTGCATCCGCGCTGGGTAAGGTGAAGAAAGCAGCCGTGTACCGCGTTTCTACGAGCGCGGGAGCGTGGTCCGCCGATCGGCCCGGAGACATGTATTGGGACCACGAGGACGGCGACGTACTGAAGCTCTACGTCGAGTACAACGCGCGTTGGGATCAGCTGTCGACTACCGCGCAGACGAAGTTCGAGGAAGACCACCTCAAGGGGTGGGGCCATCGCAACTTCGAGGGCTACGGCGCCCTCAACGGGTCCATTGACCGTCGGTACCCCAGCCGTGCCTACGGCCTCGAGCGGACGAGCTACCAATGAGTCCAGGGGAGGGGCAGGGCGCGCTTGAGTTGAAACTCGAGATACCGGACGAGACTCTTGCCGACCGCGCCGGCCGGCTCGTTGGCTTCGACGCTCGCTTTCGTCGTCTCGGCGCCCAGCTTCGCTTGCTCGCCGACGCAGATGGGCTGCGGGCGTGGGCTGGGCGTTACCACGATGGAGCTCCTGGGCTGCTCGGTGCGATCGCCGACCGCTATCCCCTCGCGATTTTCCACGGTGACGTTGGCACTGGTAAGACTGCGAGCGCTGAAGCAGCAGCGGACGGCCTTGCTCGAATGCTCGGTTCCGATGGTTTCCTACTGAAGCTCTCGACGCGCGTTCGCGGCGTCGGTCACGTGGGCGAGATGAGCACGCTGATCGGCGACGCCTTCGCCGAGGCAGTTGAGCTGGCGGGCCGGACCCGGTTCGTCACGCTGATCATCGACGAGGGCGATGCGCTCGCGTTCAACCGCGGCGCGGAGCGGGCTCACCACGAGGACCGTGTCGGCGTCAACACTGTGATCCAGAAGATCGACGACGCCCGCCGACTGAATGGGCGTCTACTGATCGTGCTCTGCACGAACCGATTCGGAGCGCTCGACCCTGCGGTCATCCGGCGCGCGGCCTTGATCGAGGAGTTCGATCGCCCGTCTGAGCAGGAGCGCCGCGAACTGTTTCGTGCCACCCTGCGGGGCGTTGACATAGCCGGTCATGCGCTCGACGACCTCGTTGCGGCGACGGGTCCACGCGACGGGCGGCCCGGCTACACGTATTCCGACGTCCAGACACGCCTCGTCCCGGCGGCAGTAGCCCGGGCATTCGCCGAGCGAGCGCTGACTGCGGAGGATCTGCTCGCGGCGTGCGCGGAACTCGAGCCCTCGCCGGCGATGGACGAAGGCAAAGCGTGAGCCTCGCCGGACGACGCGTGCACCTCACGGGCAGCGCAGCGGCGACATGCGATGCCGCGCTTCTCACACGGGCGCACGCGTTCGTCAGCAGCCTCGCCACCGGACTCGCCGCCCGGGGAGCTGGTCTCGTGCTGGGTGCCGGCGGCGAGCCGCTTTCCGAGTCCGGCTTGCCGGCCACGTTCGACTGGACTGCGCTCGCGAGTGTCGCGGCGCTGCCCGACCCCGCCGAAGGGTGGCCACCACGTCGACCGCGCCGGTTCGTCGGCGTCGCCAGCCAGCGCGGGCTCGACAGGATCCCTGCAGGTCGGCGCGAGCTCTGGCAGGGTTGTTGTGCGCGGAGGGACTTCGAGCTCGTCACGACTCCGCCGGGGTGGCGTATGGCGGGCATCATCCGCGAGCGCCAGCTCTCCCACGGCGACATCCTGGTCGTGCTCGGCGGCGGGGCTGGCGTGGAGCATCTCGCCGAGCTCTACTGGCGCGACGGCAAGCCGGTGGTTCCCGTATGGGCGCAGCTGGGCGCCTTCAACGACGATGGCTCTGGTGGTAGCCGAGCACTACATGAGAAGGCTCTAGGCGATCCGGGCGCACTATTCAGGCTGGCGCCAGGCGCCGGTGGTGATACTGCTCGTCTACAGGCTCTCCGGCTAGAAGCCGAGTCGGACCCGAGTTCGCTCGCCGAAGCGACCGTGCGGATGCTCGAAGACCTGATGCCGCCGAGCGCGTTTTACGTCCGACTGCTCGATCCGAGCAATCGCGACCACGCTGCGGTCGAGTGGTTCTTCTCGGAGGTCGTGACCCCAGCCATATCCGAGCGGGGCTACGCGCCGGTGCAGATGGGTCTGGGCACGCCAGAGAGCATGTTCATGAACGTCGAGATCTTCCGGCGGCTGCATCGCGCCGGCGTGGTTCTCGTCGACCTCACCGGCATGCGCCCCAACTGCACGATGGAGCTCGGCTACACTCTCGGCCGCCCACGCCGAGTGGTGATCTCCGCGCAGGAGGGCACGAAGCAGATCTTCGACAGCGACAAGCTTCCGACGCATTTCTGGGCCCGCTCCGAGGATGCTACGGGGTGCGTTGCTGACTACCTCGACTGGTTCGACCGCTATGTAGAGGTCGGACCACTTGTGACCTAAGTGGATCGCTGAGGGACAAACCATGCTGTCGATAGTGGTGGGCCGATAGTTTCTTTCAAGATGAAGTTTCTGGTGCGATGATATCGGTATCATGTAGCCGCTAGATCCGATGTCGAATGAACTATTGGCTTTCTGATGACGCAAGATGGTCGTGGAATCTCAGGCGCTGGACGTGCCGAATTGTCGGCGGTGCTTGTCGATCGCAGGTTTGTCTCTCCAGAGATCGCCGCACGCGTGCTAGGTGTGGACGCGAGGGTCGCGGCGCGAAAGCTCGCGCATTGGGCCGAACAGGGGTGGCTGCGTAGGGTGCGGCGGGGCCTGTATATCGCCGTGCCAGTCGAGGCTCCTCCGCGAAGCTGGTCACAGGACACGTTGGTGTTGGCGAGCGCGGTGTGGTCGCCGTGCTACTTCAGCGGGTTCACGGCAGCGCGCCACTGGGGTCTGACCGAGCAGGTGTTCCGCACCACGATCGTGAAGACCGCACAGCGTGTGCGCGCCGCGACGGCGAGCCTGCTGGACGCCGAGTACCTACTAATGCACGTAGCAGAGGACACGCTCGAGTGGGGCTTGGAGACAGTGTGGCAGGAGGAGGTGCGGATGCTGTTCGCCGACCCCGCACGGACGGTAGTGGAGATCCTCGACGCACCGCGAATCGGCGGTGGTATCCGCCACGCCGCAGAGATCCTGCGGGCGTATCTGGATGAGCACGAGGGTGAGCGCCTGGTGGAGTACGCGCTGCGGCTCGGCAACCGCGCTGTGCTTAAGCGCCTGGGTTTCCTGCTGGAGTCGCAGGACTGGGGCGCCCCCGAGCTGATCGCGGCGTGCCGCGCGGAGCTCTCCAGCGGCATCTCGCTGCTTGACCCCGACGGGCCCCGTATGGGGCCGCGCGTGCCGGCATGGCGGCTGCGCGCCAACGTGGTGCTCGAGCCGCAGGAGCCGTCGTGATCGCCAAGCAGGAGCTGATGCGACTCCGTGGCGAGTGGCAACTCGACGTCGGCGTGATCGAGAAGGACTACGTGCTCGGCTGGGTGCTTGCCGCGATCTCTGCAGAGTCCGCGCTCGCAGACACCTGGACCTTCAAGGGCGGTACCTGCCTGCGCAAGTGCTACTACGAGACCTACCGATTCTCTGAGGATCTCGACTTCACCGTCGTCGACGGCGGCCCGGAGGAGCCCGACGAGATGATCGAGATCTTCAAGAGAGTCTCGGACTGGCTCGTGCGCGAAACGGGCATCGAGTTGGAGATCGACCAGCGCACATTCGCGCGGCGACGCAACCTACGCGGCCAGCCCACCACACAGGCGCGGATCGCCTACCGCGGACCGAACGCCCCGCGTGGGACTCTCCCGAAGCTTAAGTTCGATCTGACCAGCGACGAGGTGCTCGTCGAACGGCCGCAGCGCCGCATAATTGTGCACTCATACAGCGACCAGCCACTCCCCGGGGTCGGCGTCCTGTGCTACTCACCGACGGAGTTGCTAGCTGAGAAGACGCGTGCGCTCGCTACTCGCTGTCGCCCGCGCGATCTCTACGACGTCGTACACATGCACCGCCACCCCGACCTGATCGGCCGAGCCGAGCGCGTACGCACGGTCCTCGCTGCCAAGTGTGCCCACGCCGGAGTGAATGTCCCCGACGCCGACTCGATCCGCACCTCGCCCTACGCCCAGGAGATCGAGCGCGAGTGGGAGAACATGCTCGGCCACCAGCTACCGCGGCCGCTCCCCCCATTCGAGATGTTCTGGGAGGCGCTGGAGGAAGTGTTCGCCTGGCTCGCAGGCACGCTGACGCGTCGCAGGCTTCGCCGCGCGCCCTCCAGAGACCAACTCGATACGTGGCGTCCTCCACACGCGATCGCCTCCTGGCGACAGGGCGCACCCCTGGAGCTGATCCGCTATGCCGGTGCCAACCGCCTGAAGGTAGAGATCGACTACCGCCCCGCCGAGGGATACCCAGGACGGCGCCTAGTCGAGCCCTATGAACTCCGGCGCACTCGCGCTGGCAACCTCGTGCTGCTCGCCGTCAACGGCCAGGGCGAAACTCGCACCTACCGCATCGACCGCATTGCCGCCGCACGTCCCACCAATCGGCCCTTCACACCCAGATACATTGTCGCCTTCTGAGACATGGCAACCCAGAAAGAGCACGCGCCTGACGCCACGCATCCGGGCGTGGTCCGGGTAGATTCCACGACGCCTGCTCTGCGAGTTAAAGGTTTACGCGATCACGATAAACCTCGTATAACTCCGTATAACTCCGCGAGTCCAGCCATAGACCTTGATCGGGCTGTTCTCCGACGGGGCCGTCCAAGGTTTTGGACCACGACCCTCATCCGTGGTCCAAAACCCCCGGTAAACCACCGGAAACAAGCGGTAGCTGGCTTGATGTTGACATTCACAAATACCATGCAAATATGCAGTTTTCAGGGCTAGTTTCGGTACGACTGAAAATCGTGGTGTCCCCGGTTCGAGTCCGGGTCTCGCCATTTCCTGTTTTGCCTGCTAATAACTAGGTTTTTGGTGAGCTAGCAGCCAGCTTATCGGGCATGCTTTGGGGCCATTTTCGTGCCCGTGGTCCAAAACGTTGTCCGAGAACATGCTCGGCCACCAACGGCGTCCAACCGCTGCAGTTCGATGGCGCTATGATCGGCTCTGTGCCTGAGTCGTCTCTGCCTCTAACCGGCGGCTGTAACTGTGGCGCGGTGCGCTTTGAGCTCACCGAGACGCCGCTCCGCGCCGGATACTGCCACTGCACTCGCTGTCAACGACGAACGGGCACCGCCGCCTCGCCTTCGGCTATCGCCAACTCCGCGACTTTTCGAATCGTCAGTGGCGAGGATCACGTCCGGCGCTGGAACGCAGGTGACGGAGCCGACAAGGCGTTCTGCGGCACCTGCGGCTCAGCGCTGTTCGGACAGCACCCGGAGAGCCCGGAGTTCATCAACGTTCGCATGGGATCCTTCGATGGCGACCCCGGGGTACGGCCGATGGGTCGCCTGCATGTTGCCAGCGCCGCCGTTTGGGAGCCAATTCCCGATGATGGCCTGCCCCGCCTTCCCGGACCTCTCGAAGCGTAACTCCGCGCCGCGCCGGCTTGTGGCTCTTCATTGGGCCTCAGCGACTCACCTTCCGTCGTTGTCTGAGTGCGCTCGATCGACTCCTTCGTGCCGACGCACGATGACCACCCCCAAAGCGTCCATACTGACTACCGATGACTTCGGGGCAGTCTCACACAACCGCACCCACCAGAAGCTGATCGTGTCGCTCGCACACCGCACGGCAGCCAACATGGTTGCTACTTCATAGGAGGTCGCAAAATGGCATCAGTGGAGAGAAACAAACCGGCACCCCTCGAAAGCGATCTGCAGAACGCGCGCGTCGGCGATCGGTCGAACTTCCGGGAGGGGCCGCCGCACGAGCTGTTCCGCCAGCTGCGCTCGGAGTGCCCGGTGCACTGGTCGGACGGGATCACCGAGTACCCCGGCGAGGACGGCTTCTGGTCGGTGACCACGGCCGAGGATGTGCATGAGGTCAGCCGAGACTGGGAGACGTTCTCCTCAGAAATCGGAGGCTTCACCGCCACCAAGAAAACGGGGCTGTCGCTGGAGATGCAACAGGCGATGTTCATCGGGATGGACCCCCCGAAGCACGACCGTCTGAAGGCACTCTTCCAGCGCGGCTTCACGCCCAAGCGGATCGCCGAGCACGAGCACGCGATTCGCGCGATCGCCACCGAAGTACTCGACCGGCTCGCCGGTCGGGAGAGCTGCGATCTCGTCAACGATGTCGCCCAGCCCGTGGTGGCGCGTGTGATCGGCAGCTTCATGGGCCTCACCCCCGAGGATGATGCAGTGTGGGCCAGGCTGATGAACGCGATCGTCGGTGCCGGTGACCCGGATGCCACGCCGGATGGTGCCAACAGCGTGATGGAGAACGAGGTGCCCGAAGTATTCGAGCGCTGCGGGCGGCTGATCGCCGAACGTCGCGCCGCGCCGACTGAGGATCTGACGAGCGTGCTGGTGCATGCCGAGCTCGACGGCGAGCGACTCGAGGATCACGAGATCGTGATGGGTTTCCTGCTGTTGATGGCGGCCGGGAACGACAGCACCAAGGCGACGTACTGCAGCGGGATGCGCGCGCTGATGGAAAGCCGCGACCAGCTGCGTGAGGTCGTGGAGGACCCGTCGCTGATACCGGGCGTAGTCGAGGAGTCGCTGCGCATGTTTCCCGCGTTCACTCACTTCGCCCGCACCGCCACTCGCGACACTGAGCTGCACGGCCAGAGCATCCGCGAGGGGGAGAAGCTCGTGATGTGGTACCCGTCTTCCAACCGCGACGAGTCCCGCTTCGAGGATGCCGAGCACTTCGACGTCAGGCGCAACCCCGAGCACCAGGCGTTCGGCGCCGGCGGCCGACACTACTGCCTCGGTACGGCGCTCGCGCGTCTGGAGCTGCGGATCCTCTTCGAGGAGACCCTCGCTCGCTTTCCCGAGATTGAGCTCCTCGATACCCCGACGTACCTCGAATCGGCGTTCGCCAACCAGATGAAGACGCTGCCGGTGCGGCTCTCGCCGCAACCCGCCTGAAGGAGACGTCGGTGGTCGCCCCTATCGCAGACTGAGCAGGAAGCATGTCTTCCCGCTGGGCCCCCGAACCCGTCCTCGCAAGGCGTAGAATGGGCCTGGAGTTTTGGACAACGACCCCCATCCGTTGTCCAAAACCCTCGGTAAACCGCCGGAAAAAAACCGGTATTGGCGAGGTGTTGGACGGCACAAAAGCTCTGCAAATGTCGGCTATGAGATCGATAGGTGGCGCTGATGATCATCACGACGATGAACGACCTCCCTGGCTACCGAATCGATGAGGTGATCGGCGAGGTGTTCGGCCTGACGGTGCGCTCGCGCAATCTGGGTTCTCAGATCGGCGCAGGGTTCAAGTCACTCGTGGGCGGTGAGCTCAAGGGCATGACGAAGATGCTCGTCGAAGGTCGGCTACACGCGCAGCAACGCCTCGAAGAAGAAGCCGCCGCACGCGGCGCCGACGCGGTGATTGCCTTTCGCTTCGACACGTCCGAGCTGGGCGGTACCTGGACCGAGATCTGCGCCTACGGCACGGCGGTCAAAACGACTCCCGTCTAGCCGCGCTTGTTGGAGTTGGTCTGCTGGTAAATCGGTCGACGTAGCTTCCTGATGCGCCTGGGTTAGAGGCAAGCGCCGTGAAGCCGGTTACTCGCCGCCGTCCGCGGCGACACAGGTGCCTTGTTGGCAATACCACGGGTATTCCCCGATTGGCCACGGCCAAGCCCAGCTCCAACTCGTATCGACTTCCGCCCAGTCAGACGTTTCGCCGCCGCAACCGACGGTAACCCAGTAGTGCGACGCCGACTTGAAGCTCTTGTAGTACGAGACGATCTGCTGGATTCCGCCACTCGGGTTGATGGTCGCCCATCCCGACTGCCTGCCGGCTGAAATCCAGACGCCCTCGACGGGCTCGCCATTTAGACAGCTCACAGTTCCGCGGGCCGAAAAGAGGGCAGCGGACGCAGATGCCGGTGCCATAGCCACCAGCAGGCTACCGGCAATTAGTGCAGTCATCAGAAGTCGCCTCAACATGGTCGCTCCCTCGTTGTCGATCGGGGTATCGTCTATCTCCCAGCCATACCCCGAGGGTCAAACACAAAACCCGAAGGCAACATCCTGGTCACATATGAGGGAACACCACGTCGAACTGGTCAGGCCGCTGGGCCGACGACAGACGCTCGTCGGCCCAAACCCCAATTAGCTCGAGCTAGGAGCAAATCCGCGAGGATCCCAGGAATCACGCATATCCACAGCTATCGAACTCAGAGCTGTAACGACCCAGAATCCGTGCCCTGAGCTCTAGGATCGGCACGGTCATGAATGGGTTGCTCGAGCGAGAGAGTGAGCGGTCGGCGCTTCACGAAGGGTGTGTTGCCGTCGAGGGTGGCGCCGGCCGGGTGATTATGATCGTCGGCGAGGCGGGGATCGGGAAGACCGCTCTCCTGTACGAGGCGCGTCGTCTGGCGGGTGAGTTGGGCGTGAGGGTGCTGCGAGCGTCGGGCGCCACGCTCGAGCGGGATTTTGGCTACGGGGTAGCGCGTCAGCTGCTCGAACGCGAGGTCCATTCGCTTGGGAAGGCCGACCGGGAGCGACTCTTCTCCGGTCCATTGGCCCCCGCGGCGGACGTTTTCGGCATCGCGCTGCGGGGCGGGGGTGTGGCACGCGATACTGATCGCGCGTTCTTGGTTCGTCACGCGCTGGTGTCGTTGGCTTGCGCATTGGCGCGGCGCGAGCCATTGATGTTGATGGTTGACGATCTGCAGTGGGTGGACGGCGCATCGCTTCGCTGGCTGGCGCATCTGGCGCGTCGCGTCGAGGACGTGCCGCTGCTGCTGCTGATGGCACAGCGCAGCGGCGAGCCATCCGCGTCGGACGAGGCGCTCGCCGAGCTGCGTGCGGTCGCCGGCGAGCATGTGTTGCTGCCGGCGGCGTTGAGCGCACGGGCGGTGAGCGCACTGGCAGTCGGCGAGCTGGGCGACGCCGACACCGAGTTCACGACTCGTTGTCACGAGGCGACGGCGGGCAACCCGCTACTCGTTCGCGAGCTATTGCGCGCGGCGCGCGAGGACGCCCTGGCCCCCACGCGCGAGTCGGCAGAGCAGCTGGAAACGCTGGCGGCGCAGCGTCTGGGCGATCGCGTTGTGCGGCGCCTGGCCCGCCTGAGCGGCGACGCGTGCGAACTGGCGGGCGCCGTTGCCGTGTTGGGGAGCGGCGAGCTGCGGCACGCGGCCGCGCTTGCCGGGCTCGACGATCGTGAGGCGGAGGCGGCCGCTGACGAGCTGCATAGTGCCGGTTTGCTGGCCGGGGAGCTGCCGCTGCGCTTCTTGCACCCGCTGTTGGGTGCCGCCGTCGAGGCAGACCTGTCGCCGGCGCGGCGGGCCAGCGCTCACCGCCGGGCGGCCGTGCTGCTGGACGCCGATCCCGCGCGCGCCGACGAGGCGATGGTGCACCTGCTGCGGGCCAACCCAGCCGCCGATCCATGGGCGGTGGAGCGGCTGTGCGCGGCCGCCACCCGTGCGCTCGACCGGGGCGCGCCGGACGCCGCGGTGGCGCTGCTGGAGCGAGCACTGGCGGAGCCGGTCGGCGATGCGCACGGGCACGTGGTGGCTCAGCTGGGACGAGCGCACCGCCGGCTCGGGCACAGCACTCAGGCGGTTGAGTACTTCGTCGAGGCGCAGGCCTATTGTGCGGGCGGCGAGCGCGAATCGCTCGCACGCGAACACGCCTGGACGCTGGCCGAACGAGGCCGCTCCCAGGAGGGCGCGATGGTGCTTGAGGGGGCGATCTCCGAACTCGAGGGCTCCGAAGATGAGATGCGTCAGGCGCGGTTGCGCTTGGAAGCGGACTTCTCCACGATCGCGCTCTCGGGCGACGCGCTGGCGGCCGAGGGGATCGAGCGGATCGAGCGCGCCGCCGCGGGGCTGAGTGGCTCGAGTCCCGCTGAGCGCGCGGTGCTCGCCGGCGCCGCTTACGCGCGCTACTGGACGGCGAGTGTGGACGCGGACACCTTCGCGGCCGACATCGAACCGCTGCTCTCCCGCGACAACGCGCTCGACGGGCTGACGCCGGGCAGCCTCACGCGTATCCAGCTCCTGCTGGCGGTGTTCCACGCCGACCGTGTGCGGCAGGCGACGGCGATGCTGGATCAGCGGATCGAGCACGAGCGCCGTCGCGGAGACATACCGCTGCTGGTGGGGTACCTGAACGCGCGCTCGCGAACGCTGGCGTTTCTCGGAGAGTTGCGCGAAGCCGAGGAGGTGGCAAGAGAGGGCCTGGCCTATGACACGGTATTCGAGCTGGGCCAGCCTTCGCTGCTCGCGTCGCTGGTCACTCCACTGGTCTGGATGGGTCGCATCGAGGAGGCCCAACAAGCGCTCGACGAGCGCGGGCCCGACGGTCCGATAGGGCCCGTCGGCACCTTTCACATCGCGCGCATGGAGCTGCGCTGTGCGCAGGGTCGCCACGCGGAGGCGGTAGCGGACGCCGAGGCGCTGATCGAACGACTCGCGGCCCGCCGCCACGCCGGTATCCACATGCTGGACGTAGCCGCGGCAACCTTCCTGGCGGCCGGCGACCATATCCGTGCCGCGCGGGTGGCACGCAACGGGCTCGAGGTTACGCGGCGCTGGGGAGCGCCGAGCACGATTGCCCCTCACCTGCGGGTGCTGGGGTTGGCGACCCGCGATGAGCAGCCACTGGTGGAAGCTATTGCCCTCTTGGAGGGAGGTCATTCGCGGCTAGAGCTCGCGCGCTGCCATCTCGCCCTCGGCTCGCATCTGAGACGAACCCGGCGGCGCTCACAGGCACGCGAGCCGTTGCGAGTGGCGCTCGACCTGGCGCACCGCTGCGGCGCAGAGCCGCTCCTCCAGGAAGCGAGAGTCGAGTTGAGAGCCTGCGGCGCGAGGCCGCGCTCCCCCGCTTTGAACGGGCCTGAGAGCCTCACAGCGAGCGAGCGGCGTGTCGCGGAGCTGGTCGCCGCCGGGAACTCGAACCCGCAGGTCGCCCAAACCCTGTTCGTCACGCGACCGACGGTCGAGGCGCACATGCGCAGCATCTTCCGCAAGCTCGAGATCACATCTCGGCACGAGCTCGCGCCTCTACTGGCACAGGCAAAAGATCATTGAGCCTCAAAGATGCGGATTACGTCGGCCGCTAAGAGGATGCGAGCATGACAATCACAGCAACTCACAACAGACCCATCATGCCGGCTGCCACCGACGAGCAGCCTGAGGCGCCGCAGACAGTTGTGGCCGCCTTCCAGGCCTCCGCTGAGCGTGTACCCGAGCGCGTCGCGCTGCGCACCACGAGTGGCTACAGCCTGACGTGGGCGCAGTATGCGCAAACCGTCGAGCGAGCTGCCGGCGCTCTGGCGGGGCTCGGTGTGCGCCACGGCGATCGCGTCGCGTTTCTCTCGCGCAACACTCCGCAGCTGGCGATCTGCGAGGTCGCCGCGCTGCATCTGGGCGCCGCCACGGTGGTGCTGTATGTGGCCTCGCCGGGCGCCACGATCGAGCACATCCTGAAGGACAGCGACCCACGGGTGCTGATCGTCGAGCGTGACCTCGTCGCTCGCTTGGAGGATGTCCAGCACAGCGTGCCGCACGTGATAACGCTCGACGGCGCATCGCCGCTCGAAGATCTTCCGACGCTGCCGGACTTCTCCTTCAAGCGTTCCTGGCAGGCGGTGCAGGCCAATGATCTGCTCGCCATCGGCTACACGTCGGGCACGACCGGGCTGCCCAAGGGCGTCGAGTGGGAACACGGTCCGCTGATGAGATCGCTGGACCGATTCGACCTCGTCCACTCCGAGCCCGACGGGTGTCGCGACGTCTGCTTCGGTCCGTTTGCGCACATGGGTGAGCGCGCTGTGGGGCACTGGCGCAGCCTCATGCGCGGATCGACGAGGACCATCTGCGCCGATCCGAGCGAACTGTCCGCGGCGCTGCTGGACGCACGCCCCACGTTCCTATGGGGCTCACCGCGCGTGTGGCAAGCATTGAAGAGGGCGCTCGAGTCCACGCTCTCCGAGCACGAGCGCGATGTGCTCGGCCGCGCCACCACGCGCCTGCGCCGCCCGCAGGGCGATCGGGCGCCGGCGCCGCTCAGCGAAGAGGATCAGAACACGCTCGCCGATCTACGTGCCCGGGTGGGGTTGGATCGGGTTGTACGTGCGCTCGTGGGAGCGGCTCCCTGTCCGCTGGCGGTACAGGAGCACTATCACGCTCTCGACGTGCCATTTGGCGAGTTCTACGGAATGAGCGAGCTCGGCGTGCCAACCATGAGTGCGCTCGGCATCTCAGACCTCGGCACCGTGGGCCGTCCAGCCCCTGGGTATGAGGTGATCCTCGATCACGACGGCGAGGTGCTAGTCCGCACCGACAGCCGCGCGCGCGGGTACCGCAACCGGCCCGTCGAGACAGCCGAGACGTTCGGCCGCGACGGGCTCGTGCACAGCGGCGACATCGGCGCTCTCGACGAGCAGGGGCGGCTGCGGATCATCGATCGCAAGAAGGAGATCGTGATCGACGAACACGGGCACAACACGGCCCCCGCACCGATCGAGTCGGCACTCAAGAGCGTCTGCCCATTGATCGGCCACGCCTGCCTGGTGGGCGAGGGGCGACCCTACCTCACGGCGCTGATCCTGCTCGAACCAGCCGAGCTCGCCTCAGATCAGCAAGCACTCGCCCAAGTGGCAGACGCGATCCAGGACCTGAACGCATCCAGCGACCCACGTGAGCGCATCCAGCGACACACGATCCTCACGACGCCCTGGCTCCCGGGCGAGGAGCTCACAGAGACGCTCAAGCTGCGCCGCGGGCGAATCGCGCAAAAGCATGCTGACACGATCGAGGCGATGTACTAGGCCGGCTTTCGCCGCTCTCGGGTCTCGCGATTGAGGTTGCGATCCTCTGAAATTCTGGCTCGCTGAGCAGGACCCATGGCAGCGAGACGCGGATTCGTCGCCCATCCAGGTGAGTGTGTACGTTTCGGGCTATGAGCGACGGCACGCTCGCACGAAGCTACGGCAAGGTCTTCGACGAGATTGCGGTCGAGTACGACCGCAATCGTCCCGCCTACCCCGATGCGCTCCTCGACCAAGCATGCGAAGTGGCGGGTATCAAGGGGGGCGACCGAGTGCTGGAGATCGGCTGCGGGACCGGGCAGCTGACACGCGGCCTGCTCGCGCGAGGGCTGTGTGTGACCGCACTCGAGCCCGGAGATCGACTGATCGGTATCGCCGAGGAGAACCTGGAAGATGCCGGCGACGTGGAGCTCGTCCACGCGCGGCTCGAGGACGCGCGGCTACACCGCGAGCGCTTCGAGGCGGTGTTCTCGGCGTCCGCGATCCATTGGGTCGACCCCGATCTGGGCTGGCAGAAGATCGCCGACGCGCTTGCTCCGGGCGGGACGCTTGGCCTGATCCAGTACTTCGGTCTTCAGGAGCAGTGCAGCGTCGACGATCAGGAGGCTCTGCTGTCGATTCTGTGCAAGCACGCGCCGGAGATGGCCGCGACCTGGCCCAGCTACCGCGACCTCGATTGCACGATTGCCGGCGTGCGGGAGCGCCGTCGCAACGTCGCGGACGTGTGGGCCTGGCTGGGGAGCTATGACATAGGACGTGACTACGCGGCCGATCTCTTCGAGGATGTGCAGCTCGCGACCGTACCCACCTTGGTCGAGAAAACCGCCGATGAGCTGAGCGCGCTACTCGCCACGATGTCGTTCTGGGCACGCCTCTCACCTGAGCAGCGTGACGCCCTCGCGAACGAGAATCGGGCTCTCCAGGAGCGCCTGGGGCGGCCAATCCGGGCGAGCACGATCGCCGTGCTCGTTACGGCGCGACGCAGTGCCCTCGCGTCTCAACGTTGAGGTTGTGGTCGCTCGCTCGCCCACAACAGTGCCTTCGGAGCGAGCTGCTGGTCATGAAGATAGGACCGCGGCGACTCTGGCGCCGCGCTTGCTGAGTCGCAGCCAACCGCTGCGCAGCCACACTTCTGCGAGCCCGGCACGTTCCAGCTCGCGCGCGGCCACGACCGCGGTGCGCCACGAGCCACGATGTACCAGCAATCCTGGGAGGATGCGGCACAGCGCAGAGTCGTGAGCGTCTTGGCGCAGTAGCTCCAGAAGGGCGATAGCCAATGGCGTCAGCCCCTGCACCAGAGCGTGATCTGTCTTGCGAGGCTTTGGCGTAGTGGCCGAAGTTGCCGCCGGCGCAGGTTCTCCGGGCTTCGTCCCACCGCGCGGCGGGACGAAGCGCGCGCACGACAGCGCTTGCCAGTTGAGCGCTCTTCCCGCGAGGGGGCGGCCCACGAGCGTCTGCAGCCGTGCGGCGCGCAGGCAGGTGGCGGCAGTGAGCACCCGTGTCCCGGCTGGCGCGGGAGAGAACGGCGTGGTGTGCTCCAGCGCCAGCGCCGCTTCGATCTGGCCGGCGAAGCGCAACATGTCGGCCTGGTGGCGCATCGGCGCGATCTCGAGGTCCACGCTCAGCGTCGCGAACGCAGCGCGCGCACGATCGTATGCGTCGCGCGCGCTCTCGATGTCGCCGACGGCCTCGAAGGCGACGGCGACGATGTGCCAGGCCACGCCCGCATCCGCGGCAAGCTCTGGCCCATTCGCCTCGTTAGTGCTCGCCTGCGTATCCACAGACATCAGCGCGCGCTGCGCCAGCCGCGGTTCGTTGCAGTCGATCGCCCCGGTGGCGATCCCCAGTGCCGAGATGTCGTCGACCCCGGCGGCGAGCAGATCGGTGAGCTCGCTTTCCACACGGGCGACGGCGGAGCTGGATGCGACACCGGTCAGGCACAGTCTCAGCGCGCGCGCCAGGCTGGCATCGATCGACTGCTCCTGCTCCTTGACCGCCTTCAATGTGCTCAGCGCTGCTTTGGCGTCGCCGTCCAGCAGGCACAGTTGCGCGCCAAGCAGCAAATCCTCGCTGTGCTCCGTGGGTTGGCTAGGGGCGTCGCTGGACCACAGCAGTCGAGCCACGCGCTCGCCCTGGGCGCTCAGCCGCGGGTGGGGCGGCTTGCCCGCGACGAGCGCCGCCAGCGTTGGCTCCCGAGTGGCCTGCCTGCTCAGCTCTGCCTCTGCGCCCGCCGGCGGCGGCACGCGTCCGTCGGCGCGGCTCGCGCGCATGAGCCCGGCGACGGCTGTCGCGTCGAGCGCGCTCAGCGCAGCTGCTGCCTCGGCGCGTGCGGCGGCGCCTCGCTCGCGCTGGGTGACCGGTTCGAGCGCGATGACGAGCGCCTTCGGCACCTGCATCTCCGCGACCTGCACCGCATCGGCGAGCAGCACCTCGCTCGCCCTCGCCAGCTCGGCCATTTCGCCCGCCGGTGCTGGCTTGACCCGGCGCAGCATGTAGGCCAGCGAGAGGACCGTGACCGTCAGGTCGCGCGGAGAGGAGCCGCCTTTGCGCTTGTCCTCCAGTGCCTGTCGGTAGCACTTGATCGCGCGCTTGGTCTGTCCGCGCAGCCGCTGCACATTGCCGAGGTCGTGCCACGTCACTCCTTCCGCGCTCGGGTCGGGCCTTGCCGCTTTGAGGAGCTTGAGCCGACGTCTGAGCGCAGCGCTGGCCTCGGCCAGACGGTCGCTTGCATAAAGCGCTCGCCCCAGGCTCAGCAGCACGCCCACCGCCTCGCGGGCGTTGCGCCGCTCGAGTGCGTCACACGCCGCGTCGTAGAGCCCGACGGCTTCCTGCTCGCGTCCCAGCGCGCGCAGGCTGTCGGCAAGGCTGCTACGGATCAGCGCCTCCTGTACCGCCTCGCGCTCCGGTGGGCCGTCGATGCTTGCCAGTGCCTGCTCGAAGGCTTCGGCGGCCTCGTCGTGGGCGCCTCTGGCTTGCAGGAGACGTCCCAGCTGCAGCCATTCGATGCTCAGCTCGATCTGTGTCTTGCCGCTCGCGGCCTCTCCGAGCGCTTGCCGCGCCTCGCTCAGCCGCCCGCACGCAAGCTCCACGCGGATACGCTCCAGCGGGCTTTTGCGAGTGGCGTCGCGGCTCTGCGAGGCGTCTCCCTCCAGCACCACTCTGGCGGCCTCTTCGACGCTGGCGGCCAGCTCGACCAGGCCCAGGCCGACACACGTGTCGGCGAGCACCCTCGCGACCGGTGCCGCGGCCGCGACGCTCAAATGGCGGGTGCTCTGGTAAGCGCACGCCGCCGAGAGCAGCGCCTCGAGCATCGCCGCGGGCTCCCGTCGAAGCGCCCGTGCCTTGACCGAGAGCGCGAAGGCGAGACCATCGGCGTCGGGCCTGCTGGCACCCTCGAACGCCTCGACCGCCTGGCCGGCGAGTCTCGCGGCCAGCTCGTCCTGCCCGGCGGCGAGTGCGGCCACGGAGGCTTGGATGCAGGTGTGGGCCAGGCGCAGGTCGTCGTTGAGGTCGCGCACCAGCTCTAGCGCTCCATGCAGCACTTCCAGCGCCTCCTCGTAGTGAGACCTTTCCTGCTCGATAGCGGCCATGTAGACCAACGTGTCGGCCTCGGCTACTCGGTTGCGGGTGGGCAGCGATTCCAGCATGACCAGGCGCTCGCGCAGTATCTGCAGCGCATCGTCGTCCTCGCCGCGCCGCTGATGCGCCTGGGCGAGGGCCAGCATGGTGGCTGCCAGATCGAGTGCGCGCCCTGTTTGCCGCTTGTGGGCGACCGCCCGCTTGTAGAGTCCGATCGCCTCGTCGATCTCGCCGAGCGCGAGGCGCACGTCACCGAGATCGTGCAGGGTGACGCCCTCGGCCAGGTGGTCCGGGCTCGCGGACGCGCGCACCAAGCGCAGTCGCTCTTCGTAGGCGGCGAGCGCCGACGGCAGGTCTCCGCGCGCCTCGTACGTGCGCGCCAGCCCGAGCAGCGCCGTCGCGAGCTGTCGGTCGTCCTCGTCGCGGCGTGCTGCCTCGACGGCCTGCCGGTCGACTTCGAGTGCCTCGTTGAGCTTACGCTGCCGGCGCAGGGCGTGGCCGAGATCGGTCAGCGCGAGCGTCAGCTGCAGGAGGTCGTCTGGGTTGCCGGCACGGGCGGTGTCCAGGCGTCGGCGGAACGTGTCCAGTGCCTCGACGGGCCGATTGGCTGCCCATTGGAGCTTGGCGAGCTGCTCGAGCGCGCGGATCAGGCCATTGGTGTCCTGTGCCTCCTCGAGCCACTCGACAGCTTCGCCCGCCAGATCGATCGCTGACTTCTGCCGCGCGGCCGCGCTGTGCACGCCGGCGGCTACGGTGAGCAGGGCACCGTGTACGCTCGCGTCCTCCGGTACCGTGGTGAGGGCGTGCTCCAGCGTGGAGATCGCCTCGTCCGGTTCGTCGCGCTCGAGATGCGCACGCGCGAGTGTCTGCCAGCCGCGCGCAAGATCCAGGCTGAGGGACCGGCGATAGGAGCCAGCCAGGAGGCCCGCGCGCTCGAACCCGCGGGCGGCGTCTGCCAGCGACTCGGCCTGCGTGGCTAGGGATGCCGCCAGTAGGACGGCGCCCGGGTCCTTGCGGTCGAGCGTGTCCCGTACGAGCGCCCGCGATGCGCTGTGGACCTGGCGCACGATTCCCTCGGCGGCCTTGAGTTGCCCGCTCGCCCGACAGGCTTGCGCGAGATCTTTGCCGAGTCGCTCGATCAGGTGGCCGGCCGTCAGGCGGAAGATCGCTGCTTCTTCTTCTCCTTGTGCCTGTATGTCGGTCAGCGCCGCTAGCGCCCCGCCCGCATTGCCGAGTGAGATCTCTGTCTCAGCCAGCTGACTGCGTAGATCCGTCAGGCGCCTGGGATCGCTGGGGTCGAGGGCCTCGGCCACGTACAGCGCCCGCGCGTAGGCCAGCTTGGCTGCGCTGGGGTTGCCGAGTCGCTGCTGCGTTCTGGCAAGCCCGTGCAGCGCGTCCACGAGCGAGGGGCTGTCGGCGAACAGGCGCTCGGCCAGTCCCACCGCCACCGTCCAGTGCTCGAGCGCGGCTTGGTAGTCGTGTTGCTGTGCGAGCGTATTCGCCAGCTTGCTGTGGCGGATATAGCGTGCCGGGTGCTCGGGCGGCAGTAGTCGCTCGGCGATCTCGAGCGACCGTTCGAGGTGCTTCTGTGCCAGATCGACGTTTTCCGTCTTTGTGCACACGTTGGCGAGATTGCTGAGCAACACGCCGACCTCGGGGTGTTCCGGCCCGAGTATTTCCTCGCTGCGGCGAAGCGCGTCTTCGAGCATCGCGCGTCCCTGCGCAGGCTCGTCGGTGTATGCGAGCGCGTAGCCGAGCGCCCCGCGCGCTGCGATCGTGTAGAGGCCTGCCCGCCGGTCGCCTACACGCTCCAGGCATTTGAGGGATCGTTCGAGCTCGCCGCGACCCTCTCGCTGCTTGCCGCCGCCAACGAGGAGCGAGCCTCCCACCAGGTGTGCGCGTCCCGCCTCGAGGACAGCGGATCCGTCGTCGGGCAGTAGCTCGAGCGCGCTCTCGAGGTGTTTGAGGGCGGTTGTCGTGCGTTCGCAGTCGCCGAGCACGGCTGCCAGCTCGATGCGGTCGCGGGCGGACTCGAGCGCCTCCCCCGCGGCGTCGTGGATTTGCATGGCCTCCTCGAGTAGCCCGACCGCGAAGGCCGACTGGCCGAGTCCGTGCGCCGGCGCCGCCAGCGAGCGACGTACCTTGCCCTGGAAGCCGGGCGAGATCGAGGGGTGTTCGTCGCATATCGCGAGCGCATTCTGCAGGACGTTGCTTGCGGCCTCGTAGCGTCCGCGGCCGTTGAAGTATCTGCCCACGCGCTCCAGCAGGCTCGCCAGGCAAGCCGCTGTCGCCATCGCCCCGGCGCCGTCGGAATACAGCTCCCGTGCCTCCGCGACGGCCGCGAGCACGTGATCGACGAGCACATCGACCCGCGGCCAGTGCTGCGGATCATCGCTGTCCTCCGGGAGCGCATCGTCCAGGAACGCCACCACCCACTCGATCGATTGCCCCAGATCTTTGCTGTCGAGCATCGCTCGAACGCCGATACGCGCGGCCTCGGGGAGCGAAACGCCGGTGGAGCTCCACTGCAACGGCGCCAGCCATTGCAGCGCCTCGAGCGTCTCCATGGGCCGGTCGCCCGCGAAGGCGTCGGCGAGCGCGGATGGGAGTGCACTGCGATGCTCGGCCAGGATCGCCACTGGCAGCGGCGTCACGCCCACGTTCGCCAGCAGCTGCAATAGCTCCAGGCTCGCAGGGTCGCGCTCCAACAGTGACTGTGGGGGCTCGGGGCCCTGGGCGATCAACGCAGGCTTTGATGGTCGTCCACCGCGACCTCGAGATCGAGCTCCGTGAGGAACGTGAGGAACGCGGTCGACTCCGGGCTGCTGCCGCGGGCTGGAGGCTTCTCCGTGTTGGTGACTCCCGCGCCCACCGCGGTCGGTTCCGCGATTTGTCTGGAGCCGCCGGGCAACCATGCCAGCGCCCGCTCCGTGGGGGGGTGCTCGCCGGTGGCGTCGATTGTCGGCCCGACCTTGTCGGTCCTGGACAGCAGCCACGCCGGCTGCGAGCGTGGCTGCGCCCTCACGGGAGGGCGTCCGAGCCAGCGACGCGCGTGCACCCAGGGCGTGATATCCACGATTCGTCCGCTTTCCAACCGGACCGACCACAGCAGCTCGTCGTCGACCACCTCCAGTGCGGCGTTTCCGTCGAGTAGCCGCCCGGTCACCCGTACGACGACGATCGTCATCGGCTCACCGCCGATGATCTCCTTGATGCTCACGTCGGCGCTGGCCGCTTCGCCGCGGAAGTGCTCTACGCGCTCGTGTAGCTCCATCAGTTGGAGGGCCGCTTCGGGGCCCACGAGGCCAGCCTCCCATTCGCCGTCCGCGATCGCCGCCTCCAGCACCTGGCGGATCGTTCGCTTCGTGGGGCTTTCGCCGCTCTGGTCGATGATCTGCTTGACGTGCTCGGTGTACGCCGTTGGGCCGAGATGGATGATCACTTCGCGACCGGCTTTGATGCGTTCGATCAGCCCGGCCGAGTCGAGGTCGGCAAGCACGTGCGAGAGGTGTGAGCCCTCCATGTCCCCCAAAGCCGCCTGAAGATCCGCGCGGGCGAGCCCCTGCTCCGGCGCGCGCGCGATCAGCGCCAGCGCCTCGCGGGCCTTTCCGCGCCACGAGCGCAGCACGGCGATCTCGCCTCCGCTGCTCGATGGCGCGACGGCTGCCGCGAGCGCCGACGCGCTCGACATCAAGAGCTCGTGGGCTTCCGGCGCGCTCTGCTCCAGCTGCTCGGCGCCGGGATCGACGATCGCCTGGGCGAGGTCTTCCGCCGCCCTGGACAGCTGAGCGCGCGTTCCAAGGCGGATCAGGCGGACCACCTCCGCCATCAGCATGTCGGCCAGCTGCAGGGCGCGGGCGGGAACGCCCGGCTCGTCGTGGGCGCCGTCGGCCGCCGCCGCCAGCTCCTCGAGAAGCTCGGACACGGGCGCCGACATGAGCGACAGCAGGTCGCGTGGCTGACTGGCCTGCTGGCGCCGGTCAAGCTCTTGGCTCTCTAGTTGCACGTGCATGGAACCTCCTGTCTAGAACTTCGGCGCATACTTGAGGATACTTGAGTTTGGCCGGAAACAATATCCGAACGACTTACGGTCGAAAAACGAAAGACGGATGATCGGGCCGTTTCCAGGCCGGGGGGACGGTTACGCTGCGACGCTGAAAGGCCCAGAACGAGCGCGCACTGTGACCGTTCCAGAGACTTCGTTCCCGGCGACCGTTGGGCAGACCGCGGTTTGTCACGAATGCCGCGGCCCAGAGTACCTGCACGAGGTGGCCCAGGGAGGTTCGATGACGCAGCACCGACGGGCTCAGCGAGGGCACCAGGATGACGTCGGCGCCGCTGTGCGCCAGGCGTTCGCGCGACCGCGCCTGGAAGCTGTCCAGGCAGATCGCGACGGTTATCACCCCGACCAGGGTTGGCACTATCGTCAGCTTCCTCCCGACCACGATGTCCTCGGGGACTGACGCTGCGCTCGAGCTCGAGCTCTTGCCGTAAGCCTTCGACAGCTTTTGTTGACGCCACAGCTCGTTTCCCCGCGGTCCGAGCACGATGGCTTCGTTGACGTGGCTGGCTTGCGCGGTGGCTCCGCGTAGGGCGGGGGCGACGGCTCCGTTTGGGGCGGGCGTGTGGTAAAGCCCGATGACGCTGAGCACCGGTGGCTTGCGGCGCTTCTCGATCGCGTCGCTCAACGCGTCGCTCAGGGCTTCACGCACCTTCTGTGTGGCGGCCAGCTCGGGCATCACCAGCAGCGCCGGCGGCCCGCAGGCGTGCGCGACGGCTTCGCGTACTGCCTCCACGCAGTTTTCCTCGTCGGCTTTGTCGATCTTCGCGTCGTCAAACCAGCCGACGGGTGGATTGCCGACCTGCGTCCAACCCGTCAGGCCATGGTGTTGCAGAGGGTCGAGGTGCACGGAGAGCGTTGGCGGCTCGCCTATGCCCGCCGCCAGCAGCAGGTTGACCGCCTTCCACTCGGTGCCGCTCGGGCGGAGCACGTCGAGCTCGATTTTCTCGATCTCCCGGGGGCACACCGCCAGGCAGGGGGCGATCGTCTCGAGCGCGGGTTGCTCCATGGCCGCGGGTGCCTCTTTCCCGCCGCCGACGAACTTGGCGAGGTCCGGACGCTTCCAGACGACTACCACGTCAATGCCGTCGAAGCCATTGGCGTGGCCTGCCGTCGCGGCGCCTTTGCTCATCTTGCGCATGTAGCGGGCGATTCGGGTCAGCAGCTCGGCGGCCCCGACCAGCGGCTCGTGGCGCAGGCGCTCGATCTCGGCGGTGTCGAGCTTGACGAACGGACGTTTTCTCGCCGCGGCGCAGACGGCTGGCATGTTCAGCTGCAGCGAGCCCAGTTCGTCCAGTTGCTCCTCCAGCCACGTCCACAGGATGGCCACCGCGTCTGTAAGGCGCGTCGCCTGCTGTAGTTGGTCGGCCAGGGCATTGGCCGATTCGTGCGCTGTGCGTCCTTGCATGGAGGTTTGCCTGGTGGCAAAAGTCAACCTACAGGAAACAGCCGACTATGTCAGCTCGTAGGTCTCTCTCGAATGGAGGTATTTCGCCGCGTCCCCGGCTCGGGTCGCGCACTGCTCTCTCCGGGCTGGGTGTCTCTTGACTTTCGCGACCTTCGTCCTCGGTCTTCCTAGTACGTCTCAGAACGCACTGTCCCGCGACAGTCATTGACAAGACGAGCCATGCATGATAAGAATGGACATGTACTTTTGTCCTTTGCCTGGCGAGGGTGAACGCAGACAGTGGCGCTCGGGGTCAGCCCCAGCCGGCTCCGGGCGTTTTGACCGGTTGACTTTGGCCGGGAGAGGCGGGTCGTAGATGGTGAGAGAGTGAGCTGGTGCCTTGGCTACGCCCGAAAGCATGGTCTCGCAAGGTTCGCTTGCAACGCATTCGCCGGGCTCACGACGCGAGCGGTTGGAGCGCGAGCGTCTATTTGCGGCGACGATCGAGGAGACGCGCGAACATGGATATGGACACTCAAGCGTCGTGGAAGTGGCGGCTCGAGCCGGGCTCTCTCAGGCCTGCTTCGAGGAGCACTTCGCCGGCGTCGAGCAGTGTCTGCTGCAGGCGCTGCACTCGCTCGCGCTGCAGGCCCACGCGCATGTCATCTGCGCCTACTACGCCCCACACGAAGGGCCTTCCGTGGAGGAGCCTCAGGCGGCCGCTCGGCAACTGCTCGAACGGGTGCTTGCCTGCCTGGTGCCGATCGCGGCGGCCACCGGCGCTCCGCCCAAGGACCTATAAGGCCACGTTCTTACAGGTGGCAGCTTGGTATGCTCGCACGGCAGAAATCAACCCCCTCCCGAACTCCGATCTTCGACTGCGGGTCTAAGGGATGCCAGCTGGAAAGCCACATAGCGGCGCACGGCCCGCGATTCCCGGCAAGCTTGCTCCCGGCATGCGGCTGCCGCGCGAGCTGGTCGCCGAAAGCCAGCGCGCGCGCCTTGGCATCGCGCTTGTCGAGCTGGTCGACGCGCAGGGGTTTGCCGGCACGAGCCTGGCCGACCTGACCGCGCGGGCGCACGTGGCGCGGGCGGCGTTCTACGAACACTTCGGCGGCATGGAGGGCTGCTTCACCGCCGCCTACGACGAGCATTTGGCGCGCGGCGCCGGGCAGCTGGTCACCGCCTACAACGCTCCGGGGATGGAGGACGGCGAGCGCGCGCACGCCGCGCTGAGCGCGCTCGCCGCTTTCGCCCAGGTCTGGCCCGCCGCGGCGCGCGTGTGCCTCGGCGACGTGCTGACGGTCGCCCACGGCACGGTCGAGGCGCGCGAGCAGCTCGCCGAAGGCGCGCACGCGCTGCTCGACTCGGCGCTCGGCCCAGACGGTGCGCACACGAACCGCGCGCCTGTGCTCGTGACGGCCACGATCGGCGCGATCCGCCGTGCGCTGTACGTCCATCTGCGCGAGCGGCCCCCCCGCGAGCTGCTGGCGCTGGCAGAGCTTCTGCACGACTGGGTGCTCGTCTACGGCAGCGACCTGCCCGCTCGCGATGCGGGCGGCGACGGCGCGGGCGCAAACGGCGAGGATGGTGCCGGCGCTGGCGACCGCAGCCGCATGGGTCTCGGCGCGGGCGGCGTCCTTGATGATGTTGAGAGTCTGAGCGGTGATATGGGCTCGAGGAGCCTCACCCACGACGACGGCCCGAAGGAGCGGATCTTGGCCGCCGTGCTGAGACTGGCCGCAAACGGCGAGGGCGAGTCGATCAGCCTGGCCGACATCGCCGCCGGCGCCGGTGTCTCCTTCGGCACCTTCTACAAGCACTTCCGCACAAGTCAGGATGCCCTGCTGGCCGCCTGCGAAGCGGTGCACGAGCGCTTGATCGAGCAAGCCCGCGAGGCCTATGCCGCCGCACTGGATGGGCCCGTGCTGGATGACGCGCTTGCAGCCGCGCCGGATGGGCCCGTGGGTGATGATGCGCTCGCCGTCGTTCGGCAGTTGGCCGCAGGCGACGACGACGAGCTGACGAGCGCGCTGGGCTGGTCCGCTGCGCTCGCCGCCGCCGCCCCCGCCTGGGCCACCGGCATCGCCCGTGCGCTTGGCGCCTACCTCGCCGCCGCCGCAGCCGATCCGGCGGCGACCCGCACGATGGTGCTCGGCTCGCTCAGCCTTGGGCGCCCGGGCCTTGACTTCCTCGACCGCCGCGCCCAGGCGCTGAAGCAGCTGCTTGGCCCGGGCTTGCGAGCACACCCCGACCTGCCTGCCGCCACCGCCGACATGCTCGTCGGCGCGATCCTCGAGGTCGTCCACGACCACGCGCTGCGTGGGCAACTGGAGCGTCTGCCCGAGCTGCACGGGCAGCTGACCTACATCGTCCTGGTGCCGCTGCTGGCCGCGCACGAAGGTGGCGTGCACGCCGAGCACCTGCTCGAGACGCCGCACGCGAGCACGACGATCGCGGCCAAGCGCACCCGCGCCCGTCGCTGAAGAGGGCTCGCTGAGTAAGTGCCCGAGCGCGCTGAATGACCCGCTCTAATCTGATGCCTATGTCACGCATCACCGTTGATGTCGATTTTGAGGGCGCTTGAGGTTGCGCGCGTTGAGCTGGGCACAAAGGGCCTGAGCGCGACGGTTAATGCCGCGCTGCGGGAGGTGGGGCGAAGGCGCGTGTTGGGTGGCTTTGACGTGCTGCGCGACATCGACGGAGTTCCGGCCGAGGTCGAGGCGAACCGCTAGCGGCGGTTCGCTGAGCAGCAAGACTGAGATCGAGCCCGTCTCACTCGAGCGGCCTGCGTCCCGCCGGTGGATCCTGCTCGGCGCAGTCGCGGAGCAGGCTGGCCTGCCGCATGTCCACTACGACCGCGACTACGAGCGCCTCGCGCGGGTCAGCCCACTGCGGCAGCTTTGGTTCGTCCCAGATGGTTCACTGGCATAAGAGCACAAGCCTCGGCGACGGTAATCAAGCGCGGCGCGTCGTCACACCCCTCGACAAGAGTATAAGAACCTGTTTTTATGTTACCCTGGTTGGGTTCGAGTGGTCTAGCCAGGAGGTGAGACGATGCTCCATACAGGAGATCCGCCGCCGGAGGAGGCGCCAGACTGGGCTGATCGCCCGGCGCGCACTCGTGGGGCGGATGGGGCGGCGCGTGTTGGAGGCGAGCGAGAGCGCCTGGCTGCGTTCGACGAGGCGCTCGCCGAGATCGCCGCATGTGTCGAGCCCGCCTCCCGCCAGGCCGGCGGCTGGCTGGAGCAGACGCGCGCGGGGCTCATAGAGCTGCTGCGCTTCTGCGACGAGCGCCCCGAGACGGCCCGGGAGCTTGTGGTCGAGTCGATTGCCTGGGGGCCAGGGGTACTGGAGCGCCGCGGGCAGCTGCTCGACGCGCTGGCCGAAGCGCTCGATCGGGCCCGCGCGAAGGACGATTCTCTCGAAGTCTCCTCGGGGAGCGGCTCCGCACATGCCGTGCCGGCCGCCGCCACGATCGTGCCTTCCTCCGCACCGTCGCCCACAGCCTCGGCCGGCGGCGACACGAGCCCGTCCGCGCCGCCGCCGGGAACGGCCGAGAATCTGGTTGGGGCCTGCGTCTCGCTCGTACACACCCGCTTGTTGCGGGAAGAGCCGGGCTTGCTCGTGGAGCTGGCCCCGTCGCTGATGAGCGTGATCGCCCATCCCTATCTCGGGGCGGAGGCGGCCAGGCACGAGCTCCAGCGGCCGCTCGCGTATGCCGGTGCGCGGCCCGCCGGCCGGGAGTCGGAGGGCCCAGTCGCGAGCGCCCGCGAAAGTAGCTATTGACAAGTGCATAAGAATCTGTTCTTATACACCTTGAGTTCAGGTCGCGGTACGCAACACGAGCCGCGAAAGCAAGGCCAAAAGCGCCGCCCTAACAGGGCCGCGTGAGGGGAACGTCACAAGTCGCAGCACATAGGTCGTAGTCGCAAAGTCTCAGGTCAAGGGGAGGGGAGCAACAGGGGATGAGCAGTCTCGTCGGTACAAGGCGCTCTCACGCGCCAGGCACGGTCACAAGCGGCAAGGCCGCCGGCCGACCGCTGGGCTCCACGCGCCCTTCGCGCACCGTGCGCCGCCAGCCGAGCGCTCCCGTCGAGCCACATGGACTACCGACGGAGATACAGCGCAACCGTCTCCTCTCAGCCGCGATCCGCTCCCTGGACGAAGTCGGCTACGCAAACGCCTCGGTAGCCCACATCACAAGCCGCGCGCACGTCTCCAGGCGCACTTTCTACGAGCTGTTTGCCACGCGCGAGGAGTGCATGCGGGCCGTGTTCGAGGATGTTCTCGCCCTGATCGAAGGCG
The DNA here is from genome assembly GCA_036266805.1 of Solirubrobacteraceae bacterium. Lineage (GTDB taxonomy): Bacteria > Actinomycetota > Thermoleophilia > Solirubrobacterales > Solirubrobacteraceae > Palsa-744. Next base: position 67,483 of record DATAXK010000032.1, read on the forward strand.
AGCTCGCCGGCGCCGAGCTCGGGGGCCTGCCGTGGCGTGAGCGGGTGCGCCTGGGGCTGTGGACGATCCTCTCGTTCTGCGAGCGCGAGCCGATGATGGCGCGCGTCTGCGTCGTGCACTCGCTGCAGGGCGACGCCAAGCTGCTGGCCAGGCGCGAGGCTTTGCTGGCGAGGCTTGCCGCGATTCTCGACGATGGGCGCGGCGAGAGCCCGGGGGCCGCCCGGGCGACGCCTCTGACCGCAGAGGGCCTCGTCGGCGCCGCGCTGAGCATCCTCTACTCACGCCTGCTGCGCGAGCGCCAGCAGCCGCTGACCGACCTGCTGGGCGAGCTGATGGGTCTGATCGTGCTGCCCTATCTCGGCGCGGGCACCGCAACGCGCGAACGGGCGCGTCCCGTTCCGGCCCCTGTGTCTCTGCCCGGGTCGAGTCGGCGCGGCGACGAGCGCTTTGCCGCCGACCCGCTCGAGGACATCTCGATAAGGCTCACATACCGCACGATGCGCGTGCTCGAATGTGTAGCCGCCCAACCGGGTGCCAGCAACCGCCAGCTTGGCGCGCTCGCGGGCGTGCCCGACCAGGGCCAGATGTCAAAGCTGCTCTCGCGCCTGGAGCGCCTGCGCCTGCTCGAGAACACCCGTGAGGCCGGCGCCAGGGGCGAGGCCAACGTGTGGCGCCTGACCGCACGGGGCTTGCAGGTGACGCAGACGATCGGTCTCGACACAGGGGTGCGGCAGTGAACTTCAAAGGCAAGCAGGAAGCATCCAGTCACCAGGGCTCGGGTTCACGCCAAGCGACAGCTTCGGCGCGTGCGCCCATGCCCGCGCGGATGCCAACAGACGAGGGGCACACCCCTCCGAATCACGAGGAGGGGACAAAACAATGAGGATGCCCGCCAAGCTCGCCACCGTCGCGCTCGCGGCGCTCGGCACGCTCGCCGCGACACTAGCGCTGGCCGCCGCGCCGGCGGGGGCGCTGGTCTACCACCGGTACGAAACGCAGATCCCGGGCGGGGGAGCGATGACCGTCGCTGGTGGCAACCTGCTGGTGGACGAAGGCAGCCGACTCGCCGAGTATGACGCCTCTTCGGATGCGCTTCTCGCGCAGCTCTCCCCGTCATCGGTCGGACTGCCCGGGTTCACGGGCATCGCGGCGGGCCAAGCGGGTGGCGAAACGCAGCTGTATGCCCGGGCTGGCGCACAGTTGGGTGGTGAAGGCATCGCGGTGCTCGGTGTGGGTGCGTGTGGCACGGTGGAATGCGCGAGCGTCAAGGGGCAGTGGAGTGGTGCGGGTACGCCGGCCGGGTCCTTCTTTCCCAACGAAAACGGCTTTACCGCACTCTTTACTGGTGTCGCGGTAGATAATTCGGCGAGCCTGACCGATTGGGCCAAAGGCGACGTGTTCGTTGCCACGCTCTGGCAGTACCGCGGTGAAGGATTGGATACGGATGTGGTAGACGTGTTCAAACCGGCCGACAACGCTAATGGCTACAAAGAAGAATACGTAACCCAACTGAATGCCAGCTCGGTGGGCGGCGAAACCTTCGAACCCGAAGATGTCGCGGTCTCCGAAGTCAACGGCGATGTGATCGTTGATAACGCAAGCCGGTCAGTGGATATATTCGAACCGACCGGTCTGAACGAATACATGCTCGTGCGGCAGATAACTGGACCGAACGCCAGCTCCCGGTTTTCTTTTGTCAGCAGTGTAGCGGTCGCCGGCGGGAGTGGGGCGGGTGCGGGGGACATCCTTGTCGCAGACCGCGAAACGCACGTCGTGTACGAGTTCAGCTCCGCGGGTGAACTGGTGGCTCGCATGGCAGGCACTCCGAGCGGGGGCTTCAGCGGTCCGGGGTCGCTGGCGGTGGATCCCGTATCCGGTCGGGTTTTCGTCAGCGATACCGCGATTGACGTGTTCAGCGGGGCCCTGGTAATCCCGGACACCACAATGGAAGGCATCGCCAACGCGATATACCAAACGCAATCCGGTACGTGGACGCTCGACTTGACTGGTTCGGTAAACCCGGATGGCGCCGGTCCCGCGACATGCCGGTTCGCGTGGGGTAGCACCCCGGCGTTGGGCAATGAGGCGTCGTGTGAAGGTCTGGGTGAAAGCGCCGCCAACCCTGTGCTGAACGGGAGCAGCCCGGTCGGAGTGCATGCAGGCGTGAGCCGCCTTGCGCCCGACACCACCTATTACTATCGCCTACAGGCCTTCAACGAAAACGGTCCGAACGAAGGCGAAGAAGCGCAGGATCAGCAGTTCACGACGGGTGGCCCCGGCGTTCACGGCGAGTCCGCGTCCGGCATTGCTTCCACGTCGGCGACCCTCAACTCTGTGATCGACGCCAATGGCGCCCCCACGACCTATTACTTCCAGTATGGCACAACCGCAGAATATGGTGAAAGTGCGCCACTATCTCCCGGCGTAGCGCTCGGTTCTGGCAACGGTGACCAGAGCGTGAGTGTGCATTTGCAGGGTCTCGTGGCGGCTGTTACTTACCACTATCGTGTCGTCGCGATTAGTGAGCTTGGTGGCGAAGTCGTGACAGTCAGCGGGCCGGATGAGACCTTTACGACACAGGCTGCCGGTGCCGAATTTGCGCTGCCTGACGGTCGTGTGTGGGAATTGGTCAGTCCGTCGAACAAGCATGGTGGGCTGATACCCCATATCGAGACGGAAAATCTGATTCAGGCTTCGATTAACGGCGATGCGATTACTTATGATGCCAATGCGCCAACTGAATCGGAACCGCAGGGTTATACGAATGGGATGCAGGTGCTTTCGATGCGTGGGCGTGATGGTTGGGCGTCTCGGGACATCGATCCTCCCACTCTGTTGGCGACGGGCCTGGCTATTGGTGGGGGGAAACAGTATCGGTTCTTCTCCGAAGATCTGTCGCTTGGTGTGGTGCAGCCCTTTGGTGGGTTCGATCCGGCGTTGTCGGGTGAAGCTTCTGAACAGACCGCTTATCTGCGTATGAATTATCTGCATGGGACTGTCAGCGATCCGTGTGTGGAATCGTGTTATCTACCATTGGTGACGGGCAAGCCTGGTGTCGCGAACGTGCCGCCTGGCACCGCTTTTGGTCAGGAAGGCCGGTGTCCCCCAGGGACCATTTGTGGTCCTGAATTCGTTGGCGCGACACCGGATTTGAGTCATGTCTTCCTCAAATCCTCTGTGCCCCTGACGCCCGAAGGCGGTGGCCTTTATGAGTGGGTTGGTGGCAAGTTGAAGGCGAGTTCGGAATCGGAAGTGCCGAGTCCTCGCGATCTCACGAGCGAGGATGGTTCGTGGGTTTATTCTTTCTCCAGTGAAGTGCTCGCGCCCGGCGGTGTGCAGGGGGGGTGTACGTGCAACCTGTATGTCAGTCATGGTGGCACGACGAAGCTGGTGGCCGTTCTCTCGGAAGAAGATAGTCCTGACTGGTTTGTCGGAGAACCTCAGCTGAGAACTGCTCGGGTTTCGCCGAATGGTCGTTGGATCGCGTTCATGTCGCAGTTGGAATTGACGGGTTACAACAATCATGATGCGGTCAGCGGCAAGCCGGATGAGGAGGTTTATCTCTACGACGCCGAAGCTGACGGCGGCGCGGGTAGACTGGTGTGCGCGTCGTGCGATCCAACCGGCGCGAGGCCCGTCGGCGTGGAAGAAAACCAGCCCTACGGAACGCTGGCCACAGGCGAAAAGGTATGGAAACAAGGGACTTGGCTCGCGTCGAGCATTCCTGGATGGACGTCGTACGAATTGAAAAGCGCTCTCTATCAGTCTCGTTACCTGTCTGACAGCGGCCGGTTGTTCTTCAACAGTAACGACGCCTTGGTGGCAAATGATGTGAATGGCACTGAGGATGTGTATGAGTACGAGCCGCCGGGCGTTGGCGATTGCACGTCCTCCAGTGTGAGGTTTGACGAGCGCTCGGGTGGTTGTGTGGGGTTGATCTCATCGGGTACCTCTGCCGAAGAATCGGCGTTCCTGGACGCCAGCGGCGATGGTGGTGACGTGTTCTTCGTGACCGAATCGAAACTATCGCCATTGGATTACGACACCGCGCTCGATATTTATGATGCGCATGAATGCACGACCGCGGTACCGTGCCCTGCGCCACCCGCCGCGCAGTCGCCAGCGTGCGATACGGAAGCTTCATGCAGGGCCGCGCCGACTCCGCAACCGACGATCTTCGGGTCACCGTCGAGCGCGACGTTCTCCGGCGCGGGAAACGTCAGGCAGTCTGCTCCCGTCGCTGTCGTGAAGACGAAGTCGTTGACGAAGAAGCAGAAGCTGGCACGCGCGTTGAAGGCGTGCCATGAGAAGAGGGGTAGGCGGCGGGTCGTGTGTCAGCGTCAGGCCAGGGCCCGGTACGCGGCGAGACGGTCTAGAGCCAGTACGAAGATAGGCAGGGGGTGATCGCGATGCGCATGTTCAAGAAATGTTTTGCTGGCACGTTTGTGATGGTCGTGCTGTTGGGTTTGTTGGGGGGCGCGTCTACGGCGTTTGCGGCGTCCCCTTGGTGGCATTTGAACTCCAGCTCGCGCCCGGGGAGCCTAACCTCGGGAGCGGCAAAAGACGAGGTTCAGGAACTGACGGTGAGCGCGACGGGAGGCGAAGTCATTTTGGGACGCGAAAACCCGGAAGCGATTCTGCCGTTCGACGCCACGCACGAAGAACTGCAGGTCCTTCTCGAAGGATGGTTTGGTACGGGTAATGTGCAAGCCACGGGTGGTCCGGGCGATGCAACCGGTAGTAAACCGTATGTGATCACCTTTACAGGGGAACTGGCTGATCATCCCGAGCCGAAGATCTTGGCGCTGAGTGAATTCAGCGGCTACGAACTAAGTGGTGGTAGGAAGGAAGCCAACCTGGTTGAGAGGACGCGTGGCAGGAGTGACGGGCAGATCGTCGTGACAGCGGCGAATCTAGGCGACACGACCGCGAACGGGAAAACGGTTCCGATGAAGGTCGCCGATGTGCTGCCCGCGGGGTTGAGGGCGGTCGGGATATCGGGTAATGTGCCCGATCCGCGCGGCACGACCGGCGGAGATAGCACGGAATGCTCACTGGAATCCCTGAGCTGCACGTTCTCGGGTACTGCTCCACCCTATAGCCAGATCGAAATTCTGATCTCGGTCGACGTAGAAGCGGGCGCGAAGCCTGGCGAAGTCAACGAAGTGAGCGTCACCGGCGGGAACGCACCCAGCGCATCGCTCAGGCACCCAGTGACGGTGAGTAGCGCCCCAACACCGTTTGGTGTAGAAGATTACGAACTGGTCCCCGAAGAAGAGGGCGGCGCGCCGGATACACAGGCTGGCTCTCACCCATTCCAGCTGACCACGACACTCTTGTTGAACCAGACGGCGGACGCGGAACCTGTCAAATTGACGAAGGACCTGAACTTCAAGCTGCCGGCCGGTTTGATAGGGAACCCGACACCGTTCCCCCAGTGCACGCTCGCGCAGTTCATCACGCCAGGGCCGGAACGCTTCGGCGAAAACCTCTGCTCGCCGCAAACCGCGGTAGGAGTAGCAATGGTAACCGTAGCCGAAGCGCGTGTGGGAATAGCCACGTTCACCGTCCCATTGTTCAACGTGCAGCCAGCGGTGGGGGAGCCGGCGCGTTTCGGGTTCTCCCTACCCGAGACACCTGTATTGCTGGACACGTCGGTGCGCACTGGTGGCGACTACGGCGTGACGGTGAGCGTAGACAACATCAGCCAGACCGCGGCGTTTCTGGTTAGCAAGGTAACGTTCTGGGGAGTCCCAGGAGACCCACGCCACAACACTCAGCGAGGATGGGGCTGCCTAAAGGAAGTCCAAGGAAACGAATTGCACCCCCCGTGTAGCGCGTTGGAAGTGATCCATCCACCACCGTTGTTGTCGTTGCCGACATCATGCACGGGACCCGTGCACACCACCATCGAAGCGGACTCCTGGGAACACGAGGGAGCGTTCACGTCCCCGTTTGATTACACGTTCCTGGATAATCTGGGACGTCCGGTGGGGATGGATGGTTGCAACAAGCTGCCGTTTGCTCCGAGCATCAATGTCACGCCTGACGGTCAGGCTGGCAGCACCCCGACGGGCTTGACGGTAGGCGTGCATGTGCCGCAAGATCTGGCTTTGAACCCGACAGGTCTGGCAGAGGCCGCTGTAAAGAATACGACCGTCGCGCTGCCGGCGGGCGTGGCGCTCAATCCAGCCGCCGCGGACGGACTGATGGCGTGCTCCGAAGCGCAGATCGCGCTATCCGCCGACGCCTCACCGTCGTGTCCGGAAGCGTCGAAGGTAGCGACGGTCGAAATCAAGAGCCCGCTGCTGCCGAACCCTTTGACCGGCGAGGCGTATCTGGCGGCGCAGGACGCGAACCCGTTCGGTTCGCTGGTCGCGCTGTACCTGGTGGCGCAGGATCCCGTGTCAGGCACCCTGATCAAGGTCGCCGGTGAAGTCAAACTCGACCCCGTGACGGGCCAGCTCGTCTCGACGTTCCTGAACGCACCGCAACTACCGTTCGAAGATCTGAAGCTGCACTTCTTCGGCGGCGAGAGAGCACCTTTGACGACACCCGGCATGTGCGGGGCCTACACGACAAACGCTTCGATAGCGCCTTGGTCTGGTAATGAACCGGTCGGTGCTAGCTCCACGTTCGATGTTGTCTCGGGTCCGAACGGGAGCGCGTGCTCCAGTCCGCTGCCGTTTACCCCTGAACTGACCGCTGGCACCACGAACATCCAGGCGGGCGCGTTCACGCCGTTTACGACCACGATGAGCCGCGAAGACGGGCAGCAGACGCTGCGGAGCATCACCCTGCACATGCCCGCGGGCGTATCCGGCCTGTTGAGCGGTGTGAAGCTCTGCGGGGAAGCGGAAGCGGATGCGGGGACGTGTGGTCCGGAAAGCCAGATCGGCGAAACGATCGTCTCGGTGGGCGTTGGCGGGGACCCCTACAGCGTCAAGGGCGGCAGGGTGTACATCACCGGCCCCTATAAGGGAGCCCCGTTCGGCCTATCGATCGTCAACCCGGCGAAGGCCGGACCGTACGACCTCGGCCAGGTCGTGGTCAGGGCAAAGCTCGAAGTCAACCCGATCACCGCCGCGATCACCGTCACGACGGACAACGAAGGCCCGTACAAGATCCCGACGATCCTCGACGGGATACCGCTTGAGATCAAGCACGTGAACGTGCTGATCAACCGTCCCGGGTTCACGTTCAACCCCACCAACTGCGATCCGATGGCGGTCACCGGGAACATCACGAGCACCGAAGGCGCTTCCCAAGGGTTGTCGGTGCCGTTCCAGGCCACCAACTGCGCGACGCTCGCGTTCAAACCCGGGTTCAAAGTGTCGGCCTCCGGGAAGACGTCGCGAACCGGTGGCGCCAGCTTGAAAGTGAAGCTGACCTATCCCAAGGCGCCGTTTGGGTCCCAGGCGAACGTCAAAAGCGTAAAGGTGGACCTGCCCAAGCAGCTCCCCTCACGACTCACGACGTTGCAGAAGGCGTGTACGTCCGCGCAGTTCGAAGCCAATCCGGCGGGGTGCCCACCCGACTCGATCGTGGGGCACGCGACCGCGATCACACCGCTGATCCCCGTCCCACTGACCGGCCCCGCGTACTTCGTAAGCTACGGTGGCCTGAAGTTCCCCGAACTCGTGATCGTCCTACAGGGCTACGGCGTCACGCTCGATCTGCACGGCGAAACGTACATCAGCAAAGCCGGGATCACGAGCAGCACGTTCCGCACGATTCCCGACGCGCCGGTCGGCAGCTTCGAACTGACCCTGCCAGAGGGCAAGTACTCGGCGCTCGCCGCCAACGGCAACCTCTGCAAGAGCAAACTCGTGATGCCGACCCTGTTCGACGCGCAGAACGGGATGGTCATCAAACAGTCCACCCCGATCGGCGTCACCGGCTGCGCGAAGCACAAGGCGGTGAAGAAGAAGAGCAAGCACCACAAGGGCAAGAAGGGGTGACCTCGCCTTGCGCGGCAGCGTGGTTTTTCGCGTGCTGCCGCGTACTTAGGTCTCCGCCACCGCCAGCCCCGCGGCCTGGGCCCCCGCGAACGGCGTGATCGCCAGGTACATCAGGTAGTCGGTCAGCTCGGGCAGCTGCTCGCCGCGCCCGGCGAGTATGTACTCGTGCAGCAGCTCGAAGATTCCCCCGACGGAGGCTTCGCGCATAACCGGCGCCGGCATGTTGGGGTAGGTGTCTTCGGGACCGATATCGAGCAGCTCGATGTAGGAGTAGTTGGCCTCGTTGACACGACCCGTGAGGTGCGGATAGGCGATCAGGATGTCCACGCACGCCAACCGCGCGATCGAGGGCTCTGAGGCGAGGAACTCGACCAGCGCGGTGAGGCCGCGGCGCACGTTCACGGCCCAGCTCAGGTGCAGGTCGAGCGAGCGGTTGACGGCCGCCATCGCCTTGGCATGCCCCATCTCGAACGTCGCCAGGAACGCCTCCTCCTTGTTTTCGAAGTGCTGGTAGAAGGTCTGCAGCGAGATCGCGGCTTCGGAGACGATCTCCTCGAGGCTCAACGCCGCGTAGCCCTTGCTTGCCGTCAGGTTGGCGACGGCGTCGAAGATGCGTTCGCGCTGGTTGTGGGCGACGTAGCCCTTGGGCAGGCTGTGCTCTCCGCGCGGCAGCCCCCTGGGCGCCCAGCGCGGCGACGGCGCCAGCGTGCCTGGAGCGCGCCCCGCCTGTAGGCGCACTCCAGGCCGCGGCCGCGGCCGCTCGGGGATCTCGGGCGGCGTCGGATAGAAGGCGAGGATCCACGCCACGACGTCCGGCGTCAGCTTCTGCAGTTCGATCTTCAGCGAGCGGCTGGAGCGCTCGCGGCGCACGCGCGAGTAGAGGATCGTGCGCAAGGCGCCGACGATCGCGCGCGCCACCGGTTGCGGAACCGAGCCCTCGCCGGGGGCCTGCTCGAAGACGGTTGCGAAGAATGTGGTCAGAAGCTCGGCGTCGCGCGCCCAGCGCTCGATCCCGACCGGACCGGCGGCGCCCATCTCCACAGAGATCAGGCGCGCCGCGTCGGGGCGGTCGCTGGAGGCTTCGAACAGCGCGCGCACGATCGCGTCGATCTGCATGGTCCACTGCTCTTCAGGGTCGTACGCCGCGATGATCCGCGCCGTCAGTCGCCTGATCAGCTCGTCGTAGGTGGCCAGCAGGCACTCCTCCTTGTTCTCGAAGTGCTCGTAGAAGCTGCGCCGCGAGACGCCGGCGCCGGCGACCAGGTCAGAGATCGTGGTGGCGACGAAGCCGCGCTCGTTGACCGACTTGATCGTGGCCTCGTACAGGCGCTCGCGCTGGTCGGCCGCGACCTGCTCCGGCGGCAGTGCCTGAGGACCGCGCGGCAGACCCCGCTCGCGCGGCTTGGGCGATCTCGACCTGGGTGCCATCCCTATACCTTAGCTCTTGACAAGCTGAGTAAAGAATGATTTATTTGTTTGCACGCGGAGGGGCCACCAAGTCATTGCGGGGCTACCGACGGAGGCGACATCATGGTCTTGAATACATTGCAAACAAAAGTTCCAGCATGTGGGCAAGGCCAAATCTGCGATTCGGGGGATGGCATGAGGGAACGTTTTAGCGAGGACACATCGGACGGCCCTTCTGTAGGCGCTGTACTATTTGTTATGCGTAACGGTAAACGGGGTGCACATCGGTTGGACAACTTGGCCAACGGCCGAGCCGACACGGAGGTTGGATCGATATGAGAGGACAAGCCTGCGAGCGCAAGCTGCTGGTCCGCGCGTTGCATCCGCGTTGGCCATACCGGCGCTCACACTGTCGCCACGACCTGCACTGGCTGGTGCGTGTGCGACCCCACCACTTCCAGTGCTCGCACGGACGCCGCCATTCGGTGGCCGGTTTCCCGCCGCGCGCGAGGCGCCCGTACGTGAGCTGATCCGCCTGCCCGGCGCCAAGGACGGCGCCGGGCATAGGAGTCTCGATGCAGCCTGCCCTGAGTATGTGGGGCCTCGTGGCTGTGAGCCCTGAGCCCGTGGGCCTGAGCGTGTGGGTGTTGCGGTCGGGGGCCTTTGGCGAGCAGATCCCCTCAGGCTCGCCCGCGACGCCGTCTGCCGCTAGGATCGCATGCGATGGCGGTAGCCTCCGAGTCCAGTGCTCTGCGTACGCCGGTGCTCCCCGAGGGCGAGGCCGATGTGCGTGCCCTCTCGATCGACACGATTCGTGCGCTGGCGATGGACGCGGTGCAGAAGGCCAATGCGGGCCACCCCGGCACGGCGATGGCGCTGGCGCCACTGGCCTACACGCTCTACAAGCACGTGATGCGTCTGAATCCGGCCGACACCGCCTGGCGCGACCGCGACCGCTTCGTGCTCTCCGCCGGGCACGCCTGCGTGCTGCAGTACGCGCTGACGCACCTGTGCGGCTTCGACCTCTCGCTAGAGGACCTGCAGAGCTTCCGCCAGTGGGGCTCGCGCACGCCGGGCCACCCCGAGCGCGGCCACGTACCGGGCGTCGAGGTCACGACCGGGCCGCTCGGCCAGGGCATCGCCAACGCGGTCGGCATGGCGATGGCCGAGCGCTTCCTGGCCGAGCACTTCAACCGGCCGGGCTACGAGCTGGTCGACCACCACACCTACGCGATCTGCTCCGACGGGGACATGATGGAGGGGGTCTCCCAGGAAGCGGCGTCGATCGCGGGCCACTTCGGGCTCGGCAAGCTGATCGCCTGCTACGACGACAACCGCATCACGATCGACGGCACGACCTCGATCTCCTTCGACACCGAGAACCACATCGCGCGCATGCACGCCGACGGCTGGCACGTGCAGCGCGTCGATGACTCCGAGGACGTCGATGCGCTTTACAGGGCGCTTCGGATCGCGCGCGCGGAAACGGAGCGGCCCTCCTTTATCCAGGTGCGCTCGCACATCGCCTATCCGGCGCCCAACGCGGTCGACACCGCCAAAGCCCACGGCGCCCCGCTCGGCGAAGACGAGGTGCGCGCGACCAAGGTTGCGATGGGTTTCGACCCCGCTCTGAAGTTCCACGTGGACGAGCGCGTGTACGAGCACATGAGCCTGCGCGAGTCAGGCAGGGAGTTCCAGGAGGAATGGGAGGGGCGCGCCAAGGCTTGGTCCGAGCGCTACCCCCAACTCATCGAGGAATGGGAGCGTGCGTGGTCGGGACGTCTGCGCGAGGGCTGGCAGGACGCCCTCCCCAGTTTCAAGGCAGGGGAAGAGATTGCTACGCGCTCGGCCGGGCAAAAGACGATGTCCACGATCAGTGCGTACGGGCCCACCATGGCTGGGGGCGCGGCTGATCTGGTCGAGTCGACCAAGACCACGTTCGAGGGGGCGGGCGAGTTCTCGCGTGTCCACGTCGGGCGCAACATCCCCTTCGGCATCCGCGAGCACGCGATGGGCGCGATCGTCAACGGGCTGGCCGCGCACGGCGGCATGGTCAAGCCCTACGGCTCGACCTTCCTGGTCTTCTCCGACTACATGCGCGCAAGCGTGCGCCTGTCGGCGTTGATGGAGTTGCCGGTGCTGTGGGTGTGGACACACGATTCCGTCGGCCTCGGCGAGGACGGGCCCACGCACCAGCCGGTCGAGCACTACGCCGCCCTGCGCGCGATCCCGCACCTGTGGGTGATGCGGCCCGCCGACGCGAACGAGACCGCGCAGGCTTGGAAGCTGGCGCTGGAGCGTGAGGACGGACCGGTGGCGCTGTTGCTCTCGCGGCAGAATTTGCCGGTACTCGACCGCGAGGAGGTGGGTGCGGCCGAGGGTACGGCGCAAGGGGCTTATGTGTTGTGGGAGTCGGGAGACACCCCTCAACTCGTCCTGATCGCGACCGGCTCGGAGGTCGCGCCGACGCTGCGGGCCGCGCGCGATCTGGCAGCGGGAGGCACGCAGGTGCGCGTCGTCTCGATGCCGTGCATGGAGCTGTTCGAAGCGCAGTCCGCGGAGTACCGCGACGGCGTGATTCCACGCTCTGCACTGCGCATGGCCGTCGAGGCCGGTGTCACCATGAGCTGGTGGAAGTGGGTCGGCGACACGGGCGAGGTAATTGGGATCGACCGTTTCGGTGCCTCGGCTCCGGGTACGACGGTGCTCGAGAAGCTTGGCTTCACAGCCGATTCGATCGCCGAGAAGGCTCGCGCGCTGCTGGTGCGCTGAGACGCGATCGCGGTTGCGGCCCCCCTCTTTTAGTGCGGAACGAACAGCTATCCCAAATAAACTGAATCAGACACGCCCTTAGGAGGACGAGATATGTCCACTCCCTCACCGTTGCAGAGCCTCTCCGCGCTTGGTCAGAGCGTGTGGATCGACTTCCTCAGCCGCGAGGCGATCCGCGGCGGACACCTCCAGCAGCTGATCGACGAGGACGCCGTCGTCGGCGCCACCTCGAACCCGACAATCTTCCAGAAGGCGATGGGCTCGGACAACGCCTATGACGAGCAGTTGCAAGAGCTCGGCACGAACGACGTCGAGCAGGCGTTCTGGGCGCTGGCCGAGCAGGACATCCGCGAGGCCTGCGACCTGTTCCACCCGATCTGGGAGCAGGGGCTCGGCCGCGACGGCTACGTCTCCTTGGAGGTCGATCCGCGCTTGGCCTATGACTCGCTGGGCACGTTCAACGAGGCAATTCGCCTGCACAAAGAGGTTGACCGTCCCAACCTGCTCGTCAAGATCCCCGCGACCAAGCCGGGCTTGGCCGCGATCGAGGACGTGATCGCCAAGGGCCACTCGGTCAACATCACGCTGATCTTCTCGCTGAAACGCTATGCCGAGGTGGCCGAGTCCTATATCCGCGGTCTGGAGCGGCTGGTGGCCGAGGGCGGCGATCCGAGCAAGGTGGCGTCGGTCGCGAGCTTCTTCGTCTCGCGCATCGACACCGAGGGCGACCGCCTGTTGGGGGATTTGGATCCCACCCATCCCAGCCACGACGACTTGAAGGGACGCCTGGCCGTCGCCAACGCCAAGCTCGCCTACCGCCATTACCAGCAGACCTTCCAAGGGCAGCGCTGGGAGTACCTGGCCGGCAAGGGCGCGACGCCGCAGCGGGTGCTGTGGGCATCGACCTCGACCAAGAATCCCGCCTACCCAGACACGCTCTACGTGGACGAGCTGATTGGCCCCGACACGGTCAACACGATGCCCGAGGAGACCATCCTTGCCTTCCAGGACCATGGCACGCCACGCTCGACGCTGGGCGAGGGCTTGGCCGAGGCGCAGGCGCTGCTCGACGAGCTGGCGCGCGCCGGCGTCGACTACGACGAGCTGACCGAGACGGTCGAGCGTGAGGGCGTGGAAAAGTTCGAAGCCTCTTTTACGGAGCTGCTCGACTCGCTGAAGGCGAAGCTGGGCACGCTCGCGCCGGCCTGAGCCGTACCGGGCTGTCACGTCCCGCGACGGTTCCTGCGAACCTAGATTGCATGGATGCACCGACAGGACAGCCTGAGGCCAATGTTCCCGAGCCGGGCTCGGAGCGCGGCGCATGGGCGGTCGCGCTTGTGCTTGGGCTGCTGGGCGTGCTTGTGCTCGTGCTTGCGCTGAGCGGTGTCTTGGAGGGTTCCTCCTCCGGCGCCACGCCGCCGCCGGTGGTCGCGGTCACGCCGACGCCCGTGCCGGACGCTGCAAGCGCTTCCGGCCTGCGTGGTGTGTCCTCTGAAACGACCGATGCCCCGCGCGCGCACACGGGGCATGGCGCTCACGCGATCGTTGGCGATCCCTCGCCTACGCAGGCTCATCGCGACCTCGCGCTGTATGAAGACCCGACCAGCACCCACATCTCCGAGAGCTGGATGCGGGGCTTCTACCCGATCTACGCCACGGCCCAGAAGACGTTCGGCGTCAACTGGCTGCTGCTCGCCTCGATCCACCGCCAGGAGTCGGCCTTCTCGACCGCGCCGGGCATCTACAGCGGCCTCAACTTCGCCGGCTGCTGCGGCGGTCCGATGCAGTTCAACGTCACCGACGGTCCGATCACGACATGGGCACTTGTGAGCGATTCCTACCGCTATGGCCGGCGCCCCGCCTCCTACGACCACATGACCGCGAAGCACCCGTCGATCTACGACGACTTCGACGCGATCATGGCCGCCGCGCACCTGCTCTCAGCCGACGGGGCGGAAATGGAATTGAGCGGCGCGGCTTGGGACGCGGCCTATGACTACTACGGCCACGACCTCACGGGCGTCACCTACGCCGACCAGGTGCTGGCCCGTGCGATCGGCTGGTCACAGCACGGCTTCTGCATCAACTGCGGTCTGGAAACCGCGATGGTGCAGGCGGTGAACGCGGCCTACGGTGCGCCGGTGGCGGCTTCCTTGGAAACCGCCACCATTGCGCGCAAGCCTAAGCGGCCTCCGCCTGGGCGATCAACTCGCCGGCCACACGGTCGGTAGCCGCGCCGGTGCCGCCGACCAGGCGCCGTGAGAGCTGCGCGCGGCGGAAATACAGCGGCGCGTCGTGCTCCCAGGTGGCGCCGATGCCGCCGTGCACGGAGATCATCGTGCGTGCGCCCTGGTCGAGCGCACGACCGGCAACCGAGCGTGCCGCGCTTGCGGCCAGCGGGAACTCGGCCGGCGCGCCCTGGCGCGACCAGCCTGCGTAGTAGAGCAGCGAGCGCCCGTTCTCCAGCTGGCGCAGCACCTCGGTCAGCGAATGCTTGACCGCTTGGTAGGAGCCGATCGCGCGCCCGAACGTGTGGCGCTCCTTGGCATAGGCGACCGACATCTCCAGGGCCGTCTCGACGCTGCCAAGCGACTCGGCCGCTATCAGCGTCTGCGTCAGATGCCAAGCGCCGGCAAGCGCCTCCTCCGGCGCGTCGAGCAACGTCGCTTGTGCGCCTGAGAGCGTCACATGACCCAGTGAGCGGGTCGCGTCGTAGCGGTGCACCTCCTCAACGGACACGCCGTTCGCGGAGCTCTCGATCGCAACGCCGACTGGCTCATCGTCGAGCAGCGCCACGCCGACCAGCAGGTCAGCCCCCGGAGCATCCGGTACGAAGGCGAGCATTCCGCTGACAAGCACCCCGCCTTTGCCGTCGTCCTTGGCCTGGGGGGCCGCGGGACGTGTGCTCCCGTGTGGCGGATCGACACACCACCCGTCCACCAGGTCGTTCGGCGGCATCGCCGGCAGATAGGCCGCTCGCCGTGTACCGGTCGCCAGCGGCTCCAGCAGGCCGGAAGCCGACTTCGAGGCACCCAGGATCGCCGTGGCCGGCAGATGCCCGAGCAGCGCCACGGGCGCCAGCACGCGCCCGCACTCGCCCAGCACGAGCATCGCGTCGAACGCGTCCAGACCGGCACCGCCGTGTGCCTCATCGATCAACAACCCGGGCCAGCCGGCCTCACAAGCGGTGGGCCACAGGTCCGGCAACGCACTGCTGTCGCCATCCAGCGCCGCGCGCGCTGCCTCGAGCGTCTTGAAGCGCGAGAGCGCCCCACGGGCCGCCTCGCGCAGGAACACCTGCTCGTCTGAGAGTGCCAGATTCATGCCGCCGCTCCTTCCTTGGAGCGCAGCTCCGAAAATGGGATTCCCTTGTCAAGGCGCGGCTCCGGGGGCAGCCCGAGCACGCGCTCGCCGATCGTGTTGCGCAGGATCTCTTCGGTGCCGCCGGCCGACTTCAGCCCGGGCAGGAAGGAGATCATGTAGGCCCACTCGCTGTCCTCGTCGAGCGCGTCCGGACCGAGCACGTCGGCGATCAAGTCGCCGGCTTTGATCGCGCCGTTGACGATCGTCACCTTCGCGAGACCGGCCTCCGGCCCCGGGATCTGCCCTTTCTGCAGCGCCGTCAAGGTGCGGTAGCCGGTGAAGCGCACCGCCAGCAGTTCGCTAACGATCTCGCCCAGTTCCTTGCGCACCTCCGGGTCCTGGCGACCGTGCTCATCGGAGGCGATCGCCTTGGTGAAACGCAGCGAGTTGAAGCCGAGTCCCTCGCCGCCGAGACCGATCGTGACGCGCTCGAACATCAGTGTCGTCAGCGCCGTGCCCCAGCCGTTGCCGACACCGCCGACGACCGCGTCCGCATCGAGTTGCACGTCATCGAGGAACACCTCGTTGAACTCGGCCTCTCCGGAGATCTGGCGCAGTCCTCTGACCGTGACGCCGGGAGCGTCCATCGGCAGGATGAACATCGTCAGCCCCTTGTGCTTGTGCTGCTCGGGGTCTGTTCGAGCGAGCAGCAGCCCATAGGAGGAGAACTGCGCGTTGGTCGTCCACACCTTCTGCCCGGTCAGCCGCCAGCTGCCGTCCTCCTGCTGGCGTGCGCGTGTTTGCACGGCCGCCAGGTCGGAGCCGGCGGCGGGCTCTGAGAACAGCTGGCACCAGACCTCGTCGCCGTGCAGCATCGGGCCGAGGTAGCGCCCCTTCTGCTCCTCGGCGCCATGCGCGATTAGGGTCGGGCCGAGCATGCCGACGCCGATCGCGTCGAGGATGCCGGGCACCCCGGCCTTGGCGA
Organism: Solirubrobacteraceae bacterium; assembly: GCA_036266805.1. Classification (GTDB taxonomy): domain Bacteria; phylum Actinomycetota; class Thermoleophilia; order Solirubrobacterales; family Solirubrobacteraceae; genus Palsa-744. The sequence continues at coordinate 83,911 of DATAXK010000032.1, forward strand.
TCTCCTGGTTGCAGATCACCTGCTCGATCGGGCCGAGCCCCTGGCCGCCGTACTCCTTGGGCCAGGTGACTCCGGCAAGTCCGGCCTCGGCCAGCTTGCCCTGCCAGGCGCGCCTGGCGGAGATGATCTCCGCCTCGTCGGTCAGCGCATCGGGTCCTGTAAGGACCGGTGCCTCTCCCTTGTGCTCCTCGAGCCAGGTGCGAACCCTGGTGCGGTGGGCTACCTGCTCGGGCGTGTCGTCAAGATCCACGTTGCTCTCCCTTTGGCTGACTGGCCAGTCAATTTTAGGCTCATAAGGCTACTCCTGTTCGAGCGCGATGGGCCCAGCAGCGATTCGTGCTCCTTGTCTCGGGCACGCACAGGTGCGCCACCGATTCAGTTTGAGTCTCCGGCGCAGGTCCGGCCGGATCGTCCGTCGTGCTAACGACCCGGCGGCACCATCGGCGAGGCGATCAGGCGCTGATGGTAGACCTGGGCAAAGCCGGCGTTGAGCAGGTACTCGGCCTGCTGGCCCATGTCGGGCGAGTGCAGCAGCACCACGCCGAGCCTGACCCCATCGCGCTCGGCGGTCGCGACCAGGCAGTCGCCGGCCAGTTCGGTGTAGCCGGTCTTCATGCCGGTGGTGCCGGGATAGCCGTAGACGAGCAGGGGGTTGTTGTTGTACAGGTAGAGCTTGCGGCCCTTGATCGGAAACGGCAGTACCGCTTCGGCGCTACGCACGATGTGCGCGATGCGCGGCTGTTGCAGGTCCACGTAAGCAAGCTCCGCAAGGTCCGCGGCGCAGGTGTAGTTGCTCGCGTTGACGTAGCCCGAGGGCGAGTTGTAGCGCGTGCAACCCAACCCGAGCCGCGCCGCTTCGACGTTCATGCTCGCGACGAACGCGCTGACGCTGCCAGACACGTGCTGTGCGAGCGCGGTCGCGGCGTCGTTGCCCGAGGGTAGGAGCAGCCCATAGAGCAGCGTCTCGGCCGGCACGTGCTTGCCGAGTGGCAGCACGCCGACCTTCGAGCCGGCCGCCGCGACGGCCTCCTTGGTGACCAGTACCGGCGTGTCGGGAGTCGTGGAGTGAACAACGCGCAGCGCGGTCATCAGCTTTGTGAGGCTGGCCATGTGCAGGCGCTCGAGCGGATTCAGCTGCCACAGCACGCGACCGCTGCTCAGGTCGAACAGCAGGCCCGCGCGGGGGGGATTTTGGAAGCTGGCCCGCACGGGGTCGTCAGTGCCGCTCAGGTCGAGCGCCAGCGGGGCTTTGCCGAGCGCCAGGCCGGCGGGTGAGCGACCCGGAGTGGCCGCTGTCGTCCCTTTCGAGTGTCTCTCTGGACCGCTCGCTCCCGAGCGTCCCCTGTGCGAAGGGGGACTGTGCGCGGCGCCGGAGCGTGCCAGCCCCAGCGAGACGACCGCGACCCCGGCGGCGAGAACCAGCGCGCAAACGGCCAGCGCGCGCATACGCCTGCGCCGACGCCTGGCAAGCGCACGCGCTCGCCGCGAGCGACCGCTCTGCGGCATGAACGGCGAGCCGGTCATGTACCCACTCTCATCTCCTTGGAGGATTGCGCAGTGCCCCGACGATGCCAACCGTCAGGATCACCAGCACGATCACCGACAACACCCCCTGAACGCTGAAACCAAACTGCTCGATCCCACCGATCGTCAGAAACGCGAAGCCAAGGATGAACGCAAGCGATACGGCGAGCACGGCGACACGGGTCATAGCGGCCTGCTCGTGCGAGACCCGACGACGCTCTCGCTGGGCCGCCAGCCAAAGGGAGGTTCGCGACTCATGCGAGACCCACCACGCCGAAGCACACCTGCAGGGCGAGCCACAGGCCGACCAGTAGGGCCGCCGGGACTTCGACGAGCGTGATGTAGAACGGGATCGCGACCAGGCTGAGGACGCGCGCGTGGGGGTGAAGCAGGAGGTAGGCGCCAAGCACCGCAAGGGTTGCGACTGTGCTGCCAAGCAGCATCGGCGAGGACCAGTCGCTGCCGAGCAGAGCCCATGCGCTGCCCGCGAACAGACCGCTGAGAAGGCACAGCGCAGAGAGGCGCAGGCCTCCAATGGTGCCCTCTACTGTGGGCGCGAACAGCCCTAGGAACAGGATGTCGAGTACGAATGACAGCAGACCGCCGGGCCGTGACAGAGCGTACGCGAGCAGCAGGGTCGCGATCAGGATCACCGTCACGAACGGGAAGCGCTCGCGGGGGATGTTGTCCTTGACGGGGATCATGCGAGGAGCCGGTCCCCCCGCGCGCACGGGAGGCGAGCATTCGCGCAGACTATCCGCCGGCCCCGGCGGTGAGAGCCGGCAGGCGTGGTGGGAGTGTCGAAATCAGAGGGTGCCCCTGCGCTTGCGGGGGAAGGCGTTTCGCCTTGCTATCCGCTCGCGGCAAGCGGCCCGACACCAGGCCGTGGCTGCGGCACGTGCTGGTCTGCGTGATAGGAGGAGCGCACGAGTGGGCCGGCAGCGACATGGTCGAAGCCGAGTGCGTAGGCGGCCTTCTCGAGGGCCGTGAACTCCGCCGGGTGCCAGTAGCGCACGACCGGCAGGTGACGCTCGGAGGGACGCAGGTACTGCCCGACGGTGAGCACCCGCACTTCGTGTTCGCGCAGCACCTCGAATGTGGCGACCATCTCCTCGTGGGTCTCTCCCAGGCCCACCATCAAGCCCGACTTCGTGACGACCTCGCCTTCGCCCATCTCCGCCGCGCTGCGCAGGACGCGGCAGGAGCGCAGGAATTCCGAGCCGCGGCGCGCGATCGGGTACAGGCGCGGGACGACCTCGACGTTGTGGTTGAACACGTCTGGCCGCTCGGCGATCACCTTCGCGAGCGGCATCTCCTGGCCCTGGAAGTCGGGCGTCAGCACCTCGATCTGACAGTCAGGCGCCTGCTTGCGCACCTGGCGGATGACACCGACGAAAGCCGAAGCACCCTTGTCGGGCAGGTCGTCGCGGTCGACAGAGGTGACGACGGCGTGGCGCAGACCCATGCGCGCGATCGAGCGCGCGACTCGGGCCGGCTCCAGCGGATCGTTCCACGTCGGCTTACCGGTCTTGACGTTGCAGAAGCCGCAGCGGCGCGTGCACGTGTCGCCAAGGATCATGAAGGTGGCGGTGCCGCGCTCCCAGCACTCGCCGACGTTCGGGCAGGCGGCCTCCTGGCAGACGGTGTGCAGGTTCTCCTCTTTGATCAGGGCGGACAGCTCGCGGTAGCGGGCGCCGCCGGCGGCGGGCACTTTGAACCAGGGTGGCTTGCGCTCGCGCAGGGGACGCACGTCCGAGCCAAGCACCTGCAGCACGTCCATGCCGCCTGGGTTTGTGCGGGAGCGGGTGGAGTGCTCGCGCTCGCTGGTGGCGTTTGAGCCGCTGCTTGGGGCACTGCCGCTTGGGGAGCTGCTCATGCGCTCACCAGCCTAGGGCCGTCGGAGGGGAGGTCGCCGATGCTCCCAGGCAGAGCGGCAAGCTGCGGGCGATCCTGGGCTGCGCAAAGGCAGTCATGGGCTGCGCAGAAGCACTGTGCGACAAGCTCTGAGAACGCGTCGAGTCCGCCGCCTGGCTCATGGCCGAGCTCCTGCGTCATCGACGTCATCGTCACATCCGCTAGGCCACAGGGCACGATCCAGGTGAACGGGGTGAGGTCGTTGCTGACGTTCACTGCAAAGCCATGTGTGGAGACGCCGCGCGAGACGTGCACACCGATCGAGGCGATCTTGCGGTCTGCCACCCACACGCCGGTGTAGTCGATGCCCTCGGCGCAGCGTGAACGCGCCTCGATGCCATATTCGGCAAGTGCCGCGACGATCGCCGTCTCCATCTTGCGTAGGTGCGCGCCGATGTCGTTGACGCGCATGATCGGATAGCCGACGAGCTGGCCGGGGCCGTGGTAGGTGACCTTGCCGCCGCGGTCGGTGGGCACGATCTCGATGCCGCGTGCTCGGTAGAAGTCCTCGCCGAGGGACAGCTCGTTATCCGCGGCGCGGCGGCCGCGTGTGTAGACGGGGGGGTGCTCCAGTAGGAGCAGCGTGTCGGGTTGTTCGTCGGCCTGGCGCCCGGCTTGGCTCTCGGCCTGGATGGCCAGCGCGTCGCGGTAGGGGATCATGCCCAGGTGGCGGACGCTTATATAGGCGGTGGGCTGACGATCCTGATTCATGTACCGCCTCTCGTGGTAGCATACTTTCCACGCCAGGATGAGCGTTACATGGTTGCTTGTCCGCATCACCATCGGGGTCCGGTTCGCCGGGCCCCATTTTTTTTAGTGAAGCGCTCCGGCGAGCATCGGGGCCGACTCTCGCCGGAGCTGGAGTGCGTTATGTCATGCCGCGGATGACCGCGACCATGAGCGCAATCGCCAGAATGAGCGCTACAGGGTCACTCATTCGCATCACCTCCTTTCCCGGACCGTTCGGCCTCGGGCCGGCCTTATCGGGTGGGTGATGACTCCTGCCGGCGAGCCTACTCACGACTCCGGTAGATACTTTTTGCAGCGAGCTGAAAGCGCTACAAAGTGAGTGCGGCGGGCTCTTCCAGCAGATCACGGATGCGCGCCAGGAACAGTGCCGCGTCGGCCCCGTAGAGGATGCGGTGATCGCATGCGAGCGTGACGTTCATCGTCTGGCGCGCGACGAGCTTCTTCTTTCGAACGACGGCGCGCGGTGCGACCGTGCCGACGGCAAGGATCGCCGCTTGAGGCGGGTTGACGATCGCGGTAAAGCTGCGAATGCCATACATCCCCAGGTTCGACACGGTGAAGGTGCCGCCGCTCAGCTCGGGCGGGGTGATCGACCCGTCGCGCACACGCTCGGCCAGCGCACGTGTCTCGCGGGCGATCTTGCCGAGTGCCTTCGTGTCGGCGTCGAACACCGTCGGAACGACGAGCGCACCGCCCGTCGGGTCCCCGGCGCCGGCCGCCACCGCCACGCCGACGTTGACGCGCGCATGCAACTCGAAGCGTCCGTCGCGGTAGCTGCCGTTGGCGCGCGGGTGGTCGCGCAAAGCGAGGGCACAAGCCTTGACGATCATGTCGTTGTAGGTGGGCGTCGACGCCTTCTCCTGCCCGCCCCCCGCACGAGACAGCCGCTTCAGCTCGGCGCGCAAATCGACACAGCGCTCCATGTCGATGTCTGCCGTGAGCGTGAAGTCGGGGATCGTCGCCTTGGACTCGGCCATGCGTCTTGCGATCGTGCGCTGGGTGCGCGAGAGCTCGATGATGGTTGTCTCGCCCTTGGCGCTGGACACCTCCTCCACTGACGGGGCCGCTTTTGCCGGAGCGTCCAACCCGGCAGTAGCGGAGGCGGTATCGAAATCCGTGCCCGCGACCGACGTGGGTGGCCGGGCGCCGATGCTCGGAGTAGCGGGGGCGGGTTCAGAACCCGCGACCTCGACATCCGCCTTGACGATGCGTCCGCCCGGTCCACTGCCGACCAAGGCCCCCAGGTTCACCCCCCTCTCGTTCGCAATGCGTCGGGCGAGCGGAGATGCCTTGACGCGCTCGCCATTCCGGGTGGGCGCTGGCGGACCGGCCGGCGTTGGTGCCTGCCGAGGTTCCTCGGTCGTGGAAGGCTGTGCGGCTGCGCCTGAGGCGGCGCGCGTATCCGGGGCCGTGGGGCGGTCCGGGACCGTGGGGGCGTCTGGGGCGTCCGGGCCGGCGGGGGCATTCCGGGCTGCTGGGGCGCCATTGGAGGAGGCGTCTCCGCTCGTCTCGCCCACCCGCGCGATCGGCTCACCCACAGCCAGCGTGTCGCCCTCGCGCGCGACGGTTTGCAGAGTTCCCTCGCTGTCTGACTCGTAGGTCATCGCGGCCTTGTCGGTCTCGATCTCGACCAACTCCTCGCCGCGCGCGACGTGCTCGCCGTCGTGCTTGAGCCAGCGCAGGATCGTGCCCTCCTCCATCGTGTCCGACAGGCGTGGCATTACGATCTCGCTCATCGCGACGCCTGCCTGATCTCATGCTCAATGCCGGTCTCTTGCATCGCTTCCTGGACGGCGCCGGGTGCGTTCGTCTCTCCCTCTCGTTGTCCCTCGCCCGCCACCGGCAGGCTCTGAGCTCTCAGGTCACCTGCCATAGGCCGGCCTGCCTGTGCTTGGGTGGGGTCGTGTCCGAGCACGCTGAGCACGGCCTGCACGATTTGCGGCTCGTGCGGGAACGCGCTTTCCTCCAACGGCTTTGAGTAAGGCATCGGCACGTCCGCTCCGCTCACCCGCATCACAGGTGCATCGAGGTCGTCGAAGGCCTGTTCTGAGATGAGCGCCGCGAGGTTGGCGCCGACGCCGCCATGAGGCCAACCCTCCTCGACGATCACGCAGCGGTTGGTCCTCGCGACCGCCTCGAGGATCGTGTCAAGGTCGAGCGGGCGCAGCGTGCGCGGGTCGATCACCTCCGCCTCGATGCCGTGCTCGGCCGACAACTGCTCGGCGGCGCGCTCGGCCGTGAGCGCCATCCGCGACACGCCCACGATCGTGACGTCCGTACCAGCGCGCACGATGCGGGCACGACCGAAGACGAGCGGCTGCTCATCCTGCTCGTCCACCTCGCCGCGCACGCCGTACAGCGACTCGTGCTCGATGAAGATCACGGGGTTCTCGTCGCGGATCGCGGTCTTCAGCAATCCACGCGCGTCGGCGGCCGTCGAGGGGACGGCGACGAGCAGGCCGGGCACTTGCAGGAACATCGCCTCGAAGCTGTGCGAATGGGTCGGGCCGAGCTGGTGGCCGGCGCCTTGGGGCATGCGCACGACCAGCGGCACGCGCACCTGCCCGCCGAACATGTAGTGGATATGGGCGGCATGGTTGACGATCTGGTCGAACGCGAGCAGTGCGAAGTTGACCGTCATCAACTCCACGACAGGACGCAGTCCAACCATCGCCGCTCCCACGCCCATCCCCACGATCGTGTTCTCGGAGATGGGGGTATCCCGCACGCGTCGCTCGCCGAACTCCTCGAGCAGGCCGGAGGTGACCTTGAAGGCGCCGCCGAAGACGCCGATGTCCTCGCCGAGCAGGACGACGTTCTCGTCGCGCAGCATCTCCTCGCGCAGCGCGAGTTTCAAGGCGTCGCGATAGCGCATCTCGGTCATCGGCAATCCCCGGGGGACGCGGCTGTGCGGGGCTGTGATGTGGTTGCGTGAGGTGCGGGTGCGGCTGTGCGGGGCTGTGGTGTGGTTGCGTGAGGTGCGGGTGCGGGTGCGGGTGCGGGTGGCTGTGGTGCGGGTGGCTGTGGTGCGGGTGCGCGCGTGGTTTGCCCGGCGGGTGAGCACTTGGTTCGGGCGGATGCGTATGTCACAGGACCACCCGCGGCGACCAGTGATAGTGGCCATGGGCCTGCCCGTCGAGTACGTAGACGTCCTCATAGAGCATGTCCGGGTCCGGGAACGGGGAGCGCTCGGCAAACTCCACCGCCGCGTCCACCCGATGCATGGCATCGCGCTCGATCTGCCCGAGCTGCTCCGTCGTGAGTGTCCCTTCGCGCTCCAGCAGCTCGCTGAACGCTGGGATCGGGTCGCGCTCGCGCCACTCCGCGACCTCCTCCTTGGAGCGGTAGTCCTCGGGGTCTGCCATCGAGTGGCCGCGGAAGCGGTAGGTGACGGCCTCGACTAGCAGTGGCCGGCGCTCCTCGCGCACGCGCTCGAGCGCCTCGGAGACGACGCGGTGGGTATCGAGGACGTCCATGCCGTCGCAGCGCATTCCGGGCACGCCGAGCGACTCGCCCTTGCGCTGCAGGTCGGTGACGGCCGAGTGGCGGCTGAGCGATGTGCCCATGCCGAACTGGTTGTTGACGACCATGAACACGACCGGCAGGCGCCACAGCGCGGCCAGGTTCAGGGTCTCGCCGAAGGTACCCTGGTTGGAGGCGCCGTCGCCAAATGTGCAAAGGGTCACTTCATCGTTGGGGTCCTCGTCGCCCGCACGCGAGGCGCCGGCCTCCTCGGCGTTGGGCGGGCCGCGTCGCTGGTCGCAGGCGAGCGCGATGCCGGCGGCGATCGGCAGGTTGCCGCCCACGATCCCGTAGCCGCCCATGAAGCGCCGCTCAGCGTCGAACATGTGCATTGAGCCGCCGTGTCCTTTGCTGCAGCCGTCGCGCTTGCCGAACAGCTCGGCCATCACCCGCTCGGGCGGGGTGCCACGGGCGAGCGCGTCTCCGTGGGAGCGGTAGGTCGAGACCAGGTAGTCGCTGTCGCGTAGCGCTCGCTCGCTGCCTACGATCGTGGCCTCCTCGCCGATCGACAGGTGCAGGAAGCCACCGATCTTCGCGCGTGCGTACATCTCGCCCGCGCGCTCCTCGAAGCGACGGATCAGCAGCATCGCGGCGAGCCACTCGCGCGCTACCTCGGGCTCTGGCGGGCCGGCGCCGAGAGGGTCTGAGCCCCATCCGTTGGGGCGGCCTAGGGACATGCCGTCATGCTCATCACGCTTCCACGGTACTCCAGCGCGCGAGGAAGTCCTCGCGATCCATCCGGCCCAGGTCCTCGCGTACTTCGCGGGCACGGCGCGAAGCCGTGTGGGGCGGACAGTCCCAGAAGAAGACGACCTCGCCGCCATCGATCTCGACCACCTCGATGTGGTCGATGCGGTCTGGGCTGGCCAGGAACGCCGGCGCGAGGCCGCCGCGGCGCACGATCAGGCGGAAGTAGCGGCTGGCTCTCATCGGGTCAGCACCGTCGCATAGTCGGCTGCTTGCTCCAGGGCGCGCTCACCCTGGAATATGCGCTCACCCACCCTTATCGCCGGAACGTCGGCGATGCCATGCTCGGCGGCTGTGGCGGTGGCCGCGACGAGCTCCTCGTCCACCGAGCGCAGCGCGACGCCCTTCTGGACCGCCAGGGGGTGCATCTCGCAGGCCGCCGCCGCGATCAGAACGTTGTCGGTGTCATCGAGTGGGTGTCCCCCGGCGAACGCTTGACGAAACGCCGCTTGCGCGAACGCGACCGCCTTCCCGATTGACTTCGCGTAAGTGGCGGCTCGCATTGCGACGGTACTGTCGAACGGGAAAGGATTGGGCCAACGCAGCTCCTGCAGGTTGAGCGAGCGAGCACGCCGCTCGACCTCCAGACGGAAGATCTCTTCGTCCTCAAGGCAACGGAACGCTTCGAAGGACTCCGCGTCCGGCAGCGCGCGCGTCAGGATCGGCTGCCACTCGCACGCGACGGGCATCGTGTGCAGAACGCGCTCGGCCGCAAAGTAGGCGAGCGGCGAGACCAGGTCGAAGTAGAAAGCGGCGTCCAAGTCGGACATCGCTTCGAGCTTAACCGTGGATCAGCCAGCCGTCGGCCGCGCGTCCGGCCTCCATGACGGCCTCTGAGAGCGTCGGGTGACCGTGCACGATCCGGGCCACCTCGGCGAAGCCGCCCTCCAGGGCGCGCACGTTCACCAGCTCCTGGATCAGCTCGGTGGCGCGCGAACCGACGATGTGCCCGCCGAGCAGCTCGCCGTACTTTGACTCTCCGACGAGCTTGACCAGGCCCGTTCGGTCGCCGTAGACCGTGCCGCCGCCGACCGCGCCGTAGGGGACCTTGCCGACCACCACGTCATAGCCCTGCTCGCGGGCCTGCTCCTCGGTCAGCCCGAACGAGCCGACGTTGGGCGTGCAGAACGTTGCACGTGGGATGTCGACATAGGAAAGCGGGTGAGTAGGGAGGCCGGCGGCGTCCTCGGCGGCGATGATGCCCTCGTCTGATGCCTTGTGGGCGAGCGCCGGGCCGCGCACGAGGTCGCCGATCGCATAGATGCCGGGCGCCGTGGTTCGCTGCGCGCCGTCGACGCGCACGAGGCCGTGCTCGTCCAACTCGACGCCGGCGTCCTTCAGGCCAAGTGTGTCCACGTCGGGTCCGCGCCCGGCACAGATAACGAGGTAGTCGACCTCGGCCGACTCCGAGCCGTAGCTGAAGCGCACGCCGCCCTCGCCGGCGCTGACGCCCTCGACGGGAGTGCCGGTGTGGATCTCGATGCCCTGGCGCTTGAGGCCGCGCTCGACCAGGCGCGAGATGTCGGCGTCCTCGGTCGGGAGCAGGCGGTCCATGACCTCGAACAGCTTCACCTCGCTGCCCAGGCGCGCGAAGCCTGAGGCGATCTCCGCGCCCGAGGCGCCGGCGCCGACGACCGTCAGGCGGGCTGGCAGGTCGGCCAGGGCCCAGGCCTCCTCGGTGCCGATCACGCCGCCGCCGAACTCGACGCCGGGGATCGAGCGCTTGACCGAGCCGGTGGCGAGGATCACCGTTGTGGCTGTCAATTCGCGGTCCCCCACGCGCACGCGCGGGGCATCGCCCTTTTGCGCGTCTGCGGCCGCTTGGCCCTCAACTCCGTTCCCGGACCGCGACGCGTCGCGGTCTCCGGCCGAAGGCCGCACCAGCGATGCCTCGCCCTCGATCAGGTCGATGCCGTTCTTCTTGAACAGGGCGGCCACGCCACCGGTGAGCGTGGAGACGACCTTCTCGCGACGGCCTTGCACGGCGCCGTAGTCGACCTTCACGTCGCCGACGGTCAGGCCGTAGTCGCCAGCCTCGCGTATCTCATCAAGCAGGTCGGCCGAGCGCAAGACGGCCTTGGCCGGGATGCAGGCGTAGTTGAGGCAACGTCCCCCGACCTTGTCCTTCTCGATCACGGCAGTCTTCTTGCCGAGCTGGGCGGCCCGAATCGCGGCGACGTAGCCGCCGGGGCCGGAGCCGATCACGATCGTGTCATAGGAGGTCTCAGCCATTCCGGCGCGAGCCTATCGCACGACAGCGTTGGTCTCGCGCTCGCCGGCCTGGATCCGGCTCATCACCCTGACCAACTTCCAGAACAGCCAGCCGGCGAGGGCAATGCTGAGTGTGCAGAGGGCGGCTGCCAGCAGCGTCTCGGCCACGATCAAAGCCAGCGAGGTGACGATGATCTGGAAGGCGAGCAACGCCTCGAAGCCGAGTACTGCCCAGTAGCGACGCCGGTACATGCCCCATGCCAGCAAGAACAGTGCGCCGGCGAGAAACAGGCCGCCCGGCAGCGAACCGCCATGACGACTGAGGTCGTGGACCGTAGCCACGCTTACGCACACCCCGATGGCCACTGCTGTTGCCACGACGACAGCTACGAGCAGCGGCGTGGGTCGCTCGTGCTCGCCGAGCGGTTGCGGCGCATCCACCTGGATGTCCTCGCTAGCGTCGTCCATTGCCGTTCAACAGCGGTCGCAGCTCGAGGGCGCCGCGTAGCGTGAGTGCGGCCTGCTTGGGGTCGCGTGCGTCGCAGATCGCCCGCAGCACGCACACACGGCCTGCCCCGGCGTCGAGGACCGACACGATGTTCTCGCTGTCGATGCCGCCGATCGCAAAGAAGGGGACTCGGGCATGGGCGGAGGCGTAGCTGACGAGCTCGGCGCCGACCGGGGGGCGGCCCAGCTTGGTTGGGGTGGCGTGCACCGGGCCGACGCCGATGTAGTCGACATACGGGCTCCCCTCCGGCGTCAGCGGCACGGCGGCGTCGATCTCGCTCGGGGCGTGTGTTGACAGGCCCACGAGCATGTCCGGGCCGACGATCTTGCGGGCCTCGGCGACCGGCATGTCCTGCTGGCCGATGTGCACGCCGTCGGCTCGCACGATCGCGGCGATGTCCGGGCGGTCGTTGAGGATGAACAGCGCGCCGGCCGCGTCGCAGGCATCCGCGGCCACGCTCGCCGCTTCGGCCAGGAACTCGTCCTCCAGGTGCTTCTCTCGCAGTTGCACCACGTCGACGCCGCCCGCGATCGCCTCGGCCAGGAATTCGCTCAGGTCGCGATCGCCAGGCATGCAGTCGCATACGAGGTAAAGGCGTGCGGCGGCCAGGCGCGCTCGGCGCTGGTCGCCATCGGGGTCGGGCACGGGCCGCAGATGGGCCATCGCACGCCAGTCTGACACTTGTGAAGCGTCGTGCCGGTCAGATGGGCTTGCAGACAGTTGCCGACTTGGCCTTGCTCGCGTCAAGGCTGGTCCGTCGCGTCTGCCGCTGCTCGCGTCGCGGCGGTCCGGCTCGACACCGCTGCTCGCGTCGAGGCGGGCTGCTTTAGCCGCTTTGCCACAGTTGGTCCATGGCCTCCGAGACGGCTGCGCCGGCGGGCGCCCTCTAGCATCAACCCATGGGCACGACCAGCGAATCCACTGTCGATCTGGCGGTTCTCGGTGGCGGCATCATAGGGCTGTCGGTGGCCTGGCGTGCTCGCCTGCTCGGTATGTCGGTGGTGCTGTTCGAGCGCGAGGTGCTCGGCAGTGGCGCCACGCACGTCGCGGCCGGGATGTTGGCCCCGGTTGCCGAGGTGGAGTTCGGTGAGGCGGGCCGGCGGGTGCTGGAGCTCGGCGTGCGCTCGGCCGGGATGTGGGCCGACTTCGCCGCGGAGCTCGAGCAAACCTCGGGCATCGATGTCGGGCTGCGCCGCACCGGAACGCTGGTCGTGGCGCGCGACGAGGACGAGGCGCGCGAGCTGGAGCGCCAGCTTGCCTTCCGCGCGTCGCTGGGATTGCGCGCTCTGCGCCTGCTTGCAAGCGAGGCGCGCGAACGCGAGCCCGCGCTTGCGCCGACGGTGCGCCTTGCCCTGGAAGCCCCCGACGACCACAGCGTGGACCCGCGTCGTGTCGTGTCTGCGCTGCGTCGTGCTTGCGAGCTCGAGGGCGTGCTTGTTTGTGAGCACAGGCACGTCCACGCCCTGGAGCTCGATGTCGATGCCAGGCGTGTCGTTGGGGTACGGGTGTCGCGGCAGTGGGCGGGCGATGTGGAGGAGAGCGGCGGCGCGGCTGGCGATGTTTTGGAGGATGGGGCGTGCGAATCGATCTACGCGCGTGACGTGGTGGTGGCCATGGGCGCTTGGAGCGGCGGCTTGGCCGGTTTGCCCGACGGCGCCGGTGTGCCCGTGCGTCCCATAAAGGGGCAGATCATGCGCTTGCGCGATCCCGCCGGTCCAGGTCTCTTGCGGCGGGTCGTGCGTTTTGAGGGTGGCTATCTCGTGCCGCGCGGCGATGGTGGCTACGTGCTGGGGGCGACGATGGAAGAGCGCGGGTTCGAGCCTCAGGCAACCGCGGGAGGGGTATATGAGCTGTTGCGCGACGCGCACGAGCTGGTGCCGGGTGTCAGCGAGCTGCGGATTGAGGAGCTGGGCGTGGGGTACCGTCCGGGCACGCCAGACAACGTCCCGGTCATCGGGCCTGGAGCGCTGGAAGGGTTGACCTGGGCGACGGGCCACCACCGCAACGGCATCCTGCTGGCCCCCCTGACCGCGGAGCTCGTGACTCGGGCCTTGCTGGGTAGTGAGACCAGGAACGAACCAATTTCCTCTTCATGATCTACCTCAATGGCAATCCGCACGATGACGGCGGCGAGCAGACCGTCGCGGGTCTGTTGCGCGTGCTCGACCTCGAGCCGGATGCGCGCGGTGTCGCGGTGGCTGTCGACGGCGAGGTTGTGCCGCGGGCCGATTGGAGCACCGTCGCGATCCCGGTCGGGGCCCGTGTCGAGGTGCTGACCGCGATGCAGGGAGGATGATCTGAGCAATGGCCGATCCCACGACGCGATCAGCGGCGGAGCAAGAGTCCCCTAAGCCCGAGAATGGGCACATCGCAGACGCCTCTGCCGATCCGCCCGCAAGTGCCCCGACCATGATGGCGCTGCGCTCGACCGATCCGTCGGCGGCCGAATCGATTACGACGGACCAGCTCACGATCGCAGGGCGTACGTTGCGCTCGCGGCTGCTGCTCGGCACCGGCGGCTTTCCTTCGCTGGAGCTGCTCGCCGAGTCGATCCGCGCCAGCGGCTCGGAGCTTGTGACGGTCGCTCTGCGTCGAGTCGATCCGGCGGCACGAGGCTCGCTGATCGACGTGCTCGAGCGGGAGGGCGTCGAGCTGCTGCCGAACACCGCGGGCTGCTTCACCGCTCGCGACGCGGTGCTGACAGCCAAGCTGGCGCGCGAGGCGTTTGCGACCGACTGGATCAAGCTGGAGGTGATCGGCGACGAGGACACGCTGCTGCCCGACGCGCCCGAGTTGCTGAAGGCGGCGGAGCTGCTCGTGGACGACGGCTTCGTGGTGCTCCCCTACACAACCGACGATCCCGTGCTCGCACGCCGGTTGGTAGACGTGGGCTGTGCGGCGGTGATGCCCTTGGGCGCCCCGATCGGCAGCGGCATGGGCATCCGCAATCCGTACAACATCAGCTTGATCCGCGAGGCCGTTGACGTGCCGGTCGTGCTCGACGCCGGCGTCGGCACCGCCTCGGACGCGACGCTCGCGATGGAGCTTGGCTGCGACGCGGTGATGGTGGCAAGCGCCGTCTCGCGCGCCCAGGACCCGGTGGCGATGGCGGCGGCGATGTGCCACGCGGTGGCTGCGGGACGGCTGGCTCGCGGCGCGGGGCGGATTCCGCGGCGTACCTATGCGACGGCGTCGAGCCCGCAGGCTGGAGTCGCGGATTTCAGCTGACGACCTCGATCGTGCCGTTCATCGTGGTGGGGTAGGACGTGCACTCGTAGTGGATCGTGCCGGGCTTGTCGAGCTTCAATTCGAACGTGCCGCCTTCGGCGGCAAGGTCGCCCGAGTCGAACGTGTACGGCCCACCCTCGCTCTTGACGTTGCACTTTTCCGTGTTGTCGTTGATCCACTTGAGCGTGCTGCCGACCTTCGCCTTGAGCGCGTCGGGTTCGATCGCGAATTCGTGGTAGGTGATCGTGATGACGCCGCTCTGTACGGCTGCGTTCGCCGTCGGGCTTGCGTAGTTGATTTTGCCGGGCACGGTCAGGCCCCCCTTTACGGTCGAGCTCGCGGTGGTTGCCACCGTGACTGTGTCGCTGGAGCTTTTCGATTCGCTAGAGCCGCAGCCGGCGACGAGCAGCCCCGTCGCGCAGACGATCGCGACCGGCCCCATAAACTGACGGACTGTGTCTCCCCACTTCCTCACAGGCGCCGAGCTTAGCGCGGCCGAGCTCGACGCGTTGCTGGACCGCGCGATCGAGCTGAAGGGCGCCCCGCTGTCCTCGCGCGCGCTGGCCGGGCGTGGCGTGGCGCTGATCTTCGAGAAGCCCTCGACGCGCACGCGAGTCTCTTTCGAGATGGGTGTGCACGAGCTCGGAGGCCACGCGGTCGTGCTGCGCTCCGGTGAGATGCAGCTCTCGCGCGGCGAGTCGCCTCGCGACACGGCATTGGTGCTCTCTCGCCAGGTGGCTGCGATCGCCATTCGCACAGGCCCGGATGCGGTGGTGCAAGAGCTTGCGCAATACGCCTCGGCTCCCGTGATCAACATGCTCACGGCTCTGCACCACCCGTGCCAGGTGCTGGCCGACCTGATGACGATGCGCGAGAGCTTTGGCGGCCTCAGGGGCCTGCGTATCGCATACGTCGGCGATGGCACCAACGTGGCCCGCTCGCTGGCGATACTGGGCACGATCGCCGGCATGGACGTTGCGATCGCCTCGCCGCCGGGCTATTCACTCGAGGACTCGGCGGCGATGTCGCCGGCTGAGGGCTCGCCGGTACCTCCACCGGGCGCCGAGGGTTCGCTGACGCTCTACCAGGACCCCTATGAGGCGGCGAGTGGCGCGCACGCCTTGTACACCGACGTGTGGGTGAGCATGGGCGACGAGGACACAGCCGATCGTCGTCGCGCGGCGTTGGCGCCGTACCGGATCGACGATGCGTTGCTGGACGCTGCGGATCCGTCTGCGATCGCGCTGCACTGCCTGCCTGCGCACCTCGGCGAGGAGATCACCGCCGAGGTGCTCTACGGCGCGCGCCAGCGAATCTGGGATCAGGCCGAGAACCGCCGGCACGCGCAGAAGGCGCTGCTGGAGCTTTTGGTTGAGCAGCCGTCGCTATGAGCGCGACGGCCACGCGCGGGCGCCGAGCATGAGTGCGCCTTCTCAAACGGATGGCGCGACTCCCCAGGCGGATGGCGCGACTCCCAAAGCGGAGGGGGCTGGTGTGCGCGCGGACAACGTGACTTCTCAAGCGGGCGCCAAGCTCGCCGCGAACGGCCTCGACATGTATCTGCCTGCCGCCGCGGGCTCGCAGACACTGCCCAAACGACCCGAGCGGGGTGAGGAGATCGAGCTTCAGATCGATTCGCTTGCCCACGGTGGCGAGGGTATTGGGCGGCTCACTCTCCCGGGTACCCCCCATGACGGGCAAGGGGCAGGCAGTGAGGGCGGCTATGTCGTGTTCGTCTCTGGCGCCCTCCCAGGCGATCGTGTGCGCGCGGTGGTCGTCAAGCGCAAGCGTAGCTACGCGCACGCGCGCTTGGTTGAGATCTTGGAGGAGAGCCCCGAGCGCATCGCGCCGACTGCGGATCATCCCGGTGTGGCTTGGCAGGTGCTGCCCTATGAGCGCCAATTGCAGATCAAGCAAGAACAGGTCGAGGATGCTCTGCGGCGCATCGGCAAGCTCGATGGATTCGATTTGGAGGAGATAGTGCCTGCGCTCCAACAGTGGCGCTACCGCAACAAGTTGGAGTACTCGTTCGGTACCAGGCACACGCTGGATAGCGCATCACCGTCTTCCACGGTTTCAGAAAACACTGGGAAATCCGGGGAGGGTGTTTTGGTGTGTGGCTTCCACGCCCCCGGCGGCTGGAAGCGAGTCGATCCGATCGAGGATTGCCTGCTTGCCTCAGAGCTCGGCAATAGTGCACGAGAGGTGGCGCTGGCCTGGGCGCGTAGCCAGGGTCTGCGCGCCTGGGATCGCCGCCGCGAGAGCATCGACTCGCCGGTGCCGCTGTTGCGCAACCTCGTCGTACGCGAAGGTCGCCGCGGCGGCAAGCTGCAGATTCGCTTGGTCAGCACCGATGGCGAGTTGGAGGCCGGCGAGCTGGCGGCAGCGCTTGTCGCGGAGATTGGAGAGGAGGCGCTCAGCGGCGTGTTGTGGACGCGCTCCTCTTCGCTCGCGGAGACGACGATGGGCGGCGAGACCGAGCTTGTCTGGGGCGACGCCGAGTTGCCCGAGCGCCTGGGCGAGCTCGATCTGCGCATCTCCTCTGAAGCGTTCTTTCAGACCAACACCGAGATGGCAGAGGTGCTGTACGGGATCGTCGCCGACTATGCCCACCTGGAGGGCTGGGAGCGGGTTTACGACCTCTACTGCGGGATCGGCACGATCGCGCTCACACTCGCCCCACGCGCCGGCGAGCTGTGGGGGATCGAGATAATCGAGCAGGCTGTCGCCGACGCGATCGCCGCGGCCAAGCGCAACGACGTGACCAATGCCCACTTCTTCGCCGGCGACGCACGCTTGGCGCTGCCGGAGCTGATCGAGCGCGCCGGAAAGCCGGACGTCGTGGTCGTCGACCCGCCACGCGCCGGTCTCTCCCAGAAGGTCGTGCGCCGCATCATCGACGCCTCGCCCAAGCGCATCGTCTACGTCTCCTGCAACCCGACGACGCTGGCCCCCAACGCCGCGCAGCTCGTCGAGGCGGGTTGGCGCCTGGTCAAGGTGCGCCCGGTGGACATGTTCCCGCAGACGCCGCATATCGAGTGTGTGGCGTTGTTGGAGCGAGGGTAGCCCAGGTTGGAGCGAGGAATGTCCGTGCTCATCTTCAAGGCTTTCGAAGTGCTCATACGCGAGGACCAAGCGCGATCGACCCACAGAGTGCGATGGCTTCGCAAGAGTCGGTGACCGAGCAGAAAGGAGCAAAGAATGCCTGAGCCTCCTGCGACTGTCGATCTAGGCATGCGTCCGGCGACTGCCGAGGATGTCGGGCGCCTGAAGACGGTGCTCGCGGAAGCGTTCCTCGACGACCCGGTCTTCTGCTGGTTGATGCCCAAAGACGGCAGGCGGCTCGCACAGTTGCGGCGCTACTTCGGACTCGATCTAGGTCACTACGCACTGCCGCACGGGCGTGTGTGGACGACAAGCGATCTCACCGGCGCCGCACTTACCCTGCCGCCCGGGAAGTGGCGTGTGCCGCCGCGTACCACCCTGTTGCACGGCAGCGCTTTCGGGGTTCATCTGCCCCGTGCGGCACGGATGGGATTCACGATGGAGTGGCGCCACGCGCGCGAACTGCGAGGCCCCCACTACTACGTCCGCGATATCGGCGTGCGCCCGAACATGCAGGGCCAGGGTCTCGGCAGCACGCTGATGCGCCCGACACTCGATCGCTGCGATCGGGAGGCTTTGCCCGCTTATATCGAGGCATCGAGCGAGCGCAGCGCCGCGCTGTACGAGCGCCTCGGTTTCAAGCACGTCAAAGAGCTGCGCGTCGGTAACAGCCCGCCGCTGTGGCTCATGATCCGCCCGCCACAACCCCGGCAGCCCCTGTAGTCAGCTCGGCGCTTCGGATGGCACGGCGTTGTCGGGGGTGCTGGCTGCAACAGTCGCTCGATCGCGGTGGCGCTCGAACCGTCGAGGCCCTGGCCACGCGCTAGGGTGGGCGCCAGATGCGCGCTGCGACGATCCGCGATGGAGAGATCCTCGTCGAGGAGCACCCCGACCCGGAGCCCGGGGCTGGCGAGGTGCTCGTGCGCGTCCGCGCCGCGGGCCTCAACGGTGCCGACATGATGCAGCGGCGTGGCCTTTACCCAGCGCCCCCCGGCTCGCCGCAGGACATCCCAGGCATGGAGCTGGCTGGCGAGGTGCAGGCGCTCGGCCCGAGCGCGGCCCCGCGCTTCGCGGTTGGAGATCGCGTGATGGCGATCGTCGGCGGTGGCGGGCAGGCCGAGCTGGCGGTGGTGCACGAGCGTCAGCTGATGCCGGTGCCGGCGGCGCTCGACTGGCCCGCGGCTGGCGGACTGCCGGAGACGTTCACGACCGCCCACGACGCGCTCTTCACCCAGGCGGGCTTGCGTCCCGGCGAGCGCCTGCTCGTGCATGGGGCCGCGGGTGGCGTCGGCACGTCCGCGATCCAGCTCGCGAAAGCCACGGGCGCGCGCGTCACGGCGACCGTGCGCCGCGCCGAGTCGCGCGCACCGGTGGCCGCGCTGGGTGCCCAGGTCATCGCGCCTGAGGACTTTGCGGAGCACGGCCCGTTCGACGTGATCCTCGAGCTCGTCGGCGCGCCGAACCTGCCCGAGAACATGAAGGCGCTTGCGACCGGGGGGCGCATCTGCGTGATCGGCGTCTCGGCCGGCGTCAAGGCCGAGCTCAACCTGCTGGCACTGATGGGCAAGCGCGCCCGCATCCACGGCTCCACTTTGCGCGCACGCTCGCTGGAGGAGAAGGCGCTGGCCGCACGCCGTTTGGAGCGAGAAGTGCTGCCCTTGTTTGAAGTGGATGCAGCAGGTGGCGCCTCGACCCCCGCGCTGTTCGTCCCAGTCGCGGAGACCTTCTCGCTGGAGGACGTCGCGGCCGCGTACGATCATTTCGCCGCGGGTGGCAAGCTCGGCAAGATCGTCATCACGGTCTGAGCGCAAGCTTGCGAGTGCAGTCATCAGCTGAGTTGCTTGAGATCCTCCAGATCCTGTGGTCTCCCGGCAGCTCGCTTCATAGCCAGCAAATGCTCCAAACCACAAACGCGGATGGCTAGGCCGTCGATCTTGCTTTCAATTGCCTGAGGGTTGAGCTCTTCATAGAGATCATCAACATCGACTCCGCTGAGCCACTGCATGATGTCTAGCCGTCCAGCCTTGGTGAGGAGACAGAAATTGCCACCCTCGGCGAGACCGGCTGCGCGCGTCGGATCCGCCGGTAGCTCCTCTCGGCCAAAATCCTCCGTGTCGAGAATGGTCGCCTCGACTTCGCGCAACATCCTGGCAAGTCTGTCGAGATTGTCCGCACTTGGGCGTGGAACGATGTCCAGGTCCTTTGTGACTCGGATGAAGCCGTGAGCATTGACGGCGAACCCACCGACCACGATGTGGTCGATCCCGTGCTCATCGAGCAACCTCAGCAAGGGGAATGGATCAAGTACCTCTGACATCACTGAAGGCTTCAGAAAATCGATTTGCGAAGCGGGCCAGCGCGGCGGCCTCTTCCAGGTTCGCAGCTGTACCGCGAGCGCGATCTAGCTCTACCTGTGCCTTTTGTGCACGCTCGTTACGAGCAATCTCCTCCGGAGTCCAAGGACCTTTCGGTCTCGGTTTGGGGCTGGTTGCCATGGTCGGATTGTAGCCGCGCCGACTGGTCGAAAGCCGATTTGCGACGGTTGGATGCGGCGCCGTTGGGACGGTTGTTGCCGGCGTCTAGTAAGGCGGCTGTGCCGCGTGCCACTCCCCGAGCGCGCGGAAGGCAGCCCAGAACGCACGCTTGGAGTCCTGCTCGTCGAGCGACTCGTCGATGTTTGGCACGTACAGTGCGTCGGTTGTGGCGGTGAGCTGCTGGATCTCGCCCATGCGTGGCTCGAGCGGTCGCGCAAGCGGAATGTCCAGCTCGTTCAGCGCCGCCAATGCCTCGGGCCCCATGACCACAACGATCCGCGGTTGCACGATCGCGATCTCCTGCACCACCCGCGCGACGCACTCCGGGTCGGCCATCGAGGCGTCGGCCAGCGGGCACTTCACACACAGCGTCCCGTAAACAGCAAGCGGATCGATTGACAGCCGCTTGAAGGACTTCATCAGTGCGCCGCCCGAGCGTCCATAGAAGGCAACTCCCTCCTCGATCTCTGAGGGTAGCGGCGCGTGCTTGAGCAACATGATGTCCGCCTGTGGATGGCCAGAGCCGAGCACTGGCATCAGCTGACCACGAGGGCAGTGCGGGCAGCTCTGCAGCTCGCGTGTCAGCGCATTGAGCTCCCTGATCGCCCGCTCGAGGTACTTCTCGCGGATCTCGTCATCTGTAACGGGCATCGACGCGGAAGGATTAGACGGCGGCCCGTGTTGTCCTTGCGCATGCATCGCTACTTGCGCCGTGCTCGCCTGCTCATTTCCTGCCTATGAGCCCTCATGTTCTGTCCCGAGCGGTCACGTCGCGCCTCCGCTGCCTCGTGTGGCCCGCCGCACGCGCCGGTCGCGGCTGGCACGCCTGGCGGATGCGGGGGTTGCCTTCGTCTGCAGGAACTTCAGCGCCTGCACGTAGATGAGGCTCGAAGGCTTGGTTGTTATCTCGGCGTCCCGCAACGACTGCAAGAACTCCTGCGGGCCATCGAAGTCGCGCATTCGTATGCGCACCGACCCAAGACCTTGAGCCACGTGCGAGTCCGAGCCGGCCCCGGCGACGATCCTGTACTTGGCCGCGAAGCGGACGGCCTCCTCGTTGAACGCGCCGATCGCCACCCTCGGGTTGAACACCTCGATCGCGTCGATCTCGTCCAAGATCTCGGGGAGGTGCTCGTAGTCGGGTACCGCATGCATGCGGTCGAATGGATGCGGTACGTACACAAGCCCGCCCTGGCGCTTGATCTCGGCGACGGTCTCGGCCATGCTCAACCCGCGCGGGATCTTCTCCTCGATGAACAAGCCGATCACCTCGCCTTGCTCGGCGGTCTTGACCTCCTCGCCCACGATCACCTTCACGCCGGCCGCCTTGGCCTTCTCGCGCGCCTCCAAAGCGCCGGAGATCTCGTTGTGGTCGGTTACGGCGATCGCCCCGAGGCCGACCTCTTTGGCCGTGGCCAAGAGGACCTCGACCGGCGTTTCGCAGTCGCCGGAATGGTCGGTGTGCATGTGCAAATCCACGTCGATAAGCCGGCGCCGCGCCAGGCGCCGGCGCAGGACCGGGTCCCCGCCCGGGTCATGACGACGGCCGGCCAGCTCGCGATAGATCGACTCCACGTTCGTGACCAGACCAGCCAAGTCATCGTGCGGGAACGCCCCTCCATCCCCATCATCCTCAGCCCCGATTGAGCCCTCGGCAATGATCCGATAGTCGGCCGGGAAATAACGCGCCATCAGGTTGGCGGTGTCCCTGCGACTCGCGATGCGAGCATCCAGCCGCCCGAAGAAGCTCTCCACGAAGCGGCGCGCAACCGTCGTCGACAGAAGCCGCTCGGTGGGCGCGTGAAATGAGCCCACGTTCAGCGCACGCGAGTAGCGCAAGGCGGTGCTCGACGCACTTGGCGCAAACGGCTCGTGCACGTGCACGAAGTCGAGCGGCATCCTGCCCAGCAGGTCCTCCAAGGTGCGCGCCACGTCGACCGGCAGCGCGCGCGCGCGGCGCCCCGAGGAGCTGGGAACGTCCAGGACCTCGCCGACCGCGAGCACGCGCGGCTCGCCTTTGTCAGTGCCATCCAGCAGGCTCTCTGGTTTTGACTTCGCGGCACGCAGTTCGCGGCGCGACTCGCGCACCCGCTCGGGAGAGCGCGAGGGCGCGAGGATGAGCAGCTTGTGGCCGCGCTCGGAAAGCTCCTGAGCAAGGCGCGCTATCTGCGCGTTGACTTCGTTGTCCTGAGCCTCCCAGGGATAGGGCGTGACCTGGGCGATCGAGAACATACCCTCTGGCGGGGCACCGGTTGGTGGGGCGCTCACCCCACCATTATGCTCGCCTCCCTGAGCTTCCATGCCCGTCCGGTGCGGGACGGGCATGACGCCGATATCAGGACTTGACGGTGACCTTACGTGGAGTCGAGGCCTTGCTCGAAGCCGAGGCGTTGCGTGACGCGGCAACCTTGCCCGAGGTGGCAACCTTGCGCGGCGCGGTACGCCCCTTCGGCCTGGTGGCAGCCTGCCGCGTGTGCTTGGCGATGAACTTCTCCGTCTCCTCGCGCGCCAGGTTGTCCGGCCTTTGGTTGTGCGGACTCTTCATCAGGTAGCTGGAGGGTCCGTCGAGCTGGCCGCCGACGCCGTTGTTCAACGCCAACTTGCAGCAGCGCACCGCGTCGATCACGATGCCGGCGGAGTTGGGCGAGTCCCACACCTCGAGCTTCATCTCCACGTTCAGTGGCACGTCGCCAAAGGCCTGGCCCTCGACGCGGATGTGTGCCCACTTGCGGTCAGTCAGCCACGGCACGTAGTCGCTCGGCCCGATGTACACGTCCTCGGCGGGCAGCTGCTCGTCCATGATCGAGGTGACCGCGTTGGTCTTGGAGATCTTCTTGGACTCCAACCGCTCACGCTCGAGCATGTTGTAGAAGTCCATGTTGCCGCCGACGTTGAGCTGCGAGGTGCGCAGCATCTTCACGCCGCGGTCGGCGAACAGTCGCGCGAGCGTGCGGTGCACGATCGTCGCGCCGACCTGCGACTTGATGTCGTCGCCGACGATCGGCAGGCGAGCGGCTTTGAAGCGCTTGTCCCAGTACGGCTCGCGCGCGATGAATACGGGGATGCAGTTGACGAAGCCGCAGCCGGCCTCGAGCACCTGCTCGACGTACCACTTGGTCGCGTCCTCGGAGCCGACCGGCAGATAGGAGACGACGACGTCAGTGTGCGTGTCCTTGAGGATCTGCACCATGTCGGCCGTCTCGCCCGGCGCCTTTTTGATCTTCTCCTTGAGGTACTTGCCGAGGCCGTCGAGCGTCATCCCACGGTGCACCGGCACGCCGAGCTTGCGCGGCACTTTGGCGAACTTCATCGTGTTGTTCTGCCCGGCCCAGATCGCTTCGCCGAGGTCCTTGCCGACCTTCTTGGAGTCGATGTCGAAGGCCGCCGTGAACTCGATGTCGCGCACGTGGTAGCCGCCGAGGTCGACATGCATCAGGCCGGGGACCTGCTCGTTGGGGTTTGCGTCGCGGTAGTAGTTGACGCCCTGCACGAACGCCGAGGCGCAGTTGCCGACGCCGACGATCGCGACGCGCACCTTGTCGGACTGGTAGCGGGCTGCGCCGTTCTTGGAGGCTGCGCCGTTGCTCGAAGCGCTGCCGTTTGAGTGCTGCTTGATCACGAGAGAAATGTCCTTTGCTGAGGGCCCGACGCTGGAGGCCGAGGCGCGGTCAGGGAAAGCCGGTGGGCTTTCCGCAGACTACTCCGCCGCGTCCGCTAGGTCACACCGACGAGCTCACGGCGCACGTGGTAGATGCGCTGCCCGACCGTGACGAGGCTGAGCGCGGCGAGCACGTAGACGGCAGGTTGCAAGAGCTCGAAGTTGCCAAGCGACGCCCCCCGGGCGAAGACGAGCCCGATCGAGAGGATCACGACGCGCACGGGGCGCGTGGCGATCCCGACCTTGCACTCGACGCCGAGTGCCTCGGCGCGGGCGCGTGTGTAGCTGACCATCAGCGACGCGAGCACGGCGACGACGACTGCTGCCGCGGCGAACTGCTTGC
>DATAXK010000034.1:0-182512 GCA_036266805.1 Solirubrobacteraceae bacterium
CGCCCCCCAACGACCCCCAACCCATCCACATCCGCAACAGCCATAGCCGCCATGATCCCTCCCCGTGCCGATGACCAAACACGAAAAAGGTTCGCCACCCCACCCCCGAAACCTACAACACACCTAACAAAGCACTACTAAGGCACAATGAGTCGTTCCCTCAAATGACTCCATCGATCGCCGACGGCGAACCCGTCGGACTGCGTCCTCGACGACGCTTCCGCTTGGTCCTCCTGTTCACGGCATGACCCCACGATAAGCGCCAGTAATCAGATCGTCCACTACTGCCGGCGGTGACTCGTTCGCATGCACATGCGGACGCACTGCCGCATAAGGGAGATCGATGACCGCGTAGCGCGCGCGACGTAGCGCGCGCATACTGCTCGACCCAAGAGCGCGGCGAGCAAAAGAGCGCAGGGCCAGATCGCCCTGCTCCCCCAGATCCACCGCGCGCTGGGCCACCTCGACCGGCCAACCGCCGGGCAGAAAGTCCTCGCGACGGTGCAAGAGCAGCAGGCGTGCAGGTGCCGGATGAGCGCGCACCCACTTCGGGGTATATAGGGCCGCATCCAGCCCTGCCTGTAGAGGCCGCGGCCCCGCCAGCGCCGCCTGAAAACCGATCTGGAAAGACTCGACAGTCCGCAACCACAGCTCCGCAAGCAGCACGTCTCTGGATCTGAAGCGATGGTAGATCGAGCCAGTCGGGGCCCCCAGGGCGCTGGCAATCGCACCGATCGTCGAACCCGCGGGCCCATCTGCCGCGGCCAGCCGCGCGGCTGTGTCGAGGATTTGCTGCGCTGGATATCGAGCGGGCCTCCCCACACCGGTATATTAGAGCAAGACAATTCTAGAACCTTTGTGCTATTACACGTACAGTGCGAATCGAGAACCTCCACGAACGCATACTGCCCACCGGCGGCCCTGTGGCCGAAGCGTTGATCGACGGTCTCGCGGGAGCCGACGATCGACTCTGGCCACACGATCGCTGGCCCGCGATGCGCTTCGATGGTGGCCTGCGCGTCGGTAGCGAAGGCGGGCACGGGCCTGTCCACTACCGAGTCATAGAGCACCAACCAGGCCGCCTCGTCCGCTTTGCCTTCACCGCCCCAGAAGGACTACTCGGCGAGCATGCCTACGAGCTCGCCCAGGATGTTCACCCCGTGATCCTTCGCCACACATTGCACGGACGCACCACGAGACGCATGCGTTGGCAGTGGCCGCTCCTTTTCAGGCCCCTGCACGACGCCCTGATCGAGGACTCATTCGACCGCGCCATCGCCACCGTCTCGCAGACCCCCTACCAGCCACGTCAGTGGCCGCCATGGACTCGAACTCTGCGCTGGCTGCTCAAGGGCTTGATGTAAAGCGGACGGACGCGCACGCCAAACGACGCGGCAGACCATCCTTGTTCTCGCAACAGAGCCACCCGACAGGCAGACTCACTGCTCCCTTGATGTTGCGCCAGTCGGCGCATGCGCCGACTGGTATGGCCGCACATGTGCGGCCATGTTCCGGGTCGTGCATGCACGACCCGGCCGGACCGTACATGTACGGTCCGGGACCGCGCCGCATGCGGCGCGGTCTTCCCTAAGATCGTCGATAGGGGAGGACAACCAACGAAAGGGTGCGGGCGATGGCCAAGGTTCTATGCGTTCTCTATGACGATCCGATCGACGGCTACCCACCGAAGTACGCGCGCGACGGCATCCCCCAAATCGATCGCTACCCGGATGGGCAGAGCACGCCGACGCCACAGGCGATCGACTTCACCCCAGGCGAGCTGTTGGGAAGTGTCTCGGGCGAGCTCGGCTTGCGGCGCTTCCTCGAGGAGCAGGGACACGAGCTCCTCGTCACCTCAGACAAGGACGGCGCGGACTCGGTCTTCGAACGCGAGCTGCCAGACGCCGAGATCGTGATCTCCCAGCCGTTCTGGCCGGCGTACCTGACGGCCGAGCGGATCGCGCGTGCACCGCAACTGAAGCTGGCTCTGACGGCCGGGATCGGGTCCGACCACGTGGACCTGCAGGCCGCGATCGAGCGTCAAGTCACCGTTGCCGAGGTGACATATTGCAACAGCATCAGCGTCGCCGAGCACGTGGTGATGATGATCTTGGGGCTCGTACGCAACTACCTCCCCTCGCATCGGGTTGTCTTGGACGGCGGCTGGAACATCGCCGACTGCGCCGCGCGCGAGTACGACCTCGAGGGCATGCAGGTCGGCACCGTCGCCGCGGGACGCATCGGCCTGGCGGTGTTGCGTCGGCTGAAGCCTTTCGACGTCGGCCTGCATTACACCGACCGCCATCGTCTCCCAGCGGAGACCGAGCAGGAACTTGGTGTCACATTCCACGAGAGCGTCGAGTCGCTGGTGCAGGCATGCGACGTGGTGACGATCAACGCGCCGCTTCACCCGGAAACCGAAAACCTCTTCGACGCGGAGCTGATCGGCAAGATGAAGCGCGGCGCCTACCTGATCAACACGGCGCGCGGCAAGATCTGCAATCGCGATGCCGTGGCAAGCGCATGCGCGAGTGGTCAGTTGGCCGGCTACGCGGGCGACGTTTGGTTTCCGCAGCCGGCACCGTCAGATCACCCATGGCGCACGATGCCCAACCAGGGCATGACCCCGCACACCTCAGGCACGAGCCTCTCCGCGCAGGCACGCTATGCGGCGGGCGTGCGCGAGATCCTGGAGTGCTACTTCGAGGGCAGGCCAATCCGCGAGGAATACCTGATTGTCGACGGCGGCAAGCTGGCAGGCGCGGGAGCGCACTCCTACAGCGCGGGCAACGCCACGGGGGGAGCGAGCTAATGCACGTCCAGGCGTCGGGGAACGCCATCGAATTTATGACTCGGGACACTAGGCGTCCTCGACGGTAATCCCGAGCTCGTGCGCAAGCGTGCGCGCGAGCTCCATCAGCTGCAGGGGGTCGATGATCGCCCCGCGCAGCCCAAGCACAGAGCCCGCGAGTGCAAGCCCCGAGCCACGCATGTCTACACGCGCGAGCTCGGCCTTTGAGAAGTCCGCTTCCAAGAGCTGACAGCCGGAGAAGACCGTCTCTTTGATTTTGGCTCCCTGGAAGTCGGTTCCGGTGAGCACGCAATCCTCGAAGGACACATGCTCGATCTCGCTGTGGCGAAAGTTGACGTAGTCGAGCTTGCAGAGCTTGAAGCGAACGTGCTCGATCTGCGCCTCGGCAAAGTCGAGGCCGGTCAGGCGCGCGTCGCCGAGGAGTGTGCGTCGCAGCCGCGCACCGCCCCAATCGCCGTTGGCGGCGTCGAGCCGCTCGGCAATGACATCGACGAGCTCGACCCCACGCAGCTTGGACTCGCCGAGATCGACGTCTATGAGCTGCGCCCGAGCCAAACGCCCAGAGCCAGCTTCCAGCTTGGGCGAGGAGACGGAGCAAACCCGCACGTCTTCCAGCTCAAACCGTGCGGCAAGCCCATCGAGATCGACCGGTTCGAGCTCCTCGACGACCAGTTCAGGCGCCTGCGTGGCACCCATCAGATTCGGTTTCATCGACTGAGAGTCCGCTTCGGCTGGAGCCACTTGAGCGTCTCGTCGTCGGGGTCGCCGTCGAGCCGCGCCGTGCTATCGTCGCGCAGCGCCTCGCGCACGCGTAGGAATTCCGCGACCCGTGCCACATCGTGCACGCGCACTATGTGCGCTCCGGCGCCAACCCCGTACTCGATCGCCGCCAGTGTCCCAGCCAGACGTTCCTCCGGCGGGGCGCCGGTCAGCATCCCGATGAAGTACTTACGCGAGACGGCAAGCAGGATCGGGCGATCGAGCTGCCGCAGCTCGTCGAGGCGGCGCAGCGCCTCGATCGACTCTTGCGGCGTCTTTGCATAGTCGAGACCTGGATCGATGACGATCTGCTCGCGAGCGACGCCCCGGCTCAGGGCCAGTTGCATGCGCTGTTCGAGAAAGGCAAGGATGTCGGCTGTCGCGTCCTCATAGCCGGGAAAATGCTCCTGCTTCGGAGCAGCGCGCGTGTGCATCACGACGAGCCCCGCACCCGTGGCGCCGACGACGTCGGCAAGTCGTTCGTCCACGAGCCCGCCGACGTCGTTGATCAGCGCCGCTCCAGCCGCGATCGCCGCCTCGGCGACGCCGGCTCGCCAGGTGTCGACCGACACGACCAGCTCACGTTCGGCGAGCGTGTGCACCAGCGGCACCAGCCGCTCGATCTCCTGCTCTTCCGGCAACACCGGCGTGTCGGTTCTGCCTGACTGGACGCCGACGTCGAGGATATGCGCGCCGGCATCGCTTTGGCGCAACGCGAACTCCACTTGCGCCTCCAAGCCGTCGAGTGCGAGCGGATCGGCCACCGAGTCGCTGCCGATGTTCACTATCCCCATGATCAGCGGCTCCCCGGCCCGGAGCTGAAGGGACCTGCCCTTGAGCCGCAGTCTCATAACAGGCGGCCTTTGACGCGGGAAAGCGAGAGCATGTTGGCGAGCATAGTCGCCTCCTCGACAACGTTCGCTTGCGGCATTCGCCCTCGCGCCTACCACTCAACACCCCCTTCTCGCAAACACCCCCTTCTCGCAAACACCCCCTTCTTACAAACACCCTTCTCGCAACGAACACCCTTCTCGCAACGCTCATCTCAAGAAGCTCTCTCTGCACCCAAATACATCAGCGAGCCCGGGGTGTCGAGCGACTCGCCGGTCTCCAGCAGCGTCTTCAAGGTCGAGAGGATCATCGGCCAGCCACCATATAGCTGTTCGTTGGCGCCCTCGCGCAGCTGATCGTGGGTGACCGTCAGCCGGCACGAACTACCGACCGGTTCGATCTCATAGGTGACCCGTGAGGTCGCCTCGCGCTTGACGTCCTCGCCCCATAGGGCGTTGAAGCTCTGGACGAGCCTGCGTGGCGGGTCAACCTCCAGATTCTCGCCTTGCAAGAGCAGGTCGGGCGCGTTCGAACTGCCGGCGACATAGGTGGAGCCGGCCGTCCAATCGGAGGTGACCGTTGCCCCAAACGTGTACTTCCCTCTCATCTCACCATCGGTGAGAGCCTGCCACAGACGCTCGGGCGTCGTCTTGATGTAGATCTCGAAAATCTTCTCCATGAGTTTCTCCTCGATGTCGTGCTTGAGCTCGCTCAACGTTGCGGCCCACGGTTCTGAGTACTTGCTCACCCAGCGATCGTGGACGAGCCGGATCGGAACGGGATTCAAGAAGTGCAACTTCTCGCGCCCGCGCTTGCGCGCGAGCACGAGACCGGCCTGTTCGAGCACCTTCAGGTGCTTCATCACCCCGAAGCGCGTCATCGGCAGGCGCTGCTCGAGCGCACTCAGCGTCTGACCGTCCCGCCGAAACAGCTCGTCGAGCAACTCCCGTCGCGTGGGATCGGCCAGCGCCTTGAACACCTCGTCCATGCCGCGAGTATAGGTGACCATTTGGTCACTTGTCAAGTCGTTTTGAGCCGCATTGGTCTCAAATGGCCATCACCGACCGCCAACGACCGTGAAGTCGGGATTAGGCGACCGTCCTGACGGGGAAACATCTCCCACCATGATCGAAGAAATCTCATCTGGGCTGTTTCACTGGAGCGCTTTTCACGAAGGCATCGGCAATCCGGTGTACAGCAGCTTTGCCCTGGACTCAGGCACGTTGATCGACCCGATGGAGCCGCCCGAGGGCCTGGATGCGGTCGCTGAGTTCGGCACACCCGAGCGGATAGTGCTCAGCAATCGCCATCACTACCGCCACAGCGCGCTCTACGTCGAGCGCTTTGGCTGTCCCGTGCTCTGCCAGAAGGCGGGGCTGGCGCATTTCGCCGAGGATCGTCCGGTTGAGGGCTTCGTTTTCGACGAGCAACTCGCCGCTGGCTTGCGCGCCCTGGAGCTTGGCTCGATCTGCGCCGAGGAGACCACGCTGCTGCTGGAAGCGGACGCCGGCGCGCTGTCTTTCGGCGACGGCCTTACCCGCGACCGCGACGGCGCGCTTGCCTTCATGCCCGACTCGCTGCTGGGCGAGGACCCGGGACGCGTTCGCGCGGGCCTGCTCAAGAGTTTGCGCCGGATGCTCGACGAGGAGTTCGACACGCTCCTGTTCGCCCACAGCGAGCCCGTCATGGGAACGGGGAGAGACCTGTTGAGCGCCTTCCTCGCGCAGGAGCCCGCCGCTCAACCGGGCTGAAGCTCCTCCAATGGATTGACCCGTCGTGCACACGGGTAAAGCGCTGATACCCCAGCACGCCGAATACGCATTCACGTTCCAACCACGATCCACAAATCAGGAAGTAGGCAAATGATGGACGAGGAGTCCTACGAGCGGGAAGAGGCGGAGCTCGCCGCCAGCGAAGCGGCGCAGATAGGCGGTCACGCCGGCGACGAGGATCTCGACCCCGCCCAGCGCGCGGTCCTCGAGGCGGGCGGCGGTGAGGCAGAGGGATTCGAGGATGCGGAGGCCGCGCTCATCGACCATGCCTCCCACGGCGACCAGGAGCCCGCACATGTGATCCTCCACGATCAGGGTCCAGACGAGGAGCCGAATCTGCGCCACGAGGACTCAGAAGCAGACCAGGAGCGCAGCAGCGAGCTTGACGAAGAGGACCGCTAGTCAGGCTCAGCCACCCAAGGCCAGCCGTCGCGACCAGCCACGTCAAGACTCAGCCGGTGGCCGCAACCGGAGCTCTGGCGCTCAGCCTGCAGTAACCGCCATCGGCTCGGCCGGCTCGGCGCCCATCTCGACGCCTGTGATCGGCTTGAGCCTGGCCGCGATCGGCAAGCCCAGCAGCGACACCACGGCCATCGCGACGAACGCCGCCATCGGGTGGTGCACGAGAACCTGTACCAGCAGGGCCACCACAAGCCCGCCCAAGTTGCCCGCCATCCAGACGATCGCACCGGCCGTACCCGCGGCCGACCCGGCCAGGCGCTCGGTGGAGGTGAGGATCACCGGCAGCGCTGGCAGCAGCATCAACCCCATCGCCACGATCACCACCGCGCGGCCCGCAAGCGATGGAATCACTCCAAGCGCCACGCAGCCGACACAGCCGACGATCACCGCGGCACGCATGAAATTGCGCTCGATGCCCCGCCGCGCCACGAGCGGCGGCAGCACCGCACAACCGACGACGCCGGCAATGACCATCGCAACGAGTAGCGCGCCCGCGGCGGTTTCCGAGACGCCGGAGGGCTGAAGCAGCGTTTGCAGCCACGTGGCCAGCGCGACGAAGATGCCGAAGCCGACGAACACGAGGCCACACAGCGTGCGCATGCTCGGTAGCGCCCACAGCGCGCGCGCCGCGTTGCCGGCGATCGCGGCGTGCTCGCTGCTCTCATGACCGGGACGCCGCAGCGTCACCGCCAGCGCCAACGCGGGCAACCCGGCCAGCACAGCCTCCACGACCAACAGCCGCTCGATGTGCCCGTGCCCGCCCAGCGTGGGACCGAGCAAGAGTGCGATCAGCATGCCGACGAAGCCGCCGGCCGAGCCCAGCGAGATCCCGGCCGCGCGCTCGTCAACCGGCAGGTACTCGCCCGCGAGCTTGCTCACCGCGCTCAGGACGACGGGCTGGGCGACCGCGACCGTGACCTGACCGGCCATCGCCCAAGCGAACGTGTCGCCTCCCAGGCGCAGCAGTCCCCCGAGCGCGACCAGCAGCCCTCCCCCAGCCAGCACGGGACGAAACCAGCGGTCGAGCAGGATTCCCGCAGGGATCGCCAAGACGACGTAGAGCAGTGGGAAGATCTCGGCCAGCCAGCCCACCGCACCGACCGAGACGCCGTAGTGACGAGCCGTCTCCGTGGTGATCGCGGCGTAGGTCAACCACAGCACCTGCGTCGCCGCGCACACGAGCCCGTAGGCAACGATCACGCGCCAGCCGCCGGCCCGGCCCACCGTCAGGCCCCCACGCTCGCAAGCGCCTGGGTCAGCGTCTGCTGTGTCTGGGGACCGCGCAACTGGGCGCGCAGGTGTCCGCTGCTGTCGATCACGAACGTGACCGGCGGTCCTCCGATCATCCCGTAGTCGCGTCCGACGTTGCCGTCGGGATCGCGCAGGTTGGGAAACGTCCAGCCATATGTGTGGATGAACTTGCGCGCATTGGCGAGCGACAAATCCTCCCAGTTGACCCCGACGAGCGTGGCCCTGCCGTGCAGGCCGCGCGCGAAGCGCTCGAGCACCGGCGCCTCGTGTTCGCACGGTTCGCACCAGCTGGCCCAGAAGCTGACGAGCACCGGGCGCCCGCGCAGGGCGGCCAGCGTGACCGTCGATCCGGAGAGGCGTTCAAGCGGCAGAGGCGGCGCTGGGCGCCCGTCGTTGCCTTTGCTACCGGCAAGCCCGAACACGACGAAGGCCACAAGAGCCGCAACGACGGCGGTGGCGATCAGCAGCGTGCGCGGGCGGGGCATCGTTTGGCGAAGTTATCACCCGCCAAGCACAGATCGACCCGCGCACGGGCGGGCAGATCTATAACCCGCTCACAAGACCCTTGGCACAGATCGACCCGCGCGCGGGCGGGCAGATTTATAACCCACCCACACACCCCCGGCACAGATCGACCCGCGCGCGGCGGGCCGATCCGGGGAGGGATGAGGGAGGAACGATGCCCTCATCGTTGAGTTTTGCCTGAACGGCCGGATGTCAAACGCCGACTGCACGCGTGTCGCGTACGCGCATGGCGTTCTTGACGCTGTAAAGGTCGGCGTCGGCGCGCGCGATGCACTCACCCAGGCTTTCTCTCGGCAGCCACTCGCCGATCCCGACCGACCAGGTGACCGGCAGGTCCCTGTCGCGCAGACGATCCAGAACGACGCTAGCGCCCTCGGGGGTCGTGGCCGGCAGCAGCAGCACGAACTCGTCGCCGCCGTGGCGCGCGAGGATGTCGCCGGTGCGCAGACGCTCGCGCCAGGACTGGCCGAGATCGGCCAGCACGCGGTCGCCAACAGTGTGGCCGTGCAGATCGTTGATCTGCTTGAAGTCGTCCAGGTCCAGCATCGCGAGCGTCAGTCGGTTGCCGCTGCGCTGGGCGATCGCGTGCTCGCGGACGGCCGCCGCCATGAAGCCGTTGCGATTGAGCAGGCCCGTCAGCGTGTCGGTGTCGGCCTGGCGACGCAAGCTCTCGCTGAGGCGCCCGAGCACGATGCAGATCGACCAGATCGTGACGGTCACGATCATCCAGTAGATGCCGACGTGCGGCAGACCGCCCAGCAGCAGGGCGACGCCGAAGGCGAGCGTGATCAGCATGCCCTGCGCAACCACCACGCGACGCTCGAAGAAATGGGCCGAGTAGATCGCGATCCACGGATAGGAGAAGGCGGCGATCATCATGCCGCCGTGCGTGCTTGCATGCGCGACCAGGGCGCTGCTCACGAGCGTGCCGCAGGCGGCCAGCAGCTCGAAGCCGAGCACGGGGATGTGCCGCGCCGCAAGCCATACCAGACAAGCTCCGACCACCCCCAGCGCGCCGGCGGCCGCGATCAGGCCCACCGGCTCGGTCGAGCTGACCGGGAACAGGATCGCCGCCAGGCACACGAACGCCTTGAACATGAACAACAGCGCCAGCGACCAAGCCATCGCCGGGCGGCGTGCCACGACGCGATGCAGTAGAGAGCGCAAGGGCGCGGATCCGCCCCGCGCCAGCGACAAACGAGCCTGCGCGGCTTGCGAGAGCGTCTGAGATGGGCCTGTCGACATCGCTTGCCAATCTTTTCGGTCTGGATCGGCGTGCCCTTGAGCACTCACTCCCACCGACAACAAACCTTGCCGGCCGGGCGCGGCCCAGCCGCCAACCGCCGATTCACAGCGCCCCGACTGGCCGAATTGCGGGCGCGCTAGGCTGGATGGGTATGGGTCTGTTCAAATCGCGGCACACCGGCATGGTCAGCGCGGACGATGCGCTCGCCGGTCGCGAGCAGCCGCTGCGGGTGGCCGAACGTCACGTCGTGCTCGACACGCCGCTGCGAGGTCCGTTCCCGGCCGGCGTCGAGCAGGCCGTGTTCGGCATGGGCTGCTTCTGGGGCGCCGAGCGCATCTTCTGGCAGGCGCCGGGCGTCTACACAACCGCCGTGGGCTATGCCGGTGGGATCACGCCCAACCCCACCTACGAGGAGGTGTGCAGCGGGCGCACCGGCCACGCCGAGGTAGTGCTGGTCGCGTTCGACAGCGCCACCACCAGCTATCAAGAGATGCTGAGGCTGTTCTGGGAGGGCCACGATCCGACGCAGGGAATGCGCCAGGGCAACGATGTCGGCAGCCAATACCGTTCGCTGATCCTCTACGAGGACGATGCTCAGCGCGAAGTCGCGCTGGCCTCGCGCGAGACCTACCAGCGC
The DNA here is from genome assembly GCA_036266805.1 of Solirubrobacteraceae bacterium. Lineage (GTDB taxonomy): Bacteria > Actinomycetota > Thermoleophilia > Solirubrobacterales > Solirubrobacteraceae > Palsa-744. Next base: position 10,296 of record DATAXK010000034.1, read on the forward strand.
ATGCTCGCCGCAAACGGCCATGGCCAGATCACAACCGAAATCGAGCCCGGTGGTACCGCCCACCCGTTCTTTTACGCCGAGGACCACCACCAGCAATATTTGGAGAAGAACCCGGGCGGCTACTGCGGCCTGGGCGGCACGGGCGTGGCCTGTCCGGTGGGTCTCGCGACTTCCTGACGGGCCTTTAAGCAGCTCGGCCCGCCGAGGCGGGCCGCAGTCGCACACGATTGATAACCGTCTCGAAGATTAGCAGGCGGGCGGGCGACAGAGCGCGACGGCGACTAACTCGTCTCGGCTGGCATGATAATTGCTACCTGCTCCTGTCGCCCGACCAGTTGGCGGAAGGTGTGGGAGTCGAACCCATCCGAAGGTCTCACTCCGGAACAACGGTTATCAATCGTGTGCCGCGACCGCGCAGCTGCACCTTCCTGCACTGCATTGTACTCAAAACGACCGGACGGTATTCGGCGCCGCAACGACCGCGACCCCGCCGAAGCGGGGTCGCGGATCGTCATCGTGACTGACCAGAGAACCGGGTGGGCGCGCACAGAGGAGACGCGCCCGACCCGATCCGCCGTTTGGTTATGCCGCGCTGCCCGCCGGGGTCGGCTGGAAGGATGGCGCGTGCGGTCCACCGAGCGTCGGCACGTCCGAGGGGTAGACCTCGTTGCCGTGGATCGCGTGATCGCCGATCTCCAGCTCTTCGTCGGAGAGTCGTAGCGGCATGAATATGCCGACCAGCTTCAGCAGGATGAACGTCATCGTCCCGCTGAACAGGATCACCCACAGACCGGCCTCGGCCTGCCAGCGCAACAGCGTCCAGCTGCCGTTGACCAACAGCCCTGAGACGCCCGGCAGGTTGGTGGCGCCGGTGCTCGTCACGCCGGCGTACTCGACAATGTTCGAGTTGGCCAAGAGCCCGACGAGCAGGCCTCCGCAGAGGCCGGCGATACCGTGGGTATAGATCACCCCCAGCGTGTCGTCCACGTGCCGGAACACTGGAGCACGCGAGAGGAAGCGGATCGACATCCACACGATCGTCGAGGCGACGACGCCGATGATGATCGCTCCATAGCCGTTCACGAAGCCGGCCGCGGGCGTGATGCCCACCAACCCCGTGATCATGCCGTTGACAGAGCCGAGCAGCGACGGCTTGTCGCGGAAGATGTAGTCCCAAGCGATCCATACGAGCATCGCAACCGCGGTGCAGAGGTTCGTGTTGAGAACCGCTGCCGAGGCGTCGGCGCCCGCGTAGTAGGAGTCTCCACCGTTGAAGCCGTTCCAACCCAACCACAGCAGACCGGCGCCCGCGGCAACCATCAGCAGGTTGTTCGGAGCGTCGACCTCTCTGTCTCGTTGCAATCGCGGTCCTATGACCGCCGCCGCCACGAAGCCCGAAATTCCAGCCGCGAGGTGGATGACGTAACCGCCGGAGTAGTCAAGTGCGCCATGGGCCGCGAAGTAGCCACCGCCCCAGATCAAAAACGCATTGACCGTGTACACGAACGTGATCCACAGCAGCACGAACGGGATCCACGCCTTGAAGCTGATGCGCCCGAGGACAGAGCCGAGCATCAGGATCGGCGTGATCGCCGCGAACACGAACTGGAAGTACACGAGCGAGGACTCGGGGAAGTGGAAAGGCGGCCCCGTCGAAATCGACGGAATCAGCGCTTGCCCCTCCTCCGCGGCATGTCCCAGCACGCTTCCCGGTTCCCCGAGCGCCGTGCCCAGGAAGCCTTTCGTGCCGAAGATTCCCCCGCCGCTGTGTGCGATCGGGTTGTCGAAGCCCATCTTGAACGCCCACAGACACCACGCCACCAGTACGAGGCAGAACGCTACGAACGTGAGCATCATGCTGTTGACCGACCAGCGCTTCTGCATGACCCCGCCGTACAGGATGGCGAGACCTGGAAGGCTCATCAGCCCGACAAACGTCGCCGCGGTCATCTGCCATGCGTTGTCGCCGGCGTTGAGCCAGGATGGGTATGACAGCCATTCGGCTGTCGCCAAGATGGACATATGCCTCCGTTTCCTACCGTTGTAGATACGGCGAGCCGCCGCCCGCACCTGCGGTGGCGACTCGCCTCTTTAGCTCCGCTTATGAAACCGGGGCCGGCGCTACACGGCTAGGGACACGGTGGCCAACAGTTGACCGGTGCGTTTCGACATTTGTATAGACGGCCCGCAACGACGGGGCTTTGTGGTCGCCTGCGGGTCACATGCACTCCAGGCGCAAGACCTAAGAAAACCGAAGATGCCCCCCGCGCGCGCGGGGGGCATTGCGCTATTCAAATGGATAGCCGGCGCGACGGCAGGCCTGCCTCAGCGGCTGGGCGATCTCCTTCGAGGCCTGTGGGGCGGCGCACAGGGTCCTGGCGCGTGCGCCACAGGCGTGCATACGAGCAGCACCGAGGGTGCTGGCAAACGTTATGTCCACGCAGTCCTTCGGCTCCACCGAGCCGCTCGTCAGCGAATAGGCGCCGAGCCCAATCAACACAATCACGACGCAACTGAGCAACACAGCAACCACGGTCTTCTCACGTCGCCCCCAGCTCAGGGGCTCAGACAGCCGCTTGGAGCGGTTCTCCATGATCATCGCGCGGCCCAGTCTAGTGTCGCGGCGCTAGGCGGGCTCGGCAGGTGCCCTAGGCGGGCTAGCCCGGCTCGGGCGCGAAGGACAGCGCGGCCGAGTTGATGCAGTAGCGCTGACCGGTCGGTCCGGGACCGTCGTCGAAGACGTGGCCGAGGTGCCCGCCGCAGCGACGGCACACCACCTCCGTGCGCTTCATGAACAAGCCGTTGTCCGGGCGCAGCTCGACCGTCTCGGCGACGGCCGGCTCGGTGAAGCTGGGCCAGCCCGTGCCCGACTCGAACTTCGTGTCGGAGCTGAACAGGTCGGCGCCGCAGCCGGCGCAGCGGTACATGCCGGAGTCCTTGTTGTAGACGTACTCGCCCGTGAACGGTGCCTCGGTGCCCGCGCGACGCAGAACCTCGTACTGCTCGGGCGTCAGCTCCTCGCGCCACTCCTGCTCTGACTTCTCCACGCGCTGCTCGCCCATGCTGACGTTCTAGCAGGAACGAGCAGACGCAGGCGAGTGTCTATACGCAAGCGTCCGCACGGGCGTGTCCGCACAAGGGGGGTGTTTACGTGCAAAAGCGATTGACAATCGCCAGTGTGCACGTCCCAGCTGCTATCCTGATCCTTACGTTCACGTCAACTTCCACATCCCGCTTCGGCGTCAGCGCCGACCACGAGCACTACAAGTGGTGGGCACTGTCCTGCACCAGCCTCGGCATGCTGCTGGCCGCGACGAACTCCGGCACGCTGATCATCGCGCTGCCGAGCCTCGAGCGCTCGCTGCACGCGAGCCTGCTGGCGCTCGTGTGGGTGATCCTCGCCTACCTGATCGCCGCGACCGTGCTGGTGCTGACGGCGGGCCGCCTCAGCGACCTGTTCGGGCGCAAGCGCGCCTACATCGGCGGCTTTCTGTTGTTCGCCTTCGCCTCACTCGGCGCCGGTTTCTCAGGCGGCGCCACCGAGTTGATCTGCTGGCGGGTTTTGCAGGGGATTGGCTCTGCGTTCCTGTTCGCCAACGCTGCCGCTCTTGTAACAGACGCCTTTCCCAAGGAGCAGCTCGGACTGGCTATGGGTGCCAACACGATGGTCGCCGCCGTCGGCCTGGTACTCGGTCCGGTTCTCGGCGGCGCGCTCGTGGAGATCTCCTGGCACTGGGTCTTCTGGTTCAACGTGCCGCTCGCCCTGGCCGGCGCGGCCTGGGGCGCGCTGATCCTGCGCGAGCTGGCCAAGCCGGACAAGGTGCGCGGCTTCGACACGCTCGGCACGGCCACGTTCGTCGTGGGGCTTACAGGCCTCGTGCTTGGCGTGTCCAAGGGGGGCTTGACCGGATGGTCCGATCCGGTCGTAATCGGCGGTCTGGCGTGCGCTGTCGTGCTGCTGCCGCTGTGGGTCATGATCGAGCGACATACGCGCGCGCCGATGCTCGACCTGTCGATCTTCAACAACCGCCTGTTCGCGGCGGCGTCGGCGGCATCGTTCATCAACGGTCTGGCCCGCTTCGCCTTGATGTTCCTGTTCGTCTTCTACTTCCAAGGGGCCCAGTCGAACAGCCCGATCGAAGCGGGTATCAAGTTGATGCCGCTGGCGCTCGGGATGCTCGTCGCCTCTCCCCTGGCCGGCATCTACGCCGACCGCCACGGCTCGCGCATGCTGGCCTCGCTCGGGATGCTCGTCAGCGCCGTCGGGCTCGCCGGCATGACCACATTGCAGGTGCACAGCCCCTACTGGCAGTCGATGATCTGGCTGGCGCTCGTCGGTATCGGCTCGGGCATGTTCAACAGCCCCAACACCGCCGCGATGATGGGCACGGTACCGGCCCAGCGGCGTGGCATCGCCGCCGGCGCGCGCACGCTTTTGCAGAACACGGGCGCGGTGCTGTCGATCGCCTTCGTGCTCGCGATCGTCACCTCGGCGGTGCCAAAGGCGACGCTGTTCGCCGTCTTCTCCGGTGTCACGCGCGGCCTCTCAGAGCAGAAGCTCGCCCCCTTCATCGCCAACATGCACGTGGCCCTGTGGGTGCTGGTGGCGACCTCGGTGGTCGGCGCGCTCGTGTGCCTGCTGCGCCCGACGCACGCGACGCTCGAGGCCGAAGACGAGGAGCTGCGCGTGCGCGAGCAACAGCGCATCCGCGAGGAGCAGCCCGAGCATGATGCACTCCCCGCGCTGCGTGCGGGAGTACGCGCGTGAGCGACTCGAGCGCCACTCTCACCGCTGCTTCCGAGCGCGCGGCGGACGCGGAGACGCCGTTGCGCATAGGCGACGTCGCCAAGCTCGCCGGCACGACCCCGCGCACGATCCGCTACTACGAGGAACTGGGCCTGCTCGCGGGCGCACCCGAGCGACCTTCCGGCGGCCACCGCCTCTATACCCAGGCGGAGGTCGAGCGTCTGCGCGAGGTGATCCGCCTCAAGCAGCTGCTTGGCGTCACGCTCGACGAGCTCAAGGACTTGCTCACGGCCGAGGAGGCGCGCGCGGCCGTGCGCGCACAGCTGCGCCGCGACGACGTGCACCCCGAGCGCCGCCGTGAGCTGCTCGAAGAGGCGCTTGGACATTTGGACCGCCAGCTGGAGCTGGTCGAGCACCGTGCTTCCGAGCTTGCCAAGCTGCGCCGCGAGCTCTCGAACACGCGCAATACCGTGCTCAGCCGACTGGAGGAGATCGCGTCCTACAGTGAGATGAGTTCAGCGTCCTCCTAACGCGAAGGGAGCCGGCCGTGGATCGCAAGTGGTGGACCTTGATCGCCGTCTCGGTGGCGATTTTCATGCTGTTGCTCGACATCACAGTCGTGAACGTCGCGCTGCCCTCGATCCAGTCGTCGCTGAAATCCTCGTTCTCAGATTTGCAGTGGGTCGTCAACGCCTACGCGCTGACGCTCGCCGCCTTCCTGCTGACGGCAGGCTCAGTCGCTGACCTGATCGGCCGCCGGCGCGTGTTCACGCTCGGGCTGATCGTGTTCACCGCGTCCTCGGCCGTCTGCGGGCTCTCGACCACGCCGCTGATGCTCAATCTCGCCCGCGCGGTACAGGGTGTCGGCGGCGCGATGATGTTCTCCACCTCGCTGGCGCTTTTGGCCCAGGCCTTCCACGGGCGCGAGCGCGGGACCGCCTTTGGCGTGTTCGGCGCCGTCACGGGCGCCGCTGTGGCGATCGGCCCGGTCGTCGGCGGCATCATCACCTCCGGCATCGGCTGGGAGTGGATCTTCTTCATCAACGTCCCGATCGGAATTGCGGCGGTCGCGATCACGCTCTCGCGCGTTGTGGAGTCGAGCGATCCAAACGCGCGCCGCGTCGACTGGATCGGGCTCGTCACGTTCTCGGGCGCCCTGTTCGCGCTTGTGTTCGCGCTGATCGAGGGCAACGAAGACGGCTGGGGCTCGACCAAGATCGTCTCACTGCTGCTCGGGGCGCTCGTGCTGTTCATCGCGTTCGTGGTCGCCGAGCTCAAGCAGTCGCGGCCGATGCTCGACCTGTCGCTATTCCGCCTGCCCGCCTTCACCGGCGCCAGCATCGTCGCTTTCAGCGTGTCCGCCTCGATCTTCGCGATGTTCCTGTACTTGACGCTGTACATCCAGGACGTGCTCGGCTACACAGCGCTACAGGCGGGCCTGCGCTTCTTGCCGATCACGCTGCTGTCATTCGTCGCCGCCCCGATCGCGGGCCGCCTCAGCGTGCGCATGCCCGTGCGCTACCTGCTCGGCGGCGGACTGCTACTCGTCGGCGCCGGCCTGCTCGGGATGACCGCGATCGACGCGACCTCCGGCTGGACGACGCTGATCCCCGGCTTCGCGGTGACGGGCGTGGGCATCGGCCTGATCAACCCGCCGCTTGCCTCGACGGCAATCGGCGTCGTGCACCACTCGCGCAGCGGTATGGCCTCTGGTATCAACAGCACCTTCCGCCAGGTCGGCATCGCTACGGGGATTGCCGGACTTGGCGCGGTCTTCCAGCACGACGTGCTGGGTACGACCACGAGCCGGCTCGGCGGGCAGTTGCCGGCAGTACAGGCCGCCGCGCACGGGCACCTGAACACGCTGCTTCAGTCCGGCGAAGTCAAGCAGGTGTTCCATGCCCTCTCCCCTGCTGCGCAGGCGGCGCTCAAGCACTCCTACCGGGCTGGTTTCACCGAAGCCTTCGACAACATCCTGATCATCGCCGCCGCGATCGCGTTCGTGGGGGCCGTGCTGGCGCTGGTGCTCGTGCGCCAGCGCGACTTCGTCGCGTCGCAGACGCCGGCGGAGACGCCGCCGGAGGGTGTGTCTGCACCCGCTGAGGCCGAGCCGCAGAGCGTGGGAGCACACTGAGCCAGGCACGGCACGCTACTTAAGCCACAAACGACCGGCACCAGCCACCAGTACGGCCAGACGAGCCGATTAGCCCGTCTGGCCGTCGGCGGGGTGCGAAAGCTTACGCCCCTACTCCTGACATCAAGGAGCTTTTATGAGGCCGACAGCGTTCCGCTGGTCGTACTGATTTCTTGACTGCCCACTATATTGCCCGCTCCGCTTTTACCCACTGAGCAGGTGCGTTTTTCCCTCCATGCTGCCGTCACATCGGTAGCCGCATTCGTGAGAGTCGCGGCCGGTACCCATTCGCATTCGTCTTTGATCGTTTCACCGGAGGCCGTGCATGTGAACTTGAAAGCACCCCCGCTTGTCAGATTTCGGACTGCCCCTTCGACGCTGTAGAGTTCACCATGCCACGGTAGGCGTAGCGCTTCTATCGACGAGGTGGGCCCTGAACATCCCTGCTTGTTTACGCATTTCGAGATTGTCCATTTTGTCATTTCGCTGATTTCTGACGGACCGACCAGTCCCGTACCCGTGTCTTCGCATTCCACTTCGAGCGTGCCGAAGATGGGGACGACGTCACTCATCGCGATCGTCCCTCTGACGTTGACGGCGGTTGCGGCCGTAATCGGTGTGCCGTTGACACGCCATAGCGGCGGTTTTTCCAGTTCGGCGCTCAACTTACCGCCGTTGGTCGCTTCGACACTCGTGCTCCCTTCCACTTTGCCGGTACCTTCTCCGCTGTCGGCGCAATTGAGTTTTTCGCCCGCGACGAACGTAGCACTCACACCGCTGGCGACGTTGGTTGTGCTCGCGACGAGCGGCGCAGTGCAGACATCTTCGGTGTAAATACCAAAGATCATGCACCTCCACTTGAAACCGGGCATTCCTTTTCCGCTATTCTGCAACTTCTCGTTGACGCCCGATCCAGCGGCCAGCAATTCCGCATTCCAGGACAAATTCACGGCCTGCATTTCCACCGTCCCGGCTTTTTCGCACGCCGAGTTCGCGGCGACACATTTCGACAGCGTCCATTTCGCGACGCTCCCACCCGCCGCCGGGGCCGCGCTCCCTTCGACGGTATCTTCGCATTCGATGGCCACCGTACCGACGATCGGATATTTGGTGTCGGTGAGCTTGACAGTCCCTTTGCCTTTCGTCGCCGTCGTTTCGCTGAGCGGCTGTCCGTTCAGGCGCCAGTGCACGCGTGCGCTGGCAAGCGCAGGCGCGACGCAGAGTAGAGCGAGCGCCGCGCTCGCCGCAATCACAAGCCGGCGTGTGACTCCGCCGCTGATAAAACCGATACGTCCCTCTGGGCTCAGACCCACATCATCCATCGCTACCTCCTTGTTTTGGAACACGCCTTCACCGCCAGACAGCTCGCGCAGCGAGCGCAATCAAAGTGGTGAAAGGCTGACCGGATGTGGCGCTTCTGCTTACCACAAAACAGTCAGCTCGCGCTATAATGCAGACTTGGCTACCCACTAAACAAGTCAAGGCTTAATACGTTCTATGCCTTGTCAGTGTCGACAGACTACGGAGGCGTCTAGAAGTCAGGTTTGCCCTTTTCTCACTGAGCTCTTCACACTTTGCCCTCAGACGAGATGCGCAGGGCACGCTCCACCTGCTCCCCCCTGACCGTCAGCGACCAGGCGTTGGGTTCGCCCTTGCGGACCATCCCGTTGTTCTCGAGCAATCCGAGCTTGCACAGGCGCATCAGCAACTTCGAGATCTGCCCCTGATCTCCGACGCCGGCCGCGCGCGCGATCGCGCGGTTGGAGGAACCCGGAAACTCCGCGACGGCGGCAAGCACCTGCAGTGTACGATAGGTGAGACGCATCTTGAGCCCGCGCAGCGTGTCCTCGGGCGACAGCTCAGCGCCAGCGTGGGTCCTGCTCGCGGGTACCGTCTGCTCGAGTTCACCGCGCGCCGCTGCCGTGCCGAGGTAAGGCAGCACGACTATGCCCATCAGCGGGTTGACGAGCTCGACCAACGCGGGCCCGGGCTGTGCGCGCGCCAAACGCCCGTGCAAGACCGACGCAACGGCGCCGACGACACCCTCCGCGGTGAGCTGCGGAGGGCCCGAGCCAACGGCCAAGCGCGCCGTGCGGCCCTCGTCGACGGCGCTTGCGATCCGTTCGAGCACCTGCCGGCGGCGCTCGAGCGCTCGCGGACCGGATGCGAGCCACTCAACGATCAGCAGGCGCGCCACCTGCGGGCGCTCGTCGAAGAATTCCAGCAGCGCCAGGAGACCGGCCCGCATTCGCCGTCGCCAGGCGCCCTGCTCCCGCTCATAGGCGGGCAGTACTCGCTCGCGAGTACGCGCCAGGGCATCCTCGAGCGTCGCGAGCAGGCAGGCTTCGCAACTGCCGAACAGCTCGTAGAAGGTGCGGCGCGAGACGCCGGCGCGCTCGACGACGTTCGCGACCGTCAAATCGGCGACGCCCAACTCGCACACGGCGTGCACCGCCGCCGCGAGGATACGGGCGCGCTGGATCTGCTCCATGTGCCCGTACGCGAAGCCCTCGCGCACGTCGCCAGTTCGGGCGGACCCCGCTGCGCCCGCTGTCGTCGCACCTGCGCCCGACATCTCATCTCTTCTTGCCGTGGGCGTTGCGACGCTTGGCGTTCTGCTTCGTCTTCCTGGCGTTGTGCTTGGGGCAGCCGCCGACGGAGATCGTGGTGGACTCGTGGATCGTCGCCCCGTTTTGGGCGATCAGCGCCGTCGGCATCTTCAGGCCACCCTTGACGGTGCACAGGTTGCCGTTGTTCGCCAGCGCCGAGTAGCGACCCCGCGGCAGCGTCAATTCAAAGCTCGTCACCGGCTGGTCGGGAACGGTCCGGAAGGTCGAGCTCGTGATGCCCTTTTTAGAGATGAACGTTTCGCCGTGCAGGTCGATCGTAAAGCCGTAGCCCTGCAACACGACGATTAGTTCGGGGAACTTGAGGTCACCGTAGCTGACGAAGTACGCGGGGCCTTCCAGCGGCACAGGCAGAATCGGCGTGATCGCCTTGGCGACCCCGACCCGGGAGTTCGCCGGGCACGCGGACGGATTGGTTTCGAAGACCCTGGCCACACACGCCTTCTGCAGCGTCGTGAGCCTCGAGGGCAGCTGCTTGGGCAGGTCGACCTTGACCGACTTGATGTTCGCCTGGGTGCCGGGCGCGCCTGGCACCGTCAGCTTGACCGACAGACTCGCGCCGTCCGCGCGCGATGTCTTGCTGGAAGTCGCGACCTTGAAGACCGGTTTGAAGCCGAGGCTCGAGCAGTCTGCCGTCTCGAACGGCGTCGACACGTCGACGGCGTCCTGGTCGGCAGGATTCGCCGGGTTCGCGCCCGAGCCCGTGATCGCGTCGGTGATCGCCAGCGGGCTGCAGTTGGTCGGGTTGAGCGTAAAGTCCGGGCGGTCCATGTAGACGCGGATGTCGCGCACGTGCACGACGATCCCCTTGATGATGTGCGGGATCGGGTCGGACTGCGCGCCGCTGACTTCGACCTGCGCGGTGATCGGGTTGATGTCGAGCGCGAAGCGGATCACGACGGTGCCGAGGTCGAACGGGCCGACCTTGGCGCTCGTGATCGAGACGATCGACAGTGGCGCACCGTTGTACGGGCCCGCCAGGTAGATCTTGCCGGGCGTTTGCGCGAGAACGCTGCCGACGCCGGCTTCGACGATCGTGTGCCCGATTTCACTTGCGACCGGGCACGACGGATGTTCTTCCTCCTCGGCGCCCGTGACGCCACGCGCAGCTTCGATGCCGGCGTCTGGGCAGAATGGGATTCCTGTCAGGTTGCCTGTCAGGCCCGGAGGCAGTACGGTCGTGAATTTGGTGAGCTCCTGTTCGCCGTCTTCGCGGACGATCCGCAGATAGAACGGGCTGTATGAGCCGCTGGCGTTGTTCTGTGTGCCCGAGATGACCTGCGGCTTGAACGACGGCACGCCACCGCTCGGACACGGGCCTTCATGGACGCCCTGGCTGATTTCAAACGGAGGACTGCTTACGAGCCGCGGATCGCTTGGCGCCGACCATGGCGTCAGCGCGCCGTTTGCCGCGTATGAGCCGCAGGTGGAAGGGCTCACCAGCGGCGCTGTCGCTCCCGGACGAAACTTCAAGGTGAACTTGCTGAAAGGCTGCTGGGGCGTGTTTTCAAACGTCGTGACGAGTTGCCCAGTCACGGGGTTCAGCTGCACCCTGCCGGCGACCTTGATGACGATCCCGCGATCGGGAACCTTCGCCACGACATACAGCGCCAGCAGCGATCCGTCCGGGTGTCCGGGTTCGGCGAATTCCGCGCGATTGTCATACGGCGTGGCGACGTACACGGCGCCACCGATCTTCTCGGCCAGGACCGGCGTTTCGATTTCAATCGAGCCGATCTTCGATTCCGGCGGGCAGCCTTCGCCAGGCAGCGACTCAGCGGTCTCGGCTTCGTACTGCGCCGGACTGCAGGCGCCCAGGCCCGAGCCGGCCGACGGGTTAACCGTCATCCCTTCAGGCAGCGCCACCGTCGTGTCCTTCAGGTTGGCAGTCGCGACCGAGTATGGGTTACTCCACGCCTGCGGGACGAGCAGCGAGACGGCAAGCCCTGTCGGCGATTCCGCCGAGCGAGTGGACGGTTGCACTTCGATCGACGGTTCGAACGGCACGCGTTCGCATTCGCCGATCGGTCCGGCTTCAGCGCCTGCCTGCAAGACGGTCGCCGGCTGCTCCCACGAGTTTGCTTCCATGGTGGCCGTGAAGGAGCCACAGCTCGTAGGGTTCGACAGAAACGGCTTGACTGGAACGTTGGCTTCTGGTGGACGACCGCTGTTGGCTTCGGCAAGCGGGTTAAAGCAAGCTTCTTCGCCACGTTCGCTCCTCAGCGATTCGCACACTTCTCCACGCTGGGTATCGTGTTCGTGGCCGGCCGGCAGGCCCCAGACCGTGACTGAGATTTCACGAGGTTCCGCCTTGGCGATGTTTGGCGTGGTGACGGTCAGACCGGAGTCGCCCGGACGTACGCTCACCACCAGCATCTGCGTCAGGACGGCCGATTTGAAGCCCAGCTCGGCTGCCACGCCAAAACTCGTCACTTCCATGTTGTACAGCGGAACCGTGACACGCACCGGCGGCGTCCCGGCATGCGTCGGACTACCCACCGCGAAGCTGATCTGGCCGATCTGACTCGCAACAGGACACTGGGTGGTCCTGACGGAGTTCGCTCCAACCGCAAGCAGCTGGTTGGGCGTGCACGTAGGCACAGCGGTGCTGTTGGCGCTGAAGCCGGCAGGAAGATTCACCACGATCGTTCGCACATCGTTGAACGTCTTTGCTTCGCTGTTTGCTTCGTGGGCAAAATCCAGCGAGGTTGTCAAATCCTCGTGTGCGCCCGCTTGAACAGTTGACGCAGTCATTTTGAACGAGCCCGGGAGTATTTCAAACGGCATCGTGCTGGGCGCAGCGACGGCAAACGCGGGGGCCAGGCACGCAATCGTCAGACAGGCACCGGCAATGAGTGCTGCCAGGCGACCTGTGCTACTTATACGTGAAAAGTCGAGACGCATGATCACTTGCCCCCCTTGTGAGAAGTGGGCCTGGCACGCTTCTTTGACTTGCGTTTGCGCTTCTGCTTGACGCACTTGCCGCGGCTGCGAGTCTTGCCCTTCGCACACTTGACGACCTTCTTCGTCGCTTTCGATTTCACGGCGGGGGTCGGCGGAGCAACGAGGTTGCCGGCGCCGTCGAACGTGAGGCTCGACGGCGTGGCGTCATTCGGCGCGTTCGCCGGCGTCGAGCACGCGTCCCCTTCGCATTCGACCGGAGGAGACGGCGGCGGTGCGAAGCCACCGTCGATGCGAGCATCGTAGATGTCACCCGCGGTGTCGTTGTCCTGGGCAACCAGTTGCGAGCCCGTATAAAAGAACACGTCGTGGCCTTCCTGCGCGGTGCCGAGCAGAATATTCAGGTAGCCACCGCGACCTGAGGTGATGAGCGCGAGACACCCTTGCAGGTGCGCGCAGCCATCCAGGCCCTGCCGGCGCCATTCATACACGTCAGTCGAGGGCGAGTCAAAAGCCTGAGTCGAATATTCATAACCTTCCACTTCTGCAGGTGTCACTTCACCGTCAACATCCCCCGGAACAAGAGCAGCCGGCGTTTCAAAGAAAGCACGAGAACCATCGGCAGTCACGAATCTCCGAATCGGAGTACCGTTTGCGCGACTCCCTTGGCGACCCGTAAAAAGCGAGGCCAACTTTGGTTCGGGATCAAACGGCGAGGCACACGATATGCACTCAATCGAATCCTGCTCACTATCGAAGCGATAGATCTGGGTCGTATGGCGAAAGGGAGTGGGTTTAGCCTTACGGAAACCACCATTTTCGGCGAGCGCACCACCAGGGACACCGCCGATCCGGCCTGAGCCGAAATAAACGTAACGTCCATCTGGACTCACTTGTGCTTCGTACGTATTAGAGTCGGTTTCTTCTGCCTGGACGACAAAACTCAGCTTGCCTACCCCAACATCGTAACGGTAGAGGTTGTTCACTTCGCCTTCGCCTTCCCGCGACAGAGCCGGCGCTTCGGTTTCGGGGCGCGCTTCGTTGGAGAAGAAGTAGATCGCGCTTAGGTCTTCAGATACAGCAAACGTAGTTGTCTCTGTCGCGAAAAGTGGCTTTACGGTCGCAGATGCAGCTTCATAGAGAAAGACTTCAGTTGTAGCGCCCCTTCTCTCAAGCAGCACCTCAGACCCATCGGGATTGGCCGCAAGAAAGCTATAGGTACCAATATCGACAGTCTTCGCTGCTCCTTCACGCAAATACAGATGCGCTGCTTCAGAGCAGTTCGCGCCTGGCACAGCCTCGAAGTAGATCCGTGAACCATCCGAAGAGACCGCATGCCGATCTGACCTTCCACTTTCACCATCACCACCCCTTGCCACAGCTGCGCCACAGCTGCCAAGCTTCTTGCCTTCGCTATTGACGTTCACCTGGCGCAGCTGACCACTCGAGTATTCATAGAGATCCTGGCCGCTTTTGGTGCCTGTCGGGGAACCCAGCAAGCTGCGATCTTCACTTTGGAAGAACAGCTTGGAGAAATCCCGGGATGCGCCCACGAAAACTTCTTCCGTCGTCTTGTGAGGAAAGGACGCAACAGTGACATAGGGGCCACCTGGAGGTCCAGCCCTCAACGCGATTTCCTCTGCTTCGGCATTGGCGGAGGTGTCAGTCCGTTCTTGGAAGCCGAAATTCGTCAGATCGTCGCTGAAGATCGGCTGGACGAGTTCCTTGACACCCGTTTCGGGCTGAGCGGAAGCGGCGGTCATCTGCCAGCCCTTCCTTGGGTCGCGCGAGAAGAAATATGGACTCTGACCCTGTGTGCTACTCGAGCCCCAATTTACCCCCTTGTTTTCGACCGCGAAATGTTCTCCGTCTTCACCGGCAATCGTATTGGCCGCGAAGCCTGTCGTGCTGTACAAAAATACTTCCTGAGAACCTTCCTTATCCACCGGTGTTACCTGCTCGTACGCCCGGCACGCAGGGAGGTTGACCGAGGAACCCGAGCGGAGCTGTTCGTTAGGGCATACAGATTCTTCAACCGCAGCGGGCGTTGGTACCGTCAACGTCGCTTCGGCGCCCCTGATTAGCGCATTACCAGGAAATGTGCTCGTAGCCGCCAGACGATAATAATATGTTTCGCCGGCCTGCATCGCAGGCACGTCCTGACCAACCTGGCCGCTGCCGGCGACCACGGGCGTGGAGACCGCTTTCGCCCAGCCGTCTTCGACGAACTGCCTGGAGCTGACGTATTCGAAATAGTTGTGCAAGTCATACGAGGCTTCGCCGCCTTCATCGGTCGTCGCTACGGTGACTGTGCTCGTTCTCGTGGGAATGAGTCCGGACCCGTCGGCGCCGAGTTGTGGCTCATTTACGCCAATGCCTTCTCCATCAAAAATTATCGTATAAGCCCCACCTGCCAACCCTTCGACGTCGACTTTGAGTTTGCTGGGAAGTTCTTCCAGGGCACGTTGAACAGCTGTACCGTCAGCGTTGTACGGAATATTGGCAGTAAGGGAGGCACCGACTTTGTCTTCGGTCGTATTCGCCGAAAGCGTCAATCTGTGTTCATTCGCATTTTGATCGACGATCGTTGTCCCAGCGGGAATGCCGGGACCGGAGATCGCCTCGCCGACCGTGAAAGCACCTTCCGAGACGGCGAGATTGCTCACTATCTTCGTATTCGTGGTGAGTGCCACGCCACTGCTCTGGACGCTGACGGGCAGGGAGAGCGTGAGCGTCCCCGGTTCTACGGCAGTGATTACCGTGTTAGGATAGATACCGTTGCCTGAAATTCCCTGACCAACGGCAAACGCGCCAGAGGATGTGACGACATTTGAGATCGTCTTCGACCCGGAAATAAAGGGAATCGCTGCCCCCGCTATTGCCGGCTTAGAGAGGGTAAGCGTGTTGGCGCCGACCGCGGTGATCGTAGTGCCATTCGCGACCTCCGAGTTGAAGATCGATTGACCCACGATAAAGGCCCCCTTGAAGCTCACCGCATTTGTGACGATGGCCGAGCCAGGAGTGAACTGTCCCCAGCCGTTGCAGGCACTGAGATCGCCGGTACCGCCCGCTGCGCCTCCCGCCAAGTCGCCGCTGCCGGTTGCCCCCGTGCTATGACCGTCGAAGCTCAATGCGAAGGTGCCGCCGCTCGGCACACCGCCGAGCGTCACGGTCTGTTCCTCATCTGCCAACACGCTCCCCGACGAGACGGAGCCGAGCAAGCGCAGCGATTCGCCGTGCAGGGCATGAACGGCAAAAGTTGTGGCGGTAGGGGGCCCACTCGTCTCAAAGCTTTGGACATTAGTAGTCATCGTCTTATGGCCACCGGATTCCTGTTCGTTTTCTGAGAAGAGACGTACGTAATAATTTGTCGCCGGTTTGAGACCCGTAAAACGAAAGCCGACTGGTGGGTTGGGT
This sequence comes from Solirubrobacteraceae bacterium, assembly GCA_036266805.1. Classification (GTDB taxonomy): domain Bacteria; phylum Actinomycetota; class Thermoleophilia; order Solirubrobacterales; family Solirubrobacteraceae; genus Palsa-744. Next base: position 26,122 of record DATAXK010000034.1, read on the forward strand.
CCTTGGTCAGGAACTGTTTCGACTTGGCGGTCCGCTTCAGCTTCAGTCCGGCTGATCGCGCCTTCGCCGCCCGGCACTACATGGAATTCGCCGGCTTCGGAGGTGGCGTATTCATAACGCCACCGAGTAGCAAAGCCACGCGTATTTACATCACCCGCAAGATATGCAGAGGTACCCGTCACGTTTCTGACGTTAATATTCGCAGTAGGTCCAAGTGAAGAGGTTTCAAACGAGCTATTCGCCTCCACTTCGCCCGCTTCACTGCTGGCTATTGCGCGGACATAATAAGTTTTTTCCGGCTGGAGGCCCGTCAGTTCCCCTGTTTCCACGACTACGGATTCGTTGTCGGTTTGTCCATATCTGCTTCTTATTTCGATCAGTTTTTCGACTTCAGTGGCGGTGATCGTGCCGGCGCCGCCCGGCACAAGAGCCCACGGCCCGCCGGGTGATGAGGCCTCTTCAATGCGCCAGTGAACTTCTCCGCCTTCGCTGCCGAATTCTCCCGCAGGATAGAATTCCGCATGGAAATCTTTTACAGAGGTCCTGGCCACGTCGGTAGGTTGTGGGGAGCCGGCAAACCTCGGCGGTTCCTGCATGAGGCTTGCTGAAGCGCCAGCAGGGATGACAAACGCGACAAACACCAGCAGCACGACTATGCCGAGCCCCTTCAGAGAGACAGCAAGCGCGTCGCGGGTAGTGTAATAACCGACATGTGACCCAGGACGACGATCTGTGCGGCGACTCGACTTCGTTGAGATGGTCTTTGTTCGAGATGCCACCTTGTTGTCTCCCCGGTTCTTAAAACGGTGTCGTTGATCTGAAAGAATCATTTGATGTCTTGTACTTAGGGCTCGCTCCCGGGGCAGATGGACGCCACCCCGGGAAGCCAAAAATCCCTGTAGTAATGGGCAGCAGGTGCTGCGTTATTCCGCTGTCACCGCCCACGTGCCGTAACCCAGCTTGAACTTTGCGGTTTCCCACGACATCACGGTCCCGCTCGTGCCGGCGCCATTCACGTTGGCTTCCGGTGGCTGAGACGGACTTTGGATGCGACTCGGCGCGGTGACCTGAAACGCTTCCCGCGATCCAAGTGCGGCAGCGTATATGCACAGGTTGCCCGCGACCGCCGTCGGTTCGGAAACTTTACCCAGGCACGTGGTAGACGAGACTTCAGTGCTCGTGCTGTAGTCCCATTCTTTGCCATTGGCGAGGATGTAGTGGACCTGGCTGCTCCCCAGTTCTTCCGCAAGCGGGATCGCAAACGAAATCGGAAGATATTGGGAAACTTCCGCTTCGCCGGCCACGAAGCTGTAGGCCCAAGACCCGGTCTCGGTTTCGTTGCTCGGCAGCGTCTTGGTGAAGCCCGTCGTGCCGTCCTTACCAGGAGCCCCTTCTTTACCGGCAGTGCCTTCTTTGCCCGTAGCGCCTTCTTTGCCGGGAGCCCCTTCCTTGCCCGCCGCGCCCGTCGCGCCGGCCGGCCCCTGCGGACCTGCTGGACCATTGGCTCCGGCCGCGCCCTTGGAGCCCGCGCTGCCCTTGAGCTGCTTGAGCACCTTCGGGCTGATCTGTTTCGTCGAGGTGATCAGGACTTTGCCGGCGGCGTACGCGCCGCCGCTCATCGCGAACACGAGCGCGAGCGTCATCGCGACGTTCGCATACGTGAGACGCCTGCGTATTGCTGAAAACATCTGCATCACCATCCCCTCGATTGCTTTTCAAACTGAGCCCGGCGGGTCGCTGCGATGCGCTAGCCCCCTGCTGGCGTGGACCATGATGCGCGATACGTGGCCGGCTATACAAGCCAAGGCTTGCAACGTTCTAAGCCGTGTGACTATTGGAGACTCATGAGCGTCCCTAACGTCCATGGCTTCATCCAGCGCGAGCATTTGGATCCTGCCTATTACAAGCCTTGGAACGTTATAAGTCTTGTGACTATTTGAGACCCAGACGCGTTTCCACAGTCCATGACCTATGGATATAGCACCCTCCCTAGTAATCCACTTGTGAATCGGGTACGGTAGAGTTATGAAGGCGGGGAAGGCCTCTGGCTCTGGGGATGCATCTGAGCGACACGACGCGACGCCGATGCGTTCGCCCGTCAACTGGGCGCTGCTCGGGCTTGTAATCGAGCGGCCGAGCTACGCCTACGACCTCGCGCAGCGCTTCGAGCGCCGCTACGGCGAGGTGCTGCCACTGAGCAACATCGGCCACATCTACACGGCGCTGGGCGTGCTCGGCGGGCGCGCGATGGTCGAAGAGATCCCTGGCACGCGCACCGGCCGCCAGCCCAAGCCGCACTACTGCGCGACCCCGATGGGCGTGCTGGAATACCGCGACTGGTTGATCGGCCATGTGAGCGAGGACCGTCGCCGCAACCAGCTGTTCGTGCTCGCCCTGGGCGCCTTGACGAACGAGCCCGAGCGTCTACGCGAAGTCATGACCGGCTACGAGCGGGCCTGCCTGTCGCAGGGCATGCACACCCCAATCGCCGGTACCTCCGACGTGGCATCCGCCGACAGCGCACTGGCGTTGCTGGGCCGGCTGAGCGAGGAGGAGAACCGCCTGGCAGTCGGCGCCAAGCTCGGATGGGTCGAATACGCGCGCCAGGAGCTGAAGAAGCTGGACAGCCGGAGGCGCGGATGAGCCTGCTCGAGCTCGAAGGGGTCCACAAGCGTTATGACGAGGAGACCGCGGGACGAACGGTGCTGCGCGACGTGTCGTTGTGGGCCGGCGCCGGCGAGCTCGTGGTCGTCTGGGGCCTGCATCGCTCGGGCCGCTCGACGCTGTTGCGCGTGGCCGCCGGGATCGAGCCGCCGGACGCGGGGATCGTGCGCTTCGATGGCCACGACCTGGCCGACCGAGGCGAGCGCCTGCTCGGCAAAGGGATCGGCTACTGCCAGAGAACCTTGCGCTTCGCCGACGGACACAGCGCCCTCGATCACGCGATGGTGGGCCTGCTCTCGCGCTGGGTCCCGCCCGCCAAGGCACGCCTGCGCGCGCGCGCCGCGCTCGAGCGCACCGGCGCGGCCCACTGCGCGCGCATGGCGCAACGCGAGCTCTCAAGCGCCGAGGTCGTGCGGGTCGGCCTCGCCCGCACGCTGGCACTGAAACCGCGCATGATCGTGATCGACGAGCCGGTCAAGGGCGTGGAGCTGAGCGAGCGCGATCCGATTCTGGGGCTGCTGCGCTCGCTTGCCGATGAAGGCGCGACGGTGCTGGCGAGCACCGGCGAGTCGACCGGTCTCTCGCAGGCCGACCAGGGACTGGTGCTCGGCGACGGCGAGCTGCGCGGCGCTCCGCCCATGGAGCTGGCGGAGGTGCTGCCGCTGCACGGCGCTCGCGGGCGCCTGCGCGAGGCCGACGGGTGAGTCGGCGCGTGCGGGGGGCGCGCGCAAGCCAAGCGGGCGAGCCGGCGCACATGAGGCAAGCGTCATGAGTCTGTTGGAGCTGGAGGACGTGGTCAAGCACTACGCGGCCGCGCGCTCGGGCAGCCCCGAGGCTGGACACCCTGAGAGGCTCGGGCAGACAAGCGAGCTGGTGCGAGCCGTCGACGGCATCAGCCTGGCTGTGCACGAAGGCGAAATGGTCGCGATCCACGGGCCCAGCGGCTCAGGCAAGACGACGCTCCTGCTCTTGACAGCCACGCTGCTCGTCCCTGGCCGCGGCTCGATCCGCTACCGCGGACGCTCCCTGTCCTCGTTCTCGGAGGCCGACACCTCCGCCTACCTGCGCCACGACATCGGCTTCGTCTACCAGAGCTTTCAGCTGATGCCGGGCGTCACGGCCCTGGAGAACGCCACGCTGAAGCTGTTGTTGGATGGGATCGGCCCGCGCAAGGCCCGTGCTCAGGCGCGGCCGTGGCTGGAGCGCCTCGGTATGGGCGAACGCCTGGCTCACACCTCCGAGCAGCTTTCCGGTGGCGAGCGCCAGCGCGTGGCGATCGCGCGCGCGCTCGTGGGCGATCCCAAGCTGATCCTGGCCGACGAGCCGACGGGCAACCTTGACAGCAGGCGCAGCCTGCAGACGGTCGCGCTGCTGCGCGAGATCGCACACGAGCAGGGTGCAGGCGTGCTGCTCGTCACCCACGACCGCGAGGCGGCGGCGCTCGCGGACCGCGACTACATGCTGCGCGACGGCAGGCTCTCGCCGGTACGCGGCCACGACGCGGACTCCGGCGGCGGCTCAGACGCGGACGCAAAGACAGACCCCGACGCGCGTGCCCGCCACCCCCTACCGGTGAGCTGATGCGCCTCTCCGCGCTCTTGTTCATGTACAGGCGGCGGCTGAAAGCGCACCACGCCCAGGAGCTGTTCGCCGCAATCGGTATCGCGACCGCCGTGGCGCTCGTGTTCGCCGCGATCGTCGCCGAGGGCAGCATCTCCAGCTCCGCAGGGCGCGTCGTACACACGGTCATCGGGCCGGCCGACCTGCAGCTGCGCGCACGCGGCGACGAAGGCTTCTATGAAGCGACGAGCGCGCGCGTCAAGCAGCTGCCCGGCGTCAAGCAGGCCGCGCCGCTACTGGAACAGCCGGCGACCGTAACGACCTCCGACGGGCGGCAGATCTCCGTCGAGGTGGCCGGCACCGACCTGCGCTTGGCGGTGCTCGACGGGCTGGCTGAAACGCTGCCGATCGGCTCGCTCTCCAAAGCGGGAATCGCGCTCAGCCAGGCGAGCGCCCAGGCACTCGGAATCCGACGGATCGCCGCCAAAGGCGCCGACGTGACGCTGAAGCTGCGCGGCCGCGCGTACAGGCTGCCCGTCTCGGCCGTGCTCGGAACCGAAGCCGCCGGTGCACTTGCCGGTGCACGCGTAGCCGTGATGCCGTTGAGCCATCTGCAGCAGCTCGCGGGCCTGCCCGGCAAGGTCACACGCATCTTCGTGCAGAGCAAGCCCGGGCAAAAAGCGGCGGTGCGCGCCGAGCTTGCGCGCTTGGCCGGCGGGCACGTGGAAGTGGCCGCGGCCGACGCCGACATCGGGCTGCTGGGCCAGGCGCTCGGTCCCAGCGATCTTGCCAGTGGGCTGTTTGCCTCGATCGGAGCGGTGCTCGGCTTCTTGCTGGCCTTCAACGCAATGCTTCTGACCGTGACCGAGCGGCGCCGCGCGATCGCCGACCTGCGCATCGCCGGCGCCCGGCGGACAACGATCGCCGAGATGATCCTGTTCGAGGCGCTGTGCCTGGGCATCCCCGCCTCGCTGCTCGGCCTCGGCGCCGGCTATCTGCTGTCGACAGGGGTGTTCCATCAGTCCACCAACTACCTTGCCGAGGCCTTCACGCTGTCGGGCGGCACCCTCGTGAGCACGCGCGCGGTGTTGCTCTCGCTGACGGGAGGGATCCTGGCAACCTGCCTGGCTTCGGCGGTTCCGCTGCTCGACCTGCGTCGCGGACGCGCTCGCGACGCAATCTACGAGGAACGCGGAGTGCCGGGAAGCTCGCTGAACCGCCGGCTGCGAGCCCGTCTGGCGGCCGTGGCGCTGGTGCTCGTGGCGCTGGCAAGCGTGCTGTGGGTGCTGCTGCCGGCGGCCGCGATCCCAGCGACAGCCTTGTTGGCGCTGGCGACCGTACTGGCGGTGCCGCTCGTCCTCGACGCCGTATTGCGCGGCGCCGCGATCCTCGGTGAGCATTTCCAGCGCATCTCGATTCTGCCGCTGGCACTGGCCTCCCTGCGCGCGACGACGCTGCGCTCGCTGGCGCTGGCGGCCACCGGCGCCGTCGCGCTGTTCGGCAGCGTCGCGCTCGGCGGCTCGCGCGCAAACCTGCTGTCGGGGATCGACTCTTTCGCCCACAGCTACGTCGCCGACGCCGACATCTGGGTCTCAACCCCTGGTGACAACCAGGCCGTCAACTCGTTTGCTCCCGGTGACGCGGCTGCGCGCATCGCGCATCTGCCGGCGGTCGCCTCCGTGCACAGCTTCCAGGGCGGCTTCTCGCAACTCGGCAGCCGCCGCGTATGGGTGATCGCACGTCCAGCGGGCACCGAGCGCCACGTGTTCGAAGGCCAGATCCGCGACGGCAGCGCCTCCGTCGCGCTGGCGCGCCTCGCGCAGGGCAGCTGGATCGCCGTCTCCCAGCAGATCGCCACAGAACATCGTCTCGGAGTGGGAGGCACGCTGCTGCTGTCCACGCCCACCGGGCCAAAGCCCTTCCGGATTGCAGCCACGACCACCAACCTCGCCTGGCCGCCCGGCGTGATATTCATGAGCAGCGCCGACTACAGCCGCACCTGGGCCACGTCCGCCACGACAGCGTTCGGCGTCCAGCTGCGCCCCGGCGCGAGCCCACCCGCCGCACGCGCCGCGATCGAAGCCACGCTCGGGCAGGCGAGCGGGCTGGAAGTGTCGCTTGCGGCCACGCGCGCCACGCGCATCGAGGCACTGGCAAGCGAAGGGCTCGGCCAGCTGCGTGAGATCTCCACGATGCTGCTGGCGGCCGCGATCCTGGCGATGGTCGCGGCGCTTGCTTCGAGCATCTGGCAACGGCGCTCCGGACTGGCCGGTCTACGCCTGTTCGGCGCCACCTCGGCCAGCCTGCAGGGCATCCTGCTGATCGAAGCGCTGCTGATGCTGAGCGCGGGCTGCCTGACCGGCGCACTGGCCGGGATATATGGCCAGGTCGTGATCGACGCCTTCCTGCGCCACGTGACCGGCTTTCCGCTCGCGAGCCCCACGACCAGCGTGCGACCGCTTGAGGTACTGCTGCTCGTGCTCGCGGTGGCGCTGACGCTCGGAGCGATCCCCGGCTGGCTTGCCACGCGTGTCCGTCCAGTACTGGCGCTGGCAGATGAGTAGCGCCCGCCCACATGCCGCTCGTGTGCTCGCGGCCTTCGCGCTGGCGAACGCGCGCTATTGGATGTGCGTGGCCGCACAAGCGCGCCGCGAGCTGCGCCACTGGGAAGCTCGCGCGCAGGCGATCGATGACCCCGAGCTGCGCGCGCTGGCGCTCGAGAAGCTGCGCGCGGAGGGATTCAACGCGGAGGCGGCGGCGATGGCCGCGACGATCGCGCCGCGCGCGACCCGCAAGCACGCGGTGCGCGCGATCGTCGCCCTGGAGCTGCTATTCGACTGCCTCGACGGGCTGAGCGAGCGCCCACACGCCAACCCGCTGGGCGAGGGCGAGCGACTGTACACGGCATTCGTCGGCGCACTCAGCCCTCACACCGTGCACCCCGGTGAGCAAGCCGCGGCACTCGACCCAGCAACGGGGTGCCCGGACCAGGCACTGGACGAGGTGGGGGCAGACGCCTACCTCCAAGAGCTTGGCCGCGCCGTACGCATCTCGCTGTCGCAGCTACCCGCGAGCGAAGCGGTCGCGCCGTTCGCGCTGCGCTGCGCCAGACGTGGTGCGCAGGCACAGATCCGCATGCACGCCACTTCCGCACTCGGCACGACTCAGCTCGGCGACTGGGCGCGCGACGAAGCACGGGACAGCGGGCTGCAATGGCGCGAATTCGCCGCCGGCGCGGCCTGCTCCGTGCTGGCGCTACACGCCCTGATCGCCGCTGCGGCCGATCCGCAGACCACCTCTGCGCATGCGCAGGCGATCGAGCAGGCCTACCTGTTCACCGGCGCGATGGTCACATTGCTCGACGGCGTCATCGACCACGAGCACGACGCCGCCATGGACGAGCTGAGCTATGCCGGCCTATACGAGGATCCAGCGCTGCTCGCGCAGGCGCTCGCGCTCACCGCGCACGAAGCTTCGTGCCACTCCCGCGAGCTGCGCAACGGCACCCACCACCTGATGACCCTCGCGGCGGCCACCGCTTATTGGTGCTCGGCGCCGGGGGCCCGCGCCGCGCACGCACGCCCGGCACTGGAAGAGCTGCGCCGCGAGCTGCACGGGCTGCTGTTCATCCCCCTGCTGACGATGCGGGTCTGGCGAGCGTCGCGCAGAGCCTCGCTCGCGATCCGGCCACGCGCGCGAGCGCTAGTTGGTCCACGCGCGCACACGTTAGCCGTGGAGGTACAGGAGGCACAGTTATGAAAGCCCTGTTGAGATGCGCCCTTGCCGCGATTGCGCTGAGCCTTGCCACGCAGCCCGCAGCGGCCCTGGCCACTCACACGACAAGCGTGCGCGACGAAGGCAGTCTGCACTTCCTCAGCGACGAAGCCACACTGATCGTCGACGAAGGCCCCCTATCTGGAACGCTGCCCGGCCGCGGCCGCGTGTACTTCACCTACAACGGCAGCCCCAACGTCACGGCCCGCTTCACCATCCGCGCAGACGGCGGCAACGTCTACGGCGCCGCGAAATGCCGCCTGAACAACCCCAACAGCCCCACCCCCAGCTTCCGGGGAGCGCTCGTTATCGTCGGCGGCAGCGGCCGCTACGCCCACGCCCGCGGCAGCGGCGAACTGTTTGGCGTCTTTCACCGCCGCGGCTACGGACTGGTCGTACAGGCGATCGGGAGGCTGCGATATTGATTGGACCGCGCGTGCAGCGGCTGTTTGCCGGATCCGGGACGGCGCTTCGCAAGCGCCTTCGCGCTCTCGGCAGAGCTGCGCGGTGCGCGGCGCTCGCGCTGGTGGCCGCACTTGCCGCGGCGCCCGCACAGGCGACGCAGCTGACAAGCATCAGCGCTGGCTTCTCGCCATTGCGCCTGGGCTCCCCCACGGCGCTATCGCTCGGCTTTGACGTGCGCACCCCCGATGGCAGCTTGCCCTCGGCGCTGACCGGCATCTCCTTCCACTATCCAGCCGACCTAGGCATCGGCACAAGCGGCCTCGGGCTCGCGACCTGCGCTCCCGCCAAGCTCAGCTTCGCCGGACCGCAGGCGTGCCCGACGAACTCGATCATGGGACGCGGCAGCGCTTTGGCCAAGTTCCAGGTGAGCCCCGAAGTCTCCGAAGAGACAGCCAGCATCGCACTTGTAGCGGGACCCCCTCAGCACGGGTACTTGAAATTGCTGATCAGCGCCACGGGCAGCTACCCGGTCCAGGCACGGATCGTGATGTCCACATTGCTGTTACCGGGACAGCTGCAAATCAGCGTGCCGCTCGTCCCGGGCCTTCCCGAAGGCCCCGACGTGGCAGTCGTGCGCGTCAAAGCGACGATCGGCGGCAACCTCACCTATTACGAACGCGCGCATGGAAAACGCGTGCCCTACCGCCCGCAGGGCATCCTGCTCCCCAAGCGCTGCCCGCGCGGCGGCTTCCACTTCCATGCCAATTTCTCGTTCCTCGACGGCAGCCATACCCGGTCCCAGACCGTCGTTCGCTGCCCGCGCGGGTAGGCACATGTGAAGCAAGCTCACGCACGGCGGAGGACAGGCGTGACACGATTGGTGCAGCACGGTGCTACACTTGGGCCGATGCCGACCACTCGCCCACGTCACACGATCACCGAGACGCCTCCTGTACAGGAGGCGCTTGACGAGCTGCGCGCAAAGCTCGGCCAGGGAGAGACGATCGACTTCGCCGAGCTGGTGACACTCGGAGCGCGCGCGAAGGCGCGGCGAATGAACGACGAGGATGCGGAGACTCGTGCGGCGCGCATGCGGCTGGCCGAGATGATTCGCACTCGATCGATCCCAGTCGACATCGCGGCCGCGGATGAGGTCAAGCACCTCGGTCTCATCCCCAAATACGAGTAGCGATGTTGTTGCTCGACAACTCGGCGTGGTCGCACCTGAACAGCGAACGCCTAGACGGCGAGCGTCGCGCGGAGATAATGGACTTGATGACACGTGGCGTCATCGCCACCTGCCTTCCCTTTCTGCTGGAGGCTGGCTATTCTGCCCAGTCGGCTGCCGGCCATGCCACGATGATGGCCAACTTTGATCGGCTCCCGCGAGTTCCGATCACGCCCGCCGTCGAAGAGCTTGCACTCAAGGCCCAGCGCGAACTGGCGACAGTCGGTCACCACCGTCTCGTGCCGCTCGACATCATGATCGCCGCCTGCGCTCACGAGGCCGACGCCGGGGTCCTTCATTACGACCGCGACTACGACATCCTCGCCGAGCGCACCAGTCTGGAGTTCTCAAGCGAATGGGTTGCGCCGGCTGGAAGTCTTTGAGCGTCATCACGGCGCCACATCGGCCTGCCGCTGCTCATACCCCGCGCAGCGGAGCACCGGCAAACGCGGGTAGCGCGGATAAGCTGGGTCGGTACGCGAGCGCTCGCACAACGAGAAGACTGAGCCGCGCGTGTTCGGCACAAGCCGGCGGTGCTTGCACGTATCGCACAGGCCCGCGTTTGGGTCTGGCACGCGAGAGATCGAAGGGCCCTGAGCGAACATGGAGCAGAGCGTAGTCACACGACCAGGCACGCCCCGACCGTCCACCCCGGGCCTGGGACGTGCAACAGGCCAGTCCAACCAACGAGCACGAACAGCTATCCCCTGCAATAATAGTTGACTAAGCAACTATGGCTACCTTCAACCGACTACTCGGCTTTCTGCGTCCTTACAAGCGCGGCGTAGTCGTCTCCTGGATCCTCGCCGGCTTCGCGATGGCGATGAGTGTGCTGCTGCCGCTGCTCACCGGCGAAGCCGTCGAAACGATCAGCTCCGGCGCCCACCACGCGCACCGCCACGAACTCGCCCAACGCTCGCACGACCGCCACACGCTGCTGATGTACGCGCTGGCGATCATCGCGGTCGTGCTCGCGCGCTGGGGCTTCACCTACTGGCGGCGCATGATCGCCGGGCGCGTATCGCTCGGCGTCGAATACGACTTGCGCGAGCGCCTCTACAGCCAGCTGCAACGGCTAGAGCTGGGCTTCTTTGACCACCAGCAGACCGGCCAGCTGATGAGCCGTGCGACCGTCGATCTGCCCGCCGTGCGCTTCTTCCTCGGCTACGGCCTCGTCTTCATCCTGCAGTTCGTACTCACGATCGTGCTCGCCGGCATCGTCATGATCGTGATCAACCCGTGGCTCGGCCTGATCTCGCTTGCCCCGGCGCCGTTCGTGGTCTTGATCTCCTACCGCTACGGCCGCCGCGCGCGCCCCGCGATCCAGGAGGTGCAGCAGCGCATCGCCGAATTGACCGCAGACGCCGAGGAGAACATCTCCGGCGTGCGCATCGTCAAGTCCTTCGCACGCGAGCCGCGCCAGCTGGAGCGCTTCCGCCGCAGTGTGGGACGCACGTTCGAGCAGGCGATGGTCGCCACGCGCCTTGAAGCCACATACAACCCGGCGATCGGCTTTTTGCCGCAGCTGGGTATCGCGGCGGTGCTGCTGCTCGGCGGCAACGCGGTTATTCATGCCCACCTCACCTTGGGCCAGTTCACGACCTTCTACCTGTTGCTGAACATGCTCGTCGGCCCGCTGCGCTCGCTCGGTGTCACCTTGAACCTCGCCCAGCGCGCCACGGCTTCCGGCGCGCGCATCTTCCAGGTGCTCGACCGCGAGCCGACGATCGCCGATCCCCCGGGCGCGCCGCCGCTGCCGGCCGGCAGCGGACATGTGCAACTACGCAACGTCACGCTGCGCTACAGCGACCCTCACGACGAGCTGAACGTCGGCACCTTTGCCCAGGTCCACCGGCGAGGGGACGGCCCCGACGCCGCTACGCAGAATGGGCACACGGCACCGGCTGCCGCCAGGCGCATCGTCCTGCACGACCTCGACCTCGACGTGCCGGCGGGGCGCACAATCGCATTGGTGGGCGCCACCGGCTCTGGCAAGACCAGTCTCGTGGCGTTGATATCGCGACTTTATGATCCGGTCGAGGGCGAAGTCCTGCTCGACGGCGCCAATGTGCGGAATGTCGGCCTGCAATCGCTGCGCTCGGCCGTGGCGGTCGTCAGCGACGACCCCTTCCTCTTCTCCGCAAGCGTCGCCGAGAACATCGCCTATGCGCGACCGGATGCCACGAGCGAGGAGATCGAAAACGCCGCACGCCGCGCGCAGGCACACGACTTCGTGCTGCGTCTGCCCGACGGCTACGACACGCAGATAGGAGAGCGCGGCCTGTCGCTCTCAGGCGGCCAGCGCCAGCGCCTGGCGATCGCCCGCGCCCTGCTTGCCAACCCGCGCGTCTTGATCCTCGACGACGCCACCTCCTCGGTCGACGCCTCCACCGAGCAGTCGATCAAGCTCGCGCTCGCCGAGGCGATGGCCGGCCGCACGACGTTCGTGATCGCCCACCGCCTCTCCACGATCGCGTTGGCCGATGAGATCGTCGTACTGGATCATGGGCGCATCGTCGCCCACGGCGACCATGAGCAGCTGCTGGAGGAATCGGAGCTGTACCGCGAGATTGTGGAACGCGGCCTGCCCGAGCAGGTGTTCTTGACACGCGAGACACGCGAGCGCGAGGTCAGCGGCATATGAGCCTGCATGAGACGCCGCGCAGCATGGACACGGAGAACAGCCCATGACTCCCCCGGGCGGCATGGGTCGCGGCGGCATGGGTGCCGGCGTGGGCGGGCGCGGCGGCGGGCGCGGCATGGGCCCCGGAATGGGACGCGGCGGCGCCCAGTGGGACGGCTCCCGTGCCAGCCGCGAGAGTCGCGGGCGCAACCTGCGCGGTCTGCTCGCGCTACTGAAGCCCTACCGCCTGCGCGTAGCCGGGATGCTGACCGCGCTGGTGCTCGGCACGGCGGCGTCGCTCGCGCCACCGCTGCTGGCCAAGGCCGCGATCGACGAAGGCATCGAACGCCACGACTTCAAAACACTCGTTTTGGTGGTGATCGCGTTCCTCGTCGCCGCACTGCTGGTGTGGCTCATGACCTATATACAGACGTATCTCGTCGGCTGGGTCGGGCAGCGAACGCTCGCGGATCTGCGCGTCCGCCTGTTCACGCACTTGCAGAGCCAGCCGATCGGCTTCTACGAGAGCCGCCCGGCGGGCGTCTTGATCTCGCGCATCACCAACGACGTCGAGGCGCTGGAAAGCCTCGTGACCGACTCGGTCGTGACGTTGTTCCAATCGGGCCTGACCCTGGTCGGCGCGGTCGCGGTGCTGCTCTACCTGGACGTGAAACTGGCGCTCTTGACATTCTGCATCCTGCCGTTGATCGGTGCTGGCAGCCTCTGGTTCAGGCTGACCTCGACCGGCGCGTTCCGACGCACGCGGGAGACGATCGGCTCGATCACCGCCTACCTGCAGGAGACGCTCTCGGGCATCCGCGTGGTGCGCAGCTTCGGCCAGGAGCCGCGTCACCTGGCGCGCTTTGCCGAGCTCAACGAGGACAACTGCGAGGCCAACATGGTCACGGTTCGCCTCAACGCCGCCTACTTCCCGGCGGTGGAAATGCTCTCCGGGGTGGCGATCGCTGGGATCGTGCTCTACGGCGGCTACCAGGCGATCTCAGGCAACATCACCGCCGGCACGGTCGTCGCGTTCGTGGCGACGCTCTCCTACCTGATCGAACCGATTCAGCAGCTCTCGCAGCTGTACACGACCTACCAGTCGGGCATGGCGGCTTTGGAGAAGATCTTCCAGCTGCTCGACGTCGAGCCGGAACTGACCGACAAGCCGGATGCACCGGCGCTCGAGCGCATTCGCGGCGAGCTCAGCTTCGAGGACGTCACCTTTGCCTACAAACCAAGGCGTGCGCGCAAGAACTTGGACAAGTCTGTCAGCGCGCCTCTGGAGGCGGGACTGCCGGCGCTGCTGGAAGCAGAGGAGGTGCTGGCGCTCGAGCACATCGACCTGCGGATCCCGCCGGGGCAGACGGTTGCGCTGGTTGGCGCCACCGGCGCCGGTAAGTCCACGATGGCCAAGCTCGTCGCTCGTTTCTACGACCCAACCGAAGGGCGGGTGCTCGTGGACGGCCACGACCTGCGCGAGGTGTCGAGCACGTCCCTGCGTTCGCGGATGGGGATCGTGCCCCAGGAGGCATTCCTGTTCTCGGGCACGATCGCGGAGAACATCGCCTTCGGACGACCTGGAGCCGAGCAGGAGCAGGTTCGCCAGGCCGCCGCCGCCGTGGGCGCCGAGGAGTTCATCGCGGAGCTGCCCAATGGCTATGACACCGAGGTCGGCGAGCGCGGCGCGCAGCTGTCGGCGGGACAACGCCAGCTGATCGCCTTCGCGCGCGCTCTGATCGCCGACCCGCGCATCCTGATCCTGGACGAGGCAACTTCCAACGTCGACCTGCACACCGAGGCGCGCATCGAGCAGGGTTTGCGCCGGCTGCTGGCGGGCCGCACGTCGATCGTGATCGCCCACCGGCTGTCCACCATCCGGGGTGCGGGCAGGATCGTGGTGCTGGAGCACGGCAAAATCGCCGAGCAGGGCACCCACGAGGAGCTGATCGCCGCGGAGGGCCGCTACTACGACCTGTACCGCGACTGGGCGATCCACGCGGCGGCGTAGGCCCCTGAAAGCCCGCAGCAGATACAGGGATCGCCCGCCGCAAGGCGGGTGAGCGGCTCATAGGCTCCGGGACAAGGATTCGAACCTCGGACTCGACATCCAGAGTGTCGCGTGTTGCCAACTACACCATCCCGGAACGAGGCCCCCCAAGCATATCCGCTCATCCAGCATGCAGTCGTCCCCGTTATATGACGCAGGGCAGCGTGTACGGTTAGCGATTCGTCCGACTCATATGGGAACATTTGTTCGTGTCAGAGATTCGCGCTGCTGTAGCCGAGCTTCTCGACGCTGGGCTTAATATGAACGAGATCGCTCATCGCCTTGGCGTGGCGCGATCGACGGTCGGCTACCACGCGGAGGTGTTGCGTCGGGAGCGGCAAGCGCCCGAGCAACGCCAAGGTCGGCCATGTGCGCCTACCGTACCGGCGGCTGCAGTTGACATCACGAAAGAGCATGTCCGTCAGCTCCTCGCGGCCGGCAAGACGCGCGCCGAGGTCGCAAGGACGCTTGGGCTCTCCCGCTCCACGGTCACGTACCACGCAGCTCGGCTCGGCGAGGATATCGATACGCGATTCGGGCGCCGCTACGACTGGCAGGAGATACGTCGCTTCTATGAAGAAGGGCACAACGCCCGGGAATGCAGAAGCCGGTTCGGCTTCAACATGGGCAGTTGGCACGAAGCGATCCGACGTGGGCTAATCGTTGCACGACCCGCGCGGACACCACTCGACAGGCTGCTCGTCGCCGGACCTCGACGTAGCCGCGGCCATCTCAAGCATCGGCTCTTCGACGCCGGCGTCAAGGAGCGTCGCTGTGAGTCATGTGGTCTGAGCGAGTGGAGAGCGCGCCCCATACCGCTCGCGTTGCATCACATCAACGGCCAGCGCCACGACAATCGCTTGGAGAATCTGCAAATCCTCTGCGCTAACTGCCATGGTCAAACCGACAATTGGGCCGGCCGCAACCGCAGACAGCGACGGCGCTCACCGCTAGCACAAGATGGCGTGTCCACGAAACGATGACAGTGGCGACTGCCCAGCTTAGGCCCCGGCCCGACTCCCGCTCGAGGCGAAGAACGCCGTAATAGCCTCCTCCAAACCCGGGTCCAGCACCAGCAAGACCTCATCCCCCGCTTCGATCACCGTGTCCGCCTTCGGCACGAAACCGCCCCCCGCGCGCAGCACCGAGATGATCAGGCTGCCTTCCGGCAAAGCGATGTCCGAGACGCGCTGGCCCACTACCGGGGCGCCGGTGCCGACCTCCAGCTCGATGATCTCCAGGCGCTCCTCTTCCAACGCGAGCAGGTGCACCAAGCCGTAGCGCGGGACCTCGTGCTCGATCAGACGCAGGATCAGGTCGGTCGCGGAGACCGCCGGCTGGATGCCGAGCAGCTTGAAATGGTCGTAGTTGCGCGGGTTGTTGACGCGCGCGATGATGCGCTCGCACAGGTACTTCTCCTTTGCCACCTGGCAGACGAGCATGTTGTCCTCGTCGTCGCCGGTGACCGCGATCACCAGGTCGGCGCGCTGGATGCCCGCCCGCTCCAGCACCCACAGCTCCGTGGCGTCTCCGTACTGGACGGCGTGCTCGTACTCTTCCTCGATCAACAGGTAGCGCGGCCGCGAGGACTCGATGATCGTGACCTCGTTGCCCTTGAGGATCAGCTCGCGCGCGAGGTTGCGACCAACCTTGCCGGCGCCGACGATGATCACGTACATAGCTCGACCCCCAAGAAGGGGGGTGTGATCTGGACCAGCGCGGGACGTCCGACCTCGCGCAGGCAGAAAACGGGGGCGATCACCTGTGGATGGAGCATCGCTGCCTACGCCGACTCGGCCGCGAGCGCGTTCTCGAACATTTCGATCGCGTGCTTGGTCGGGGAGATCGTTTGCAGGCCCTGTTCGCCATACCAGCCGGCGCGGGCCGGGTCCATCACGCGCACGAGCACCTTCTCCACGCCGAAACGGCGCTGGGCGATCTGGGCGATGATCAGGTTTGTGTTGTCGCCATCGGTCGAGGCGATGAACACGTCGGCGCGCTCGATCCCGGCCTGCATGAGCGCTTCGGTCTCCAGGGCCGTTCCCACCGTGAACTGGCCGTCGGATTCCTCCCAGCTGCCGCTCTGGCCCGCGTCGAGGCGCTCGTGGGAGAGCGGGTCCTCGTCGAGCACCGAGACTTCATGGCCGGCGGCGAGCGCGGACTTTGCCACGGCCGAGCCGACACGGCCCGCTCCAACGATCAACACGAACATGGAGAGAATGGCGCCGGGATGGATGACGGGATCGAGAGCACGGCGTGTGAGATTAGACGATGGGTCCGCCGCTCGGCCCGGCGAGCGGCGCTGCCGGAGCCGTCTCCGCAAGCGCGTCCCGAGCAGGCGAATTCTGGGCCGCCTGCTCGAGGGCCAGGACCTCGGCATAGTCGCGCTCGGACGGCGCCGTCACGATCACGCGACAGGCCGCCTTTTTCACCACGTACTTGGTGACGTCGCCGACGAAGTTCTCGAGCGGCCCGCCGCGTCCGCCCAGACGCGAGCCGCCGCGAATCCGCGAGGGCTCCTCGGCGCCCAGCACGATCGCCTCCACGCCGCGTCTGCGCGCCTCCTCGAGGATCGCGTGGCCGACGCGGCGGGCCCTGATCGTGGCGGTCGCGACCTGCACTCCGGTGTACTCCTCCCCCACCGCCTTGGCTCGCGCCAGCGCTTGGCGTGCGTGCTTGACCTGGGCGTCGGGCAGGCGCGCGTCCAGCGGCAGCGACATCGGCATCTCGAAGATCCACACCGCCTCGATCGTCGAGGCGTCGATCTCGGCTTCGTCGGTCGGCTTGCCCGCGACCAGCAGCGCGGCCGTCTGGATGATGTCCTCGTCCAGGCGCGTGCCGCACAGCGGGACCAGGATCGAGCCGTACTCGCGCTGTGGCAGGTGCTCCGCCCGCAACGCCTCCGCGGAGACGGTCACACGCCGCAGCAGCGAGGTTTCGTCTGCTTTCCGGTAGACGACATACAGGAGGATCCCGGCGGCCATCCAGCCGAGGCCGACGTAGCGGGCCGTGTGATGGACGGCGATCGTGGCAATCCATCCCAGCGAGCATACGATCGTGCCGATCACTGCCAGCAGTGGCAACTCGCCTCCGCGCACGCGCACCGAGAACGGCGTGCGATACAAGCGCTCCCTATCCGGCTCGCTGTAGCGCATCTTGACGACCGAGGCATGGGCGATCGTGAACGCCAGCATCGCCCCGAAGGCGTACGTGCCGACGAGGAAGGTGAGGCTCTCGGGGACGACCAGGCCCGCGGCGATCACGCCGGCGAGCAGAATCAACACGTAAGGGGTCGAGCGCTGGGCGTGCAGGCGTCCGAGTCCGCTCGGGATCTGACGGTTGACCGACAGCGAATAGGCCAGCCGTGAGAGGCCGAGCATCGCCGAGTCGGCTGCCGCCACCAGCGTGAGCCCGGCGATCGCGCCGATCGAGTAGGTAAGCACCCGTGAGAGCCAGTGCGGGTGCAGCCGTTCCATGATGTCGAGCACGGGGGCGTCGGAGAAATGATGTCCCGGCACCCCACCCGCTACAAGCGGAAACGCGGTGACCGCGACGATCGCCACGCCCACGTAGGTGACCACGACGGTCACCGTGCCGCTCCCTATCAGGCGTCGCAGGGCGCCCCGCCCGGCCTTGACCTCGCCCGCCAGGCCCGAGGCGGACTCCACGCACGTGAAGGCGATCGTCGTAATCGTCAAGCCGAAGACCAGGCCCGTCCATGTGGGGGCGCTGCCGAGATGGACCTGGTCGATGAGTCGATGCGGTTCGAAGAACTCCACGAGCCCGATCACGATCACGATCAGCTCGAGCAGCAGCGCCCCGAGCACGACCACGCCGATGCGATATTCGCGACGCCAGTGAAAGCCACGCACGTTGGTGAACACGACGAACGCGATGATCGCCAGGGCCAGCAGCAGCGACTCGGCGTAGTGGCCGAGCGGCGCCCAGAACACGCGCAGGTACTGGGTCGCCGCAAATGCTGTTACGGCAATCAGAATGACGTAGTCGAGCAGCATCGCCCAGCCGGCGATGAAGCTCACGAGCTCGTTGAAGGCGTAGCGCGCGAAGACGGTCGAGCCACCCGGTTCCTGGTGCAGCGAGGCGCCCTCCACGTAGGTCATCGCCGTCAGCCCGAACATGATCGCGGCGATCAGAAACACGACCGGGGTCAAGCCGGCCGCATGGTCGGTCACGACCCCGAGCGAGAAGAAGATCGCGCTTGCCAGCGAGGTGTAGACGATCGCGAACAGGATCGGCGAACCGAGGCCGTGGCGCAGCGTCGTGCGTGCGCCCGCGCCCAACTCGACGGCGCGCATGTGCGCCGCCCGGCGTTGCGAAGCTTGCGAGCCCTCGGACGGGGGCGTACCGTCGGCTAGCGCACCGTTAGCCGGCTCCGGTGCACCGGGCTTGGACCCGCCAGGCTCGTGTCCGCCCGGGTTCCGTCCCTCAGGCGTGGTCATGCTCCTCGACCTCGTCTGACGTCGACGTACACACGGCCTGAGCCGGCGAGGATGAACAGGACCCCGAGCAGCACACGAATGCTCAGAGGGCCTTCGCTGACGAGCGCCTCAACGATGAGAGCGATGCCGATCGCGACCATCGCCAGTGACAGCACGGTGGTACCGACGCGATGTAGCTGCCTGCCCGTCATCTCATCTCTCTCGTGAGCTTAGGACTATTCGCGGCATATGGGGCGTGCCGCGGGACGTAGCAGACGCCTGAACAGCTCACGCCTGCATCGCCCCGCGACAGTGCTCCCGAGTCTCAGGTGATGAGTGGGATGATGAGGATGGCGACGATGTTGGCCACCTTGATCATCGGGTTGATCGCCGGTCCCGCCGTGTCCTTGAACGGGTCGCCGACCGTGTCGCCCGTGATCGAGGCGGCGTGGGCCTCGGAGCCCTTGCCGCCGAAGGCACCGTCCTCGATCAGCTTCTTGGCGTTGTCCCAGGCGCCACCGCCCGCGGTCATCATCACCGCGAAGAAGAAGCCCACGACGATCACGCCGATCAACAGGCCGCCCAGCGCCTTCTGATCGATCAGGCCCACGATCACCGGCAGCGCGATCGGCAGCATCGCCGGCAGGATCATCTCGCGCTGAGCGGTGCGCGTGACGATGTCGACGCAGGTGGCGTAGTCGGGCTCTTCGGTGCCCTCCATGATCCCGGGGTGCTCGCGGAACTGGCGGCGGACCTCCTCGACCACGGCGCCACCGGCGCGTCCTACCGCCTCCATCGAGAGCGAGGCGAACAGACACACCATCATGCCGCCGAGCAAGAGGCCGATCAGGACCGGCGGTTCGTTGATGCCGAAGGTGATGAAGTTGCCGTTCGACTTGTCCGCCAGCTCCTGCTGGAAACCGGCGAACAGAACGATCGCGGCAAGTACGGCCGAGCCGATCGCGTAACCCTTGGTGACGGCCTTGGTGGTGTTGCCGACCGCGTCGAGCGGATCGGTGACGTTGCGGACGTCCTCGGGCAGCTCGGCCATCTCGGCGATACCACCGGCGTTGTCGGTGATCGGGCCGAACGCGTCGAGCGCCACGATCAGGCCTGTCAGCGACAGCTGGCCCATGACCGCCACGCCAATGCCGTAGATGCCCGTGGTGCCGCCGCCGGCCAGCTTCCAGGCGCCGAGGACGCCGAGTACAAGCACGATCGCCGGCAGCGCCGTTGCCTGCAGGCCCGAGCCGAAGCCCTGGATGATGTTCGTCGCGTGTCCGGTGACCGACGCCTTTGCCGTCTTCTTGACCGGCGAGAAGCGCGTCGAGGTGTAGTAGTCGGTGATGAAGAACAGCAGCGCGGTCACGCCGATGCCGATCAGGGCGCACAGGTAGAACTTGCCCCACGAGGGCGGGTTGACGACGTTGCCGACCTTGCTGAAGGTGAGATCGTTCATCAACCAGTAGGTGATCGGCGCGAATGCCGCCGCGGCGATGATCCCCGAGACGACCAGGCCCTGGTAGAGCGCGCGCTCGACGTTGCCGGCCTTCGAGCGAACGGCGAACGTGCCGATGATCGAGGCGATGATCGCGACGCCGCCGAGGACCAGCGGGTACATGACCACGCGTGTGGCCTCGTGGAAGGTGAGCACGCCCAGCAGCATCACCGCCACCGCCGTCACGGCATAGGTCTCGAACAGGTCGGCCGCCATGCCGGCGCAGTCGCCGACGTTGTCGCCGACGTTGTCGGCGATCACGGCCGGGTTGCGCGGGTCGTCCTCGGGGATGCCGGCCTCGATCTTGCCGACGATGTCAGCGCCGACGTCGGCGGCCTTGGTGAAGATGCCGCCACCGAGCCGGGCGAACACGGAGATCAGCGAGCCGCCGAAACCGAGCCCGATCAGCGCGTCGACCGCGGTCTTCTGGCTGTCGTTGAAGACCGCCGTGAGCAGGCCGTAGTAGCCGGCCAGGCCCATCAGCGCGAGACCCGCCACGAGCATGCCCGTGATGGCGCCGCCCTGGAAGGCGACACGCAGCGCCGGCGATACTCCGCCGCGCGCGGCCTCGGCGACGCGCGCGTTGGCGCGCACCGACACGTTCATGCCGATGTAGCCGGCCGAGCCGGAGAGGATGCCGCCGATCGCGAAGCCGCAGGCGACAGCGATGTTCTGGATGAAGATCAACGCCACGAAAATCACCACGCCGACAATCGCGATCGTGGTGTACTGGCGGTTCAGGTAGGCACGGGCGCCCTGCTGGACCGCGAGTGAGATGCTTTGCATCCGCTCGTTGCCCGGCGAGAGCGCGAGCAGAGCGCGGGTGGTCACGAGGCCGTACGCCACAGCACAGGCGGCGCACACAAGGGCAACGACGACCCCATGGTTCGTCAGAAAGCTACTCAACAGAAATCCTCCGCGGTCTGGTTAGGTGCCGCGCGAAGGAGATTCGCGCGCACGTTGATCGCAGGGGCCACTCACTAGGAGCGGACGACCCGGCGTAAAGGCGGGCGCAGTCTATCGTTTGCGCCAGCGGAAGGCGGTCAAGGTCCTGCGCGGTGGGTACGCATGTCCGTGGACATTATTTTCCGTGTGCACGTAAACACCCCCCTTTTACGGACACGCCTTCGCGAAACATCCAGCTGCGCACCCACAAAAGTCCCCTCTTTTCGAAACGCGCACGCTCGAGACACAAAAACGCACGCGCGCACGCAAGAAGAATGCGCTCAGCGGCCCGGCACCCATAGTCGGCCGCTGGCTTGGGCCGGTCCCGGGCCCTGCTCGACGTCACCCTCCGGCGCCTTCCCGGCCGGCTTGGCCTGCTCGGGTTTTGCGTCCGGCACCGTAGTGGGGGTCGTCGAAGTCTGATTCGAAGAGCTCTGCGCCTCGCGTGCATAGGCCACTTGCAGTTGGGCGATCGCGTCACGCAGTGGAGCCAGCTCGCCCGGCATACGCCGCTCGAGGATCGGCATCAGCGCGCTGGCGCCGTCGATCGCGTCGCGCACCTGCTCCAAGTCGCGCTCGCTTCCTGGCGTTGCAGATGGGTCGGCCCCGGCGGCGGATGGCGCCAACCCGAGGCGGCGGCCGCCGATGTTGATCAGCGAGACTGTCGTTTGGATGATCATCTCGGCGCTGGTGATGCGGTTCAGCTCTGCTTCGTAGGCCGCGCGCAGCTCGTCCTCGCTTGGCTGCGCTTGGTCCGTTGGCCCGCCCGGGGGCCCCTGCACGCCCGGGGCTCCCTGCGTGCCCGTCGCGCTCGGCTGGGGCTGTTGCTCGCTGCTCACACCGTCACCTCCTGGGAATAGGTCTGTCTTGTCTCTCCTACCGAGGTCGCGAAAACCTCCTCGCGGCTCGCTCCAGCGTCGATCATCACCCGGCTGCGTTGCGCTCCGTTGCGCTCGGGGAACGCGAGCTCGACACCCAGCTCGCCACGCACAGGCTCGGTCCAAGCAGCTAGGCGCTCGACGATCTCTGTGGCCGGGTACTCCTCGGCGCGCTCGAGGTCGACCATCTTGCCGTCGAGGCCAAAGCGGATCGCACGCCACATGTTCTCCTCGATTAGGCGCGGCGGCGGGTCGGCGAACGGCATGCCCTCGTCGAGGTCTCGGGCCGCCTGGGCCACGCACGCCACGATCAAAGCCGCCAACGCCTCGGACTCGCCTGCCGTGCTCTGCGCGTCGCAGATTCGCACCTCCACCGTTCCGAACTCGAAATGTGGGCGCACCGACCACCATACCTGCGTGAACTCCACGATCGAGCTTGTCCGCAGCAAGAACTCGATGTACTGGCGATACTGCCGCCAGCCACCGAACGCGTCAGGGATGCCGCAGCGCGGGAAGTTGCGCGTGAAGCTTTGCGTGCGCGCCGAGTGCAGGCCCGAGTCGCGGCCGTCGAGGTAGGGCGAGTTGGCCGAGACGGCCAGCAGCAGCGGCAGCACCGGTCGCAGCCGGTCGCAAACACGCACCGCGCGGTCGACGTCGTTGATGCCGACGTGCACGTGCAGGCTGAAGGTGTTGTTACGCCAGGCGACGTACTTCAGGCCCTGCTCGACGCGGCGATAGTGCTCGGTGTCGATGATCGGCTGCTCGCGGTAGTCGGCCCACGGATGGGTTCCCGTCGCTCCCAGTGCGGCGCTCTCTTCGGCGACCAGGGCGAACAGCCGTCGGCGCCGCTCGCGCTGGCGTGTCAGCGCATCGGCGAGATGCTCGCCGCGGCCGGAGACGATCTCGATCTCAGAGGAGATCAGCTCGCCCGTGATCGCCTCCGCCAACAGCCGATCGCGCTCGCCGGCGCGGGCGCGCAGCTGCTCGAAGCGCGGTACCAGATCCAGCGTGGCCGGCTCGAGGATCGCGAACTCCTCCTCGATGCCGACCGTGAAATCGGTCGACTGCGCGAAAGTGTCAACTGCTTTGTCGAGGTCTTTACCGGTCATTCTGGTGGGGCCCGCGGAGATTGCTTGTAAAGGAGGGGAAAAATTAGTGTTTGGTGCAGACGCGGCCAGGCAAGGTCAGGCGGGCTTGACTCTCGAGATCCTGGGAATCAGGTCAAGTAGAAGTAGAGCGCGTAGAGCAGGTCGACCGCTGGACTGGAAGTGTGTACGGTCACCTCGGGCGGAACCGCCAGGAGCGACTCGGAGTAGTTGAAGATGATCTTCACGCCGGCATCGACCAGCTCGTCCGCCAAGCCCTGAGCGGCGCGCGTGGGGACGGCGAGCACACCCACCACGATTTCCTCGTCTTCCACGACCTGGTGCAGCTCGTTTGAGTGGCGGACCGTTTGGCTGCCGACCTTGCTGCCGACCTTCGTGTCGTCCACGTCGAAGATCGCCACGACTCTGAAGCCGTGGTCGGCGAAGATGTCCGAGGAGGCGATCGCCTTGCCGAGGTGGCCGGCGCCGAGCAGCGCGATGTTGTGCTGTCCCGCCGTGCGCAGGATCTTGCGGATTTGCGAGACGAGCGACTCGACGTTGTAGCCCACTCCCCGCTTGCCGAACTTTCCGAATCCCGACAGGTCGCGGCGGATTTGGGTGGAGTTGACGTGGGTGTAATCGGAGAGCTCTTGCGAGGAGATCGTCTCCTTGCCCATCTTCTTGGCTTGCGTGAGCACCTGCAGGTAGCGCGACAGTCGTGCGGCAACGCCGAGGGAGAGCCGCTCGCCGGCGAGCGTGTCGCCGTCGTGGATCGTGCTCACCGGAGTGCTCAACTCGTTGTAAGCCATCGTTCTCTGACTCTAGAGGATGCCCTGGAGACGCCGCCGCAGCGCGTCCTCGTCGACGAAGAATTCGAACAGCTCCTCGTCGCCCAGCATCCCGACCGGGATTCGCTCGAAGTACGCCCGGTGCAGAGCCTCGTCGCTGGTTATGTCAACCTCCGCCAGTTCGAATCCCAGTTCTGAGTGCAGCTTCACCAGGACAGCTTGCGCTTCCACGCAGAGATGGCAGTCCGGCTTGGAGTAGAGCGTTATGGTCCTCACCACGGGCGCTCGCCTGTGGCGTAGGCGTCGAGGCCCAGATAATCGGGGTATGCCAGTGCCGATGCGAAGCGTGCCGCGCTTGCGATCATCGCGGCGTTGTCGGTGCACAGGACGATTGGCGGCACGTGCACGCTCACCCCCAACCCTCGCAGACGTCGGCGCAGCTCGCCGTTGGCCGCGACGCCACCGCCGACGGCCAGGCGATCCAGGCCCGTCGACTCCAGCGCTTCCTTCGTGCGCACGATCAGGTGCTCGACGATCGCTGCCTGGTAGGAGGCGGCCAGGTCGGCCTTCCGTTCGTGACGCTGGGGGTCGTCCATTTCGCGCAGCTTGTAGAGCAGCGACGTCTTCAGACCGGCGAAGGAGAAGTCGAGACTGCGTCCGAAGGCGCGTGTGGCGCCGCGTCCTCCGCGTGCCCGCGAGCCGGAGGTCGGAAACTCGAACGCTTGCGGATCGCCATCTGCCGCCAGGCGCTGCAGCGCAGGGCCCCCTGGAAAGCCCAGGCCCAGCATCCTTGCGCCCTTGTCGAACGCCTCGCCTGCCGCGTCGTCAAGCGTGCGGCCGAGCGTTTGGAAGCCCTCGTGCTCTTGCACGTGAGCCAGCAGCGTGTGGCCACCGCTGGCGATCAGGCAGAGGAAGGGCGGCTCGAAAGCCTCTTCCCCACTTGCATTCCCCCCGTTCGCCTCTTCCCCACTCACTTTTCGAGCCGCCGAGCTTGCTCCGCGCGCATCTCCAGCGCTTGCCTCTCCCCCACCATCGGCCGCGGACAGGAGGAAGTTCGCCGACACGTGGCCTTGCAGATGGTCGACCGCGGCGAACGGCAGGCGACGGGCAGCGGCCAGGGACTTGGCGCTGGAGAAACCGACGAGCAGCGCTCCGATGAGTCCGGGGCCTTGTGTAGCGGCCACCAGCTCCACCTCGTCCAGCGTCGTACCCGCGTCTGCCAGAGAGCGTTCGACGACGAGGTCGATCAACTCCAGGTGGTGGCGCGAGGCGATCTCGGGCACGACGCCGCCGAAGCGCTCGTGCGCTTGCTGGGAGGAGATCACGTTCGAGCGGATCCGTCCGTCCGCGTCGACGACCGCAGCACAGGTGTCGTCGCAACTGGTCTCCAGGGCGAGGATCGTCATCCGCGCACGCCCGAGATGACACGTCTCGCGTGTACGACGCCCGTGCGGGCAACGGCCGGACAGACGACGCCCGTGCAGGCATCCGTGACGATTGCCCTTGCCATTCGCCTCAAACCGGGCCCGGATTCGGCACGTCATCGAACGAGCCCGCCAGCGTCGCCGGCGTACGCCACATCACCAAGGCGTCCTCGCCGTTGTCCTGGTAATAGCGCCTGCGCAAGCCCGCGGCACGGAAGCCTTCGCGTTCGTAGAGATGGATCGCCACGTCGTTGGAGCGGCGAACCTCTAGCGTGAAACGGGCACTCTCGTCTTGCACCCGCTCGTACAGCTCTCCGAGCAAAGCCGAGGCGACGCCCTTGTGCTGCTGCTCGACGTCGACCGCTACGTTCATCACGTGCCATACAGTGTCGTAGCGCGAGCAGATCAGGTAGCCCACGAGCCGCTCCTCGTGCACTGCCGCCAGACAGACGCCCGAGGACTTGGACAGCTCCAGCACGAACATCGCCAGCGACCACGGCGTCGGGAAGGCGCGACGCTCGATCGCGATCACGCGTGGCAGGTCGGCATAGGTGAGACCGCGGATGTCCACCGAGAACGAGCCCTCGGTCGTGGGGCCGGCCAGCGAGGCGCACATCAGGTCTGCGCCCCCTCTGTCTTGGCGATAGCGGCGCGTGCCCTCATTCCCTTGACGATCGACGGGCACGCCCGCGTTCGGTCTAGCGCAACCTCGACCGGCGATGGCGCCATCAGACTTGCGCTCCCTCTAGCGCGATCTCAGCGTCTGGGCGACGACGGTAGTCAGGCACGACCATCTCCGTCGTAACGAGCGCCTGCTCACCCAACTCGCAGATCGCATGCGCCTGAATTAGGTGATGCCCAGAGCGATCCTCGGCGACTTGAGCCCCGGCTCGCTCGAAAACTTCGCGATAGAGGACGGCGCCATCGCCCAGGGCCAACCACCCGGCTTGCGCGTCTATCGCCGCGCTCTCCAGCAGCTCAGCCAGCCCATCCGGAGAGACGGGCTGTGGCGCGACCAACTCCCGGCCATCGTCGTAGGCCGCGAGGAAGACCTCGCCACGACGTGCATCGATTACAGCCAGGACGCGCTTTGCCTGGTCGCTCGCGCCATGGGCAAGCGCGCGCAGGCTTGACACCCCGACCAGCTGGACGCCGAGCGACTGCGCCAAGCCTCGCGCCGTGGCGATCCCGATACGCAGGCCCGTGAACGTCCCGGGCCCGATCCCGACAGCGATCCGCTCCAACTCAGACCAGTCGATACACGACTCGGCAAGCAGGTCGTTCGCCAGCGGCAACAGCCGCGTGGCATGACCTGGGCGCTGACGCACGTGCGGATCGTCGCGCGCCTGCAGCGTGCGCCCGTCCGCCAGCCTCAAGCCGACGACCGTGGCCGGTGTGGCGGTGTCGAGTCCAAGCACGATCACCTTGCCACCTCGGACATCAGGCTCGCCGGTGCTTTGTCTGCCACCAGCACGATCATCTTGCGACCTCGGACATCGGGCTCACCGGTGCTTTGTCTACCACCAGCACGATCACCTTGCGACCTCGGACACTGCGCTCGTCTGCGCCTTGCCTGCCGCCGCATCGCCGACGTCGCGAGCGTCGTGTCGCGCCGCCGGCGTGTCGCCGATGCGCTCGCGCAGCTCCTGCACCTCGATACGCCTGCGATCTCCCCCCTCGTGGGTCAGCGTCACCATTAGACACGCATCGCGCAACTCTGGGACCGTCTCCTCGGGCCACTCCACGAACGCGATCGAGTCGGGGGCAAGATAGTCATCGAGCAGATCTGGCTCCTCCTGCGCGAGGCCCGCCAGGCGATAGAGATCCACGTGCGAGACGTTCACGTCCGAGCCCCGATAGCGATGGGCGATCGAGAAGGTCGGGCTGGTGACCACGTCGCCGACCCCCAAGGCTTTCGCCGCGCCGCGCACGAACGTCGTCTTGCCCGCTCCCAGCTCGCCGCGCACGAGCACTATGTCGCCCGGCTTCAGGGCAGCCGCAAGCTCGGCGCCCAGCGCCTCGGTTTGGCGCGAATCCGAGGTCTCGACGATGCGTGTCGCCACGAGAGAAGACTAGTCCAACCAGTGCCGGCAACCGCAAACGCGGGCCAACCAACGCGGGTGCCCGCAAACGTCCGCAAAAAAACGGCCGGCTCGCGGGAGAGGAGAATCGCGAGCCGGCCGTGGTGCTTGGGAGGATGGATGTACTCGGTATCGGCAGACCGTCCCGCCTGCTTGAACGGTCGCACCTGTGCTGTCATCCCTCCTATACGAATGCCCCGACGATTTGGATGCCATGTTGCCGCCCAAAGCCACCCAATTTGGGAGCTTTGTCCCTGCGATCCGATTCGAGCGGGCTCGTTTGAACAGTCCGATCGTCGCTAGAAGAGACCGAGCTGATCCACGGTTCCGGCTGACTCCTCTCCCCTGGCTGACTTCCCGTCCGCCAATCTCCCCCCGGCCGACTCCCGAGCCGGCGATGTCGTATCCGCCAACGCCGCATCTGACGACTTGGCGGTCCCAGCCTCCGATTGCTCCCTCGCGGCCGCCGCCTGCGCGAGCGCCTCAGCCTCTCCCTCGACCGGCTGGGGCGGCTCGGGTTGTGCCAGCAGCTCCGGCAGCCGCGCAAAGTCCTCGCGCAGCGTCTCGAGCATGCGTGGGGTGTACAAGGCCGCGGCGGGATGGAAGATCGGATAGAGCCGTACCGTGCGCCTGCCGAGCGTCAGCTCTTGCGGTTTGCCGTGCAGACGTGTGATCCCGGTTGGGTCGTCCCTGAGCAGCTTCGTCGAGAAATTGCCCAATGAGCAAATCACACGGGGCTGGATCAACTCGACCTGCCGGTAGAGGTACTCGTGGCAGTTCTCGATCTCCAAGGGCAGCGGATCGCGGTTGCCGGGAGGGCGGCACTTGAGGACGTTGGCAATAAAGACGTCCTTGCGCTCCAGGCCGATCTCTTTGAGCAGCGTTTCCAACAGCTTGCCGGCGCGACCGACGAACGGCAGGCCCTGCTCGTCCTCGCTGGCGCCCGGCGCCTCGCCGACGAACATCAGCTCGGCATTTGCGTTGCCGGCACCGAAAACGACGCTCTTGCGGGTGGCGGCCAGCTCTTGACAGCGCGTGCATACGCTTGCTTGAGCAAAAACCTGCTTGAGGGCCTCGCGCCGCTGATCGATCTCCGCCGAAGACATCGCTGCGGATGGTAGTCATCGGCGCGCTTGCACGATATGCTTGAGCAAGTCGCGACCGGTATCCCCCTGGGAACTGGACCGAGTCAGATGAACTTTTCGATCTCTACATCGATTGGGCCTGCGCTAGGAATGGCTTGCAGGCCTCGGGTGGGCACTGCGCCGGCGGTGGGTGCACTGCTCGCGATACGCGTCGAGCCCACATGGGAATCGGGGCGATGGCGGTGAGGGTCTTGCGCACCGTGGAGCAGGTGCAAACGGCGCTCGAGCCGGGCCGCCGAAGGGGGCGCACGGTCGGTCTGGTGCCGACGATGGGTGCCCTACACGAGGGACACGTCTCGTTGATCGAACGCGCACGCGCCGACTGTGACGTCGTTGTCGTGTCGCTGTTCGTGAACCCCTCGCAGTTCAACGAGAGCGCCGACCTCGACCGCTATCCCCGCCGGGAGCAGCGCGACCGCGAGCTGGCCGCGGCGGCTGGAACGGATTTGCTGTTTTCTCCGGCCGTCGATGAGATCTACCCAGCCGGCTTCTCGACGTCGGTCGAAGTGCTCGGCCTGACCGATCGCCTGGAGGGGGCCGTGCGTGGAGCAAGCCATTTCCGCGGCGTCACGACCGTCGTTACGAAGCTTTTGAACATCGTCTCGCCCGACGTCGCCTACTTCGGCCAGAAGGACGCTCAGCAGGCGATCGTTATCCGACGTATGGTCGAGGACCTGAACATGAACGTGAGCATCGAGGCTTGTCCCACTGTGCGCGAAGCGGACGGGCTTGCGATGTCCAGCCGCAATGCGCATTTGAACCCCGAAGAGCGAGCTCAGGCGCTAGCTATGCCCCGCGCGCTTGCAGCCGCCACTGCGGCCGTCAAAGACGGCGAGCTCTCTGCCGATGTGCTGATGGCAACGGCGCGCGAGGCGATGAGCGCATTCGGCGTCGAGCCCGAGTACATAGCGCTCGTGCATCCGGACACGCTCGATCCAATCACACGCTTGGAGCGACCAGCGCTGCTCGCCATCGCGGCCAGAGTCGGCTCGACTCGTTTGATCGACAACCTGATCTTGGACCCTTCGATACCCGTGAAGCCACAATCAAGAGAGGCCACCATCGCATGCAGCGCGTGATGCTCAAGTCAAAGATCCATCGGGCCACCGTGACCGACTGCGACCTCCATTACGTCGGCTCGATCACGATCGACCCCGACCTGCTCGAGGCCGCGGACATCCTCGAGCACGAGCAGGTTCACGTTGTCGACGTCGACAACGGAGCCCGCTTCGAGACGTACACGATCGCCGGGCAGCGCGGCTCCGGCGACATCAAGGTCAACGGCGCCGCCGCGCGCCTCGTGCACCGCGGCGACACCGTCATCGTCATCTCCTACGGTCAGTACGACCGTGTGGAGCTGGAGCACTACGAGCCTCGCGTCGTGCACGTCGAGGCTCAAACCAATCGCATCATCACCGTCGACGACGCGGTGGCGACCCTGCTGAGCTCCCCGCCGGCCTCCCTCGAGGCGAGCGCCAGGAGTTAGCAAGGCGTCAACCAGCGCCAGAGAGGACTCACCATGTCAAGCCATCCCAGCGATCCCAGTTCAGGACACCAGGGCAAGACGATGCCCGGCGGGTCCGGTCTCGGCGTCCCGTCCGACCCCGGCCGCCTTCCCATGACCCTGCCACTGCTCGCCGAAAAGAAGCGACTCGGCGAGCCGCTCGTGATGGTCACCGCCTACGACTACCCGAGCGCACGCGCCGCCGAGGCTGGCGGTGTGGACCTCGTGCTCGTCGGCGACTCGGCCGCCACCACGATCCTCGGCTACAACTCGACCACGCCTGTCGACCTCGATGACATGTTGGTGCTCGCCCGGGCTGTGCGGCGTGGGCTGAACACGCCCTTGATGATTGGCGACCTGCCGTTCGGCTCGTATGAGATCAGCGACGAGCAGGCCGTTACCAGTGCTGTGCGCATGGTCAAGGAGGCCGGATGCGGTGCGGTCAAGCTCGAGGGCGGCGGTCCCGCCTCCGCGAGTCGTGCGCGCGCGATCATCGGTGCCGGCATTCCTGTGATGGGACATGTCGGGCTCACGCCGCAGAGCTCGACCGCGCTTGGCGGCTGGAAGGCCCAGGGCCGCACCGCCGCGGCGGCTGCGCGCATCGCCTCGGAGGCGTTGGCGCTACAGGGCAGCGGCTGCTTTGCGATCGTGTTCGAGGCGATCCCGAGCGCCGTCACCAAGGAGCTGATGCCCCACCTCGAGGTGCCCGTGATCGGCATCGGCGCCGGGCCTGACACGGATGGGCAGGTGCTCGTGTTCCACGACCTGCTCGGCATCCGCGACGGGCTTGGGCCGCGCTTCGTCAAGCGCTACGCCAACATCCAGCAGGAGATGGATGCCGGCATCAGCGCCTACGCGGAGGACGTGCGCTCAGGGCGCTACCCGGGACCGGAGCACGGCTATTCGATAGATGCGGGCGAGCTGGCGGAGCTACACACGCTGCTCGCCTGAGCACTCCGCCGGTCCCAGCGGGAGCACACCGTTAGGAGACGGCGGTGTGCTCGCCGTACTCGATTTTGCGCAGCACTCGCGCCGGCGCACCGGCCACGATCGAAAATGGCTCCACGTCTTTGGTGACGACGCTGTTGGCGCCGATCACGCAGCGCTCGCCGATGCTGACGCCGCTTGTGACGACCACATTGGCTCCTAGCCAACAGTTCTCGCCAATCTTGGTCGGGCCCTTGCTGTCGAAGCCCTGCCAAGTGATCGGCTTGTCGGGGTCGTCGTAGCGGTGGCTGGCATCCGAGACAAAGCAGCCGTTGGCGAGCATGCAGTTATCGCCGATCTCCACCAATTGCTCCGCGGCGACCATCACACCCATGTTCAGGAACGTGCCGCTGCCGATGCGCACACGGGCGCTGCCGGGCATTGTGATCCAAACGCCAGGCTCGAGCAACACATGTGCGCCAATCTCCAAGCGTCCCTCGCGTAGCGCCACCAGAACATCGCCATGCAGCGGCCAGCGCGCGAAGGCTTCGCGGCGCATGAATTCGCGGTGGATCGCCAAGCGGTTCCAAGGCAACGAGTTGCGCTCATACCAGCGCCATCTGACCGCCCACAGCCAGGCCTTGCGGCCCAGATCGCTCACGCGCGCGCCGCCGACTTCGCCTTCCGCTTTGCGCCTGATGCGCCATTGGACGACGCACCGTTTGCGCTGACCTTCTTGGCCTTGACGCTCACCTTCTTAGCCTTGCCGGCACGCGAGCGCGGGCTAGCCTTGGGCTTAGCCACGAGCAAGTCGCGCAGGAACTCGCCCGTGTGCGACCCACGCTCCGCCGCCACCTCCTCCGGGGTGCCGGCGGCGATCACCATGCCGCCCTCCTCTCCACCCTCTGGTCCCATGTCGATCAGGCGATCGGCGCACTTGATCACATCGAGGTTGTGCTCGATCACGACCACGCTGTTGCCGGCGTCGACCAGCCTCTGCAACACCTCGAGCAACCGCTGCACGTCGGCGAAGTGCAGGCCCGTCGTGGGCTCGTCGAGGATGTACAAGGTGCGCCCTGTGGCGACCTTGGAGAGCTCGGTCGCGAGCTTCACGCGCTGTGCCTCGCCGCCGGACAGCGTCGTCGCCGGCTGGCCGAGGCGGATGTAGCCGAGGCCGACCGCGTCTAGCGTCTCCAGGCGGCGGCGGATCTTGGGGATGTGCTCGAAGAAGTGCAGCGCCTCCTCGACCGGCATCGCCAGGACCTCGGCGATGCTCTTGCCCTTGAACTTCACCTCCAGCGTCTCGCGGTTGTAGCGGCGCCCGTCGCACTGCTCGCAGGGCACGTAAACGTCCGGCAGGAAGTGCATCTCGATCTTGATCTGGCCGTCGCCCCTGCATACCTCGCAACGCCCGCCCTTGACGTTGAAGGAGAAGCGCCCCGGCTTGTACCCACGCGCGCGGGCCTCCTGCGTCTTTGAGAAGAGGTCGCGGATCACGTCGAACAGACCCGTGTACGTGGCCGGGTTCGAGCGCGGCGTGCGCCCGATCGGCGACTGGTCGACGGCGATGATCTTGTCGAGCTGATCGAGACCATGGATAGCGCGGTGCGCGCCCGGACGCTGTCTGGCCCGGTGCAAGCGGTTGGCCACCGCCTTGTACAGCACTTCGTTGACAAGCGTCGACTTGCCCGAGCCGGACACGCCGGTGACGCAGGTGAGCGTGCCGAGCGGGATATGCACGTCAACGTCACGCAGGTTGTGCTGGCTTGCGCCGAGGATCTCGACATAGCCGATCGGCGTGCGCCGTTTCTCCGGAAGCTCGATCGTGCGCGTGCCCGCCAGGAACTGCCCGGTCAGCGATTGCTTGACTTTCTGCACCTGCGCGGCCGTCCCCTGCGCCACGATCCAGCCGCCATGTTCGCCGGCGCCGGGCCCCAGATCGACGAGGTGGTCGGCGCTGCGCATCGTCTGCTCGTCGTGCTCGACCACGATCACCGTATTGCCAAGGTCGCGCAAGCGCTCGAGCGTCGCGATCAGCTTCTCGTTGTCGCGCTGGTGCAGGCCGATCGAAGGCTCATCGAGGATGTAGAGCACACCGACCAGTGACGAGCCGATCTGTGTGGCCAGGCGGATGCGCTGCGCCTCCCCGCCCGACAGCGTCGAGGCGGCACGGTCCATCGAGAGGTAGCCGATGCCCACGTTCTCCAAGAACTGAAGGCGCTCTGTGATCTCACGCAAGATCAAGCGCGCTACATGCCGATCGGTCTCGGAGAGCTCGACCTGCTCGAGCCAGGCCAACGCCCGTCGCGCTGAGAGCGCGCAGAAGTCCTCGATCCGTGTGCCCGCGACGAGCACCGCGCGCGACTCGGGCCGCAGCCGCGCCCCACCGCACTCCGGGCAGGCACGCAGCGACATGAATTCCTCGATCTTCTCGCGCGTCCACTCCGAGTCGGTCTCGCGATAGCGCCGCTGCAGATTCGCGAGCACCCCCTCGAAGCGTGTGCCATAGGAGCGCGTGCGCCCGAAGCGGTTGCGGTAGGTGATCTGCAGCGGCTCGCCGTTGGTTCCCGTCAGGAACAGATCGCGATGCTCCCGCGGCAACTCGTCCCATGGCGTCCCCAGGTCGACCTTGTAGCGCTTTGCAATCGCCTCGGTCACCTGCTCGTAGTAGTTGGAGGCGCTGTTGGCCCACGGCGCGATCGCGCCTTCCCCGACCGACAGGGTTGGATCGGGCACCACCAGATCGGGGTCGATCACCATTTGCGAGCCGAGACCCGTGCAGCGCTCGCAGGCGCCGTGAGGGGAGTTGAAGGAGAAGATGCGCGGCTCGAGCTCGACCAGCGACGGCCCGTGCTCTGGGCAGGCGAACTTCTCGGAGAAGGTGAACAGCGTTCCTGGCGTGGGCTTTGCGCCCGGAACGATCTGGGCATTCGCCGCCTTGACGCCAAGGGCGCCGGATGAATGGGCCTGGCCGTCTCCCGGTGCGGGCACGCCATTTCCATCCCCATCATTTTCGCTGCGCGAAGACCCGACGATCTCGATCTCGACCAAGCCATCCGCGAGCCCGACCGCTGTCTCGATCGAGTCGGCCAGACGCTTGCGGATGTCATGGCGCATCGCAAGGCGATCCACGACGACGGAGACGTCGTGCTTGTAGCGCTTGTCCAGGACGATCGACTCCTCGAGCATGCGGATGCGCCCGTCGATCTTCACGCGCGCGAAGCCGTCGGCGAGCAGCTCCTCCAAGAGCTTGCCGTACTCGCCCTTGCGGCCCCTGACGACCGGAGCCAGGACCATGAAGCGCGTGCCCTCGGCCAAGCCCATCGCCTGGTCGATGATCTGCTCGGCCGACTGGCCGACGATCGGCCGGCCGCAGATCGGGCAGTGCGGCTTGCCGACGCGCGCCCACAGCAGACGCAGGTAGTCGTAGATCTCGGTGACGGTCCCGACGGTCGAGCGGGGATTGCGCGAGGTCGTCTTCTGGTCGATCGAGATCGCCGGCGAGAGCCCCTCGATCGAGTCGACGTCCGGCTTGTCCATCTGGCCGAGGAACTGACGCGCGTAAGCGGACAGCGACTCCACGTAGCGACGTTGGCCCTCGGCGTAGATCGTGTCGAACGCGAGCGAGCTCTTGCCCGAACCGGACAGGCCGGTGATCACCACGAGGGCATCCCGCGGCAGCTCCAGGGAGATGTCCTTCAGATTGTGCTCGCGCGCGCCGCTGACGACGATCTTGTTGCTTTGGGCCATTCGCCTGTCATTGTATTGACGCGAACAGACGTTCGCCTCGGCCAGCCGGTCTCGTGGCAAGCAGGCTGTCCTTATTGGACCGGTATGCTGGGCCGTATGGACGACCCCGGCCTCCCGATCTCCTACGAGGTACTCGACCCCGGCACCCCGGTCTACAGCAGCGATGGTGAGAAGATCGGCGAGGTCACGCATGTGCTCGCCGTGCTCGAGGAGGACGTCTTCGACGGGATCGTGATCGACGAGCACGAGGGCCACGGCGACCACCGCTTCGCCGACGCCGACGACGTCGACTCGATACACGAGCGCGCGGTCACGCTCAAGCTCGATGCCGACGCCTGCCGCGCGCTACCGGCGCCGACCGAGAATCCAGGGGTCATGAAGGACGACCCGGCCGAGGGTGCCCCGGGGTTCTCCGACAAGCTGCATCGCGCCTGGAATCTCATCTCCGGCAAGTACTGAGCCACGCGCAAGACGGCACGCGCGGACGCAGGCCAGCCGCGCGTCAGGGCTCAGCCTTCGATAGCCGCGTAAACCTCGTCGAGCAGACGCTCGCGGTCGGGGACCGCGAAGTTCTCTTCCAGGTAGCGGCCCGTATCCTCGCGCGAGTCGCCGTTGAGCGCCATGTTGAGCGCGACCAGGCGCGCCCCGTCGAGGTCGCCGTTGACAGCAACGGCATCGCTCGTGGCCGCCGACTCCGAGAAGGGCGGCTGCTCGTCGAACGCCGGCTCAGTCGGCGACTGCTGAGGCGCCTCGGCCACGGCAGATATCTCGAAGCGCTCCGCGGCGTAGACCGTGGCCTCTTGCCTCTGCGCGTAGGGATCGCCCTGCATGCCCGCGTGCGACTCTGACGGCGTCTCGACAAACGGCTCGCTATGCGTTTCCGGTGCTGGGGCGGGGACTAGCTGGCCACCATCGCCGTATGCAACGGCGGCTCCAGGCTCCCCCGCCGGCTGCATACCTGCGCGCCCCGAGGCCGCGTCGTAGAGCGCCTCCATCTCGCCCTCGACGGACGACAGGTCACCCGCCAAGCGGCCGGCGCCGCTGCGCAAACTGTCGACCAGGGCCCGCGTCTCGCCGTCGAGCGAGCCCACATGTCCGAGCAACGCCTCGGTGGCCCGCGACACGGCCGCTACGTGCTCCCGCGCCCGCGCAACCGCCTCCTCGCGCGTACGCCGCGCATCCGCGTCGGCGGCCTCGCGCACCTGGTGGGCCTGCTCGGCCGCCTGATGCTCGATCGTCTCGGCCGTCGCCTGGGCGGCCTCGAGGATTCCCTGGACCTGAGTTGCTGCGCTCGAGGCGAGCGACTCTCCCCCACGGCTCGACGCTTCGCGCTGAAGCTCCTCTATCTCGGCGGCAAGCGCTCGCAGATGAGCATCGACGCTCGCCGGGTCATAGCCGCGGCGCACGATTGGAAAATCGCGCCGCTCGATCCCCTGACGGTCCAGTTCCACAACGCTCATCCTATGCCACCTCGCCCGCGGGAGCCTCGCTTGCCTTGCTTGCCTCGGTTGCCTCACTCGCCTCGGTCGCCTCGCCCGGCTCAGTGGCGGACTCACTCCCAGCACTTTGCCCGGCCGGCCCCTCGCTCGCCTGCACATCCTTCAGCTCGCGCCGCAGCTCCCTGATCTCGTCGCGCAACTGTGCGGCGTACTCGAAGCGCAGATCGTCGGCGGCGGCGATCATCTCCTCCTCGAGCTCGACGACCATGCGCTCCAGCTCGTGCAGAGGCATCTCCTTCGCCTTGGCCCTGGTCGCGTTCTTGCGCCGGCGTCCCTTCGGCACCTTCGACTCGGCTTGCAGGAACTCCGCGATGTCGGATATCCCCTTGACGATGCTCGACGCGGTGATCCCGTGCTCCTCGTTGTAGGCAACCTGGATCTCGCGTCTGCGGTCGGTCTCCTCGATCGCCGCCTTCATCGCCTTGGTCTCCTTGTCGGCGTACATCAACACCGTGCCCTTAACATTGCGGGCCGCACGGCCGATCGTCTGGATCAGCGAAGTCTCGCCACGCAGGAAGCCCTCCTTGTCGGCGTCGAGGATCGCCACCAGCGACACCTCCGGCAGGTCGAGCCCCTCGCGCAGCAGGTTCACGCCGACGAGCACGTCGTACTCGCCCAAGCGCAGGTCGCGGATGATCTGGATGCGCTCGAGCGTGTCGATCTCCGAGTGCAGGTAGCGCACCTTGAAGCCCATCTCGATCAGGTACTGGGAGAGGTCCTCGCTCATCTTCTTCGTGAGGGTGGTCACCAGCACCCGCTCGTTCACATCGACGCGCTTGCGGATCTCGTTCATCAGGTCGTCGATCTGGTTGCGCGTCTCGCGCACGTCTATCTGCGGATCCACCACTCCAGTAGGTCTCACGATCTGCTCGACAATGCGCCCAGAGCGAGTGCGCTCGTATTCGCCCGGCGTGGCTGACAAGAACACGAGCTGCGGTGTGATCGAGAGGAACTCGTCGAAGGTCTGGGGACGGTTGTCCATCGCGCTCGGCAATCTGAAGCCGTAGTCCACGAGCGTGCTCTTGCGCGAGCGATCGCCCTCGAACATGCCCCCAATCTGCGGCACCGTCTGGTGTGACTCGTCGATGAAGCAGACGAAATCCTCGGGGAAGTAGTCGATCAGACAGTACGGACGCTCGCCAGGTTTGCGCCCGTCGAGGATGCGCGAGTAGTTCTCGATCCCCGAGCAGAAGCCCATCTCGCGCAGCATCTCCATGTCGTACTGGGTGCGCTGACGCAATCGATGTGACTCGAGCTGCTTGCCGTCGGCCTCCAGCTGCTCGCAGCGCTCGTTCAACTCCCTGCCGATCGCCGCCACGCCGTCCTCGATCGTGCCCTCCTTGACGTTGTAGTGCGTGGCGGGCCAGATCGCCACGTGCTCGAGGTCGTCGGCGATCATTTC
This sequence comes from Solirubrobacteraceae bacterium, assembly GCA_036266805.1. Taxonomy (GTDB): domain Bacteria; phylum Actinomycetota; class Thermoleophilia; order Solirubrobacterales; family Solirubrobacteraceae; genus Palsa-744. The sequence continues at coordinate 63,791 of DATAXK010000034.1, forward strand.
GCCGGTCAGCGGGTCGAAGTGCTGCAGCCGCTCGACTTCGTCGCCGAACAATGTCGCCCTGAATGCCGTCTCGGCGTAGGCCGGGAACACCTCCAGCGTCTCGCCCTTGACCCTGAAGGTGCCGCGCGAGAGCACCGCGTCGTTGCGCGTGTACTGAATCGAGACGAGCTTGCGCAGCAGCTTGTCACGGTCGATGTCTTCACCGCGACGCAAGATCTGCATGTTCATCTCATATGTCTCCGGCGAGCCGAGGCCGTAGATGCAGGACACCGAGGCCACCACGATCACGTCGCGCCTGGCAAACACGGCTGCCGTGGCGGCATGCCTGAGACGGTCCACCTCCTGGTTGATGGCCGAGTCCTTCTCGATGTACAGATCGCGGCTGGGGACGTAGGCCTCGGGCTGGTAGTAGTCGTAGTAGGAGACGAAGTACTCGACAGCGTTCTCGGGGAAGAAGGTGCGAAACTCGTTGCACAGCTGAGCGGCGAGCGTCTTGTTGTGGGCGATCACGAGCGAGGGCTTCTGCACCTCCTGGATCACGCCGGCCATCGTCATCGTCTTGCCGGTGCCGGTCGCCCCGAGCAATGTCTGGAAGCGCTCCCCCTCGCGCACCCCTTCGGACAGCGATTCGATCGCCTTCGGCTGGTCGGCCGTCGGCGTGAACACTGGGTCGAGCTTGAATTCAGGCACAGGCCCCTACGTTAGAGCCTGCATCAAGGCAGACGGCGCGAGCTGCCGGATTGTCCTCGAGGCGAGCTCACAGCCCGAGCTGACGGGGATAGACGGCCCGATATTCCGCCTGGGCGCGCATCACCTTCTGTACGTATGCCTGTGTCTCGGGGAAAGGTATTTCCGAGACGCTGAGCGTCTTGCCGGCTTCACGCGCCTTCGCCACCCACGAATCGACGTTTGCCAGGCCGCCGTTGTACGCCGCCACCGCGAGCATCTCGTTGCCTTCGTAGTGATCGAGCAGGTAGCGCAGGTACCAGCTGCCGTAGGCCACGTTGATCTTCGGCGTAGCCAGATCGCCGGTCGTGAAGGCGGTGCCCCCGGAGAGGTGGGCGATGTATTGGGCGGTGGAGGGCAGAATCTGCATCAAGCCGAGCGCCCCCGCGGAGGAGGGACGCGGGTCGAACTTCGTCTCCGCGTAGATCACGCCGGCGATCAGCGCCGGGTCGAGATGCTTTTCGGCCGCCTGTTCGCGGATCACGCTCGCATCGCTGAGCGGCAGCCCCTGATTGCCCGAGACATGCTCGATACGCGAGACGATCACGATCCCGAGCGCCGCGAGAACCGCAAATGCGAGCAGCGTCCGCACAAAGGCGCGAGCCGGGTGCAATGGTCGCGAAGACCGATGCCCCCCGCGCGCGCGGGGGGCAGCCGCTACGGAACGCGCAACCCTCAACCCACGCCCCCTGTTGGGAGGCATGGTCCCACGCGGGCACCATGACCTCTCTCAACCCATGCCCCCTTCAGGAGGCATGATCCCCCCATAACTCTCCCCCCAACCCACGCCCCCGCCAGAGGGCGTGATCCCATGCGGGTGTAGCTCATGTGGATAGCTTGTCAAGTACGTCGGCCAGCTCGCGCCGCAAGTCGGCTTCACTGCCATCGTTGTGAATCACGAAGCCGGCGCGTGCGGCCTTTTCCTCCTGCGAAAGCTGTCTGCTGGCGCGCTCCTCGGCAAGCGCGTGCCCGCGCGTGGCGGCGCGCGCGCGACGCGTGTCCTCCTGTGCGATCACCGCGATCGTGGCGTCGAAGCCGCTCTCCATGCCCGCCTCGAACAGCAACGGCACCTCGACCACGGCTGCCTTGGGCGCCGGTTGCAGCGCGCGAGCGTGCTCGAGCCATGCGCCCATGCGGGCTCCGACGAGCGGCCACAACAGGCTCTCCAGCCACTTACGCTCCTGTTCTCCGCCGGCGAACGCCTTGGCGGCGATGGCGGCACGGTCGACCACTCCCCCGGGCGCGACCTCAGCGCCCCAGCGCTCGATTACCGCATCCTTGACATCGCTCTCGCCGTAGAGCTCGTGCACCACGGCGTCGGTCGAGAGCACCTGCGCGCCAAGCTCTTTCAGCGCCTTCAGCGCAGTCGACTTACCGGCGCCCATGCCGCCGGTAAGCCCGACGAACGGCACCACCGGCTGCACGGTCTCTGGTCCGTCAGTCTTGGGCCGGCTCGCCGACAGGCTGCTCGGCGTCGGCCCCGGCGACCGGCTCCTCTGAGACGCCCTCCGCAGCGGGGGCCTCGACAACCGGCTCCTCTACAGCGACCTCGGCGACCGCCGCCTCCGGTGTGGGCTCCTCAACCGCAACCTCAGCAACCGGCTCCTCCGTGGCGGGTTCCTCGACAGCCGGCTCCTCAACAACAGGCTCTGCCGCCTGCTCCTGGACAGCGGGCTCCTCCACGAGAGCCTCAGCGACCGGCTCCTCCGCGGCGAGGGCCTCCTCGGCCGGCGCGTCAACGACACTCTCAGCTGCAGGCTCGGCGATGGTGTCTTGCGACGCCAGAGCCTCAGCGGGCGCCTGTTCGGCCGCGGCCTGATCGGCTGCCAGCTCACCGGCATCCTCTCCGACGGCCACGTCAAGCGAGTCCTCGAGCACGACCTGCTCGTCGGCGACAGCCCCTGGCTCGGCCGGCGAAGCCGCCGGCGCGTCCGGTCGCGGCAACGGCAGGATCTGATCCTCGACGCGCTTGGCCGACAGCGACAGGCGCCGACGCTCGGAGTCGATCTCGAGGATCTTCACGCGGATCTCGTCGCCCGGATGCACGATCTCGCGCGGGCTCTCGACATGATGGCCGGCGAGCTCTGAGATGTGCACAAGCCCCTCGACGCCGTCGAGTACCTCGACGAACGCGCCGAACGTGACGACCTTCGTGACCTTTCCGGCCAGCTCGTCGTTGACGTTGTAGGTATCTACGATCCGCTGCCACGGGTCTTCCTGGGTCTGCTTGAGACCGAGTGAGATGCGCTGGCGGTCGCGGTCGATGTCGAGCACCTTGACCTGCACGGTGTCGCCGATGTTGAGGATCTCGCTTGGATGGTTGACGTGCGACCAGGAAAGCTCTGAGATGTGGATCAGGCCGTCGATCCCGTCGAGGTCGACGAACGCGCCGAAGTCGACGATGTTGGAGATTTGACCCTCCACTACCAGGCCCGGCTGCAGGCGGTCAAGGATCTGCTGGCGCACCTCCTTGCGCTCCTCCTCGAGCACCGCGCGGCGCGAGAGCACCACGTTGTTGCGCGAGCGGTTGAGCTCGATCACCTTCGTCTCGATCTGCGTGCCGAGGTACTCGTCGAGGTTCGGCACGCGGCGGATGTCGACGAGCGAGGCCGGCAGGAAGCCGCGCACACCCAGGTCGATGATCAGGCCGCCCTTGACGACCTCGATGACGGAGCCCATGACCGGCTCGCCCGACTCGGCGGCGGCCTCGATGCGGCGCCACGCCTTCTCGAAGCGAGCGCGCTTCTTGGACATGATCAGGCGACCGTCCTGGTCCTCCTTGGTGAGGACCATCGCGTCGACCTCCTCGCCGAGCGACACCTCCTCACGCGGATCGACCGACTTGCGAATCGAAAGCTCGTTGGCCGGGATGACGCCCTCGGACTTGTAGCCGATGTCGACGAGAACCTCGTCCTTGTCGATGCGCACGACATTGCCCGTCACGACCTCGCCCTCCTCGAAGGGCTGCATCGTGGCGTCGTAGTTGGGGACTATCTGCCCGTCGATTTCGAGCAGGAGTCCGTTGGACCCCTCGACCACCTGGGCCTGGGGATTCTCTATAAGTGTTTGCACCGGTCGAAGCCTAGCGCAGGGACGCGGCCCAGGGCTGAGACCCCCGCGCCTGACGGCGCGGGGTCATTGGAATTGGTGGGGTGAGCCCGAGGCAGAGACCCTACGCATGGCGATACGGGCCCATGGGAATTGGTTGGGTACATATCATTGGCAGCCCTATGCCTGTGAGAGCGACCAAGCGCGGGGCCGAGCGCACACCGCTGCAGCGCGATTGCGACGTGCTCATATGTGGCGCCTCATTCGCCGGGCTGGCCGTCGCGCGTGAGCTGGCCGACACGGGGGCGCGCGTGCTCGTGGTCGACCGCTATGAGATCGGCGAGCGCCAGACCTCGGCCTGCGGGATCCCCACCGGCTGGCTGGAGGCGATGTCGCTTACGGGCTCGCTGCGTCAGACCTTCGACGAGCTCGTCGTGCACACGCCATGGACCACGGCGCGCTGGCAGCTGCCATGGACGTTCTCCACCTTCGACTACCCCGAGCTGTGCGCGCTGCTGTGGGGACAATCCCATCCGGGCGACGCCGAGTTCGAGACGGCCACGGTCAGCGGGCGCGACGGCAACACCGTTCACACCGACCGTGGGGATTTGACCGCGTCGTTGATCGTCGACGCGCTCGGCTGGCGTCGGGTGCTTTCCAACGACACCCCGATTCAGCCCCCGAACGCACGCCTTTCGCGGGGACTCGAGGTTCATCCGCATGGCTCCGGCGAGGATCTGGAGCTGTGGATCGACCCGCGGTACATCCGCGCCGGCTACGCCTGGAGCTTTCCCGCCACCGACGAGTTGCGCGTGGGCGTCGGCTCGTTCTGGCCCGCCCATCACGTCAAGGAGCCGACCGTGCGCCTCGCCGGCGAGCTTGGGCTGCCAGCCGACGGCTACCAGGGCAATTGGATCCCCCACCAGCTGCGACCCGCTGTCGAGGACGGCGTCTTTTTCGTCGGCGACTCAGCCGGACACTGCCTGCCGCTCACGGCCGAGGGGATCCGTACGGCGCTGTACTTCGGGCTTGCCTGCGCACGTGAGCTGGCGCCCGTGCTCGCCGGTGACGCCACGCGCGAGCAGGCGCTGAGCCGCTACGGCGCCTTCTCCGATGCGCACGAGCGCAAGTATCGCTGGCTGCTGAACACCCAGCGCGCGGTCGGGCGCCTCACGCCCACTCGCGCGATCACGCTGCTGGCGCGCACGCTCGCCTCAGAGCGCGCGTGCGCCTGGTCTTTCAACCATTACCTGGAGATCGCTCCGCCGGCCTTCGTGGGCGGTGGTCCCGGTCGTGACCTCCGCTCGCAACGAGCGCGTATACCGACAGCTACAGGCTGAGGCCCGACCCTTACGAAAATGCGCATGCCCCCCGCGCGCGCGGGGGGCATCGCCGAATTTGAAAGAACCTATGCGACCTCACGCAGCCGCGGACGGGTTGTGCTGAGCGCTTGAAGCGCCAGACGGCTCGCCTCGATTGCGCTTGACCAGGAGACCTCGGCGAGCATGCCGTCGGCGGCGACCATGTCGCCCGCCAGGAATACGCCGTCGCCACGATCGACAGCCGGACGATCCCGCCAGCTGGAGCCGGGCATGTCCAGCGCGCCCGAGCGTGCGTCCATCACCTGACGCCGTCGCCATGTCTCGCGCTCGCGCCAGTCCTGAATGCTGAGGTCGAGGAAGCGTTCCAAGCGCGCTGCGGCCAGGTCCGCGCTCTCACCCGGGCGGATCGGCATCTGCGCCTGGATCAACTCCTCGCCGTCTGGGGCAATCGTCGGGTTGGCGCCGGAATAGCGACCGATCCAGCCCGACTCGTCCAGGTCGGCGACGATCGTCGGGTCTCCGCGGCGGTAGCGCACGCCGACGTCCAAGCAGAGCGTGCGGCCGCTCTGCCAACGCAAGCTGTCGTCGCCGAGCAGCTCACGGGCCTGGTCGAGCTCTGTTGCCAGGATCGTTGGGGTAGCCGGCAGCTCCTCCACACGTGCGCTGGTCTCGACCGTTACCCCGAGCTCGCGCACGCGCTTCTCGAGCGACTCCACCAACGTGCTCCAACCTGCCACCGGATAGCGCACGATCGAAGGAGCCGTCAACAGCAGACGCACCATGCGCGGCCACACGAACGCCGCCGAGAGTTCGCCCGGGTCGTGGTGGAAAGTGAAGACGCCGGCCCCCGAGGAGAGCATCGCCGCGGTCTCGTCGTCGACGTGGGTGGCCATCCACGTCCTGAAATCGGTGGATACAGGCGCTTCACGACCGCGCAGACGCAAGATCGCGGGCAGAGTCCCGAGCGGCGGCGTGCGTCGCAACGTCCCGCCGAGACGCAGCCGGGCGCCCGTCAAACGGGCGCTGTTGTGCGCGGGCAAGATGTCGCGCTCGCGCATCCACCTCCAGAAGGCGCCGTCCTTGTACATCGCATGCGGGCCGAGATTCGCCTTGTAAGGGCCGTCGGTGCTGCGGCCCCTGCCGCCAAGGCTCTCGTGAGCCTCCACGAGGCGCACCTTGGCTCCCTCCTCCGCGCAGGCGATCGCCGCCACGAGTCCCGCGATCCCGCCTCCGACGATCGTGATCTGTGGCTTGCCGGCGCTGTCGTTGATCGGGCTCATGGTGATTGCCTCCTTGGGAGAAGATCGCACTTGTTCCAGGCGCCGCGCGAGGACGGCGGATGGAACTGGAAGTCGGGGATGGGGATTTTTGGCTCGGCGGGCTGGGGTTTGGGAGTGATCTGGGTTGGAGCGGATGTCGCCTTGACGATCAAACTACGCCGATACTGGTCTCTATTACAGTTCCAGTAGTGACAAACAAAATAGGGCCAGTTGGAGGGCCGGAACTGCTTGTCGAGCTGGACCGCGACGGCGAGCTGCCGCTGCATGAGCAGATCGAGCGTGCGCTGCGCGCGCAGATTCGTTCCGGGGTCCTGGCAGCCGAGGCACGCTTGCCCTCGACGCGTGGGCTTGCGCGGGAGCTCGGCGTCTCACGCGGCGTGGTGACCGAGGCCTATGAACAGCTCGCCGTGGAGGGCTATCTCACCACCAGCCAAGGCGCGCCCGTACGGGTTGCCAAGGCAGTACGTGCCGCCAGCCAGCGGCCTTCAGCGCGCTCGCTGCTTCAGAGCTATTCCTACAACTTCCATCCCGGACTGCCGGACCTGCTCGACTTTCCCCGCGAGGCGTGGCTGCGCTCGCTGCGCAGCGCGCTACGCGTCTCACCGCTGGATTCGCTCGGCTACGGCGACCCGCGCGGGGTGCCGGCATTGCGCGAAGCGCTTGCCGGCTACCTCGGACGGGTGCGCGGCGCCGACGCCGACCCCGAGCACATGCTCGTGTGCACCGGCTTCATGCAAGGACTCTCACTGCTGTGCCGCGCGCTGCGCGGACACGGCGTCGAACAGGTTGCGCTCGAGGATCCGGGCTGGCATCCGCACCGGCTGATCGTCGAACAAGCCGGCCTCGAGGTGGTGCCGATCCCGGTCGACGAGAGCGGGCTGCGCGTCGACGCGCTTGCCGCGACAGGAGCCTCGGCGGTTCTGCTCACGCCCGCCCACCAGTTCCCGACCGGCGCCGTGCTCGCGCCCGAGCGACGGGCCGCCTTGATCGAGTGGGCCGAGGACGAGCGGCTGATAATCGAGGACGACTACGACTCCGAGTTTCGCTACGACCGCGTGGCGGTCGGCGCGCTGCAAGGGCTGGCACCGGAGCAGGTCGTCTACATCGGCTCCGCGAGCAAGCGGCTTGCGCCCGCGATGCGGCTTGGCTGGATGCTGTTGCCGTCCTGGCTGACGTGGGAGCTGACCGCGGCGAAGACGATCGAGGACGGCGGCTCGGAGGTGGTCGGCCAGCTCGCATTGCGCGACTTCATCGCCCGCGGCGAGCTCGACCGCCACGTGCGCCGTATGCGCCTGCGCTACCAGCGACGCCGCGAGACCTTGCTGGCAGCGCTGGAGCGCTGGCTGCCGGGCGCACGCGTCAGCGGCGCCGACGCCGGGCTGTTCGAGCTGGTGATGCTGCCCGAGGAGATCGACGAGTCGCTATTGCTGCGCGCCGGCGCCGAGCGGGGCGTCGGCGCCGAGGGGCTGGCGCTGCACCGCTTCGAGGCCAACGGGCCGCCTGGCGTACTGCTCGGTTACGGCAACCTTCCCGAGCCGGCAATCGAGCAGGGTGTGCGGCTACTCGGCGAGGCATATCGCGACGTAATCGCGTGATGCCGCACGGCGCAAAGCCGCCTACCAGACCACAGGCACATCGTAGGCGCGCAGGTTCTCATCTTTACTAAGGATCGACATGCCCTCGATCCTCGCCTGCGCTACGAGTAGTCGATCGAAAGGGTCTCTGTGATGCATCGGTAGATCGGTGACGGCTGCCGCATGCGCATCGGTCACAGACAACCCTCGCACGCCTTTTCTCTCCATGCGCTCATGGAAGTCGGCGGTAGCTGTTAGCTTGCCAGTGCCGCGCTTGATCGCGACCTCCCAAACCGACGCGGCGCTCAACCTGCGCTCGATTGAATCGTCTTCGATCAAGCTGAGCGCGACCGCAGATAGGCTCGGGTCGCCCTCCAGAAACCACAGGGCGGCATGCGTGTCGATCAGCAGCTTCAATCGATCATGCCGAATGCATGTGCAATGTCGTCCGGCAGCTCGTCGAAGTCGTCGGCCATCTTGATCTGACCTTTGAGCGAGCCGTACATGCTCTCGTGCGGTCGGACGCTCACAGGCTCGAGTTTGGCGACCGGCTTGCCCCTACGCGTTATGACGACCTCCTCGCCGGCCTGGGCGACGTCAACGAGTCGCGAAAGCGTTGTCTTCGCCTCGTGCATACCCACACTGATTGCCATGTGGGAAACCATAACAGATCTAGCTAAATTAGCTAGTTAAGCCGCCCTTGGCAGTCGACTCACGCTGCCCATTCGACACGATGCCAGCATCGCCATGCCGCGCTACCGTCGCACGACCAGCACAACGCCAGCGACGAGCAGTACCAGCCCGAGGATGCGTGTGGCGCCTATCGGCTGCCTTGCGATGCCGAGCAGGCCGAAGCGGTCGATCAGCACAGCCGCGAACAGCTGACCGGAGATGACCACGGCGGTTAGGGCGCTGACGCCGAGCGTGCCCACGGTGAGGATCGCGACGGTCACGTACGCGGCGCCCAACAGACCGCCGACGAACGCCCACCACGGAGCCTTCCCTATGTTGGCGAGGCCATCGAACCCTTCGCTGCTGAGCGAAACGATCAGCAGCAGCGCGATTGTGCCGACCGTGAAGGAGACGGCGGCGGCTGGCACCGCACCGACGGCACGGCCGAGGCGCGCGTTTACCGCCGGTTGGGCGCCTACGAGCACGCCGGCGACCGCAACCAGCACAACGGCCAGCAAACGGCTCACTTCGCCTCCAGCCAGTTCTGTCCCACACCGATGTCGACCGCCATCGGCGGGGAGTGCTCCCACACGCCGCACATCTCCTCCTCGATCAGCAGGCAGGCCGCCCCGCGCTCATCGGGCGGGCCTTCGAACAACAGCTCGTCGTGAATCGTGAGGATCTGCTTGGTGGCGAGACCCGTGTCGCGCAGCGTGTCATGGCAGCGCACCATCGCCAGCTTGATGATGTCGGCCGCGGTTCCCTGAATGACCGTGTTGACGGCCAGCCGCTCGCCGAGCGAGCGCACCTGATAATTACGGGCTTGCAGCTCTGGGATCTGGCGGCGCCGGCCCCACAGCGTCTTGACATGACCCTCCTGCTTGGCCAGCTCGATCGTCTCCTCGATGAACTGCGCGACACGCGAGAAGCGCGCCAGATATGCGTCGATGAAAACTTTGGCCTCCTCGCGCGGGATGTTCAGTCGATCCGCCAGGCCGAAATCCGAGAGCCCGTAGACGATCCCGTAGTTGATCATCTTGGCCTTCGAGCGCATACCCGGGTCGATCTGCTCAGCCGTGACGCCGAACACCTCTGAGGCGGTGGCCGTGTGAACGTCTTCGCCGCGCTCGAAGATCTCCACGAGCACCGGCTCCTCAGCCGCATGCGCAAGCACGCGCAGCTCGATCTGGGAGTAGTCGGCTGAGATCAGCACACAGCCGTCATCCGCCTCGAAGCAGCCGCGGATCTCACGCCCCAAGGGAGTGCGAATCGGGACGTTCTGCATGTTCGGGTTGGTGGATGCGAGGCGTCCGGTCTGCGCTCCGGCCTGCAGGAAGGTGGTGTGGATGCGCGCGCGCTCGTCCACCATCTGGGGGAGCACATCCAGGTAGGTCTTGATCAGGGTTGAAAGCTCGCGCCAGCGCTCAATACAGGGCACGATCTCGTGCTCCTCGCGGATGGCCTGCAACACACGCGCGTCGGTGGAGAAGCCCGTCTTGCCGCGACGCTTGCGCGAAAGGCCGAGCTTCACGAACAGGATCTCGCCCAGCTGCTGGGGCGAGCCGATCGTGAACTCCTCCTCGGCAAGCGCGAAGATGCGTGCTTCGAGCGCCTCGATCTCCTCGTAGACGCGTTCGGTGATCTCCCGCAAGCGCTCCACGTTCAAGCGCACGCCGAGCAACTCCATCTCGCGCAGCACCGACACCAGCGGCAACTCGATGTCTCCCATCACCGCCTGCAGCTCGCGCTCGACAATCTGCTCGCGCTGCCACGTGGCCAGAGCGCCGAGCAACAGCGCCTGAGCGGCAACAGGGTCCTCGACGTCCGCAACCAACCCGCGCTCTTCGCACAGCTCGTCAAATGGGTAGCCGCGACGAGCCGGCTCGAGCAGATAGGCGCCGAGCAGCGTGTCGTGTGCGAGGCCCGGCGGGACCAGGCCAAGAGCCTTCGCGTCGTGCGCGACAACGGAACGATCCGCACAAGCAGCCACCACCCCCTCCGGACCCCCACAATCGCCGACGAGCACGCTTCCACGCCGAGCCCCACCGGCAAGCCCCTGCTTAACGGCAGGGGCCTCTCCGTGCAGCGTGGGCTCGACTCCCAACGCCGGCCGGCCACTCAGCGGCGGTTGGACGCCCAGGGAAGGCTCGGCGTTCGGCGGCGATTGGGCCTCGGGCGAAGACTCGATGCTCGGCGCCCGCTGGGCATAGACCGCAAAGCGCCACGGCGAGCCTTCGGCGAACAGCTCACCCTCAGGCGCCTCGCTCTGGTGAACCACCACACACAACTCCTGCGCCGCATCGCCCGCCGCCACGAGCTTGGCGACGTCGGCCACCGTGCCGTGGCGCACGTGCGCTGTGAGCTTGACCTCATCCGAGGAGGTCGTCTTGGCAAGCTCGACCTCGCCGAGCGCCTCCTCCAAGCGGCGGAGCGGATCGCGCAGCTCGTAGCGGCGGAAGACCTCGCGCAGACGCGAGCGATCGGGCTCGTGCGCCGCCTCGCCGCCAGGGTCGAAGTCGAGCGCCAACCCACGCTGCACGGTGGCGAGACTCATCGACATGCGTGCGTTCTCCGCGTGCTCGAGCAGATTCTGTTTACGCTTGGGGCCGCTGATCTCGTCCACGTGAGACAGCACCTGCTCCAAGCCGCCGAAGCGCTGGATCAGCTCGCTGGCGGTCTTCTCGCCGATGCCGGGAATGCCGGGGATGTTGTCGGAGGTGTCGCCCTTGAGGCCGTAGAAGTCGGGGATCAGCTCGGGCGGCAAGCCATAGCGATCGATCACCGCCTGGCGGTCGTACAGCTTGGTCTCGGTGATGCCACGCGCCGTGGCCATTACCTGCACGAGGCCCTGCTCGTCGATCAGTTGGAAGACGTCCCGGTCGCCGGTCACGATCGTCACTGGCACCTCCGCCGCCCGGGCCTGCTCGGCTAGCGTGGCGATCACGTCGTCGGCCTCGTAGCCCTCGAGCTTGACGTTGCGATAGCCGAACGCCTCGACCAGCGGTTCCATCGCCGGCCACTGCGCCTTGAGCAGATCCGGACGCGAGCGTCGGCCCGCCTTGTAGTCGGCGAACAATTCGGTGCGCCCCGAGCTGCCCGCGTCCCAGGCGACGACCGTGGGCCGCACGCCATAGTCGGTGATGATCTTCACGAGCATCGAGGCGAACCCGAAGATCGCGTTGGTGGGCTCGCCCGTGGAGGTCGCGATCGACTCCGGCAACGCGTAGAAGGCCCGGTAGACGAGGCTGGGACCGTCGATCAGGAATACGCGGCGCTCCACGCCGGGCACTCTAGTAGGCCCTCCCCGGCAAGACCGTCGGGGGAGTGCCGGCCCATGGGGCCGAAGCAAATAACATGCCGGGCCGGCCCGACCAGTGCGCCGACTACTTCGAGGAGTCCCGTCTCAGTGAGCGTCACCCCCAGCGCGCAGTATCGCCTCACCATCCGCGTCAAGATCGACGAGCACCAAGGCATGCTCGGCCAGGTCACCGACATGATCGGCGAGCAGGGCGGAATGGTCGTCGCCGTCGACCTCGTCGAGGCCGATGCTGGGCACAGCGTGCGCGACATCCTCGTCGACGCGGGCAGTCGCGACCACTGGAACCGCATCCTCTCAGCGCTCGCCTCGCTCGCCGGCGCCGAGGTGATCGACACGATCGACCGCACCTTCCTGCTGCACGTCGGCGGCAAGATCGAACAGCACAACAAGCATCCGCTGAAGACGCGCGACGACCTCTCGATGGCCTACACGCCCGGGGTGGCCAGAGTCTGCACGGCGATCAAGGACGACCCCGACAAGGCCTTCCAGTACACGATCAAGCGCAACACGGTGGCCGTCGTCTCCGACGGCACGGCGGTGCTCGGCCTCGGCGACATCGGGCCCGCCGCGGCGATGCCGGTGATGGAGGGCAAGGCCTGCCTGTTCAAGGAGTTCGCCGGCGTGGATGCCTTCCCGATCTGCCTCGACACGAAGGACACGGATGAGATCGTGCGCGCCGTCACGCTGATCGCGCCCTCCTTCGGCGGCATCAACCTCGAGGACATCTCCGCGCCACGCTGCTTCGAGGTCGAGGAGCGGCTCAAGCACGACCTTCACATTCCCGTCTTCCACGACGACCAGCACGGCACCGCCGTGGTCGTGCTGGCGGCGCTGCTGAACGCGGCCAAGTTGACCGGCCGCAACCTCGCCGATCTCAAAGTGCTCGTGATCGGGCTCGGGGCGGCGGGCGTCGCCGTCACCAAGATCCTCCTGGAGGCCGGTGTGCGCGAGATCGTCGGCGCCGACTCGCGCGGCGCACTCTCGACCTTGCGCGAGGACTACCTCGACGGCAGCATGAGCTCCATCAAGCGCTGGTATGCCGAGTCGACCAACGGAGAGCAACGCACGGGCAGCCCAGCCGACGTGATCGACGGTGCCGACCTGCTCGTCGGCCTCTCCGGGGCCAGGGCGCTGCCGGTGCAGGCGCTGGCCAAGATGAACAAGGACGCGATGGTCTTCGCGATGGCCAACCCCAACCCGGAGGTGATTCCCGAGGAGGCCGCTCCCTACGTGCGCATCATGGCCACCGGACGCTCGGACTACCCCAACCAGATCAACAACGTGCTGTGCTTCCCAGGCATCTTCCGCGGCGCGCTCGACGTGCGCGCACGCTCGATCACCGAGCAGATGAAGATGGTCGCCGCCACCGCGATCGCGGCGATCGTCGACGACAGCGAGCTGCGCGACGACTACATCATTCCCTCCGTCTTCAACCGCGATGTTGCTCCAGCCGTGGCGGCCGCCGTGGCCGAGCAGGCGCGCGCCAGCGGCGACGCGCTCGCCGGGCAGGAGGTCGGCTACGCGCAGGGCGATACCCTGACCGGCATGGGCGAGCAGCGCGTTCACAGCAACAGCTGAGGCACAGCGGGCGACCAGCCGCACCGCGCGCCAGCCACGCGGACAACAGACGGAGCGAGAGGCCATGCGGATAGCGATCACCGGAGCGACGGGCCTGATCGGCCGGCGCGTTGTGACGGCGCTTAGGGAGCGCGGCGACGAGGTGACAGCGCTCTCGCGCGACCCTCGGCAGGGAGAGCAGTGGGACCCGCTGCGCGAACCGGCCCCCGCTCGAGCGCTCGCCGGTCGCGACGCGATCGTGCACCTGGCCGGCGAGAACATCGCGCAACGCTGGAGCGCCACGGCCAAGCAGGCCATTCGCGATAGCCGTGTGACGGGCACACGGAACCTCGTGCAAGGACTCGGCCAGCTTGCCGAGACCGAGCGGCCGCCGGTGCTGGTGAGCGGCTCGGCGATCGGCTACTACGGCGCGCACGGCGACGAGCCGATCGACGAGGACGTCCCCGCGGGTAGCGACTTCCTCGCACAGACATGTCAGGCCTGGGAGGCAGAGGCCGACGCCGCCACGGGCTACGGGTTGCGCGTGGCGAAGGTGCGCACCGGCGTGGTACTCGATCGCGACGGCGGTGCGCTTGCCAAGATGCTGCCGCCCTTCAAGCTGGGCGTGGGTGGGCCGGTCGCCGGCGGGCGCCAGTACATCTCCTGGATCCACCCGGACGACCTGGTGGGAATCGTGCTCGCGTCGATCGACGAGCGGCAGTGGCAAGGGGCGATCAACGCGACCGCACCGGAGCCACAGCGCAACGGCGACTTCTCCAAAGCGCTCGGACGCGCGCTGAACCGCCCATCGTTCCTTCCAGTGCCAGGGGCCGCGCTTGGGCTTCTGTATGGAGAGATGGCCGAGATCGTCACGACCGGAGCACGCGTGCTGCCCGCCAAGGCGCTGGTGCTCGGCTACCGGTTCCGCCACCCTAAGCTCGACGAGGCGCTACGCGCCGCGCTCGGCAGCGACTAGACCGTCCGACACGGCGCGTCACCTCCCGTCGAGATCGCGGCGGGAACTCCCGCAGACGGCGTGCCGCCGACTCGCGAGCTTCAGCCGGACGTGTCGAACGCACGCCAGAAGACGGACGTGCCGTTCGCCACGCGGTCGATGGCGTACGTGGAAAGGGTCGTTTCGCCGTTCGGCTGTATCGAGTACACGCCAAGCACGGAATGGCGTTCGTGCGTGGCGAAGAACCTGTCGATCACCGCCTGGCGATCGTCGCCGCCTGCGCCGGCGGCGCGGATCGAGGCGAGCACGACGCTCATCGTCTCGTAGCCGTACAGCGCGTACGCTTCGCCCGCCGTGGCGAAGTGACGTCGGTACTCGCTCAACACACGCCGCGCTGAGAGCGGATAGAGATCGATCGGCAGCAGCGGCGAGCCGATGAACGTCGCGCTCTCAGCCGCCTGGAGGTGCGCGGTGAACACGCTGTTGTCCATCGTCGCCGAGGCAAGCAGCGACAAATGCGGCGCCGCCGCATGCAGCTCACGCCAGAATTCGGCCGCTTCCTCCGTCGCGGTCGCGCTGACGAACACGGCCTGCGCGCCGCTTTCCGAGATCTTCTTCACCTCGCCGGTGAAGCTCGAGCCGGGAGCGATCGTGATCGTGTCGTCGCCCACCACCTCGATCCCGGCATGTTCGGCATCGCCCTGGACGATCGCCGCCAGCGGTGTGTCGAACGGGTCCTGGTCCGCGACCAAATACAGCTTGTGTACCCCGAGCCGGCGCAGCAGCGCCACCTGCGCGGCCGCCTGAGCCGTATCGCCGGGCGCGATCCGCCCGAACGTGCGCTTGCCCGTGAGATAGAAGCGTTCCGGCTCTCCTTGGTTGGCGTCAAAAGAGGACGTCAGCCCAACGTAGGGGCTTGCCGGGCTGACCTGCAGGATGCCGGCGGCATTGGTCAGCGGCAGCGACACGGCGGTGGCGCCGGAGTTGAAGTCGCCGAGGTAGGCGATCGTCGTGGGGTCCTGGGCCGCCGCCTTCGCGTTGGAGGCGGTGACCCCCGGATCCCACTCGCCGGTCGTGGGGCTGGAATCGTCGAGCGACACATAGTTGACCGTGAAGCGACCGATGTGCCCTTGCGCGTCGGACAGCGCGAGCTTCTCACCGCCGACGATCTGCTGTGAGATCGACCCCTCGGGCCCCTGCAGCGGCAAGCTCGAGTAGATTGTCAGCTGACTGCCGACGTTCTCAGCGGCGGTCGAGCTGCTTACGCCGCCACAGCCGGCCAGCGCCGGCACGAGGGCGAGAGCGGCAAGGACCCCGGTGCCCAGCCAGCGCGCGCGCACGCGATGGCTAGCCGCGACGACCCGGAAGATAGCCGGAAAGGATCTTTAGCGAGGCGCCCACGATGGTGACCAGCGTCGCGAGCATGAAGGAGTCGAAGCCCTTCGCGCCCAGCGCCCACAGCACGATCCAGATGACCAGCCCGGCGGTTACGGTGAGTACCAGTCCCATTGCGGGCGAATCCTATAACAGCCTGCGCGAGTAGGACGCCGCATAGGCCGCGTCGCCGACCCGCGGCTCGACCACGGGTCGCCCGGGCGGGCCGGCGACGCGCGACGTGGGCCTCCGGAACCTACGCCGCCAGCGCCGCGGCAAGCTCTCCGACGACTTCCCCAACGGCCCCGGCGGGATCCTCGGACTCGGCCGCGGCACGCACCAGGCGTGTGCCGACGATCACGCCGTCGGCCCCGGCTTGCGCCGCTTGCAGTGCGTGCTCGGGGGTCGAGATCCCGAAGCCAAGCGCCACCGGCGCGGCGGTGCTGGCCTTCGCGCGGCTCACAACCTCGGCAAAGCGATCCGACAGCGTGGCCCGCTCACCGGTCGTGCCCACGACCGACACCGTGTAGAGAAAGCCGCGGGCTCGCTCCCCGATCGTGGCAAGGCGCTCCGCTGGCGTCGTGGGCGCGACCAACGGCACCAGCGCAAGCCCATGCGCATCGCAAGCGCCGAGCACCTGTGACGCCTCCTCCAATGGCAGGTCCGGCACGATCAGCCCACTGGCTCCGCTTTGGGCAAGACGCTCGACAAACGCCTCCACCCCAGGCGCAAAGACCATGTTGGCGTAGCACATGAGCACCACAGGCACGCTCGGCGCAAGCCTGCGCGCGACCTCGAGCACGCCCGTGAGGCTCGCCCCCGCGGCAAGCGCGCGTGTCCCGGCCTCGTGGATCACCGGACCGTCGGCAAGCGGATCGGAGTAGGGCACGCCCAGCTCCAGCAGGTCCGCGCCGGCGGCAACGCAAGCCTGGCCGATCCTCGCCGACTGCTCGAGCGTTGGAAAGCCGCCCATCAGATACGGCATCAGCGCGGCCCGCTTGCCGCTGCTCGCGAAGGCAGCGGCGATCCTGTCGATACCGGTGGTCGCGGTAGCGCTCACAGCCCCCATCCCAAGGCAAAAAGAGCCGTCTGGCCCGTGCGGCACAGCGCGACCGGCCACACGGGAGTACTCAAGGGGACAAGCGAATCTTGTCTCCCAAAAAAATCAGCTCGCATCGAGCACCTCGGCCAAGTCCTTGTCGCCGCGCCCTGACAGACACACGAGGTCCAGCTCGCCGTCTGGTTGCGCGAGCGTCCAGGCGAGCGCGTGCGCGGTCTCGAGCGCCGGAATGATCCCCTCCAGGCGCGCCACCTCGCGGAATGCGGCGAGCGCCTGACGATCTGTGATCGCCTCGTAGCGGGCCCTGCCGCTGTCGCGCAGGTGTGCGTGCTGGGGTCCCGTTCCGGGATAGTCCAAACCCGCCGAGATCGAGTGCGCCTCGACGATCTGACCCTCCTCGTCCTGCATCACCGCTGACAGCGCCCCGTGCAGCACGCCGGCGCGGCCGGCCACCGTCAGCGGCGCGCCATGGCGCTCGGTCTCGATCCCATCGCCCCCCGCCTCGACGCCGACCAGCTCGACGCCCTCGTCGTCGAGAAAGGCCGTGAAGATGCCAAGCGCGTTGGAGCCCCCACCAACGCACGCGATCACGCGCGCCGGCAGACGCCCCTCGCGCTCCAGCAGCTGCGCGCGCGCCTCGTCGCCGATCACACGCTGCAGATCGCGCACCAGGGCGGGGTAGGGCGCCGGACCGACGACCGAGCCGATGATGTAGTGGGTGTCGCCGACGTTCGTCACCCAGTCGCGGATCGCCGCGGAAGTGGCCTCCTTGAGCGTGCGCGCGCCGGCGTCGACGGCATGCACGCGCGCCCCGAGCAGTTCCATGCGCTGCACGTTCGGCGCCTGGCGGCGCGTGTCCTCGGTACCCATGTAGATAACGCACTCGAGGTCGAGCAACGCACAAACGGTGGCGGTGGCGACGCCGTGCTGGCCGGCGCCGGTCTCGGCGATGATGCGGCGCTTGCCCATGCGCTTGGCCAGCAGCGCCTGCCCAAGCGCATTGTTGAGCTTGTGCGAGCCGGTGTGGTTGAGATCCTCGCGCTTGAGGTAAATCGGCCGGCCGACAAGCGCGGAGATACGCTCGGCGAGATACAGCGGCGTGGGACGTCCGGCGAAATCGCGCAACAGGCGATCGAGCTCTGCCTTGTACGCGGGGTCCTCGCGCGCGGCAAGCCATGCCTGCTCCAGCTCGGCCAGCGCCGGCATCAGCGTCTCGGGAACGTACTGCCCGCCATAGGGCCCGAAGCGGTGCTCGACCGCGCTCACGTGGGCGAGCCTACAGACGGCGTCGCCTCCCGCGACGGCTCGTCCGGCGAGGCCGTCTCGGTGGACTCGGGCGCGTGGGGCGAGACCGATACAGCTTCGTCGGAAGCGGCCGACACCGGCTCGCGCAAAATGGTCGGAGGCGCAGGCTCTGGGCCAGGCGAAGCGAAGGCGGCGCGATCCACCGCGGCGAAGAAGTCGCGCAGCTTCACCGGATCCTTGATCCCAGGCGTGCTCTCCGTACCGCTGGCGGTATCGACGGCGAACGGACGCACACGCTCGATCGCCTCGCCCACGTTGCCGGGATTCAAGCCACCGCTCAGGATCAACGGCACTTTCGAGCGCCGCCCGGCCAGCAGCCCCCAGTCGAAGGTCTCCCCCGTGCCGCCACGCAACTGCTCGTGCCCGGGTTCGGTAGAGCGTGCATCGAGCAAATGGAAGTCGGTATGGAAGCGGGCCGCGTCCTGGATGTCGGCCATGCCGGATACCTGTAGCGCCTTGACTATCCGTGCGCCGGTGCGGCGTGCGGCCTCCCCGCAGAAAGAGGGCCCCTCGTCGCCGTGCAGCTGCAGCAGCGTCAAGCCGAGTTGCTCGCTGATGTCGACGATCTCCTCCATCTGCGCGTTGACGAACACCCCACACAGCTCCACCTTGCGGCGCAGGCTCGTCGCGATGCGCTGTCCCTCGGCAAGCGAGCAGGCACGCGGAGACGCGTCGTAGAAGACCATGCCCACCGCCCAAGCGCCGAGTTCGACGGCCAACTCTGCGTCCTGCAGGCGGGTGATCCCGCAGATCTTCACCTGTGTGTCGCGCTCGGACATGATGGCCCAACGGTAGCGGGCCGGCGAGTGCGTGTCGGGCGTGCCCAGGAACACCCCTTGCGGAGGTGCTCTACATCTACCCGGGGCACGCACACCCGAGGATGGGTACCCCTACCCTTCGGGCGTGTCGGGGTTCTTGATCGAGTTCGGCCGCGCCGTGAGCGTCACTTTGATCGTCTTCTTTTCATAAGTGCCGTTGCCGGTGGCGCGCATCACTTCGACCGAGATCGTGTCGCCGGGCTTCTTGGACCCGATCAAAGACGAAAGATCTTCAGCGCTACCGATCGCTTTGCCATCGACACCGACAATGATGTCGCCGCCGACAGCCACCTTCCCACCGTCCAGCTGCGCTTCGAGGTTACCGCCGCGCAGTCCAGCCTTGGCGGCGGGCGTGCCGGCTTCGACAGTCTCGACCATCGCGCCGCTCTTCACTGGCAAGTTCAGCCCCGAGAGCGAGCCATCGACGCTGATTGTGCTGACGCCGAGATAGGCGCCGCTGACGGTCCCGCCCTTCTCGAGCTGGGGCAGCTCGGACTTGGCGGTGTCGATCGGGATCGAGAAGCCGATCCCGACGCTGCCGTCGCCGCTGCCGCCGGTCTCGATCTGGGAGTTGATGCCGATCACTTCGCCCTCCTCGTTGAGCAGCGGCCCACCAGAATTGCCGGGATTGATCGGCGCATCGGTCTGCAGGACGTTGTCGATCGAGAAGCCGTTGGGCGAGGTGATCTGACGCTGTAGCGCGGAGATGACGCCCGTGGTGAGCGTGCGGTCGTAGCCGAAGGGATTGCCGATCGCAAGCACTGGATCGCCGACCTCGGCCTTGCTTGAGTTCCCGAGCGTCAACACGTGCATCGTCAGACCTTCGGTTGGGATGTGCAGCACGGCAAGATCGTTGGAGGGATCCTTGCCGATCACTTTCGCTTCCACGGTCTTGCCGTGTTCGAAGCTGACCTCGACCTTGACGGCGTTCTCGACCACGTGGTAGTTGGTCAGGATCGTGCCGTCGCTGTTGATCACGAAGCCCGAACCGGTGGCCGTCCCCTGCTCGCTTTCGCCGCCGAGGCTGAACGGCGATTCGGTCTGGCGCACGATCGTCGAAGTGACGAGCGCGACGCCCGGCGCGTCCTTCTCGTAGATCTGGTGGGGCGTCAAACCGCTGTTCTGCTGCGAAGCGTTCGAAGGCGCAATCGGCGTCGAGGCCTGTTGCACGATCGTGACCGTCTTCGAGGAGGAGCCGAGATCGCCGGCGGCGGCGACCACGGCAATGACCAGCCCGCCGCCGATCAGGGCCGAGAGCAGAGGGATGAAGAACATGCGCTTCATTGGCAGTCAGGATGAGGGATGGCGATCAACGAGAACTAAAGAGGACCATGCGAAATTTATAAAAGATCAGAACGAGGGCGCCGAGGAGTCTTTTAGCAGAGCGGCAAGCGCCCGCTCAGGCTCAGACGCTCGCATCAACGACTCGCCGACGAGTACTGCCGCCACCCCCGCGCGCTCCAGTTGCTTCAGCTGCTCCGGCTTGGAGATTCCAGACTCGGACACCACCGTCGTCCCCGCGGGCATCTCCGTCAGCAGCCGCTCGGTGCGTCCGACGTCCACGCTGAAGTCGCGCAGGTCGCGATTGTTCACGCCGATCAGCCGCGCCCCGACCTGCTCCGCGCACGCGAGCTCGTCGCGGTCGTGCACCTCCACGAGCACATCCAAGCCAAGCCCGAGCGCGCGATCGTGTAGCGACGCAAGCTCTTCTTGTCCGAGTGCGGCCACGATCAGCAGCACCGCGTCGGCGCCGGCAGCCACGGCCTCATACAGCTGATAGGGGTCCACCACGAAGTCCTTGCGCAAGATCGGCAACCCACATGCGTCGCGCGCGGCATCGATATCGGCCAGAGACCCATCGAAGTTGGGTCCCTCCGTCAGCACCGACAAAGCGCTGGCACCGCCGCGCTCATAGGCCATCACGATCGCGCCAAGCTCGGCCCCCTCGCGCAAGCTCCCCGCCGAGGGAGAGCGACGCTTGAACTCTGCGATCACGCCAATGCCAGGGC
This sequence comes from Solirubrobacteraceae bacterium, assembly GCA_036266805.1. Classification (GTDB taxonomy): domain Bacteria; phylum Actinomycetota; class Thermoleophilia; order Solirubrobacterales; family Solirubrobacteraceae; genus Palsa-744. The sequence continues at coordinate 84,810 of DATAXK010000034.1, forward strand.
GGGCCAGCGCCTGGTGAAAGCGTCCACCGTAGCCAGGCGACTGAGTCGACGGGCTTGCGCCGCTGTGTTTCAGACGATCCACCATTGCGCCCGTTGCGAGCGCGGCCCGGGCTTCGGCTGCCCGAGCTTCGATCTCTCCGAGCGTCACTCCGCGCTTGCGCCGCTCAATCTCCTCGCGCGTTTCATTCAGAATTCGCTCGAGCACGGTGGCCCTGCCGGAAGTTGTCGCGCCGGCACCCTCGCCGGCGCTCATCCCGCCACCTGCTCGGGCGCATGGCGGCAGCTGGCCTGCGCATAACGTTCGAGAGCGGCAGACGCGTCCCCAGATGCGATCGCCGCGCGAGCAGCCTCGACGCCGCTTGCGATCGAATCGACAGCGCCGGCGGCATAGATCGCGGCGCCCGCGTTGATCAGCACCAGATCGGCGCGCACCCCCTGCTCGCCGTCAAGTACCGCGCGCGTGATAGCGGCGTTCTCGGCGGGCGAGCCACCGCCAAGCAGCGGGTCGGAGGGGTCCGCAAGCTCGATGCCGACGTCCTGGGGCGTGAGCGTGTATCGCCTCAGCTCGTCGCCGTTGACCTCGACCACCTGGGTGGCCGCCGAGGTGGAGACCTCGTCGAGGCCGTCCTCGCCGGAGACGACAAGCGCGCGTTGCACGCCAAGGCGCGCCAGCGCGCCCGCGATCGTCTCCAGGAAGCTCGAATCGGCAACTCCCACAAGCTGTTGGTTTGCGCCCGCCGGATTGGTCAGCGGCCCGAGGAAGTTGAAGATGGTGCGCACCGCCAGCTCGCCGCGGACCGGTACGACGAAGCGAGTGGCCTGGTGGTGGGCGGGTGCGAACATGAAGCCGAAGCCGGCCTCCTCGATGCACCGCGCGACGGCCTCGGGACCGAGGTCGATGCGCGCGCCCAGCGCCTCCAGCAGGTCGGCCGAGCCAGACGAGCTGGTCGCCGAGCGGTTGCCGTGCTTGGCCACGGCACAGCCGGCGCCCGCCGCCACCAGGGCGGCCGTTGTGGAGATGTTGAAGGTGCGCCGTCCGCCACCTGTGCCGGCGGTGTCGAGCAAGTCGTGACGCTCGGTGGGAACGTGCGCCGCCAGCTCGCGCATCGTGCCGGCCAGCCCGGCAAGCTCGTCGACCGTCTCCCCCTTTGTGCGCAGCGCGATCAGAAAGGCGGCGATCTGGGTCTCCGAGACGTCGCCGTGCATGATCTCGGTGAGCACCTCGGCGGCCTCCTGCTGGCTCAGGTCGCGACGCGAGGCGACCGCGTCGATCGCCCGTGTGAGGACGGGATTGGGCACCTACCGGACCCCTACCACGACGCCTGCCGCAAGAAAGTTTGCCAGGAGCTTCTTGCCTTCATCGGTGAGCACCGACTCGGGATGGAACTGGACGCCCTCGACCGGCAGCTCGCGATGACGCAACCCCATCAGCACCCCACCGCCGTGCGCGGTTGCTTCCAGACAATCGGGCAGCTGCTCGTCGACGACCAGCGAGTGATAGCGCCCTACCTTCAGCGGCGAAGTGAGTCCCTCGAAGATCGTGCGCCCGTCGTGCTCGATCGTGGTCGCCTTGCCGTGCACGGGCTCGTGCAGCTTGACGACGCCGCCAAACGCCTGGGCCATCGACTGGTGGCCGAGACAGACACCCAGCGTGGGGATAGCCGCTTCCGGCATGCGCCGGGCCACCTCGAGCGAGATGCCGGCCTCATTGGGAGTGCAAGGGCCAGGCGAGATCACACAGCGCCCGTAAGAGTCGTCGAGCAGTTGCTCGACGGTGGCAGCGTCGTTGCGCACGGCGCAGACCTCGGCTCCCAGCTCGCCCAGGTACTGGACGAGGTTGTAGGTGAAAGAGTCGTAGTTGTCGATCACCAGCACGCGCATCGCCTAGATCCGCCTTGCCGAACGCACGCGCTTCGTCTCACGGCATCTGTCGCCCGAACCACACATGCTCAGGCCCAATCCGGCTGTTCGCAGGCAAGCTCGACGGCGCGCAGCACCGCCTTGCTCTTGTTGACCGACTCCTCGTACTCGTACTCGGGCTTGGCGTCGGCCACCGTCCCACCGCCGGCCTGCACGTGCGCGACCCCGTCCTTGACGACGACGGTGCGGATGTGGATCGCCGTGTCGAGGTCGCCCGTGTAGCTGAGGTAGCCGATCGCGCCACCATAGCCACCGCGCTTGGTGGACTCCAGCTCGTCGATTATCTGCATCGCGCGCACCTTCGGTGCACCGGAGAGCGTGCCCGGAGGCAATACAGAGCGCAACGCGTCCATCGCGCCCACGTCCTCGCGCAAAGTGCCAGACACCGAGGAGACGATGTGGATCACGTGGCTGTAGGTCTCGATCTCCATCAGCTCGTCGACCGCAACGCTGCCGTACTCGCACACACGGCCGAGATCGTTGCGCCCAAGGTCGACGAGCATCACGTGCTCGGCGCGCTCCTTCTCATCTTCGAGCAACTCGTCAGCGATGCGTCGGTCCTCCTCGGGGCTGGCCCCGCGCGGGCGCGTGCCGGCAATCGGGCGCGTGGATACGTGACGTGCGGAGACGGTGAGTAGCGGCTCGGGACTCGCGCCCGCGATCTGGAAATCACCGAAGTCCAAGAAGTACATATAGGGACTTGGGTTCACGGTGCGCAGCCCCCTGTATATGGAGAACCCCTCGACGGGCACCTCCGCCGACCAGCGCTGCGAAGGCACAACCTGAAAAGCGTCGCCCGCGTAGATGTACTCGACGATCCGCGCCACCATCGCTTCGAAGCGCTCACGCGTCATGTTCGACTCGAAGCACGGCTTGGCGCGCGTCCCGGCTTTCGCGCCAGCCGGCACAGGGCCGGCAAGACATGTACGCACTTCGGCGATCGTGCGCTCCGCGGCCTCGCGAGCCCGCTCAGGGTCCGGCTCGGCGTCCAAGTCGGCGTTGGCCACGATCGTGATCGTGTGCTTGAGATGGTCGAACGCGACAAGCGCATCGGTCAACATCAGCGCCATGTCAGGCAGGCCGAGCGCGTCCGAGTTCGGCTCGCCGAGCGGCTCCACGGTACGCACCAGGTCATAGCCGAAGAAGCCCACGGCACCCCCCGTGAAGGGGAACCCAGCGACCCCGTCGCGCAGCGGCGCCTGGCGACAGTCGGCTACCGCCGCGGCCGCCAACGCATATGGATCGCCCGGATCGCCAAGCGACCAGCGCAACACCGAGCGCGGGCGGAAGCCGATGAACGAGTAGCGGCCCATACGCTGACCCTGCTCGGCCGACTCCAACAGGAAGGCGGGCTCACCAGGCGCCAGCTCGCGCAGCTTTAGAAACGCCGAGACCGGCGTCTCGCAGTCGGCGATGAAAGTCTCGTACAGCGGGATCAGGTTGTAGGCGCCCGCTTCCTGCGACGGGACCGCACTACCGGCGGCGCTCATCGCGTACAGCCCAGCAGACACGCGAGCCCGCGAATGCCAGCCGCGCCTCGGCAGACGTTAACGACGACGTTCATCGAGCACACGCTCCGCATCGGGCAAGGCACGCCCACGGCTGTGCAACAGCACAAGCAAGTGATAGAGCAGGTCGGCGGCCTCTTCGTCCACACGCTCGTCGGTCTCCTCGCGCGCGGCACGGGAGACCTCCTCCGCCTCCTCCATCACCTTCTCGCCGATGCGCCTTGGATCGTCGAGCAACTCCACGGTGTAGGAGCCTGCGGGACGTTCGCTTGCACGCGCCCGCAGCGTGCGCTCCAGGCCCGGCAATGTCTCGTGCGGAGCGGGCGGCTCCAGCTCGCCGCGATGGAAACAGCTGCGCTCACCCGTATGGCACGCCGGTCCAGCCGGCTCGACCAGTGCGAGGACGGCGTCGCCGTCGCAGTCGACGCGCAACGCGCGTACAGCCTGGGTGTTGCCGCTCGTGGCGCCCTTGTGCCACAGCTCCTGACGCGAACGACTCCAGAGATGCAGCTCGCCGGTGGCACGCGTTCGCTCCATCGCAAGCTCGTTCATGTAGGCAAGTGTCAGCACCTCGCCGCTGTTCCAGTCCTGCACTATGCACGGCACGAGACCGCGCTCGTCATAGGTGAGGAGTTGCTCCACTTCGTCGGCTGCCGCTGCGCTCATCCGCCGAATTGTAGGTTGCTAAGAGTCTGTCCGGAAACTCGGGTGCGTGGATGGCGTGTGCATGACCAAGTGCCGCAAGAATCAAGTGCCCGCCCACCCCGAAGGCTTGGCGGCGCCAAGTCGAGGTCCGAGGACGCCGCGGCACGCAGCGTCAGGTGCCGCCAGGCACGTGCACGAGTTTCCGGACAGACTCTCTAAGACATGGCCTCGTTGCTGGAGAGAAAGCTGATCGTCGTGACCGGCAAGGGCGGCGTCGGCAAGAGCACGGTCGCGTGCGCCCTGGGGCTCGCCGCGGTGCGCCAAGGGCTGCGCACGATCGTGGTCGAACTGGGCGCACAGCACCACCTACAGGACCTCTTTGCCACCGACGGGAGCAACCGAGATGGACCCGACTCTGCCTGGGACACCGAGCCAACCGGGCACCTGAATGCCACCCACCATGCCCACCATGCCGGCCGCCACCACGGCGAGGAGATCGAACTGCAGGAGGGCCTGTGGAGCACTTCGATCGACCCAGACCGCGCACTTGCCGAGTGGCTGCAAACACTCACAGGCCGCATCTCGGCGCGCCTGCTCGCTTCGAGTGGCACCTTTCAGTACTTCGCCGCCGCGGCTCCCGGCGCGAGGGAGCTGGTGAGCATGGTCAAGCTGCGCGAGCTGTGCGAAGGGCGCAGCGCGACCAAGAGCGGATCGAGCGATTCGCGTCGTGAGGGACGGGGCCGACCGGCCTATGACCTCGTCGTGCTCGACGCGCCCGCCAGCGGCCACGCGCTTGCGATGCTGCGCTCGCCGCAGACGTTCTCAGCAATCGTGCGTGTCGGACCGCTGGCCGAGCAGGCACAGGCGCTGCGCGACCTACTCGAAGATGCGAAGCGATCGGGCTATGTCGCGGTGACACACGCCAGCGAGATGGCCGTCACAGAGACGCTCGAGCTGGAGGAAGGCTTGCGTCGCGAACTGGACAGAGACCTCGACGCGGTAATCGTCAATGGCACCATGCCAAGACGCTTCAGCCGGGAGGAGTTGGAGCGGATTTCGGCCGCCACCAACCAAGCCAACGACGCGAGCACAGGCGTCACGAGCGCCGCGGCGCAAATGGCGCGAACGATCAACGATCGCAGCCGAGTCCAGCTGGCGCAAATAGCCCGCCTGCGTCGTCAGCGATTTGCGGAGGGTCAGCCGCCGGTTGTGCTGACGGTGCCTTTCGCGTTCGTTCAGGTTTTGGATCTCGATGCGGTGGGTCGAATAGGCGACCGTCTTGCCGGCAAGATCTGAGAGCCGAGACCGCCACGCCTCGTCTTAGGGCCTATCCCGGTAGGCCCTAAGTAATCCCCAGCCGATCCAGCAATCCCTCGTCCCCGCGCCAGTCGCGTCGTACTCGCACCGACAGGTCCAAGTGCACGTGACAGCCGAGCTCGCGCTCGATCTCCTTGCGCGCGGCGGAACCGATCGCCTTGATCATGCGCCCACCCGCACCGACGACGATCCCCTTTTGCGACTCGGTCTCGACCCATAGCAGCGCGCGCACCCGCACCAAGCCCTCGCGCGGATGTTCGATCTCTTCGACGATCGCCTCCACGGCGTGAGGCAGCTCCTGGAAGGTGCGCCTGATCGCCGCCTCACGCACCAGCTCCGCCAACAGCACCGACAACGGCTGGTCTGAGATCGCTTGCGGGGAGAACATGAACGGACCCCGCGGCATCAGCTCGGCGAGGTGCTGCACAAGCTCGCCCACACCCTTGCCAGTACGGGCGGAGATGGGGAATATCTCCCCGCCGAGCTCGAGCTCTGCGGCGGCCGCAAGCACGGCCACCGTCGCGGCGCGGCCGAGCCGGTCCACCTTGTTGATCGCGATCGTGACTGGCACATCGACCGCGCCTAGCGCCTGCGCGATGTAACGGTCCCCGGCGCCGACCCCCTGCTCCCCGTTGAGCACAAGCAAGACCGCATCGGAGCCCTCGAGTTCCAGCCGCACCCTTCCAGCCATGCGCTCGGTCAGCATGTCGCGGGGACGCTGTACCCCAGGGAGGTCGACGAGCACGATCTGCCACTGCCGCTCGCTGCGTACGCCGCGAATCGCCCGGCGAGTGGTCTGCGGGCGGTCGGAGACGATCGCGACCTTGCCACCGACGATCGCGTTGACGAGCGTCGACTTACCGACGTTGGGGCGACCGGCTAGCGCGACGAAGCCGCTGCGCGTAACTGCCTCCGGTTCCGCGGCTGGGTCGCTCATGAATCTCCCCAGCGCATGATCTCGGCTTGCAGCGCAAGCATCTCGCCTTCGTCCGTCTCATGGTCCATGCCCACGAGGTGCAGAGTCCCGTGCACGATCGCCTCGCTCACGTCGCTTGTGAGGGCAGGGCAGATCACGACATCGCCGAGCTCGCGTGGAACGCCCGTTCCGGGCGCGTTTGGATCGGCTCCGTCGACGGGGAAGGAGAGCACGTCCGTAGGCCCGTCTTTGTCGCGATGCTCGCCGTTCAGCTCGGCCATGCGCTCAGCGCCCACGAACTCAACGGCCAGATGCCCCGCCTCTACGCCAGCCGATGCGAGCGCGAGCGCGCACAGCCTTTCGACCCACCACTGAGGAAGCGGCCCCGCGAGCAGTTGCGCGCCGAAGACCTCGACCTCTAGCATCGATGCGAGCGGCTCAAGCCCGACGCTCGGCCAAACGCTGGACCACGACCTGCTCGCCGGCGTCTTCGACCTCGCCTACGCCGCCCGGTCCGGGTCGCGCCGAAGCAGCGGGCCGCTCAGGAGCCGCCTGGCGCCCACGCGCGTCGTCGGTCGTGCGCCTGCCGTGCTCGTCGTATGCCTCGACAATCCGCTGTACGAGCTTGTGGCGCACTACGTCCTCACCCCCGAAGCGCACGAACTCGATTCCCTCGATCGCATCGAGCACCTCGCCTACCACGACAAGCCCCGAGCGCTGCTCTCGCGGCAGGTCGACCTGGGTGATGTCGCCGGTCACGACCATCCTGGAGCCAAAGCCGAGACGGGTGAGGAACATCTTCATCTGCTCAGGCGTGGTGTTCTGAGCCTCGTCGAGAATCACGAAAGAGTCGTTGAGCGTCCGGCCGCGCATGAAGGCCAGCGGCGCGATCTCGATCACGCCACGCTCCAGATGCTGGGAGACCTTCTCCGGATCGAGCATGTCGTGCAGCGCGTCGAACAGCGGGCGCAGATAGGGGTCCACCTTCGCCATCAAGTCCCCGGGTAGGAAGCCGAGGCGCTCGCCGGCCTCGACAGCGGGACGGGTGAGGATGATCCGATTGACTTCATGACGCGAGAGCGCGGCGGCGGCCATCGCGACGGCGAGGAACGTCTTGCCGGTGCCCGCCGGACCGACACCGAAGGTGACGATGCTGGAGCGGATCGAGTCGACGTAGCGCTTCTGATTGACCGTCTTGGGCGCGACGCTCAAGCTGCGATGGCGCCAGACGACGTCCTCCAAGACACGCGCCGGCGATTCGTGTGCATCCAGCGCGCCCGTCACCGCCGCGATCGTCCCAGGCGCTACCTGATGGCCACGGCCGATCAGCTCGGCGAGCTCGTGTATGACCCGCTCACCCATGCGCGTATCCTCCTCGGAGCCCTCGAGCGTGAGCAGGTTGCCGCGCAGGAACACCTTGCAGCGCAGATGCCCCTCCAGCGCACGCAGCACCACGTCCTGGGTGCCGGCCAGCTCGGCGGCGACCTCGCCCGGCAGCTCGATCTGCTTCCTCATCCTCCGAGCGCCGCCCTGACCAGGCCAGAGACCCGCTTGCCATCGGCACGCCCGTCGACGGCCGCCATCACGCTCTTCATCGCCTGGCCCATGTCCTTGGGCGACTGCGCGCCGCTTTCAGCCAGGGCCCGCTCGACAATCGCCTGGAGCTCGACGTCTGAGAGCTCGGCCGGCAGATAGGAGCCGATCAGCTCCCCCTCGGCCTCCTCGCCACTGGCAAGATCCTCGCGTCCGCCATCACGAAACGCCTTGGCGGCCTCCAGCCGTCGCTTGCGCTCACGCCGCAACACGGCCAACTCGTCCCCGGAACCGTCCTTTTCCGCCTTCTGCAGCTCGGAGAGGACCATGCGCAGCGCACCGACCCGCTGCTTTTCGCCGGCACGCATCGCGCTCGTCAGGTCTCCCTTGACGTCATCGAGAATCGTCATCCTCGACCCAGGATACGCCGAGCAGGCGAGACTTTTGTGTCGATTCATCGCTTTCACCCGATCGCGTCTACATACGCACCGACGTGCCGGGCGTCGCCGAGACCGTCCAATCGGCAGAATGAGTGGCGATGAGCGCATCCATATATCGCGACGCACTCGCTCCGTTCCTAACGGACGGCGAACGTCTGCGACCGGCGGGAGCGGAAGTATTCGATGCGCACACCCACCTCGGCTTGGACGAGGACGGTCGCTCGCTCGACCTGGAGACGCTGCTCTCCCAGCTCGACGGCGCCGACGCACGCAGAGCCTGCGTGTTCCCTCTGCACGACCCTGAGCGCAGACCTGCTTACAGCCTGCCCAACGACCGCGTACTGCAATGGGCCGGCGAAAGCCAGGAACGCCTGATCCCATTCTGCCGGCTCGATCCCGCCGAAGACCCCGTAGCCGAGGGAGAGCGTTGCATCGCCAAGGGCGCCCGCGGCATCAAGCTGCACCCGCGTGCGCAGGCCTTTGCCTTCGATAGCCCAGAGATGGAGTCGATCTTCAAGCTGGCCGGCGAAGCGAGTGTGCCGATCCTGATCCACGCGGGGCGTGGCATGCCGCCGATCGCAGACGGGCTGGCCGACCTTGCCTTGCGCTACCCCAACGCCGTGCTGATCCTCGCCCATGGCGCGATCTGCGACCAGGGCATCCTCACCTCTCGCCTGGCCGACCACCCGGGCGTTCTCTACGACACGTCGTGCTTCTTTCCTATGGACCTGATCGAGCTCTTCGCGCGCGTACCGGCCGAGCGCATCGTGTTCGCGTCCGACCCGCCATATGGCCTTACCTCGAGCGGCCTGTATTTGGCTCTCCGCGTAGCCGCCCACGCGGGACTCGACGAGCAGGCAATCGGCGCCGTGATCGGTGGGACGATGGCCGGGCTCGTCGATGGTCGCGGCCTGCCACCGGTCTCCGCCCCGCGCGGCCAGCACCAGATCACGATGCAAGGTCGGCTTGCGCGTGCCTACGGATACGCGAGCCTCGCCGGGCCGGCGATGTTCGCGGGAGCCGTCGAGCAGGCGCAAGGCATGCTCGACCTGGCGATCGCGGTGTGTCGCGACCCAGACCCGGGAGGAGTCGGCGAGGCACTCGACGCCATCGGAGCCGGCTTGATCGCGGCGCGTGCTCTGCTCGAGAGCCAGGAGAGCCTGCGGCCGGCGCTCGACTTGCTGTTCAGGGCAGTGGCACGCGCGGCTACTGAACTACCTGTTAACGCGCCAGCCATAGCGCCGACCACTCCCCTTGCTCGAGACGGGCTCGCTCGCTCAGTCCAAGGCGTCTAGCAAACACTTCGGCCACCTCGTCGGCCTGCTCGCGCAACAGCCCGCTTGCGATCAGATCGAGGTGCTCGGGCGGGACGGGAACGCCTGGCTCGGCCATCTTCTCTGCCAAGTCGATTAGCAGTGGCCTCAGAAGATTCGCAAGCACCACCTGTCCATTTGCAGGTCTGCCGCGATCGGTTTTAGGCGCGGCGCCGAACAGTTCGGGCACGCCCTTCAAATCCACATCCCCAACAAGCCAGGGCAACGATTCGCGGCGCAGGTCAAAGCAACGCGCCTCCAACTCGACATCATTGACAACCGCGTTGGCGAGAATCGCGCGTACGCTCTCGCGGTCGTTGTCGAGTGCCAGCACATTGCCATACCCGAGCTTCAGCGCCGCGATCGCCAGCACGCCCGAGCCGGACCCCACGTCGAGCACGGGATCGCTGGCACCCCGGTCGGCGGTGAGCTCGAGCAGCAGTTCCAGGCACATACGAGTGGTCGCGTGCGCGCCGGTGCCGAAGGCCTGCGCGGGATCGATCACGATCTCGAGCGCATCGGCGCGGTCGCTTGGCGCCTCCCATGGGGGCCTTACGAAAAGGCAATGCCCCCCGCGCGCGCGGGGGGCATGCTCCGCGGAAACACTCCCACCCCGTCCACCGTCCTCCCCACCCCGTCCACCCAGCACATGTGGCTCTGCCATCGCGGGAACACCCCCGTCCTGCGACTCTGCCATCGCGAGAACGTCCCTATCCGTTCTGGCCCCGTGCACTGGGGGAGAATCGGGCTCAGCCCGAGCTTCAATCAGCACAGGCCGATGAAACTGCTTCCAGCGCTCAGACCAGTCGTCCGCAACCTCGCTGGTCGAGATCTCGACCAGCGCACCTCCGGCGGCAGCCCGCACGTCCGGCAGCAACGGCAACTCGCCCGGAGCACCGTAGACGGCGTATTCGACCATGCCCTCTCCCCCGTCACCTGACGGCAGCTCGATCTCCTCGACGCCGCTGGGTGCAAGCTCGAGCAGATCGGCAAGCACAAGCTCGGCGTCAAGACGCCGAACGCGCAGTGCCAGCCTGATCACACGCCCAGCCCGCGATACTCCAAGCCGCTCACGCCGCCTGGTGGCGCAAAACGCGGCGTAGCTTCCCGAGCATCGACTCCTCAGAGCGCAGGTTCTCCTCGGTGAGCGTCTCGCTCAACTGCCCGAGCAGCTCGCGCTGGCTCTCGCTGAGACGACGCGGGATGACGACGTTGACAACGACGCGCAGATTGCCGCGACGTCCGCCGCGCAGGGAAGGCATCCCCTGTCCGCGCACCGTGAGGATCTCACCGGGTTGTGTACCGGCCGCCACCTCGATCGGCGCCACCGCGTCGAGTGTGGGTACCTCCAGCGTCGCCCCGAGCGCGGCCAGCGGAGCGCCAACGTCGAGCACCGTGATCAGGTCGTCGCCTTCGCGAACGAAGCGCTCGTCGGCACGCACACGCACAAGCACGTAGAGGTCGCCGGCGGGAGCACCCCGCTCGCCGGCGTGCCCGCGCCCACTCACGCGGATTCGCTGACCGTCGTCGATCCCCGCGGGGACCGTGACCTGCTCGCTGCGCTTGACCGCCAACTGCCCACGACCGCGGCAGGTGCCGCAAGGCTTGCTCGGCACGCGTCCGTCGCCATGACAGACGTCACACAGGCTGGCGCGCATCATCTGCCCGAAGGGAGTGCGCATGACGCTCTGCACCTGGCCTGCACCTTCGCAGCGAGAGCAACGCTCAATCGGGGTACCCGGCTCGGCCCCGTTGCCGTGGCAGTGCTCACAGCGGTCGATCGCCTCGTAGGAGACGTCGAGCTTGGTGCCGACCGAGGCTTCGAGCAGCGTCATCTCCACGGCCACGGCGATGTCGCCGCCCAGCGCAGGTCCTGCGCTCGCGCCGCCGCCGGCGCCGCCGAAGAAAGCGTTGAACAGATCGCTGATCGAGCCAAAGGACTCGAAGTTGGGGGCGTATCCGCGAGAACGCAGACCCTCGTGTCCATAGCGGTCGTAGGTGGCACGGCGCTCGGGGTCGGAGAGGATCTCGTTTGCCTCCGCTGCCTCCCGAAACTTCTCTTCGGCTTGGGGGTCGTGGGCGTTCACGTCCGGGTGCAGTTCCCGGGCGAGCTTGCGAAATGCCTTCTTGACCTCCTGCTCGCCGGCGTCGCGAGATACGCCAAGCACGTCGTAGGGATCGCGGGGAGTGGTTGCGCTCATCGTCTAGTTACGCTCATCGTCTATCCATCGCTTGTCAACGCTCAGCGTAGGCGTCTTCGACGAAACGCGACAGCTCATGGGCAGCCTCACGCACCGTGGCGATCGCGCCGGCGTAGTCCATGTGCACCGGCCCGATCACCGATACGGCCCCAAGCTTGCGCCTCGCGATGCCATAGCCGGCCGCGACGAGCGCCAGCGAGTGCATGGCGGGGATCTCGTTCTCGCGACCGATGCGGACGTAGACGTCGGACTCGCCAAGCGCGGCACGCAGCACGCGCAGCAGGGCCGCGCGTCGCTCGAGCATGCTCATCAACTCGTTCACATCGGTGAGATCGCCGATCGCGCTACTGGAGAGCAGGTGTGCGGTGCCGTCGACGTAGAGCGTGTCCTCGGTCTCGGATTTGATGCTGCCGAAGGCGGGCGCGAGCCGATCGACGAACGCCCGCTCGCTGACGCCAAGGCTTGGATCGTCCAGGCGCTTGGAGAGCATTCGTGCACCGAGCCCGAAGCCGACAAGCCGCTCGTTTAGGTATTCCCCGGCCCAGCTCACGAGTCCCTGGTCGACGGGCCCGTCGAAGCTGGTGAGCAACTTGGAGACGCCACCGGTCGAAGTGATGACGACGACCATCGCCACCTGAGGTTGCAGGGCGAGCACCTCGATGTGACGGATCGTGGCCGTGTCGAGTGCCGGTGCCGAGACGACGGCAAGCAGGCTCGTCACCCGCGAGATCGCGACGCTCGTCAGGCGCATCGCCTCCTCGACCTCGCTGCGAGTCAAGGACAAGGACAAAGGCCGCACCGGTGCAAGGCTTTGACCGGTGTCGAGCATCCTGTCCACCACGTAGCGGTGTCCCGCGTCGGTGGGTACGCGCCCAGCGGAGGTGTGCGGATGAGCAAGCAGGTCGTGCTCCTCCAGCAGGGCAAGCTCGTTGCGCACGGTGGAGGGGCCACAGTCGAGGCCGGGGTCGGCGGCGATCGTCTTGGACGCCACCGGTTGGCCGCTGTGCAGGTAGTCCTCTACCACCTTGCACAGGATCAACTCCTGTCGGGGTGTGAGCATCTAGGTGATTGTAGGCGGTGCCTCTGCGCCGGTTTGGGCTGAAACGCCCTCTGGACGTTCGCTGGGCAAGCGAGGCAAAATTGATGAGACCCGCCCACCCCGCGTGGCGTGCTCTGCACGCGAGCGACCGAGGACACAGCCTCGCGCCGCTCAGCGAACGTCCAGCTCGGCCTCGGCGTTGCGAATGATCTGGTTGCCGGCCTGCTCGGCGACGGTGTCCACTATCACGTGGCCATCTGAGGCCTCGCGCACCGTGCCGGTGACGACGACCTCTTGCTCGGGCACGCCCATGCCGCGAAACTGAACCGACAAGCGCTTGAGCGTGGCGGGACCGCCAGCGGCCTCGGTCTGGGCGCGAGCGACCTGCGCCATCGACCACAGCCCGTGCAGGATGCGTCCGGGCAGCCCGACGGCTTTGGCGAACTCCTCGTCGATGTGAATCGGGTTGAAGTCGCCGGATGCGCCGGCGTAGCGGTTGGTCAGGTACTTGTCAGGGGTGATGCGCACCTCGGGGATCTGCGCCCCAACTGAAAGATCGGCCATGACTCAAACTCCTCGGACGATGTTGGTCCAGGTTCCACGGCAGACCTGCTCGCCGCGCTGGTTGACGGAGACGGACTCGAACACGTAATAGCCGCGACCATCGCGTTCTGAGATGTCCTTGACACTTGCCGTCGTGGTGATCTCATCGCCGGCGACGACCAGCGGCCCCCACTCGAACTCCTGGCCGCCGTGGACCATCATCGCGAAGTTCATTTCCACCTCGGGGTCGAACAGCGACGGCGCAACCGAGGGAGAGCTGTAGACGACCGCGAACATCGGCGGAGCTACGACATCGGCGTAGCCGGCGTCCCGCGCGGCTTTCTCGTCGAGGTGCAGCGGATTGGTCTCACCGACCGCGCGGGCGTACTCCTTGATCTTCTCGCGACCCACGGCATATGTGGTGGGCTCGTATTTCTTTCCGATCGCTTTGGTGTTGACTGGCACCGGGGAGAACTCCTTGTCGGCTTTTTATCAGTGTCGCCGCATACTATGGCTCCTTAAATGCAAAAGGCGCCCTGGGCACCTTTTGCATGCTCTCGGGCTCAGCCGGGCTAGAAGACGAGGTCGTCCTCGATGCCAGAGCCGACGCCGACGAGCTCACGCTCGCCCGCGTTCGAGTCGCCGTCGATGGAATCCTCGAGCAAGCCCTCACCGTCGGAGGACCCGCTGGAGCCACTCTGGTCGCCGCGACCATCGAGAAACTGGACGCTCTCGGCGACGATCTTGACGGCTTGACGCTTGCTGCCCTCGGTGGTTTCCCACTCGTGCCAATCCAAGCGCCCGTCGATAGCCACGCGGCGGCCCCGGCTCATATAGCGATGGACCGACTCGCCGGCAAGGCCGTAGACGCTTACGTTGAAGAAGTTGGGCTTCTCCGCGTAGTCGCCCTCGGCCGTCTTGCGAGCGGTGTTACATGCAACGCGCAGCTCACAGACATTGCTGCCCGACGGCAGCGCCCGCAGCTCGGGATCGCTGGTGAGACGGCCGACGAGCACGACGCGGTTGATGTTCGAATAGGACATGGTGTTCTCCTTTGCTGTTGGCTCGCCCTGTTGACGAAGGTAGGCGGCACTTGGGACGGTTCTTTGCGCAGCAAGCCCAAAACCGCCTTTCAGCCCCAGCTGACGGGCTGAATTAGTCTTGCGATACCGGCGATTTGACGGCCTTTCTCGGCAATTGACCACCCAGCTGACCTTTCGGCTAGCCGGCTGGCTGGGTGTCTTTGCCCAACAGCGAGTCGAGCGGCACGATCACCACCTGCTCGAAGGCACGCACCTTCGTGACGGCTCGCCAGAGCGCTCGCTGAACATCCTCGGGCGCGAAATAGATCACCCCGGCAATCGCCCGACAACGCGCCCAGGCCCGGCATATCTCGACAAGTCGTTCTGGGGACTTGATCGTCAGCTCGACCTCGACCGCGAGTGGCAGACCTCCGTCAGGGTCGTGCGGGCATAGAACGAGGTCTGGACGATGGAGACTGCCCTGCATCCCATGCGATGTGGCGAGCTTTGCGCTGGCGAGTGGGCGTCCCCACTCGCGCTCGTCACGACGCAGCTCGCGCTCGCCGATGAGTCGATGATGCGGATAGTGGCGCTCCAGCACGGCGGCCGCCGCGGCGCACATGATCAGATGATTTGCGTTGGACGATTTCACCGTGCACACCTTGATGCCGCGTAGCTGGCAAGCGCGCAGACCGGCCCTCGTGGTCGTGAACAACATTGGCCGTCCGGAGAGCGGGTGCGCACTCGCCAGCAGCTTGCGCCGCCTAGCGGCGATCAGCTTGGCGCGTGCCGAGGCGACACTTACGCCGGTTCGCTGGGCGAGAGCCTCGGCGGTGACTGCTCCAAGCGAGGCCGCCCAGCGCACGATCTCGATTTGCTCGTGAGTTGGTGGTGGATCTTGTTGTCTCATGGGTCCTCCTGTTGTGTCTAGAGATGGACGAACCGTTCCGGGAGCGTTGCGGCGTCCAACTTCCCGGACGGTTCACACCTCGCGACCGATGGGTGGTCTTGGGGATGGGTGTGCGCTACCTGACAAGCGGACGTCGGTTGGGTTGCTCGACCGAGGAGAAGACCTCTGCAAAGCGCGCGGAGGAGTGGCCGCCGAGCTCGATCACCGCGGCCCAACCCGGCGATAGGCCGCGCATGTCCTCGGATGCCAACAGCGGCGTGGTCGTACGCGTACGCGTCCAGCGCCCGTCGCTTGTGTGCGTGGCACGCCACACACCACGACTGCCGCCGAGTCGACCGATCAACTCGGCCGACTCGGGCACGACCTGACGATGGGCCACGATCGCCGAGAGGTTGCCCAGGACTTGCTCCAAGAGCTGCTTGTGCCCTTCTATACGTAGGTCGGAGAGCTCCTGGGTTCCCAGCAACAGGTTTAGACCGGCCGATCTTGCCCTGCCAAAGAGATGCACGACCTGCTCCGCCGCGATCGCTGCGAACTCGTCGATCACCACTACCGTGGGGACCGGGGAGGCCTGCAGTGCAGCCATCGTCGTTTGCAGGTCTTGCACGATCGCCACCCCGAGCATGCGTGCCAGCAGTGGCAGCGCGTCTGCTTTCAGGTTGAAATACACGACCGCTCGCTCGTTGACGGCACCGAGCAGATCGAACGTCTGGGTATCGATCGTTCCTGGGTCGAGCCAGGGTGCGACGTCTGACTCGGCCATGATCGCCAGCCTGTCGCGCACACCACCGAGATCCGATCGTTGGCGCGTGGTGAGCGATTCCAGGTAATCGAGGGTGGCATCTGATTGCGCTTCGGGCAACGTCCTCGCCAGCACTTCCAACTCTGCGGGGTCGAGCTGCTTGACGAGTGCCGGCAGGCTCACGGTGATGCCAGCACTCCGCAGCGCCCGCACGGCGTAGCCGAGATAGCGCTGCGCCTGGCGTTGGTAATGGGGCTCGGTGAAGCGCTCGCCCGCCAGCGCCTTGTCGGCGATTTCGCTGGCGCCACCGTGGCCGAACGGGTTGTAGACCGCTGGACCGGTGGGCGTCCATTCGATGAACTCGCGTCCGGCTGAATGGGCCGCCTCGAGGAGATGCGCCCGCATGCGGACATCCCCCTTGGGATCGATCACGACCGCACCGAGCCCTGCCTCGATCGCTCGGGTCGCAAGCCATGTCTCGGTAACCGTCTTACCCGAGCCGGTGGCGCCCACGATCAGGGTGTGCTTGCCGCCGCTGTTGCTGCCGAGCGGAATCGCGAGCGTCTCGCCGTCCTCGGCACGTCCAACCGGGACGCGCTCATCGCGCAGGGAAGTCCAAGCGGAGAGGTGGGCGATCCGCTCGAATAGCCGCCGTGCGAGCGCGTGCAGCGCATGGCCGGGACCGCGGCGCTTACGAGCGACCTCGGCTAGATCGCCGCCGACCATGAGGTCTTCCGCGTGCCAGTGGCGACCGCGCGCGCAGGCGCACGCGGCAGCGGTGCCGAGCATGCTCGTCCAGCCGGCCAACATCGAGTGGGCCAGCAGGGCGACTGGAAGCGCACAGGCCGCCCACGTCCAGCGCAGGTGACGCCGGCGCATGACACGGACGGTGATGAGGCCCAGTGCGATGCCGATCGCGATGTGGACCGTTGTCGAACAAAGCCATCCGACCAGTTCGCTCAGAGGTTGCAGCGGATTGACTGGGGCTTCGCTGGTGTATCGAGAGGCGGGCATGAAACCGCTCCTTTCTTGGACGGCTCTCGCCGATCCGTTGGGCTTAACGAGAAGCGGCGAGCCGATGGCCCGCCGCCGTGCTGCATTGCATGCGGGCCCAGAAGGCCCGTCAAGATGGATTCAGAACGCTCGCGAAGCGCTCTTAGACGAAGCGGTAGCCCACGCCCCAGACGTTCACGACGAAGCCGTCGGCGCCTACCGCATCGAGCTTGCGACGCAGGCGGCTGGCGTGGCTGTCGAGCGTGCGCGCACCCTGATCGATACGGCGGTTCCAAATAGCACGCAGCAGCTCATGCTTGGAGCAGACGGTCGTCGGCTTGCGCGCCAGATACACGAGCAGCTCGTACTCCAGGCGGCACAATTCAACCTTCACCCCGGCGAAGGTGACAACGTGCGCCGCGGTGTCTACCCTTAGTGAGCCGACCGACACGATCGGAGCGTCAGCAGCCTGCTCGACACGTCGTAGCAGTGCCCGCAAGCGGGCACGCAACTCCAGGTAGGAGACCGGTGCCGCGATGAAGTCATCGGCACCGGCGTCGAAGGCTCGCAGCAACTCGAGCTCGCTGGCGCTCGAGCCGACCACGATCGCCGGCAGGTGTGCGTCCCAGAGTGGTTGGGTGGCCCACGCCTCGGAGGAGCGACGAATTTCCTCCAGCAGATCCAGTGCGCCGCGGGGCGGTTCGAGCTCGCCGAGAACGACAGCACAGAGGTCGTACATACGGGCAAGCGCACGCGCGTGCCCGGCACCGCTGGCGAGCACCGCTTGGAAGCGATCGGCACACAACTGCTCAACTAGATCGCGAGCAATCGACGGATTGGATTCGACGAGCAGGATCACGCCCTCTTGCGGACGCTCGTCGACTTCGGCGGGCTGGCCCGATCGAGCAGGCACGGCGCTCATTGGAGTTCAACCTCGCGTGGGCTGACGCGCAGGCCCTTTCGCGCGATCGAGCCCAGCACTTCGCTGTGGATCCATGGCGTTATCGCCTTCTCGCCACCTTCGGGCATGATCCCGATCCTCCGTGCAAGCCAACTCGTCTCGCCGCTGAGTTTGCCGCGGTGATCACGCTTGACCACACCACAGCGCAATGCGATCTCGCTCATGCTCGTGCCGTCGCGATCGACCGCGTCGAGAACGGCTTCGCGCAAGCGCCGATTGAGCACCACGGGACTGGCATCGAGGCGTTCCAGTTCGGAGCGCAGACGAGTAACCGAGACACAGTGGTCCTCCTCGTGCAGTGCGATCGCCTGCTCTGTGATCGTGCGCACCGGCTCGTAGCTTTCGACGGCCCCGATGACACCGCGCAAACTAACCTGCTTCCAGCACCGATCATGGCTCCCGGCAGCGCCTCGGCACCAACGCATCTGCGGTATACAGCGCTCGCCCTTGACCGGCGAAAGGCGATAAGGGCTACGATCGCGCCCCGTTACCAGCGCACCCTGGCCGTTCGGGTCGTGCGACACGCGAGCCGCTTCGGCGGCAAGCGGAGGGATCCTCAGATCCTCGGGGCGCATGTGCCGGCACCAACGCCTCCCTGCATCTTTCAGGTAGTGATCGCAGACGAGCTCTGCGTTCTCCTCCGGCTCGTCGGCGGCAAGGTGGGCGACGAGCCTACGATCGCAGAGCGTTGTGGCATCGCGGTCGAGCACGAGCAGGCTACCTCCATGGCCGGGGAGCACAAGCAGCTCCCGAGCGCGACCCTGATCGTCGCGATAGCTGGCAAGCCGGGTGGTTGCCGGGATCGACTCATGGTGGGCTCGGCGATGCAAGGGCAACGGACGCGACCGGGCGTGAGGATCGCGTCGCGAGAAAGACTCGTGCCCGATGGGCGCCGCGTGAGAGGTGACAGACGACATGGAAGGCTCCTGACTGTCTGGGCCGCGCCATGTTGGCGTGGCGTGATTGCTCTGATGCACCCGCCTTGTAGGCGTGGCGTGATTGCTCTGATGCACCCGCCTTGTAGGCGTGGCCTAGCCCCACGTCAAGGGCTGGAAGAGACACGAGCGGGGCGCGGAGACGAAGTCCGAGACCCCCTTAAGGGGTTCTCGGAGCCGACGATCGCTGTCGCGGATCGGTCACAGAAGTTGGCCGAGAATCGCTCAGCTCTGGAACCCGCGAGAGTGATGCACGACACCGCCACCAACTCCAAGGGGGAGCAGGTTGTCTCTGACTCTCCTCAAAACTAAAACGAAGTCGGCGACACATGCCGGAATGCTCATGGAGGCAGGGAAAAGAAGAAGATGCAGCTTAGCGCCTACCGGCAAACGCCCATCGCGGCGGTAGCGCTGACCGCGCCATTTTCGCCAGCGAGGGCGACTGCGTGGCGTCAAAGGCCGCCGACTCGACCAATATCAACGCGTATGGCGCAGTTGCCCATACGCTCGCTATCGGGGTGACTGCACGAGTCTCACGCGTCCACGTTGGGCAACTGCAGCCAGAGGTACCGGGACTGCAATGGAGGCACGGCCGGTTCGTGAGCGTTCAGACGCCACGTTCGATCGACATTGCTCCTGACAAGAACTAGACGCAGTAGTGAGCAGTTCGCATGAATCGGCCAGGGTAGTCACAATGTTGGTTAGTGGACAAGAGCGAGGGACGCAAAGCGAATTCTCCAACGGCTGGCCGAGCACCGATCCGCCGGGCTCGCAAGGGGGCCCGAGCCGTGACCGATCCCCGTGCACGGATGATCGAGGCCATGCTTACGAGCATCGGCGAGCAAGGCTACGCCGCAACCGTCGTGGCCGACGTGATCGCCAAGGCCGTGGCATCTCGCAAGACCTTCTACGAGCACTTCGAGGACAAGCACGCTTGCTTCTTTGCGATGAGCGAAGAGATCGTCGACGAGTGGGTGGCACGTGTGGAACGTCCGGAGAACATCTCAGACGATGGACGCGAGGCGATCGCCCTGCTGGTAGAGGCGCTCTTCGCCCTGGCGCTCGAGAGTCCAGCTTCGCTGAGGGTAATTGCGGTCGAGCTGACAGCGGCCGGGCCAGCCGGCATAGAGCGTCGCGAGCGGGCGCTCGACAGGCTCGCGAGGCCCCTGCGCGAGGCGCTTGGCGAGGAGTCGGATGGCATCGACTTGCTTGCAAGGACAATCGTCGGTGCGATCCTACGCATTCTCTACGCACGAGCCCGACGTGGAGCAGGCGTGCGCCGTCCACGTCGAGCCGCCTTGCTGGCACTGGTACCGGAGGTATCGACTTGGGCCGGCTCCTACATCTCGCGAGCCGGCGTCCCGCTGGCTGCAATCTCTACCGCAGAGCAGGGCTCTACGGTCCCGGTGGGCGGGCGCGCTCCGGGTACGTTGTCGCTCGGCTCACGCGCAATCGAGCGCCGCGGGCTATCTCGAGGCGAGGGCAACGTGTCGCGCAGTTTTGTCGTGCACAACCAGCGCGAGCGGATTCTGGACGCACTCGCGAACTTGGCGGCGGCGAAGGGCTTCGGAGCGACGACGATTCCAGAGATCGTCCAGGAGGCAGCTGTGTCCGTGCAAGCGTTCTATGAGCATTTCTCGGGCAAGGAGGATGCTTTTTTGGTGGCCTACGAGCTTGGTCACCGCAAGGCGCTTGCGATTGTCGAGCGCGCTTACGAGACGCAGGAGGACTGGCCCACGGCGGTGCGTGTCGGGGTCGCAACCTTGCTCGACTTCCTTGCGGCTGAGCCTGCCTACGCGCATCTTGCTCTGATCGACGCGTTGACGGCCAGCCCGAAGGCGGCTGGCGTGGCATACGACGGAATGAACGCATATGCCTGGATGCTCGAGCCTGGACTGGACTCCAACCTCAACGGCAGTCCTCCCGCGACCGTCGTAGTCGAGGCGACGGCCGGGGCACTGTTCGAGCTCTGCTTCGTTTATGTGGCCTCCGGACGAACCCGAGAGCTGCCCAGCCTGGGTGAATTTGCCGCAGAGACCGCCCTACGCCCGCTTGCGGGCTTGAATGTACGCTGAAACACGTCGTACTGCGTTGACTAAATCCCCGACTGTGGTGTTTGTTCAGTGGCTCTTTTGTAATCACACCTGAATGATGCGGACATGGTTGAATCCGAGAAGACCGAGGTCGACGAGCAGATTGTGGTGTTTGGCGAGAATCTGCGCCGCGCCCGCGGGCGTGCTCGACTCACACAGGTAGAGCTCTCGATGGCAGCGCCACTCGACCGTGCCGCGATCAGCCGGCTAGAGTGTGGCGAGCGTGCTCCCGACTTGCCGACCCTGCTGCGGATATGCACAGCGCTTGGGATAGAACCGAGAGATCTGTTGCGTGGCATCGGCCCGAAGGTCTCTCCCCGTAGCGTACCCAAGGGGCCACAGGCGGGTGCTGACACAAATGCGCACGGTGGGCGATTTGGCGCGAACCTCAAGTGGGCTCGAGCCCGTGCGGGTATTTCACAAGAGAGACTTGCGCTCGACGCCAAAGTCGATCGTGCGGCGATCAGCGTTTATGAGAACGGCGGGCGCGAACCGAATTTGCGCACAGTTCTGAAGCTTGCCCTCGAGCTCGAGGTTCGCCCGGCTCTACTGTTGGACGGAATCAAGCCCTAACACAAATTTTTAGGGGTCTCGCGCGACGCCACAGCTCAGGTCAGGCCATGTCGCCACGCGAGACCAGTCCTCCAACGCGAGGAGAGGAAACGCCGCGCCAGAGTTTGTTCAAGGCCACGGCGGGGGTCACCACGGCCACCTGAACCCTCTTCCCTGTCCGCCCATTCGGTTCCGGGAAGTCCTGTACTCCTCCACCCTCGATGAGATCCACTTCTTCGCAGTACTGCTACTGCCCGATTTCACGATAACGAATCTTCTCCGCGAACAAAGAACCTTCCGGATCTTCGATCAAGGGTGATAGTCGCACAATGCTCGATGGGTGTCAAGATGCCCTCAATGGAAATCCTGTCTGCTCCTGCACGAGGGCCGGCCGGGTCTGCAATTGCGGCCCGGGAGGCCTCCCCGGCTCTCGCAGTCGCGCCCCAACCGGCCCTCTGTGAGGGTTGGTCGGCCGCTGGGACGCTAGTCCGCAAGACGCCCCGGGTAGACCATGTCGCCGCGCGCTGACGGCGGCCCAAGCATGCTTGATCCAGTGGTCGTTGTCAAATCCTTAGAGGTAGTTGCATTCTGCTGTTTCTTACTTGAGAACGGTAGCGCACGTAGCGAGCTTACCTTGCGTAAACTCGAATACTTCAAGCATCGCCCTGGAATGGATACGAGGAGGACCGACTGGGGCGAACCAATCCGGGAGGCTTCAGCCGGTGGCACAGCCACGCCAGCCGGCCCTCCAGGGGTGGTTGGCCCAGTGCCGGGACACCCGGTTCTCAGGTCAGAGCAGTTCCCGACTCCGTGTCGTTCAGACCCGCCAGACGGGTCGGATGGCATTGTTGGGTACCCGGATGAGGGTGTCAAGTGAGGTATCCAAGTCCTCACAAATTGTTTCCCATGCGCCAGTTCCTAATCCCATAGACTAACAAAATCCCGATAGTCCTGATTTAGAAAATGCCGTCTGCCGGGATCGTCGTTTAATCGCACTGGTCCTTGACCCGGCCGTCAAAGTCACACAACTCAATCAATGGGTCTCGCCCACGCGGATCGCCGCCCATCGCCGCGATCCGTACCTCTGGAGGCAAAGCCGAAACACGCCAGCCTTGCAGCAAGGCCTCGTGGGCATCGCGCTCAGATGCGAACAAGACATGGCTGCGTCCTGGATATTCCCAGTCCTGAGGATACTCGCCCGCGTAGGCCTGACATGCCCTCAATACCTTGTCAGCCCGCCTAGCGCACTCGCGGGCGCGGGAGCCATCGCGGCACACGAACACCACGATCGGCAGCTCGCTTCCCACACGCGCATAACGCCCGATATTGGCCGACCAGCCTGCGAGAAAATGGTCGTAGCGCTCGAGCTTTGCCGCATCTGTGCTCTCGGGCAAGCGGTCGTCGAACTCGACGAACAGCTCTGGCCCCCTCTTGCGAAACAGTGTTGCATCAGGCCTAACGCTTTGGAAGCGATCGACCTCGACTCGGCTGCCATCGTCCAGGGTGCGCATGAAGTCATGAGGAGTGCGCCCACCCGGAAGGCAGAGATCGCCGAGTGCCAGCATCGGACCATCGCCTGACTTCGAGCGCTTCCGTGGAGTAATCACGGAATCCTCGGGGCCTCTGAGCTCGAGCAGACGTTCGGACAGCGCTCGCTCAACGGCGAACGTCCAGCCCGCAACGCGAACGTCGCGGCGTACCTGTCGTAGCAGTTGGTCGTCTGTCTGGCGTTTTGATGAGAATGCAATTGGGTCGTTCTGGTCGGAGACCCCTCCACGGGAGAAACGACCGGTGGTCGAATGGCCGTGGGCAGTCAACAGCTCGCGTCCCACTGGGGTGATCGAATAGCACATGGGTATTCCCCCACCGTCACGGCGGTGAAGCTGGAAGCGTGCGACGAGACCTGCATCTGAAAGGCGCTTCAAACGACGCTGAGTGGTTGTAGCGGCACGCTCCGGATTGAAATGGCGGTGGATCTGGCTACTGAGCACGTGTCGCAGCGAGGCCAGGAGCGCAAGTACCTCGATGTCCAGCGGCTCGAGATCGAGCGCGATGGTTACGACCGGCGGCTTTGCCCAGCGCAAGCGATGGGCGGCGCTTACGTCGACCAACTCGCTATAGCTGTCCACCGGTCTCGACGCCACCTGAGTGGAGCCGCTGTCGTCGACAGACCCAGGGATCGATGTCGCGACCGGTGTGGAGGCACCCGCCCCCGCGGATGGAGACGCGGTCGCCGCGGAGGCCAACGTTGAAGCTCGAGACGAGGGGGAAGCCGGCGGAGAGGCCGATGCTGAAGCTTGGGACGAGTCGGAAGCCGGCGGAGAGGCCGAAATCAAAGCCGATCCTGACGTCCGAGCTGGGGGCGAGGCCGGGGCAGGAGAACCGGTGGAGGCGACCGTCACCGCGCAGACACCTGTCGCCGAGCGATCCCGCGAGGTCCCTTGCTTGACCTGCTCGCGCTCAGTGCGCTCCCAGTGCGGCTGGCTGAGGTCTCGCAGATAGCGCCCTCCCCGCTCTGCCTGTCTTGCCGCATGGAACGCCAAGCGTTGCTCATCCACGCGCAGCGGGAGCGTTTGCGCCACGAAGGGAGCTTGACGGCCCTCCGCCGTGACCCAACTTGCGATCGCGGAGTGCCGGGGAAGATGCAGGCGCACGTCAGGGCGCCCCAGCGTCGATAGGTTGCGAATCCCTGGACGGACGGTGTCTGAGAACTCGGCCATCATCAAGCTTGCGGCGTCGCGCGAGTCCTCGACTGACGCAGTGGCGAAATAGACGCGGTGAGCAAACAACGCATCTAGTTGAGAGCGCATGTCGCGATCGACCCATTGTGCGTCGGTCTGCCAGCAGGCGACCGTCTCCAGGCCCGCCGAGCGCTTCAGCGCCATCGTCTCGGCAAAGCCTCTGTTGAGGACGAGCGGTGCCTCGTCGACCTTCAGGGCCACGGCGACACGCTGCTCGGCCGCGATGCCATCTTGGCGGCGCGCGAGCGCCGCGTCGAGCATCCCCGTGAGCAGTTGCATGAGCACGCTGGTATTGCCGGCGCCCATTACGCCAAGCGCACCCTTCACGACTAGCACCTCTTCGTTCTCTATCACCTCGTCGAAGCTGACCCGCAGCGAGTCGTTGAGCAACACACGCTTGATCGACGGCGAGTTCAGTAGCCTCGCCAGCTTGTTCACCGGCGCATCCAACTTGGCCGTGGTGGTGCCACGTGCGTCCGCTAGCTGCGCCGAGAGCTCACCCGTGAAAAACTCAGAGATCTCCTTGAACTCCGGCTGCGTGCGCAGTGCGCCCGCAACGCGCGAGCGGTAGGCGTAGCCCTCCTCCCCAACGGATAGCAGCCGCGCGGCGTCCCACAGCGTGCCACGGCGATCAAAGGCAAGCACAGCGATGATCGCGTTGCGCAGGTAGCGGTCGGAGGATGCCTTGATGTCACCATCGCTGAAGAGGTTCTTCAACGCCGAGACGACGTAGTCGGCAATCGTATCGGCCGGTGCGTCCACGGCCAGCGGGTTGAACCCACAGGTTGGATGCGAAAAGTCAAGCAATGTGCACGTGCGGTCGGCCGGAACGACACTGACGGCAGCCTCGGCCGCGTCACCCTTGGGGTCGAGCACGATTACCGCGCAGCGGTCCCGCCGTAGGTCCTCCGCGACCGTGGCCACCAGGTAGCTCGACTTGCCCTGCTCGACTGTGCCTGGCACCGCTGTGTTTTGGCGACGCAGCGACGGGTGGATCGAGACCGGACCACTGGCGTCGCGCAGCGTGCCCATCGCCTCCGGCGGGCGGAAGATCGTAGGTCCAGCCGGTGCCAGCGGCAACGGATAGCGTGCAAAGGGGACCGTGGAATAGTCCATCGACGGTACCTGCCAGACGTTCGCGAGCTCTGTCGAGGCGAATACGCCCTTACGGATCGAAGGCAGCGGATTGCCCTCCCCGCGCGAGACCCGTCTGGAGTACATGCCAAACCAACCATGGCGCACCCATGTGCCGCGCTCCACCAAGCGGTTCTCAGCGCATTCGGCGCGCAACTCCGAGGCGATCCGCTCGCAGACGGAGCGGTTCGGCCCCACTAGGCGCAGGTCCACGAAGAACAAAGGGTGGTGCTGGATGTCCAACCCTCCCTTCAGCTCCTCGTCCTCCACCATGGAGCGATCGAGCGGCGGCAATCTCAGCTTGCGCTGACGCGAGAGATGATGCTCGTGGCGCTTGTAACTGCGCTTGGAGTGGCCCTCGAATAGCGCCGGGGTGGGTGTCAGCGCGATCTGTATGAAAGCCGGGGCTCGGCATGCGTCCATCGTCGTAATCAGCCTGTTGACCGCCGGGGCGCGGTCGCGGTCGAAGCGATCGACCAGCTTCGCGCGCTTGATGAACGAACTGTGCTTCTTCAACCGAAGGACATAGGGGGGCAAGCCTGGCGTCCTCGGCTCGTCCTGTAGACGGCAGTTGGGGTAGGCGCTGCGCAGGGCCGCCTCCACCAGCGACCGTGTACCCACGGGGCAGGTGAGCGACAGCCATGCCTCGCGATGACTGTGAATCTCGAGGGCGACGGAAGGCTGGCCGCCGAGCAGTCTCCGCCACCAGCGGCGCAAAAGTCGCTTGTGTAGAGCATCGAACATGTCCACAATCGCCTCTGTGGATGGATCGTCGCCGCGATAAGGAACGATCCTGAGACGCACATACCGCCTTTTCCGGCGAGCGCACAAGCGAACGACGACCAGCGTTGTCAGACATGCGACCAGCGTGGATCCTACGCCGAGGATGACTATGGTCGCGGCATGGCATGGCTTCGGCAATATCGCGCAGAGCAGCAACTCCTTCTCTAATCCGACGGCTGTCGCCCATCGGGACGTATACAAGGGCGACAGCCAGGGGCCGCGGTCTACGTGCCGTCGTTTGTCTTCAACGTATGTGCGGCGCCACTTGGCCGTCCACTTGAGCCGCGACGATCGCAATGTCGTCGCGCAAACGACCCGCTCCACGCGCAAGCGCAAGTCGCTCGAGGTGCTGGACGATCGCCATAGGCTCGGCCCCAGCCTGGTCGGCTAGCAGGTTGCATAGCTGTTGCGAGGTCAATCCCCGCAGTGGCGCGCCCGCATCGAGCAGACCGTCGGTGTGGAGCACAAGCGTCGAACCCTGGTCAAGCTCCAGTTCGGAGTCGAGCACATTTGAGCCAGGGCGCACGCCTAGCATCATTCCCCGCATGCTCGGACAGTGGCAAAAGCCATCCTGCGCCAACACCACCGGCGGAGGATGACCGGCAACGGCGACGACTGCCCTGGCCCGCTGACGCGTGAAGTCAAGCCGCACGACCACGGCGGTCGCGAACCGATGCGCCAGGGCGTGTCCAAGCATCACCTCGTTGACAGCCCCGAGAACCTGCGCCGGACTCGCACGAACGAACGCGAAGGCACGAATGCTGTGACGGACTAGAGCGGTTACTGCGGCCGCCTCAGGACCCTTGCCGCAAACATCGCCGACGACCAGCCAGCAGCCAAACGGAGTGGTGAACACGTCATAGAAATCACCGCCCACGTCGTTTCCCTCGCCCACAGGGTGATAGGCAGAGAAGAGGCTTACTCGCTCGAGCACAGGCAAGCTCTCTGGCAACAGGCTACGTTGCAGCGTACGTGCCATTTGCGTACGAGCGGCATACATACTTGCGTTGTCAAGCGCCGTGGCCGCTCGATCCGCGAGGTCGCCCATCAGGACCATGTGCTCGGCGTCGTGGCGAGCACCGTCGTGCGTATAGAAGAAGGACAGCGCTCCAAGCAATCGCCCCCGGGAAATCAGAGGCATCGCCATCGCGGAGCGATAGTCGCCGGAGAGGAACAGCTCGCGGACCTCGGGCTCCGGCGCGATCCGCTCGAGCATGAGCGCATCGGTCAGATCATCCGCGGCCACCGGGGCGCGCGAACGAATCGCACGGGCGCTGGGGTGCTCGCCGTCAAGATCGAGTGGGTGCTCGGCGAGCAGTGACTCCAGCTTGCTGAAATTCTTCTCCCGCTCGGCCACAGCCACGGTCTCCGCGATCGTGCCGTCGTCGCGCAGCAGGTCGATCACACACATCTGCGCAAGCCTGGGCACCGCCATTTCGGCGATCGCTCGCATCGTCCGATGCGGGTCGAGCGAGCGGTCGAAGATTCCACCGGCAACCGCCAGCAGCTCCTTCGCTTCTCCTACCCTACGTCGCTTGCTCCAGCCCGCCCACAGCACGACGCTCACCCCTCATTCCACTGCTTCCCGCACCTTCAAGGTAGAGCAACGTCGGCCCTCGCGCCTATTGGCGGGCACCGAGATACGTCCAGACAGTTCCTGGATCATCGACCACACGCTGTCGATCTCCCGGCCAATGAGCTGTTGCGCCAGAGCGCGGTGCAGCATTCCTGAGCATCGCTTTGTCGCGGCTGACGTGTGACGTGCACCCAATGGAGATGCGTCTCCCAGAGCTCACATCGGTCTGGTTGCTCTCTCCACCCGCTCGCCACGCTCGGTAAGGCACCATTCGTTGGGAGCGCCCTTCGATTGGGCATGGTCGACGTTCTCGATCAGGTCCAATCGCTCCAGGCGCGAAAGCAGCTTCGATATCTGGCCTTGATCGGCGATACCAGCTCCGTCGGCGACTTCTCGGTTGCTTGCTCCAGGATGCTCCTTGATCGCCGTCAACACTCGCACCGTCCTATAGGTCAAGCGCATATCGAGCCCAGCCATCGGATCCTTGCCTACACCCTGCTCTGCCCTATCTCGCCGGCGCACTTCCGGTGGACGACGAGACAGTTCTCGGCTTGCGGCGCGAACTCCCATGTAGGGAAGCACTATCATGCTCATCAGCGAACCATGCAGGCTGATGTAGGGCTTGGTGCTTCGCTCGAGCAGGCGCGTATGGAGCACCGCGAACACGGCACCGATCACGCCTTCGGCCGTGACGCTCGGCGGTTCACGCTTGACGTTAGCCGTCGTGCGGGCTCGATCGATTACCTTACGCAACTGTCCGAGCACCCGCGCGCGCTCTTCGAGCACCCGCGGCCCGCCGCCGAGCGCGTCCACGACACACAACCGGGCGAGCTCGGGTTCCTCTTCGATGAAGACCAGCAGCGCAGCCAAGCCCGCGCGGACCCCCTCACGCCATGAGATCTCTAGCTCATATGCCTCGATCACTCGCCCACGTAGTTGCTCGAGTGTCCGTTCGAACACTGCCAGGAAGCAGTCCTCGCGATCGACGAACAGGTCATAGAACGTCTTGCGCGAGACTTTCGCCCGGCTGATCACTTGCGCGACGGTCAGTCGCGCATATCCGTTCTCCTCGATCGCCTCGACCGCGGCGCTGAGCATCCGGGCACGCTGTATCTCCGTGACGTGGCCGCGCGGCAGTCCGTCGTCGCTGGGGCGCAATGCCCGTGCTTTCGAGCGTGTCTGATTGATTGAAGCCATCTTTCCCTGCCTAGTCGGTGCTGTTCGTCGTTGATCTGAGTTCCGCGCCCAACGGGGCACGACGCCTGGCCATAAAACGTGACGCTCCTCCGCGCACATCTCGGCCATGCGTCACGCACAGAGATTCACGGGTTCGACCGCTCAAGTCGAGCCGTGTCTCCTACTCCATCTCTGAGCGCCGTCGCGCTCGCGAAACGTAGCCACCGTCAATCGTGCGTGCCCGAGTCTTTAGCGGCGACTCTGACGGTCTACTCCATCGACCGCAACAGAAGCCTCACCAAAGCAAGCAAAGCTCTCTACCATCGGCCTTGAGTCCTCTTGGAATGTCTCTGACCGGCGCCATTCTGAGTGGGCGAACAACGCTTAATTGTACTTTTCGGGTTTGTGGCCGAACGGAACGAGAGGCGCCGACCAATAGAAAAACCCCGCGTTAGCGGGGTTTTTCCTTAGCAGATCGATAACCCGGATCCTGTCGTTGAGCAACCATCCATCTGAGCGGCCTACCTGGATCTCGGCGGGCAACCTGCAAACGATCCGGTTTGACCTTGCATCGGGTGGGGTTTGCCCAGCCGCCGCGTCACCGCGGCGCTGGTGCGCTCTTACCGCACCATTTCACCCTTGCCTGCCAGTCGTTCACGTGGGACGGCTGACATCGGCGGTTTGTTTCTGTGGCACTTTCCCGCGAGTTTCCCCGGGTCGATAGCTCGACCACCCTGCCCTGTGATGTCCGGAGTTTCCTCGAAGGCCGGATGACCTTCGCGGCTGCTTGACCTGCCGCACAACCCTAGCGCGGAGCGGGCGCTCCGTGAAGGGTTGGGCCACAACGCTCAGTCGGGTTCGCAAGCCAGCGAGTCAACAGAGCTTCGAACCGCAGCCGAGACAGGAACCAGTCTGCCGACCATCGCCATCGTCGTGAGAGCTCGGAACCATCGGGCTCGTACAGACAGGACAATCGACGCTGCCGTGCACGGCGAGACCCTCCCACACGCCGGTGATGAGCTCATCCAGCGTGAGCCTCCCGTGCGCTCCGGACATGCCCACGAACAGCGAGCCATCCAGCCTAAGACTCGTGTTCCGCTCATCGCCGCCCTCGTCCAAAGCCGGGGACCGCTCGAGCAGCGAGGTGCTCATCACATGCTCCTGAGCAGACCGACTACGCGTCCGAGCACCTTGACCTCCTTGGTGCGGATTGGCTCCATCGTCTCGTTCTCGGGTTGCAAGCGGATGTGGTCGGACTCGCGAAAATAGCGCTTGACCGTGGCCTCCTCGCCAAGCAACGCCACGACTATGTCGCCCTGCTGTGCGGTCTCCTGCTGGTGGACGACGACAAGGTCGTCTTCGACGATACCGGCGTTCTTCATCGATTCTCCACGTATCCGTAGGAGATAGTCGCCATCGCTGCCGCCGGCAAGACTGGGAACAGGCACATACTCCTCGACGTTCTCTTCGGCGAGAATCGGCTGGCCGGCGGCAACCGAGCCGAGCAACGGCAGACTTTCCGGCCTTACGATGTTGCGCACGCTGTCAACGGCGCTTCCAACGGCCTTGTCGAGCAGCTCGATGGCCCGTGGCTTGGACGGATCACGACGCAGGAGGCCGATCTTCTCGAGATTGGCTAGATGCGCGTGCACTGTGGACGAGGAGGCCAAGCCGACGGCCTTGCCGATATCGCGCACCGTCGGTGGGTAGCCGTACTTGGCCGAGTACTTGCCGATGAAGTCGAATATCTCTTGCTGACGCTTGGTCAGATCCATATGTGCATGGCTCCCGTGTCGGATGTGTTGGGCCCTGAAACGAACATGTGTTCGTACAGTAGCGCGGACCATGGACGGATGCAACCGACAGGCGTTGCCCGAGCCGGGCGCCGGATATACTCGCCCGCTCTGCGCTCGTGGCGGAATTGGTAGACGCGCAAGGTTGAGGGCCTTGTGGACCGAATGGTCCGTGGTGGTTCGAGTCCACTCGAGCGCATAGAAAAAGCCCTGGAATCCAGGGCTTTTTCTCGTTAGGGGCACTCTCATCGCCGCGTGGCACCACTGTTCGGTTTTGGGCCACTGGTCCAACCGAACAATTTGCCGAACATTTCGATGCGACTGTTTCGCGACGTAATCACGATTGCGAGCTATACTTTCAGCCCATGAGCCCATTGCTCGAAGATGCCCAACAAGTTCACGATACGGCTGGCCTATCTGACCGGATGATCGCTGCCGCGACCGGAGCGAAGCCGAGCACCGTAAGGGGTTGGCTTGCCGGACGCAGCGAGCCGACAGGCGCACGCGCCGAACGCCTGATCGAGCTAGCCGAGATGATCAAACGGCTTGCCCTCGTCGTACGACCGGAGTCGATCCCAGTCTGGCTGCAGCGTCCGATCCTCGCGTTGGATGACGAGAAGCCGATCGAGCTCATCGCCCGCGGCGAATACCGCAGGGTCGCCAAGCTGATCGCCGAGATCGAGTACCCCGGCGTCTCCTGACCGTGGAGCAGTTGCCGGTTGGGCCTCGCACCGTCGAGGGCACGTGGATCAGGCATGTACCGCACGGAGCCGATCTGCTCGGACGAGCGGCCACCCCATCAGATGGACGCTGGCAGCGAGGCGACGTCGTACGTGCCCTCTACCTCGCCGACACCGTGGCAACAGCCACAGCGGAGTGGTATCGCTCGCTCGCCGAGTGGGGACTCTCACCCCAAGACCACATCCCCTACGACCACCATCGCTGGCGCCTTGACCTTGAGCTTGCCTACCTCAGCGATATCAAGCAACTACGCCGCGTCTCGCTCCAGGCCCCCCGACCGAACCGAAGCACATGGTCTGCCTATCAACGGGTTGGTGAGCAGCTCTGGCGCGAAGGATGGGCCGGACTCATAGCCCCCAGCGCCGCCCACCCCGGATCACTCATCACATGCGTATTCGCAACGGACTGGCCGCCAGCCGGCTGCACGCCGCTGGACGCAAGCACCGTGCAAGCAGTCCCGCCACCACCCCACGGTATGACCACCTGATCGTTCCCCATCTGCTTCGTGCGCTGTGAACTAGGCCAGCTCCGCCCGCTCGTTGGCTCGACCGCTGCCTACTGCTCTTCCAGCTCAGCAAGCGACTCAGCCGACAACGCGAGCCGTTCGTTGTCCTTCTCGCGGATGCACTCGTCGCGGCGGAGAATTTGCGCAACCACAGCACACACGAGGTCGGCGATGTAGTCGCCAACGGTGGCAGCATGGCGGAAGATGTCCTCGTCTGTGCGCTCGACGGCAAGCGCTGGGTTCAAGTCAAGAAGGTCTGTAAGGATCGCTAGCTGCTCGTTCGTATTCCTGGATTCCAGGCAGTCGAGCGCGACGAGGCGCAAGCAGTTCGGGCGGCGCTCCTCGTCTAGCTCGTAGGGGATGCGCGCAAGGAACTCTTCGCGGACGCTGAAAACGAACCCGCACAGGCTGTCCCCATCCACAAAACGATATCCGGCGGCCATCGGCTGGAAAGTCTCCCATTCAGGGCGGACTCCCCTTTTGGAGAGCGGCGATTTGCGGGGCAAAGGGCTGCCTTCGGTTGCGAACAAGGTTGGTTGAGGTCCGACTTCGCACCGGGCTCGATGGGGCCGTCGCCAAGGTGCTAGGTCTTCGTGAGCCGTGGACGCTAGCAGCAGATTGACTAAGAGTCCTGCTCGTCGGAGTCCACCAATTTGCCGTCGCGGTAGGCGGCACGGAAGTTGGACTCCACCTGCAAGATCACCTTCGCGAATTTTTCGAGTGCTCTCGGCTCGTGGTAGGTTCGAACGGTGCCTGGCTTGACCTTCTTGCCCGGCTTGACGTGCTTGCTTGCTTCGACCCGGCGTTCCTTGATCTTCATGCTGCGAAACGCTTCGTTGAGGGGAAGCACGTCGTAGAGCAGACGGCGTGATTTGCCACTTACATCGTCGTGCTCTATCACCTCCGTCAGAACACTCCGCAGTGCCTTGGCGTAGGCCCGGAAGCGCTGGTCTTCGTTGGCGTTTCCGTCCAGGTCCTTCAAACGATCCTGGACCACACCGAGCCGCAGCAAGCATCCGCCCTTTTCGCCGACGTTGTAGTGGTCGTAGATCCCTTCGGTTACGAGTTCGCCAGATCCTTATGGATCTCCTCGACGGTTACCTCATCCCACGGCAGATCCTCCATGTTGGAACCTTATCAAGGACGAGCAGCCAGGGACTGCCAGCATCTGACTGTCTCTGAATGAAAGTGTCAGGAGCAGCAACTAGCTGCCTAATTCAGACGCCTGCTGTCGTCATCCACTAGTCGCCAGGAGAGACTGCGACGAACCCGAGAATACTTCGATTTGCAGGGACTATCGGTCCGAGTTTTTTCTGTGACGAGGGTTGATTCTCTACGGTCTTGGGCCGATCATGGGCGTTACTGCTTGCCCCGGAAGAAGACAAGGACAGGAACCATGCCCACGGAAGCCCCAGTAGCGCCCCCTCCATCCCCGTGCATCGCTTTGCTTCATATCGACCCTCTCGATGACGACCAAGCCACCTCCCACCCCCTGCCGAAACAAGCCATGCCAGAGCGACGCTCGGGCGTTCCTCGGTTTCAGCTCTCGCCAGACTTCGCCAAGTTGCAAGCGTCGAACATCCTGTTGGCTATGGGCATCGTGGTCTTCAGCCTCGGACTCGTCGGATGCGCTGCCTTCGTCATCGGCCACGGCACGATCGCCGCGCTCTTCGTGGTCCTCGGCCTCTTCATGGTCATCATCTCGGCCCGCCTAGGCTGGCTCGTCCTGCTCAAGCTAGACTGCCGTTTCGGCGGGGTGTTGGCCAAGTTCGGGTTGAAGAACGCCACTGAGAACGATCGCGGCCTATAACTCTCCCGATGCCTAGTCGCTCAATTCGGCTGGCCTAGCTCGCATTAGCCGAACGATCAGTAAGACCCCGTCGTAGCCCGTGTTGAGCACCACGCCGAACCCAGCCGTCCGGGTCCGATCACCCGGAGATCGCCCGCAAGCGGTCCTTCAGGCAGGTGAGCGCGATTGGCGCTGCAGATCACATCGGCGTTGCGAGCAACGGCGGCAGCAACGAGATGGACGTCTATGCATCGAACTCGCCAGCGATGAGCCTCAATTGCCGAGGCAAGCCAGCGAACGGCTACATATGCGCTACGCTCGTAGCATGTCTGAGGTTGCCCTGAGAGAGTTGCGCAATAACGCGGCCGACGTGCTGCGTCGCGCCCAGGCAGGCGAGCAGATCGTGATCACCTCACGCGGCAAGCCGGTCGCCTCACTAGATGCGCTTGAGCAGCCACGCAGACGCTGGATACCACGCGCCGAGCTCGTCAAGCGCCTAGCCGTGGCACAGGCCGATCCAGGCCTGCGTGAGGATCTCATGCGCTTGGCCGGCGACACCACCGAGGACCTTGACCCCATCGCCTGAACGCGCGCCTCAGCGTGGACTGCTCGACACCAACGTCTTCATAGCTAGCGAGACCGGTCGCCTGCTCGACGTAGACGCGCTGCCCAAAGAGATGGCGATCTCGCCGATCACCGTCGGAGAGCTGCACGCCGGAGTATTGACCGCCGAGGATCTCAACGTGCGCGCCCGCCGCCTGGCCACGCTCGAGTCAATAGCCGACATCGAGCAGCTTCCCATCGACGAGGCGGTCGCGCGATCATGGGCGCTGCTGCGAGTCCATCTCGCCAAGAACAAACGACGGCTGAATGTCAATGACCTTTGGATCGCCGCCACCGCGCTCGCCCACGGTATCCCGGTCGTCACCCAGGACGACGACTTTGGACCAGTCGACAAGGTGGCCGGACTAAGCGTGCGGCGTGTGTAACCCGACGACAGCTTTGCCCATGATGAACCGTAACGCGCCTAGCCTGGACGCTCCTTATGGCCACCGACGAGCAATGAGGTGACTCGATGTTGTTATCCGCAGAAGAATGGGGTCCAACCGGAGGAGGATCGTGATGCGGAAGCTGATCTACTCGATGAGCGTATCGCTGGACGGCTTCATCGCTGGACCCGATGGCGCGATCGACTGGTCGGTGCCCGACGAGGAGCTCTTTCGGTTCCACCATCAGCAGGTGCAGGAAATCGGGGTGCACCTCTGCGGGCGACGGCTCTATGAAACGATGGCCTACTGGGAGACTGCTGAGGAGAGTCCGCTGGCCGCGGAGCAGGTCGAGTTCGCCCGGACCTGGAAGGCCCTGCCGAAGGTCGTGTTCTCCACGACGCTTCAGAGCGTGGTGGGCAACACCAGGCTGGCCAGAGATGGCGTCGGCGAGGAGGTCTCGAGGCTGAAGGAACAGGCTGGAAAGGACATCGCCGTGGGTGGCGCCGGCCTCGCCCGCGCGTGTATGGAGCTGGAGCTGATCGACGAGTGGCGGCTGTTCGCCATCCCACACCTACTCGGCGGCGGCACGCCCTATTTCCCTCCCCTGCAGAAAGAGATCGACCTCGACCTGATCGAGACACGCACATTCGGCTCTCGCGTCGTTTACCTTCGCTACAGGCGCGTGTCGGACAACCTCTAGGCGATCGTCCCACTGGCGCACCGGAGCACCTCCTCGCAATTTCCGAGCTTCGCTTGACGGAGGAGCGACGAGTGCGAGAGTGCCAGGCGCCGGATCGGGTGCGCCGCGGTACCGCTCGCTACCTGTACCTCGTCAGTACCTCGCAGATGAGCTCAGTGCCCCAACCAATCTCCTGTGCGGGTATGCGCTCGTCCGCCGCGTGAATGAGACTCGTGAACTTCATCTCCGCCGGAAGGCGCATCGGCAGAAAACCGTAGGTCTGGATTCCAAGCCGAGCGAAGAAGCGACCGTCGGTGAGACCCGGCATGAGCATCGGCAACGGCACGGCATCGGGGTCGGCGGCGGTGAGCACATCGCTCAGCAGCCCCATCAGGGACAGATCCACCCGATCGGATACCGACTCATAGTTCATTGCCTCCAGCTCGAGGTCCGGGTCATCCGCCAGCTCACGCAGCTCGCGGAAGAGATCATCCGCCGTCTGCCCAGGAAGCAGACGCCCGTCGAGCTCGAGCTGCAACTCACTCGGGATCACGTTGACCTTGGTGCCGCCTCGCACGACGGTGGCGTTGACCGTGTTGTGGAACATCGGATCCAGCGTCTGGGCCGCCTCGCCGAGCATGTCGATCGTCGCGTCGGTGCGCTCGGGGTCAAGCAGCCCGTCGGCCAGCTCGCGCCCGCCGGCGGGTAGCGCAATCGCCACCGCCTCGATCATCGAGCGCGGAATCTCGGTGACGTGCACCGGGAGTCGCTGCGAATCCAGCGCGCTCAGCAACCGAGCAAGCTTCGCCATCGCCCCGCCGTGCATCGGCATCGAGCCGTGCCCGCCGGGGCCCCGGATGGTTGCGCGCGACCAGCACACCTGCTTCTCACCCACCTGAATCGGGTATGTGCTCAGACCCGCCAATTCGGTGCGCGCACCACCAAACTCGCCGAGCGCGTGCCTCACGCCCTCGAACAGCTCGGGGTGCTCCTCGACTACAAAGCGCGCGCCGTACGGCCCCAGGTTCTCCTCATCCGCGAGCACGCACAACAGCACGTCGCCCGGTGGAGGCTCAGCGGACTCGGCAAGCCGCAGGATCGCCCCCAGCATCATCGCCACGCCGCCCTTCATGTCCAGGGCACCCCGGCCCCAAATCTCACCCTCGATCAGCTCGGCGCCGAACGGATCGTGGCGCCAGCTCTGGCCGTCTGTCGTGACCACGTCGACGTGACCCTGGAGAAGAAGCGGCGGCGCGGCACCCCGACCGGGCAGCCGCGCTAGCAGGTTCGGCCGTGCCTCATCCTTGGCCAAGATCCTCGTCGATAGGCCAGCCCCATCGCAGAGATCCTTGATCCACCCAATGCACTGAGCCTCGTTGCCAGGTGGGTTGGTCGTGTCGAACCGGATCAGCTGGCGCAACAGCTCGACAGGATCGTGCGAAACGGCGTCGGCATTCATAGACGTAAGCCCCGCCGTCAGACCGGCAGGAAGTCCATCAGCAGTCCATTGACCTCCTCGGGCACCTCCAGCTGCATCCAGTGCCCCGGGCCCTCGATCCGCTCATAGCGCCAGGGAGCGGTGATATTCGCGGCGGAATTCGTCATTTGGGTCTCGGTAAGGGCGAAGTCACCTGAGCTCCATATGCCCATCGTCGGCACCTCGATCGGCGGCAGCACCAGGCCGCCTTCCGCGAAGGACTTAGCCGTCGCGTTGGCGCGGTAGTAGTTCAGACCGGGTGTCAAGGACCCATTCGCCTCCAACTCGGCGATCGTCGCGTCGGGATCGGGATGCTTGCCCCATGCTCGAAAGTTGGCCCACCCGTCGGCCGAAAGCCACTCCTCGGCGATGCCCTGGTGCCCGAAGAACAACATGTACCACGACTTCTCGTGCTGCTCGAAGCCGCCGGTCAGAAACGTGGACGGATGGCCGACCGACAGGGCAACGAGATGATCGACATGGTCACCCGCAATCGCGCCCAGCCCCCACGCGACAGCCGCCCCCCAGTCGTGTCCCACTATGTGTGCTCGCTCGACACCGGCGTCGCCCATCACCGCGAGCACGTCGCCGGCAAGCAGCGGCAACGCATAGGAGCCGACATCGGCTGGCTTGTCAGATCGACCATAGCCACGCAGGTCGGGGACGATCACCTTGAAACCCCCGTTTGCCAGCGCCGTCACCTGGTGGCGCCACAGACGGCTGGAGTCGGGAAAGCCGTGCAGCAGCACCACGGGCCGACCCTCGCCAGTCACCTCATACTCAATGCCAATGCCACCGTTGTCGACTCGCACCGTGACCCTCCGCTTCTTGAAGTTATGATCCGCGCTCGCTCCTAAGCGCATCCTCCCGAGCATGAAGGCGACGTGAAGCCACGATAGCCACGCGAGCAACGTACGCTTCCATTCTCACCAGCCTACGCCACCCGAAGGAGATCAGCATGAACGATGCCGACCGGCCATCAAAGAGTCATACACGCCTGGTGTCGCGCGTATGCACCTTTTGTGTCTTTGCCGCCATGCTGCTGGCGGCGATGGTCGCTGTCCTCGGCGGCGGCGTGGCCATGGCCAAGTCGGCCGTCAAGCCAAGGCCGGGCAGCTACTCAGGTGATGTCGGCGTGTTCACGCTGAGCTTCAAGGTCTCGCCCAACGGCGAGAAGCTCACCGGGCTGAGGACCGATTTTCAAGGAACCGTCAACTGCGGTCCGCCCGATGACAACCCGCTCTTCTTCGACTTTCCGACGCTGGGAATCGCAAGCGGAGACTTTGACGGTGAGACGGTCATGAACAACTCTGGCATCAATCCCCGCTATACGATCAAGGGCGAGTTCAACACGCCAACACATGCCGAGGGTACGATCAACGTGTTCTTCACATTCCCTCACAACGCGCTCCCCGCCTGCAATGAGACCGACAAGTTCTCTGCCACGCATCATGCTTAGCTCATACTCACGAACGATCCCGGAGGCGATCTCATGAAGCGCACCTGCGCTCTTCTGGTTGGCATCCTGCTGACCGCGGCTATTGCATCGACGTTGGCCGACGCACACCCCTCAGCACACTCCAGCCTGTTTCACACAGTCGAACTGCGCAAGACCAAGCTTGGCAAGATCCTGGTCAACTCCTCTGGCTCGATTCTGTACGAGTTCTCAAGCGACCATCCCAAGAAGGACACCTGTGTGAAGATCAGCGGATGCTCGGCTGTCTGGTTGGCCC
The DNA here is from genome assembly GCA_036266805.1 of Solirubrobacteraceae bacterium. Lineage (GTDB taxonomy): Bacteria > Actinomycetota > Thermoleophilia > Solirubrobacterales > Solirubrobacteraceae > Palsa-744. Next base: position 123,509 of record DATAXK010000034.1, read on the forward strand.
TGCCGGTGCAAGGCAAGCCGTCAGCAGGCGCAGGCGTACGGGCCTCTCTGCTCTCCAGCATCACCCTGCCCGAAGGTGTCAGCCAGGTCACCTATGCCGGTCATCCGCTCTACATCTACGAACCAGCGCCAACGCTCATCTCATATGTCGGCGCAAAGCAGTTCGGCGGCAAGTGGTACGCCGTCAATGCCAATGGACAGCCGGTGAAGTAGCACGGGTCAGACGCCGAGCTCGGCCACCACCTCACCCGCCGAGACGGCTTCAGCCAGTCGTTGGTGGTCTAGCTCGTTTTGGTCCGCATACGCACTCGAGAAGCGGACGATCGCCTTGTCGAATCCCGAGCCGGCACCCAGATATGCGGAGATCGCGAGCCGATCGCCGGAGCGGGCGTGGGCGCGGGCCAGCGACCATCCGCAGGCGCGCGTATACGCGTGCAGGCCCCACTCGTTCATCGTCGAGAGGTCAGCCGAGGCCTTCCAGTCCCACAACTGGCGAACGTAGAAGTCGTGCTCCCGGCCGTCCAAGCCCGCGCTGCGCTGCCAGCCGAGGAAGGTGTCGCTGGCCGCGTGTGAGATCCGCTGGCCCTGGACAACACGCTCGCCATGGTTATCGAACTCGCTAGCTCCCAAATAGGGCTCGAGCACCGAGGCCTGTGCCTCCTTTGCTTGCAGTACCAGCGGGTCCTTGCCGTCGCGGCCGACGAGCAGGAAGACCCAGGCGCGCGTACCGACGCTCCCCACGCCTACGACCTTGCGGGCCATGTCCACGAAGCGGTAGGTACCGAACAGATAGCGCCGATCGACGTCGAGGCTAGCCGCATACTCGTCCAGCAGCTCGCGAACGTAGGCGCTCTCGTCGCGAGCGTCGCCGGGGTCGAACAGCTCGCGCAGCGGGACCAACAGCGGCGGCACGCTGCGAAAGCGCAGCTGGCCGTCGACGCGCTCGGTGAGCTTCTTGACCGCACGCAGGCTCGTCTTGCGTCGTGCCTTGGCGAACGGCTTTGCGAACACGATCCGGCCCTTCGCGCCGAGCCTGCCGCCGAAGCGCTCGACCAGCTCGCTCGCCGTGAGACGGTCGTACCAGACGTCGAGGTGGCTCTCATTGGCAAAGCCGCGCATCCCCTCGCGGTACTCGCGCACGCAGTCGCGCACGATCCAGCGCCTGCGATCCGTCGACAGGCCGACGTCGCGGCCGGCGATCTCGGCACTGGCGGCCATCCGCTTGACGTCCCACTCCCATGGACCCGGCAGCGTCTCGTCGAAGTCGTTGGGACCAAAGACGAGTCTGCGATCCGGGGCGGCGAATCCGCCGAAGTTCGAGATGTGGGCGTCACCGCATGCCTGCACCGCGATGCCCGAGTCCGGTGTCACCGCGAGGTCAGCCGCCATCACGGCCGCGGCGCCGCGATAGAAGGTGAACGGCGAGACGAGCATCCGCCCGTAGCGGATCGGGACGAGCTCCGGCACGCGCGAGGCCGCCTGAGCCGCGAGCACCGAGACGGGGTCGGCACGGTCAGCGGCGGGGGGCCAGTCGCCGTGTGCCGACCGGGGTACGGCCCGACGGGCCGCTCGACCACGCTCCGCGGACTCGCCGGACTGCAACGTCGCGTAAGTCAAGCTAGTCACGGGCACCCGGATCGCCTGTGTTGAGAGACGCCGCGAGTGGGTCGTCCGTGACCGCAATCCTCAACTCGGCTGCGGCACGATCCTGATGTAGGGCTTTGGTGTCTCCCAGCCATCCGGATAGGTTGCCTTCGCCTCGTCCTCGGAGACAGATCCGGCGATGATCACCTTCTCGCCCGGCTTCCAGTTGACCGGCGTCGCGACCTTGTGGTTGGCTGTCAACTGCAGCGAGTCGATCACCCTCAGCACCTCGTCGAAGTTGCGTCCGGTGGTCATCGGGTAGACGAGGATCAGCTTGATCTTCTTGTCTGGGCCGATCACGAACACGTTGCGGACCGTCTGGTTGTCCGCCGGACTGCGCGCGTCGGAGTCGCCCTCGGTGCCGGCCGGCAACATCCCGTAGAGCTTGGAGACGTTGTAGTCGCCGTCGCCGATGATTGGGTAGTTGGGCGCGTAGCCCTGTGTCTCCTCGATGTCGCGCGCCCACTGCTCGTGCTTGTCCGACTGGTCCACCGAGAGGCCGATGATCTTCACGCCACGGCGGTCGAACTCGGGCTTGATCTTGGCCATGTAGCCCAGCTCGGTGGTGCAGACCGGTGTGAAGTCCTTTGGATGCGAGAACAGCACCGCCCACGAGCCATCGATCCAATCGTGGAAATGGATCGGTCCCTCGCTTGTCTGCGCCTCGAAATCGGGGGCGACATCGCCTAGTTGCAGAGTCATGCTTTGGTGTCCTTTCGGTGCGTGCTGGTTGGTCTCGCCATGGCGGTGTGCGCTCGCCGCGCCCATTGTCGCAGGCTGGTCACGCCGACCCGGATAAAGATCATAATATCGATCGCTATTACGTGAAATAGGCCTCGTTGCCACCCCGGGGGGAACATATATATGACGCCCTGAGCGCATGTTGTGTTTTTCCCGTTGGTATTTCGTACGCGGTCAGCGAGACTCGGCGCATGGGCCAACGAATGGATACGGAGATCGCGAGGGACTTGCGCATGTTCGGCCGGAACCTGTGCGCGGCCCGTGAGCGAGTCTCTCCCGACCAACACGCGTTTGCGAAGCTGGCGGGCTTTGACCGATCGACGATCAGCAAGGTCGAGTGTGGCAGACAAGCACCCAAATTCGACACGTTCCTTGCTCTTGCCCTGGCGGCACAAGTGACGCCTGCCGAACTGCTGATCGGCGTTGGACTCACGCACGAGCCACCTGAGGCACCTGAGCACGTGGACACGAGCTGCACTCCCGCGAGGGTATTGGGAGCGAACTTGAAGTGGGCGCGCGAGCTGACTGGGGTAAGCCACGAAGACCTCGGGAGCCTGGCCAAAGCCGACCGCTCGCTGATCAGCGACTGGGAGCACGGCAAGCGCGAAGCCAACCTCCGGACCATCCTGAAGCTCGCCCGCGCACTCGAGATTCCAGCAGCTTTGCTACTGCACGGCGTGGAGCCGGGCTAGTCCCCGGCGACACGCGGCAACACCAACAAGGAGCAGCGCGCGTGGCGCTCCAGGTACTCGGAGGTGCTGCCGACGACTAGGCGCTTGAACGGACCGTAACCCCGTGAGCCGACTACCAAGACGTCCAACTCATCCCCGAGGGCCGCCAACTCCTCACCCGCGAAGCCATACACGGCGCGACCGTCGACGTCCGGCAGTGCGCGCATGCGCTCCTTGGCCTCCTCGATCATCACTTCCATGCTCTCCCCGATCGCGGGCGAGACCATGCCCGAGTAGGCATAGGACGGCATCGACACGGCCTCCAACGCGATCACGCTTGCCCGCGTAGGGGTCGCAAGCTCGTGGGCCATCGCAAGCGCTGCCTCGCTCTCCGGCGAGCCGTCGTAGCCGACGCCGATCTTCACAATCGGGCCCTGCGCCTCGGCATAGCTGTGGGCGGCGACCGCCACCGCGCACGGGGAGCCGTTCAGCGCGGCGCGGGTGTCGTCGCCGAGCATCGCCCGGCCGAAAGTGCCACGCGAGCAGGAGCCAACGACTATCAGGTCGGCCTGCTGCTCCTCCGCCTGCTGGTGCAGGCCCCTGCCTGGGCTGCTCGAGACGATGCTCACCAGCTCTGCCTGCACGCCCGCGCGTTCGCGCTCGCGCTCCAGCAGGGCGTGTGAGCGCTCCTGCTCAGCCGAGACCGCGCCCGGGCTGGCCGCGTCGACCGGACGCAAAACGCCGCTGTGGACGTTGAGCAGCGTCAGCTTTCCAACCTCGTCCACGAGATGTGTGGCCAGCGCTATCGCGTCGCGTCCGCCCTGCCTGTCGTCGACTCCCACCAGCACGTTCGTGAACATTCGCGTCACTCCTTGGCTTCTATTGCAGTCGATATCCACAGTCCGGACGTCACCCTAGACGGCACCCGAAACGATGCCATCCGGGAGCAGCCTTGCACAGACTGCGGCTTTCTACGCGATGCCCCCGCGCGCGCGGGGGGCATCGCCGATTTGGATCCACCTACAGCATCCACCCCGACCGCAACGCCGAGCCGGCGTCCGCCTCGTCTCAGCGCAAGCAGACGCCCCAGCGCGCCGTCAGCGACTCGCCAGGCTCCAAACGCACCAGACCATCGCCACTCTGGAATGCGTTGGGAGCGCATGTCATCGGCTCGACGCCCAAGCCGCGTCGCCGGCGCGAGGGCGCGAGCGTGTCGCCGCTGTAGAGCTCGATGAACTTGTGGTGTTCGTCCACCCACAGCTCAATACGGGTGCCATCTTTGCAGGTGAGTCTTGTGACGGCATGCCCGTCGGCGTCCCGCACCAGGTCGGTGAAGGCCGAGTCGAGCTTAAGGCGACCCAACTGACGCGGTCTTGAGAAATCAAAGTCCCTGCCTTGCACGGACTCCTTACCGCTTGGTAGTTGGCGCTCGTCGTCGGTGAGCACACGGGTTCGTGCCGGCAGCTCCAGCAGACAGTCGTCGATCAAGCCGTCTCCGGGTGAGATGTAAGGGTGCTGGCCCGCTCCATAAGGACAGGCTCGCTTGCCGATGTTTGCAGCAGTCGTCGCCACGACGAGGCCCCGCTCGCTTAGCTCGTAGGCGATCGACACGTCCAGCGCGAACGGATAGCCCGGCTGCGGATACAGTCGCGTGCTCATCACGACCCGGTGCGGCTCGCGCTCGCTCATCCGCCACGGACGCCAGCGCAAGAGGCCGTGGATCGCGTTTTGCTTTACGGGCTCGCTCAGCGCGAGTTGATGATCGACGTCCTCGAAGCGATAGCGGCCGTCGGCGAGCCGGTTGGGCCACGGGATCAGCGGTGCTCCATGAGCGCCATCGCAGATGTCCTCGAGCGCGTAGGACTGAAGCACCTCTCGCTCGCCGTCGAGGTACTCGCGTATGCCAGCTCCCACCTCCACGATCGTGGCGCGCTGCTTCCCAAAGGCAATCTCGAACTGCTCACCTGAGGGCGCGTGCGTCATCGATGGCTCGGTGGATGCGGATAGGCTTGCTGCACCAGTCCATATTGACCTAATGAAGGCCATGCCGCATGCGGCATGGCCCCGGGCCGCACATGTGCGGCCCGGCCGGCCGGCACATGTGCCGGCCGGAACGGCAAAGAGTCGAGTGAGGTTCTGAGATGACCGTTCCTACGCAAGGTCACGAGGCTGTCGTCTGCCTCGTGACGACGCCCACGGACGACTCCGGCCGGGTCGCGTCCGCGATACTCGAGCGCGAGCTGGCCGCCTGCGTCAACGTCGTCGAGGCGATGCGCTCGCTCTACCACTGGGAAGGCAAGCTCCAGGACGAGCGCGAGGCGCTACTGATCGTCAAGACGACGCGCGCGGCCGTCGCACCACTGGACGATCTCCTGCGCCAGATCCACCCCTACGACACCTTCGAGCTGATCGCCTTGGATGTCGGCGCGGGCAGCGAGCCCTATCTGCGCTGGATTGCAGACTCGGTGCGGCTTCTGTGACCATCGACGCCCTCGGACGGTAGTGGCTTATCCCAGTAATTCTTCTATAATGCCTGCTGGCAAGCAATTATTATTGGAGTTGGATGAACCCAAGCGTCGATAGCGATCCCACCACTCGCCTACGGGCGGTGATCGGCAGGCTCTCGCGGCGTTTGCGACCTACGGTGGCGGGATCGGGGCTCACGCCCTCGCAGACCTCTGTCTTGTTCACCGTCGTGCGACTCGGGCCGCTCAGGCTCTCGGAGATCTCGGAGATCGAGGGCATAAACCCGACGATGCTCTCGCGCGTCACCGCGCAACTGTGTCGCTCCGGGCTCATCGACCGGGAGCCCGACCCGGACGACAGGCGCGCCGCGCTCGTGCGGGCGACAGCGGCTGGGCAGCGTCTGCGCACGCGCATCCACCGTGAGCGAACCGAGGCGCTGCAAGAGCACATGGCAAAGCTCAGCGAGGAGCAGCGCGAGCTGCTGTGGGGCGCGCTGCCGGTGCTGGAGGCGCTCGCCGAGCAGATCCCACGGGCCCGGCCGTGACGCGTCTGCTCGGAATTGGGCGCGCGACCTTCAAGGCCTTCGAGGTCCCCAACTACCGCCGCTACATCTCCGGTCAGGCGATCTCGCTGTGCGGCACCTGGATGCAGATGGCGGCCCAGTCGTGGCTGGTGCTGACGCTCACCGGCTCGGCGACTACGCTTGGCCTGATCGTTGCGCTGCAGACGCTTCCGATCCTGCTGCTGGGGCCCTACGGCGGCGTGATCGCCGATCGCGTGGACAAGCGCCGCACGATGATCTTCCTGCAGGCGATGATGGGCGTTCAGGCGCTAGTGCTCGGCGTGCTCACGATCACCGGCGAGGTACGCGTGTGGCAGATCGGCGCGCTCGCTGCCGTGCTCGGCGTCAACAACGCCTTCGAGAATCCCGCGCGCCAGTCGTTCATGCTCGAGATGGTCGGCCCCGAGCATCTGCGCAACGCCGTCAGCCTCAACTCGGTGCTCGTCAACGTGGCGCGCACGATCGGGCCGGCGATTGCCGGCCTCTTGATCGCGACCGTCGGCGAGGGCGTCTGCTTCCTGGCCAACGCGGCCAGCTTCATCGCGGTGATCGCCTCGCTCTTGACGCTCGATCTCGCCACGATCCATCCCAGCCCGCCCTCGGGGCGCGGGCCTGGACAGCTACGTGAAGGCCTGCGCTACGTCAAGGACAATCGCGAGCTTGCGATCCCGCTGCTGATGATGGCGCTGGTGGGCACACTCGCTTACGAGTTCCAGGTGACGCTGCCGGTCATGGCCCGCCAGGGGCTGCACGTCGGCGCGGCCGGCTATGGCTTCATGACCGCCGCGATGGGCGCCGGCGCGGTGGTAGGAGGTTTGCTTGTCGCCGCCGTCGGCCGCACCGGGCTGCGCCCGCTCGTGATCGCCTCAGGCGCGTTCGGCGCCGTGATCATGCTCGCCACACTGGCCCCCACCTTGCCGGTGGAGCTTGCGGCGCTCGCGCTCGTCGGCTGGGCGAGCATCTCCTTCATGGCCACCGGCAACTCGACGCTTCAACTTGGCGCCGCGCCTTCGATGCGTGGCCGCGTGATGTCGCTGTGGTTCGTGGCCTTCCAGGGCTCCACCCCGATCGGGGGCCCGCTGGTCGGCTGGGTGATGGCTTGGGCAGGGGCACGCGCCGGTCTGGGCGTGGGCGCCGTCACCTGCCTGTTGGTGGCGCTGATGGGGCTGATGGCGCTGCGCGGCATCTCGCCCTTCGCACATGCCGACGGCGCGGCGCGTGTGGTGGAGTCGTGACGGCGCGCGTGGGCCATGTCTAAAAAAGCCGCAATGCCCCGCGCGACGCGCGCGCGGGGGACGCGCGCACGCGCGGGGGCACGCATAACGCGCGCGCAGACACGCGCCCGCGTCGCGCGGGGGCACCACCGACTTCTTGGTGAACACCCGCGGCCCGGCAACCGCTCTCACCGGACAGATCCGCCGGCAACCCGAGCAGCCTAGGTCCCGGCTACGAGTCGGCTTCGCCCAGGAAGTCGATCAGCAGCTCGTTGACGCGCTGGGGCGCGTCATGCTGGACCCAGTGCGTGGCCCGCGGAATGCGCTCCATGCGCAGGTTTGGCACCCACTCGCTCGCCGGTTCGGCCAGCTCGCTGCCCAGGTGACGGTCGAGCATGCCCCAGATCACCATCGTGGGCGCCGGGATCGGCCGCAGTCCCGCCTGCGTCGTGCGCGGCGAGCGTCGCAGGGCGGCTCGGTAGTAGTTGATCATCCCGGTGAGCGCCCCCGGTTGCGACCAGGCCTCTACGTAGCGTTCGAGGTCCTCGTCGGTGAACGCCTTTTTGGAGTCCGAGCGCAGCGAGCGCTTGGCGAAGGAGAAGTCGTCGCGACCGATCAGGTACTCCGGTAGGCGCGGGATCTGGAAGAAGAACATGTACCAGCTCTTGCGCAGCTGCTTGAGCGTTCTGAAGCCCTCGAGCATGCGCGCGGTGTGCGGCACGTTGAGGATCGCCAGACGCTTGACCACATTGGGATGGAGCATCGCCACGGCGTAGGCGACGGCGGCACCCCAGTCGTGGCCGACGACGTAAGCGTCCTGCTCGCCGAAGCTACGGATCAGCCCGGCGATATCGCCCGCCAACAGACCCGCATCGTAGGCGCGCCAGCCCCGGGGCTTGTCGGAGAGGTCGTAACCGCGCATGTCCGGCGCGACGACGTGGTAGCCGGCCTCGGCCAGAGGCCCGATCTGATGACGCCAGGAGTACCAGAACTCGGGAAAGCCGTGCAGCAGAACAACCAGCGGCCCTGTACCCGCCTCGACGTAGTGCAGCCGAATGCCGCCGCCGACGTCCGCATAGCCGTGGCTGAGTTGTGCCTCGGTCGTACTCACGCACCCATCGTAGACCTCGCCGTCCGCTCGCGATGTCACCTTGTAGTTCCACAAGCATGAAAAGCGAGGAAACGTGTCCGTTGCACTGTTGATAGCCGGTTTGGTCGTCGGCGGCCTTGCGGGCGCCGCCATTGCCGCGGCGCTTGCGCGCTCCGGCAGCGAGCGCATACGCGAGCAGCTCGACTCCATCTCCGCCGATAGTCGCGAGCGCATGCGCGACGAAATGAAGTCGATCTCCGCCGACGTGCTCAAGCAGACCGGCGACTCGCTCGCACAGCGGCTTGCCGATCAGCGCCGCGGCGAGGAGGAGCGTGGCGCCGCCGAGATGGCCAAGCGCGCGGAGGAGCTCAAGGGCCTCGTGGGGCCGGTCAACGAGAAGCTCGGCCGTGTCGAGCATGAGATCGGGCGCCTCGAGCGCGAGCGCAAGCAGGCTCAGGGCGAACTGGCGACCATGGTGCGCCAGCTGCACGAGGGCGTTGGCGGCCTGCGTCAGGAGACCGGCAACCTCGTCTCGGCCCTGAAGCGACCCAACACGCGCGGCTCCTGGGGTGAGATCCAGCTGCGCAACGTGATCGAGATGGCCGGGATGATCGAGCACTGCGACTTTCTCGAGCAGAGCACCGTGCAATCGGAAGACGGGGCCCTGCGCCCCGACGTGCTCGTAAAGCTGCCCGGCGAGAAGCTGATCGTGGTCGACTCAAAGGTCCCGCTCGATGCCTATCTCGCCCATCTGGAGGCTCAGGGCGACGAGGAGCGTGGCATACAGATGGCGCGCCACGCCCGCCAGACTCGCGACCACATAACCAAGCTCGCTTCCAAGGGCTACCAGCGCCAGTTCGACACCACCCCCGACCTGGTCGTGATGTTCGTGCCCTCCGAGGGCATCTACCACGCGGCGCTGGCCGAGGACCCCGCCTTGATCGAGTACGGCGTCCACCAGCAGGTGCTGATGGCTACCCCGACCACGTTGATCGGACTGCTGCGCGCGGTGCACTACGGCTGGCGCCAGGAGTTGATCGCCGAGTCCGCGCGCGAGATAGCCGAGTCCGCGCGCGAGCTGCACCGGCGCATCGCCCGCTTCGTGGACCCGCTCGCGAAGGTTGGGCGCGCGCTCGGCTCGGCGGTCGGCTCTTACAACGAAGCGGTTGGGTCGTTTGACAGTCGCGTACTTCCACAGCTGCGCCGCATCGAGGAGTCCGGTGCGAAGTCCGAGCGTGAGCTCACGAGTCCCGCACCGGTCGAGGCGACCCCGCGGCCACTCAACTCCGGATCGCATCCATTGGAAGATCTGCCTGACGGCGAGCCGATCCTCAAAAGGATCACGAGCGCCGCCGCGACCGGCACGGTCGCCGGCAGCTCGTCTACGGCAAAGAACAACAGGTCGAATGAGATCGCAAGCAGCGCGACCAGCAGCGCTCCCCAGGACTGACGCGCACGCTGCCCCGTCGCGGCCAACAGGCCGCCGAGCACGCCGGCCACGAACAGGTCCCCGTAGCCCATCACCGCCGAGCCGAACAACTCGGCTTGCAAGCGCGGCAAGCCGCCCACCGGATGAGCCGCGTTGAGAGCGTTGTTGGGGGCCTGCAAGAGATTGGAGACCACAAACGCCGTGTCAGCGCAGGCCATCGCCACGATCCCGACCGCGAGCCAGCGCGCCGGCGTGACGCCCGCGATCAGGGCGCCGAGCGCCACGCAACTGAGCGCTGAGAGCAAAACGCCGGCACCCTGGCCGAGGAGAGCGCTGCGATCTGTCCACGCCAACACGAACAAAGGCACGGCCAGCAGCGCCAAGCCCGGGCGGCCGCCGTGCATCAGCCAACCGAGCGCGAACGCCGCCAGCAGCGGTACCGCAACCAGGGCCACGTATGTCAAAGCCTGCGCACTTGCCTGTTCAGCAAGCGTACCCACCGCCACGAAGCCGACGATCGAGAGCGCCGGGACGAGCGCCCACAGGCGGCTGTGCAAGCGCGCCATCCATGCTGGAGACCAGCTGCGCGGTAGTGCTACGACCAAGCCCTGGCAGAGCGATAGCACGGCTATGGAAACCCAAAACGGAATCACATAGTCAAAATAGACGCGAATGACTCGCAGGGGCTCACGACAGAATATCTGGCGGTCCGATGCGGCCGTCCCGCGGCGGTCTGCGCCGCCCGCGATGCTCGACGTGCCACCAGCACGCCTGCGCTCGCGTGCGCCGCATCCCATCCACGGCCCGACCGCCTCGTTCCCACCATCTATTCTGTCGTGAGCCCTTGGGACTGGACATGGGAGGACCGCTCCCAGGCAAACCGCACTCCACCCGTCGCTCCCGATGAGAGCGGCGAGGATCCGGATACGCCCTCCTCGACAGGCGCCGCGCCACCTCCACGCCTCGACGTGAGCCCGGTCGTTCGCCGCCGCCGCGCCACTGTTCTTGTGGTCACGATCGTCTTGCTGGTCGTGCTGATCGCGGCCGTAGGCGCTCACAAAAGCTCGGGCAAGAACCACGTCGTCGCGATAAACCATCGTCCAACAGTTCCGCGGCTCACCCCGACCGAACGCATGGCCGCCACCATCAGGGCCGAAGAAAAAGCGGTCAACTCCGTGCTCGCCTATACGCCTGCGGTCACCAGCGGCGGCTCGCATGGCAACGAGCTGGCGCTCACCTTCGACGACGGACCCGGGCCCTACACGCAGCAGCTCGTGGCGATGCTCAACAGACTGCACGTGCATGCGACGTTCTTCGCGATCGGCTCCCAGGAGCGGTACTTCTCGCCCGGCACGATCGCCGAGATCAAATCTGGTGACGTGGTTGGCGACCACACCGAGACGCATCCGATGATGGCGACGCTCTCACCGCACGAACAGTACGAAGAGCTGTTCGACCAGATGGCTCAGATCGAGGTGATCGGCGGCAAGCGTCCGCGCCTGTTCCGCCCACCCTATGGGTCGTTCGACGCGACCACGTTCAGGGAGCTGCACCACCTGCGTCTGCTGATGGTCCTGTGGTCGGTCGATACCTCCGACTACACCCTGCCCGGCGTCAACGCGATCGTGCATACCGCACTTGCCGGCGCCAAGCCGGGCGCGATCATCTTGATGCACGACGGCGGTGGCAACCGCGAAGAGACGATTGCGGCGCTGCCGGCGATCGTGAAGGGGCTTCGCAAGCGTGGGCTGCATCCCGTCACCGTCCCGCAACTGCTCGAGGACGACCCGCCTCCACACGGACTGCCGCTACCGACCAACCTGAGCGGCGATTGATCCATCAGTGCGCGAGCTGCACCGTCTTGACGACGAGCAAGACCATCGCCACGACCAGATAGCCGCGCAGCATGAGCATGCCTGCCTTGCGTCCGGGCGACCACACTGGACGCTCCAGCAGGGCCAGCGGCGGCATCGTCCATGTGCTGCGCTCCACGACGGGCTCCTCTTCTGAGGCCATCGCCGGTTGTGCCGAGCGCCGGCGTAGCGTGAAGGCGCCCGCGACCAGCAAAGCCGCGGCGGTACCCAGGCTGAGGTACTCGAACAGAGCTGTCACATCGATGCTCGGGAACATCGTGCTCGCCATCAGGATCAGCGAGAGCTCGACTAGCACGGCGATGATCACGCTTGCGATCGCGTTTAGCCAGGGCGGGTTCGACCACGGGCCCAGCACCTCGCGGTCGTTGCACAACAGCAGCAAAAACACCGTGGCACTCGGCAAGAGCACGCCCGCCAGCGCTTGCACCGAGGTCGTGATCAGGCCAAGCGGGGCGCCTGGGATCAAAACGATGCCCGCCGCGAAAGCGACCATCAAAGTGAAGCTTGTGTAGAACACCTTGGCGTCGCGAATGCCACGGTTGAGCGAGTGGCGCTGCCCGAACACGTCGCCGAACGCATAAGAGGTCGACAGGGTCACGGCCGCGGCACCGATCAGCGAAGCGTTGAGCAGGATGATCGCGAAGAACGTGCCCGCCGTGGAGCCGAGTGTCCGTCGAAGATCGGTGGCGACCGTACCGGCATCGTTGAAGTGACCCGCGTAGACCGTGCCTCCGAAGGCGAACGCGGTCACCGAGATCAGGGCGCCGGCGCCCAATACGACTACGAACGCGCCGATCACGGTGTCGGCGCGCTCGTAGTTGATCCAGCGCGGCGTGATGCGCTTGTCGATGATGTTCGACTGCTGGAAGAACAGCTGCCATGGTGCCACCGTGGTGCCGACGATCGCGATGATCAGCAGCACCGCGGTCGAGCTGACACCGCCCTTGATGCTCGGCGAGAACGTGTCGTGGGCGATCGTGCCCATATCCGGATGAGCAAGTATCAGCAGCGGGATCACCAGGAAGTTGGCGACGACGAACACGTACATGAAGCGCTCCCAACTGCGAAAGCTTCCCGTGGATGTGATCGCCACCAGCGTCAGCGCGGCAGCCGGCACCGCTATGTACTTGCTGACGCCGAAATACTCGAGCGCCAGGCTCACACCGATGAACTCCGTGACGATCGTGAGGAAGTTGAGGATGAACAGGTCGCCGACCGAGAACCAGCCCCAGAAGCGCCCGAAGCGCTCGTTGATCAGACGCGCGTGGCCCACTCCGGTGACCGCTCCCAGGCGGATCACCATCTCCTGGTTGACGATCAGCACCGGGATCAGCAGCACCAGCGTCCACAGCAACGTGGTGCCGTAGTTCTGCCCGGCCTGGGAGTAGGTGGAGACGCCACCGGCATCGTTGTCGCCGACCATCACGATCAGACCCGGGCCCATGATCGCCAAGAGCGCCAACAGCTTGGCGCGCACGCCCCGCCTGGCGCCCGTGTCGTGCAGCTTGATCGTGCCGAGCGCGCCGCGAATGTCGCCGATATGAGCCTCGTCGAGCACCGGCGGCACGCCATCGGGACGTGGCGGAGCGGGCGAGGTGCTCAGCGTCGTCTCCTCGGTTGTGTCAGGGCGCTCAGACATACCGCCCGGACTCTAGTCGCGGGCGAGTCCGAAGCATCTGCCCGGACGAGACCTCAGTCGCGGGCGAGGCCGAAGCGGCGCCGCCAGCCGGCCGGCAAGGTGAGCTCCAGCACGTCATCGACGGTGACTACCCCGACGACGCGCTCCTGCTCGTCGACCACCGGCAGCATCACGAGGTTGTAGTCGGTCATCGTGCGTGCTACCTCCGGCAGGTCGGCGTCGGTGTGCACCGACTCTGTCTCCTGCTCGGCGACATCCGACAAAGGCGTGTGGGGGTCGCTGCGCAGGAGCGTCACGACCGCTACCGAGCCCGACAGCTTGCCCTCCTCGTCGTGCAGATAGACGGTGGTGAGCGTGGTCGGCGCGATAACGCTTGCGCGCACACGTCCCAGCGCCGCCTCCACCGGCTCCTCGGCGGCGAGCACGATGCAATCGGGGCTCATCAAGCCGCCGGCCGTCTCAGGGTTGTAGCCGAGCAGGCCCTCGATCTGGTGCTCCTGTGCCGGCGGCAGCAGCGCGAGGATCCTGGAACGGCGATCTTGCTCGATCTCCACGATCAGGTCGGCCGCGTCGTCTGGGGCCATGCGCGCGATCACGGCCGCGACCTGCTCGTCGGGGCGCTCGCGGATGAACTCGAGCTGGTGGTGCTCGTCGAGCTCCTCGAAGACGTCGGCCTCCAGCTCTCGATCCTGGCCGACGGCCTTGATGATCTCCTCGCCCTCCTCGTGTGAGGCGGCCTCCACCAGATCGGCAATCTCGGCGGGATGCAGATTGGCGAGCTTGCGGTGGGAGAAGCGCAAACGTGCGGTGGGCACATGGTCGACGAACGGCTCGAGCGTCGACCAGTCCAGAAACGCCTGATCGCCGATCCAGCCCTTCAGCGGGCGCGGCAAGCGCCGGCGCAGACGCGCGCGCCTGGCGTTGTCCACTCCGACGACCCGCCACCAGCCCTCGATGCAGGCCAACTCGATCTCGTACGCGGTGACGAGCACCGGCGGATCGGCCTCGACGTCGACCAGTGTGCGTCCGAGCACGTCCTGGCCGAGCAGCACCTCCCCCACGCGCCGCTCGAAGCGCTTGAGCGAGAGTTTTTCTCCGGAGAGACGCACGGCTCCCGGTTGCAGCTCGGCGACGCGCGCGATCGGCACGAACAGCTCGCGCCCGCCGATGCGCGCCTTCAAACCGGTCACAGGTGGATAGCCGCCATCGGCTAGCCGCACGATCAGGTCTTCCACGCGCCCAAGCCTCTCCCCCGCCCTGTCGAGCAACGGACTGCGCAGGACCGTCGAGAGGTGCATCACCGGCTGTGACAAAGCGTCCATACGTTAATGCTCTACTCGGACCATACCGAGCCGGGCGGCTACTCGCAAAGCAACGCCGCGCCGGTCGCCCCGCCGAGATCGCCGAGGCTGGCGAGACGCATAGTCGGCGGCTGCTCGTCCTTGAACAGATGTGGCTTCATCGCAGCCAGGATTCGCTCGAGCATCGGCTCGCCGAAGCGGCTGCCCAAGCCACCTCCCAGCAACACCATCTCTACGTCGAGCAGGTTCACCGCCGAGGCGATGCCGCTTCCCAGCGCCTTGACCGCGCGCTCGATCAGACGCTGCGCGAGCTTGTCCTCGTGCTTCAAGGCATGAGCCCACACGCCGCTCGAGAGCGTCTCGCGTTCGCGTTCGCGCATGATCTCGAACAGATCGGTGTGATGGCCTTTCTCGACCATTCGCTTTGCCTTGGCTTCCATAGCTCGACGTCCCGCATAGGCCTCCATGCAGCCGCGCCGGCCGCAACCACAACGCGCGCCCCCCTGCTTCACGACCATGTGCCCGATCTCCCCCGCGTCGCCGCGACCGTGCCACAGCTCGCCGTCGAGCGCCACGCCACCACCTACGCCCGTTCCCCAGAAGACGCCGAGCAGCGATTTCGCTCCGCGACCGGCGCCGAGCAAGAGCTCCGCGTTGGCGGCCACCGACACGTCGTTGCCCAGCTTCACGCTCGGCCCGAGTCGCTCGGAGAGGAGTGACGCCAGCGGCACTTGGTCCTCCCATTCCGGCAGGTTTCCCGCGCGCGCGAGCGTGCCGGCCGCCGCATCTACCTCGCCCGGGACACCGGCGCCGACGCCGTCCAGATGGGCGACATCCATCTGGGCCGCGACCGCCGCCTCGGACATGCAGGCGACGAGCGCGTCGATCACCGCCGGCGGGCCACCCTCGTGTGGGGTCAGCCTGCGCGCCTGCCCCAGCACGGTGTGATCCTCGCCGCGCATCACGATCGTCTGGATCTTGGTCCCGCCGAGGTCGATTCCGCCGTAAGTGGCCATAGTCTCGGACTTTACCCGCCCTTAGGGCGTTTCTTCTTCCACTCTTACGCCATAACCCCAATATCAGAGGTGCCGATGACCAAGCGCACAGGAAGTCCCTGGCTCAACTACCTGCTGGGCCTTTTGTGTGTGGGCGCGATAGTCGCCGCGATATTGCTCGTCGGGCCTGCCTCCGGGAGCACGACAGCCGTCACGCGCACGGCCAAGGCCGCCGAAGGGGTCGTCCAGTCCACCGTCTCGGGCAGCGGCAACTTGCAGCCGGCCAGCCAGCTCAACCTCGGCTTCAAGACGAGCGGTACGGTCACCAAAATCAACGTGGCCCAAGGCGATTACGTAACCGAGGGCAAGCTGATCGCCGAACTGGATCCCCAAAGCGCCGAAGTGACGCTCGAACAGTCCAAGGCGGCTTTGCAATCGGCCGAAGCGAACCTCGTCAAGGAGGAAGAAACCGACGGCGAAAGCGCCACAGGCTCCGGCGGTTCTGGAGCTGGCGGGGGCGCGACGGCCGCGGCAGCCTCCGTGGCCCATACGAGCAGCTCGACGGTCGCGACCAGCGCCTCCACCACCACAGACACCGGACCCGACGGCACCGCACCCGCCCCGACTGAGCCGAGCACCACCACTACGCCAGCGACCACAACCCCCAGCAGCGGTTCGACCAACACGACTACCGCGCCCTCCGCCGTCACATCCCCCGCTCCAAGCACAACACCGAGCACGACCTCCACAGAAACTAAGCGCACCAGCGGCTCCTCCAAAGCCACCTCACCCGAAGGCGAGCGCCGCGAATCGCAGTCCAGCGACTCGTCTTCGAAAAGCGGCGAAAGCTCGGGCTCCTCGAGCAAAGCCACCGTCAGCGCCGCTACGCGCGAAGCGAACCTTGCCTCGGCCAGGGCTGCCGTCAAGAGCGACCGCCTGACGGTGCAGAGCGATGAAGAGGCGGTCGGCGCCACCAAGCTGTACGCGCCGCGGAGCGGCACGATCGTCTCGCTCTCCGGGCAGGTCGGAGAAGTCGTCTCCGGCAGCGGCACGACCAAGGCCTCCAGCAGCAGCTCCTCGAGCTCCTCGGGATCGGGTAGCTCCGCAACCGGCTCCTCCGCGGCGACCGGCCGCTCGACCGGCGGCGCCTCCTCTTCGTCCTCCGGCTCTGGCTCCTCCAGTTCCTCGAGCTCCGCCTTCGCGGTGCTCAGCGATCTCTCCTCGATGCAGCTCGTGGTGGCACTGAGCGAATCGGAAATCGGCAACGTCAAGGTCGGGCAGATCGCGACGGTCACGGTCGAAGCGCTCGAAAGTCGTAAGTTGGCTGCTCACGTCAGCGAAGTGGCCACGCTCTCGACCAGCAGCAGCGGTGTCGTCAGCTACGACGTCACATTCCAGCTTGACCAGATGACAGCGGGGCTGAAGCCAGGCATGAGCGCGACTGCCGAAGTCGTTGTCAAGCAGGCGGAAGGGGTCAACGTGCCGACCACAGCCATCTCGGCGGATTCGGTGACGGTGGTACGCGGCGGCAAAGACGTGCGTCAGCGCGTCGTTACCGGCCTGGCCGGTAACACCTCGACGATCATCCTCAGCGGCCTGAAGGCGGGCGAAACCGTTGTGCTGCCTGCTGCCACCAGCACCAGTTCCAGCACCAGTCTCACCTCTCGCTTGAGTCGCCTTGCCGGTGGCAGCGGCGGGCTCGGCGGTGGCGGCGGTGGAGGCGGCTTCGGCGGGGCCGGAGGCGGAGGCGGCGCCTTCTTCAGGGGCGGCGGCTGATGCACCGCCCGCTGCGTTCGAGCAACCAGAGCGAGACGCGCACGCCGCGGCTGCGCCCGCTGGTTGAGCGTAGGCAGCCGACCCGCGGCGCCACCCGCGAGGGCGCTACCCGTGGACGTGCACCGGTCATACAGGTACATGACGTCTCCAAGACCTTTGATCTCGGCCAGATCCATGTGCACGCCCTGCGCAAAGTCTCGCTGCGAATCGACACGGGCGACCTCGTCGGCATCATGGGCAGCTCCGGCAGCGGCAAGAGCACGCTGATGAACATCCTTGGCTGCTTGGACATACCGACGAGCGGGCGCTACTTGATCGATGGCGTCGACGTCAGCCACATGGACGAGGACGATCTCTCCGACCTGCGTAACCGCAAGATCGGCTTCGTCTTCCAGAGTTTCAACCTCGTGCCGCGCACGAGCGCGATCGACAACGTCGAGCTGCCGCTCGCCTATGCCGGGTTGAATCGCGCCGAGCGTCGTCGTCGCGCCGAAGTGGCATTGAGCGCGATGGGCATGGCCAACCGCTTCCACCACCAGCCCTCCGAGCTCTCCGGCGGCCAGCAGCAGCGCGTCGCCGTAGCGCGGGCGATCGTCACCAACCCTTCTCTGATCCTCGCCGACGAGCCGACCGGAAATCTCGACTCGCACTCCACCGAGGACGTGCTGCGCATCTTCGGCCATCTCAACGAAGAAGGTCGCACCGTTGTCCTGATCACGCACGAGCCCGATGTAGCTGACCAGACCAAGCGCGTGATCCGCCTCTCAGACGGGGAGATCGTCGAAGACCGTCGTTTACTTGGTGTGCACGACGCGCCGCCGGTGCTGCATGCGCAGAAGTCCGCCCACAACCGGCCAGCTGGCGCAGGCGTCGCGGAGACGGGACCATGATCGAATCGACCCACCCTTGCACCAGCAAAGGGTCCGCGGAGGCGGAACGATGATCGGTCCAGGCACCTTGCGCATCGCTTGGAGCGGGATCACGACGAACAAGCTGCGTTCGGGGCTGACGATCCTCGGCATGACGATCGGTGTCGCCTCGGTGATCGTGCTTATCGCGGTCGGCAACGGCTCCTCCAAAGCTGTCGAGTCGCGCATCCAGAGCCTGGGCACGAACGTGCTGATCGTGATGCCCGGCGGCGGTGGCTTTCGTCTCGGCGCGCGCGCGAGCAGCGCAAGCGGCGTCTCGCTGACCAAGCAGGACGCTGAAGCGCTGCAAAACCCGAGTCTTGCGCCCGACGTGCAGAGCGCCTCGCCGGTCGTCAACGCCGACTCGGTCAAGCTCGTGTATGGCAGCTCTAGCTACGAACCGTCCTCGTTCGTGGGCACCACGCCCTCCTATCTGACAGCCCACAGCTATAACGTCGCCGAAGGCAGCTCGTTCACTTCCGCCGATGTCAGCCAACACAAGCGCGTGGCCGTGATCGGACAAACCGTAGTCGAGGAACTGTTCTCCGGGGTGAGCCCGATCGGGCAGAACATGAAGGTCAACGGCAGCAACTTTGAAGTCGTCGGCGTGCTTGCCTCGAAGGGAACCAGCGGCACCACCAACGAGGACGATGTCGTGATGGCACCAATCACCACCGTCCAGAACACGCTGAGCGGGTCCGGGCCGATCGACTCGATCACCGTACAGGCGAAGTCTGAGTCCTCGCTCAACGCGGCCGAAGCGGAGGTCTCGACGATCATCGAGGAACGCCACAAAATCAAGGACACCTCGGAACCGGGCTTCAGCGTCCTCAACCAGGGCTCGCTGCTTGAAACATCGAGCTCCACCAGCAGCGTGTTCACGACGCTCCTGGGCGAGGTGGCCGCGATCTCTTTGTTGGTCGGGGGGATCGGCGTGATGAACATCATGCTCGTGAGCGTCACCGAGCGCACGCGCGAGATCGGCATCCGCAAGGCGATCGGCGCGCGGCGCAGCGACATCCTCACGCAGTTCCTGACGGAGGCCGTATTGGTCTCGCTGATCGGCGGCCTCACAGGAGTGCTCGTCGGCGTGATCGGCAGCCAGTTCGAGATCGCTGGGGTGCACCCGGAAATCGCCACGTACTCGATCTTCCTGGCCTTCGGTGCCGCCGCCCTTTCCGGCCTGTTCTTCGGCACCTATCCCGCCGCCCGCGCGGCTTCGCTGCGACCGATCGAAGCGCTGCGCTTTGAGTGATCTCCCCCCTTCTTGCCAGGAGCCCGCAATGCCCCAGGATGAGCCCACAACGCCACACGAGGAACCCGCCATGCCCGACGAACAACCGACCATTGACGACACGCCCATACCGGACACCGCTGTCCAGACACAGCCCGTGGCCGTGCAAGCGCCTGGTACCGACACCTATGAGCCGGCGGGGGAGGAGTGGCTGGAAGATCCCCCGGAGTCCGAGCTACCGCCCCGGCCCCGCCGCCGGCTGCTGACGCCCGTCCCACTGGCGTTGATGGGGATACTGGCGATCGCCTGCGGCTTCATCGGCGGCGTGCTGGTCGAGAAGGGCCAAAACTCTTCCAGCTCCTCTGGAAGCGGCGCGTCGGGTCTCGCCTCGCGTTTTGCCGCTCTACGAGGGGGCGCCTCAGGGTCCTCAGGTGCGTCCGGCGCCGGCGCACGCTCTGGCGCCGGCTCCGCGGCCGGTGGCTTCGGCGGCGGCGCCTCCGGCGGCGGCGGCTTCACTCGCCCGACAGCCGGCACCGTTGCCTACCTCGACGGGAGCACGCTGTATGTAACCAACTCCGAAGGCAACACCGTCAAGGTCACGACCTCGGCTGGCACGACCGTCAACAAGACGGTGAAATCGTCCGTCAAAGGTATCCACCCCGGCGAAACGGTGACCATTACCGGTGAAACCGGCTCTGGCGGCTCGGTCAGCGCCGAATCGATAAACATCGGCTCCGGCGGCGGCCTTGCCGCCCTCCTCGGCGGCTCGAGCGCGCGCGGCGGCTCCGGCTCGAGCTCACGCGGCGGCGGCGAACCCGCGCTATTCGGAGGCTAGCCATGCAAGAGTGGTCTCTCGAGAAAAGGCGATTCGGCTTGGATCGCGTTCGCACGCTTGGGAAACCGACGCTTCGCCGCGCTATCTAGCCGGCCCCAGAAGACTGTTCATCGACAAAGGAGTTCCATGCCTCACACCAACACCCGTAGCCGCAAGCCCGCGATCGCCGTAGTCGTAGTCCTATTGCTGGCTTCTCTAGGCCTGGCAGCCTGCGGCAGCTCGTCGTCGAGCACAACCTCCTCGAGTGCCAACGCGGCCTCGACCTCGACCGGTACCGCTTCCGGCACGTCCTCGACAGGGTCCACCTCTACTACGCCGGGCGCTCCAGGCAGCGGACGCGGTTCAACACGCTTCGCGGGTTTGCGCGAATGCCTGCAGAAGAACGGCATCACTCTGCCCAAGCGTACTCCGGGCTCTCGTCCGGGCGCGGGCGGAGGCTTCCCTGGCGCCGGCGCGGGTGGCGGACCGCAGCTGCCCAGCGGCGTAACGCGCGCGCAGTACGAAGCGGCACTGAAGAAGTGCGGCGGCGGGAACGGGCACTTCTTCAGCCGCGGTGGCGCGTCGGGCCGGCTCAACAATCCCGTGTTCAAGGCGGCGCTTACCAAGTACGGCAATTGTCTGCGACAGAACGGCATCAATCTGCCACCGGCGAACACTTCCGGCAATGGTCCGATCTTCAACACAAAGGGGATCGACACCAGCAGCTCGCAGTTCAAGGCCGCTTCGACGAAGTGCCGTAGCACACTGCTAGGTGCCTTCAGGCGTCCGGCCGGGGCGCCGGGCGCCGCGGGAGCGCCACCGGCCGGCAGCGCTCCTGCTGGTGGCGAAAGCAGCACAGGCTAGAGCAGCACTTTGGGAGTGAGGCGGTGCTGTCAGCGCACACGCCGCCTCACTCGCTTCTGGTCGAAGTGGTGGCAACGGCGGGACTCCCTAACTTGCCGACACCCTCGCTTATACGACCAGTTTCGCTACTGCCTCACCGCGCTGGCAACCGAGTCGGCCAGAGCCTACGGCCGCGCTGTGCTTGTGCCCGACCCGCCATTGGCTGGCGCAGCGCTCTTGTCGCGAATCGCCGATGCGCTTGGCTTCCTCGACAGCTTCGGCGTCTGCAGCGTGCTCAGCTGTGTCATCAGCCGCTGCCACTCGAGCGTGTTCAAGATCGGATTGGCTGGAAGTGGGGCCGTCGCGCTCGTGCTCGCCGCGCGAGCCGTCTTTGCACCGACGCTCTTGCTCGTTTTCGCAGAGGCGGGCTTGGCCAGCTCGATCTTGATGTAGGTGGAGTAGTCGGACGCCGCCACCGTGTTGGGCGCTCCCGGATATCTCATGAGGCTCACGATCCGCTTCGGCGCGAACTTGTGTTGGAGCGTTAGCAGCGTACGAATAGTGATGTCGGTGATCGTGCCAGCGCCCTGGTGACCGGCGATCGGGACACCGTTGATTGCCGTCAGGTAGAGCGTGTCCGGTGGCGGGAAGGTGGTCACGACACCCTTGGCTGTGCGCTCGGTGCCGCCACAGCGCAGCTCTCCGACTGTCGGCTTCAGACCGCTGCGCGAGAGGAACACGAGCAAGGCGAGAGCTTGCGAGCCGACCTTGCCGGCGACCACCTGTTCACGGTCACAGCGACCGAGCTTGATGTCGGGATCGGCGAGCACCGCGCTGTCCAGTTCGGCGCGCGAGAGCAGGAATGCGTCGCTTGCGGTTGCGCCGTCGAGTACAAGGCCGTCTTTGGCGCCCTGCGGGTGCAGGGCGATACCGAGCTGGCGCCAGTTGTCGAGGATCGGCCGCGGATCGATCGCGCTCTGAGCGCCGGCCGGTCGGATCGCGAAACGCAGGCTCGCGTCCGGACTTTCGAGGTTCGAATCGAGGTGACCGAGCACTGTCCCTTGGGCGACCACCGAGCCACGATCCAGCTTCATCAAGCCATCGGCGGCGGCTCTTGCGCCCGCCGAGCGCGCTGTCAGGAGACGCACTGCCGCGGCCGCATCGGGGGTGTCTGGGTGGGCAAAGACACGAACCTTGCCCGCCTCGACCGGCGCTTGCGTCTCTTCGGCCGAACCCGACACGCTCGCGGTCTTTGCGGTCCTCGCCGTCTTCTTCTTGGCCACGTGCAGCGTGACCGGCAACTGACGACCGGCGCTTGCGGTGAGCTTTGGCGTCGGGTCGCTGGCACCTTCACCGCTCTGTAGCGCACCACTGGGAACCTGGACCTGCGCCGGCTTCGGCAGCCTGTAGTCGGGTGCGATGCTGCCGAGACCGGCGTAGGTGAAGAGATCGCCGTAGGTGTCGCGCAGCACGAGGTAGCGACCAAGCTTGTGAGAGTGACCGATGCCGACGATGCGCCCGTCCTCGACCGCCACCACCGGCGCGCCGCGACGAGCGAGCAGCTCCGAGAGTTGCGAAGGTGGCGCAGCGGCGTTCGCAACTCGTTCGGCGGCGGCGGCGCTGGCGGTGGGCGATGGTGCCGGAGTGGAGCCGGGAAGCGCGACTGCCGCGTGGGCCGCGGCGCCCGTCGCCTTCGGCGCCAGCGGTGTGGCACCCGCCGTCGCACTCGATGCCGCGCTCGGCGTGGGCGCAACTCCACCCTGCGGGATGATCGACGTAGGGCTCAACTTGGCTCCCGCTATGGGCAGGCTGCCCTCGGTGAGACCGGTCAATGTGGCGATCACAGACGGCGGATAGCTTGCGAACAGACGTGCGCGCAGCAACACCGATTCGACGTAGGCTTCGGAGTGGTTGTAGGCGAGGATCGCGGCGCGCAGATTGCTGGAGGCGCCGGCGGCATGCAGGTAACGCGCGGCGGCAAAGATCGCGTCTACCGGGTTGTACGGATCTGCGTAACCCGCGTTTACCGCGTCCACGCCGTACTGCAACCATGTTTCCGGCATGAACTGCATCCAGCCGACGGCACCGGCCGTCGATACGGACAGGTCCGTGCCGAAATCGGTCTCGACTTCGTTGATGGCGGCCAGCACGGGCCAGGGCACGCCGTACTGGACCGCGGCGGCCTGATAGATGGGTAGCAGATACAAGGGGATCCTGTAGAAGTCCAGTGCCCGGATCGAAGCCGAGGAGCCCGCGAGCATCGCGGCGAGCGCCTCGGATTGGGCCGCGGCGAGCTGTGGCGCGGCGGCGACATTGCTTGGGCCGCTCGGCGTGGCGGGCGTAGCCGGCGTAGTGGCCGCGGCGGTCGTGCTCGGCGCTGAGGCCGCCGCTTCCGCGCCGGTCGTTTCCTGTGTGTGCTGGAGGAGAACTTTCGGGCCGCTGACGGACGGCTGTGGCCGCTTTGCCGGGGGCTGCGGCGCTTGGGTGGTGCTGGTCGGAGTCGTCGTCTGCGTCGGGGTGCTCGGTGGCGGGCTGACCGGGGTGGCGGTCGTGCTTGTGCCGGTGCTTGTCGTAGGGGTGGTTGGCGCGGTTTCCGTCGTGGTGGTCTGCGTCTGAGTCGGCGCCGGCGACGCCGGCGTGGTTGTCGTTCCCGTCGGAGGAGTGACACCGCTCGTGGGTTCGGCCGCCAACGCGCCACCGGACAACGGTCCGCTCAGCCCGACTGCCGTGAGCCCACCGCCGGCGAGCGCGGAGAGGACCACGCGACGTACCCTCAGGGGCACAGGCACCCTAGGGCGCGCGTCGTCTATGCCCGACATGCTTGGCCCCCGCTCATTCGTTTTCTCGTCCCATGGTCGCGTTCGAGCAGGGCACCCGCGTACCCCGGAGCCCCCTGACCCTATTCATATCGGCAGGGAAGCATGGCTTCGTAAAGGATTCGTAATCGGAGCCATAAATTCGGGGGGAAATGGCAGATTCCAGGTGCATATAACTGCTCTTAGCGGCAAAGCGACCTGACTGTACAGATGCCCGAGGCGGGAGCCTCGAAGATGGCCGAATTGGCCGACTTTGCGCACGTCCGCTTGCAGAAATCGCTAGGCTTTGCCGATGGAAGCGATCGACTCGGTCCTGCAGGTGTTTCTCGCGGTTGGGCTCATCTTCCTTGTGCTGATGCACTCGGGCAAGGATTCCGGCCTCTCCGGCGCGTTCGGCGTGGGCAGTGGCCAGGGGCCGCTCGGTGGCGGCTCGATGGTGGAGCGCAACCTCAACCGCTGGACCGTCGCCTTCGCGATCGTGTTCGTGTTGAACACGATCCTCTTGTTGAAGAAACCCTGGTAGCAGACGCGTGTGCCGACAGGCGACGCGCTTGAAGCCGTCGGCGGGACACTGGAGAAACCCTGGTAGACCGTTCACGGGACCTACTTCGCTGGGTCCGGGGCCCGATCCTCTTCCACGGCCTGATCCCCCTCCACCTTCCCGTCCCCCTCTGAGTCTGAGCTCTCTGGCCCTCCTTCTGAGCTTTCCAGCTTGTCGAGGATCTGCACTGCCTCGGCGCGCAGCGCACCGTTGACCGCCTCGTAGTCCTCTTGGGAGAGCTTGCCGGTGCGGTAGTCGAGCTCGGCGTCGCGGATCTCCCTGTACTTCGCCTCACGCTCGGCCTCGAGCTCGGAGCGCCTCGGTGTGTCTGACTCCTCAGGCTTGCGCGCGACGAGCAGCGGCCGGCTCACGACCGCCATCACCGCGGCCAGCAACATCAGCGTCAACATTGCCGCGAGCACGCTCATATGTGTCGCGCGCTGTCCACAGACATACTCGCCACAACAGTCGGGCTCATTGCGGTCCGCATTGCTAGGCGCGGGCTAGGCGCCTGGCGGCGCGGCTGCGTGCCCGCACGCTGACACGCGCACGTACCACACTCGGAGCGGGCCATAGCGCGATCAGCGCACCGCCGGCGACGATCGCCCCGCCGATCCAGATCCACATCACAAGCGGTGAGATGATCAAATGGAATTCGGCCGGGGGTGGCGAGCGCATGTATTCGCGCGCCATCACAGCCACCGCGATCATGCCCTCGTCGGGGCGCACGAGTGGGATCGTTTTGTTGCCGATTTCGATGATCCGCTTCAAGCGTGGCGTGTCGATGTCCGGCGCGATCGCACTCCATATGTCGCGCTTGATGCCCCCATCGATGCCTACCTGGCTGACCGGCTGGCCGCCGATCAGGTGGGCGACCGAGCCCTGAGCCGGTTCGCCTGAGTCGTAGAAATCCTCGGCGGGGGTCAGCGTGGTGACGTGCTTGCCCTGCTTGGTCACGTCCAAGATCGCGCCAAGGCTGAGCGTGGAGCCCGTGTGCACAGGGTCGTACTTCGGAGTGACGGACGCCGTCGGGCGCACGTAGCGCACCGTGTAGGCGCCCACTTTTGTGGATTGGCCTGGCGAGAGGCTCAGCTCGGATGCGTGCTGGAAGGACGAAGAGGCAGCCACTCCCACGAACAGCACCGCGATGCCGATGTGCACGACGTAGCCGCCGTAGCGCCTGCGGTTGCGCTTGACGAGCGCCATGAGTGCCAACGGCGCCGGCTCGCCGGCGATCGCGCGGCGCACTCGCACCCCACGCCAGTACTCCTGTCCGACGCTGCCCAAGACGAAGGCGGCACAGCAGAACATCGCCAGCGCGAACGGTTTGCTGTCGGCCACGCCCGTGGCGAGCAACACCGCAAGCGTCACCAGCGCGAAGGACAGCGGTATGACGAAGTTGCGGCGGGCGTTCGCGAGCGTCGCCCGGCGCCACGCGATCACCGGGCCAATGCCGCTCAGCAGCACGAGGATCAGGGCGAGCGGCACCGTGTAGCGGTCGAACCAGGGCGGGCCCACCGAGGCCTCATGGCCGGTCAGCGCCTCGGAGATGAGCGGGAAATAGGTGCCCCAGAAGATCACGAAGCAGAGCCCGACGAGCACGACGTTGTTGGCCAGGAAGATCGACTCGCGCGAGAGCAGCGAGTCGAGGCGGTGCTCGCTGCGCAGCATGTCTCGACGCGTGCTGACGAGATAGATCGAGCTGAGGATCAGCACTCCGATCAAGATCACGAACGGCACACCGAGCGTCTGGCCACCGAAGGCGTGGATCGAGCTGAGGATGCCGCTGCGCACGAGGAAGGTGCCCATGATCGCGAGCGTCCCGGTGGCGAGCACGAGTGAGACGTTCCACACCTTCAGCATGCCGCGCTTCTCTTGGATCATCAGCGAGTGGATGAAGGCGGTCGCGCACAGCCAGGGCATCAGCGAGGCGTTCTCGACCGCGTCCCAGCCCCAGTAGCCGCCCCAGCCGAGCTCGGAGTAGGACCAGCGCGCGCCGAGCATGATGCCGATACCTAGGAACAGCCAGGCGGCCATCGCGAAGCGGCGGGTCGCCTTGATCCATTCGGCGTCGACTTTTCGTGCCAACAGGGCGCCCATCCCGAAGGCGAGCGGCACGATGCACAGCGTGTAGCCCGAGTAGAGCATCGGCGGATGAATCATCATGCTCGGGTGACGCAGCAGTGGGTCCAGACCTACGCCTTCTGCCGGCGCCGGGTCGGTCGTGGCAAACGGCGTCGCATAGAAGACCATCAGCCCGATGAAGAAGCCGCCGAAACCGAGCAGGATCGCTGTCGCATAGGCGCTGACATCGCGCATGCGCTTGCGCGTCAAGAACAGGATGAGCGTCGACCACAGCGACAGCAGCCATGCCCAAAGCAGCAGCGAGCCTTCCTGAGAGGACCACACGGCCGCCGCCTTGTAGAACGTCGGCGTGGTCGCGCTCGAGGTGTCCGCCACCGTGTTGAAGGAGAAGTCGTTGCGCAGGAACGCGAGCTCGAGCACCATGAAGGCCACCGTGAGGATGCCCGCCAGCGCATATACCGAGCGTCGCCCCGACTCAGACCACTCGGGCCGTCCCGTCCTGACCCCGTAGAGCGAAGCGCCAATGCCATAGGCGCACACGGCAAGCGCGAGGATCAGACAGGCCCCGCCAAGCTGTGCCATCAGTAAGTCTTGGTCTTGCTGGGGGTCACCGTGTACTTCGACGGACACTTCGTTATGAGCGAGTTGCGTTCGCCCACGTAGCTGTCGCCCTGCTTCTCGACCGTGACGATCACCTCGCGCCCTTCGCGGAAGGGGTCGGGGACCGTTCCCGTGTAGCTGAGCGGCACCGAAGCTTCGCCCGCCCGGTCCTGCACGCTGAAGTAGAGCGTGTCGCCTTCGTGGCGCACCGACCCTGCCTTGACTGTGCCGGTCAACTGGTAGCTGCGTCCAGCGACTCCTTCATGGGCCAACTGGCTTGGCGTGACGGTGGGACTGGCGGCGCTGAAGCTGGTGTAGATCAGGGCACTTGCCAGGATCACGGCCGCGCTCAACGCAACCACCAGCCGCACCCTTCGCTTGCGTGCGGGACTCATCGACCACGATTATCTCAGAAGCGGCGCCCGCGACGTTCCAGCAGACCTCGCCCCTCCTCCGAGCCACCGAGGAAATAGCGACGCCGCAGCGAAACCTTTGGGTGTCCCGCGCGTCTTACAGGTAGAGATCAATGCGACAGAGCCTTCTTCATCCACTCACCGCCTGGCGCCACCACGAGATTCCGCCGGCCGCTC
Source organism: Solirubrobacteraceae bacterium (assembly GCA_036266805.1). Taxonomy (GTDB): domain Bacteria; phylum Actinomycetota; class Thermoleophilia; order Solirubrobacterales; family Solirubrobacteraceae; genus Palsa-744. The sequence continues at coordinate 151,341 of DATAXK010000034.1, forward strand.
CCGACATCGCCGTGAAACGCATGCGCGACGCCGGCGGCCCCGTCGATGAGGCCTGCTACCCCTGCGCCTGCGGGTGCTTCTTCATCGCGCCCGTCTCGACCAGCGTGTCCTGCCCGCACTGCGGGCGTACACAAGCCTGGTAGGGCTGCGCACCACCATCCAGCGAACATCGGCTGCCGCGGGACCTGACGTAACCCGCGCCCGATCACGGTCGCGAGGGTCAACGGTCGGTTCGGGGCGGTCCCGGGAGCCAGTGGACAGGCGGCTGGGGCTCGCCCAAAGAAGTAGCCCCAGCTCAGCCCGGGCTACTTGATATGCATGCCGCTGATAGCGCGCGAGATCACGAGCTGCTGGATCTCGGCCGTGCCCTCGAAGATGTCGTAGATCTTCGCGTCGCGGTGCCAGCGCTCAACCGGGAACTCGCGCGTGTAGCCGTTTCCGCCGAGAATCTGAATCGCGCGCTCGGTCACCCACACGGCGACCTCGCCGGACTTGAGCTTCGACATCGAGCCCTCGGCGTTCTCGAACGGGACCTGGTTGCGGCCCATCCAGGAGGCGCGCCACACGAGCAGGCGCGCTGCGTCGATCTCCATCTTCATGCGTGCGAGCGTGAAGGCGATCGACTGGTTCTCGATGATCTTCTTGCCGAACTGTTCGCGCTCCTTGGCGTACTCCAGCGAATACTCATAGGCCGCGCGGGCGATTCCTAGCGCCTGCGAGCCGACCGTTGGCCGTGAAGCCTCGAAGGTAGCCATCGATGCGTTCGACTTGTTCTTCTTGCCCTCCCTGGCACGCGCGAGGCGTTCGTCGAGCTTCTCCTTGCCCCCGAGCACATAGTTCTCTGGCACGCGACAGTCATCGAGGTATACGTCGGCGGTGTGCGAAGCGCGCAGGCCGTGCTTTGAGACCTTGGCGCCTTCGGAGATGCCCTTGACTTCGCTCATCGGCACCACGAAGGCGGCGTGCCCGCGCGAGTTCAGCTCGCGGTCGACGGTGGCGATCACGACGTGTACGTCGGAGATGCCGCCGTTGGTGGCCCAGGCCTTCTGACCGTTGAGGATCCACTCTTTGCTGGTCTCGTCGAACTTGGCGGTCGTGCGCAGCGCGCTCACGTCCGAGCCGGCGTTCGGCTCAGAGGAGCAGAAGGCGGCGACCTTGATGTCCTCGGGCGTGCCGAAGCAGCGCGGGATCCACTCGCCGATCTGCTCGCCGCTGCCCTGCCCAAAGATCGCGGCCACGGCAAGTGCGGTGCCCATGATCGCCATGCCCATGCCGGCGTCGCCCCAGAACAGCTCTTCGTTGACGATCGGCAAGGTCAGCCCGGTCGGGTCGGCGAAGAACTGAGCTAGGCCCTCGAAGCCGTAGAGACCGATCTTGGCGGCCTCTTCGATGATCGGCCACGGGGTCTTCTCCTTCTCGTCCCACTCGTGCGCGGCGGGGCGCATCACGTCGGCGGCAAAGCCGTGCACCCAGTCGCGGATGTCCTTCTGGTCTTGGCTGAGAGCCATCGAGAAGGCAACGTCTTTGCCGGCGGCGCTCGTGATCGCCTCGACGGCGGCCTCGGCGGCTCCGGTCGCCTCGCTGGCGGTTACGTCGGTTGCTGACATGGGACGAATGCTCCTTTGCTGGCTCGATGGAGTGGGGCGATTGAAACCTGGTTAGCCGGCATCCGGCTCTCCCGCCGGACCCGACCTCGCCCGGCTCTGAGTCCGGGGGCAACTCCGGACGGACGCGCCCGTAAGTCGACGACTAAATCCTAGCAAAGGGTAAACGGTTGTCAAATACGAGATTGAACGACGTTTACATTCGCGATATAGTCGCCGGAGATGGCTACCGCTCCCAGCTTCCGAGAGTCAGCCGCCTCGACGCGCGTGTCGCGCCGGCGCGAGCGTGAGCGTGAGATCGTCGCCGCCACGCGGCTGCTGTTCGACGAACGCGGCCTGCAAGACGCGCCCATCGAGAGCATCGCGCGCGCCGTCGGCATCAACAAGGCATTGATCTACCGCTACTTCTCCTCCAAGGAGGAGCTGTACGTGCTGACCCTGTCGAGCTACCTCGCCGATCTGGCCGAGCTGCTGGAGGAGGTGCCTGCCAAGCTCGATCCGGTGGCCCGCCTGGAGGAGGGCTGGCTGCGCTACACGAGCTTCTGCTTGGAGTATCCAGCGTTCCTCGACTGCGGTCTCTCGTTGATGCGCCGTTCCGCCGAGGACTTGCGCGAGAGCATCTCCGACGCCATCTGGATTCGCCTCGGCCAGAACATGGCTGCCTGCCTTGGCAAGCTCTCGCAGATCCTCGCCGAGGGCGCCGAGCAGGGCGTCTTCACGGTGGCGGACCCCGACTTTACCGCCAACCTGCTCTATGCGCAGACGCTCGGCACGATGCACCTGGCGCGCATCGGCGTAGGCGTGCGCACAGTGGGCGGAAATATCCCCGAGCCGTTCCCGATCGAGCCAGCGCACGTGCAGCGCGCGTGCATCGACGCGGTACTTGCGTCTGTCGGCGCGCGCCGCACCTGAGCCACGAACTAAATCGCTAATCCCGATCCGATTTGTGGTGTTAGACTCGGAGCCATCTTCATGTCTTCGATGCAGAAAGTGGCTATGCGCAAACGCACTCTTCCAGCTGTCCTGTCAACCCTCGCAGTCCTCGGCGCCGTGCTCGGAGTGGCCGCCTGCGGGTCATCGGGCGGCGGCAAAGAAGTCACGCTCGTTGCCTACTCGACGCCACAAGGGGCCTACGCGTCGCTGATACCGGCGTTCAATGCCACAAGCGAAGGCAAAGGAGTCACATTCAGCCAGTCCTACGGGCCCTCCGGCGAACAGAGTCGCGCCGTGGTTGCCGGCCTGAAAGCCGATGTCGTCAACTTCTCACTCGAACCAGATGTCACACGCCTGGTGAAGGCCGGGCTCGTCTCCTCGGACTGGAACAAGAACGCCACCCACGGCTTCGTCACCAACTCGGTGGCCGTGATCATCGTGCGCAAGGGCAACCCAAAGCACATCACCGGCTGGAGCGACCTGGCCAAGCCGGGCATCCAAGTGGTCACACCCAACCCCTTCACCTCCGGCAGCGCGCGCTGGAACATCCTCGCCGCCTACGGCGCCCAGATCAAGGAAGGCAAGACGCCAGCCGAAGCGCAGGCGTATCTACAGACCCTGTTCCACAAAGTGGTCAGCCAGGACAGCTCAGCGCGCAACGCCCTGCAGACATTCCTCGCCGGCCGCGGCGACGCGCTGATTGACTACGAGGACGAGGCAATCACCGATCAGAAGAAGGGCTCACCGATCGAATACGTGATCCCCAAGGCCACGATCCTGATCCAGAACCCGATCGCCGTCGTCAGCGGCGGCAACACCGCCGAGGGGCAGAAGTTCGTCAACTACCTGCTCTCCCCCGCCGGCCAGAAGATCTGGGCTGAAAACGGCTACCGCCCCGTTATCGAAGGCGTGGCGACCCCCGGACAGTTCCCGACCCCACCCGACCTGTTCACGATCGAAACGCTCGGCGGCTGGACCAAGGTGGACAAGGAATTCTTCGAAACGGGCACCGGCATAGTCACGAAGATCGAGCAGTCGCTGGGGGTCTCGACCGCCAAATGAGCACCGGCTCGGCATCTGAGGCACTGACACCTCTGCCCGCCCGCCGGCGACCCTCACCGGCCGGCGGGCGCCTGCGCCGTGGCGGCGGCAGCGCGCTCGGGCGTGGGCTGCTGGGCGTATATCTGTCGGTGCTCGTCCTGCTCCCACTGGCGGCACTCTTGGCAAGCGCTGCCAAAGGTGGACCTTCGGCCTTCTGGCAATCGGTCTCGAGCCCGGAGGCCGTGGCCGCGCTGAAGCTCACGCTGATCGTCTCGGCGATCGTGGTCGCGATCAATGCGCTGTTCGGAACGCTGATCGCCTGGGTGCTGGTACGCGACGAGTTCCCCGGCAAGCGCATCGTCAACGCGTTGATCGACCTGCCCTTCGCGTTGCCCACGATCGTGGCGGGAGTCGTGCTGCTGGCGCTGTATGGCAAGGGCGGTCCGGCCGGCGTGGACATCACGTTCACGCGCGCCGCGGTAGCTCTGGCGCTGTTGTTCGTGACGTTGCCGTTCGTCGTGCGCTCGGTACAGCCGGTCTTGATCGAGCTGGACAGCTCCATGGAGGAAGCCGCGTCCTCGCTGGGAGCGGGCGCTTGGACGGTGTTCCGACGCATCGTGCTGCCAAATCTTGCGCCGGCGATCCTCTCTGGCGTCGCGCTCTCCTTCGCGCGCGCTCTCGGGGAGTTCGGCTCGGTCGTGCTGATATCGGGCAACCTGCCCTTCAAGACCGAGGTCGGGGCCGTCTACATCTTCAACCAGGTCGAGAACGACAACGTCTCGGGCGCCGCCGCGGTGTCGGTCGTGCTGCTTGTGTGCGCACTGATCGTTTTGGGCACCATGAGCTGGCTGTCGCGAAGGATGTCCGCTCATGTCCTCTAGGGCTTTCGCTCCACTCGAGGCCGGTGCTTTCGCCGCGACTGAGAAAACCGGCATCGCCATGGACACGTCTGTGCGTGTGGCTCCCCCACCCGGAACGCGCAGAGACTGGACAAAGAGCGCCGGTCCCGCGCGGGCAAGGCGCCTCGGCTTGCGCTTCGTGGCTCTGCTCTACTTGCTGGCGCTGCTCGGAGCGCCGGTCGCGATGATCTTCTACCGCACCTTCGAACACGGGCTGGCGCCCGCCTGGAATGCGGTGACGCAACCGAATGCGATGCATGCGTTCTGGCTGTCCATCGAGCTGGTGGCGATCGTTGTGCCACTGAACACCGTCGCGGGGATCGGCATCGCGCTGCTGATGGAGCGGGGGCGCATGCGTGGACGCAGCCTGCTCGGGCTGATCGTGGACCTTCCGTTTGCGATCTCTCCCGTCGTCGTTGGGCTCTCGCTGCTGCTCGTCTACGGCCGCACCGGCTGGTTTGGCAATTGGCTGACAGCGCACAGCATTCAAGTGATCTTCTCCGTGCCAGGCATGGTCCTGGCCACGGCGTTTGTCTCGCTGCCGTTCGTAGCGCGCGAGACAATCCCGGTGCTACACGAGCTCGGCACAGATTCCGAGCAGGCGGCGGCAACGCTAGGCGCCAGCTCTTGGCAGACGTTCTGGCGCGTCACGTTGCCCGCCATCCGCTGGGGCGTCGTTTACGGCGTGGTGCTCACGACCGCACGTGCGCTGGGCGAGTTCGGCGCCGTGAGCATCGTCTCCGGGCGTATCGAGGGCCAGACGCAGACGCTACCCCTGTATGTGCAGGATCGCTTCGAGAACTTCGACACGACGGGTGCTTACGCCGCCGCTGTCGTACTCGCGCTGCTCGCGTTCGCAACGCTCGCGACGATGAGCCTGCTGGCCAAGCGCACCAGCAGGGATACGGTGGTCTGATGGCGATCGAGGTCCACGGCGTCTCCAAGCACTTCGGCACGTTCACGGCGCTTGATTATGTGAACGCGACGGTCGAGGACGGTTCCTTGACGGCGCTGCTCGGACCGAGCGGCAGCGGCAAGTCAACGCTGTTGCGCATCATCGCGGGCCTGGAGACCCCAGATACCGGCAGTGTGGTGATCGGCGGACGCGAGGTGACGGCCGAACCAGCGCGCCGGCGCGGCGTTGGCTTCGTCTTCCAGCACTATGCGCCCTTCAAGCACATGACCGTCTATGACAACGTCGCCTTCGGCCTGAACGTGCGCCACGAGCCCAAGGCCGCCGTACGCGAGCGCGTGGAAGAGCTGCTTGGTCTGGTGCGCCTGGACGGGCTGGCCAAGCGCTACCCCGCCCAGCTCTCCGGCGGCCAGTTGCAGCGGATGGCGCTCGCGCGCGCACTTGCGCCAAAGCCCGAGGTGCTATTGCTCGACGAGCCCTTCGGCGCACTCGACGCGCAGGTGCGAAACGAGTTGCGCGAGTGGCTGCGGCGGCTGCACGAGGAGATCCACGTCACCACGATCTTCGTCACCCACGACCAAGAGGAGGCGATGGACGTGGCCCAGCAGATCGTCGTGATGAACGCTGGGCGGATCGAGCAGGCCGGTACCCCCCACGAGCTCTACGAGCATCCGAGCAACGAGTTCGTAATGTCCTTCATCGGGCCGGTCAACCGGCTCGGCGACGCACTATTGCGCCCACATGACATCCAGATCCTTCCCTACCCGGACAGCAACACGGTCGAGGCGCTCGTGCGCCGCGTCGTGCACCTCGGCTTCGAGGTGCGCGTCGAGCTGACGCTCCCGGACGGCCGCGACATCTGGGCCCAGGTCACCCGCGAGACCGCTGCCGAGCTGGAGCTGGCCGAGGGCCAGATCCTCGCCGCCCGCCTGCCGGCTCCACGCGTCTTCGCCTGATCCAGGCGATTGACATTTGGCTTCAGCGAACCCCGGACCTAGCGTCTAGCGGGCCGCTGGGCAAGCCAGACAAGGACGCAGCGAGCGCCGTGTGCTCCGCACGCAAGTGAGCGAGGACGCAGTATCGCGCCGCCCCGCGGCCCGCTAGCGGGTTTCCCAGGCTTCCTCTTCGCGTGTCAGCGTGACGATGTCCTTGGGTAGCTTGCCCGAGGCCACGTCGGCCACGGTCACGTGCTCGAGCACCTTGCGCAAATTCGAGCGCAGGGCAATCCACACCTGCTGTAGGCACTCGGCCGAGCCCACATACTCGACCTCCTCTGGGCGCTGCCCGCGTACACCGACAAGCGGGCCCTCCACGGCGCGGATGACCTGTGCGAGGTTGACCTCCTCGGCTGGGTGGGCTAGCCAGTAGCCGCCCTCGGGGCCACGCTGGGAGCGCACGATCCCGGAGGAGCGCAGCTGCGTGAGGATGTTCTCGAGGAAGGACAGCGGGATGTGCTGGGCTTGAGCCACCTGATCGACCTTGCGCGGTGCGTCCTGACTACTTCCGGCTAGCTCGATGACGGCGCGGACGGCGTAGTCGGCCTTGGCTGTGACATGCATTGTCGCGCATTCTGTCCTAAACGGCGCAGAGACGACGCGCCACCCTGGCTATGCGAGGGCTCGATCCTCCCCGGACGCCGCCGACAACGACTCCGGGTGCATCGTGTGTGGCGCCTGGATATCTCTCTTGGTGACCGCGACGTAGGCCACGAGCAGCACGAATACGCCGAGCGCCAGAGCGCTCACCGTCCCGTCCCCGAGACCCAGGCCCGTGGCCGAATGTGGCTTGCTCAGCCAGTCCGCAAGCGAGGCACCAAGCGGTCTCGTGATGACATAGGCCGTCCAGAAGGCAGCGATCGGATTGAGCTTCCCGCGCCACCAGGCCAGCGCGGGGATGGCGATCAGTACGCCAAAGAGCACCGCCGAGCCGAGAAAGCCGAAGTTCAGCGACGTCGCGGTGAGATCGCCGGCCGCGGTACCAAGCGCGAATGTCGCCAGCACCGCGGCCCAGTAGTAACTCTCGCGGCGGCGCGTGGTGATGCTGTGAATCGAGAGCGTGCCCTCACTTCGTTGCCAGAAGAAGAAGACTGCTCCGACCACGGCGGCAAAGATTGGGGTCGTCACGGCATAGGGGATGCTCGCTCCGTCGTGAACACCGTCTGCTGCCATGGTCCCGAAGACCGCAACCATCATCACCGCGAACCAGTAGACCGGCGCGCGGTATTCAGGGGTGCGCATCTGCAGCCACAGGGCAAAGGTCAAGCCGAGGATGCCAACGGCCCCGGCAATCGGAACGCTGTGCTGGCCCATGAAGTCGGACATCGACTCACCCATTCCGGTCGTGAGAACCTTGATGATCCAGAAGACGATCGTGATCTCAGGGACCTTCGCCGCAACCGGATGGCGATCTCTGAACTTCCTTGTTCGCACGCGAGGCACTGTTTCTCCTTTTCGTGGACGGGCAGCATACGTAGTCGTACCCTGAGGTCGAGCATTCACCATGCACGGACGACGATGGTGAATCGTGCAAGGCTAGCCCAGTCCCCGCCACGCTATCGCCGGTTCTCCCAGCCACGAGCGCCCCAACATGGGTCCATGGTCGACGATCCATCGGAGCGAGACGCCTATCGTGACGGCTATGCTCACGGACTCATGACGGGTACAGGTCCCGAAAACGGCTCACGGGCGATCGTCCAGGCTCAGGATCTGCGTCGTCGCTACGGAGAGGGCGAGGCTGCCGTCGATGCGCTGGCCGGGGTGAGCGTGGACTTCCCCAGCGGACGCTTCGCCGCGATCATGGGCCCGTCGGGGTCCGGCAAGTCCACGCTCATGCATCTGCTCGCGGGGCTCGATCGTCCCACTTCTGGGACCGTCAGTGTCGGCGGCGTCGAGTTGACCACGCTGGACGATCGCACGCTGACGCAGCTGCGCCGCGATCGCATCGGCTTCATCTTCCAGACCTTCAACCTGCTGCCGGTGCTGAGCGCCGAGGAGAACATTCTGCTGCCGTTGTCGATCGCCGGACGCGAGGTTGACCGTGAGTGGTTTGACCGTCTGGTTGACACGGTGGGCATCCGCGACCGGCTCAGCCATCGGCCCGCGGAGCTCTCGGGAGGCCAGCAGCAGCGCGTGGCTGTGGCACGCGCACTGATCTCGCGTCCCGCGGTGGTATTCGCCGACGAGCCATCGGGCAACCTCGACTCAAAGGCATCTGGCGACGTGCTTGCGCTGCTGCGCCACGCCGTGGATGACTTCTCCCAGACGGTCGTGATGGTCACCCATGACGCCCACGCCGCGTCGTTCGCGGATCGTCTGCTCGTACTGGCAGACGGTCAGATCGTGCACGACGGCGAGGCCACCAGTCCCGAGCAGGCGCTGGACCTGATGAAGGCCGTGGGCTGATGCTCGCCGGTCGCCGCAGTCCGGCGCCCGGCTCTCGCGGCGGCGCGGAGACCGGTGCTCGTCGCGCACCGATGGCGCGGGGTCGTGGCTGATGTTCACGCTGGTGCTGCGCGGCTTCGTGCAGCGCAAGCTGCGGGTGCTGTTGACGGCAATCGCGATCGCCTTGGGGGTGGCACTGATGGCGGGCACCTACATCCTCACCGACACGATCAACCATGCCTTCTCAGAAGTGTTCGGCAGCGCGTATGCAAACAAGTCGGTGGTCGTCACCGAAAAGGAAACGCTCGGTGGCTCCCAGGCCTCTGCGCTGACTGAAGCGACGCTTGCCCGTGTGCGCGCCGTGCCGGGCGTGGCAGCGGCCTCGGGCGACGTCTCTACCAGTGCGGCACTGCTCACCACATCCGGCAAGCGGCTCACCAGCGGCGGCGCGTTCGGGCTCGTCGATGCCTTGCAGCCACCGCGCTTCGAGGCGTTCACCGCGACCACGGGTCACCTGCCAAACGTCGCGAGCGAGGTCGCGATCGACGAGGCGAGCGCCAAGCGCAACCATCTGACGCTCGGCCAGCAGATCGTGATCGCGGGTAGGTCCCCGGCGCGGCACTACACGATCTCGGGCATCGCCAAGTTCGCGGGCAGCGAATCCTTCGGCGGCACGACCGTCGCGTTGCTGCAGCCGAGCCAAGCCCAGTATGTGGCGGGCGAACCGGGCGCATACGACAGCATCAACGTCGCGGCGAGCCCGAGCGTGGCGCCAGAGGAACTGGCCTCGCGCGTGGGTGCCGTCCTACCGAGGACGCTGGTGGTGCGCACCGGAGCCCAGGAAGCCGCCAACCAGACCTCCGAACTGGAAGAAAAGCTTGGCTTTCTGCGCACTTTCCTTTTGATCTTCGCCTATGTGGCACTCGTGGTGGGGGCGTTCATCATCTTCAACACCTTCTCGATCACCGTCGCCCAGCGCACACGCGAGTTCGGCCTGCTGCGCACGCTGGGAGCCTTGCGCACGCAGATCATGCGCACAGTCATCCAGGAAGGACTCTTGCTGGGCGTCATCGGGGCCGTGATCGGGCTGCTGCTCGGAATCTTGCTCGCCCCGGCGCTCGACGGCCTGTTCAAGGCATTCGGGGCCGACCTGCCGGACAACGGCACGGTCCTCGAGGCGCGCACGGTGATCGTCTCGCTCGGCGTGGGCATCGTCGTGACGGTGCTCGCGGGGCTCTTCCCGGCGATGCGCGCGACGCGCGTGCCGCCGATCGCGGCGATGCGCGAGGGCGTGCAGATTCCACCGCGACCGCTGTCCACACGGCGGATGCTGATCATGCGGTTCGTGCTCGGGCTCGTCTTGATCTTCGGGCTGGGAGCCGTGCTCGGACACGGGATCGGGTTGCTGCTCGTGATCCTCTGGACGGCTCGCGCGATCAGACTGGGAGCCAGGCTGCGCCGCAAGGGCGAGCGCCCACCGCGCCACTACCGGGTGATCCCCGCGCTCGGGCACGCGATCGGCGCGCTCGTTGCCTGGCGCGGCATCACCGGGCGCCTGGCGCGCGAGAACTCGGTGCGCCAGCCCGGACGCACGCTCGTGACCGCGCTCGCGTTGACGGTCGGGCTTGGGCTCGTGGCGTTCATCTCGGTGCTCGCCGCGGGCACGAAGACCACGATCGACAATGCGGTCAATCGCTCCTTCGCCGGCAACCTGATCGTGCAGAACTCGCATAACGAAGGAGGCATCCCCGCGGCGGTCGCACCTGCTGTGAGACAGGTCAACGGCGTGGGCGAGGTAACCGCAATCGCCTTTACGAAGGGCAGGGTGCGCAACCTGTCCGCGTCGGGCGCACCGGTGATCGACGAACAGAGCACCGTGACCGCGATCGAGCCGGAATCGTTTGCGAGGATGTACAAGATCGAATGGGAACACGGCTCGAACGCGACGCTCGTCACGCTTGGCCAGGGCGGCACGGTCCTCACCAAGAAGTTCGCAAACGCCCACAAATTGCGCGTGGGGGAGCGCCTGTCGGTGGCGACACCCTCCAGTCACGTGGTCAGCTTGACGGTGCGGGGCATCGTCAAGGAAGAAGTGCTCGGCCTGCTCTCCAACCTCACGATCTCGCGCTCGCTGGCGCGCACCGCGTTTGGGCAACGCGAAGACGCGATCAACTTCGTCGCCTACGCCCCAGGCGCGAGCGGCGCCGAAGTGCAGCATGGAATCAACACGCTGCTACGACGCAGCTTCCCGCAGGCCCACTCGCAGACCGCGGCGCAGTACACCCAGGAACAGAGCAACAAGGTCGACAAGTTCTTGCTGCTCGTCTACGTGCTGCTGGCGCTGTCGGTGATCGTGTCGCTGTTCGGGATCGTCAACACGCTCGTGCTCTCGATCTACGAGCGCACCCACGAGTTGGGGATGATGCGCGCGATCGGCACTTCGCGCCGCCAGATCCGCCAGATGATCCGCTACGAGTCGCTGATCACCTCGCTGATCGGCGGAGTGCTTGGGCTGATAGTCGGCGTGGTCGGGGCGATCCTAGTCACCACCTTCGCGCTGTCTGGCTCGGGCTACGTGCTGTCGATACCGGTGGGCACGCTGGTCGTGCTGCTCGTGATCGCGGCGCTCGCGGGGGTGCTGGCGGCACAACTGCCGGCACGCAGGGCCGCGCGCCTGGACGTGCTCAGCGCACTCGCGTCCGAGTAGCGCGACCTCCGCACGCAGTGGCAACTCGATGGCACACACCTGGTCCGACATGCGGACACTATCGGCGGGCAGTCCGTTGATCAGAATGTCGATCCCGAACAGGCACAGCGACCAGAGGGGTGAATTCCCCTTGATCAGGTCAACTGATCAAGGCATACGACACGAGATCCGGGTGTAGGCACCTGACGACAGTTGAACGCATAGCCCGATTCGGCAGACAGGATCTGAGAGCATGACCACATGCCCGGAATGTCGGCGACTTCTCGAGGAGACTGGGCAGCGCGGCGCTCTGTGCCGCGGCGCATCGCCGCGATCATCGCGCTCGTCACGCCGGCCGCTATGGCCGTGGTGGCCGCTATCGCGCTGGCGGGCGACGTCCCCGTTGCCGTGCTCGCGGTCGGACTCGTGCTGTTGGCGAACGCTGCCGTCTGGTTTGCCTTGACAGAGCGTGGTGGGCTGCGCTCGATCGGTGCGGTGGTCGCGGTCCTGGCTGGAGTGGGCCTGATCGTGGTGCTCGCGACCCACTGGCAAGGACTGCTGGTATTGGCCGCGCTGCTCTTGCTGCTTGCTCTTTTTGGATTGGCAGCGCGCTACGCATTGGGGCGAGCCGGGAAGGAGGCACTCGGAAGGACGGCTACCGCGGTCGTGCCGGTGGGTGCCGCCGGCACGGGGGCGCTGATCATCAACCTCAAGTCGGGCGGCGGAAAGGCGAAGCGCTTCAACCTCGCCGAAGAGGCCCGACGCCGAGGCATCGAGCCGATCGTGCTCGAGCCGGGAGACGATCTGCTCGAGCTGGCCGAGAGCGCCATCGTGCGGGGCGCGGAGGTCATCGGAATGGCTGGCGGCGACGGGTCGCAGGCGCTGGTGGCGACAGTCGCCGCACGACACGACATCGCACACGTTTGCATTCCGGCGGGAACGCGAAACCATTTCGCGCTCGACCTCGGCCTGGACCGCGACGACGTCGTGGGTGCACTGGACGCATTCACCGACGGCGTCGAGCGGCGCATCGACCTGGCGCGCGTGAATGACCGCGTGTTCGTCAACAACGCCTCGCTCGGGGTCTACGCGAAGGTCGTCCAGTCCGAGGCCTATCGCGACGCCAAGCTCGGGACCTGGACGGACATGCTGCCGGACCTGCTTGGACCTGACGCCGAGGCGATCGACCTCGAGTTCACCGCCCCGGACGGGACCCGCTGCGCCGACGCTCCGCTCGTGCTGGTGTCGAACAACCCCTATGAGCTCACGCACCTCTCAGGCGCAGGCACACGCGAACGAATCGACACGGGCCTGCTCGGCATCGTGGCTGCCCGAGTGCGAGGCACCGACGTGTCAAAGCTCGTCGCGCTCGAGCTGGTCGGCCAGGCGGCGCGCTATCCCGGCCTCATGTCGTGGTCTGCACCGGAGTTCGATGTCCGCTCGAGCGGGCCCGTCGAGGTTGGCCTCGACGGCGAGGCGCTGGTGCTGGAGGCGCCGTTGCACTTCGCGTCACTGCCGGGGGCGCTGCGCGTGCGGCTGCCCCGCGACGCAGGCTCCTCGCCGGCGGCACGCGCGGTGGCACTCACCTCAGAGAATCTGGGCGCGCTGGTCCGGGTAGCCGCGGGCCGGTGAGTGTGAGGTTCAGTGACGATGTGGCGTCGTATTCAAGATCTGGACCGCCGACTGATGAAGCGCTCGTTCGGGACGCGCTCGCCCACACTGGATCGCACGCTCATCGCGATCACACGGGCGGCAAACTACTCGCGACTGTGGCTCGTTGTCGCAGGCGTGCTCTCGGTGTTCGGAGGGCGACAGGGGCGAAGGGCGGCCGGGCGCGGCCTCGTCGCGATCGCAATCGCGGCCGCTGCGGCAAATGGCCCAGCAAAGCTACTCGTGCGCCGGCGGCGGCCGTTCTCACGCCGGCGGCCCACGCTCATCCGCACACCGCGGTCGACATCGTTCCCATCCGGCCACAGTGCCGCGGCGGTCGCGTTCGCCACCAGCGCAAGCGTCGAACTGCCGACACTGACGCCCCTCCTGGTTCCGCTTGCGGGCGTCGTTGCCTACTCACGCGTGCATACCGGCGTTCACTATCCCAGCGATGTCGCGGCTGGCGTGGGGATCGGGATCGCCTCGGGTCTGCTGGCCGCGCATTCGCCTTGGTGCGTTGACGCCCGACAACGCGACATCGCGCTCCAGGAATCGCTCTAACGCCCGGTCGAGCGGTCGTGACGCTGGCGGGAGCGGCAAGCCGTCCACGTACCTAGGTCCGGGCCGGTGCCGGCTCGGAGCCGGGTTGTCGCGTTGGCATTCGCCCGACGAAGAAAAGCGCGAGGGCCGCGAGCAGGATCAGGACCGTAAGGCCGGCGCGGAGCCCGTCGAGGCGAGCGTGGGCGTTGGCGTCGAGCGCCGCCTGTGTCACCTCGCTGCTCGCGCCCGCTTCCTTGGTGGCAGCCTGGAGCTGCTTGTCGGACATGAATGGAATGCCGGCCGACAGCTCGGTGCTCGCCCTATCCTTGACGCTCTGTGGGACAGAGTTGTTCGTCTCGATGTGTGTCAGAAACGACGCCGTCAGCACGGCGACCAGGATCGAGCCCGCCAGTGCCGTGCCCAGCGAGGCGCCGAGGTTGGTCACCGTGTTCTGCACGCCGCCCACCTCTGAGCTCTTCTCGTCGGGCACTGCTGAGACCGTCACGGCGCCGAGCTGGGATGCCAACGCGCCGATGCCGAGTCCGACGAGCAGCAGTGGAACGGTCACGATCTCGGCCCCTGCATCGATGTCGATCGCCGCCAGCAGCACCAGCAGCCCGAGCAGCATCGAGAGGATCCCGACGCGTACAACCAGGCGCGGCGAGACGTCCGGGAATAGTCGCGGCACTCCCAGCGCCGCCGCCAGCAGGGTCAGGGACATGGGCATGATCCGAACCCCGGTGGCTATCGCCGACAGTCCCAGTGCCACCGACAAGTAGAGCGGGATCAGGAAGAAGACCCCCATCATCAGGAGATACTGAAAGAAGAACATGATCAGTCCGCCGCGGAGCTGCTCGTTGCGCAACAGCCGCGGATCGACGAGCGGCTCCTTGCTGTGCGCAACCAGCCGGCTCTCCCAGTGCAGAAACGACCACACCAGCAGGAGCCCGGCCACCATCAGCCACGGCACGGGAGACATCCCAAACCACTGGGGCGCACCCGACTTCGGTACCACCCAGCCCCAGGAACCGGACTTCAGCACGCCAAAGACGAACACGCCGAGGCCGGCGGCGCAAAGAAACGCGCCGATCAGGTCGATCTTCGGCCGGCGATCGGGAGGGGCGTCCTCGGCGCGGCGTGCAAGTACCAGGATGACCGCCACGAGCATGACCTCACCGGCAAAGACCCAGCGCCAGGATGCATAGGTCGTCGCCAGCCCGCCGACGAGCGGACCAACAGCGATCGCGATCGCCCCGGCGGCCGCCACCAGACCGTAGGCGGCAGGACGACGCTCAGCTGGGAAGTTGCCCGCAACCAGCGCGACGATCGACGGCAGGATCAGCGCGGCGCCGACGCCCTCCAGGAAGGACCAACCGAACAGGAGCACCGGCAGGCTCTGGGAGAGAGCGGTCGTGAACGAACCGCAGCCGTAGATGACGCAGCCGATCATGAACGCGCGCTTGCGGCCGATCAGCGCGCCGATCTTCGCCCCGGGGATCATCAGCATCGCCATCACGAGCGTGTAGGCCGTGATCGCACCCTGGATCCCGGTTACCGTGGTACCGACGTCCTCCGCGACGGTCGCGATCGAGACGTTCATCACCGAGCTGTCGAGCGCCATCAGGAACTGGCCGGCGGCAAGCGTCAGCAGGATCACCTGGGCACCGGTGGCGGCGGTCTTCGTCACGGTTGAACCGTTCACGACACTCAGCCTTACAGCTATCAGGGACGTCGTGGTGTCAGATATGACGCCAGCGCCCGGACGATGTGCTCCCGGTAGTCGTACTCGTTCTGCTCGACCTCGAACCCTATCCACCTGTTCGTAAACGAGCGCTCGACCGCGATAAGTCACACCTACCCTTCCTTCGCGATGCTTTGAGCAGCGTGCCGGGCGGGCTGGGGCGCCGATCGTGGATGGCCCGAGGATCCAGTGTTCAGGAGTAGCGCCACCTCCAACCCGCGAAGCCCTAGACTCGACTGGTGGCTAGCACTCCGAGAATCCGCTGGCTGGAGGAGCCCGAAGAGAAGGACTATCTGGCCGCGGAGAGCTTTCTCGGCATGGTGATCGCGCCCTCTTCGCTCTCGGACACCGTCGCCGCCCTGCGCACCGCCCCTCTCGGCCACTGGGCCGCCAAGGATCTGTTGCGCGCGGCGGGACTGCCGCCCCTAAAGCCAAAGCAGAGCGCTGAGGTCGCCGAGAAGCTCAAGAAGATCAAGAACGGCATTCCTATTTCACCGGTCCTCCTGATTGGTGGGATCAGGGACTATTTGGTCATCGGTGACGGGTATCACCGAGCATCGGCCGCCTACCGGGTCGACGAGGACGCACAGGTGCCCGGCAGGTTGCTCTGGTCGAGCTGAGCGCCCCAGCCGGGCGCCCGCAACGATCCGTGCCGGCTCGCTTGACGGATAGAGCGACGGTGCCGCCCTCTACTTCACGCGCACTGTGACGAGAGTTGTTGCGTGGTCGCTGGTGCAGTTGACGAAGACCGTCGCTGTGAGATGGTAGGTGCCCGCTGCGTGGTAACGGTGGGAGAAGCGCCAGGTCCGGCTTGCCGGAGGCGGGGTGCCCGCGATACAGAACTGTGGCACGGCTGTCGGCGGGCTAGCGGTCCCGTCTCCATAGGAGAGCCGGTCGCCGAACGCTCCCCGCGCGCTGCGCTCAAGGGCGGTGAGCCGCAGCCGTACCGTCGAACCGCGCGTGACGCGGGCCGGCGTAGCCGTCAGGGTGACTGTTAGGCCTCCGGAACGCGCCGTGGCACTCGAAGATGTTGACGTGGCGGCGGTGGCAACGCACGCCAGAGCCAGCAGCACTCCAAGCGTGGCGATCGACAGCAGTGCCTGTGGTCGGCTCAAGGCTCGGTGCCTCCTACGCGCGTTGTTGTCTCGGTCCGTGTAGAGCCAAATCGGCTCCGCAAAGACGAAGCGGCGGACGGGCCTCGAACCCGCGACCTCGAGCTTGGGAAGCTCGCGCTCTACCAACTGAGCTACCACCGCGCCAAGCAGATATTACGCCGCGCGAGACGCCCTGGCACTACGCTTCCTGCTCGATGGCCAAACGTTCTCTCATGCCGCTGCTGATCGGTGTGGCCGGTGCCGCGCTGGTCGGGCTGCTCGTCTATGGGGTGCTGGCCCAGTCCCCCAAACGCACGCTCGACGAAGCAATCAAGCAAGGCCACCATCCCGCGGCGCCGGCGGCCACAACCGGCATGCCGCTGCTCTCCGGCCGCGGCACCCGCTCGCTTGCCTCCTATCGCGGGCACGTCGTCGTCTTGAACTTCTGGGCATCCTGGTGCACTCCCTGCCAGGAAGAGGCGCCGATCCTGGAGCGTGCTCAGCACGCACTGCTGCCGCGCGGAGGAACGGTGCTTGGCGTGACCTTTCGCGATTCCTCGCCCGACTCGCTTGACTTCGTCAAACACTACGACCTCACCTACCCCAGTGTGCGCGACATGACGGGTGAATTTGCCCAGGCCTATGGCACCACCCAGATTCCCGAGACGTTCGTGATCGACTCCTCCGGCGACGTGGTGGCGATTTCGCGCGGGGAAATCGACGAAGCGTTCCTGAACCACGCGATCGCCTTGGCGGAGAGCGTATGAGGATTTTTGTGGCGTGCCGGTGGTTGAAAGTGGGGCGGGGCCCGAGTCCCGTCTCGCGCCTGACCGACCACTCTGCCTGGCTTGCAGCGACGCTGATGCTCGTGGCGGCACTTTGGGCCTCGCCCCTGGTCGGCTCCAGCGCTCTCGCCGCTACACCGCGCACGAGCATGCCCGCGATCGAACGTCAGGTCATGTGCGTGACCTGCAAGATTCCCCTGAACGTGGCTGAATCGCCACAGTCCCAGCGCGAGCGTGCCTACATTCGCGGATTGATCGCCGAAGGCAAGACGGAAGGCCAGATCAAGAGCGAACTCATCGCCCAGTATGGGCCGTCGGTACTCGCGTTGCCCAGCGCCAAAGGCTTTGATCTGGCGGCGTATCTCGTGCCGGCCGCCGTCGTGCTCGCGCTGATCGGACTGCTCGCGCTACTGCTGCCAAGCTGGCGTCGCCACGCGCGCGCCCAGGCCGCGGCCGGCGCGGACTCGCCCAAGCTCAGCGCGGGCGACGCGGCGCGCCTGGACGCGGACCTCGAGCGTTTCGACTGAGAGCTACGGCAGAGACCCTCGAATTCGAAGTAGGTACCGCTCGTGCGACGATCGCCACCGCAATGTGCTTGCCTGCGGCGCGCTTCCCCCGCGGTCGGCCGGCGCAGCGGCGCCCAGCAACAAACTGTCTCCCGCGGCGCATCCGCCCAGCTACATCTCCACGGGCGCGTCCACTCCGAGCAGCTCGAGCGAGCGGGCGATCGTTTGGCGCGAGGCTACGCACAGTGCCAAGCGCTGCGCTTCGAGCGCCGGGGACTCTGCGCCGAGCACGCGACAGTCGCGGTAGAAAGCCGTGAACTGCTGTGCCAGCTCCAGTGCATAAGCGGCTATCCGGTGCGGTGCGCGACGCGTGGCCGCCTCACCGACCTCACCCGGGAAGGCGAGCAGCTTCTTGATCAGGCCGCGCTCGGCCGGGTGCAAGGCCTCGCGTTCCTCCCCCGCCAGCGACAGCGCCCGCCGCACCTGCTCGGCGCCAGCCTTCGCAAGCATCGAGGCGATGCGCGCGTGCGCGTACTGCACGTAATAGACCGGGTTCTCGTTTGATTGCTCGCGTGCCAGGTCGAGGTCGAGGTCGATCGTGGTGTCGTGCGAGCGCGATAGCAAGAACCAGCGGGCAGCGTCCACGCCGATCTCGCGCAGCAGGTCGTCGAGCGTCACAAACTCTCCGGCACGCTTGGACATCTGTGCGCGCTCGCCGCGGCGCACCAGGTGAACGAGCTGCATGATCAGCATCTCCAGGTGCTCTGGGTCGCCGCCAAGTGCCTCATAGGCAGCCTTCATACGTCCTACATAGCCGTGGTGGTCGGCGCCCCACACGTCGATCTGGCGATCGAATCCGCGCTCGCGCTTGTCCTGGTGGTAGGCGATGTCCGAGGCGAAGTATGTGTGCTCGCCGTTTGAGCGCACCAGCACCCGGTCCTTGTCGTCGCCGTAGTCGGTCGTGCGCAGCCACAGGGCGCCCTCGCTGCCGTAGGTGTGTCTTTGTTGCTCCAGGATCGAGAGCGTGTGTGCCACTGGGCTCGGATCGCCGTCGTGCAGCGTGCTCTCGTAGCTCCAGGAGTCGAAGTTGACGCGAAATTCGTTCAGCGAGCCGGCGATCTGGCCCATCATGACCGCAACCGCCGCACGACCCAGCTCGGCCGGCTCCATCGCCGAGGCATTCGCGAGCTTTGCCACCAAGCCGGTCACGTAGTCGCCGTGATAGCCGTCCTCCGGGAGGTCCTCCCCACGCGCAAGCGCACGAATCGACTCGCCCAGCTTGGTCACCTGAGAGCCGGCATCGTTGACGTAGAACTCGCGCTCCACGCCGTGGCCGTGGAAAGCCAGTACTCGTGCCAAAGCGTCGCCGTAAGCCGCGTTGCGGGCGTGGCCCACGTGCATCGGACCCGTCGGATTGGCCGAGACGAACTCGACGATGATCCGCTCCGCGACTGCCGCTTCCCCGCGCCCGAAACTCTCCCCCGCCGCCAGCAACTCGCCGAGTGCGGTGCGATGCCAGGCATCGGATAGGAACAGGTTTAGGAAACCGGGGCCCGCCACCTCGAAGCGCTCCAACTGCTCGCCCAGCCGCTGTGCCAGCAAGTCGCCGAGCTGCTGGGCAAGCTCGCGCGGCTGGGCACCCGCGGCAGGCGCGAGCAGCAGGGCGGCGTTCGTGGAGTAGTCGCCGAAGTCTTGGCGCGGCGGGCGCTCGAGCGTGATCGCTCGATGCGAGCTGGAGCTGCCGGCATGCTCGCCGGCGAGGGCGAGCACGGTCTCGCGTAGGCCTGTCTCGGTGGTCGTGGAGCTCACGGGCGATGATCTTATGCGCCCGAACCCGCAAGCCCGGAGACCGGCGGCGTGACAGCCTCATTTTGGAGCGCCGTCGCGGCGCCCCAAGACGATCTCGGCCACTTCCGGGGGGGAGGTTGCGATACTAGTTCTGTGAACGACGAGAACCCAGGCGCCGAGCGCCACATAAACATTCATCTCTCTCCCGAGATCATGGGAGGCGTATACGCGAACTTCGCAAACGTCAGCCACTCCGACTACGAGTTCACGGTGACCTTCGCAAGGGTCGACCATGAGGTCGAGTCCGAGGAGGTGCCAGGCGTGGTCGTCTCGCGCGTGAACCTCTCACCGCGCTTCATGCGCGAGCTGATCGACGCGATGGAGGACAACTATTCGAAGTGGCGTACGCGCGAGGGCATCAAGAACCTGCCCGAGTACGGCGGCGCCGAGGCCGGGGAAGCCGACGAGTAGTGGCGCGGCCCCGTTCGAGGGCCTGTGACCGATGAAGGTCGCGGTCGTCTCGGACATCCACTCAAACCTGCAGGCATTCGAAGCGGTGCTGGAGGCGGTCGCCGACAGCGAGGCTTCCGAGCTTTGGTGCCTGGGAGACATCGTCGGATACGGCGCCGATCCCGACGCGTGTGTGGAGCTGGCACGGCGTCATGTAGCGGTGTGCCTGGCCGGCAATCACGACATGGCAGTCGTCGGCGAGCTTCCACTGGACGACTTCTCGCGTGGCGCAAGCATCGCCGCGCAGTGGACGCGCGAAGTGATCGCTCCGACAAACCAATCGTTCCTCGCCGGCCTGCGCCCGCAGGGCCAGGAGGACGCGCGGGAGGGCGCGATCGGGCTCTACCACGCAAGCCCGCGCGACCCGGTGTGGGAGTACGTGCTCTCGGCGCTGCTCGCGGAGCTGTGCTTGGACCGTGAGCCCAATCGCATCTGCCTGATCGGCCATTCCCACGTCGCCTCGGCGTTCACGCGCCAGGCAGGCGAGGCGGCCAGCGGCGAACCGTGTCGTAAGGGCACCGAGCTCGACCTCGCGAGCGGAGAATGGATGCTCAACCCCGGGAGCGTCGGACAGCCACGCGACGGCGACCGCCGTGCCGCTTGGTTGCTGCTCGATCTCGATGGGTATCAAGCTTCATACCGGCGCACCAGCTATGACGTCGCCGGCGCCGCCGCGGCCATCAAGGCAGCGCGTCTGCCAAACTCGCTCGCGGAGCGCCTGGAGTACGGTCAATGAACATGCGAATACTTATCCGCCTCATCGTGGTTGCGCTGTTGGGCGCCGCCACCGCCCTGCTCGTGTCCTGTGGAAGCTCAGGCGCCGGTTTGATCCCGAGCGCCAACGCAGGCCCCCTGCAAGAAGATTTCGAAGCCGTCGTCAAAGCCGCCGAAGCCGGGAACGGGAGCTGTGCGAAGACAGAAGAAGCTCTCGGCAAAACAGAGGAGGACTTCCTGGCGCTCCCGGCCACGGTCGACAAGGGGCTGCACAAGCGCTTGGAAGAGGGCATAGCGAACCTGCACAAACAGGCCCTGGCGATGTGCCAAGAACCGACCGCGACAGACACTTCGACGACCGGGACCCAGACGAAGACCACGCCTGCGACCGGCACGACGAGCACCGAAACGACGACAAGCACGGAAACGACGACGCCCCCCACGACGTCGACGAACACGACGACGACACCCCCAACGAGCACGCCGCCGCCCAGTTCGGGCGGTGGCGTGGAAGCTCCCGAAGAAGGCTCTGGCGAAAACGGGACGGAACTCGGTCCAAGTAAAGAAAGCGCCGGCGACGGATCCTCCAACTCGGGCGGGGCAAGCGCGGGAGGCGGTCAGTGAGCGAGCCGGAGATCGCCGGGCGCTATCGGCTGCAGAGCAGGCTCGGCTTCGGCGGCATGTCGACCGTGCACCTTGCGTTCGACAAGCGCCTGGAGCGCCGTGTCGCGGTCAAGTTGCTGGCCGAGCACCTGGCCGAGGACCCCACCTTCGTGTCTCGCTTCCAGCGCGAGGCTCAGGCCGCGGCACGCCTCATCCATCCCAACATCGTGCAGGTGTTCGACTCCGGCCAGGATGAGAGCACGGGGCAGTACTTCATCGTGATGGAGTACATCGAGGGGCAGTCGTGCGCCGAGATCCTGCGCGACGACGGCTGGATCGAGGTCGACGAAGCCGTCGCG
Organism: Solirubrobacteraceae bacterium; assembly: GCA_036266805.1. Lineage (GTDB taxonomy): Bacteria > Actinomycetota > Thermoleophilia > Solirubrobacterales > Solirubrobacteraceae > Palsa-744. The sequence goes on from DATAXK010000034.1 coordinate 173,087, forward strand.
ATCATCGAACAGGCGTGCGAGGGGCTGCACTACGCTCACCGCCACGGCGTGGTGCACCGCGACGTCAAGCCTGGGAACCTCTTGCGCTCACGCGACGGCGAGGTCAAGCTGGCCGACTTCGGTATCGCCAAGGCCACCGAGCAGTCGAGCATCACCCAGGTCGGCTCGGTGCTCGGCACAGCCGCTTATTTGGCGCCCGAGCAGGCCCGTGGCGAGGAAGCCGGGCCGCGCGCCGACCTGTACGCGCTTGGCGTGGTCACCTATCAGCTGATCTCCGGGCGTCTGCCTTATGAAGCCGCCTCGCTCACCGAGCTGGCGCTCAAACAGCAGCAGGAAGAGCCGGCGATGCTCGACACGCTGGTGGCCGCGGTCACGCCGGAGCTGGCCGAAGCGGTCGCGCTTGCGCTGGCGCTCGACCCTCGCGAGCGCTATGAGAGCGCGCGCGAGATGGGACGCGCGATCTCAGACGGCGCGCTTGGCATCTCCCCCAACGAGTACCGGGCGCCCTCGCGCGGGACCAGACATGCCACCGAGGCGACAAGCGTGCTCGCCAGCGCCACACGCACACACAGCTCCTCCGAAGGACGAGGAGCGGTCGCCCCGCGCCAGCCCCGTAGGGGGCCAGCACGTGAAGCCCCGCCCGTCGTTGCGACAGCGCCGCCGCGACGCCGCGGCTCCGGCCTGCGCCGACTCGCTTTCGCCTTGCTCGCGTTGCTTGCGCTGATCGGTGTGATCGCGCTGATCGTCGTCCTCAGCTCTCCCCCGTCCACGACGATCAAACTACGCAACGTCTTCTACGAACGCACCGAGGAATCAGCCGAAGCGCTCAAGCAGCTTGTCGGCGAAAACATGAAGTAGCTCCAAGAAAGGCGAGAGGCCCGCTTGCGCGAGCCTCTCGGTAAGAACTGCTGCCCTTTCGGGCGGGACGACCGTCACTCGCCCCATAGGCTAGCAGCCTCATCCGTCGCCTTTCAACCAATGGCTCCGGCGGCCGGACTCGAACCGGCAGCTGATGAGTGACGGTCATCCGTGTTGCCCTTACACCACACCGGAACACAGTTGTCAGCATAGAGAAGACTTGGGACGGTACTCGGTGCCGCGTAGCGAATTAGCCACTTCGGCCAGTCGCCCGTCGAGTATTCCTTGGCGCAGGTCGGCCATCAACCGCGCCAAGAAAGCCAGGTTGTGTTCGGTCAGCAGACGCATCCCCGTCAACTCCGAGGAGCGGACCAGGTAGGAGAGGTAGGCGCGCGAGAGGCCGCGTCTACAGGCGTGGCAGGCGCAGCCCTCCATCAACGGCAGCTCGGATGTGCGCCACTCGCTTTTCGTCAGATCGACGCGCCAGCGTTTGTCCGGGTCCGGGACCAGCGCCGTTCCATGACGTCCCAGACGCGTGGGTATCGCGCAATCGAACGTGTCGATACCCAACTCGACGCCGCGGATCAGGTCGTCTACGTCTCCGATCCCGAGCAAGTGCCTTGGAAGTCGCTCGTGCTCACCACCCAGCTCGGCGACAGCGTAGCCGACTACCTCGTACATCTGTGCCTTCTCGGCGCCTAGCGAGCCGCCGATCGCCACGCCGTCGCAGCCGCTTGAGACCACCGTGCGGGCAGAGGCGCGACGCATGTCCTCGTACACACCCCCTTGCACGATCCCATAGACGAGCTGGTCGCTCGGGCCGTGCTCGGCGTGCCAATCCAGACAGCGTGTCAGCCAGCGATGGGTGCGCTCGGTGGAGCGCTCGGTGTAGTCGCGGTCTACGTGGAAAGGCGTGCACTCATCGAACACGAGCGCGATATCCGAGTGAAGCGCGGCCTGCACGGCCATCGAGTCCTCGGGAGCCATGAAGCGCTCGGCGCCGTCCACATAGGAGCGAAAGCGCACGCCCTGCTCCTCGATCGCAAGGATCGCACCTTCGCGCCTGGCGCCGTCCCGCACGATCCCCTTGCTCGCTGTGTCCTCGCCTACGACCTGCTCCTGCACACCCCCTCGCACGGGCCCCTTGCCACGCCGGTTTCGCGACGGACGTGCCTTGATCTCGTCGGCGACCGTGCCGTGGCCCATCGAAAAGACCTGGAAGCCGCCGGAGTCGGTCACGATCGGTCCGTCCCAGTCCATGAAGCCGTGCAATCCACCAAAGCGCTCGATCAACTCGGCACCTGGATTGAGCATCAAGTGGAAGGTGTTGCCCAGAACCATGTCGTATCCGAGCGCCTTGACCTCCTGCGGCAGCAGGCCCTTGATCGTGGCCTTCGTCGCCAGCGGCACGAATGCCGGTGTGCGGACGTCGCCATGCGCGGTGTGCAGCCGTCCCGCGCGGGCGTGCGTGGCGCCGTCGCGCGCTTCGATGGTCAGGGCCACGACTGGGCATCCTAGCCATGCCGCGTACACAGCCATGGACGGCTCGACGGACACACGACCATGCGGAGACCACGGGGCATATCTGGCTGCCGGATACGCTGACCCGAGCCCTACGGGCTCCCAGACCATGCTCGCCTCGCTCATAAACGTCGGCCACCTCGTTGAAACCTTTGGCTATCCGCTGCTGTTCCTGGTTGTGATGGCCGAGTCCAGCGGCCTGCCGATTCCCGGCGAGACCGGCCTGATCGCCGCCGGTGTGCTGGCCAGCCAGGGCAGGCTGCAGATCGAGCTAGTGATCCCGATCGCCGCCGCCGCCGCGATCATCGGCGACAACATCGGCTACCAGATCGGCCGCAAGGGAGGGCGCTGGCTGCTGGAACGACCCGGGCGCTTTGAAGGCCAGCGTCGACAGGTACTGGTCACCGGAGAACCGTTCTTCGAGCGCCACGGCCCCAAGGCCGTGTTCTTCGGACGCTTCATCTTGGGATTGCGCGTATGGGCCTCGTGGCTGGCCGGCGCCACGCACATGCGCTGGCGCTCCTTCTTCCTTTGGAACGCGCTTGGAGGGATCTGTTGGGCGACGGCGATCGGCCTGCTCGCCTATTTCCTCGGCAACGCGGCGGGCAACGCCGTCGAAGCATTCGGCCTATACGGGATCGCGGCGCTGGTACTGGCCGCCATAGTCTTCTTTGTTGCCCACCGCCGTGGACGCCTATAGCGCGGTGCCTAAGGCCGCTACCCTTTGGCGAGATGCTGGCCGGGATGGCCTCGCGGGTCATCCCGCTTAGGTCTCGTGTGTCGTACGAGCTCTATGACCTCAGGCGCCGCAGCAGCCTGCGGTCACGCGCTCCCACATCTTGCCGAGCGCCTCGAGCTCTCCCTCGGAGAAATGCGAGAGGAAGTGCTCGCGCACGACCGCGCGATGGGTACCACGCGCCGCGTCCAGACGCTCACGGCCGCGATCGGTGAGACAGGCATAAGCACCGCGTGCGTCGTGTTCGCAGCTGCAGCGCCCAAGCAACTCGTCGCGCTCCAGACGATCCACCAGGCGCGTGAGGCCGCTGCGCGAGAGCTGGGCCTGCTCGGCTAGATCGCACATACGCATGCGTCCGCCGGGAGCGTCGATCAAGTGCTGGAGCACCTCATAGGAGCTGAGCTGCAGGCCGTGCTCGCGCTCCAGACGGCTCTCCAAGCGCTTGGCCAGCGAGGCATGCGCGCGCAACAGCCCACGCCATGCACGAAGCTCCGCTTCGCTGAGGCCATCCGATTCGCCGGGACCATCCCTCCCCTGGGGAAGCTTCAGGACTGTCGCGGTGGCTGTTGCGGTGGACATGATCGTGGTCGAAACTGGCCGTGTGCTTACTCGAACATAGCAGCGTCGCGGGCCAGAATCCCTGTCAACTGTGCGCCACAGTGGCGCTCAGCTACTCCTCCTGGTAGCCGTCCAGGCCCACCACATCATCAGCGGTTGCAGCGGCAGACGCGCATACAGCGCCCAGCGAGGAATCTTCGAGAAGCGCTCGGGGGCGCGCGCCATGTGCAAATTCGCCGGGAACACCGCCGCGAGCAAAGCGATCAAGCCGAGCCCGGAGAGCCGGCGCGTCCACGGCAGCAATACACCGAGACCGCCCGCGACCTCGGCCACGCCGCTGACCGCGACGAGACTCTGTGCGCGACCCTTCACGCTCGGCGGCACGATCGCCTCGTAGGCTCGCGGCATCAGGAAGTGGTTGACGCCGGCGCCGATGAAAGCTATGCCGAGCACCAGGCGTGAGCGGCGAGCGTGCCTTGGCTGCTCTGCGATTGAGCCGAGCGTCTCGGCGTCCGTGTCGGTTTCCATCGTCTCTCCTCGTTTGAGCGTCGTGCCTCGGAGCCCTCAGCTCACGATCAGCGACGTCCCTGTCATTTGCGGGGGCTTGGAGATTCCAAGCAGATCGAGCACCGTCGGTGCCACGTCCGCGAGGATACCGCCCTTCGCGCGCAGCTCGAGACCCGTTGCGCTCACGACCAGCGGCACAGGGTTGAGCGAGTGGGCGGTGTTGGGGCTGCCGTCGGGCTCGAGCATGTGGTCGGCGTTGCCGTGGTCGGCGGTCACGACACACACACCACCGCTCTCGCGCACGACCTCGAGCACCTCGCCCAAGCACTCGTCGACTGTCTCTATCGCGGCTACAGCGGCTGCGATGACGCCGGTGTGGCCGACCATGTCGGCGTTGGCGAAATTGATGACGCCGAACTCCGGACGGTCCTCGCGCCATGCGCCCACAAACGCGGCGGCGGCCTCGCGGGCGCTCATCTGCGGCTTGTGGTCATAGGTGGGGACGTCGCGTGGCGAGGCCACCAGCTCGCGACGCTCGCCCTTGCATGGCGTCTCCTCGCCGCCGTTGAAGAAGTAAGTGACGTGCGGGTACTTCTCGGTCTCGGCTACGTGCAGCTGGCGTGCTCCGCTATTTGCGATCACTTGCGAGAGCGTCGTCTCTGGACGCTGGGGTGCGAAGGCGACGGGGTAGGGCCAGCCCTCCTCGTACTCGGTGAGCGTCGCCAGTCGGCTCACTGCCGGCGCGCCGCCGCGACCCTCCCAGCCAGGCAACTCCGCCGTCTCGACGCGCGAGAGCGCTTCGGCTCCCGTCGCGTGCGAGGAGCCCTCTGCCGTGTCTTCACCAAAGCCCGGTTCGGCCAAGGCCCTGACGATCTCACGCATGCGATCAGGTCGGAAGTTGAAGCACAGCACGCTGTCGCCAGGACGAATGCAGGCCTCGGCGCCGACCAGAGTGGGCTCGATGAACTCGTCGGTCTCGCCGCGCTCGTATGCGTCGCGCACGGCCTGCTCGCCGCTCGAGGCGCTGTAGGGAGCACGACCGTGCACGAGTATGTCGTAGGCACGTTGCGTTCGCTCCCAGCGCTTGTCGCGGTCCATCGCCCAGTAGCGGCCGACGACCGAGCCGACACGTACGCCCCCGTTGGCATCGAGCTCGGATAGATAATCGACGCCCGCATGCGGCAGCGTGTCGCGCCCGTCGGTAAAGGCGTGCAGCACGATGTCGGCCTCGGGCGCCAGCTCGCCGCCGAGTGCGATCAGCGCGCGCAGATGCTCGAGCGAAGAGTGCACGCCGCCGTCGGAGACGAGTCCGAGCAGGTGCACACGTGGGGCGCCTGTGAAAGCAGCACGCAGCACCGGGTTCTCGGCAAGCGAGCCGTCCGCGATCGCCTCGTCGATACGCACCAGATCCTGCTTGACGACGGCGCCGGCACCCAGATTGAGATGCCCGACCTCGGAGTTGCCCATCTGCCCTTCCGGAAGTCCCACGGCCGCGCCGCAGGCAGTGAGCGTGGTGTGCGGGAATGTGGCCCACAGCTCGTCGAACACGGGCGTATCGGCAAGCGAGACGGCGTTCCCGGGACCAGGCTCGGCCAGGCCCCAGCCGTCGAGTACCACCAGACACACGCAAGGCGCGCGTGCCGCCCACGAGCCCTCAGGCGCGCTCATTGCTCAGGGCCTCGGCTCCTGGGCGGCCGCCACGATCGCGGCAAACGACTCGGCCTCCAACGATGCGCCACCGACCAGCGCGCCGTCTACGTCGGGGAGCGCCAACAGCTCCGCTGCGTTCTCGGGCTTGACCGAACCCCCGTAGAGGATGCGCGCGCTCTGGGCGGCCTCGGGTGAGCGGCCACCAAGCAGGGCCCGCACGAACGCGATCGCCTCCTGGGCCTGCTCGGGCGTCGCCACCCGTCCGGTACCGATCGCCCAGATCGGCTCATACGCGATCGTCACCTCGGCCAGACGCTCGTCGGGAACGCCGGCGAGGTCCTCGCCGATCTGATGACGCAGCTTGCGCTCGGTCTCTTCCTCGTCGCGCTCGGTCTCGGTCTCCCCAACACAGAGGATCGGCGCGAGGCCCGCGGCGAGCGCGGCGGGCACCTTCAGCGCGAGCGCCTTGTCGGTCTCGCCGAACAGCTCGCGCCGCTCTGAGTGGCCGAGCACCACGCCGGCGACGTCTAGCTCTGAGAGCATCGGCGCCGAGATCTCGCCGGTGAAGGCGCCCTCGGGCTCGTGGTGCATGTTCTGGGCGTAGACCTCCACGCGCGACCCACGCGCGCTGTCGACCATCGCACGCAGGTCGGTGAACGGCACGCAGATCGCGATGTCAACCCCGCTGACCGACGACACACGGGGCAGCAGAGCCTGGATGTACTCCTCAGACTGCTCCTCGGTCTTGTACATCTTCCAATTGCCCGCGATCAGCGGGCGGCGCTCGCCAGCCATCAGGCGATTCCGGCGCCCTCGAGCGCCCGGACTCCGGGCAGGACGCGTCCCTCGACGAGCTCGAGCGTGGCGCCACCGCCGGTCGAGAGGTGATCGACCGTGTCCTCCAGGCCGAAGTCGGCCAGCGCCGCGGCAGAGTCGCCGCCGCCGACGACCGTCACGCCCGGCGCACGGGCGACGGCCTGGGCGATCGCCCGCGTGCCCTGCGCGAAAGGCTCGTACTCGAAGGCGCCCATCGGACCGTTCCAGAAGACGGTGCCGGCCCGCGCGATCTCGGTGCTGTAGCGCTCGACCGTGGCGGGTCCGATGTCTAGTCCCATACAACCCGCAGGCACCTCGACCCCGTGCAGCACACTGTGTTTGGCATCGTCGGCGAGGCGATCGCCGATCACCAGGTCGCTGGGTACCAGCAGGCGCGCGCGGCCGGGCTGCGGCGAGTGTGTGTCGCTGGCCCGCACGAGCAGCTTGCGGGCGTGCTCAGTGTCCTCCTCGCCGCACAGCGACTCACCGACCGTGTGACCCTGCGCGCACAGGAACGGGAAGCTCATCGCGCCGCCGATCATCACCACGTCGGCCAGCTGCAGGAAGCGGTCGATCACACCGATCTTGTCGGCTACCTTCGCTCCGCCGATGATCGCCACGAGCGGCGGCGCGGGATGTTCGAGGATGCCGGTCAGCGTGCTCACCTCACGTTCGAGCAGGCGTCCCGCCGCACACGGCAGCAGGTGTGCCACGCCAGCGGTGCTGGCGTGCGCGCGGTGCGCGGCGCCGAAGGCGTCGTTGACGTACACGTCGGCCAGCTCGGCCAGTGCACGGGCAAGCTCGGGATCGTTGGTGGTCTCTCCAGGCTCGAAGCGCACGTTCTCCAAGAGCAGGATCTCGCCGTCGTGCAGCTCCTCGGCGAGCTTATGCGCGCGCCGTCCCACGACCTCGGGCGCAAGCGTCACGCTCGCCCCGGTCAGCTCACGCAGACGCTCGGCCACGGGCGCGAGCGAAAGGTCGGCCTCGGGCCTTCCCTCTGGGCGCCCGAGATGCGATACGAGCACCAGCTTCGCACCGCGCGCGCGCAGCTCTTTGATCGTGGGCAGCGCCTGCACGATGCGCGTGTCGTCGGCAACCGCGGGTGCGCCGTGCTCGTCCTTGCACAGCGGCACGTTGAAGTCCACGCGCACGAGTACACGCTTGCCGTGGACGTCGAGCTGGTCGATGCTCCTCATCGTTTTTGCGCTCCCATCGTCGTGACGATCCCAGCGTCCGCGGGGTCCTTCCGTGTCCTCACCGCTCCACCATCCGTGAAGAGCTGACCCGACAGTCGAGGAGCGGGCTCACAGGACCCGTTGGACGAGGTCGACGACGCGATTGGAATAACCCCACTCGTTGTCATACCAAGCAACCACCTTTAGCATTGTGCCGTCGATCGTGGCGGTGAGCTGCGAGTCCACGATCGAGGAGAACGGGGAGTTGACGATGTCGCTGGAGACGATCGGGTCCTCGGTGTAGGCCAACAGGCCCTCCAGCGGACCGCTCCGCGAGGCCGACTTCAGCGCCGCGTTGACCTCCTCGACGCTCGTCTCTCGCTCGCACTCCACCGTCAGGTCGACGACCGAGCCGGTGGGCACGGGTGCGCGCACGGCGAAGCCGTGCAGCTTGCCCTGCAACTGCGGCACGACCAGCCCGATCGCCTTGGCGGCACCGGTCGAGGCCGGGATCAAGTTGATCGCGGCGGCGCGCGCACGTCGCAGGTCTTTGTGAGGCAGGTCCTGCAGGCGCTGATCGGCTGTGTAGGCATGAATCGTCGTCATCAGGCCGTGCTTGATGCCCACCGTGTCCACCAGTACCTTCGCCACCGGAGCAAGGCAGTTGGTCGTACAGGAGGCGTTTGAGATCACGTCGTGCTTGTCGCGATCGTAGGCCTCGTCGAAGTTGACGCCGAGCACCACCGTGACGTCTGGGTCGGTTGCCGGCGCGGAGATCACGACCTTCTTGGCGCCACCCGCGAGATGCTTGGCGGCGCTGGGGCGGTCTGTGAACAGCCCGGTGGACTCGATCACGACGTCCACCCCGAGCGACTCCCATGGCAGTGCGGCTGGATCGCGCTCGGCAAGCACGCGCAGCTCGCGTCCGTCGATCACGATCGTCTGCTCATCCGCCACGACCACCTCGCCCGGATAGGGACCGAGGATCGAGTCGTACTTGAGTAGGTGAGCCAGCGTGCGACAGTCGGTCAGGTCGTTGACGGCAACCCACTCGATCTCATCCACGTCCCCCCGAGCCATTGCGGCGCGGAACACGTTCCGACCAATGCGGCCGAAACCGTTGATTCCCACGCGAACGGGCATTCACAGCCTCCTGATGAGTGAAGAAAAATGAACGATGCCGGGCCTCGGGAGCATCGCTCCGTTGCCCGGCGTGGGTGGAAAAGGCTATCAGCGGCCCATTCAGCCGCCTATAAACGCCTACCCGCCAACCGATCAACGCATTCTCAGACCGGACGCTTGCGCTGCGCGCAGAGGTTGCCAAATCGGCGATGCCCCGCACGCGCGCGCGGGGCATCGCCCTAAAAGTCGATACTCACCGCCCTCCTCCAGGGCGACAAGCAGATCCCGGAGAATCGACCTACACCAGCGTCGATCGCAGGCCCGCGTCGCTCGGCCAAGGCCCTAGATGAGTAGTGCCACGGCTGTGGTAGTGGCTGTGGGTTGTGGGGAGGGGTTGTAGGCAGGCAGATCGAAGTCGGCGGTACTCAGTTTCCCAGCGTCGACCCGAAGGGGGCCTCGATGGACGCCGACCTCGATCTGCTG
>DATAXK010000037.1:0-4827 GCA_036266805.1 Solirubrobacteraceae bacterium
TCGTGCTGGAGTTGGTTCGTGGGCAGGTCGCGAGCGTGCTGGGCCATGACGGCGCTGATGCTGTGCAGCCGCGACGTACCTTCAAGCAGCTTGGCTTTGACTCGCTCGCTGGCGTGGAACTGCGCAACCGCCTGGAAGCAGTCACCGGACAACGCCTGACCGCCACTCTGATCTTCGACTATCCGACGCCCGATGATCTGGTTGGGCACCTGCTCGAGGAGTTGGCGGGTACACGCAGAAAGGTGCTCACGACCAGCTCTCCCGCCGCGACTGACGAGCCGATCGCGATAGTCGGCATGAGCTGTCGCTACCCGGGCGAGGTGCGCTCGCCGGAGGAGTTGTGGGAGCTGGTAGCCCGCGGGCGGGACGCGATCTCGAGCTTCCCGGAAGATCGTGGCTGGGACCTGGGCACGCTTCGCTCACAGGATCCTGAACAGCAGGGGGGCAGCTGGGCGCAGCAGGGCGGTTTCCTATACGACGCTGCGGACTTCGACGGCGAGTTCTTCGGGATCGGGCCGCGCGAGGCATTGGCTATGGACCCGCAACAGCGGCTTCTGCTGGAAGTCTGCTGGGAGGCCGTCGAACAAGCGGGACTCGACCCGCTCTCCTTGCGTGGCGCCCAGGCCGGTGTGTTCGCTGGAATCAGCGCGTCGGCCTATGGCGCGAACGTTTCCTCTTCTTCCGCGGCGTCGAACACTGAGGGCTACCGCTTGACCGGGAGCGTCACCAGTGTCGCTACGGGCAGGGTGGCGTACGCGCTCGGCCTGGAGGGACCGGCCGTATCAATCGACACAGCCTGCTCGTCCTCGCTCGTCGCTCTGCACCTGGCCTGTCAGGCGTTGCGCCAAGGCGAATGTTCGATGGCGCTTGCCGGTGGTGTGATGGTCATGGTCTCGCCGGGTCTGTTCGTCGAGTTCAGCCGCCAGCGCGGACTAGCTCGAGATGGACGCTGCAAGGCTTTCTCCGAGGACGCTGACGGCACCGGCTGGAGCGAGGGCGCGGGCATGCTCTTGATCGAGCGCCTGTCAGATGCGCAGCGCCATGGCCATCCGATCGCGGCCGTGATCAGAGGAAGCGCGGTCAATCAGGACGGCGCCAGCAACGGGCTGACCGCGCCGAACGGCAGCTCCCAGCAGAGGGTGATCGGACAGGCGCTCGCCAATGCGCGTGTGCAGGCGCGCCATGTGGACGCCATCGAGGCGCATGGGACGGGCACTCGGCTGGGCGATCCGATCGAGGCGCAGGCACTGCTTGCGAGCTACGCACAAGACGAGGACAGAACGGAGCCGCTGTGGCTTGGCTCGATCAAGTCGAACATCGGCCACGCCGGTCCCGCGGCGGGGGTCGCCGGTGTGATCAAGATGGCGATGGCCCTGCGCCACGGAGTGCTGCCGCCGACGCTCCACGTTGAGCGCCCCTCCACCGAGATCGATTGGACGACTGGTCCGCTCGAGTTGTTGAAGGATGCGACGCCCTGGTCGCGGAATGGTCGGCCACGCCGTGCGGGTATCTCCTCGTTCGGGATCAGCGGCACCAACGCGCATGTGATCGTCGAGGAAGCGCCAGCCGTTGGCGTGCCCTCTGATGTCGAGGCTACCCCAAGCGTGCTTGACGATCCTGCTTCGGAAGTGCCCAACGAGCCTACCTTTGGAGTGCCCGGTGAGCCCGTCTCCGAAGTGTCTAAGGAGGTCGCCTCTAACGCGTCCGACGAGGTCGCCCAAGTGCTCCCATGGGTGCTGTCCGGCAACGGTGACACCGGACTGCAGGGTCAAGCTCAGCGCTTGGCTGAGTACCTCGACAGCCACTCTGAGCTTGATATCCGAGGCGTCGGGCTCTCGCTCGCCGGCCGCTCCGAGCTCGAGCACCGGGCGGTCGTGCTGGCCGAGGGAAGGGCCGGGCTGCTTGAGGGCGTGCAAGCGCTTGCGCACGGAGAGTCGGTCGCGGGGGTGAGATGCGCTCGGGTGGTCGAGGGTCGACAGATGGCGTTCCTGTTCACGGGCCAGGGCGCCCAACGTGCCGGGATGGGCAGCGAGTTGCTCGAGGTCTTCCCGGTCTTCAAAGAGGCGCTCATAGAGGTGCTGGCTCACCTGGACGGCTTGCTTGAACGGTCGTTGGCTGAGGTCATGTTCGCCGCGGAGGGCTCGCGCGAGGCTTTGCTGCTGGACGAGACGGCCTTTACCCAGCCCGCCCTGTTCGCGCTGGAGGTCGCGTTGTTCCGGCAGCTCGAGCATCTGGGCGTGCGCCCGGATTTCTTGATCGGTCATTCGGTCGGCGAGATCACGGCCGCCTGTGTAGGGGGAGCGCTCTCTTTGGAGGACGCGTGCAGGCTTGTCGTGGCACGTGGTCGGCTGATGGGCGCGCTGCCCGCCGGCGGGGCGATGGCGGCGGTGCAGGCCAGTGAGAAGGAGGTCCGCGAGTCGCTGGGCGGACTGGAGGAGCAGGTCTCGATCGCGGCGGTCAACGGTCCTCGTGCCGCGGTGCTGTCCGGTGAGCACGATGCGGTCGAGAGCTTGGTTTCAGCTTGGGAGGCGCAGGGGCGCAAGGTGAAGCGGCTAGTTGTCAGTCACGCGTTTCACTCATCCCGCATGGACGGCATGCTCGAGGAGCTAGCGCAGGTCGCGAGTGGCCTGTCCGTCGGAGAGCCGACGATCCCGGTCATCTCGAACCTGACCGGCGAGCCGATCACGTTCGAGCAAATGCGCGACCCCGGCTATTGGGCACGGCATGCACGTGAGACCGTGCGCTTTGGCGACGGCGTACGCTGGCTATCCGCTCGCGGTGTGGGGCGTTTTGTCGAGCTCGGACCCGACGGCGTGCTCAGCGCCCTCTGCCACGAATGCCTCGATGTCGGCGACGGCGTGCGTCCGCGGGCGGATTCACAGGTCGAGGATGACGAGGTCGATCGAAGGCTCGATCCCGATACCTCTCCTCGCCCGTGTGCGATGGTCGTGTCCAGCCTGCGTCGTCAGCGCTCGGAGCCTGGCTCGCTGCTGGCGGCACTGGCTGACATCTGGGTGGATGGCGGCTCGGTTGACTGGCGGACGTTGATCAAACGTCCCAGCGCTCGTCGAGTGGCGTTGCCAACCTACGCGTTTCAGCGCCGGCGCTACTGGCTTTCCGACGCGACCGGAGAAGCCTCGGCGACGGGTCTTGCGGCAACTGGGGATTCACTGCTTGCCGGCCTGCTGGACATGGTCGAGGACGACGCTCCGATGCTCAAGTTGGACTGGTTGCAGGTGCGGGCACCGTCGGCCTCGCCGTCCGTTTCACCGATGGTGCTGGGTGAGCATGCAAGCTGGGTGTCCGATCGTTTGACGGCCGCGGGTGTCGAGTCGCGCTCCCAACCGGACCTGGCGACGTTGGGGGAGGCGGTCGATCGGGGTGAGCAAGCATCTGTCCTGCTCGTCTGTGGATCATCGGCGGAGCCGTCGGTCACGGTCGAGGACGGACCACCGATGGATGATCTGCCGTCTAGCGCGCACACGAGTGTGAACGGGCTGCTTGAGCTGGTGCAGACACTGCTCGCGCAGGATCGGTTCTCGACGTGCAGGCTGGTGGTGGTGACCAGCGGCGCGGTGGTTGTGGACGCCCACGAGGCCGCCGGCGACCTGGCGGGTCGCGCGGTTTGGGGCTTCATCCGCTCCGCTCAGCTGGAGAATCCAGGACGGATCACGCTCCTAGATCTCGACCACGAGCCGGACTCCTGGCGTGCGCTCGAGCGTGCGCTTGCGCTCGAGGAGCCGCAGTTGGCGATTCGCGGTGGGGTGGTGCACGGTGCGCGGCTGGTCGCGGCCGGAGCGAACGTCGAGAAGAGGGTGGGGAGCCAACACGAGCGGATCGATCCTCGTGGGACGGTCCTGATCACTGGCGGCGGTGGCCGGCTTGCCGGAGTGATCGCCGCTCATCTGGTACGTGAGCACGGCGTCAAGCATCTTCTGCTCGCCAGCAAGAGCGGGGGGGCTGATCCGGGCATGAGCGAGCGGCTCGCGCAGCTGTCGGAGCTTGGAGCGCACGCAACCGCCTCGGCATGCGATGTAAGCGACCGCTCTCAGTTGCAACGCCTGCTCTCCGAGGTCTCGTCCGAGTCGCCGTTGAGCGCCGTCGTGCACGCCGCTGGGGTCACCGACGAAGGCGTACTTGCTTCGCTCACCCCAGGGCGGATCGATCGTGTGCTTGCCGCGAAGGCTGACGCGGCGTGGTATCTGCACGAGCTGACCAGTGAGATGGAGCTGTCGGCGTTCGTGACGTTCTCCTCGATAGCCGGCACGCTCGGCAGGATCGGCCAGACAAGCCACGCGGCCGCAAGCGCTTTCCTGGATGGCCTGGCGGAGCATCGTCGCTCACGTGGATTGGCTGCAAGCTCGATCGCGTGGGGTGTGTGGGAGCAAGAGGACGAGTCGACGGCCGACCTCGGCGCGAACGATCTCGCACGGCTTGCACGTGCGGGCATGGCTCCGTTGTCGGTCGTGCAGGGACTTGCGCTGTTCGATGAGGCGCTTGACCGCGAGGAGCCCTGCATGGTCGCCGCGCGCTTTGAGCGAGAGCGGCTGCGGGCGCAAGCGCAGACGGGAGAGTTGCCCACGCTGCTGAGAACCCTCGTGGGTGTCCCGGTGCGCGGCGCGCACGACTCGACGGGACAGCGCTCACTGGCTAGTCGCCTGGAGGGGTTGGAGGGTGAGGAGCGTGAGCGGTTCGTGCTGGAGTTGGTTCGTGGGCAGGTCGCGAGCGTGCTGGGCCATGACGGCGCTGATGCTGTGCAGCCGCGACGTACCTTCAAGCAGCTTGGCTTTGACTCGCTCGCTGGCGTGGAACTGCGCAACCGCCTGG
>DATAXK010000039.1:0-95361 GCA_036266805.1 Solirubrobacteraceae bacterium
TCGTGCTGGAGTTGGTTCGTGGGCAGGTCGCGAGCGTGCTGGGCCATGACGGCGCTGATGCTGTGCAGCCGCGACGTACCTTCAAGCAGCTTGGCTTTGACTCGCTCGCTGGCGTGGAACTGCGCAACCGCCTGGAAGCAGCTACCGGACAACGCCTGCCGGCCACTCTGATCTTCGACTACCCGACCACAGCTGCGGTTGCCGACGCTCTGCTTGCCGAGATAGCGCTGGAGCAGTCACCTGGTCGCTCGCTCGAGATCGAGCTCGACAAGCTGGAACAGACGCTCGCCATGGTGCCCGCCGAGGACTCCAGCAGAGCAATCGCGACGACTCGCCTGCAAGCGCTGCTGAGGAAGTTGAACGATGTCGGTGAGGTCGAGGATGGCTTTGTGAGCACCGAGGAGGCGTTGCAGAGCGCTAGCGCTGACGAGATCTATGACTTCATAGACAAACAGCTGGGATCCGCATGAGCCACCCGAGGTTCCGCACAAGCGTACGCATGTGGCCGAGGCGGCCGGGGGAGTGTGGGCCATGAGCGCCGAGGACAGGTCGCTTGAATACTTGCGGCGGGTCACAGTCGATCTACAGGCCGCGCGACACCGGCTCGGCGAGATCGAACAGCGTGAGCACGAGCCGATCGCGATTGTGGGAGTCGCATGTCGCTATCCGGGCGGCGTGCGCTCGGCTGATGACCTGTGGGAGATGGTGTGCGCCGGACGCGACGGCATCTCCGGCTTCCCGACGGATCGCGGCTGGGATCTGGAGCGTCTCTACGATCCGGACCCCGACAATCCCGGCACCAGCTATGTGCGTGAGGGTGGCTTTCTGGAAGGCGCCCCCGAATTCGATGCGGGCTTCTTCGAGATGAGCCCGCGGGAGGCGCTGGCGACAGACCCGCAACAGCGCCTGATCCTCGAAGTCTCGTGGGAGGCGCTCGAGGACGCCGGTATAGATCCCACCGGCTTGGTGGGCAGCCGCACGGGTGTCTACACAGGTGTGGCCTACCACGACTACGTGCTCGCGGCTGCGGGTCCCGCGGCCGCATCCGTGGAGGGCCATCTCGGTACCGGACTGTCCTGCAGCGCCGTCTCGGGACGGGTGTCTCACACCTTCGGCTTCGAGGGCCCCGCCGTAACCGTCGATACGGCTTGTTCCTCCTCACTTGTGGCGATGCATCTGGCCGCGCAGGCGCTGCGATCGGGCGAGTGCTCGCTGGCCCTTGCAGGTGGTGTCACCGTGCTCGCGACACCGACCGCGTTCGTCGACTTCTCACGCCAGGGCGCGCTGGCCGCCGACGGGCGCTGCAAGTCCTTCTCCGCGAAGGCCGACGGCGCGGGCTGGGGCGAGGGCGTTGGTGTGATCCTGCTCGAGCGCATCTCCGACGCTCGCCGTCTGGGACATGACGTGCTCGCGCTCATCCGCGGCAGCGCGATCAATCAGGATGGAGCGAGCAATGGCCTGACCGCGCCCAACGGTCCTTCCCAGCAGCGGGTGATCCGGATGGCGCTCGAGAACGCGGGACTTGGCGCCGGTGCGATCGACGTGGTCGAGGCGCATGGAACCGGCACACGTCTGGGGGATCCGATCGAGGCCCAGGCGCTACTGGCCACCTACGGCCGCGCGCGGAGTGCCGAGCGCCCCATGCGGCTTGGCACGATTAAGTCAAACTTCGGCCACACCCAGGCCGCGGCGGGTGTGGCCGGTGTGATCAAGATGGCGATGGCCCTGCGTCACGGCCTTCTGCCCAAGACGTTGCACGCCGAGGAGCCCTCGCCCGAGATCGACTGGTCGGCGGGAGCAGTGAAGCTGCTCACCGATGCGTTGATGTGGCCACGCGGCGAGGAGCCGCGGCGAGCGGCCGTGTCGTCATTTGGGATCGCGGGCACCAACGCGCATGTGATCCTCGAGGAGGCTCCGGCCGCGGCGGCGGATCCGGACGCGCAGGAGCCGCTACGGCCAGCCGGCGAAGGGGCCGCGGAGGATCCGGAGCGTAGAAATGAGGGATCGCGCGAGACCTCCGATGGCGCGTGTGCTTGTCTGCTGTGCGAGGAGGGCGCTCTGCCCTGGGTGCTGTCAGGTCGGGGCGAGTCGGGGCTGCGTGCTCAGGCGGCCGGTTTGCTCGAGAGGGCCGACGGAGATCGTGACCTCAGAAGGCTCGACGTCGCGTTCTCGCTGGCTCGTCGCAGCCGGCTGGAGGACCGGGCGGTGATTGTGGGAGAGGACCGCGACCGTTCGAGCGCGGCTCTAAGCGCGCTCGCCGCCGGAGACTCCGCCGCGGAGCTGGTCAGGGGGTCGACGATGTCTCATGGCAGCGGTCGGGTGGCGTTCGTGTTTCCCGGTCAGGGCGCTCAGTGGGTCGGGATGGCGGTCGAGCTGTTGGGATGCTCGCCATTGTTCGCGCAGAGCATTGAGGAATGCGAGCACGCGCTGGCGCCGTTCGTCGACTGGTCGTTGGTCAAGGTGCTGCGCGACGGAGAGGGCCTCGGTTCGCTGGATCGAGTCGACGTGGTGCAGCCGGTGCTGTTCGCGATGATGGTGTCGCTGGCCAGACTGTGGCAGGCATGCGGGGTTCGTCCCGACGCGGTCCTGGGTCATTCCCAGGGTGAGATCGCCGCGGCGTGCGTGGCTGGTGGCCTGTCGCTACAGGACGCGGCGAAGGTGGTCGCGCTGCGCAGTCGGGCGCTGCGGGACCTTTCGGGCAAGGGCGGGATGGTCTCGGTCGTGCTGTCGGAGGAGGAGCTCACGCCGTTGCTTGGGAGGTTCGACGGGGCGCTGTCACTTGCCGCTGTGAACGGGCCGGCGTCGACCGTGGTCTCGGGTGAGCGCGACGCGTTGTCGGGGCTGCTTGCGCTGTGCCAGGACCGTGACGTGAAAGCACGTGAGATCCCGGTTGACTATGCCGCGCACTCGCCGCACGTCGAGCGGGTTCGCCAGGAGTTGCTGGATGCCTGCGCGTCGATCGTGCCGCGCTCGGGGGAGCTGTCGTTCTACTCGTCGGTGACCGGTGGCCTGCTGGACATGAGTGGGCTGGACGCCGACTACTGGTATCGCAATCTGCGTGAGACCGTGCGCTTTGATCAAGCGACGCAGGCTTCGCTGCAAGCCGGTTGCCGCACCCTGATCGAGGTGAGCCCGCACCCGGTGCTCTCGATGGGAGTGCAGGAAACCGCGGATCGCATGGAGGCTGACGGCGACCTGGTGGGCACCTCGGATGGCGTGGAGGTGGGCACGATCGGATCGCTGCGTCGCGGCGAGGGTGGCGCCCGGCGCCTGCTGCTGTCCCTCGGAGAAGTCTGGGTGCGCGGTGTGGAAGTCGATTGGAGATCGCTGTTCGAGGGGTCAGGCGCCATGCGGGCGTCGTTGCCGGCCTACTCCTTCCAGCGCGAGCGTTACTGGCTGGAAGCCGGCGATGGTGGCGGGAATCCAGCGTCCATCGGCCTGATGTCAGCCGAGCATCCGCTGCTTGGGGCGATGGTGTCGTTGGCCGATGGCGAGGGTTGGCTGTTCACTGGACGTCTGTCTTTGCGGTCACACCCGTGGCTGGCCGACCACGCCGTGCTGGGAGTTGTGCTGGTGCCGGGAACAGCGTTCCTGGAGCTCGCCCTGTATGCGGGCGAGCAGGTCGGGTGTGGTGTGGTGGGAGAGCTCGCGATCGAGGTGCCGCTCGTGCTGGAGGAGGACGGCGCAGTGCAGTTGCAGGTCGTGGTCTCGGATATCGAGGAGTCCGGCGCGCGTGACGTGGGTATCTACGCACGTCACGAGCCGTCCGGGGGCGATGCCGAACAGGCTCCGGAGGAATGGGTTCGGCACGCCGGTGGGACGCTCACACCCGACGGTGCTTACTCGACAAGCGAGCCGGCGCTTGTGGAGTCCGCGGATGTGTGGCCGCCAACGGACGCGGAGCCTGTGGCACTCGAGGGGTTCTACGATCGCCTTGCCGATATCGGTTTGGAATATGGGCCTGTTTTCCAAGGCGTGCGCGCCGTGTGGCGGCGAGAGGACGACCTGTTCGCCGAGGTTGCGCTCCCAGCGGATCACGAGGTAGATGGCGGATCCTTCGCGATCGATCCGGCGCTGCTGGACTCGGCCTTGCACGCGATCTCATTGGCGGGCAAACAGTCGGAGGAGCCACTGCGCCTGCCATTCAGCTGGAACGGGGTGCGTTTGCTCGCCTCAGGCGCTCGTCGCCTGAGAGTGTCGCTTGTCCTCGCCGGCGAGGGTGCCTTCTCGGTGTCGGCCGTGGATGAGTCCGGGACGAGCGTGATAGTGGCTGATTCCCTGCTGATGCGTGCCGTCTCGGCCGACCAAATCCAGGCCCAGCGCGCCGGCACGGTGGATTCGCTGTACCGCGTGCAGTGGACGACGCTGGCGCTCGACGCCGAGCCACTCGACGGCGACCCGGGGGACACTCACGACTGGGTGATGCTAGATCCCACCTCGAACGGTGCGCTTGCGGCCGAGGCCCTAGCCGCGCCGGCGGACGGTCATGGCGCATTTGCCGATTTGGCATCCCTGCGCGGTGCTGTGGAGGAGCGCGAAGAGACCCCAGCGGTCGTGTTGGTCGATTGCGGTGGGACCGGATCGACCGTTTCACGGTTCTCGGAGACGGACACGTGGCAGGCGGTCGACTCGGAGCTCACGGGAGAGCAGATGCCACTCGCCGCAAGGATGAGCGCCGTGCGCCTGTTGAAGCTCGTGCAGGAATGGCTAGCCGAGGATTGCTTTGCGGATTCGCTGCTGGTGATCGTCACATCTGGTGCGGTGGCGGTCACAGCCGGGGAGGGTGTTCCGGGGTTGGCGGACGCGCCGTTGTGGGGACTGGTGCGCTCAGCGCTGTTCGAGTGCCCTGGGCGATTGGCGTTGATCGACGTCGACGGACAACCCGACTCATGGGACGTGTTGCGCTCGGCTGTGAGGTTGAGCGAGCGGGCCAGCGAGTCACAGCTTGCGATTCGCGGCGGGGTTGTGTACGCCTCGAGACTCGTGCGTGGGAGCGCCGGTGCGCTGAGCGTACCGACGGACGGCGCCGACTGGCGGCTTGCGCTGGGTGGGTCGGGCACGCTCGAGGATCTGCGCCTGGTCGCATCGTCGGGCTCAGAGGATGCGCTCGAGACCGGCCAGGTGCGCGTCTCGATGCATGCCGCGGGAGTGAACTTCCGTGATGTCGTCACCGCCCTGGGCCTGGTGCCGTTGCGCGGTGAGTGGGAGTCGATCGGCGGCGAGGGCGCGGGTGTGGTGCTCGAGGTTGGGCCGGGAGTGAGCGATCTCAGGCCCGGCGATCGTGTGATGGGGCTGTTCAACGGCGCTTTCGCGCCGCACGCCGTCGTCGACCGTCGCTTGATCGTCCCGATCCCGGAGGACTGGTCATTCGTGCAGGCAGCGTCGATGCCGGCTGCTTTCCTGACTGCCTACTACGGTCTGGTGGACCTCGCGCAGGTCAAGGCGGGTGAGCGGGTACTCGTGCACGCAGCCGCGGGGGGAGTCGGGATGGCCGCTGTGCAAATCGCACGCTCGCTTGGTGCGGAGGTGCTGGGTACTGCCAGCAACGGTAAGTGGGGGGCGCTTCAAGGGCTTGGCTTGGAAGAAGCTCAAATCGCCTCCTCTCGCGACCTGAGCTTCAGGGAGCGCTTCCTGGCGAGCACCGATGGAGACGGTGTCGATCTCGTCTTGAATTCGCTTGCGAATGAGTTCGTGGACGCCTCGCTCGATCTGGTGCGTGAGGGTGGACGGTTCCTCGAGATGGGCAAGACCGACATCCGCGATCCAAAACAGGTCGCAGACCGATGGCCGCGGGTCGCCTATCGCGCGTTTGATTTGATCGAAGCCGGACTGGAGCGTATCCAGGGGATGCTGCTCGAGCTTCTCGAGCTGTTCGAGCAGGGTGTGCTCGCGCCTCTGCCGCTCAGGGTGTGGGACGTGCGTCGCGCGCCGGAGGCGCTGCGCTTCATGGCCCAGGCGCAGCACGTCGGCAAGATCGTGCTCACCCTGCCCCCATCGGGGGTTGGCACGGATGGGACGGTTCTGATCACGGGTGGCACAGGGGTGCTGGGACGCCTGGTCGCACGACACCTGATCGAGCGCCACGGAGTCGGCAGCCTGATCCTAGCCAGCCGGCGGGGGCCCTCGGCGCCGGATGCGCAGGAGCTTCAGGCGACGCTTGCCGAGCTGGGCGCGGAGGTGTCGATCCTCGCGTGTGACGTGAGCGACCGTGAGCAGTTGCGAGGCCTGCTCGAGTCGATCCCGACCGAGCGCCCCCTGCGAGCGGTGATCCATGCGGCCGGGATGCTGGACGACGGCTCGATCGCCGCGCTTACGCCCGAGCGCTTCGACGGGGTGTTCGCCGTCAAGGTCGACGCGGCCTGGCATCTGCACGAGCTGACCCGCGAGATGGGTCTCGACGCGTTCGTTACGTTCTCCTCGCTGGCGGGGGTGATGGGCGCGCCGGGACAGGCCAACTACTCGGCGGCCAACACGTTCCTGGATGCGCTTGCGGCGCACCGTCGCGCACGGGGCCTGCCGTCGGTATCGATGGCATGGGGCTCGTGGGAGCGGGCGACGGGCATGACCGAGCACCTGCGCGCGCTCGATGTGGCGCGCATGCGCCGCTCCGGGGTGGCCGCGATCTCCTCTGAGGAGGGCCTCGAGCTGCTCGACACGGCGTGGACCGATGCGGACGCCCTGACGGTCACGGCGCGTCTGGATGGCCCCGCCCTGCGGGCGCAGGCCCAGGCGGACGGGCTGCCCTCGATGTTGCGTGCTCTGGTGCGCTCATCCTCGCGCCTGCGGCTGGGACACGCAAAGGGAGGCCTGCTTGCCGAGCGGCTGCGGGGAGCGCCCGTGGAGGAGCGGCGCAGGATCGTGCTGGGACTGGTGTGCGGTGAGGTCGCGGCCGTGCTCGGTCATTCCTCCTCTGAGGGGATCGATACTCAGCGCGCCCTGAAGGAGCTCGGGTTCGACTCGCTGCTGTCGGTGGAGCTGCGCAATCGACTCAACGCGGCTGCCGGCATGCGGCTGCCCGCCACACTCATCTTCGACTACCCCACTCCGGACGCGTTGACCGATCATCTGCTCGGTCTGTTCGATGGGATCGAGGACCAGACGGGGGCGTCCGTCTCGGTCGAGCGTCCCGTCGAGGAGCCCGTGGCGATAGTGGGGATGAGCTGCCAGTACCCGGGCGGCGTTCGCTCCCCACAGGAGCTTTGGGAGCTGGTTGCCTCAGGTGGGGACGCGATCGGGGCATTCCCGACCGATCGAGGTTGGAACTTGGATGTCCTCTTTGACGAGGATCCCGACAGCGTCGGCACGAGCTATGCGTCGGAGGGTGGATTCATCTACGACGCGGGTGATTTCGACGCGGCGTTCTTCGGGATCAGCCCCCGCGAGGCGCTGGCGATGGATCCACAGCAGCGACTGCTGCTCGAAGCATCCTGGGAAGCGCTCGAGAGCGCCGGCATGGATCCACGCTCACTGCGTGGCAGTCAGACCGGGGTGTTCGTCGGCGCTGGAAACTCGCCCTATGGCAACGGTGCGCCGGTCGAGTCGGCCAGCGTCGAGAGTTTCCGGTTCACCGGCACGCTCGGCAGCGTGGCGTCCGGCAGAATCGCCTATTCGTTTGGCCTGGAGGGTCCCGCCGTATCGGTTGACACGGCCTGTTCCTCCTCGCTTGTGGCCTTGCACCTTGCCTGCGGCGCATTGCGGTCAGGTGAATGCTCGCTCGCGCTGGCAGGCGGGGTGACCGTCATGGCCACCCCTCAGCAGTTCGTGGAGTTCAGTCGCCAGCGGGGCCTTGCCGTCGACGGGCGCTGCAAGTCCTTCTCGGCGTCGGCCGACGGGACCAGTTGGGGGGAGGGAGTGGGGATGGTGGCGCTCGAGCGTCTCTCCGAGGCGCGTCGGCTCGGCCACCGTGTGCTCGCGGTCGTGCGGGGCAGCGCGGTCAACCAGGATGGCGCGAGCAACGGCCTGACGGCTCCCAGTGGGCTTGCGCAACAACGGGTGATTCGTCGAGCGCTCGCCAACGCAGGGCTGTCGGCGCGGGAGGTGGACGCCGTCGAGGCCCACGGAACCGGCACGACGTTGGGGGATCCAATCGAGGCGCAAGCCCTGCTTGCGACGTACGGGCAGGATCGCGATGAGCCGCTGTGGCTCGGCTCGATCAAGTCGAATATCGGCCACACGCAGCTGGCGGCGGGTGTCGCGGGTGTCATCAAGATGGTGGCGGCGCTGCAGCACGATCTGTTGCCCCGCACGCTGCATGTCGAGGAGCGCTCTGAGGAGGTCGATTGGTCCGCCGGCGCGGTATCGCTCTTGACCGAGGAGGTGCCCTGGCTGCGCAATGGTCGGCCCCGGCGGGCGGGAGTGTCCTCATTTGGGGTGAGTGGCACGAACGCGCATGTGATCATCGAGGAAGCCTCCGGCGCCGATGAGCCGCGCCACGCCGAGGGGGGCGCTCGCGCCGATCAGCACTCGCCGAGCGATGTGGTGGCATGGGTGCTCTCCGCTCGCGGAGCTGGTGCGCTGCGTGCTCATGCCGAGCGATTGCGCAGCTTCGTGGCGAGCGAGGAGGGCGTTGACGTCGGTGACGTTGGGTTCTCGCTTGCGGGTCGCTCGACGCTGGAAGATCGCGCGGTCGTGCTGGGTGGCGAGCGCGATCAGCTGCTCGCCGGGCTGGGGACCGTCAGTACAGGGCAGACCGCGCCCAACGTGATCGAAGGAGTGGCGAGCACCGCCGGACGGAGCGTCGCCTTTCTGTTCACCGGGCAGGGAGCGCAGCGCATGGGGATGGGTCGTGAGCTGTACCAGACGTTTCCCGCGTTTCGCTCAGCTCTGGAGGAGGTCAGCTCCGAGCTTGACGCTCATCTGGGGCGTCCGCTTCTGGAGGTGCTGTTTGCCGACGAAGACTCACCCGACGCGCTGCTGCTGGATGAGACCATGTTTGCTCAGGCGTCGCTGTTCGCCGTCGAGGTGTCGCTGCTGCGACTGCTCGAGGCGTGGGGTGTACGACCCGATTACCTCATTGGACATTCGATTGGTGAGCTGACGGCGGCGTTTGCGGCCGGTGTCTTCTCACTCGGCGATGCCTGCAAGCTGGTGGCGGCCCGTGGTCGGTTGATGGGCGCGCTGCCGAGCGGTGGCGCGATGGTCGCCGTGCAAGCATCCGAGGAGGAGGCACTGGAGTCGCTGGCCGGGTACGAGGGTCGGGCTGCGCTCGCGGCGGTGAACGGTCCCGCAGCGATCGTTCTCTCAGGCGACGAGGACGCCGTGTCGGAGCTCGCCGATATGTGGGGACATCGTGGACGCAAGGTCAAGCGGCTGCGAGTGAGTCACGCTTTTCACTCGCCGCGGATGGAGGGGATGCTCGCGGACTTCGAGGAGGTCGCCAGTGGCGTGTTGTATGCCTCGCCGAGCATCTCTGTCGTATCCAACCTCACCGGCGAGCCGGCGACTGACGAGCTTTGCTCTCCCGAGTATTGGGTTCGGCACGTTCGCGAGACCGTGCGCTTCGCCGACGGGATCGGCTGGCTGGCCGAGCGGGGCGTCAGCAGCTTCCTGGAGATCGGTCCAGACGGTGTCCTCAGCGCTATGGCAACTGAATGTCTGCGCCGCCCGGCGGTTGCGCCGGACGCGATCCAACCGACCGTCGTGCCGGCCTTGAAGGCGGGGCGGGCAGAGACGCTTTCACTCATCTCGGCGCTGGGAGAGTTGTGGGTAGGAGGAATGCCTGTCGACTGGGCAACCATTTTTGGCGAGTCGAGCACCGGATCGGTGGCGCTACCCACATACCCGTTCCAGCGCGAGCGCTACTGGCTCGCGGGGTCAGCGGACACTCGAAGCTCGTCTGAAACCGGCGCGGCTGCCGACACGCGGCAAGCGGATGCCGCGGGGAGTGGATTCTGGGAGGCGGTTGAGCGGGAGGACCTCGCTGGATTGCTCGACACGCTGCGGGTGGAGGACGATGAGCAACGCCTGTCGTTGAGCGCGCTGTTGCCGAGCCTGTCGGCGTGGCGTCGTCGCAGTCGTGTGCAATCGCAGGTGAGCAGCTGGAGCTATCAGATCCAGTGGAAGCCGCTGGTCGCAGACTCGACACGCACTCTTTCCGGGAGATGGCTGGTGGTTGCCGCGAGCTTTGAGGAGGATCGTTGGATCACCGCGCTGCTCGGCGCTCTCGGCGACCGTGGTGCTCAGGTTGTGCCGGTCCAATTCGGTGAAGTAACGGATTCGCGCGAGGATCTGACCGTGCGTTTGCGCGACGCCGTCGAGCAGCAATCCGAGGCCGGCGGATTCGATGGCGTGATCTCGCTGTTGGCTTTTGACGAGCGCCATCATCATGCTTACCGCAGCGTTCCGGAGGGGCTGATGACGACGGCGACGCTGGTCCAGGCACTCGGCGATGCAGACGTGAGGGCTCCCCTTTGGCTACTGACGCGAGGTGCAGTCTCTGTATCTGCCACCGACACGATTCACAGTCCCACCGAGGCACAGGCCTGGGGGATGGGCATGGTCGTCGGGCTCGAGTATCCGGAGCGTTGGGGGGGCGTGATCGACCTGCCGGAGACCTTCGACGAGCGCGTTGGGTCGCTGCTGGTCGGGGCGCTGGCAGGCGTAGGCGGTGAGGACCAGCTGGCGATTCGCGGAGCGGGCACGTTCGTGCGCCGCGTGGTGCGAATGCCTCCTCATGAGGATACGACCGAGGACGCATGGAGATCCCCCACCGGCACCGTCTTGGTCACCGGTGGCACAGGGGGGCTAGGTCGACACGTCGCCGACTGGCTTGCTCGATGCGGAGCTGAGCATCTGCTGCTCCTCAGCCGTCGCGGTATCGATGCTCCGGGTGCCACGGAGCTGCGGGATCGGCTAACGGATATGGGTGCGCAGATCACCATCACGGCCTGCGATGTCGCCGATCGTGAACAGTTGGCGGCCCTGATTGAATCGCTTCCACAAGATCGCCCACTGAAAATGGTGGTGCACGCGGCCGGGATGGCCTGCAACGGAGCGATCGACTCGCTCACGCCGGAGGACTTCGAGCAGACGCTTTCCGCCAAGGCACAGGGTGCTCTGAACCTGGACGCGCTGACCGAGGATCTGGATCTCTCGGCGTTCGTGCTGTTCTCCTCGATCGCCGGCGTGTTCGGGTCGGGATTCCAGGCGCCCTATGCAGCGGCGAACGCATACCTCGATGCGCTCGCCGCTCAACGGCGGGCGCGCGGCAAGTGTGCGACCTCGGTCGCCTGGGGGCCGTGGGAAGGAGAGGGAATGGCGACACAGGAAGGGGCCGGCGAGGCGCTGCGCCGGCGTGGGCTCGAGCGCATCGCGCCCCAGCTGGCGATCGAAGCGTTGCAGGGCGCGCTTTGTCGTGGGGAGACGCTCGTCACGGTGGCGGATATCCGCTGGGATACATACGCCCGCCTGTTCACCTCGGCCCGCTCACGGCCGTTGATCGAAGACTTGCCAGAGGTACGGGCGACGCTGGCGGCCGGCTCCGGGGTGGATGAGCGGGTGGCCGGCCGCGTACTGCGCGAGCGCGTGCGCGAGATGTCGGCAGAGGAGCGGCGTCGACTGCTGCTCGAGCTCGTCGGCGTGGAGGTGGCGCGCGTAATGGGCAACGCATCGCTCGAGACGACGGATTCCAAGCGCGCCTTCAAAGAGCTCGGCTTCGACTCGCTGATGGCGGTCGAACTTCACAGTCGACTCAGTGCCGCCACGGGGATCGAGCTTCCCGCCACGCTCGTATTCGACTATCCGACGCCGATCGCGGTGGTCGAGTGCCTGCTCGCCGAGCTGGCCGAGGATGGAGGATCGGCGAGCGCCTCGGTCGAGTCAGGGCTGATCGGTCTCGAGCGCTCCCTGATCGCGTTGACAGACGACGCCGAGCGCAGACGTGTGACGGTGCGCCTGCGCACGCTGCTGGCAGGGCTGGACGACAGCGAGCGTGGACGGGAGCGGGGCGCGATCACGGTCGTCGAGCAGATGCAAAGCGCATCCGACGAGGAGATCTTCGACTTCATCGATCGACAGCTCGGGTCGCCCTGAGCGAGGGGACGATCGATGCTCAACGCAAATCCCGGAGAGGCACGATGACCAACGACGACAAGCTACGCGACTATCTGAAGAAGGTGACGGTCGACCTGCACGATGTGCGCGCGCGTTTGCGTGAGGTGGAGCAACACAGCAGCGAACCGTTGGCGATCGTCGGCGTCAGCTGCCGGTACCCGGGAGGGATAGGCTCGCCCGAGCAGCTCTGGGAGGTGGTAAGGGATGGGCGCGACGTCATCTCGGACTGCCCGACGGATCGTGGCTGGGACCTGCAACGGCTGTACGACCCCGAACCGGGTCGCCCGGGGGCCACCTACGTCCGGGAGGGAGGATTCCTGCAGGACGCCGCCGAGTTCGACGCGAGCTTCTTCTCGATCAGCCCCAGGGAGGCGCTTGCGATGGACCCACAGCAGCGCCTGTTGCTGGAAGCTTCGTGGGAGGCGATTGAGAGCGCGGACATCAAGCCTTCCTCGCTGTGGGGCAGCGAGACAGGAGTGTTCATCGGTGGCGCATCCAACGGCTACGGGCTCGGCCCGTCCGGATCGGTGGCCGAGGACCTCGCCGGTCACTATGTCAGTGGCACTTTGACTAGCGTGATGTCGGGCCGTGTGTCATACACGTTCGGCTTCGAGGGTCCGGCCGTGACGATTGACACGGCGTGCTCCTCCTCACTTGTGGCGCTGCATTTGGCGTGTGGCTCTTTGCGTGCGGGAGAGAGCTCGCTGGCTCTGGTGGGCGGAGTGTGCGTTATGCCCACGCCGATCGCATTCCTCGAGCTGTCGCGTCAGCGGGCGCTGGCGCCCGATGGTCGATGCAAGGCGTTCGCCGACGGCGCTGACGGCCTCGGTTGGGGAGAGGGTGTCGGCATGCTGTTGCTGGAGCGCGCGTCCGATGCGCGGCGGCTCGGTCATCGCATTCTGGCGTTTGTGCGCGGCAGCGCGGTCAACCAGGACGGAGCCAGCAACGGACTGACAGCGCCCAACGGTCCTTCTCAACAACGTGTGATTCGAGACGCACTGGCCAATGCAGGGCTATCAGCGCACCAGGTCGAGGTGGTCGAGGCGCACGGGACGGGCACGATGCTGGGAGATCCGATCGAGGCCCAGGCGCTGCTCGGAACCTACGGGCAGAGCAGACCGCAGGGAAGTCCGCTGAGGTTGGGGTCTGTCAAGTCCAATATCGGTCATACCCAGGCGGCGGCTGGGATGGCCGGAGTCATCAAGATGGTGATGGCGATGCGCCACGGGCTGATGCCCAAGACCCTGCATGTGGACCAACCAAGCCAGAAGGTGAATTGGTCGGCGGGGTCGGTCTCCCTGCTGGAGGAGGCCGAGCCGTGGTTGGCGGGCAGCGAGCCACGGCGGGCGGGCGTGTCGTCGTTTGGCATCAGCGGCACGAACTCGCATGTGATTCTCGAGGAGGCGGCTCCCCACGTCCTCTCTGAGGAGGTAGCGGAGGGGAGCGACGAACAGGTCTCCGAAGGGAGCGAGAGCGCCCCTGTCGACGGCGGCGAGCACGTGCCGACTGGTGCGCTGCGCGGCGAGGCGCTGCCGCTGGTCGTGTCGGCTCGCGACGATGGGGCTCTACGCGGTCAGGCGGCCCGGATGTCGAGCTTCCTGAGGGACAATCCGGACGTCGAGGCCAAGGATGTCGGCTTCGCGCTGCTCAAGCGCACGGCTTTCGATCGCCGCGCCGTGGTGATCGGCGAGAACCACCAAAGCTTGGCGGGCCTGTTGGACGGGATCGCGAACGAGGCCCCGGGCGTCGACGCTGTCCAGGGCATGGTCGGGCCCGACGGCGCCGGCAAGGTCGTGTTCGTATTCCCCGGCCAGGGCTCGCAGTGGGCTGGGATGGCACTCGAGCTGTTGCAGTGCTCGGACGTGTTCGCACGGCGATTGCGGGAGTGCTGCGAGGCGTTCGCTCCCTTCATCGACTGGTCGGTCGAGGATGTCCTGCGAGACGTCGAGGGCGCGCCTGATCTGGAGCGCATCGAGGTGGTGCAACCCGTCCTGTTCGCGGTGATGGTGGCTTTGGCGGAGCTGTGGAAAGCGTGCGGAGTGCACCCCGACGCGGTGGTGGGCCACTCTCAGGGCGAGATCGCCGCCGCGCACGTGGCGGGCGGCTTGTCGCTTCAGGACGCGGCGCGGATCGTCGCGTTGCGTAGCCAGATGCTGACGGCCATGGTGGGACACGGTGGAGTCGCCTCGATCGCGCTCGGGGTCGAGCAGGTGCGGGAGCGTATCGAGAGGTGGGGCGACCGGCTTTCAGTGGCGGGGGTGAGCGGACCTCGTTCAACGACGGTGGCGGGTGACAGCGAGGCATTGCGCCAATTCCTGGAGGATTGTGTGAAGGCCGATGTGCGTGCCCGTGAGGTGCCGGCCACGGTGGCGACGCATTCTCCGCACGTCGAGGGTCTTCGTGAGCAATTGATCGAGGCGTTGTCGAAGATCGAGCCACGCTCGAGTGACATCGCCTTCTATTCGACGGTTACCGGCGCGTTGTTTGACACGGGCGGCCTGAACGTCGACTACTGGTATCGCAACCTCCGCGAACCGGTCGAGCTCGAGCGCGTCACGAGGGCTTTGCTGGATGAGGGTTACCGGACCTTCATCGAGGTGAGCCCGCATCCAGTTTTGACAATGGGCATGAACGAAACCGTCGAAGACGTGCTCTCACGGCCGATCGCGCCCGAGGCGACGGGAGAGGAAGAGGGCCTCGACGGTCGCGCTCTCGACTCCGCGGGCCTGCTCGGGTCCCTGCGACGCGGTGACGGGAGTCCTCGACGCTTTCTGGCATCTCTGGGTGAAGCGTGGGTGCGTGGTGTGAATGTGGATTGGGAGGCGGTCTTCCCCGGTAGCGGCGCTGTCGGCGTCGAGTTGCCGACCTATGCGTTTCAGCGTCAGCGCTACTGGTTGGACGCGGCAGTCGCGACCGGCGAGGTCGCTGCCGTGGGTCATGCGCCGGTCGTGCACCCGCTCCTGAGCTCCGCGGTTGCTTTGGCGGAGAGCGATGGCTGGCTGTTCACCGGCCGGGTCTCTGTCGAGCAGCAGCAGTGGCTGGTCGATCACGCGATCGCGGGCGCGGTGGTCGTGCCCGGGACCACGCTTGTCGACGTGGCCCTCAGCGTGGGAGCGGAGATCGGCTGTGAGTTGCTTGAAGATCTCGTCCACGAAGCCACGATCGTGCTGTCAGCCGAGCGTCCCGCGGTCGATCTGCAGGTCTCCATCGGGCCCCCGGATGAGTTGGGCAGGCGTACGGTCGCGGTATTCAGCCGCCCCGAGGAAGCTGTCTGGGAGGGCGAGGACGCGTGGACGCGTCATGCCCGCGGGATGCTCGCGCCCGTGGCGCAAACGCTGGTCGAGGACGCTACGCAGGTGGAGGGATACGCGAGTCTGGCGAACGCCGATGCCTGGCCGCCGGAGGGCGCAGAGCCGGTGCCGGTCGAGGACGTGTACGACTTCTTTGCGGGGGTCGGCTTGGAATACGGGCCGGCGTTTCTGAGCATTCGAGCCGCTTGGCGTCGCGGTGAGGAGGTGTTCACCGAAGTGCGGCTGCCCGAGGAGGAGCGCGACCGGGCCCGTCGGTTCAACATCCATCCGGCGCTGCTGGACTGCTCACTGCAGGCGATGGGAGTGCTGATGCGAACCGAGACTCCGGCGACGCCGGAGTACGGGAGGCTTCCGTTCGCGTGGACTCGTGTGCGACTGCACGCCTCCGGGAACGCGTGTGTGAGAGTGCGCATGGCGCGGTCGCAGGCGGGTGGTTATTCACTGGTGCTGGCCGATGAGCAGGGCCGGATGGTCTTGGTGGCGGATTCGCTGGTCACGCGGCCGTTCACAGCGGAGGCGCTGATGCGCATACGTGGCGTTGACCGGCGCTCGTTGCTCGACGTCGAGTGGGTCCTCGTCACAGCGAGCGAGGCGCTGCCAACGGCCGTGCTGCCCGAGGGTTGGGCGACACTCGGTGCGAGCGGAAGTGAAGGGGCCGCGGATTCACACCTGGATCGCGCGGCGCCAGAGGCATATCCAGATCTGGCATCGTTGATCGACGCGATCGACGGGGGTGCGAGCGCACCCGCGGTCGTGCTGGCTCGATTCGAGGGCGACGATCTCGCCGACGGCAAGCTGCCGCTCGCGTCGCGTCAAAACCTCGACCGAGCGCTCTCGCTCGTGCAGGAGTGGCTCGCCGAGGCACGCCTTGCTGGCTCTCGCCTTGTGTTCATGACCAAAAGAGCGGTGTCCGCTGGAGACCCCGAGGGCGTCAGTGATCTGACCGTCGCGCCTCTGTGGGGAATGCTGCGCTCGGTGCAATCTGAACATCCTGGGCGGTTCGTATTGGTCGACGTGGACGATCCCGAGGCAGAGCTGCACGCGCTTGCGAGTGCGCTCATCATCGACGAGCCGCAACTGGCTCTACGAGCAGGTGCGTTGCTCGCCCCGCGGCTAACGCACGCGGCGGCCGAACGCGCAGAGGTGGTGGATGTAGCACTGGCCGAGAAGGATGTGGATGAGCCCGACGCGGCACAGGCCGGCGAGCGGCGCTTCGACCCTGACGCCGACGCTCGGCATGTGGCGGGTATCGGTCTGACCCCAACCGGCCAGTTCGGCAGCGTCCTGATCACCGGCGGCACCGGATTGATCGGAGCTGCGCTTGCACGTCATCTGGTAGAGGAGCACGGGGTCCAGAGCGTTGTACTCGCAGGAAGACGAGGCCTGCAGGCGCCCGGTGCGGAGAACCTGTTGGCGGAGCTCCTCGAGTTGGGCGCGCAGGCGAAGATCGTCGCTTGTGACGTG
The DNA here is from genome assembly GCA_036266805.1 of Solirubrobacteraceae bacterium. Lineage (GTDB taxonomy): Bacteria > Actinomycetota > Thermoleophilia > Solirubrobacterales > Solirubrobacteraceae > Palsa-744. Next base: position 16,827 of record DATAXK010000039.1, read on the forward strand.
TCCGATCGCGAGCAGCTCATCGGGCTGATTGACTCGATCCCCAGCGAGTACCCGCTGAGCGCGGTCGTGCACTCCGCGGGCGATCTGGACGACGGCATGATCGATTCGATGACCTCGGAGCGCATCGACAGGGTCCTGAAGCCGAAGCTCGACGCCGCCTGGCACCTGCACCAGCTGACCGAGGGTCTCGACCTGTCGGCGTTCGTCCTGTTCTCCTCGAGCACCGGCACGATCGGCAGTCCCGGCCAGAGCAACTATGCCGCCGCGAACGCGTTCCTCGACGCTCTGGCAGCCTACCGGCGCGGGCGGGGGCTGCCTGGCATCTCGATGGCCTGGGGACTGTGGGCCGAGGCCGCTGGGATGGCGGACGAGCTGACGGCCACCGACCGGGCGCGAATTGCACGCGCGGGAGACCTCGCTCTGTCGACCGAGGAAGGACTGCGCCTGTTCGATGCCGCATACGTGGTCGACAAGCCGCTGATGGTTCCCGCCCGCCTGAATATGGCGGCGCTGCGTGCACAGGCCAGGACGGGGGTCGTGGCTCCACTGCTCAGGGGCCTGCTGCGGGTGCCGGCGCAAGCGCCGACGAAGGGCAGTCGTGACTCGTTGGTCAGACGCCTCGCGAGCACCTCCGAGCGTGAGCGCAAGCGTGTCGTGCTCGACCTGGTTCGCGCCGAGGTGGCCACGGTGCTGGGTCATCCCTCACCGGATGCGATCGACGAGAATCGTGCTTTCAACGAGCTTGGGTTCGACTCGTTGACGGCTGTCGAACTGCGCAATCGGCTTGCTTTCGCGAGCGGAATCCACCTGCCCGCAACGCTGGCCTTCGACTATCCCTCGTCAGCCGCGCTGAGCGGCTTCCTGCTGGAGCAGATCTCTCCGGAGGTCGGAGCGCAGGCCGGGGAGGGCCCCAGCGATGCGGACGTTCGCAATGCGCTTGCCTCGATCCCGCTGGTGCGTCTGCGCGAGGCGGGTGTGATGGACACGCTGATGCAGCTCGCGGGCCTGCAGGACTCATCGGGAGCAGCCCCTGACGAGGACTCCGTTGACGAGGTGGACGAGCTGGACGTGGCAAGCCTTGTGCAGATGTCGCTCGGCAACGAGGACGCGGTCGGCGAGACCGTCGAAGGCAGCAGCTGACGTGAGCGCACCTCCCGACAGGCCACTTGAGGACACATCGCCCGAGAAGGTTGTCGAGGCGCTGCGCGCCTCGGTCAAGGAGACACAACGGCTGCGACGGCACAACCGCCAGTTGCTGGCGGCGGCGCATGAGCCGGTGGCGATCGTCGGCATGAGCTGCCGACTGCCGGGTGACGTGAGCTCGCCGGCGGAGTTGTGGGATCTCCTGGAGGTCGGTGGCGACGCGATCTCCGACTTCCCGACCGATCGCGGTTGGGACATTGAGCGGCTGTATCACCCCGACCCCGAGCATCTCGGCACCACCTATGTGCGCGAAGGTGGATTTCTCTACGACGCGGGCGACTTCGACGCCGAGTTCTTCAGGATCAGCCCACGCGACGCGCTTGCGATGGATCCCCAGCAACGGCTCATGCTGGAAGCCAGCTGGGAGGCGCTCGAGGATGCCCGCATCGACCCCACCTCCCTGCGTGGCAGTCAGACGGGCGTGTTTGCGGGTGTGATGTACGAGGACTATCCAATCGATCCTCAGCTGAGCAGCGAAGGACACGGGAACATCGCCTCGAGCAACGCCGGAAGCATCGTGTCGGGACGCGTCGCGTATTTCTTCGGCCTGGAGGGACCGACGCTGACCGTCGACACAGCCTGCTCCTCTTCGATGGTGGCATTGCATCTGGCTTGCAACGCGTTGCGTGCGGGAGAGTGCTCGCTGGCGCTTGCCGGTGGGGTCACGGTGATATCCCAGCCGAGCCTGTTCGTCGGATTCAGCATGCAGGGTGGTCTCGCGAGGGATGGGCGGTGCAAGGCGTTCGCCGACAGCGCCGACGGGTCCAACTGGGGTGAGGGAGTGGGGGTGATGGTGCTCGAGCGGCTGTCTGACGCACAGCGTCTCGGCCACCGCGTGCTCGCGTTGATCAGGGGCAGCGCCGTCAATCAGGACGGGGCGAGCAACGGCTTCATGGCGCCGAACGGGCCCTCCCAGCAGCGCGTGATTCGTCGAGCGCTCCAACAGGCGGGTGTCGCGGCGCACGAGGTTGACGCGGTGGAGGCTCACGGGACAGGTACGCGTCTGGGAGATCCGATCGAGGCGCAGGCCTTGCTGAGCACCTACGGTCTCGACCGGCCGTCGGAGAATCCGCTGCGGCTGGGCTCGGTCAAGTCCAACATCGGTCACGTCCAGGCGGTCGCGGGCGTCTCGGGTGTGATCAAGATGGTGAAGGCCTTCGAGCAGGAATCGTTGCCGCGGACGCTGTACGTGGATGCTCCTTCGCGACAGGTCGACTGGTCGATGGGCGCGGTGAGGCTGTTGACAGAGCCCGAGCCGTGGCCACGCGGCGAGCGGCGGCGATATGCGGGGGTCTCGTCGTTCGGGATCAGCGGCACCAACGCGCACATGGTCCTCGAGGAGGCCTCCTTCGAGGATCGACTGCCAGAGCGCACCGCGCCGGATCTGCCCGCGTTGCCCTGGCTTATATCGGCGAATGGCGAGCCTGCGCTACGGGACCAGGCGAGGAGGCTGCTGGCGCATCTGGATGCGCACCCGGAGGCCGAGCCGTTGGATCTGGCCTTCTCGTTGGCGACCGGTCGGGCACAGCTCGAGCAGCGCGCCGTTGTTGTCGGCACGGGTCGTGAGCAGTTGATCGAGGGATTGGAGATGCTCACGCACGGCGAGCCTGGGCCGCGTGTCGTGCAACGCGCGGCCAGGACCGGCAAGACCGCGTTCATGTTCACCGGACAGGGCGCTCAGCGAGCCGGTATGGGGGCGGAGTTGTACGAAGCGTTTCCGGTCTTTGCGACGGCTCTCGACGAAGCCTGCGCCGAGCTCGATCCTCGGCTCGAGAGCGCGTCGCTGAAGGAGCTCATGTTCGCAGCCGAGGGCTCTCCGCAAGCCGCGCTGCTGGAGCACACCGAACTGACCCAGGCGAGCCTGTTTGCACTGGAGGTGGCGTTGTTTCGCCTGACCGAGTCGCTGGGTGTGCGAGCCGACTTCTTGGTTGGTCACTCGATCGGCGAGTTGGTCGCGGCTCACGTCGCCGGAGTTCTCTCGCTCGCGGATGCCTGTCTGTTGGTGGCCGCCCGTGGACGGCTGATGGGATCGCTGCCAGAGGGCGGCGGAATGCTGGCGATCGAAGCATCCGAGGAGGAGGCAGGTGCATGGTTGCAGGGCTCGGATAGACAGCTTTCGATAGCCGCCGTCAACGGGCCACGCGCGGTCGTGCTCTCCGGTGAGGCGAAGACGCTCGAGGCATGTGCAACAAGCTGGCGAGAGCAAGGACGCAAGGCCACCCGACTACGCGTCAGCCACGCCTTCCACTCGCAGCTCATGGAGCCGATGCTCGAGCAGTTTCGCCAAGCAGCACAGGCGCTCGAGCTCAACCCTCCGCAAATCCCGATCATCTCCAACGTGACGGGCAGGCTGGTCGAGGGTGAGGATCTCGTCACGGTCGACTACTGGGTGCGCCACGTGCGCCAGACGGTTCGTTTCGCCGCGGGCATCGATGCGCTTCAGTCGGCTGGGGTTACACGTTTCCTGGAGCTCGGCCCGGACGGCGTCTTGTGCGCGGCCGCGCAGGAGATCCTGCTGGAGGAGACGCGCGCGCGTGCGTTGCTCGTCCCGGCGCTGCGTGCGCGTGGCGGTGAGGTCGAGGCGTTCACCGCCTGCATCGCGGAGGCTCATGCCGATGGCGTCGCGGTCGACTGGGCGGCGCTGTTTGACGGTCGCGGCGCGCGCTCGACCGATCTCCCACTCTACGCATTTCAACGCCGACGTTTCTGGCACGAGCCCCACGCGGGCGCAGGCGACCTGTCGGCTGCCGGTCTCAGCCGCAGCGATCATCCGCTGCTCGGTGCGGCGCTTGCCCTCGCGGATGGAAAGGGCTGGACTCTCACCGGCCGGCTGTCGCTTGCGACTCACCCGTGGCTGGCCGACCATGCCGTGTTCGACACGGTGCTGCTGCCCGGCGCCGGTCTGGCCGAGCTTGCGCTGACGGCCGGTCGCAGAGCAGGATGTGAGCTGCTCGAGGAGCTGACGCTCGAAGCGCCGCTGGTGCTTGTCAAGGACCGGGCTTTGCAACTGCAGGTCACCGTCACCGAGCCGGAGGAGTCGGGCCGACGACGTGTCGCCATCTATTCGCGTGAGGACTCATCTCTCGAGGAGGCCGAGCAAGAGGAGCAATGGTCGTGCCACGCTCGCGGTTCGCTCGCTCCGATTCTCGAGCATGCAGGGGCGCTCCCCGCACCGTCTCTGGAAGAGGCCTGGCCACCCGTGGATGCCGAGCCGCTCGAGGTGGCATCCCTCTATGACGAGCTATCCGACGTCGGCCTGGATTACGGTCCGGCATTTCAGGGTCTCAAGGCAGCCTGGCGACGGGGTGAGGAGATCTTCGCCGAGGTGACCCTTGAGCAAAGGCAGGCCGAGGCGGCTACACGCTACGGCGTTCATCCAGCTCTATTCGACGCCGCGCTGCACGCCGGTCTACTCGGAATCGGGCCGAAGCTCGAGTCAGAACGGCTGCCGATGCCATTCTCGCTGACAGGCGTGCGGCTCCATCACGCCGGCGCCCGCTCGTTGCGGGTGCGGATCGGCTGGATCGGCGAGCACGAGTCCAGCATCGAGGCGTTCGACGAGAACGGCGTCCCGGTGCTAAGCGTTGACTCGCTTATTGCGCGGCCGGTCGACGCCGGCAAGCTCCACGCTGCGCGCAGGGCGGGGCACGACCCGCTGCTGCGGATGGAGTGGATGCAAGTTCCGCTGGCAGCGAGTCATGCAGGCTCACAGCGCCTTGCGCTCCTCGGCGATCCGGATGTCTCGGATGTCGGCGTCGAGATCGAGCACCGATATGCCGATCTGACGGCCCTGCGAGAGGCGATCGACTCCGGTGCGCCGCCACCCGATGCGGTGCTCCTCGCCGCGACCCCGAATGACGGAACCGACGAGGAGCGCGACGGAGACGATGCACGAGCGGCGCACGCTGGGGCGCAACGGATGCTCGAGCTGTTGCAGTTGTGGCTGGCGGACGAGCGGCTGTCCGATTCACGGCTCGTGCTGGTCACATGCGGCGCCGTGGCGATCGCGGATGGGGAGGTGCCCGATCTCATCGCGGCCTGCGTCTGTGGGCTCGTACGCAGCGCTCAATCCGAGCATCCGGGTCGCCTGCTGCTTGTCGATATCGACCCGGATCTCGACGGCGGACCCGCTCCGTGGCAGGCGCTGCTGGACAGCGAGGAGCCACAGCTCGTGCTGCGCCAAGGCAACGCTTACGCGCCACGACTTGTGCCATACGTCGCGTCGCCGGGTGGCTCGGCTCCGCCGGTGGATCCCGACGGAACGGTGCTCATCACCGGTGGCACCGGTGGGTTGGGTGCACTGGTCGCGCGTCACCTCGCCCACGAGCACGGCGCCCGTCATCTGCTGCTCGTGAGCCGTCGCGGGCCGGACACGGAGGGCGTTGCGGAGCTGCTCGCCGAGCTCGCCGAGCTCGGCTGCGCCGCGCACGTCGTGGCATGCGACATCGCCGATCGAGACGCGTTGTCGCACGTGATCGACTCTATTCCCGCACAGCGGCCGCTGACAGGGGTGATCCATGCCGCCGGGGTGATCGAGGACGGGATGATCGGGTCACTCGACGCCGCCCAGCTCGAACGGGTGATGCGTCCAAAGGTCGATGCCGTAACTCACCTACACGAGCTGACCGAAGGCATGGAGTTGTCCGATTTCGTGCTCTTCTCCTCGTTCGCCGCAGTGATTGGGAGTCCCGGCCAGTCCAATTACGCGGCCGCGAATGCGTTCATGGACGCATTCGCGCAGCGCCGCCGTGCGCAGGGGCTTGCCGGGACCTCGCTTGCGTGGGGTCTGTGGACGGAGGACACCGGCATGGCCAAGGATCTCGAAGGGGCTGGCATCCTCCGGTTGAGGCGTCTCGGCGTGGCCGCGCTCTCAAGCGAAGATGGCCTGAGACTGCTCGACGTCGCGCGCGGCTGCGGCGAGCCGTCGCTCGTCCCAGTGCGGCTCGACATGGCCGCGCTGCGGGTGCAGGCGCGGATGGCGGTGCTGCCGGCCTTGCTGCGTGGTCTCGTGCGAGTGCCGGTGAAGCGCCCCCGTGATGGTGGGAGCTCTTTGGCGCGCCGCTTGGCGAACATGCCCCAATCTGAGTGGGCCGCCTCGGTGCTCGAGTTCGTACGCAAGCACGTCGCGGCGGTGTCGGGACACGACTCGCCAGAGACGATCGATCCCGAGCGCACCTTCAAGGACCTGGGATTCGACTCGCTGGGGGCCGTCGAACTGCGCAACCTGCTCGAACAAGTGACGGGGCTGCGGCTGCCGGCGACGCTCGTGTTCGACTATCCAACCCCCGCCGGGGTGGCAAAGCTGCTGTGCTCACGGGTCGACGGCGCGGCGGTGGATGCGCCCACGTCGAGGCCCCGGCGCGTCGTCGCGGATGAGCCGATCGCGATCATCGGGATGAGCTGCCGCTATCCGGGTGGGGTGCGCTCGCCTGAGGACCTCTGGCGACTGGTCGACCTCGGCAGGGATGGTATCTCGCCGCTCCCGGTCGATCGCGACTGGGATCTCGATCACATCAACGATCCAGACCACGATCACAATAGGTCAATCGGTCGCTTCGAAGGCGGTTTCCTCCACGACGCCGGCGAGTTCGACGCTGCGTTCTTCGGGATCAGCCCGCGTGAGGCGGTCACGATGGACCCGCAGCAGCGGCTGCTACTGGAAGTCGCCTGGGAGACAGTCGAGACCGCGGGTATCGACCCCCGTACGTTGAAGGGCACTCCAACCGGGGTGTTCGCCGGCGTCATGTACCAGGACTACGGGCTCACCGCCGGCGGCGCCTCGGTATGGGACAAGGACGGTGGTGGAACGATGGCGGGCGCCGGTGGCAGCATCGTCTCGGGCCGTGTGGCCTACACGCTTGGCTTGGAGGGTCCCGCGATGACGGTGGACACCGCGTGCTCATCCTCGCTCGTGGCGCTGCACCTTGCCTGCCAGGCATTGCGGGGAGGCGAGTGCTCACTGGCGCTTGCAGGTGGGGTGACGGTTCTCTCGACGCCGACGGTGTTCGTCGCGTTCGACCGCATGCAGGCGCTGGCCGCGGATGGAAGATGCAAGTCGTTTGCCGATTCCGCCGATGGGGTGAGCTGGTCGGAGGGGGTTGGCCTGCTGGCGCTTGAGCGTCTGTCTGACGCGCAGCGCCTTGGCCATCCGGTGCTCGCCGTAGTGCGCTCCAGCGCGGTGAACCAGGACGGTGCGAGCAATGGGCTGACGGCTCCGAACGGTCCGTCGCAGGAACGGGTGATCAACCAAGCGCTCGCAAGCGCCGGGCTATCGACCCGTGACGTGGATGTGGTCGAGGCGCACGGTACTGGTACCACGCTGGGTGATCCGATCGAGGCGCAGGCGCTGTTGGCCACCTACGGGCAGGGCCGCGAGGGGGGACATCCGGTGCGGTTGGGGTCGGTCAAGTCGAACATCGGCCACGCGCAGGCGGCCGCGGGCGTGGCCGGTGTGATCAAGATGGTGATGGCGATGCGCCACGGAGCGTTGCCCAAGACGCTGCATGTGGATGCTCCCTCCCGCCACGTCGACTGGTCGGCCGGCACGGCCTCGCTGTTGACCGAGGCCGTGCCGTGGCCGCGCGCCGACACTCCGCGACGAGCGGGCGTCTCTTCCTTCGGGATGAGTGGCACGAATGCGCACGTGATAGTCGAGGAGGCTCCGACGCTCCAGTCCCACGACGTGACGTCGCCCGCAAGCGCTCCCCGGGAGGACGTCGGACTTGCGTCTGGCACCGTGGTGCCGTGGGTGGTATCCGGCCGAGGCAAGGATGCACTGCAGGCTCAGGCGGAGCGATTGCACGCTCATCTGTGTGCGGCACATGAGCTAAATGTCAGGGACGTCGGGCTCTCCCTGGCCGGCACGCGGTCGGCCTTTGAGAGCCGAGCGGTGGTGATCGGCGAGCGCGACGAGTTGCTCACCGGCCTGGATGCGCTCAGCCTCGGGCAAGGCTCGTCGCACGTCGTGAGGGGTGAGATCTCAGGCGGTGGGAGCCCGCTTGCCTTCCTGTTCACCGGCCAGGGAGCTCAGCGAGTGGGAATGGGTCGCGAGCTCTACGAGGCCTTTCCCGTCTTTGAGAAGGCTCTGGAGGAAGTGTGCAGCTGTCTCGACGGTCCCCTGGGGCTCTCGCTGCGCGAGGTGCTGTTCACGGGTGCGGCTTCCCTCGCAGGGAACGGGAGTGTGCCCGAGCAGGGCCTGCTGGATCAGACAATGTTCACGCAGGCTGCGCTGTTTGCGCTGGAGGTGGCGCTTTTCCGGCTGTTGGAGAGCTGGGGTGTGCGCCCGGACTATCTGATCGGTCACTCGATCGGCGAGCTGTCGGCGGCATATGCGGCCGAGGTTCTGTCGTTGGAGGATGCGTGCAGGTTGGTTGCCGCCCGCGGCCGACTGATGGGTGCGCTGCCCGCCGGGGGAGCGATGGTCGCGGTGCAAGCCTCCGAGGAGGAGGTGCGGGAAACGCTTGAGGGGCTGGAGCAACGAGTTGCGCTGGCGGCTGTTAACGGTCCCTCCTCGGTCGTGCTGTCCGGCGATGAGGACGCGACCCTCCAGCTGAAGGCCATCTGGGCCGAGCGGGGTCGCAAGACGCACCGGCTGCAGGTCAGCCACGCGTTCCATTCCCATCACATGGAGGGAATGCTCGAGCAGTTCGCGCAGGTCGCCGCTGAGCTGTCGTTCGCCGCGCCGCGGATTCCCGTGGTGTCGAATCTCACGGGCCGGCCGCTCTCTGCCGAGCAGCTTGGGGATCCCGGTTACTGGGTTGAGCACGTGCGTAGGACGGTTCGCTTCGCCGAGGGCATCGGCTGGATTGCGGGACAGGGCGTCGAGAGCTTCTTGGAGCTTGGCCCGGACGGAGTTCTCAGTGCCATGTGCTTGGAGTGCCTCTCAGACATACCGGAGGAGTCGCGTGTCCTGACCGTGACCCCGCTCCTGCGTGACGGTCAGGGTGAGGCGCGCACAGTCCTGACGGCACTCGCCTCGCTCTGGGTGCACGGAGCCGCGGTCGACTGGGCGGCCATACTGGAGGGAGCCGAGGCACGTCATGTCGCCCTGCCGACATACGCCTTCCAACGCGAGCGCTACTGGCTGAGGGCTCGGGCGGATGGGGTGGGAGACGTGACAGCCGCTGGTCTTGACACGGTCGAGCATCCACTGCTCCGCGCAGTCGCACCGCTGGCGAGTGGTGAAGGGGTGTTGTTCACCGGGTCGATATCGTCGCGCTCGTATCCTTGGCTGGCGAACCGCGAGAACTCAGAGCGCCAGGCGCTGCTGAGCGCGGTGTTGGCGGAGCTGGCGTTGCACGCGGGAGCCAGGCTGGGCTGTCCGACCGTCGAGGAGCTGACGGTGCGCACGCCGCTGGTTGTGGAGGAGGGGGAGGAGCTGCGCTTGCAGGTGGTGCTCGGCGCGCTCGAGCAGACGGGCATGCGCCGTGTCGAGATCTACTCGCGTGCGAGCGGCGAGGAAGATCTGCTCTCCCGAGTGGACTGGACCAGCCACGCGAGCGGGTTGCTTGCTCCCAACTCGACGCCCGACGGTTCGACGGGATTGCCGACTCAGCTTGAGGCCGACGCCTTGGGTATCGCGACATGGCCCCCCGAAAATGCGCAGTCACTTGCGATCGACCCGGTCGAAGAGTCCTTGGATGACCTTGAACGGGATGGGACATTGGGAAGCGTGGCGGGCGTGTGGCGGCGTGGAGACGAAGTCTTTGCCGAGGTGGCGCTGCCGGAGCAAGACGAACAGGCGGGTCCATTTGGCATCCACCTCGCGCTGCTGGCCTCGGTGGCGCGAGCGGCGGAGCTCGCGCGGTTTGCGCCTGGCGACGATGGCCGCGACGAGCTGGAGATCCGCCCAGCGGTGGGGCGCCTAAAGAGAGAGATTCACTTGCCGCTGTCGTGGGAGGGCCTCAGCCTTCTCGCCACGGGCGCCCGAGCACTGCGGATACGGGTCCGGCACGCGGGCGAGAGCGCCGTATCGCTCATAGCCGTCGGCCCCGATGGCGTGCAGGTCGCGAGTGTGGAGTCGCTGACGCTGCAGGCGGTCGCGATCGAGCGCATCATCGGTGAGCGCGCGCGCCGACGCGACCTTCTGTTCGATCTGGACTGGGTCTCGCCGTCGATGCCCCGCAAGCACCTCATCGGTCGATGCGCGCTGTTGGGCACAGAGGCGCTCGAGGCGCGCGACTCTCTGCAGAGGACAGGGGTGAAGCTGGAGACCCACGAGGATCTGGAGTCCTTGGTGCGTGCGATCGGAGAGGGTGCGCCACCGCCGGACCTGGTACTCGTGGGGTGCGCTTCGACAGAGGGGGAGCTTGATGGCGAGGCGGCGGTTGCGTCGGTCGCGAGAGCGCGTGCGCTTGTGCGAACGTGGCTCGCGGAGGAGCGACTTGCCGAGACACGACTGGTGCTGCTCTCACGTGGGGCGGTTCTCGCCGCACCCGAGCAGGGAGCACCCGACCCGGCAGTCGCATCGCTATGGGGTCTGGTGCGCTCGGCCCAGATTGATAGTCCCGGTCGCTTCGTGCTCGTGGACTGCGACGGAGAGGAGCCGTCGTGGAGCGCCCTTCCGGAGGCCCTCGCCCTCGATGAGTCACAGCTCGCGCTGCGCGGCGGCGCGATCAGAGTGCCTCGCCTCGCGCGAGCACCGTTGGCGGAGATGCCGCGGGATGGCGAGCAGCATCTGTTCGATCCGGACGGCACCGTGCTGGTCACGGGCGAGCTCGCCGGCCTGGGAGGACTCGTCGCGAGGCATCTGCTCGCCGAGCACGGCGTGGCGCACGTAATGCTCGCAAGCCAACCCGAGCGAGAGCGGCAGGATATGGGTGAGTTGGAGAGCGAGCTGCGGGCGTTCGGTCCAAGGATCACGCTGCTGGTCTGTGACCTCGGCGATCGCGATGCCGTGCGGGCGCTACTCGACTGCGCGCCCGCCGAGCATCCACTGCGCGGGATCGTGCACACAACGGGGGCGAGCGAGGAGGCCACCGCCCGCGCGTCCAACTCCGCGCAGGCAGATCCCGTGCTGGCCGGCAAGATCGGTGGGGCGCTGCACATGCACGAGCTGAGCAGGCACCTCGATCTGAGTGCGTTCGTCCTGTTCTCCTCGGTGGTCGGCACTCTTGGCAAGGCCGGCGCCGGCGAGCACGCGGCGGCAAGCGCATTCACGGAGGCGCTCGCCGCGCATCGTCGTATGCGGGGACTGCCCGCCATCTCGATCGCGTGGGGCCTGTGGGCGCACGTCGGCGATGCCCGGCCCGACCCGCTTGAGCTCGACGGGCCGTCGATGTCGAGCTCAAGCGTGGGGGAGCTGTCGAGCGAGGAGGGTCTGTGGCTGTTTGACCGGTTGTGCCGGGCCGACGTCGCGCAGGCGATTGCCGCGCGTCTGGACATGAGGGCGCTGCGCGTCCTGGTCGAGGCCGACATGCTGCCGGCGATATTGCGTGGGCTGGCTCCCACGCCGGCGCCTCGCCGGAGCTCCGACGGGCGCGCGAGCGGCTCGCTGGTTCGGCGCCTGAGTGAGCTGGCTGACTCCGAGCGTGCGCCAGCGACACTCGAGGCGGTACGCGTTGAGGTCGCGAACGTGCTGGGACAGAGCTCGCCCGCGGCCGTGGATCCACATCGCACCTTCAAGGAGCTCGGCTTCGACTCGCTCAAGGCGATCGAGCTGCGCAACGAGCTGAGCGCTGCAACGGGGCTCGCCCTGCCGCAAACGCTCGTGTTCAACTACCCCACCAGCGCGGCATTGACAGAACATCTACTGGAGCGATTGTCCGAGCAGATGACCGCCAGCGCGACGCCTGTCCACGGCGAGCTCGAGAGGCTCGAGGCCGCGATTGCGTCCTCGGCGATGGATGGGGGAGAGCAGACTGCGGTCCAGGCACGTCTGCAGGCGCTGATCGCGCAGATCGGCAGCGCGCGTGACTCTCAGCGTCAGATGACGCCGGCCACCGAGATCGAGTCGGCCACGGCCGAGGAAATGATCGATCTCATCGACCGGCAATTGGGGGCGCTGTGAGTGCCCAAGGGCGAAAGCGAGGGTGAGGGATCGTGGCGGTCGATGAGAAGCAGCTGCTCGAGTACTTGAAGAAGGTCACGATTGAACTGCAGGACACGCGCGCCCGCCTGGGGGAGGTCGAGCGCGCCGCGCGGGAGCCGATCGCGATCGTCGGCGTCGGCTGCCGCTATCCGGGGCAGGTGCGCTCGGCGGAGCAGTTGTGGGAGCTGGTCGCCGGTGGCGGCGACGCGATCACGAAGTTCCCCGAAGACAGGGAATGGGATCTCGAGCGGATCTATGACCCCGATCCAGAGACACCGGGCACCACCTACACGGATGAAGGCGGCTTCCTGGATGACGCCAATGAGTTCGACGCCGACTTCTTTGGGATCGGCCCTCGCGAGGCGGTGATGATGGACCCTCAGCAACGTCAGTTGCTGGAAGTCTCCTGGGAGGCGATCGAGCAGGCAGGCATCGACCCGGCATCGCTACGTGACACCCAGACGGGGGTGTTTGCCGGCATCGCCAACCTCGACCACCCGATGCGAATGGCGAGCACACCCCTGGCGGATGACCTGAAGGTCTACCTGACGTTGGGCAGTGACATGAGCGTGCTCTCGGGCCGCTTGGCCTACGCAATGGGTCTGGGAGGCCCCGCGATGACCATCGAGACGGCCTGCTCCTCATCGCTTGTAGCCCTGCACCTGGCGTGTAATTCGCTGCGTTCGGGCGAATGCTCAATGGCGCTGGCGGGTGGCGTGAACGTCATGTCCACGCCGCTGGCATTCGTCTTTACGAGTCGCCAGCATGGCATCGCTCTAGATGGGCGATGCAAGTCGTTCGCGGCGGGCGCCGATGGGACGGGGTTCTCCGAGGGCGCCGGCATGGTGTTGCTCGAGCGTCTCTCCAATGCGCAGAGGCTCGGACACGAAGTGCTGGCAGTCATACCGGGCAGCGCCGTCAACCAGGACGGAGCGAGCAACGGGTTGACGGCCCCCAGCGGACGCGCTCAGGAGGGGGTGATTCGCCAGGCGCTGTCATCAGCGGGCCTCAGCGCCGACCAGGTTGACGCGGTCGAGGCTCACGGGACAGGCACGACGCTTGGCGATCCGATAGAGGCCGAGGCTCTCCTGGCCACCTACGGTCAGTCCCGGCGGGATCAGCGGCCGTTGTGGCTTGGATCGGTGAAGTCCAACATCGGTCACTCCATGGCGGCGGCCGGCGTGGCAGGTGTGATCAAGATGGTGATGGCGCTGCGCAACGAGATGCTGCCAAAGACGCTGCACGTCGAGGAGCCGACCGGCAGCGTCGACTGGACGTTGGGGGAGGTGTCGCTGTTGACTGACGCGGTGCCGTGGCCACGCGGCGAGGAGCCACGGCGCGCCGGTGTCTCCGCGTTTGGGATGAGCGGCACGAACGCTCACATGATCATCGAAGAGGCTCCACGCGAGCTTGACGAAGCGCCGCCACCACTCTCCGAAGGGCTCGCGGTTGGGCTCGCGAGCACAGACATCAGCGCTTGGGTCCTGTCGGGCAAGGGCGCCGACGCTTTGCGCGACCAGGCGACTCGCCTCGGAGAGTGGGTGGACTCAAGGCCACAGATCGAGCCGCTCGACATCGGCTTCTCGCTGGCTACTACTCGTTCGGCGTTCGAGCGTCGTGCGGTCATCGTTGGTGAGGGTCGAGACGAGTTGCTGGGCGGCCTTCGCGGGTTGGCTTGTGGCAAGCCGGCATCCGCGCTGGTCGAGGGCGCGGCCGATGGCTACGGCAGCAGGGTGGTGTTCGTGTTCCCTGGCCACGGCTCGCAATGGGCGGGGATGGCGTTGGAGATGCTGGACAGCTCACCGGTATTCGCGGCTCACATCGAGGCGTGCGAGCGCGCGCTCGCGCCGCATATCGACTGGTCGCTCACCGAGGTACTGAGGGAAGCGCCGAATGCGCCCTCGCTAGAGCGGGTCGACGTGGCTCAGCCCGTGCTGTTTGCGATGATGGTGTCGCTTGCCAGGTTGTGGCGTGCCTGTGGGGTAATCCCGGATGCAGTCGTGGGTCATTCTCAGGGAGAGATTGCCGCCGCGCACGTCGCAGGCGGTCTGTCTCTGGAGGATGCCGCGCGGCTCGTGGCACGGCGCAGCCGCGTGCTCGCGAGCATCATCGGCAAAGGCCTGATGGCATCGATCGGACTTGGGGGAGAGGAGGTCGCCGCACGACTGGGAGCCAGGCGCCAGACGATCTCCATCGCAGCAGCCAACGGGCCATCCTCGACGGTTGTGTCGGGCGAGTCGGAGCCATTGCGAGAGCTCTTGAGCGAGCTGGCGGAGCAGGGAGTGCGTGTACGCGAGATCGCGGGAGCGCTCGGCGCCGGTCACTCCCCACAGGTGGAGCCGCTGCGCGATCAGCTCGTGGAGGCGTGCTCCCCGATCGCCCCTCGTAGTAGCGAGACCGCGTATTACTCGACTGTCACCGCGGAGCGATTCGACACGATCGGTCTCCACTCCGACTACTGGTATCGCAACACGCGCGAACCGGTGCGGTTCGAGGGAACGATCCGTCGTCTGCTCGAGGATGGCTTTCACACATACATCGAGATCAGTCCGCATCAGATCTTGTCGGGCGCTATCACCGAGACAATCGACGAGCTGCAGGCTGAGCCCGGCGAGGCACGCGTGGTGGGGTCGTTGCGACGGGGCGACGGGGGTGCGCGCCGCTTCCTGACCTCGCTCGGCGAGGCTTGGACACACGGGGTCAAGGTGGATTGGAGGGCCGTCTTTGCCGGCAGCGGAGCGGCCAAGGTCGCCTTGCCCACCTATTCGTTTCAACGCAAGCGCTACTGGTTCACGCCTGCAGGCGGGGGCTGGCAAGGCACCCCCATGTCGGGCACTGCCGTCGGCGACGGAGGCTTCGCCTCGTCACCCGCGGATGTGGATGGCTCGCTTTCGCGCCTGCTTGCCGACCGTCCAACGGAGGAGCGTGTCGAGGTCATCGTCGGAGCAGTGCGAGACCAGGTGGCCGCCGTGCTGGGAGACATCTCGCCGGAGGCGGTCGATCCATGCAAGAGCCTGCTCGAGTTGGGATTCGACTCGACGGCCGCGGTCGAGTTGCGTAGCCGCCTGAACGCCATCACCGGCCTGCGCATAGCTACGCGCGTGATACTCGACCGCCCGACGCCGAACGCTTTGGCCGCATATATCGATTCGCGGCTGTCCGACCTGCCGCGCGAGAGTCCGGTTGGGTCGGATGCCGCGGACGTCGAGCAGATCGAGCCCTCACAGCTAAGGGATGGATCGTCCAGCACGCTCGTCTCGACGCTGCAAGAGGCGAGTGACCGTGGCGTCGCCGAGGAGGTCATCGACCTGCTCATGACGGCTTCGAAGTTCCGTCCCACGTTTGACGTGGTCTCGGAGGGAAGTGTCACCCCTGAGTTGGTAAGGCTCTCGGAAGGCCCGGCGTCAGTCGAGTTGATCTGCGTGCCGACCGTGCTCGCGCTATCCGGTCCCCATCAATACGTGAGGTTTGCCAGGGCTGTCGAGGACCATCACACGGTCTCGGCATTTGCGCTACCGGGCTTCATGCCGGGGGAGCGCCTACCCGAGAGCCTCGAGGCGCTCATCGAGGCTCTCGCCCTAGTCGTGGAAGGGCGCGGCGAGATACCGGCTGTGTTGGTCGGGTATTCCTCCGGTGGGTGGCTTGCGCACACGCTTGCGAGCCGGCTCGAGCATGGCGGATACCCGGTTGCGGCGCTTGCCTTGATCGACACCTATCCCATCGCGGGTGGCATGTCGGGCAGCGCTCTGCAGGCGGCGCTTGGTCCCGTGCTGGATAGCGACGCGCACGGTTTCCTGAATGACGATCGCCTTACAGCGATGGGAGCATATTTGCGCCTGCTCGCGGATTGGCGTCCGCTCGAGGTGGTCGCGCCGACGCTGTTCGCTATGGCCAGCGAGCCATTGCCTGGCCAGACGACGCGCGGTGAGTGGCAATCCTCGCGGGGATCCACCGACGCCGTCATCGAGGTCCCGGGCAACCATTTCACGCTGCTCGAAGGTGACATCGACACAACTGCCGCCGCACTCGACAGCTGGCTCTCCTCCAACTTCGGCGATCTGGGAATGCAGGTCGCGGCAGACCCGGTGGGTCGCCCGAGCCAGTGATGGCCGCAGCAAACGTTCACAACAAAAAGCCCAGCTTTGACAAAGCGGGACAGGAATCGAGGAGGCTTACATGACAACCGTCGCGTCCACCGAGAAGACAGAGTCATTGAACGCCGCGATCGTGGAAGGGGATGTCGGGTGCTTGATGGACTGTCCTTTGCCGTCCACCTATCTCGCGGCCTATCTCTCCCGCGAGGACGAGAAGATATTCGCCGGGGATGCCGAGAAGGACGTTCGTAGATCGCTGCGGGTCGGAGAGGTCCCGATGCCGGAGTTGGCGCCCGATGAGGTGCTGATCGCGGTGATGGCGAGTGCCATCAACTACAACACCGTCTGGTCGGCCACGTTTGAGCCGATCCCGACATTCCGGTTCCTCGAGCGCTATGGACGCTTGGGGAAGTGGGATGCCCGCCACGATCTGCCTTATCACGTGCTGGGGTCCGATGCGGCCGGTGTAATCGTGAGGGTCGGCGTCGGTGTGCGGAGGTGGGCGGTGGGCGATCGCGTCGTCGCATCCCCCGGCTGGATCGACGATCAGGATCCGATTGCCCAGGTGGATGGGATGCTCTCGGAGAGCCAGAGAGCTTGGGGTTTTGAGACCAACTTCGGTGGGCTGGCCCACTTCGCGGTCGTGAAGGCGAATCAGCTGATGCCCAAGCCGCGGCAGCTGACATGGGAGGAGGCGGCGTGCAACTCGCTTTGCGCGGTGACCGCGTATCGGATGCTAGTCAGCCCGCGCGGAGTGCAGTTCAAGCAGGGAGATGTCGTGCTGATCTGGGGCGCCACCGGCGGGCTTGGTGGCTACGCCGTCCAGCTCGTCCGCAACGGTGGCGGAATCGCGATTGGGGTTGTCAACTCTGAGCGCAAGGCGGAGTTGTTGGAACGACTCGGCTGTGATGTCGTGCTGCGGCGTGACCTGCTGGGGCTCGATGGCCTTTCTGGCAACGACAGGGGAAAGGCGATCGGTGCAGAGATCCGGCGTGCGCTTGGCGAAGACCCACACATTGCCTTCGACTACGTCGGACGCGAGACCTTCGGTGCTTCGGTATACGTCCTGCGGCGCGGCGGGACGGTTGTCACCTGTGGCTCGAGCACGGGCTATCAGCACGAGTTCGACAATCGTTATCTGTGGATGAAGCTCAAGCGCATCATCGGTAGCCACGGAGCCAACTGGCAGGAGGCGTGGGAGATGACTCGTCTAATCGCGCAGGGCAGGATCTTGCCCACGTTGTCGAAGGTCTTCCCGCTGGAGCAGGTGGGCGAGGCCGCACGGCTAGTGCAACTGAATCGCCATGTGGGCAAGATCGGCGTGCTGTGCCTGGCCGAGCGCGAGGGGCTCGGAGTGGAGGACCCAGAGCTGCGCGCGAGGATCGGCGAGGATCGCCTGGGGCTCTTTCGTGAGTTCGCCTGATCAGGTCTGACCGTGCGCAAATGTACGCAAGGGCGAGACCTTCTCTCGCGACGTCGCCGCTCAGCCGTCGACGATGCCATCGCGATCAGAGGAGAATGATTCTCCGCGGTGTGGCCGTTCCTACTCGCCGCGCCAAAGCGGCGGACGTTTCTCGGCGAATGCGGCCATTCCCTCGCGCAAATCGTGTGATGCGAAGGAGGCGCGGCGTAGCTCGATCAGTTCGGCTTCAACGTCCTTGGGCAGCGCTCCCTCGGTGTTCAGCAACGCCGCGATTACGCGCTTGTTGCCGAGCTGCGACAGCGGCGCGTTGGCGGCCAGCTCATTTGCCAAGCCGAGTGCGACGTCCTCCAGCTCGGCGGCAGGAGCGATGCGGTTGACGAGCCCCCACGCAAGTGCGATCTCGGCCTCGATATAGCTGCCCAACAGGAACAGCTCGCGCGTGCGGGGCGCACCGATCGTGTCGATGAAGCGACGTAGCCCCGTGTGAGAGTAGACGAGGCCGAGCTTGGCGGGTGGCATCCCGAGCTTGATGCTCGCCGCGGCCAGGCGTAGGTCACAGGCCAGGGCCAGCTCCAAACCGCCACCGATGGTGTGCCCGGGCAGCGCGGCGAGTGTGGGGTAGGGAAATGCTTCGAGCCCTTCGATCGCCTCGGTGAACGGGTGAGCGACTAGTCGCTCTGCCTCTTCCTGGAAGCGTCCATTGGTGATCTCGCCGATCTCATAGCCCGCGGAGAACATCTCGTGAGCACCGGTCACTATCAGGCAACGCGTCTGAGCTTGTGGCGAGGACTCCTCACCTAGGACAACGGAGATCGCGTCAAGGATCGACTGATCGAGTGCGTTGCGCTTCTGGGGATTTGAGATCGTCAGCCGAACGACTGCCTCGGTCGGACGATCGACGAGCAGCTTGCCGTCGGCAAGCTCGCGTGTCGGGGTGATATCTGCCATTGCGGGCAAAGGCTAACCCAGTCCTCTGGAAACCGCCGAGCGGTTGTGCGGAGCTCTCATGGAAGACCCTCCCTCCCCAGGTTGGCAGTACTGGTACATTGCTGGAGTGGGAAGTGTCAAGAATGAACATCCCGCTTATGCGGGTCAGGCCGCGTACACGCGCGGCCTGCTCAAGGCGTACGACACTATGGTCTACGGCTTCAACGCTCCCGTGGTGTGGCGTTGCCCGAAGTCGCGCTATCTCGAGCACTACAACGCGTATGTCTCCTCGCGACACCTGGATATCGGCGTTGCGACGGGGTGCCTGCTCGACGAGTGCTACTTCCCGGTGGCCGCTCCTGAGATCACCCTGATGGACCTGAACCCAAACTCGCTGGAGAACGCGGCCCGACGACTTGCGCGCTTCTCTCCGATCACCCATCAGGCAACGTGCTCGAACCGTGGGGCTTGCCTCCCGCGTCCTATGATTCGGTGGCGATGGCCAATCTTCTGCACTGCCTTCCGGGAGCGATGCCGGCCAAGACGGTGGCGTTTGAGCACGCGAGCACGGCACTTGCTCCCGGGGGAGTGCTGTTTGGCGCGACCGTTCTGGGTAGTGGCGTAGACCATGTCCGGCTTTCCCAAAGGGCGCTGAAGGCGATGAACGCTCGCGGGGTCATGTCCAACCTCGATGACAGCCTTGAAGACCTGGACGCTGGGCTAGCCCGCGTGTTTGCCTCACACGAGATCCAGGTTCAGGGTGCCATAGCGCTTTTCAGCGCGCAAAACTAGCGCCCTAGGAAAGAACGACGAGCGTGTCCCCCTCCTTGACCGCTTGACCCTCTTCGCAAAGGATCTCCACGACCTTCCCCGCGTCTTCGGCCTCGACGGGCATCTCCATCTTCATCGACTCGAGGATCGCAACGGTGTCGCCCTCCTCGATCTCGTCGCCCACGGCGCACTCGATCTTCCAAACCGTGCCGGTGATGTGAGCCTCTACCTCAGCCACGCTGAACCTCCGGGGATGCCGACGGGATAACGGTGGTGGACAATAGCCGTCGTGGCCGATCGACTATGACCTCGGACGTCTTCGTGATAGTTGCCGCCTACAACGAGGCCGAGCGCATCTCGACAACGCTTGCCGCGCTTGCCGACGCGTTTCCAGGCGCAGCGCTTTGGGTTGCCGACGACGGGTCTTCCGACGGAACGGGAGTGGCTGCCGAAGCCGCGGGCGCAACAGTTGTGCGTAGCGAGCGCGTGATCGGCAAGGGTGGAGCGGTAACGCTCGCGGCGCGGCGGGCGCTGGAGTCGCAGGGCTCGGTGGCATTGCTCTGCGACGGAGACCTGGGCGAGTCCGCGGTACGGCTGGGTCCGCTCGTGGAGGCCGTGCGCAAAGACGAGGCCGACCTCGCGGTTGCGGCCTTCTCCAAGCGTGTTGGCGGCGGCTTTGGCTTGGCGATCGGCTTTGCCCACTGGGCGATTCGCCGGCGCTGTGGTCTTGAGCTGCGTGCGCCAATCTCCGGGCAGCGGGCGCTGAGGGCTCAGACGCTCGCGCAGGTGCTGCCGTTCGCGCACGGTTTCGGCATGGAGATCGGCATGACGATCGACGCCGCTAGGGCTGGCGCACGCGTGGGGGAGGTCGATTTGGATCTGTCTCATCGCGCGACGGGCAGGACGCTGGGCGGGTTTCTGCATCGCGCTCGCCAGCTGATCGATTTCGTACGCGTGTACTTTGCCCGTAGTTAGCTCCGCAGCTATGTATCTTGCGATGGCGATGTCGGGACCTGGTGTGAGGGTGACGGTAGGGGCTGGCGTGATGGCAGGGTCAGGACCGACCGCAGGAGGCGACACACGATGATCTTGGCGATCGACCAGGGTACGACGGGCACGACTTGCATCGTCTTTGACGAGCAGGCCGAGCCGATAGGACGCGCCTACCGTGAGTTCACCCAGCACTTCCCCTATCCGGGATGGGTGGAGCACGACGCAAAGGAGATCTGGGAGGTGACGCAGGCGGTCGCGGGCGAGGCGCTGGCCGACGCCGAAGTCCGCCCCGGGGAGCTGGCCGCGGTAGGCATCACAAACCAGCGCGAGACTGTGTGCGTTTGGGACCCCTCGACAGCTGAGCCGTTGCACAGGGCGATCGTGTGGCAGGACCGCCGCACGGCGGAGCGCTGCGAGGAGCTACGCGCAGCCGGCCATGAAGAACTGGTGCGCGAGCGCACGGGCCTCGTGCTCGACCCGTACTTCTCGGCCACGAAGATCGAGTGGCTGCTGCGCAATGTCGAGGACCTTGCCCTCCGCGCGCGTGGGGGGCAAGCCGTATTCGGCACGATCGACGCCTGGCTGATCTTCAAGCTCACTGGAGAGCACGTGACAGACCCGTCGAACGCCGCGCGCACGATGCTCTATGACATCGCAACCGGCAGTTGGGACCGCGAGCTGCTGGCGCTGTTCGAGATCCCCGAGCGGGCGCTCCCGCGTGTACTGCCAAGCGCCGGCAGGTCCGGGTCCACACGCCCCGAGGCGTTGCACGGCCACGTTGTGCCGGTTGCGGGCGTGGCAGGCGATCAGCAGGCTGCCCTGTTCGGCCAGGCGTGCGTGGACCCGGGTATGGGCAAGAACACGTACGGCACCGGCTCGTTCGCGCTGCTCAACACGGGTTTCACAGCGCCGGCTCCGCAGCCCGGTCTGCTGAGCACGGTTGCCTGGGGCATCGGCGGCGCCACCACGTACGCGTTGGAGGCCTCGATCTTCGTGACGGGCGCCGCCGTGCAGTGGCTGCGCGACGGTCTCGGCGTGATCGAGCAGGCGAGCGATACGGAGGCGCTTGCCGCCTCGCTTGAAGGCAACGACGGCGTGTATTTCGTGCCGGCTCTGACGGGGCTCGGCTCGCCGCATTGGGACCCCCACGCGCGCGGCACGATCGTCGGCCTCACGCGCGGCACGGGCCGGGCGCATCTGGCCCGGGCGGCGCTGGAGGCGATCGCCTACCAGAGCGTGGATGCGCTGCGGGCGATGGACGAGGTCTCGCGAGAGCCGCTCAGCGAGCTGCGCGCCGACGGCGGCGCCATCGCCAACGCGTGGCTGATGCAGTTCCAGGCGGACGTGCTCGGCGTGCCGGTGGTGGTCCCCGAGATCGCGGAGACGACAGCGCTAGGGGCCGCCTACCTGGCCGGCGTGGGGGTTGGCGCCTGGACGGTCTCTGACGTGCGCGACGGTTGGCGCGAGGGCGCGCGCTATGAGCCGCGGATGGGAGCCGACGAGCGTGAGACCCTGCTCGCTGGTTGGGCCGAGGCGCTTGCTCGCGCAAGGCGGTGATTGCTGTTCGACCGGCGCATGCGCCGGTCGCGGGGCCGCCCATGTGCGGCCCCGTCCGGGTCGTGCATGCACGACCCGGCCTGACGGTGCATGCACCGTCAGGGACAGCGCCGCATGCGGCGCTGTCTTCCAAAGAAGGACGAGTGAGGAGGGACGCGTAACTTTGCCCCGCCGGCGATGTAGAGCAACTAGATGAACGAGCTCGCCCCGATGCGCGAACAGGTCTACGCCGACCCGCGCCCTAAGGAGTACTTCGATCGCTTCCACGAGCGCGCGCGCACGCGCGAACCGGACTGGGCGTACGAGGCGACGCGGTTGCTGACGTCGCTGTACGCCTACACCTTCTTCAGGGCGCGCCCGATCTCAACCGAGAAGGTCCCAGGATCGGGTGCGGTGATCCTCGCGCCCAACCATTTCTCCTTCATGGACCACTTCCTGATGGGTTGCTATATCCGCCGCAAGGTGCGCTTCATGGCCAAGTCGCAACTGTTCAGCGGCCCGATGCAGTTCATCTACACCCATGGCGGTGTCTTCCCGGTGCGCAGGGGAGCGCGCGACGAAGAGATGTTCGTCACCGCCAAAACAATTCTGAAGCGCGGCGGCGCGATCACGATGTACTGCGAGGGGGGCCGCTCGCGCGACGGCAAACTGGCCGATCACGCCAAGGCTGGCATCGGGCGCATCGCCCTGGAAACAGGCGCGCCGATCGTGCCGATCGCGATCCACGGCTCCAGCAAGATCCGCAACTGGAAGCGCTTGCAATTCCCGAAGGTGACCGTGCAATACGGCGACGCGATGCGTTGGGAGCCGGTCGAGAACGCCACGCGCGAGCAACAGCAGGTGGTGGCTGACGAGGTGCTCACCGAGATCAAGGCTTTGTACAACGGCCTGGAGGAACACGGTCGCAAGGGCATGTTGCGCCGGGCACGCGAGCAGCGCCGCGCCGCCATGAAGGCCAAGGGCACCGCGACAGCCTGAGGCCGTCCGGTAGCGGTGGGTAGTCCAGCCCGTGTGGTGGGTAGTCCAGCCCATGTGGTGGCAACCCGTGTGGTGGGCAGTCAAGGTGGCGGCGGGCAGTTACTCCGCGGGAGGATGCAGATGGTGCAAAAAGCGCGATGCCCCCCCGCGCGCGGGGGGCATCGCCTTCTGCGAACTATCGGGAGCCCAGGCGCAAGCCCCGCTTCCAACGGTTCTTAAGAGGTCATCCCGACGAACTGTCCGCCGGTGACGTTGAGAACTTGGCCGTGCACGTAGTTGGACCACGGCGAGCACAGGAAGAAGACGCCGCCGGCGGCCTCCTCGGCCGTGCCGGGACGTCCGAGCGGGATCAGCATCGAGGCCATTCCGCGCATCTGCTCGGGGATGCCGAGCTGGACCTTCTCGCCGCCGATCTCCATCGTGTTGTCCTCGACCTTTGCGGCCGTCAGGCGCGTGTCGATGAAGCCGAAGGCCACGGCGTTGACGTTGACCTTGAACTGCCCCCACTCCTTGGCGATCGTCTTCGTCAGACCTACGACGCCCGACTTGCCCGAGGAGTAGTTGGCCTGCCCGGCGTTGCCCATCGTGCCCGAGATCGAGGAGATGTTGACGATCTTGCGGAACACCTCGTTGCCTTCCTCGCGCTCCTTCTTGGCGGGCTCGCGCAGGTGCGGCGCGGCGGCGCGGATCACCTTAAATGGCACGATCAGGTGGATGTCGAGCATCGCCTGGAACTGCTCGTCTGACATCTTGTGGATCGGCGCGTCGATCGTGTAGCCGGCGTTGTTGACGATGATGTCGATCTTCCCGAACGCGTCGATCGCGCTCTGCACGAGCTTCTCGGGCGCATCGCCCTTGGTCAGGTCGCCCGAGAACACGGCGGTCTCGCCTGAGATCTCTTTGGATGCCTGCTCGGCGACGTCGCCGTCGAGGTCGTTGATGAGCACCTGCGCGCCCTGCGCGGCCAACAGCTCGGCCGTCGCGCGTCCGATGCCGCGCGCCGAGCCGGTCACGATCGCGGACTTACCGTCGAGTACTCCCATGGCTTCGATTCTCCTTGTAGTGGACACCCCATATCTTCGCCCCCTCCGGGGGCTCCAACACCGAAGGTGTTGGAGGGGCTCAGGAGGTTATCCGCCCGGCCAACCCTATGCTTCTCCAACAGCCGCCCCGTGTTCGCGGGGACGCGGCGTGCGCTCTAGCGCGGTGTCATCGGCCCGGCGTCAGGCGATGATCGTGCCGAAGTCCTGGGTGTACATCCCGCCGGCCTGTCCGCCCGACATCGAGCTGGGCAGGTCCGGATCGACGCCGATGCCGGTATAGCGGTAGGAGCCGTTGAGGATGTTGGCGCGGTGTCCTGGAGATTCCATCCAGGCCTTGACGATCGCGCGCGGCGTACCCAGCCACAGAGTGCCCCAGGCGATGTTCTCGCCGAGCGTGTAGCCGACGTTGGCATTGGGTATGAAGCCGCTCGCCTGGATGCGCATCAGCAGCGTCTGGCCACTGGGACTCGTGTGCGAGAAGTAGTCGTTCGCGTCCATGTCGCGCGAGTGCCCGACCGCCGCGCCGGCAAGGCGGGGATCTTCGATCAAGGCGGACTCGCCGAAGCGCACGCGTTCGTCGTTGACGAGGCACAGCGTGGCCGCAACGACGCTTTCGACGTTGTTCGCCGCGGGCGTCAGGTTGGCGTTGGGACATTCGTCGGCCACGGTTGCCGGACGCGACTTGCGCGTGTGGTGCACGGCACGCTTGTGCGTACGGTGTTTGCGCTTGTGCTTGTGCCGGTGTTTGGAGCCTTTGTGTGGTTCGCGATGGATCGTGATGTGGCGCACGTGCACGCTGCCTTTCCTCGAGCGCGTGCTCGACGCCCCCGCGGTTGCGGGCAAGAGGAGCGCCAGCGCGGTCATCGCGACGGCTAGAAGCGTGGTTAGACAGCGGTTCACGCTTCACCCATCGGCAGCGGAGCCGCCGCGCCTTAACGGTTGGAGCCGTCGCTGGACCGAATGCTCGGCGAAGGCTGAGCAAAAGCTCGTCTCATTACGCCCGCGCCAGCCGCGGGCAGGCATGAAATTCGTGTCGGCGACCTCGTGCCTGCTCGCGGTAAACGGACTCGCTTCAGTCTGCGTCGGCCGGCAGCAGCGTAAAGCTGATGGCGTCGCCTCCCAGCGGCCGCACGGCCCGGAAATGGCGTTCGTCGAGCGTGGCGATGCGGGTGGTTTCCAGGTGTGCCGCGAGCGCGATCAGGGAGGCGTCGGTCAGGCCCAAGTCGATCGACTCGTATAGGCGCGCGGTCGCGATCGTCTCGCGCAACGCCGAATGCCACCATTCGACCAGATAGGCGCCATCCTGGAAGTCATCGCGCAGTGCCTGGGCGGCAGCGGAGCCGCCTCGCTTGGGGACCAGATAGTCAAGCTCGGCAAGCACCAAGGGCGTCGTGCACAGTTCGTCCCGCACACCGTCCACCCACTCCCGCACGCGCTCGTGGTTGACGTCGCGGCGGTCCATGACGGCCAGCACGACCGACGTGTCGAGAACGATCAATCTTCGCCGAACCCCTCCAGGTACTTGTCCACGTTGGTGGACAAGTCGCCGGGGCCGGAGAACACTCCGACCGCCCGCGGCTTGCGGATGCTTCCGATCGCCGCCGCCTGCGCGAGCGCCGCGCGAATCAGGGCGGCCTTGGTCGTGCCCTCGGCTACGGCGCGGCGCCCGAGCGCCCGGTCCACGTCGGGGTCCAGGTAGATGCTGGTCTTCTTCATGGGGCGTCACTATACCACCTGTCACCTGTCACCTGTCACGTACCAGGGCTTGCGTGCCGGCGGCGGATTTGCAGGGACGGGTCGTGCGGCTGGTCATATGACTTCATCCGACCGTTCGTCTGAAGTTGGACACATCCGGCCTCGGGCTGGTCGTTCGGGGAACCGCGGCTTCGGCGGTTCGTCGCAGCCACCGCATAGACTCAGCTGGACATGGCAAGCGATCCGGCAACTCAGCCGAGCGACCTGCGGTCCGAGGTCGATGCGGGCAGTGGGGTGCTACCTGCACAGCGCTTGCGCGAGGCGGTCATACATGGCTTGATCACGGCCGGGGACTGGCGGGTGCCGCCGGAGTCGATCCAGCCCGCGAGCGTGGATTTGCGTCTGGGAGCGTTTGCCTGGGCGTTGCGTTGCAGCTTCCTGCCCGACTCGGGCTCGACGGTCGAGGAGAAGATCGAGGACCTCGCCTTCGACAAGATCGACCTGCGCGACGGGGCGACGCTCGAGCGCGATCGTCCCTACCTGGTGCCGCTGATCGAGGAGCTGCACCTGCCGCGGGAGATTCGCGCCAAGACCAACCCCAAGAGCTCGACCGGGCGCCTCGACGTGTTCACGCGCGTGATCACCGACCGCAGCCATCGCTTCGACGAAATCGCCGCCGGCTACCGCGGCAAGCTCTACCTGGAGGTCGTTCCGCGCTCGTTTGCGATCCGCGTCAAGCAGGGCCTCTCGCTCAACCAGGTGCGCCTCAGCCACGGCGATGCGCGCTTGAGCGACGGGGAGCTGCTGACGGTGCACGAAGAGTTCCCGCTGCTGTACTTGGACAGCCACGCGCTGCGCGCCTCGGAGCTGTCGCTGGCCGACGGCCTGTTCCTGAGCCTCGACATCCAGGGCAGCCCGGAGAACATCGTCGGCTACCGCGCCAAGCGCAACAGCCTGCCCGTCGATCTCGAGCACATCGGCAAGCTCAAGTGGCAGGACTACTGGGAGCCGGTACATCCGGAGCGCGGCGGGCGGATCGTGCTCGAGCCCGAGGTCTTCTACCTGCTGCTGTCGGCCGAGGGAGTGAGCATCCCGCCCTCATATGCGGCCGAGATGCTCGCCTACGACCCGACCGCCGGCGAGCTGCGCACCCATTACGCGGGCTTTTTCGATCCCGGCTTCGGCTATTCCCAGGGGGGCCGCAACCACGGCTCGCGCGCGGCGCTGGAGGTGCGCGCACGCGACGTGCCGTTCATGGTCGAGCATCGCCAGCCGGTGTGCAAGCTGGCGTTCGAGCACATGGCTGCCGAGCCGGACGTGCTCTACGGGCAGGACATCGGCTCCAACTATCAGGGCCAGGAGACGATGCTGAGCAAGCACTTCGCCGAGCAGAAGGCCCGTGCGTCTACAAGCCCAGCAGGCGTCCCAGGATCTCGCGCATGATCTCGTCCGAGCCGCCGCCGATCGGGCCGAGGCGGGCGTCGCGGGCGGCGCGCTGCGCCCAGTGCTCGCCCATGTAGCCCATTCCGCCGTGGATCTGCAGGCACTCGTCCATCAGCTCGAAGGAGGCTCTCTGCGTCATGAGCTTGGCCATCGTGACCTGCTTGATCGCCTCCTCGCCGGCGACGAAGCGGCGCAGCGCGTCGTAGGTGACGCAGCGCGCGGTGTAGGCGCTGGTGGCGAGATCCGCGAGCTTGTGCTTGATGACCTGATGCTTTGAGAGCGGTCGGCCGAAGGTGCTGCGCTCGCGCGCGTACTCGGCCGTGCGCTCGTAGGCGAGCTGCATCGCGCCGACCGTGCCGAGTGCCATCGCCAGGCGCTCCCATTGGAAGTTGGCCATGATCAGCTTGAACCCCTCGTGCAGCTCGCCGAGCAGGTTCTGCTCGGGTACGAACACGTTCTCGAAGGAGATAGTGGCGGTGTCGGAGGCGTGCCAGCCGAGCTTCTCGAGCTTGGAGGCACTGACGCCCTCGCCGCGATCGACGATCAAGAACGAGATCCCGTGGTGGCCGCCTTCCTGGGTTGTCTTGACCGCGGTGACAATGAAGTGGGCGCGCACGCCGTTGGTGATGTAGGTCTTCTCGCCGTTCACGACCCAGCCACCGTCGACTCGCTCGGCCTTCGTGCGCAGCGCGGCCACATCGGAGCCCGCGTCGGGCTCGGTGATCGCGAGCGCGCCGATCTTCTCGCCCTTGATCGCGGGCACGAGGTACCGCTGCTTGTGCTCGTCGCTGCCGAACTTCCAGATCGGGGGTGTGGCGATGTTGATGTGTGCGCCGATCCCCGCCGCGGTGCCGCCCGAGCCGATCCGCGAGAGCTCCTCCACGAGTACCGCCTCGTGCAGGTAGTCGCCGCCCTGCCCACCCAGCTCGGTCGGGTACTTCAGGCCAAGCAAGCCTTGCGCCGCGAGCTTTCCGAACACCTCGTCGGGAAACCAGCGCTCGGCCTCCCATTGCTGTGAGTGCGGCGCGAATTCGCGGTCAAGGAATCCGCGAACCGATTCTCGTAGCTCTTCGTGCTCCTGGGTGAATGGGGGAGTGGGATTACTCATCAATTAATTTGGGCAGTTCCGGCCGGCACATGTGCCGGCTGGCCGACGGCGCATGCGCCGTCGGGACATGGCCGCATGCGGCCATGTCTTCCCAGGCTCAAAGAATCTTTTTACAGACCGTAAGACCGGCCGATCACGTCAAGCATGATCTCGTCGGTTCCAGCCCCAATCCGGTTCAAGCGCGAATCGCGCCAGGCCCGCTCGACGCCGTACTCCTTCATGTAGCCCGCGCCGCCGTGGATCTGGATGCACTCGTCGGCGACTTCCACGGCGATGCGCGAGGCGTGCAGCTTGGCCATCGAGATCTCCCTCACGGGGTACTCGCCGTTGGCAAAGCGCCATGCGGTCACGTACACCATCTGGCGGGCGCTCTCGATCTTGGTGGCCATCTCGGCGAACTTGTGGCGGATCACCTGGAATTTGCCGATTTCGCGGCCGAAGGCCTTGCGCTCTTTGGCGTAGTCGAGCGTGCGGTTGAAGCATTTCTGTGCGCCCGCCACCGAGCCCGCGGCGCCGATCAGCCGCTCGCCTTGAAGCTCCCACATGATGTGGTAGAAGCCCTTCCCCACCTCGCCCAGCACGGCGCTCGCGGGCACGCGCACGTCCTGGAAGGCCAGCAGCGCCGTGTCGGAGGCGTGCATCCCGAGCTTCTCGAGCTTCTTCTCGCGGATCACGCCGGGCGCGTCCATCGGCACGAGAAACAGCGTGAACCCGCCGTAGCCCGCGTCGGGATCGGTCTTCGTCACGAGCACGATTACGTCGGCTCGGTGCCCGTTGGTGATGTAGGTCTTCGAGCCGTTGATCACGTACTCATCGCCATCCTTGACAGCCCGCGTCTTGATCCCGGCGACGTCGGAGCCGGCGTCGGGCTCGGTGATGCCGATGCAGAGGATCTTCTCGCCTTTGATCGCGGGCACGACCCATTCCTGCTTCTGCTCCTCGCTGCCGAACGCGAGGATCGGCGGCATCGCCATGTCGGTGTGCACGGCAACGCCCATCGCCAGCCCGCCGGAGTTGGCGCCGGTCATCTCCTCGCCCAGCACGAGGCTCGTGAAGTAGTCGCCGCCCTGCCCGCCGTAGGCCTCGGGCTTGTCGAGGCCGAGCAAATCCAACTCGCCCATGCGCCTGAACACCGAGTCGGGGAACGTCGTCTCCTCCCACTCCTCCGCGTGCGGCGTCAGCTCTTTCGTGACGAAGCTGCGGATCGACTCGCGCAGCTGTTCGTGCTCGTCGGTGAAGATGAAGTGCTTGCGCTTGGACTGGTGGTCGGGCTTCAGGACGCTCTCGGCGGTTGCCATCCGATTTCTCCTTCAAGTGGGTGTGGTCAGTCAAAGTAAACAGTACGACGTCGCACTTCGCGCTGAGGGCTTGAACTGGATACGATGCGCCCGTGAGCAGCGACAAAGTCCTCTATGAGGTTGCCGACGGCGTGGCGACGATCACGCTCAACGAGCCCGCCACGCGCAACGCGCTATCGGGTGAGGTGCTCGACGGCCTGATCGCCGGCTTCGAGCGCGCTCGCGACGACGAGGCCGTGCGCGTGGTCGTGCTCGCCTCCTCGCATGAGACGGTCTTCTCCTCAGGTGCCAACCTGGGCGGCTTCGCGGCCGACGTGGCGCTCGTGCACAAGCACTTCGGCTCGGATCGCTTCGTCTCGCTGTTCAAGCTGATCGTCGGGCTCGGCAAGCCCACGCTGTGTGCCGCGCGCGGGCACGTGCTCGCCGGGGCGCTCGGTATTGCGCTCGCGTGCGATTTGATTGTGGCCGGCGAGGACGCCACGTTCGGGACGCCCGAGATCAACGTGGGTGCGTTCCCGTTCATGATCATGGCGCTGATCTATCGCAACATAGGACGCAAGAAGGCCAACGAGTTGCTGCTGCTTGGCGAGCGTTGGTCTGCACAGGAAGCGCTCGCGGCGGGACTCGTCAACAAGGTCGTCCCGGCCGGCGAGTTCGACGCCGCGGTGGGAGAGTGGGCCGCGAAGCTGGCGTCGAAGTCGCCCTTGATCATGCGTCTCGGCAAGGAAGGGATGCGCCGCCAGCTGGACATGCCTTTGGACGACGCTCTGGATTACTTGCGCGCCCAGCTCACGCTTGCCATCTCCACCGAGGACATCGTGGAGGGCGTGACCGCCTTCTTCGAGAAGCGCGAGCCCGAATGGAAGGGACGATGACCTCTTTGCTGAGCCCGCTGGTCGAGGACCTGCACGCCCGCCGCGCGCAGATTCGCCTCGGCGGTGGTCAGGAGAAGATCGACAAGCAGCACGAGAAGGGCGCGCTTACCGCGCGCGAGCGGATCGCCTTGCTCGTCGATGACGGCACGTTCGTGGAGCTGGGCATTCACGGCAAGCCGCACACCTCCCAGCGCGCTATGGACGGCGTGGACGCACCCGCCGACGGCGTGATCACCGGCTACGGCAAGGTTGATGGTCGCCTAACGGCGGTGTGCGCGTATGACTTCACCGTGATGGCGGGCTCGATGGGAATGACGGGAGAGTTCAAGGTCACGCGCCTGCGCGAGCTGGCCTTGACCAAGCGCATCCCGTTCGTGTGGCTGCTCGACTCGGCCGGCGCGCGCGTGCAGGAGGCCGCCGGCGCGATGTTTGCCGGCTCCGGCCACCTGTTCCGCGAGGAGGTGATCATGAGCGGCGTGATCCCGCAGGTCGCGGCGTTGCTCGGGCCGTGCGCCGCCGGTACCGCCTACATTCCGGGTCTGGCCGATTTCGTGCCGATGGTCAAGGGGCGCGGCTCGATGGCCTTGGCTGGACCACATCTGGTGCGCGCCGCTGTCGGCGAGGACGTAACCCAGGAGGAACTCGGCGGCTCGCGCGTGCACTGCCGCAAGTCGGGTGTGGGCGACATGGAGGTGGCGAGCGACGAGGAGTGCGTCGAGCGGATCAAGCAATACCTGTCGTTCATGCCGCAGAACTGCGAGGCGCCGGTGCCGCTGCGGCCGGTGAGCGACCCGATCGAGCGCGGCGACGATGAGCTGCTCGACGTGCTGCCCGAGTCCAACCGCAAGCCGTATGACATGTACGAGGTCATCAAGCGGATCGTGGACGACGGCGAGATCTTCGACATGAAGGGCCAGTGGGCCAAGACGATCATCACCTGCTTCGCCCGCTTCGGTGGGCGCCCCGCCGGGATCGTCGCCAACCAGCCCAAGCAGCTCGGGGGGATCCTCGACAACAACTCAGCCGACAAGGCCGCGCGCTTCGTCAACCTCTGCAACGCGTTCGGGATTCCCCTGGTGTTCATCCAGGACGTGCCCGGCTTCATGGTCGGCACCAAGGTCGAGGCCGAAGGCATCATCCGCCACGGCGCCAAGATGCTCTATGCCGTCGCCAACGCCACCGTTCCCAAGATCACGGTGATCACGCGCAAGGCCTATGGCGCCGGCTACTACGTGATGTGCGGGCGCGCGTACGAGCCCGACTTGATCGTGGCGTGGCCGAGCGCCGAGATCAGCGTGATGGGCGCGGAGGGGGTTGTGGAGATCGCCTTCCGCAAGGCGGTCGACGCGGCCGAGGACCCGGTGGCAAAGAAGGCCGAGCTGGTCGAGAGCTTCAAAAAGATGTTCGATGTGTACATAGCCGCCGGCAACGACATGGTCGACGACGTGATCGACCCGCGCGAGACGCGCGCCACGATCTGCCGCGGGCTGGAGCTGGCCGAGGGCAAGAAGATCGAGCGTCCTTACAAGAAGTCCGGCGTCGTGCCTGTATGAACCCCGTCGAACTGCAACCCCGGAGAGCGGTATGAGTCTGGACGATCCAGTTGTAATCACGTGCTCGATATCCGGTGTGATCGCCAACCGCGAGCAGTGCCCGGCGATCCCCTACACGCCTGAGGAGTACGGCGCGGAGGCCAAACGAGCGGTGGACGAGGGCGCCTCGATGATCCACATCCACGCGCGCAAACCCGACGGCACGCCGAGCTATGAGATCGAGGACTTCAGCGCCATCACCGAGGCGATTCGCGGCGCGGTGGATGACGTGATCGTCAACTACTCGACCGGGACCGTCGGCGTGCCTGTGGCCAAGCGCGTCGAGTACCTGCGCGCCTGCCGTCCCGAAGTGGCGGCGCTGAACATGGGCTCGATGAACTACGCCAAGTACTCACGTACACGCAAAGACTTCGTCTTCAAGATGGTCTTCCAAAACCCCTTCGAGGAGATCGTCGAGCTGCTCGAGGCGATGAACGAGCTGGGGATCAAGCCCGAGCACGAGTGCTTCGACCTCGGCCACGTCGGTTCGCTCACCCCGCTCGTTGACATGGGGGTTTTGAAGACCCCATTGCATGTGGATTGCGTGATGGGGGTGATCGGAGGCATCCCGCCCACGCCGCGCAACCTTGCCGCGATGGTCGACAACATTGGCGACGTCCCCGGAGGCGGGCATGTCAAACACCACTGGGGAGTGATCGGTATCTCCCGCGACCAGTGGACGCTGATCGCAACGGCGCTCACGCTCGGCGGCTCGATCCGCGCGGGCGTCGAGGACAACCTGTACCTGCCCAATGGAGAGATGGCCCGCTCCAACGGGGATCTGATCGCCCAGGCGCGCAAGATGACCGAAGACGTGGGCCGCCGTCCGGCCACGGTGGCCGAGGCGCGCGGGCTGCTTGGGATCGCCTGATGGGCCTGCCACTCGAAGGCATCCGCGTACTCGACCTTTCGCGGCTGCTCCCCGGTGGTTTCTGCTCGCTGCTGCTGGCGGACTTCGGCGCCGAGGTGCTGAAGGTCGAGGACACCGGCGCCGGCGACTACATTCGCTGGGCGCCGCCCTATTACGAGGGCGCCGAGGACAGCGCGAAGTCGGCGATGTTCCTGTCGCTGAATCGCAACAAGCGCTCGATCCGCATCGACCTAAAGAGCGAGGCCGGCCGTGGGGTGCTGTTGCGGCTGGTTCGTGAATACGACGTGGTGTTGGAGTCGTTCCGGCCGGGCGTGCTCGATCGCCTCGGCGTCGGCTACGAGCGCATGCGCGAGGAGAATCCGGGGCTCGTGTATTGCGCGATCAGCGGCTACGGCCAGACCGGCCCCAAGCGCGATGCCTCGGGCCACGACATGAACTACCTCGGCCTGATCGGGCTGCTGGGACTGACGGGTGAAGGCGACGAGGTGGGTGGGCATCCCACACAAGCGGCCGGCCAGATAGCCGACCTCGGCGGCGGCGCGCTGATGGCGGCCTTCGGCATTCTCGCCGCGCTGCGCGAGCGCGACGGTGCACCGGCTCGCGACGGCCGTCCCGCCCAAGCCGGCTCAGGGGAGGGTCAGTTCGTGGACGTGTCGATGGCCGATGGCGCGCTCTCGTGGCTGGCGATGGTGGCCGGCCAATATTTCGCCGACGGCGCGGTGCCCAAACGCGGCGAGCAGCTGCTCGCGGGCGCGGTGGTCTGCTACCGCCCGTATGAGTGCGCCGACGGCTGGGTCTCACTCGGTGCCCTGGAGCCCAAGTTCTGGCAGGCGTGGTGCCGAGGCGTGGGACGGGAGGAGCTGATCGAGAAGCAGTTCGAGCACCCGGGCTCGGAGGCGCACGCACAGGTCGTGGAGATCTTCAAGGCACGCACGCGCGTGGAGTGGACTCGGTTCGCCACCGAACACGACTGCTGCCTGGAGCCGGTGCTCGACCTGGATGAGGCGCTGGACTCCGAGCTGGTGGGGGAGCGCGAGATGGTCGTCACGCTCGATCAGCCTGGCGTCGATGCCGGAGTTCGCCAACTCGGGATTCCCGTCAAGCTCGACCGCACCCCGGGCGAGCACAACCGCCTGCCTGGCCCCGCGTTGGGAGAGCACACCGATCA
Source organism: Solirubrobacteraceae bacterium (assembly GCA_036266805.1). Classification (GTDB taxonomy): domain Bacteria; phylum Actinomycetota; class Thermoleophilia; order Solirubrobacterales; family Solirubrobacteraceae; genus Palsa-744. The sequence continues at coordinate 50,895 of DATAXK010000039.1, forward strand.
GGTTTTGCGCGCTGCCGGCTACAGCGAACAGCAGGTGGCAGAGCTGTTGGAGCAAGGGGCCGTCGCGGGACCAGCCGCGTCGGCCGAGCAAGACTCGTTCTTGGCATGAAGGCCCAGGCGGGGGCCGCTTCCGAGCCGCTTCTCAAGATGGCCGAGCTGGCGGAGCGCTCGGGCGTGAGCGCTCCCACGATCCGTCACTACATACGCGAGGGCTTGCTCGGCGACGGTGAGGAGATCAGACGCACCAGCCGCAACATGGCGTACTACCCACCCGAGCTGGTCGAGCGCATCCAGTTGATCAAGCGCCTGCAGGAAGAGCGCTTCATGCCGTTGCGCGTGATCAAGGAGGTGCTGGAGGAGAACCCCGAGCGCGTCAGCGCGCTATTGGAGCTGGAGGACAGCATCCTCGAGCGCGCGATAGCGGGTGCGGAGCATGGCCGAGTTTCCGCCAGGGAGATCCGCGACCGCTACGAGATCCCCGCCAACGTACTGCAACGCCTCAAGGAGATAGGAGTGCTCACGCCCGGGCGCGGCGGCTATGACGCAGACGACGTGAAGATCATCGAGGCGATCTCACGCTTCCGCGCCGGTGGCTATGAGGAGGCGCTCGGCTTCACCGTGTATGACACGCTGCGCTACCGCGAGGCGCTCGGCCCGCTCGTCGAGGAGGAGGTCCGCGCGCTGCTCGACCGGCTCGTGGGCGAGGTGGAGGTGGCGCGAGCGGTGGAGATGATCGCCGCCGGCGCCGAGCCGCTGCGCGAGCTGATCGGTGCGATCCACTCGAAGCTGCTGCTGGCGGAGCTGGCTTCGCAGCGGGAGCGCAGGCGCTGAAAGTCCAGCCCGCTTGGCGCCTCCAGCAGCATCCCTAATTCCACGGCTGATCGTTCCTGATTGCGTCCCAGTTGACGGTGCTTTGTAGGCCGGCGAGTGCGGCGAGCTGACGCTCGCGGCGTCGATCCGTCTTCTGCTGTCTAACCCACATATCGTCGTCGTCGGCGCTATTGTTGAGTGATTGATTGATCAGTCAATCTATCCACATATGAGGGTACTCTCGCGCGAGGGCAACTTGTGAAGGCTGCCGCCGTTCAGCTCAATTCTAGTGCGAACGTGGAGGCGAACATTGCGGCCGCTGACAAGCAAGTGCGCGCTGCCGCGGCCGAGGGCGCGACGCTCGTTGTGCTGCCCGAGAAGTGGACGGTGATGGGCACCCCGGAGGATTTGCGCGCCGGCGCACAGCCGCTCGACGGAAGCGCGATCGCCTGGGCGCGGGCGGCGGCAGCCGAGTTGAAGCTCGATCTGGTGGCCGGTTCTATCTCCGAGCGCCGCTCCCCCAATTCACCTGATGACCCGCGGGGCGGGTCATCAGCAACTCGGCGGCTCTCTAACGCCTCCGTGCACGTTGGCCCCGACGGTGTGGTCAAGGCCGTGTATCGCAAGCTGCACATGTTCGACGTGGAGATCGAGGGCAAGCGCTACCGCGAGTCCGACACGGACGAGCCGGGCGAGGAGGTCGTCGTGAGCGAGCTGGATGGCGGCGCGAAGCTGGGCATGTCGATCTGCTACGACCTGCGCTTCCCCGAGCTGTTCCGCGTGCTTGCGCTGCGCGAGGCTCGCATCGTCGCGGTTCCCGCCGCCTTCACCTTGCCGACCACGCGCGACCACTGGGAGGCGCTCGTGCGCGCCCGGGCGATCGAGAACCAGGTATTCGTGGTGGCCGCCAACCAGGTCGGCAAGCACCCGGGCGGGCACCATTCCGGCGGGAGCTCGCTGATCGTCGATCCTTGGGGGACGGTGCTCGCGCACGCCGACGGCGAGACGCCCGGGTACATCCTCGCCGAGCTCGACTTCGTCAAGCAGGATGACATTCGCAAGCGTGTGCCCTTGCTGTCCCATCGTCGCCCGGAGGTGTACGCGTGAGCACCAGGGCCAAGGCCGTCCCCGACCGTCGCCGCGCGATCCTCGACGCGGCGGTGCGCGTGTTCGCGCGCCAGGGCTTCCACGCCTGTCGGGTATCGGACATCGCGGATGAGGCAGGGGTGGCCTACGGCCTGCTCTACCACTACTTCCCCTCCAAGGAGGAAGTGCTCAACACGCTGTTCCTGGAGCGCTGGGGCGTGATGCTCGAGATGATCCGCGAGGTCGACCGCAAGCCGGTTCCGGTGCGCGAGAAGCTCGGTGCGATCGCCTCGTTCATCATCGACAGCTACCGTCACGACCCAGACCTGATGAAGGTGATCATCGTCGAGGTCACGCGCGCGGCTAACTCGTTCGGCCAGACGCACTTGGGCCAGATCCGCGAGGCCTACCGCCTGATCGGCGAGATCGTCACCAAGGCCCAGCAGGAAGGCATCTTCAAGGCCGACATCGACGCCGAGTTTGCCGCGATGACGTTCTACGGGGCGATCGAGCAGGTGCTGACCGGCTGGATCTTCGGGCTGCTGCCGCAGGGCGAGGAGGACCTCGAGCGCGCCAAGCAGATGGTTGTGGAGACAGTGTGCGGGGGGCTTGAGTGCTCGCCGCCGATCTCCTCAGCCTGAGGGCGAGGCGCTCGGATCGAAACGCATGGGTGCTCTATATGTGAGTGTGGCTCGCGGTGTCTACCAGTGCGCGCGGTGGTGCTCGACCACCCCGACGGCGTGCGCGAGCGGGATGCCACCCGGGAGGCGCCGCTGAACGTGCCGAATGGGGCGCGGTAGTCGCTTCGCACGAGCAGCAGGTTCTCGCGACGGCTGCGCTCGGCCTCGGGGGCAAAATGCAACTCCGAGCCGTCGTCGGCAGAGATCGAGCGAAGGTCCGCCGAGAATTGCACTGGTGGCGCCTCGTGGGGAACGCTGTCAATCCATATCGCGCGCTCGCTGCCGGACGACGGATCGTTGACGCCCTGTACGAGGTTGAAGGCGAGGGGGGTGCCGTCAGGTGCATTGCCCACCCCGGCGGCCCACCACCACTCGGTCACGCGTGCGTGGTGGCCGGCGGTGTCGTCGATCACGGCGAGTGCATCGACTGAGATCGGCGGACGCGCGCCTATCGCAAGGGTTCCGTGTGCGCGAACTCCGGCCTGCTTGTGCGTCCACACATGTGCACGGCCGTTGGGGCACGTCGCTTCGATTCCCTGGTTTTCCTCGAGCGCGAGGTCGAGCAGGATCGCGTCGTCGCGGATGCGAAGCAGGCCGGGTGTCAGCTCGAGCGCGCCACGCCGCGGGATCAGGTGGGTCCGCTCGAGCAGGACGCCGCTTGCGCCCGTCGAGGTATTTGCTCGCTCGTAAATGGCCCAGAAGGTCTGGCGCGCGGGTCCCACCTGGACCGAGGCCGCGCAGACCATGATCCGCTCCCCGAACACCCCCACGTAGCGCCAGCGCTTGAGTGGCCGAGTGCCGCGGAACAGCGGCAGCGAATCGGATGGGTCGGATGGACGCGCCACGGGACGACCCTTGCGGGCGGCTAGGGCTTTCTGGCTGTGACGATCAGGTTGTAGAACATCGCTGCAGGCAGTCGGGACTCCAACAGCTTACGATCGACGCCCTGCAGCGTCAGATAGCCACGATACGCGTAGTTGCGCCAGCCCCAGGGCACGTCTTCAGGATGGGCGGTGGCCTCCAACGTGCGGTTGGTCCAGCCGAACCAGTTGGCGAGCAACTCCTCGCCGGTCACGCGAATGTCGGCGAAGCCGGCTTGGCCGGCGAAGCTGGAGAGTTCGCCCGGAGAGAAGGCGTGTACGTCCACAAAGCCCTCGAGCGAGGCCTCCGGTGCGCCTCCGTCCGCGGGCGGCGCGGGACGGGCGCCGATCGCCCGGCGCCACAGGGGCGCGACGGCGCCGGCGGCGCGCTTGGGGACTTTCGCGAGGCGATCGCCGTAACGCGACGGCTCGCCCGCGAACAGCACGGTGCCGCCGGGGGCGAGCACGCGCGCGAACTCGCGGAAGGCCTGGGCGAGATCGGGGATGTGGTGCAGGATCGCGTGGCCGATCACCAGGTCGAAGCTCGCGTCCTCGAAGGGCAGGCGCTCAGCGTCGGTGGGCACTGTCGTCACATCGAGGTCGAGTCGTTTGGCGTTGGCGCTCAGCGTCACAAGCATTCCGGGTGAGATGTCGGTGCAGGTGGCCTGCACGATCAGTCCGGCGAGCATCAGGTTGAGTGTGAAATAGCCGGTGCCCGAGCCGATCTCCAAGGAGCGCTCGAAGCGAGTCGGCCTGCCGCCGAGCGCCTTGCGCACCTTGGAGGTGACCTGCGCCTGGCCCACGTCGCCGAAGTCGATGCCCCACTTCGCGTCGTAGTGGCCGGCCGCCACGTCGTGGTAGCGGGTGTTGACGTCGCGGATCTCCTCCGCGTTCAATGTGGGTGTCACGGCGGGGCACAATAAGGCACCGGCACAGACGATGCGCACTGCCGGGAGGCGTGTGGGAAACGTATACTCGCGCCGTGTCCGGCCCTTCCGCTTCCGCCCCAGAGGGCACGCCCCCCGCGCCCCTGTTCTTGCAGGGCAATCAGCCCGAAGGCGTGCCGCCGCTCGCGCTCACCGGCGAGCGCACCTTGCCGGACGTGCCCGAGGAGAACTACTGGTTCAGGCGCCACCTTGCCGTCTATGAATGGATCGCCGCACAAGTGGCCGGGTTGCGCGCGATCGACATGGCCTGCGGCGAGGGCTATGGCTCGGACGTGCTCGCTCACAGCGCCGCGTCGGTCGTCGGCGTCGACGCCAATCCGGAGGCGCACGAGCATGCGCGCCTGCGCTATCAGCGCGCCAACCTGCGCTTCGCTCGCGATCTTGTCGAGACCTTTCCCGAGCCGGCCGATGCGGTCGTGTTCCTGCAGACGATCGAGCACCTGCAAGACCCGACAGCGGTGCTGGGGCACTTCCGCTCGCTGGTGGGAGACACAGGTGTCGTGTTCGTCTCCACTCCCAACGTGCTCACGCTCGCCCCCCAGGGTGCGGAGCGCTCGGACAATCCGTGGCACGTGCACGAGTATCGCGCGCGCGAGTTCCAGGAGCTGTGCGAGGGCAGCTTCGCCAAGGTCGACATGTACGGCCTCTCCCATGCGCGCAAGCTGCAGGTGCATGCGCTCGCGCTGAAGCTCGGTTGGGATGCGATCCATCCGCGGCTGCGCTTGACCAAGCCCTTCTACGACTGGTTCACGCCGGCGATAGCCGCAAGCGACTTCGCGCTGCGCTCGGCTGCCGAGGCCGATCTCGACAAGGCGCTCGACTTCATCGCCGTTTGCAGGCCGTGACGCGCCCCAGGGGCGAGCTGGCGATCGTCCTGCACACGCACATGCCCTACGTGGAGGGCTTTGGCACCTGGCCCTTCGGCGAGGAGTGGTTGTGGGAGGCGATCTCCGGCAGCTACCTGCCGCTGCTCGACCTGCTGGACGAGGGCGCGCCGATGACGCTGTCGCTGACGCCGGTCCTGTGCGACCAGCTGGAAGCGACGAGCGTGGGCGAGCGCTTCGAGGCCTTCGTCGAGGAGGTCCGTCGGCGTACGCACGCCGAAGATATCGCCGGGTTGCGCGAGAGTGGCTTTGACGAGCTGGCGCGCGAGCTGGAGCGCTCGTGGGGCGAGTACGAAGGCGTTCTGCGGCGCTTCCGCGAACGCGGGGGAGACCTGCTCGGCGCGCTCGGACGCCACGCGCAATGGACCTCGTCGGCCACGCACGCGGTGCTGCCCCTGCTGGCAACGGACGCAGGTGTGCGCGCGCAGGCGCAGACCGGCGTGGACTCCCATCGCGCGCGCTTTCCCGGCAGCTGGCAGGGAGGCTTTTGGCTACCGGAGTGCGCCCACGCTCCGCACCTGGAGCCGTTGCTCGAGGAAGCCGGCGTGCGCGCGACGTGCGTGGAGCTGACCAACCGCTATGGCCTCGGTGCTCGCGAGCATCTACGCCCGCTCGTCGGCGAATCGGGCGTGATCCTGGTCCCGATCGACCGCGTCACGATCGCGCGCGTGTGGAGCGACGGAGGCTATCCGGCGCACGGCAGCTACCGCGACTATCACCATCACACGGTCCACCACCACCAACCGTGGGCCAACGACGGCAGCGCCTACGACCACGAGCTGGCAACAGGTCTCGCGCGCGGGCACGCCAAGGAGTTCGTCGCCGCGACGATCGAGCGGCTCAGGGTTGCCAACGAGACGGCCGTCGACGGGGACGCACTGCCCGGAGGGGGGTTGGTCGTGTGCGCACTGGACACAGAGCTACTCGGACACTGGTGGTATGAGGGAGTGGCGTGGCTGCGAGCCGTCGTGGCGGAGTGTGCGAGGGAGGGATTGAAGCTCGTGCGTCTCGACGAAGCCACGGCGATGGCACAACCCGCGCCGCTTGGTTCACCGGACTGGGGGGCGAGCACTTGGGGAACAGGCGGCGACCTCTCGACCTGGTCGGGGCCGGCCGTGGCAGACATCGCCTTCGCGACCCGTGCCGCCGAGCTCGAGACGCTGGCCACCGGCCGCGAGGCGGGTGGCGCCGCGCTGCGCGAGCTGCTCGCGCTGCAGGCCTCCGACTGGGCGTTCATGGTGTCGCGCGGGTTGGCGGTCCCGTATGCGCGGGAGCGCTTTGCCAACCACCGCGCCGAGTTCGAGCGAGCGCTTGCGGACGGCACCGACGCGGATCTCGGCGCTCTGCGCAACCTGGCGGTACACGCCGATCCGCTGGCTCTGCTCGCGCCCTGAGAGATTCTCAATCGAGTCGAGACCGCCCCACCCGTAGAGGCGCTGACATGCGTCTGTATATATGTTCCCTAGATGGTATATACTGGTCGTTGTGGCAAAGCATCTAGTTGACATAGACGAGCAAGTGCTCGCGAGTGCACGTGCTCAACTAGGCGTAGACACGATCAAGGAGACCGTCAATCGCGCCCTGCGGTTGGTCGGCGAGGATCGCAGCGCGGTGGTCACAGCGCGTCTGGACGCGCTGGCCGACGCCGAGTTCGCGCCGCGCGAGCAGGCATGGCGCTGACGCATCTTCTCGATACCAGCGTCCTCACTCGGTTGCGCGAGCCCACGGTCCGCAAGGCGATCGAACCGCGTGTGCGGCTTGGGCAATTGGCCCGAGCCGGCATCAGCGACTTGGAGATCGGCTTCTCCGCGCGCAATGCGGCCGAGTGGGACCGTCTGGCTGACGCCATCGAAGCATTTGCGCCAGTGGAGACGACCGCCGAGCATGTGCGTCGCGCCAAGCAGGTACAGCGCCTGCTTGCGTCCAAGCACCAACGTGGCCGCAAGTTGCCGGATCTGCTCGTTGCGGCTGCCGCTGAGGTCGGCGGTCTGACGGTCCTGCACTACGACAACGACTTCGATCTGATCGCCGCGGCAACCGGTCAGTCATGCGAGTGGGTGGTGCCCGCCGGGTCGGTCGATTGAGCTCAGATGTAACGCTCAGGCGGTATCCGGCCACATAGTGGTTGTGGAGAGGCGATTGCGATTCGAGTTGCTCTATGCGAAGTACGCCCCGGCGGTCAAGGCATACGCGCTGCGCCGGGCAGAGGCCTCGACGGCTGACGACGTCGTCGCCGAGGTGTTCGTCGTCTGCTGGCGGCGCTTCGATGACGTCCCGGTCGATCCGCTGCCTTGGCTACTCGGTGTCGCCAGGCGTGTGCTGAGTACGCAGCGGCGCGGCGAGCGTAGGCGCGGGGCGCTGTACGAACGCCTCGCCGGGCAAGCCGGCGAGGGGATGGAGGATGCGTCGGAGGATTTCGTCGTGGCGGCATCGACGGACTTTGCCATCAGGACGTCCGCGGACATAGCCGGAGATCTCGCCGACGATGCGGCTTCGGCGAGCCGCTACCCGGGCGATGGCGCGCTTGCGAGCGTAACCGACCCCGCGCTCGCCGCCGCCCTGACGCGTCTGAACGAAGCCGATCGCGAACTGCTGCTGCTGATCGCGTGGGACGGCCTCTCGCCGGCCGAGGCCGCGACTGTGCTCGGCATCAAGCCGGCGACTGCGCGCGTACGCCTGTCGCGCGCGCGGCGGCGTCTGACTCAGGCGCTCTCTAACGAGCGCTCAGATCCAACGACTTGCTCGTCCCTACCGATGGAGGCATCCTCATGAGCGTTGACGCGATGACCCGCCTGGCGGCGGCCAACCCCGTAATCGACCCGCCGGCAGTCGAGTCGCCCGAGCGCTTGCGTCGCCTGATCGAAGACGACGCCCCCGCGCTCGACCTCGGCGAGCCGCATGGTGGGCGTTCGCCGATTCACAAGAGCTCACGGTTGCGTCGTCGCGCGCTCATCGCCGTGCCCCTATGCGCTGCCGCGAGCGTGGTCGGCGTGGTGCTGTCCTCCGGCTCCTCCGGTCCTGGGGTGAACGTGGCGGCTGCGGCTTACGCGGCGACCTCGCCCAAGCGGGGGATCGTCGAAGCGGTCTTCGCCACGCATATCGAGCGCGGCATCCAGGCTGGGAGCATTCTGCGCCAACGCGAATGGGACGACGCCGGCAGAGCCCTGCGACGGGAGCGCGTGACGTTCGCCGAAGTGCATGACGGAAAGCGCGAGACGCACGTCAGCGAATCGGCCTCCGCACCGGGGCGCCGTGAAACTTGGTACCGCGGGCGTCTCGAAGTGAGCAGGGTCGCTCGCGAAAGCGCTCTCAGTGACCTGAAGCTGAGGATGGCGTTCGACGAGGTCACTCTCGACGGAGTCGAAGGGATAGCGCTCTATCGCGCGCTCTACCGCGAAGGCCTGATGAGACTCGTGGGTCACGAGCGTCGCGAGGGCCAGTCGCTGTGGAAGCTGGAAAGCGCTCCCACCAGCTATGACGCGAATGGCAGAAGGATCGCAATCCGCACGAGGCTCGTCGTGCTGGTAGCCCCGAAGACGTTCCTGCCGATCGTCGAGCGCGTGGTCGATGCAGCGCTCCCCGGTCATCCCACAGCACTCGAAAGCGATCTTCTCAGCTACCGGCGCCTTCCCTCAGGTCAAGCCGTCGCCAACCTGTTGAGCGTCGCGGCGCAGCACCCACCGCGCGTGCCACGCGGATAGAGGAGCTCGACGCTTTCGAAGCCGCGACCGCTGCCAAGCGGCGCCGGCTCTACTCCCAGCGCAGTTGCTCGGGCGCGTCGCGCATCCTCAGTATCTTCGCGGGCACGCCGCCGACGACCGCGTTCTCGGGCACGTCCTTGGTCACCACGGCATTGGTCCCCACCACGCTGTTGTGCCCGACGCTGACGCCTCTCAACACGCACGACCCATAGCCCATCCAGACATTGCTGCCGACGCGCACGTCGCGCTTGTAGATGCCCTGCAGGCGGATCGGGCGCTCCACCTCGACCACGCCGTGGTCGAAGTCGATCAGCATCACCCGGTCGGCGATGATGCACTCGCGCCCGATCGAGACGTGCTGGTAGGCGGAGATCGTGCACTCCTGGCCCATCACCGTCTTGGGTCCGATCGAGACTTCGCCCTCGTGCACGCGGATCTTCGAGTCGTGCCCGATCCAGGACCAGCGCCCCATGCGCAGCACGGCGTGCTTGCCGATCTCGAGCTTCACCCCTGGGCAGATGAAGCAGGGCCCGTCGGTCTGCAGTCGCTTGCCGTAGCGCAGCTTCAGATAGGCAAGCCGGGCCATCAACAGCATGTAGTGGCGGTTGATCAGGTTGTGCGCGCGCAGCCAGCGCAGGGTGCGCAGCGCATGTGTGGCTCGTGTCACGAGCGCGCATCCTAGAGCTACGTGTCGTATCGGGGACGCTGGGCGTCGTGGAGCACGTTGGGCTCCGGTGCCGCCCTCGACATATGGCCCCAGACCCAGGACGTGAGGTGATGGTTGGGTCGAGCGGCTTTCCGAGATACTTCCGCGCGTGACCCCAACGCTCGCCCAACGTCTGCTCGACGGCGATCGCCGTGCGCTCGCGCGGGCCATCACGCTCGTCGAGAACGACCGCCCCGAGGGCTGGGAGCTCGTGCGCGAGGTCTACCCCCACACCGGCAAAGCGGCGGTCTACGGCTTCACGGGCCCCCCGGGCGTCGGCAAGTCGACGCTGATCGGCGCGCTGACCAAGGCAAGGCGCGAGGCGGGCCGCACCGTTGGCGTGCTCTCGATCGACCCTTCGTCGCCCTTCACCCAGGGCGCCCTGCTGGGCGACCGCATCCGTCTGACGGAGCACTTCCTCGACCAGGGGGTGTTCATCCGCTCGATGGCCAATCGCGGTGCGCTGGGAGGCCTCTCGGAGGCGGCTCTGCAAGCGGCTCTGTTGCTCGACGCGGCCGGCCGCGAGGACGTGTTCGTGGAGACCGTCGGCGTCGGTCAAGCCGAGATCGACATCATCGACCACGCCGACACGATCGTGCTCGTGCTGATGCCGGGCTCCGGCGACTCGATCCAAGCGTTGAAGGCGGGCGTGATGGAGATTCCGGACATCATCGTCATCAACAAGGCCGACCATCCCTTGACCGACACGATGGTGCGCGAGATCCGCGGCGTGCTGTCGCTCGCGAACCTGAATGGGGATGGCGAGAAGGGGCGCGCCCCGACGGACACGCCCGCCGGGACCCACGACCGGGGACACGGCCGGGCAAGCTGGCGCGTGCCGATCGTCAAGACAGAGGCCGCCCACGGCCGCGGCATCGATGAGCTGATCGAGCGCCTCGACGAGCACCGCGCGTACATCCTCGGCGAGGGCACGCTGCAAGAGCGCCGCGGGCGCAACCTGCGCAACGAGGTCCTGGCGATCGCCAGCGCGCGCATGCGCCGGCGTTTGGAGGAGGAGCTGCATGAGGACGCCGAGTTCAAGCGCTTGCTTGAGGAGGTGGTCGAGCGACGGCTCGATCCGGCCAGTGCCGCCACAGCTTTGCTCGAGCGACATCGGGGCTGACTACGCTATGCCGATCACCCAGGTGCGCCCAAACAACCACATCGCGTTTTGCGCGTGCCTGCTGGCCGCGACACTGGCGCTTGGCGCAGGCGTGTTCGCTCGCTCGGCCGAGGGTCAGGTGAGTGTCCGGGCGCGCACCGCCGAGGCCAGCCACCTCGGTTGGCCGACGATCACGGGCATGCTGCTGCAAAACTCGACCAACGAGAACAGGCCGCTGGACGGCAGGCCCGGACACGACCCATTCGATGGCACCGACCCCAGCTACTCGTGCGACGGCGCGGATACCGGCGGTCTCTACCACGATTGTGGCTTTCCGGGCATCAGCGACGGCCCCCGCTTCACGACGCTGCCCCAGTTGGAGGCAGAATGCCGGCAGGAAGCGGCACGCTCCAAAGCGACCCCATCGGCGAGCGCCCCGCCGGAAACCGAATCCTCAGAAGGCACCTCGCCCGAAGGCACGCCACGACCAAAGAAGTCATCGCTGGCGGCGCCACTGTCCAGATTCATGTTCCCGATGGCACTCGATGCCTCGGCCCTACCCCTGCCATCGGGCTTGCCGGCATCGTGCGCCGCTAAGTACGAACAAACGGATCTGGTGCCCGCGAGTATCGGCCACAACGAGCTGCTCGGCGGCGGCGGCAACGACACGATCCACGCCGGACCGGCCGGCGACGTGATCTGGGGCGACTCGCATGCCGAAGGCAACGGCACGGGTCAAGTCGACCGTCTCTACGGAGGTGCCGGCGACGATTGGATCTACGCGAGTCACGGCACCAACTACATCTGGACCGGGGCGGGCACCGACCACGTGCTGCTGGTCTATGGCCATGGCGTCGTCTACTGCAACGGCCCCGGGCGCAAGATCTTCGTGATGCGCAAGCTCTCCAGCAATCGCCACTACCGGATGGTCGGTTGCGGCGACGAGACGATCGTTCCCTACGCGGCATAGCCGGGCAGCTCTTGGGAAGCGGGCGCCAAACGGCCTGTTTGGCAGCGGCGAGTGTTGGGCGGTTTGGCTTTCAGTCCTCGCTGTGTAGCGAACGGGCGGTGGGTGAGCGGGAGATGGTGCGCTGGTCGGGAAGCGTGCCGATCACACGATCGCCGACGGTCGAGGTCACACCGAACCAGTAGCGCTCGTTCTTGAAGTGGTGCAAGCGGTGGTTGCGCCAGATCGCCTTGAAATAGCGCCCTTTCGGTCGATAGGGAGTGTGGATCAGGAAATGGCTCCACTCGTACAGCCCGAGGATCGTAAAGCTGGTGAGCACCCCGGTCGTCGCGTAGGCAAGTCGAGGCCCTCCGAGCACGAGCGCGATCGGGAAGGACATCCCCCAGTTGACGAGCGCGATCAGCGGCAGAAACACGAGCACCCCGTAAACCGGCAATAGCACGCCGTCGAGCACTCCGGGCGCTTCGTGATGGGCTCGGTGCTCGCGCGCCGTGAGCATCTCCACGCGCCGTCCAAACAGGTTGAACGGAGGCGAGTGCAGCATGTAGACGTGGATCGCCCACTCCACGAACGGCGTCAGCGCGATCAGCCCGGCGACCATGACCAGATCGCGCCAGCTCCACTCTCCTTGCGCCAGCCGCGCCGCAAGCGCGATCAGGACGGCCCCGAGGAGATAGGGAGGAGAGGGCTGGCGCCAAAATGCCCGGGCGCAATCGCCAAGCGTCACCCCATCTTTGCCGGCGCGCGTGGGCACGGCCTGTGCGGGCGCCGTGAGCGGATCCATGTCGGCAGCAGTTCGTGGCATCCACGCTCAATCCTACGGTGTCGGCTGGCCAGGCGGCCAACTATCGATGAATAGTTGTATGTACAGTGCGACGCGATGGCCTTCGACTATCTCAACCTGGCGGATCGCACCTGGCCGACCTTGATCCGCCTGATGGGCGGCCACGCGAAGGTCTACCGCGCCACCGGCGGGCGGATCGGTCACCGCGTCCCCGGCATTCCGGAGATGCTGCTGCTCGACCACGTCGGCGCCAAGAGCGGCGAGCACCGCTACACGCCGCTCGTGTTCGCGCGCGACGGCGAGAATGTGATCCTGATCGCCTCCAAGGGTGGCTATCCGAAGAACCCGGCCTGGTTCTACAACCTCAAGGCCAATCCAGATACGACGATTCAGATTGGCTCCAAGCGGATGCCGGTGCGCGCCCGCGTGGCCACGCCAGAGGAGTACGACCGCTTGTGGAAGCTAGCGGTCGGCGTCTACAAGGGCTATGAAGACTATCGTCGGCGAACTGACCGGCAGATACCGCTCGTAGTGCTCGAGCCGCGCTGAGCACTTTCTGAAAGCCTGCTTCGGCGAGGCGGGAGTCGCGACCGGTCACACGGGCGTCGGCCGCGGGGCCAAGCGGATCTTGTCTCCCAGAAACCCCCCACCTGACCATCGGGTGCGTCGGCCTATGCCCCCAGCGCCCGAGCGATCACCATCTGCTGCACCTCGTCGGTGCCCTCGCCGATCGTGAGGATCTTCGCGTCGCGGTAGAAGCGGCAGACGGGATACTCCTCGATGTAGCCGTAGCCACCGTGAATTTGCACGGCCTCCTCGGTGCAGCGCACCGCAAGCCTTCCGGTCTTGAGCTTGGCCTGCGCCGCGGTCAGGGTGAAGTTGCGCCCGGCGTCCTTCTCGCGCGCGGCCTTGTAGACGAGCAGCCGCGCCGCCTCGATCTCCGCCGACATGTCGGCAAGCTTTCCCTGAATCGCCTGGAACTTGGAGATCGGCTTGCCGAACGCCCGCCGCTGCTTGGCGTAGGCAAGCGCCTCGTCGAGCGCCCCTTGCGCGAGCCCGACCCCCATCGCGGCAACTCCGATGCGCCCGATGTCGAGAATGTGCAGGAACTGCTTGAACCCTTGCCCGCGCGGCCCGAGCAGGTTCTCCTCCGGCACGTGGCAATCGCTGAAGCTGAGCGGCCGCGTGTCCGAGGCGTTCCAGCCCATCTTGCGATATGGCTCGCCCTGTTCGTAGCCAGGCGTCCCGTTGGGCACGAGGATGTTGGATATCTCCTTTTGGGCGATGCCCCCCGCGCGCGCGGGGCTGCTGCCGGTTTCGTCGCTCGCTTGGCCAGCGTCCGTGGCCGCCCCGTCACCGTCCGTGACTGCTCCGCTGCTGTCTGTGACCGCCGTGATGCACACCACACCCGAAATGTCGGTGCCGGCATTCGTTATGAACTGCTTCGCCCCATCGATCGCCCACTCGCCGCCCTGCAGATGCGCTCGAGTGCGAGTGTTGCCGGCGTCGCTGCCGGCCTCGGGCTCGGTCAGGCCGAAGGCGCCGAGCTTCGCGCCCGAGCACAGCTGTGGCAGCCACTCGCGCTTCTGCTCCTCGGAGCCGAACAGGTAGATCGGCTGCGTCCCGAGCGAGGTATGCGCGCACAGCGTGATCGCCACCGAGGAGTCGACGCGCGTCAGCTCCTCCACCGCCAGCACGTAGGCGAGTGTGTCTCCGCCGCCGCCGCCGTACTCCTGGGGAAACGGAATCCCCATCATTCCAAGCTCGCCGAGCTGGGCGACGATCTCATACGGGAACGATTTCGTCCGGTCCAGCTCCTCGGCGACCGGCGCCACCTCGCCCACCGCGAATTCACGCACGGTGCGCCGAATCAGCTCGTGGTCGGGGGAGAGGTCGAAGTCCATCGCGCGCATTCTCACAGAGAGCAGGCGATACGCGGTTTCCGCCGCGTGCGGTCCCAAAAGATTGGGCGTAACGGTGCGGAGACCTAAAGATTAGGTACCGAATCGTTTTGGGTGTCGACTCGCTCTAGGATGGCCAGTTCGTGGCTCGCACGCGCTTGATCATCGACGTCCTCGCGCCTCGGCAGCGCCATCGCTACGGTCCGCATCGCGCGCAACGCGCCGATCTCTATCTGCCCAGGCGCGCGGGCCCGCACCCGGTGATGGTCCTGATCCACGGCGGCTCCTGGCAGGTGCGCTATGGCAAGATCGTGATGCGCGGCCTGGCGGGCGATCTCATGCGGCGCGGCTGGGCCGTGTGGAACATCGAGTATCGCCGCGTGGGCGACGGCGGCGGCTGGCCCGCGACTTTCGAGGACGTGGCAGCCGCGATCGATCATCTCGCGACGCTCGACGCCCCGATCGACCTGGAGCGTGTGAGCATCCTCGGCCACTCCGCCGGTGGACACCTGGCGCTATGGGCCGCGGGTCGCACGAAGCTTCCGCCCGGAGCACCGGGTACGCCGGCGCCGATTCGCGTGCGCCGCGTGATCTCCCAGGCCGGTGTATGCGACCTGGCCGACGGCTACCACAGGATCCCGCAGGGCCCCGTCAAGAGCCTGATGGGCGGCAGCCCCGAGGATCTCCCCGAGCGCTACGCCATCGCCGATCCGATGGAGCATGTGCCACTGGGTATCCCCGTGTTGCTCGTGCACGGCACGGCGGACGAGACGGTGTCCGTCGAGATGAGCCGCAAATACGAGCGCGCCGAGCGCGCCGCCGGCGGCACGGTCGAGCTGGTCGAAATCGAGGGTGAAGCCGGCAGACATCGTGCCCACATCGACCCTCGTGGGGAGGCTTGGGCGGCGGTCACCAGTCGCCTCGGTGGTTACATGCGCAGTGACAGGTTGCCCACTCAAATCGCTTAATCGCAACCGTCGGTTGCGATTTGGGATTGCCGGTTGCACCCCCAAGGTCAAGGCAGGCCGAGACCAGCCGGGGCCGCCCGCTTGAAGTGGATCGCTAGACGCTGTGGGCCCGAGCCAATTGCACCAGCAGGCGCACGCCGTAGCCGGCGGCGCCTTTGGGCGCATAGGCTCGTCCTAGATCCCAGGCCGAGCCGGCGACGTCCAGGTGCACCCAGGGCGTGTCACCGACGAAGTTCGACAGGAACGTCGCGGCCGTGATCGTGCCCGCCTTGCGCCCTTCGGGGGCGTTGTCGAGATCGCCGTATTTCCCCTTCACCAGCTCGTCGTACTCCTCGTGCAGCGGCAGCCGCCACACGATCTCGCCGGTCCGCTCGCCGGCGTCGGCCACCTGGGCGGCAAAGGCATCGTCATTGGAGATCAAACCGGCATAGGTCGAGCCGAGCGCGATGATCACCGCGCCGGTGAGCGTCGCCAGGTCCACCACCTGCTCTGCTCCAAGCCCGATCGCGTGGCAGAGGCAATCGGCCAGCACGAGCCGGCCCTCGGCGTCGGTGTTGTTGACCTCGATCGTCTTGCCGTTCGAGGCCGTAACGATGTCTCCGGGCTTCACGGAGCGTCCGCTTGGCAGGTTCTCGGTGGCGCCGACCACCGCCACGATCCGCACCGGCAGCCCGATCCGAGCGATCGCCGCAACCGCCGAGATAACGGCCGCGCCACCGGACATGTCGAACTTCATCTCGGCCATCTTCGCCCCGGGCTTCAGCGAGATGCCGCCGCTGTCGAACGTGACGGCCTTGCCCACGAAGCCAAGCAGGGGACCGGAGGCGCCGGGCGGCTCGTAGCGCATCGTGATGAGCGCCGGCTCCTGGTCGGAGCCCTGCGCGACCGCCGCGAACGCCCCCATCTTGCGGTTTAGAAGACCGTCGCGTCCCTCCACTTCGACAGACAGGTGCTGAATCTCCTCGCCGAGCTTGCGCGCATGTTCGGCCAAGGCGGTCGGGGTCAGGTCGTTGGCCGGCCGGTTCTGCAGGTCGCGTGCTTCGCCGACGGCCTCGGACACGACGTGTGCCGCGTCGAGGACCGGCGCCAGATCGCCCTCGCCCGCCACGATCAAGCTTTCGAGATGCTTTGGCTTCGCATCCGGTTCTTGCTTGCCCGCCTGCTCGCCTTCATGGGGATTGTCCTCGAGGCTGCTTGCTCCCGTCGGGGTGCCCTTTGACGAAGACTTGTGGCTGTCGAAGCTGTAGTCGGCCAGCGCCGTTCCCTCTAGGAGTGCCGCAACCACGTCCTCGTTGGTGTCCGGTGCCTGCCAGCAGAGGACTTTTGTCGACAGCTCCCTGGCGCGCTCGCGAGCAACCGCCGCCGCAACGCGTGCCCGCTCGGCCGTGAAATCCTCGCGTGCGCCAAGCCCGACGGTCAGCCAGCGCTTGCCCTCGGCGTGCGTCAACCCGAGCGACTTGAACGAGGCGCGTGCCTCGCCGCTGGAGAGCAGCTCGCCGACTTGCTCGGGCGCGCCCGAGGGAGTGCCTTCGCCCTCGAAGAGGCCGATCGCCACTGTGTCGGCCGCCGTCTGCCGGGCTGGATCTGTGGTCCATGACACGTTCACGATGCGAGCACGATACCGGTCGGCTCCGGACGGATGCCCGCAGAGGTGGTGGGCGTTGGGTGGCGGACGCTGGGACTGCTCCGGTGAGCGATGCCCCCCGCGCGCGCGGGGGGCATCGCTGTTTTGGTAGGACTTTGGGCAGGTCGAGCTTTGGGTCGCCGCTCCACTACGCCTTCTGCGTGCGCAGATGTGCCGATCGTCACGTACCCGGCGTCAGCGGCCCGGTAGGATTGCCATGCCCAGGCCGCAAGCTGGCCGGGTGGCTGGGACAAATCTAAACTAGGAGAATCGCCTCGATGCCCAAGACCGTGATCCTCGGTGCCGCGCGCACGCCCATCGGCAAGATGGGAGGAGGTCTGTCAACGCTCGAAGCCACCGAGCTCGGCGCGATCGCGATCGAGGCCGCGCTCGAGCGCTCAGGCGTCGAGCCCGCTCAGGTCGAGCACGTTGTCATGGGCCAAGTGCTGCAGGCAGGCCAGGGACAGATTCCTTCGCGCCAAGCTCAGATCAAGGCCGGCATCCCCAAGGAGGTCTCCTCGGAGACCGTCAACAAGGTGTGCGCCTCGGGCGTGCGCGCCACCGTGATCCTCGACCAGGCGATTCGCGCGGGCGATGTCCAGGTCGGCGTCGCCGGGGGGATGGAGTCGATGTCCCAAGCGCCCTACCTGCTCCCGGGCGCGCGCTTCGGTTTCCGCATGGGCGATGTCAAGGCGCTCGACGCGATGGTCCACGACGGCCTCACCAACCCTTTCTCCGGCAAGCAGATGTTCGTGGAGGCCACCGAGGTCGGCGATGAGCTCGAGCTGACGCGAGCCGATCTCGACCGCTGGGCTCTGCGCTCGCACGAGCTGGCTGTGAAGGCCACCGACGAGGGTCGTCTGCCCGAGGAGATCGTCTCGGTCACGATCAAAGGCCGTAAGGGGGACACGGTTGTCGAGGTGGACGAGGGCCCGCGCCGCGACACGTCCTTGGAGAAGCTCGCCGCTCTGCCGGGTCTCGTCGGCAAGGACGGTACGCACACGGCGGGCAATTCCCCCGGTGTCAACGACGGTGGCGGCGCACTGGTTGTCGCCTCGGACGAGTGGGCCTCGGCCAACGGCAAGGAGGCGCTTGCCGAGGTTGTTGCTCACGCCCAGTCCGCCGATGAGTTCGCCTATCTCGCTCGCACCCCCGCCTCGGCCGCCAAGAAGGCGCTCGAGAAGGCCGGCCTGAAAGCCGAGGACATCGATGTATGGGAGATCAACGAGGCGTTCGCGTCGGTCACGCTCAACTCGATCCGCGTGCTCGGTATCGACGAGGACAAGGTCAACGTCAACGGAGGCGCGGTTGCGCTCGGGCACCCGATCGGCGCCTCGGGCGCACGCATCATCGGCAGCCTGGTCTTCGAGCTGCGCCGGCGCGGCGGCGGCCTCGGCTGCGCGGCGATCTGCTCCGGGGGCGGTCAGGGCGACGCCTTCATAATCAAGGTCTGAGATGGCCGCGGACAAATCGAGTCCCACCGGCCCCAAGATCCGCGTCGTCGTGGCCAAGCCCGGCCTCGACGGCCACGATCGCGGTGCGAAGATAATCGCTCGCGCGTTGCGCGACGCCGGCATGGAGGTCATCTACACCGGGCTGCACCAGACGCCCGAGCAGATCGTGGAGACGGTGATCCAGGAGGACGCCGACGCGGTCGGCCTGTCGATTCTCTCCGGCGCCCACATGACCCTTGTGCCGCGTGTGGTGGAGCTGTTGCACGAGCAGTCGATCGACGACGTCGTCGTGACCGTCGGCGGAACGATCCCCGCGGAAGACATCCCCGAGCTGAAGGCCCTCGGCGTGGCAGAGGTTTTCACCCCTGGCGCGCCCACCCAGGCGATTGTCGATTTCATTCGCGAGGCAACCGTCGCCCGCAGTGCCAACTAGTGCCAGACTCGCGCCAGCATCATGTCTTTATGTCCGCGTCACGGTGACGCGGACGCCGCCCCGCAAGGGTGGCTGATTGACTCGTCAGTCAACTGAGGTAGGATTGCCCCATCGACACCCCCTAAGGAGTAGCTGAATGAAGATTTGCGTCCTGGTGAAGGAGGTCCCGGACGCCGCCGTCGAGAAGCGCATCAACGCTTCGACGGGGCGCATGGACCGCAGCGGGGAGAAGAACCTCAACCCCTATGACACGCATGCCATCGAGGCTGCGATGCAGGTTCGCGAGGGCGGCGTCGCCCCCGTGGAGGAGATCGTGGCCGTGACCATGGGCCCGGAGAGCGCCGTGCGCGCGCTGCACAAGGCGGTCTCGCTCGGCGCCGACCGCTCCGTGCACCTCTCCGACCCGGCGGTCGCCGGCTCGGATGTGGCCGCCACCGGCTACGCCCTGGCACAGACCCTGGACCGCGAGAAACCGGATCTCGTGCTGCTCGGCCAGCAATCAGACGACGGCGAGTGCTACACGATCGGCGCGGTCGTGGCCGAGCACCTCGGTATGCCCTCGCTCACCCAGGTCATCAAGATGGATGTCGCCGCCGACTCGCTGCGCTGCGAGCGCCAGGCCGAGTACGGCTACGACACGGTGCAGATCTCCCTGCCCGCCGTGATCTCCGTCGGCGATGCCATCAACGAGCCCCGCTACCCGTCGCTGAAGGCGATCATGGGTGCCAAGAAGAAGCCACTCGACACGGTCACCGCCGGCGACGTCGGCATCGACGCCGCAAAGGTGGGCGGGGACAACTCCGCCGCCCAGTGGGTGGCCGCGAAGGCTCCGCCGGCCAAGGCCGCCGGCGAGATCATCGAGGACGAGGACACCGCCGAGACCGTCGAGAAGATCGTCTCCTGGCTCGACGAGAGGAAGCTGATCTAGATGGCAAACATCCTCGTATACGCGCTCCACTACGAAGGCGCGATCAACAAGAACTCATTGGGCGCCGTCTCCGAGGGCGCCAAGCTCGCCGCCGAGTTGGGCGGCGAGGCGCATGCGATCCTCGTGGGCGAAGGCGTCCCGCAGGACCTCGCGGCTTCGCTTGGGAACTACGGCGCCAAGAAGGTCCTGGTGGCCGAGGGCCCCGAAGGGCTCGCCCAGCCAGTCGTCGACGCGATGGGCGCCGCGATCTCCGGTGGCGACTACAAGTACGCCCTGTTCGGCGGCGGCCTGCTCGGCTTCGAGATCGGCGCCGGCCTGGCCGCACGCCTCGGCGCCGGTGTGGCGATGGAGGTCACCGCCGTGCGTGCCGAGGGCGGCGAGCTGATCGCCGAGCGGCCGATCCTCGGCGACTCGGCCATCTCGGAAATCAAATACCGCTCCGACGTCGGCATCGTGATCGGACGCCTCAACGCGTTCGAGATCAAAGAGACCGGCGCCGGCGCAGCTCCCGTCGAGCAGGTCAGCTTCGAGCTGAGCGATCACGCCAAGCAGGCCACGATGGTCACACGCGGCGAACAGCGCGGCGCCGACGTCGACATCGAGGGCGCCGACATCCTCGTCGCCGGCGGCCGCGGTCTGGGCAAGGCCGAGGGCTTCCAGCTAGCCGAGGACTTGGCGGCCGCGTTTGGAAACAATGCGGCTGTCGCGGCAACCCGTGCGGTCGTCGACGCCGGCTGGTATCCCTACGCGGCCCAGATCGGCCAAACAGGCAAGACGGTCTCGCCAAAGCTGTATCTGGCGGCGGGTATCTCCGGCGCGATCCAGCACAAGGTCGGAATGCAGTCCTCGGAGAACATCGTCGCGATCAACAAGGACTCGAACGCGCCGATCTTCGAATTCTCAGACCTCGGGATCGTGGGCGATCTCAACAAGATCCTGCCCAAGTTGACCGAGGCCGTGAAGGCCAAGAAAGCGTCGTAGGAATTGATTCCCACCCACCCTGGGCGGATGCGCGAGCGAAAAGGAGCGGCAAGTCATGTCATCTCATAACGGCTCAAGCAATGGGAAGGTCGTTCCCGCGGCCTTCCCACCGCCCGTCGATCCCCAGAAGGAATTCGTCAAGCACGGCCTCGACCCCGAGGACGAGCTGATCGAGGTCGGCGTGGCGATCGTTGGCGGCGGCACGGCCGGCCTGGCCTGCGCCAACCGACTTTTGCAGCTGCTCGGCGATGACCCCGAGACGATGGAGCGCCTTGGCGAAGTGCCGGTTGCGGTCGTCGAGAAGGCCAAGACCTGTGGCGGGCATAACCTCTCTGGAGCGGTCGTGCGTCCGGGTGCGCTTGAAGAACTGTTCCCCGACATGACCCGCGAGCAGTGGCGCCAGGAGGGCTTCGCCTTCGGCGAGGTGACCAAGGAGTCGGTCTACATGCTCACCGGTCCGAAATCCAAGCTGTCGGTGCCGATTCCGGCGGTGCCGAACTTCAAGAACCACGGCAATGAGGTGGTATCGGTTTCCGCGCTTGCCCGCTTTCAGCAGCGGCAGGCCGAAGAGGGCGGCGCCTATGTCCTCACGGAGACCTCCGCCACCCAGCTGATCGTCGATGACGGCGAAGTCGTCGGCGTGCGCTCAGGCGACAAGGGCCGCGGCAGGGACGGCGAGCCGCTCGGCAACTTCGAGCCCGGGACGGACATCAAGGCGAAAGCCGTGGTGCTGGCCGAGGGCTGCTGGGGCCACCTGACGGGCGCCGCGATCAGAGAGTTCGACCTGGCCGAGGGTCGCGAGCCGCAGGTGTGGGAGCTGGGAGTCAAGGAGGTATGGAAGGTCTCAAAGCCGCTGGACCGGGTGATCCACACGTTCGTGCAACCGTGGCCGCTGAAAGTTGCCGCCAAGTATGGACAGCTCGGGGGCACCTGGATCTACCCGATGAAGGACGAGAAGACGGGGGATGACCTCGTATCGATCGGATTCGTCGTCGACCTCAACTACCGCGACGCGACGACCTCCGCCCACGACCTGCTGCAAACGTTCAAGACGCACCCGCTTGTCAAGGGCATTCTCGAGGGCGGCGAGCGGGTCGCTTGGGGCGCGAAGGCGCTTCCGGGTGGCGGCTACTGGTCGATGCCGAAGCTGTCGATGCCCGGGGCGGTGCTTGTCGGCGACGCGGGCGGCATGGTCGACACCGCGGCGCTCAAGGGCGTTCATCACTGCATCAAGTCCGGGATGCTGGCGGCCGAGTCGATTTACGCGGCTCTCAAACGCGGCAGCAGCGACCTGTCCGACTACGAGCGGGCGGTTGAGAGTTCGTCGATCGCCAAAGAGCTGTGGGAGGTGCGCAACACGCGGCAGGCATTCCAGAAGGGCTTTCTCGTCGGGAGTCTGCTCGCGGGTCCGTCGATCATGTCGAAAGGCAAGGTCCCCCCAGGTCGGCAGCAGTGGCACCGCGATGACGCGGAGCCGATGTTCGTCGGCAACACGAAGGACCGTTATCCCAAGCCTGACGGCAAGTACACCTTCGACAAGCTCTCCTCGGTGTTCATCACGGGTAACGCCACCCGCGATGACGCCCCCAACCACATCCGCGTGCAAAAACACGTTCCGCGCGAGATAGCCGAAACCTGGCGTTGGATGTGCCCGGCCGGGGTGTACGAGATCCCCGAGGACGCCCCGGAGAAGGGCGTTGTGGACGTGATTGTCAACTACACCAACTGCGTGCAGTGCGGGGCGATCACGGCCAAGGGCGGGCGCCTCACGGTTCCCGAGGGCGGCGACGGCCCTCTTTACCAAATCACCTGAGCGCCAGCGACGCTGCGCATGGCTGCGTCCTCGGCCGCTTGTGTGCAAAGCACACGGCGCGAAGCCGTGCCTGCCTGCCTGTGCCCCGAAGGGGTATGCCCAGAATGGGTGCGCCCGAAGGGGTACGTCCTTGCCCTGCTTGGTCGCCGACGCTCAGGACGGCTACCACGAAAGTGCCTTCTGCACGGGGTCTGTGCGAAACAACGTGGGTCCGCCGGTGTTAGAGGCTTTTGAATGAGAAGGATGATGGTCAAGCATGCTCGCGCTGCGCGAATGGTCTTTGCACTGGTCTGTGCGCTGGTGCTGCTGGTCTGGGCTCAGACCGCGTTCGCGGACACCGCTTCGCATACGTCGGCGCCCGCCCCTGCCGATGGCACGGCCACAGTGGGGATCGAACAGTGCCTCACCTCCACTGTCCAGGCGGAACGCTCTGCCACGTTCACCGCACAGATGGCCGCCACCGCGACGACGCAGAAGATGGCGATGCGGATCGAATTGCAGCAGCGTCTGCAAGGCGAAAGCGAATTCCATACGCTTGCGGCCCCCGGCTTCGGTGTTTGGCGTACCTCAGAACCCGGGGTCGAGATCTACAAGTACGTCAAGCAGATCACCAACCTCGACGCCCCTGCCGCCTACCGCGTGACGGTGCGCTTCCGCTGGACCGACGAACGAGGACACGTGCTCAAGCGCGACGAACTTCACAGCTCTCACTGTATCCAGCCATCCATGTCAAGGCAGGTTGTGCAGGCCTCGACGTCCGCGGGCGCCTGAGGTCGCTAGAATGGTCGAACCATGAAGGCTTCGATCCATCCAAACTACGTCGAGGCACACGTGCGCTGCATGTGTGGCAACGAATTCACGACGCGCGCTACGCAGGAGGACATCCACGTCGAGGTGTGCTCCAACTGCCACCCGTTCTACACCGGACGGCAGAAGCTCGTGGACACAGGTGGACGCGTAGAGCGCTTCCAACGCCGGGTCGCCAAGGGACGTCAGCGCAGCGCGCAGACGGGCGGCACTCAGGCGCAGGCTCGCCCCCAGTAAGACGATGTCCTCTCGACCGGGTGCCGGTGGGAGGGTCCAAGCGAGCAATCTCCAGGCGGCCACAACGGCGCAGGTGCCGCGTCCCTCGTCCAGCCCTGGAGCTCCAGGGAGCGCCGTAGGTCAACTTCCCGACGGGGAGCTGACAGCACGACGAGACGCGCCACTGGGTGGCCAGGCGGTGCTCGAGGGAGTGATGATGCGCGGCGTTCGCCACTGGGCCGTGGCGGTACGCAAGCCGCTGCGCACGGGCGACGACGCGGTGCAGGAGGGTGTCGGCCCACAGGGGGGAGTTCCTCCACAAGGGGGTGTTTCGTCACAGGGGGGTGCTCCTTCGCTGGGAGGCGTTCCTTCACAGGACGGTGTTCGCTCACAGGGCGAAGTCCGTTCGCGGGAGGGCTCTGAATCGCGTTCCGGAATCGACGAGTCGCATGATGGGCGCCCCAGGTCCGAGGATGGGCACACCGCAAGCGCGCGCGACGTTTCTCACTCGTTGGAGGTGGCGTTCGCGCGCGAGGCAGAGCTCAGCCGCGAGGAGGAGCAGGGGCAGTTGGAGGAGCTCGGCGAGATCGAGGTCGTCACCTTCCCACTCACCTCGGCGCTGACACGCCATCGCTGGCTGCGCCTGCCGATCTTGCGCGGGATCGTTGCGCTCGGGGGATCGCTTGCGATCGGCTTCCGGGCGCTTGGCATCTCCGCCAACGCCCAGCTGCCCGAGGGCGAGGCAGATGAGGAGGCACAGGAAATCGGTACCGGTGTCTGGGTCGGGACAGTCGTGGTCGCGATGGTGTTCGCGATCGGCCTGTTCTTCCTGCTGCCACTTGGCCTGACGAGTCTCATCAAGGGACAGCTGGGCTCCTCGGCGCTGTTCTGGGTCGTCGAGGGCATCGTGCGAACCCTGATTTTCCTCGGCTACATGGTCCTGCTCTCACGCATCAAAGACCTGCGGCGCGTCTTCGAGTACCACGGCGCCGAGCACAAGACGATCTCGTGCTTCGAGGCGGGCTTGGCGCTTACACCGGTCAACGCCCAGCGCTTCTCGCGTCTGCACCCGCGCTGCGGCACGAGCTTCCTGCTGATCGTGATGGTCGTCTCGATCTTCGTGTTCGGAGCCGTCGGCCTGCCCGCCTGGTATCTGCTCGTCGCCTCGCGCATACTCGGTGTGCCGATCATCGCCGGCATCTCCTTCGAGATCATCAAGTTCGCTGGGCGCAATCGCAACAGGCGCTGGGTCAAAGCGGTCATGTGGCCTGGCCTGAAGCTGCAGTTGCTCACCACGCAAGAGCCCAGCCTCGACCAGCTGGCGGTCGCGATTGCTTCGCTGGAGGCGGTATTGGCGCTGGAGACGCCAGGCAGCATGGACGCCGCCGACCTGGTTGGCGTGGAGGTCGTGGCGTAACGCGCAGTATCTGGTTGCCGTAGGCCCGCATTGCCTTGTCCAGGACGGATTCGGGCGTGCCGATCATTTGAAAGACGTTCCAGGTCCAGGCCCGTCGTATGCGCTGCCATATCGTCTGTCCTTGGGGTGCTGTCCTCGGAGGGGCTCCGCAAGGCCACATAGACTGGCCGCATGATCGAGGAGCTGATCAAGCAGATCGAGGTCCGTTTCGCCGAGCTCGGCGAGCAGATGACCGACCCCGCGGTGATCGGCGATCGCGAACGCTACGCCGAGGTCGGTCGTGCCTACCGTCAGCTGGAGCCGGCCGCCGAGCTTGCGGCGCAGTGGCGCCACGCCAGCGACGACGCGGCCGGGGCGGAGGAGCTGATCGCCGAAGACGGCGACGATCCCGAGCTGCGCGAGATGTTGAGCGCATCGCGCGAGCGCATCGAGCGGCTCGAAGAGGAGATCCGCTTCGCGATGGTCGAGCGCGACCCCAACGACGAGAAGAACGTGATCGTCGAAATCCAGGGCGGCGCCGGCGGCGACGAGGCCGGGCTGTGGGCCGGCGACGTCTACCGGATGCTCACCCGCTATGCCGAACGCGTCGGGCTGAAGCCCGAGCCGCTCGAGATCGGCGAGGGCAAGTACACGTTCGCGGTCAAGGGCGAGAACGCCTATTCGATCTTCAAGTTCGAGGGCGGCACCCACCGCGTGCAGCGCGTGCCGCAGACGGAGTCCCAGGGTCGTATCCACACCTCCACGTCCACCGTCGCGGTGTTGCCGGAAGCCGAGGACGTCGACGTCGAGGTCAACCCCTCAGACCTGCAGGTCGACGTCTATCGCTCCTCCGGCCCGGGCGGGCAGTCGGTCAACACCACCGATTCGGCGGTGCGAATAACGCACAAGCCTTCTGGCATCGTCGTCTCGATGCAGGACGAGAAGTCACAGCTGCAAAACCGAGAGAAGGCGCTGCGCGTGCTGCGCGCCCGTCTGTACGAGCGGGCGCTTGCCGAACAGCAGTCAGAGCTGGCAGCCGACCGCCGCTCGCAGGTTGGCACTGGCGACCGAGCGGAGAAGATCCGCACTTACAACTACGGCGAGCGTCGCGTCACCGACCACCGCATCAAGCTCACCGTGCACAACCTCGACCAGGTCCTCGAAGGCGAACTCGAGGAGATCACCGCCGCCCTGCAGGCCGATGAGAAGCGCCGTCGCCTGCTGGCCCAGACGGACGTCTGATCTCCGGGCGCGGCCTCCCGCAAGACGACCTCCCCGGAAAATGCCTCCTCGCTCGTCCGTCGGATCGATCGCTCGTGGAACCCCGGCGCGCGACGCGCTCGATGGCGCCGTCACTGCGATCGCCGCCGCCGGCTGCGAAACGCCTCGCCTCGATGCTGAACTGTTGCTGGCTGATGCTCTCGGGATCTCGCGTGAGCGCCTTTTCGTTGCCTGCATGGCGGCGCCCGCCGCCCAAGGTGTGTCCTCCGGAGTATCCCCTGCACCGGGGAACAGTCGGCGGGACAAGGACGAGCTGGTCGTTGCCGGTGCGGCGGTGCGTAGGTTCCAGGATTTCGTCCGCAGACGCTCCGTGCTGCGTGAGCCCGTCGCCTATATCCTCGGCAGACGTCACTTTCGCCGGCTCGAGCTAACCAGCGATCCCAGGGCGCTGATTCCACGTCCGGAGACGGAGCTGCTTGTCGAAGTCGCGCTCTCGTTGCCCGAGGACTGGCGCGTGCTCGACGTCGGCACCGGCAGCGGCGCGGTCGCGCTCGCACTGAAGGACGAGCGTCCCGATCTCGGGGTGACCGGTAGCGATCTCAGTACCGACGCGTTGGCCCTCGCGCGTGCCAACGGCGAGCGGCTCGGCCTCGACGTACACTGGCTCACGGCCGATCTGCTGGAGGATGTGCCCGATGAGTTCGAGGCGATCCTCTCCAATCCGCCATATGTGCCAGAGGGAGACAGGGCGATGCTCGAGCCCGAGATCGTTCGCCACGAGCCGTCCCGCGCTCTGTTCGCCGGCGAGGACGGGCTAGATGCGATTCGACCCTTGATCGGCCAAGCAGCCGCGCGCCCGTCCGTGCGCCTTCTCGCGCTGGAGGTCGGCGCCGGTCAAGCCGCCGCCGTCGGCGAGCTGATGCGCGCCGCGGGCTTTCAGTCGGTACGCGCGGAGCGCGACCTCGCGAGGATCGAGCGCGTCGTCGTCGGGGAGCGAGCGTGAACATCGTCGTCGGCAGACGCTCGGCTGGCCGCGAGCGTGGGCGTGCTCGTCGGGAGACGCCGGGCACGGTACGACCGTGAGCATCGTGCTCGACGATGCCAGGCGCCTGGAGGAGTGTCTGGCCGGCGATGGCGTTGCGTTGATTCCCACCGACACCGTCTACGGACTCGCCTGCAACCCGGAAAGCAAGACGGCCTTGCGGCGCATCTACGAGCTCAAGGGCCGTCCGGCCCTCAAGCCGGCTGCCGTCATGTTCTTCGCGCGCGAGCCGGCGCTGAAGTCGTTGGGCGAGTTGGGCCCGCGCACGCGGGCGGCGCTCGGCGCACTGCTCCCGGGCCCGGTGACACTCTTGCTCGAGAACTCCAGTCGGAGGTTCCCATTGGCGTGCGATCCAGGTGCCGGTGGCGGAGCCGCCCTACTCGGCCTACGCGTGCCGTTGTTCGAGGGCCCACTCGCCGCGCTCGCCGGTGTCGGCGTGCCCGCCGCGCAGTCGAGCGCCAACCTCTCTGGCGGCGCCGACCCGCGCGACTTGCAAAGCGCCCCCGTCGAGTTGCGCGAAGGCGTCGATCTCGTGCTTGACGGCGGCGAGCTTCCAGGCCTTGCCTCTACTGTGATCGACCTGTCCGAGTACGAGCGGAGCGGGCACTGGCGGACCGTGCGCGAAGGGCCGCTCGATGCGGAATTCATCCAAACGACGCTGGATGGCTCCTGCTAGCCTCATGGTGCGCAGCCGCGACTGGCGCGAGAGGTGGAATCGACCATCGGGAAGCGGCTTTGCGATTACCGCCGCGCGCCTGGGCACCCATAGCTATTCACAAGCTTTAGGAGCGCGCCCATGTCCGATCTCAGCCCCGATTACTTCAACCGTCCACTCGCCGAGGTGGACCCCGAGGTCGCCGCCGCCCTGCGCGGCGAGCTCGAGCGTCAGCAGCAGACGCTCGAGATGATCGCCTCGGAGAACTTCGTCCCGCAGGCGGTGCTCGAATGCCAGGGCTCGGTGCTGACGAACAAGTACGCCGAGGGCTATCCGGGCAGGCGCTACTACGGCGGCTGCGAGTGGGTGGACGTCTCTGAGCAGCTGGCGATCGACCGTGCAAAGGCGCTGTTCGGGGCCGAGCACGCAAACGTTCAGCCGCATTCAGGGGCCCAGGCCAACACGGCCGTCTACCACGCGTTGTTGCAACCCGGCGACACGATCATGGGACTTTCCCTGGCCCATGGTGGCCATCTCTCCCATGGCATGAAAATCAATGTGTCCGGTCGCTTGTATGACATCGCCGCTTACGAGGTCGACCGCGAGACGAGCGTCATCGACATGGACGAGGTTGCCCGCATCGCACGCGAGCGCCGCCCCAAGTTGCTGCTCGCCGGCTGGTCTGCCTATCCCCGCCAGCTCGACTTCGCCCGCTTTCGCGAGATCGCCGACGAGGTTGGGGCCTTGCTGATGGTCGACATGGCCCACTTCGCGGGCCTCGTCGCGGCCGGCTTGCATCCCAATCCGCTGGCCTACGGCGCCGACGTGGTCACCACCACCACCCACAAGACCCTGGGCGGCCCGCGCGCCGGGATCATCCTGTGCAAGGCCGAGCACGCCAAGAAGATCGACTCCGCGGTGTTCCCCGGACAGCAGGGCGGTCCCTTGGAGCACGTGATCGCCGCCAAGGCCGTCGCCTTGAAGATCGCCGCAAGCGACCTTTTCGCCGAGCGTCAGCGTCGCACCATCGAGGGCGCTCAGGCCTTGTCAGAGCAGCTCATGCGCGCAGGTCACGGCGTGAACGTACTCACCGGCGGCACCGACGTGCACCTCGCCTTGGTCGATCTGCGTGCCTGTGAGCCGGAGTTGAGCGGCCGCCAAGCCGAGGACCGTCTGCACGAAATCGGCGTCACCGTCAACCGTAACGCCGTCCCGTTCGATCCGCGCCCGCCGATGGAGGCCTCCGGGCTGCGCATTGGCACGCCTGCTCTGGCCACCAGGGGCGTTGGCGTCGAGGACTTCTCCGAGGTTGGCGCCATCGTCGCGACCGCTCTTACCCCCGAGTTCGAGGCTCGCAAGCAGGAGCTCTCAGAGCGCGTACGGGCGATCGTGGAGCGCTATCCGCTGTATGAGCATTTGAACGCTGTGGCCACGGCCTAGCGTCGTCAACGACTGCGCGCCCCGGTCCCATATATGGGTTTCTAACACTGCCGACGCCCGCGCCTGCGATGCTGTGCGCGAGCCGATGGCCAAACTCAACGAGCTCGACGCGCTTTACGCATTCCTGACCGCAGCGGCCGTGACCGCGTTGCTTACCCCGTTCACGATGCGCTTGGCCAGGGCGGTGGGTGCCGTCGACGAACCACGCGAGCGCGGGCTTTCCGATCGCGCCACACCGTTGCTGGGCGGACTGGCGATCTTCGCCGGAGTACTTGTCGCCATGCTCGCCTTCCTACCGGCGGGCTACAGCTCGAGCAGCGAGATGTGGAACGGCGTACTGATCGCGGCCGCGCTCATAACGCTCGTCGGGGCACTGGATGACCGCTTCGATTTGCCCCCGCTGGTAAAGCTCGTCGGCCAGATCGCGGCAGCCGTGATCGTTGTGCACTTCGGCGTTGCGGTGAAGTCGATCACGCTGCCGTTCGCCGGCACCTTGCATTTCCCAAACGCCGGTCCCACCAACGCCGGCCCGGTGCTGACCGTCATCGGCCTCGTGGTGATGATGAACATCGTCAACCTCTCGGACGGCGTGGACGGCCTTGCCGCGGGCGTCTGCGTAATCATCGCGGGAACACTGGCGATCATCGCCTTCGACCTCGACCGCGCCGCCCCGGGCGTGCTGGCCGCGCTGACGGCCGGCGCCGCGCTCGGGTTCCTGATCCACAATTTCCCGCCCGCCTCGAGTTTCATGGGCGATTGCGGGGCAAACCTGCTGGGACTGCTGATGGGGGTGGTGGCCGTCGAGGCGGCGGTCAAGACGCCAGTTGTCGTGTCCTTCGTGCTGCCACTGATCCTGCTGACCGTACCTTTCCTGGACACCACCTTCGTGGTTCTCAAGCGCTTGAAGTACAAGCGTCCGATCTACGCCGCCGACAGCGAGCACTTCCACCACCGCATGGCTCGCATCGGCTTTTCCTCGAGGCGGACGATCGCCTATCTGTACGCGTGGACGCTGATGCTTGCGGGCTTCGCGCTCGCCCTGCGTTTCGTGCCCTACTCAGATCACAAAGGCCATCTGCACAGCGGCTGGCTGCTCGTGATGGCGGCATTGGCCGTGCTGGTAGTCGCCGCCAGCGTCTACCTCGTATACGTGCTCGAGATTCTCAAGTTCCGCCGCCTGGATGCGCTGCGCCTACGTCGCCTGCGCCCCGAGGCCTCGCCCGCGGAGATCGAAAGCGGCGTGGTGCTCGACCTGGAGACGGGTGAGTACGACGTCGTGGTCGCGGAGCGCCCGACCGTCCGTGGCGAGAATGATCGCGCGCGCGCCGCGGCCCCCGGCGAGCGGCCGCCCGTTGGGGTAGACCGCGTGGTGAGCGACATGCCTGGAGGGGCTGAGCAAGGGATCGGCAAGCGGCAGGTGGATCAAGATCGCGTAGGCACAGAAGAGGAGCGTGGCGATGCGCAGGCGGCGGCTGTCGGCAAGCGCGGCCAGCGGCAGCGCCCATATCGCATACCAGGGCAGTAGCCAAGCGGTCGAGAGCAGTAGGGCCAGTGTGGCCCAGCCGGCCATCGCCCGCCATTCGGCACCGTGCGCCGTGCGCCACAGCGCAAGCAAGAGCACAAGGCCAAATCCGGCCAGGAAAACGTGTCGCCACCAGGTGGGCACGCCGCTGAGACCAACGAGGCGAGCGGTCTCGGCGGGGATGCTGTGTGTCGCCACCAGTTGTTGCTGCTCGTTGAGCGCATCCAGAAAGCCAAACGCATGTGTGCCAAAGCCGACGACAGCGACGACCGCAAGCAGCACAAGCGCCACGCAAGCCCAGGCGGCAACCCGCATACGCTCACGCCAGGCACTCGGTGCGAGCACCATGAACGGCAGTACGAGTCCCGCGGAGGCCTTGATGCCTATGCCGACCACGAGCAGGGCGGCCGCCGCGCGCAGGTTGTGAGCGCCGCCTGTGTCGCTGTGCGAGAGTCTTCCGTGCGCCGTGGTGTTTGTCGGTGTCCCGCCTGTGTCGCTGTGCGAGACCCTCCCGCGTGCCGTTGCGTTTGTCGGTGCCCCGTCTGTGCCGCTGTGCGAGATCCCCCTGCGCGCCGTGGCGGTTGCCGGCGCCCCGCCAGTCGTCGGCTTTGTCGGCGTGTCGCCCGACATTGTGTTCGTCAAAACGGGATGCCCCCCCGCGCGCGCGGGGGGCATCGCTGTTTTGCCAGCCGCCAGCGCCAGCGCCCCGGCCAAGACCAACAGCACGAGCGTGTCGTTGTGGGCGCCACCGACAGCCAGCTCCAGCAGCACCGGATTCAAGCCGACGAACACCGCCGCCACCTTCGCCGAGCGTCCCATCTCCTCTGCCGCGCTTGCAGTCAGGGCCACCGCCGCGAGGCTGCTCACGACAGCCAGCAACTTGAGGGCCCACAGGCCGCCGTTGAGTCCGAGCGAGGCAAGCGGATAGGTGCCGAGCGTGAAAAGGGGCCCGTAAGGAGAGTGCTGGAAGGGCCAGCCGATGAAGGGAAAGACGGCGTCGGTTGGAGCTTCTGCCGCGACGTGGGTGTAGGGGTCCAACCCGTGCAGCACCCCCAGACGAGCAAACTCGAGGTAGCCAAAGACGTCTTGAGAGATGAGCGGCGGCCCGAGCAGCAACAGCAGGTTGACCGCCAAGATCGCAAGCGCGATCGCCTTGCCGGGCAAGACGCGCGCGGCCAGCAGCGCGGCAACGTAGCCGGTGCACATCACGAGCGTCAGCATCTGGAAGCTCGAGGAGCCGATGCCAAGCCCGAGCCCGTGCAGTGGCCCGCTCAGCCAGCCGGGCCAGCCCCCGATACGAGCTGGAACATAGGGCGTGGGCCTGTTGGCAGCGCCGGCCGCCACTCCGAACACGCCGCCCACGACAGCCACGAGGCCGACCAGGCCGAGCGCGCGCAGTGCCGTCGAGGAGCGCGGAGACGGGTTCGCCGAGGTGCGACCGTTCGGCGCGGTCGCTACGCTTTGCGTGTCGCCTGCGCTTGAGAGCATCTTCACCATGCTTGCGACCTGGCCGTTCCGTCCGCCGGGCGGGCAAGGCTTGAACTGTATGCCACGCCGCCACCGCACATCGACATCGCGCCGGCGCCCCGGGCCCAAGCGCGTGCTGATTCTCTCCGCCGACGTCGGCGAGGGTCACGCCGCGGCCGCGCGCGCACTCGCCCACCAGATCGAGAGCGCCCCCGAGCCGGCGGAGGTGACTGTGATCGATGGGCTCGCGGCGATGGGCCCGCTGCTGCAACCGGTCGTCGAGGACGGCTATCGCGTGCAACTGCGCTTCTTCCCGTGGACCTACACCGTGATCTACTGGCTGCTGGAGTCGGTAGCCCCGGTGCGAGTGCTGGCGCGCAAGCTGCTGTGCCTGTTCGGCTCGCGCCCGCTGGCCAGGCGCATAGCCGAACACGAACCCGATGTCGTCGTCTCCACGTACCCCGCGGTAACGGTGGTGCTCGCGCGCTTGCGTCGTACACAGCAGGTGCACTGTCCGACGGTCGCGACGATAACCGATCTCACGGGCCTGTTCTTCTGGGCTCAGCCGGGCATCGACAGTCATCTGGTGATGTACGGCGAGTCGATGAGCTCGGTCGAGCGCATCGCCG
Organism: Solirubrobacteraceae bacterium; assembly: GCA_036266805.1. Lineage (GTDB taxonomy): Bacteria > Actinomycetota > Thermoleophilia > Solirubrobacterales > Solirubrobacteraceae > Palsa-744. Next base: position 83,919 of record DATAXK010000039.1, read on the forward strand.
GCCGTGGCAGCGCACGGCTCGTGCGTCCACTGATCTCCTCAGAGTTCCTAGACGAGCGCCCCCAGACGGAGTCCCGCCAGGCTCTCGACCTGCCGCAAGCGGGCCGCATGGTCGTCGTCTCGGGAGGCGGTTGGGGAGTGGGGGACATTGAGGGCGCGGTGCGCGCGATCGCCCGTATCCCCGATGTGAGCGCGATCGTTTGCCTGGCCGGGCGCAACGAACAGTTGCGCGAGCGCCTAGAGTCGGACTTCGCCGACGAGCAGCGGGTTCGCGTTTACGGTTTCACCGAACGGATGCCGGAGATCTTGGCGGCGGCCGACACGCTTGTGCACTCAACTGGGGGCGTGACGTGTCTGGAGGCAAAGGCCACTGGTACACCGGTCGTCTCCTACGGCCTGCCGGTGGGACACGCGCGCTTGAACACGCGTGCGATGGCCGATCTCGGCCTGCTGCGCCTCGCCAACAACACGGACGAGCTGTCAGAGCACGTGCAGGCCAGCTTCGCCGAACACCATGCGTTGCGTGGCCGTGGTGAGCATCCGCGCGAGGGCTTGCTGGCGGTCGCCGGAGTGAACACGGTTGCCGCACCCGAGCTGGCCGAGGGTGTCGAGGGAATGGATACCGCCAGCGCAATGGCTTCGGTAGACGGGACAGCGCGGTCGGATGGCACGGTGCGAACGGACGGGGCGCGAACGGACGGGGCGCTGGCGGCGGGCGTCGATCGCTCAGAGGGAACAGAATCCTCTTCCCTCGAGCTCCAGCTCGACCCGGCGGCGGTGGACCTCGTGCTCGGCGCGCCCCACCGCGTGCGCCCGATCCCGCTGTGGCGCTTGCGCATGATCGCGTTCGTCACGCAGATGGCGCTGCTGCTGGTGGTGAGCACCTGGTTGATGTCCACCGACGAGGTAACCGCGTTTGCCGCGCTGTTCCTGGGAGGGCACGCGCTCAAGCGCGTGGAAACCCGAGCGCCGGAGGTTGGTTTGGTGGTGCGAGCCCCGGCAGGCAAGGTGGCGCTGATCGCAAGCGAGCTGGCGGACGACGGCATCCGCGTGTCGTTCGCCGACAACGGCGCGGACGCCCCCACCACAATCGCGCAGCTGCGCGCCCACCACGACGAACTACTGCCCGAACTACCCCATTCAGGCTCGCCTTTCCGCTGGGTGCGCACGCGCGGGGCGCTGCGCTCGCAGGCACACGCGCTCGGTCTGCGCCATCGCTTCTATTTCCTACAGCCACCGAAAGGCCTGACGGTGGGCCAGCTGGTGCTCGCTCGCACCACCGGCGCGATTCCGGTTGCCGGCTCAGAACGCCTGAACGCGCCCGGGCAGATGCCTCATGGACGCATGCGCGCCGGCGACGTGCTCGTGGTGTCGGTGGACGGCGACCCCTCCTCGCTTGCCGGCGTCGAGCGGATTGTCTCGCGTTTGCGCTCCGAGGGCCTATCCGTAGAGCCGCTGGGCTCGCTGACGGCCTCGCCTTCCATCAAGGCGAGCAAGAGCGGCGAGCGGGCAAGCGCGGCAGCGCCGGAGACCAGCACGGCCAAGGAGATCGTGAGCGGTATGCCGCCGAGTGGGGTGGAGCTGAAGTCTTCCCCAAGCAGGAGCGGCGCGAGTATCACCGGCACGATCGTCTGAGTCACGAAGACCACGGGCGCGACCTGGATCGCCGGGCGCATCTGCAGGGCGCTCATCTCGCTGAGCGCCGCCACCGCCGAGGCCCCTGCCGTCGAGAGCCCCCAGGCGACCGCGAACCACAAGCGCCCTCGGGAGAGGTCGTCGGAGAACAGCTTCGTCGCCACGCCACTCCAGGCATAGCCAAGACCAGCGGCCACCATCGTCAGCGATGCAGCCGGTCGGCGTACGCGGTTGACCGCGTATGGGAGCAACGTGAGCAGCCCGAGCCCGACAAGCACGACCGTGACGATCAGGTCGTCGCGATGCCCGGTGCTGCGGTTCGGGGCACAGGCGGCGATACCGACGACGCCGAGCACGATCGCGCCCATCGCGAGGTGCTCGCGTCGCCCCGCACGCTCGCCGAGCATGCGCTCGCCGAAGAACAGCAGCACGAGCAGTCCGACGGCCATCGTCGGCTGCACGATCACGAGCGAGACGAGCAACAGCGCGACGACCTGCAGCGGCCAGCCAAGCATCGAAAGCCCGGTTCCCGCCAGCCAGCGCGAACGGCGCAGCAGGTTAAGAGCAAGCGCGGGGTGCAGGTGCTCGGTGTGGGGAGTGCGCTTGGCGTCCATCGCCTGCAGCGCTACCCCTAGGCTGTAGAGCGCCGACGCGGCCACGGCCGCCAGGATTCCCAAGATGAGATCGACCATGTACCCCAACGATCATCGCAGCAGCGCTCCTCGGATTGCGGGCGCGGGCGCGGCGGTGGCGATGGCGAGTTACGCGCTACCGGCGCTCGCCAGCTCGTGGCCGGCCGGCTTTCCGCGCTCGCCTGCGCCGATCTGGCCCGCGCTGCGCCGCTCGCTCGGGGTCGAGGATCGCACCGCGAGCAAGCGCGGCTGGGCACTCACCTTCGACGATGGCCCACATGCGCAGGGCACTCCAGCCGTGCTCGACGCGCTGGCGTCCAGCGGCGTAAGTGCCACGTTCTTCCTGGTCGGCGAGCAGGTGCTGCGCAACCCCTCGCTGCCCGGCGAGATTCTTGCCGCCGGACACACGATTGGCCTGCACTGTCACCGCCATCGCAACTTGTTGCGCCTTGCCCCGTGGCAGGTTCGCGACGATCTGAAGCGGGCGCTGGCGGTCGTCGAGGAAGCAAGCGGGGTCTCGCCCGCGTTGTATCGCCCGCCTTACGGAGTGCTCAACGCCAGCGCTCTGCGCTTCGCGCGGCGGGCGGGCTGGCGCACGTTCCTGTGGACGCACTGGGGGCGAGACTGGGAGAAGCGCGCCACCCCCGAGTCGATCGCCTCGCGCGTGACCGACGGTGTGCAGGAGGGTTCCGTGCTGCTCCTCCACGACGCCGACGACTACAGCGCCCCGGACTCTTGGCGACGCATGGTGCTCGCATTGCCGCGCGTATTCGACGTGCTTGCCGACAGCGGAATCGAATCCGTCGCGCTCTGATCGCGAACGCGGTTCTGGCTTCGCTGCTGGATAACATCGGGTGCTTGCCGGCCACGAGCACAGACGAGCGCGTCCTGGCGCCCCCGACGGCGGACGGCACTGGACCGGTATGTGCGGAAACCATTGCGCCCGTGGCGGTCAGGCGCCCACGCTGGTGGGGCGAGCTGCTTGTGATCGCGTGGCTTGCGTGGCTGTACGACATAGTCACGAACCTCGCGCCGTTGCGCGAAAAACTCGCGCTCGCGCATGCGCGAGACATCCTGAGCTTCGAGCAGTCGCTGCACATCGCGCCTGAACTGGCCCTGAATCGCTGGCTTGTCGCGCACCACGCATTGGCGACGATCCTCTCCTACTACTACGACAACGCCCACTTCATCGTGACCATCGGGTTGCTCGGCTGGCTATGGTGGAAGCGAGCGGACATCTACCGCCCCCTGCGCAGCACGCTGGTGCTGATCAACGTGATCGGGCTGGTCGTGTTCTGGCGCTACCCGGTGGCGCCGCCACGGATGCTGGTCGCCGACGGCTTTACTGACGTCGTCGCCTCCTCGCACACGATCGGCTCGTGGCACACGGGCAGCTTTGCCGCCGACGCCAATCAGCTCGCCGCGATGCCCTCGCTGCACATCGCCTGGGCCGCGTGGTGCAGTCTCGTGCTGTGGAAGATCTCCTCGCGCGTGTGGGTACGGGTGCTGGCGCTCGTCTACCCATGCGTGACGGCGTTTGCGGTGCTGGCAACAGGCAACCATTATGTGCTGGACCTGATCGGAGGCCTCCTGACGTTTGCGCTGGCGCTTGCTTTGGTGCGACTGGCGTCCGTGGCGCATGTCACAAAGTTGTTACTAAGTCGCAGAACAGGTAGACTCGCGCCTGCCACCGACGACACGCTCTGAGGGGAGCGACAGGGCCCGCCGCGTCAATGCGTGCGGGCACTTGCATCTGTAGGGTGGCTCACCATCGAATATGCCCGACCGACTAGCGACAATGACCGATGTCACCATCCCCGCGCGCACGAGCGCAACGTCCCTGAGCGCCGATGCGCGCACCGAGGACCCTAGTCGCCTGGGCGCGGTGCTGCGCCATCTCGATCTGATCCTGGTGGCGGTCGCGGTGCCCGTCACGCTGGCGCTGGGCGCGCCCGTGGTGGGTGTTGTGGTGAGCGCGGCAGCGTGGTTCTTGCAGTACGTGGTCGCCCGGGTCGGTAAAAGCTGGATCGCCAAGCAGGGATCAAATGCACGCTTCGGTCTCAGTCTCCTCGACGGGTTCGGGCGCATCTGGTTGCTTGCGGGCGCGATCGTGGTCGCTGCTCTCATCGGCGGACGCTCAGACGGACTGACCGCCGCGCTCATGATCTTCGGCGCCTACTCGGTCGCGTTCGTCGTGCGTGTGGTCGGTGGCCGACCGCAAGGAGCGCAGCGATGAGCGCGGTAGCGGCGGCGGCGCCCGCCGGAGCACCGGCTCCCGGCAAGCAGGGGATGACCCAAGGACGGAAGGTCCTCTACTCGGTCCTGGGGGTGTGGCTCGGCGGGATCGTGCTGTTTGTGATCCTCTTCGGCGTAACCGCCCACAAGGCCCCGGCGGTCGCCAGCAGTGCCTTCTCCCCGACCGACGAGTTCAAGCTCGACAGCTGGTTCAAACTCGGCCCGGTCGCATTCAACAAGGGCGTTCTGTATCTGTTGATCACGGTCGGCATCACCCTCGGGGTGATGTTCTACATCTCAAGGCGCCTGCAACAGCGCCCCGGACGCCTTCAGGTCGCGGTCGAGATGTTCTACAACTTCACCCGCGGCATGTCGAGGGAAAACCTCAACGAAGACATGGAACGCAAGTACTTCCCGCTGATCGCCACGATCTTCGTGTTCATCCTCGTGAGCAACCTGATCGGCTACATCCCGCTGCCGGTCAACTCGGGCGAGACGTTCAGGCTGTTCGGTGTGAACATCCCCTCGTTTCAGATCTACGCGACCGACACCAATGTCGCGTTCCCGCTGATCCTCTCGCTTGGCGTCTTCTGCCTGTTCACCTACGAGGGAGTCAAGTTCCACGGTCCGATCGGATACCTCAAGAGCCTGATGCCCGGCGGCGTCAAGGGGCCGATCGTGCTCCTGATCTTCCCGATCGAGATCCTCTCCAACTTCCTTCGCTTGATCTCACTCACGGTGCGGCTGTGGGCGAACCTGCTCGCCGGTCACATGCTGATCGCGTTCATGGGCGGCGAGCTTGGCGTGCTCGTCGGGCTGCAGCTCGTGTCCTGGTTCCTGCTGCCGGCGGGAGTCGCGATCTTCCTCTTCGAGGCCGTCCTGATCGCCGGTCTACAAGCCTTCATCTTTGCCATCTTGACCGCCATCTACCTCGGCGGAGCGGTCGAGAGTCACTAACAAACAAGGAGCTATCGAGCAATGCAGTTTCTACACCTCTTGAGTGCGATTCACCCGCTGCTGGGTGTCGTGGAACCGATCATCAAGCAGAGCCAGGATGCCGGTCGCGCGATCGCGCTGGGCGTCGGAGCCGGTGGCGGCGCCGCGGGCGCGGGGGCGGGCATTGGAGCTGTGTTCAACGCCTCGATCCAGGCCAAGACCCGCCAGCCCGAGCTGCGCGCCGAGGTCGAGCGCGACCAGTGGCTAGGTTTCGCGCTCACCGAGGCGTGCTTCTTCTACGGCCTCGTCGGCGGCTTCATCGCCTTCTTCCTGTAGGCCGACATGCACGCTGCAATCCCAATCGCTTCTTCCAGCGGCTCCTTCCTGATCACCCCAAATGTGGGGATCATGATCTGGACCATCGTGGTGTTCGCGATCTCGCTATTCATCCTGCGCAAGGCAGTGTTCCCAGTCATCGGCGAAGCGCTGGACAAGCGCGCCAAGATGATCGATGGCGACATCGACGCCGCCGAGCAGACCCGTAAGGACGCCGACGAGCTGCTGGCCGAATACCGAGAGCGCCTGAAGGAAGCTCGCGCCCAGTCCGAGGAGATCGTCCAGCGCGCGCGCCAGACCGCCGAGTCTCACGAGCACGAGGCTCGCGATCGTGGTCAGGAGATTCTCGCCGAGGCGGCCAAGCGTGCTGAGCGCGACATCGACGCCGCCACCAAGCGAGCGCTCGACGACATCCGCCGTGAGGTCGCCGACCTGACGATCATGGCCACCGAGAAGGTCACGCGCAAGACGCTCAACGACGCCGATCAGCGTCGTCTAGTCGAGGAGGCGCTGGGCGAGCTCGACTTCTCTGGCCTTTCCTCGGGATCTCAAAACTGATCGACATGTCCACCCGCTCGCTATCTACCACAATCCCGGCTCCGCGCTGCGCCCTGCAGGCTAGGGCGCGGACGAGTGCGCTAGGAGGACGTTCCTGATGGAGGAGCTTGCCCAGGTCTATGCACGCTCGCTGTTTCAGGTCGCCCTGGAGAAGGGTCGTATGGATGAGATCCGCGAGCAGGTCGGTCAGTTCGCGGATGCGCTCGACGAGCATCGCGAGCTCGCCGTGTTCTTCTTCTCGCCCTATTTCTCCAGCATCGAGAAGCAACAGTCGCTTTCGACGCTGCTCGACGGGTCGGACGAGATCTTGGACAATTTCCTGAAGCTGCTCATCGAAAACCATCGTATGCCCGTCATCTTCCGCATCCGTCAAGAGTACGAGCGGCTGTGGGACGAGGAGAACAAGACCCTGCCGGTGGAGATCACGAGCGCGATCGCGCTCGATGCTGCGACCACCGAGAGCCTGGGCAAGACGATCGGGGAGCGCGCGGGACGCAAGGTCACGTTGGCCGCGCGCGTGGACCCGGACATTCTTGGCGGCATCGTCATCAGGGTCGGTAACTCGATCCTCGATGCCTCTATTCGCAACCGACTGGAGCAGCTGCGCAGGCACGTTGCCCAAGGAGCCTCTTAAAACGACATGCAGATCAATCCTGACGAGATCACAAGCATTCTGAAGAGCCGCATCGAGGGACTCGACAGCGGCACAGCCGAGCTGACCGAGGTCGGCACCGTGCTGAGCGTGGCCGACGGCATCGCGCGCCTGCACGGCCTGGAGAACTGCATGTCCTTCGAGATGCTCGAGCTTCCTCACGGCGTCACGGGTCTGGCGCTGAACCTCGAGTCCGACAACGTCGGCGCCGTGCTGTTCGGCGAGTGGGAGAAGGTGTCCGAGGGCGACACCGTCAAGCGCACCGGCTCTCTGCTGGAGATCCCTGTCGGCGATGCGCTGCTCGGGCGGATCGTGGATCCGCTGGGTCGTCCGCTCGACGGTAAGGGAGAGGTTGCTACCAGCGACAAGCGCCCGGCCGAGTTCAAGGCGCCCGGCGTCGTGCAGCGCCAGCCGGTCAAGCAGCCGATGCAAACCGGCTTGAAGGCGATTGACGCAATGATCCCGATCGGCCGCGGCCAGCGAGAGCTGATCATTGGCGATCGCCAGACCGGAAAGACCGCGATCGCGATCGACACGATCATCAACAACAAGGACACCGGCGTGGTGTCGGTGTACGTCGCCATCGGCCAGCGCATGTCGACCGTCGTGGCGCTCGCGCAGACGCTCGAGGAGTACGGGGCCCTGGACAACACGATCATCGTGGCGGCTCCCGCCGATGAGGCCGCTCCGATCAAGTTCATGGCGCCCTATGCCGGCTGCGCGATGGCCGAGCACTTCCTCTACAACGGCAAGCACGCGCTGTGCGTGTACGACGACCTGACAAAGCACGCCTACGCGTACCGTCAGATGTCGCTGCTGCTGCGCCGCCCGCCGGGCCGCGAGGCCTACCCAGGCGACGTCTTCTACCTGCATTCGCGCCTGCTCGAGCGCGCCGTCAAGCTCAACGACGACCTCGGTGGCGGCTCGCTGACCGCGCTGCCGATCATCGAGACGCAGGCCGGAGACGTCTCCGCCTACATCCCCACGAACGTGATCTCGATCACCGACGGGCAGATATTCCTCGAGTCGAAGCTGTTCAACTCCGGTGTGCGCCCCGCGATCAACGTCGGCATCTCGGTCTCGCGCGTCGGTGGTAACGCTCAGATCGGGCCGATGAAGAAGGTCGCCGGGCGAATCAAGCTCGAGCTCTCCCAATACCGTGATCTCGAGGCCTTCGCGCAGTTCGGCTCGGACCTGGATGCCGATACGCAGCGCACGCTGGCTCGCGGCGAGCGCCTGGTGGCGACGCTCAATCAGCACGAGCGCGCGCCGCTGGCGGTCGAGGATCAGGTCGTGCAGATCTTCGCCGCCACCAACGGCTACTTGGACCGCCTCAACGTTGAGCGCGTACCGGAGTTCCTGCTCGCGGTAACCGAAAGGCTGCACTCCCAGCACCCGGAGCTACGCGCGAAGATCAACGGCGGCGACTGGTCGGATGAGACCCAGAAGGAGGTGCGCGACACCGTCGAGGCGTTCGCACAGGACTTCGGCTATGACCTCGACGAGGAGGGCCTGCAGCTGGATGAGGATGCGCCGCTGCGCAAAGACGAGTCCGCCGTCGAGCAGGAGCCTCAGGCGGCCTAGCGCCGACCACGGTCAATCGTCATGGCATCTCAACGCGACGTCAAGAACAAGATAGCCTCGGTGAAGAACATCCAGAAGATCACCCGGGCGATGGAGATGGTGGCCGCTGCCCGTTTGCGGCGTGCAGAGCAGCGCATCTCCGCTCTGCGTCCGTACGCGGACGCCATCGGGCGCATGACGCGCCAAGCCGCGCAAGCGGCCGGCTCGGAGGCCGCGAACCTGCCGCTGCTGGCAGAGCACGAGTCTGAAAGCAAAGTAGGCCTGTTGCTCGTCACCGGCGACCGCGGCCTTGCGGGCGGCTTCAACTCCCAGATCATCCGTGCCGGCGTGCGTCTGTCCGCCGAGCTGACCGGCGAGGGACTGAACAGCAGCTGGTATGCGACCGGGCGCCGCGGCGTCTCTTCGATCACCTTCCGTGGGCACGAGCTGAGCGGCAGCTACACGGGCTTCTCCGATCGACCGTCCTATGCTGACGCGCGCACGATCGCCGACGACGTGATCGCGGCTTACGTCGACGGCCGCCTCGATCGCGTCGAGATGCTCTACAACTCCTACGTATCGCCGCTCACGCAGCACGTCACGCGTCAGCGGCTGCTCCCGCTCTCCCACCAGGAGATCGCCGGTGGCCAGGAGGACGCTCCGGCGGGCGCGCGTGAGGCATCTGCCCCCCCGAAGCCGACGCCGGTCGACTACGAGCCGGACCCCGAGAAAATCCTCAGGCGCCTGGTTCCCGATTACATCGAGATATCGATCTACCGGGCACTCGTGGAGTCCGCGGCAGGCTTCTTCGGCGCCCAGATGACCGCGATGCGCAGCGCATCGGAGAACGCCGGTGAAATCATCACGGAGTACACACTGCAAATGAACCGCGCCCGCCAGGCCGAGATCACTCAGGAGATCATGGAGGTTGTGGCTGGAGCAGAGGGCCTGGCGTGATCGCTGAGCGGCGCCATACTGCGTCCTCAGTCGCTCGCGTGCGTAGCACGCCACGCTCCTTGCGTCCTTGTCTGGCTTGCTCATCGACACCCCAGACCGGTCCCACGTCTAAACGAATTTGAACGCGACGCCAAACGAACTTGAACAGATAGTCAGGAGATCAGAAAGCTAATGCCACCCAGCACCACCACAGAGCCCGCCACAGCAGCGAACGGAACCGCCTCGCGCAACCTCGGGCGCATCGAGGAGATCCAGGGCGTCGTGATCGAGGCCGTGTTCCCCGATCGCCTGCCTGAGATCAACCATGCGATCACGGTTGCCCGTCCGGCCGCCGCGGCCGATGAGGAGGCCGAGGGCGTCAGCACAGAGGCCGGCGGCGAGGTGCTCGTGTGCGAGGTCCAGCAGCACCTCGGCGACGACCGCGTGCGCGCGGTCGCGATGGATACGACCGACGGTCTGGCACGCGGCGCCGAGGTGATCGACACCGGCGGCCCGATCACGGTGCCGGTCGGAGAGGCGACGCTCGGGCGCATCTTCAACCTGCTCGGGGAAACGATTGACCTCGGCGAGGAGCTGCCCAAGGACACCCAGCGCCGTGGCATCCACCAGGAGGCCCCGCGCGCAGAGGACCTGACGCCGACCACCGAGATGTTTGAGACCGGCATCAAGGTCGTCGACCTGCTCGCCCCTTACGCCAAGGGTGGCAAGGTCGGGCTGTTCGGTGGAGCCGGCGTGGGCAAGACAGTGCTGATCCAGGAGCTGATCCACAATCTCGCCAAGGAACACGGCGGGCTGTCTGCGTTCTGCGGCGTGGGCGAGCGCTCGCGCGAGGGCAACGACCTGTGGCTGGAGATGAAGGAGTCGGGCGTGCTCGACAAGACGATGCTCGTCTTCGGCCAGATGAACGAGCCCCCGGGAGCACGCATGAGAGTCGCTCTCTCCGGCCTGACGATGGCCGAATACTTCCGCGATCAGGGCCAGGACGTGCTGTTGTTCATCGACAACATCTTTCGCTTCGTACAGGCCGGCTCCGAGGTCTCGGCGCTGCTGGGACGCATGCCCTCGCAGGTCGGCTATCAGCCGACGCTGGAGACCGAGATGGGCCAGCTGCAGGAGCGCATCACCTCGACACGCGAGGGCTCTGTGACCTCGGTGCAGGCGATCTACGTGCCCGCCGACGATCTCACCGACCCGGCGCCGGCATCGGTGTTCGCCCACCTCAACGCCACCACGGTGCTGTCCAGGGCGATCTCCGAGAAGGGCATCTACCCCGCGGTCGACCCGCTCGACTCGACCTCGACGATCCTCAAGGCGGACGTACTCGGCGACGACCACTTCCGTGTCGCCAACCAGGTCAAGGAGATTCTGCAGCGCTACAAGGAGCTGCAGGACATCATCGCGATCCTCGGCATCGACGAGCTCTCCGACGAGGACAAGCTGACGGTGCAGCGCGCGCGGAAGATCGAGCGGTTCCTCTCGCAGCCGTTCTTCGTCGCCGAGCAGTTCACCGGCACCCCCGGAGCCTACGTGCCGATCGCCGAGACGATCCGCGGCTTCGAGGAGATCATCGAAGGCAAGCACGACGAGGTTCCCGAGAGCGCGTTCTTCCTGAAGGGCACGATCGACGACGTAGTCGAGGCCGCGAAGAAGTAATGGCGCGCACGACGTTCCCAGCCGAAGTGCTGACGCCCGAGGGCGAGGTCTTCTCCGAGCAGGTCGAGATGCTCTCGACCCGCACGGCGGTCGGCTCGATCGGCGTGCTGGCCGGGCACGAGCCGGTGCTCGCGCGCCTCGAGCCCACCGAGTTGCGCCTGTACCGCTCGGAGTCGGAGATCGTCCGTTACGCGCAGGCTGAGGGCTACCTGCAGGTGGCGCACGGCCGGGTGCTGGTGCTCGTCGACGAGGCCGTCGAGCCCGCGCGGCTCGACGCCGCAGCGCTC
>DATAXK010000026.1:0-24672 GCA_036266805.1 Solirubrobacteraceae bacterium
TCTCCTGGCTGCACCAACACCGCCGCCTCGAGCGCCGCTACGACAGGCGCGCCGACATCCACGAAGCCTTCCTCACCATCGGTTGCGCACTCATCTGCCACCAACAACTCCAAAACTCATTCTGTTAGGGGCCCTAAGAGCGTCGAACGCCTCCGCTATGAAAGCCCGGCTTGCCGTGAGGAGGTCACACTGCTCGCTCATACTCATCCCAGAGTCCATAGTCGGTCGAAGAGAATGAATCGGTGCCTGGACATCAGCGTCTGAGCGTACGCACTCGCCGGGACGCAGGCGGATCAGCAGGCCATCGCGTCGCCGATCCCCCGCCGGTGTCGTACTACGCCAAGCCACACCGCAGCAGACAACCAGAGAAGACCGATGCCGTGAGAAGGCTCCTTGGCGAGATCCCGCTATATCCGTGAGCCACAGCAAGAGCTGATCCGAACCGTGTTTTGCGTCGCCAGGACCGCCTACACTTGGTCTTGGAGGTCATGTGATGCCAGAGCCAGCCGCGACCAACGATCACATCGAGAGGGCGAACGCCCAGTTCTGGACTCCTCCTTCCCTGGAGGAACTAATGGCCGATGTCGCGCCACTTGAGGCGGACGAGCACTTTGACATCCCCGATGTGACCGACGAGGAGTGGGATGTGTTCGTGGCGGCGCTCGACGAGTGACCGCAACCGTCCTCGTCGATACGAACGTTTTCACCGCCCGCCTGCGGGAGCGCTCGCCACTCGCCACGAGCTATGCGAAGCACCTGTTCGGGCAGCGCATCGCGGTCGCTCCGCAGACGGTTGCCGAGGCTCGCTACGGAGCGCTTAGCGCCGGCTGGGGCGTAGCCCGCGTAGAGCGCCTGTCTCGTCTGATCGCACGCGCACGCGTCCTGCCGGTTGACATCGACACGATCGAGACCGTCGCCCAGCTGCGAAACGAATGCCGGCAGATTGGGCATGGCCTGCACCAGCGAGGCCACAACGCCGACCTCTGGATCGCGGCGACAGCGATCCGCTGGCGCATTCCGCTCGTCGCTCACGACGCGGTCTTCGAGGGCTGTCCTAGCCTTGAGCTCCGAACAGAGCTCGACACGCGACGCGCCGGCTGAGTCGACGCCGGAGCGTTCAGCGTAGCCGCTATCTCCTCTCATCCAGGATGCGGCGGGCGGAGGATGAGCCCGACGACTCGAGCGGCGATAGGCCAGCCATGACGCCTCTTGTCCGCTCTTTATTGTCTAGCTGCCTGAGATAGTGCCACCGCATGGGGGCGCCGGACAACGACCTCGCGGTCGCCCCTGCCGCACCTCGTCGCACACCCTCGAAGCCTGACGGGCTTACTTTCGACGAGGAGCTGCTCGACCTGGTCGCAGCCGTGGGAGCGGGCGGTCATCATCTGGTCCTGTCGGGCTGATCGGCTTCACTTTGTCCCATGGCGCTCACAGAAGACGATGAGGGACTCGTTCGCGAGCTCCGCGAGCTCCTGGCGGAGAATGGAGCGGAGTGGATCGCGGAGCAGGTCGACGTCGACTTGGCGTCGGCGCAAGAGGCCCAGATCGACCCAACGATTGAGGCGGAGGCGCTGCTAGTCGCGATATCGCGGTCACTTGGCGCTATCCCCGAGATGCTGCTCGACGCGAACGAGACGCTGAGCAGCCCTCGCCAGAATGCGGAGGGCGTGCTACTCGGCGAGAACGAGATCTCATTCGGGGGAGCAGAAGCCGAGCTGCGACTCATGGTTGAGGCCGCAGCGATCATCGCGGCACCAGTCGCGCACCTTCTTCGAGACTCCACGATCGATGAGTAGCCCTCGGGGGACCACACCGCCGGCCATCAAGAAGCGGGACCTCGTCGCAGCCGCGAACCGATTGCTGGGTGGTCTGGCGTCGCTTCGCGTCGCCGCCAAAGCGGGTGCAGATGATGCGTTTGAGTATTGGCTGTGGGCACGCACGCTCAGCATTGCTCGAGGAATGGGCCTGACTGTCCATTTCAGAGAACTGCAAGGTGGTCGCATTCGGTTGCGTACGAGCCCTAGCAGCGTCACCTCTGGGACGTACTCGCATGCGGAGATCTCAGGCTCGATGAATCGGATCGAGCTCCATACCGGCGTTTACGTTGAGGGGGGCTCTGGCGCCCCCCACGAGGTGGACGTGGTGGCAATCGATAAAGGCGCGGGGAGAAGTAACCCTTTGGGTCACGCCAGCCTGCAATGGGGATTCGAGGCGAAGCTCTATAGCGCGACGCTTCCACTGTCTATCCCTCGTGCGGTGCTTGGCACCGCGTACGACCTCAAGACACTCCCTGCCTACGTTCGTGGGCCGGCGCGACTAGCGCTGGTTTCGAGTGCCCCGCTCTCGGTGACCGGCCGAACCCTTCTGGCATATAAACGCCCCTCATACCCGAGAGTTCCCGCTGCAGAGTCCGTAAGGGTTGGCAATTGCCAGACCGTCGATGCGTTCGTCAGACAACACATGAGCCGACTTAAATGAGCGATAAGCCCGCTTCGCTGTCCGAGCGAGGTGACACGGCCCGACATGCTCAGCTGACCGAGCCCATGGCGTCAATCAGCTCGCAGGCAGCGCGTTGATCAGGTGGGTGACGCGCGCTTGGTCGGGCAGCGGCCAGTAGGCGGTCTGGGGCACCAGCAGGCAGTGGAGCGCGCCGCAGGCCGAGAGCTGCTCGAGTAGATCTCCCGGGGTTGCGATCAGCAGGCCGAACGGCCGCAAACCCTGCTTGCACGCAAGAACCCCTTGGTCTCTGCTCAGGAACACGTGCGCATCGAGATGAACCGTGTCTGCCACGAGAGGGCGATCGGTGGAGGGCACTTGCGCCAGGACTTGCCTGAAGCCGCTGTTGGCTTGCAGCGAATGGGCGCGGCTGGCCGGAGGTGGATCGTCTTGTTCTGATGCGACCAGGCGCAGCGCCGCGGCGAAGTTCTCAAGCGCGTTGATTCGCTCGCCACGCCGTTGCTGGCTGAGCTTGCGCTTTGCGTCGACCAGGACGCGCGGGAGGATGTGGAAGCGAATTTCCCTGATCACCCACACGGCGACGATCAGTTGCAGCGCCTCGAGTTCATCGCCGTAGTCGCCCAACTCATCGGGCAACGGCTCGTCCTCCCACAAGGCGCGGCCGTACTGGAAGTAGTCGATCAGCAGGTTCGTGTCCCAAACGACGTCTAGCGGGCCGCAGCCTTTACGGCCGGCGAACAGCTCCGGGGAGCTTGTGTAGTCGAAGTCGGGCCCGATCGGCTTGAACTTCAGCTCGGGAGGGTCGAGGGCTTCGCGGAGCTGCCGTGAAACGCGTTGGAGCAGCCGCACGCCATACGCCTCAAGCTCGGGGTCGCCGTAAGGGAAGAACGCAATCGACACCACGCAATCGTGACACCCAGCCCTGGCGTCCGCGGCCGAGGCGGACGACCAGACCATCCAGCGTCAACATCGCAGCGCTCGCCTGCGCCGACGCGTTCATCGACTCCTCTGCCTGACGCGGTGCGGGACAAGGGCCTTCGGCACCCAGCTTCGATGGAGCGAGGAGCAGATCGCGGAGACCCCAGCGCAGAGCGGTCGCGGCCGACAACATCTGGGTCCGTACGCGGCTGCTCGATGCCGCAGCAGGGGACGTTGTGCACCTACCAGAGCTCTACGGGCGGCTTCCACCTGACGTGCGCACTGAGCTGACCGAACGAGACTTCGCCGATGTAGTCGAGCGACTCCAAGCTGCGCGTCTCCTCGTCACCCGGCCCGACGGCGTCCACATCACGCCCCTCCCCCGCAGCATGGTCTTCCGGCTGCTGCTGTCCTGAGCCCCGGCCGCCAGAACGAGTCGCTCGCGGCGAGGTGCTTCCCTTTCATCGTGCGTACCGTCCGATTTGCCAACCAGCCGAGCGATCTGTTTGGGCCAGTGCGGATCCGTCGGCGTCGCGACTTCGAGGTCGAGGGCGCCGGATTCTTCGAGGCAAGTGATGACGTGCTGATGGCGCCATTGGCTGTCGTCAAGGATGCTTCACTGACCTCGCTGCGGCACGCGGTCGGCCGCTACAACCGCCACGTCGGCACGGATCAGGATCCGCTGACGCTGCTGATCAGCGAAGACCATCCGGAGAGCTTCGACCCGGAGATGACCGTGTTCCTGAACACCAGTCTGCGCGTTTCCCCGAGCACGGTAAGGGTCGTCGTCGAGCGTACAACGCACGACCTCCTGACGCGCGAGCCGGTCGCTCGGCTGCTGCGCCCGCTGCTGGCCAGATGCCGCGGGACGCTGGCCAGCGTGATGCCAATCGAGTCTCCCCGATACGACGCCATCCAGGTGGAGATCACGATCCCGACGCGCGGGCGCACGATCAGCGACGCCCTCAACCTCGGCGCCGACGTCGAGCGGCTACTTGGCGCGGCATTCGCCACCGGCCCTCTCCGCCCGGCGACCGTCGGAGAGTTGCTGCGAACCGGCCACCACGACGTGCTGATCGGTCAGCCCGAGACCGAGTGGCTCGACGTCAAGGACCGCCCCTACCACCTCGACGAGCACGGCAGCTTCATGCTCGCACGCGACATCGCCGCGTTCGCGAACTCCAGCGGCGGACTGATCGCGATCGGGTTGCGCACCACCAAGGTGCGCGGCCAGGACATCATCACCAAGGCACGCCCGGTCCCCGTCGGCGACCTCAACATCGCCAAGCACCACGCCGTCGTACGCAACTGGATTTACCCGCGCCCGACTGGCGTGCGCTTCGATCTCGCGCTAACCCAACACGACCCCGACTACGGAATCGTCACGATCGAGATCCCAGCGCAACCCGAGGCGCTCAAGCCATTCTTCGTCCGACGAGCGCAGTTCGCGGGCCGCCTTCGAAGCGAGCACCTCGCCCTGCCCGTCCGCCTCGGCGCCGACACCTCACATTGGGATCTCGCCGAGCTGCACTCGCTGATCGTCGCCGGGCGCGCCGCGCTCGCCCAAACCCAGGCACCCGGCGCTCAAGATCACGAAGACGAGCCAGGCTGAGCCGACCGACACCCGCTCTCCGGCATTCCATCCCGCAAGAGTTGCCATGTCGCCCTTTGTCTGTTCTTTATTATCTGGCAGCCTGAAATAGTGGCCCGGCATGGGGGCGGCGGACAACGATCTCACGGCTGCCCCTGCCGCACCCCTAAGGCTCGGAGGGGTCGCGTTCGACGATGACCTGCTCGACCTACTGGCAGACCGGCTCGCCGATCGTCTGGCCTCACGACTCGAGCTGGCTACCAAGCCACGCGAAGCCCTGGTCAACGCCGATGAGATCGCACGCATGATGGGCAAGAAGCGCAGCTGGGTCTACGACCACGCTAACGAGCTCGGCGCAGTGCGCCTTGGATCAGGACCAAGACCCCGCCTGGGTTTCTACCCTGCACGCGCGAACGAATATCTCCAGAGCGTCACAAACCCACCAGTCTCGTCACCGCTGCCGAGGCCCGCCCCACGACACCGCCGGCCAAAATCTGGATACACCCCGGCCGGCGCGAAACTGCTCACCGTCCGCGGCCGCACCCCTGTGACATAGACCCGACCTGGAACGCCTAGGAGCCTCGAACACGGGTGGTAGAGGCGTGGGCACGCGAACTTGCCGAGCAGGGCTGACGGCGAGGTCACGACCGGGCGGCGACGCCTCCCGGCCGGAGAGACCGGTTGGGGTACGTGCGCTGTCGGATAGTCACGGTCGTGGCTCCCGACCTTTCTTTTTTTCCGTATCGGCTGTGTAACTGGTGATGCAGAACGAAAACAGTGACATCACTAACACGATCGCCGTGCTCGCCCTCATCCTGGCGCTCCTCGGCTTGATCATTGCCGCAGTCGCTCCGGTTCTTGGACCGCTCGCCGGCCTGATCCTCGTTGCTTTCCTCGGCGGCGGCGCAACGTGCGTGTGGGCGGATCGACGATTCCAGCGGCACGACAAGTAGTCGCGCCGCGAAATCAATCACCTAGACCGAGCGGCCGGACCGCGGGGCCAGCCTGGGACGGGCACTGCTAGATCGACCCCTCACGGTCGTCGGCAGAGTCTTCCTCGAGCGTCCAGTCCTGCCCCTCGATGAGCGCCTTGAGCTTGGCTCGCTCCTCGGGGCTGCGACGCATCATGTGCGCGTAGACACGCAGCGTGAACGCGGGGTCGGTGTGCCCAAGTTGGTGCATGACATAGGTCGGGTCCTTACCGATCGCGAATAGCACCGAGGCGAACGTGTGCCTGAGCTTGTGAGGCGTGATCCCGTGCGGGAGTGGTTGGCCGCCGCGCTGCGCCAGCAGTTCTTCGGCGCGGGCGACGACAGGAGCGACGACGCGCTGGCGAAGGTTGTGGCGGTTGCGGGCGTTGCCGTTGCGGGTGGTGAGGATCGGGTCGTCGGGCCCAGTGGCGATCTCGGCCTTGTGCTCGATCAGGATCTCGCGCAGCAGCGGCAGCATGTCGATCTCGCGCGTGCCGGCGCTCGTCTTATCGGCGGCGATGTCGATCCGGCCGTTGGCGAGGTCCTGGTCGCGGCCTAACAGCGCGCCGGCGGCCGAGGCGCGTGGGCCGCCGAGCATCAACAGCGCGATCGCAGCGCGGCGTCCCTTCGTGCGTGATTTGGCGTCGCGGTCGAGCTCGCCGGCGGCCTCGAGCATCACCGCAATGTGCTCGGCGCTGTCGAGATACACGGGCCGTGGCTTTGTCGCCTTCAGCCTGCGGCGCTTACCCTTCGCTGGGTTGTTCGGGATCAGGTCATGGTCGGCGGCGATCTCGAGGATCTGCGAGAGCAGATCCAGGTGCATGTTGATCGAGCGATTCGATAGCGGACGCTCCCTGCGGCGATAGCGCCGTCCGCGCCCGTCGATGACCTCGATCATCCGCGGTTTGCCGGCCTTGATCGCAGCGGTGAGCGCGGCGGACTCGCGAACCTTCTGCTGACGGTAGGTGTCGACCTCGCTGATCGTGATCTGCGAGAGCCTGTGCTCGGCGAAGAACGGCAGCAGATGGTTAGTCAGATCGTTGCGGTAGCTGCGCGCGGTGTTCGGCGCGAGCTCGCGCTGCTTGGCCGCGAACCACCCGGAGGCGAACTCAAGAAACAGCGGATCACGGCCGGGCTCGGGCTTGGGCGCCGGTGGCTGCCAGCCTCCTTGGTCGATGTCGCGGAGAACCGCGGCTAGCTCCCGTTCGGCCATCACGGCGGTCCAGCCATCCTCAGGTCTACCGAGCGTCAGATACTCGCGCTTGCCGTACGCCCAGAACCGAAGCGCGAAGCTGCGCTTACCGTTGACAGGCTTGATCACCGTCCCCGTGGCAGGGCGGCCCGTCACGCGATCTCCCGATCGGCGGCGAGCAGGCGCCCGAGTCGCACTAGCAGACACAGACACGAGTATGCGCCTACGCCCGGCCCGGCCTGACCACAGAGCCGCATCGCCTCACGACTCCCGGCGACCGTTGATCGGTAGCAGCTCCACACCCGTCGAGGTCTGCCCCGCCCGACGGCGCCGCTGCGGCTGCGCGCGCACCGGCAACGGCGGCGGCCCGGGTCGCTCGCCCGCCGCGAGCAAGTATGCGTCTACGCGAGCGCGGGAGAACCCGAGCCGCGGCCTCGGACCCGATCCCAGGCGTACCGCGCCAAGCTCGCTGGAGTGCTCATAGACCCACGCGCGCGACCGGCCCGTAGCGCGAGCGATCTCCCGCGCGTCGACGAGCCCCTCGAACGGCTCGGGGGTGATCGCTTCAATCCGAACCGCCAGCCGCTCAGCGATCCGATCCGCCAGCGCATCGAGCAGATCGTCCGCCGCTCTCCGCTCGACCAGCGCCGGGCGCGGCACGACGCGATCGCCCCGCTGCGGATCATCGCGGTCCCAGCGACAGTCAAACAAGCCGGACCCTGCGGACATAGATGGCTATTGGGGCGCGCCCGCGCTATGCCTCCCGACGGGCGTGAGTTGCTGCTGTCAGGCATGGGCATGACCGATGCCAGCCCAATGTCCGCATGCCGCTACGCTCCGCCTCACACGGGAAAGGGTGGCTTCGAAATGACCAGTGAGAATCAGCAGCCTGAGATCTACGCCAGCACTCACCTACTTCTTCGCCATCTCCAGAGTGAGGGCGCGCAAACGCCCCGTCAGCTCGAGCAAGCGCTCGGCGATGTCGACCAGATCGGCCCGGAGCAGATCGAGGATTGGATTCGGTGGGCAACCGACAGCGAGTTCATCGAGCCGACTGGCGGAGAGCGTTACAACATCACCGCGCGCGGCCAGGGAATCGTCGGCCCGCCCGACTACACGACCTGAGCCCCAAAGGCGAGCGAGCTTTGCTCTCGCACGAAGCCGAACTGGCGCGACGTCGCCGTGACGCTGCAGCCGCGCGGTACAAGCCCGAGGTGGTCGAGCTGCTGCTCGTCGCCGAGGCGCCACCGGCCGCGCTTGACCGCTACTTCTATTTCGAGGATGTGCCCGACCAGGACAGCCTGTTTCGTCACGTGGTCCGCGCCGTGCTGGCGATCGAGCCATCGCGCTCACAAAAGCCCGTCCAGCTTCAGCGCTTGGCAGATCGCGGTGTGTTCCTGCTCGACCTGAAGCCTGACCCGAAGTTGCCAGGCGAGACGCTCGACGCGTACGTGCCCGAGCTCGTTGGCAGGGCCGTCGGACTTCGGCCGCGCCATGTGATCACGATCAAGGCCAACGTGTGCGAGCTCTCCCAGCAGCCGTTGCGCGCCGTCGGCCTCCACGTCGTCGACGAGCGCGTCCCGTTCCCTGGTAGTGGACAACAGCGGCGGTTCCTCGAGCGCATGGCCGCAGCGCTGACGTCGATCAGCTGGCGCCGGTGAGCACCTGCACCGGGGGTTACGGTTTGCGGTCATGACCGACACCAGCCCTCACTCGCCATCGCCGATTCCAGTGCATGTCGGGCTGGCGGCGCCGAAAGAGCCCGGCGAACGGCAGGCTTCTGCGCCACGGCGATCGTCGATGATCGGCCGCAACCGTCGGGTGTCGCCGCTAGAGGATCCGGCGTTCGGGTGGGCTGAGCACGATCTCGAACCGCGGTGGCTTCAGATGGAGAGCAGCGATTGCGCTGCGGCGCTTGATCCGAGCATCTACCACGGCCATGGGGCCGACGAGCTGAAGAGGTTCCTTGCCGGTGCGCAAGCCCGCGGCGAGCTTGCGCTGCTGATCACGACGATGGGCAACGTGAACGATCACAGCCCCCGCCCGCTCACGGCAACCGCGGACGCGAGCATCTCGCTGCCGGACCTGGAGACCTACATCAGTGGCGCGCGGGTTCCCGCCGCAGCGACGATCTCGCTCGCCGACGGGCTAGACGCCACCGATCGGGACCTGGCGCTGCGCGTGCGAAACGAGCGAGCGTCAGACGGTCCGTGGTGGAGCCTGACGCTCAGCGGCAGCGAATCCTGGCCAGGCTACGGCGGACCGCCCACACGCTATGAGCCAAGCGGGGAGCTGCAACCGATCCTGATCGATGGGCTCGGCCAACCCGTGCTCGCAGCCTTCACGCCCCCCGACGGTAGCCAGCGGTGGTACATCGTGCCCCACGTCTGCGACTGGCACAGCATTCTCGACTGGCTCGTGCAGCGCGCACTGCCACAGCACGTGCCGGGCGCTCTGCGTCGCTCACGCTCACCCCTCGCGCTCGACCCGGAGCTACAGACCCCAGGCGAGATCGCCGCCAGACGAGCGCTCGAGGAACTGAACGCAACGTTTGCAGAGCAACACCGTGACCTTGAGAGTCAGCTCGAGCAAGCGACCGCCAAGGCGGATCCGGTCCGCAACGGGCTGCTGTACGGGACGGGGACAGACCTCGAGAACGCCGTCGCGGCGGTTCTCGAAGCGGCTGGCCTGAACGTCGTGAAGGTCGACGAGCTGCTCGGCGACACCACCTCGGCCGATCTGCTCGTATCGCTGGCCGGCAAGCGGCGGCTGATCGAGGTGAAGTCCGCCAGCGGCAGCGCCACAGAGACGCTTATGCGCCAGCTCGAGACACATCTGCAAACGTGGCCTCAGCTTCGTCCCAACGACCCGGTAGATGGGGGCGTGCTCGTCGTCAACCATCAGTACCGACTGCTGCCCGACGAGCGCAGCACATCGGTGTACACCCGTCCCGAGTTCCTCGCCGCGCTCACCACGCCCGTGCTCTCGACGTGCCGACTGTTCGACTGGTGGCGTGCATCGGACTGGGCAGCCATCTGCGCGGCAGTGCTCGGTGACGCGCCCACCGCTGAACGCGAGAGCGAGCGAGCCGACCCCTCGCCTCCGACGCCACCTAGCACAGCAGCCCCAGAGCACCCTGGACCACGCATCCGACGCGGACTGTTCGGTCGGCGCGAGCGCTCCGACGCCGAGTGACGAGCAAGGCCCGTGGGGCAAGCCGGACACAGCTACGGTCGCTCGCGCGCGAGGACGCCGATCCGGCTCAGGACCGTCGTGCAGGCGGGAAGTTCATCAGCACTGGCAGCAGGGCGCGATCCGCTGTGACTGGGCTTGGCCACTCGATCAACGCATTGCGCGGCGGCCGGAACTGACGGAAGGGCGGAACGTCGCCGTCGAGCGTCTCGGCAGGCCCCGGACGCTCGAAGCCCTTGACCGAGAAACCGACACCTGCGAACGCGAGGACGGCGCCGTACGCGCTCGCCCGACCCTCATCAACTGAGACGAATCGACCGGTAGCGATCGTTGGCTCGCCTCGCCACGAGAAGAACCCGACCCAGACGCCCTCCGGCACCTGGGCGTTTTCCCGAACCGCTCGGCGATGAACGATCGGCACCGCTCCAGCCAGCCCATCGGTCGCGGCGATTAGCGCGATCGCGGTCTTGGTCGCCCACAGCGCCAGCAGTTGCTGACTCTCACGATCAAGGGCGAGATGGAAGCCCCTCGCCATCGGCACGAGCAGTGGAATCACCGCGTCCTCGAGGTGCTTGAAGTTGGTGTTGCAGCCAGTGCAGAACATCCGCTTCCGGTGGCTCGCGAAGGAGATCGGCCGCTTCTGCCGGACGACGCGCCCACCGCTACTGGTCTGTGTGAGGAAGGTCTTGATGCCGAGCCGTTTGGAGATCCAGCCCGGAATGACGTGCTCCTTGCTGTCTGCTGGCGCGCCACAGAAGATGCACGAACCTCCCGGCTGCCTCGGCGCCCGCGGGATCACCGCCCACGTCAGTTCATTTCGCGAACGCGTCAGAGGCACGCCGCAGTGAGGGCACTGCACGTTCTGCGGATACCGCGTGTCACTGGGCGCAGGCAAGTCGAGCGCGATCAGCTTGTTGCACTCCGGACAGGGAAACTCCTCGTGGGTTCCGGTGACGAGCAGCTGGGGATCGACCGACAGCGTCAAGTACCGAAGACGCGTCTCGCGCTCGCACTTGTCGATCGGGTCGGAGTCCTGCGGAAGCTTTGCCTCTTCCTCCGGATCCTCGTGTTCCACCACCACAGCCCAGTGCGTCTGCAGAGGCCCACCCGCGAGAGTTGGAAGATCATCGAGCTCAATCTGGCGCGCATCGATCGCACGGAAACCGGCGACACCCTCAGTCGCCTGCCTCATCGCCTCTTCACGCGTCTCGGCGACCGCCGTCACGCCCCGAGGCACGCTCTCCGCTCTCTGCGGCCGACCATCAACCCAAGCATCGTCAATCCCAAGGGTACGTCGAGCGTCGCAGTACCAGGCGCGCGCCCCGTTGACTGGCCCGGAACCCAAAGACCGCACCGGACTCTGCGGACAGCGCACTCCAAAAGCCCCCTGCAAATAAACCAGATTCCCGCTCAGCACCCATCACGTCAGATGCTTTGTGCCTAATGAGTGCCCCCACTCTTGCGGGCCAACGACGCGCAAAAAACCCCGCATTTGCGGGGCTTTTTTATCGGGGCGCCCGGATTCGAACCGGGGACCTCGCCGACCCGAACGGCGCGCGCTACCAGGCTGCGCCACGCCCCGACGCAGACCGCAGTATCCCACACCGCGCCCCTAAGCTCCGGAAAGTCCGTCTCGAGTCCTTCGATACAGCCCGAGCGGCTACGCTCGCCCCATGCCCTGCCAACTGCAAGACGCAATCGCCGAGCTGGACAAACTCCTCCAACCAAGCCGCTTCAAGGACTACTGCCCCAACGGCCTCCAGTTCCCTGGCAAAAGCGAGATCGGAAAGCTCGCCACCGGCGTTACCGCAAGCGTCGAGCTGTTCGAGCGAGCCGTCGCCTCCCAGGCCGACCTGCTCCTAGTCCACCACGGGCTCTTCTGGGGCTCAACCGCCACGCCCATCGACCAGCGCATGAAGCGCCGTCTGAAGCTCCTCTTCGACTCGGACATGAGCCTTGCCGCCTACCACCTTCCCCTCGACGCCCACCCCCAAGTCGGCAACAACGCGCTCATCGCCCGCGGCCTCGGCGCCGACACGCTCGAGCCCTTCGCCCTGCACGACGGCGAGCCGATCGGCTTCCTCGCGCGCTTCCCCGGCGACGGCATAGACGCGAACAGCCTCTTCACGCGAGTAACGGACCTCACCCGAAGGACAGCCCTCGTCTTCGACGCCGGCCCCGAGCGGATCGGCAAGCTGGCGATCGTCTCCGGCGCCGGCAACGACTACCTCCAGGATGCCGTCGCGGCAGGCGCCGACGCCTTCCTCACCGGCGAGCCGGCCGAGCGCGTGATGAGTGAAGCCCGGGAGAGCGCGATCCACTTCATCGCCGCCGGGCACTACGCCACCGAGACGTTCGGCGTGAAGCGCCTTGGCGAGCACCTGAGCGAGCGCTTCGCGCTGGAGCACACGTTCATCGACGTGCCCAACCCGATCTAGTGCCTGCTATACGTCCGAACCACGCCACCAGCCGCCGCGCCTCGAGGCCCACGACGACCCCGAACGCGGTCCTTCCCAAAACCACGATGCCCCGCGCGCGCACGCGGGGCATCGCCCATTTCGCGAACACCCATCGGCTTGCGGCAATCCCACGTTGCATATGTCCGAGCACAGGGGTATACGTACGGTTAGAAACCACCTCGCGATAGGAGGATCCTCAAGATGGCGAATCACCTGACGCCCAGCGAGCTCGCCCGCGAAGCCGGTCTGGAGCGCAAGGAAGTGCTCCTGAAGTGCCTCGAGAACGGTGTCCCCATCTTCAAGGGGCGCATCGACAAGAGCCTGTTCATGGCGAGCATCCGCCAAGGCGGGTCCCAGCAGCGCGCAGCCCACGCCGGCGGCTGATCGAAAGCGGCTGGCTCGGCGGCCAGCTGTCCGTGGCCTCGATCACCCAAAGTCCCTAACATCACAAGGGTTCATAGGGGTTTATCGAGGAGGAGTCCCAACATGGAGGCCAGCGCCACAGAGCCGAGCACCGCGTCGCACACCGTCGCCGACCTGATCTCGCGCTCGGCGCTTGAGCACGGCGACCATCCCGCCGTGCGTTACAAGCACGACGGCGCCTGGCAGGACGTGAGCTATAAGCAGCTCGCAGACATCGTGGAGGAGATCGCCCTCGGACTGATCGATCTCGGGATCGAAAAGGGCGAGCGCGTCTGCATCCTTGCCAACACGCGTCCCGAGTGGTCCTACGCCGACATGGCGATCACGTCTATCGGCGCCGTGGTCGTGCCGATCTACCAGACCAACTCGCCGGAGGAGTGCCTGTGGGTGATCTCCGACTCCGGGGCCAGTGCGATCTTCTGCGAGGACGACGCGCAACTCACCAAGATCGCCCAGATCCGCGATCAGATTCCCAACCTGCGCACCGTGATCGTGATGGACCCACCTGCCCGCGAGCACGCGATCTCCGCCATCACGCTCGACGAGGTGCGCGAGCGCGGGCGCACCCACGAGGCTTCCGAGCTACAGGCACGACGCGAGAGCGTCAAGCCAGAGGATCCCTTCACGTTCATCTATACCTCCGGCACCACCGGGCCGCCCAAGGGGTGCGTGCTCAGCCACGGCAACTACGCCTCGATGATGGAGATGCTGCGCGGCGTCGGGCAGATCGAGGACGACGAGGTCATCTACCTCTACCTGCCACTGGCCCACGCCTTCGCGCTGCTGATCCAGCTTGGCGCTTTCGACCTTGGCGCGACGATCGCCTACTTCGGCGGCGACACCAAGCAGATCGTGGCTGAGCTGATGGAGGTCAAACCGACCTACCTTCCCTCTGTGCCGCGCATCTTCGAGAAGATCTACACGCTCGCCAATGCCACTCTGCAGTCCAAGTCCGAGGAGGAGCAGGAGCAGGCCCGCAAGGCGATCGTGCTGGGCGGCAAGGTGCGCCATCTACAAGCCAAGGGCGAAGAAGTTCCCGCGGAGCTGATGGCGCCCTTTGAAGAGGCGGACGAGAAGCTGTTCAAGAACGTCAGGGCCATCTTCGGCGGCAACGTGCGCCACGCCGTCACCGGCGCGGCCCCGATCGCCAAGGAGATTCTCGAATTCTTCTGGGCCGCCGGCGTGCCCGTGCTCGAGGGCTACGGCATGACAGAGACCGCCACGGCGGCAACCGTTTGCACGGTCGAGGACCACAAGTTCGGCACAGTCGGCAGGCCGTTCCCCGGCGTGGAGATCAAGATCGCCGAGGATGGCGAGGTGCTGATCAAGGGGCCGAACATCTTCCAGGGCTACCACAACAACGCCGACGCCAGCTTCGGCTCGGTCGAGAACGGCTGGCTGCACACCGGCGACCTCGGCTCGCTCGATGAGGATGGCTATCTCTCGATCACCGGACGCAAGAAGGACATCATCATCACCGCGGGCGGCAAGAACATCACGCCCGCGAACCTCGAGAACGACCTCAAGCAGTGCCGCTGGATCTCACAAGCCGTCATGCACGGCGACCAGCGGCCCTATCCCGTGGTGCTGATCACACTCGACGAGGAAGAGATCGCCGGCTACGCCCGCGAGCACAACCTGCCCGAGGACACCGCCACGCTTTGCGAGGAGTCCTCGGTGCGCGAGATGATCGGCGAGCAGGTCGAGCGTGCCAACCTTCGCTATGCGCCCGTGGAGCAGGTCAAGCGCTTTGCGATCCTGCCGCACGACTTGACCCAGGAGACCGGCGAGCTCACGCCGACCTTGAAGGTGAAGCGCAACATCGTGGCCGAGAAGTACGCCGACGTCCTCGACGCGCTGTACGCGGGCTAGCTCGCCGTTAGCTGCGAACATAGCTAGCGACGATGCGTACCGATCCCAGCGAGACCGGCGGCCTCTTTGTAGGGCGCAGACCCGGCACAGCGCCTACTCGCTTCCGTGCGCTACCCGAGCGTGGCAGCGGCTCCAGGCGGCGCATCGACAATATGCTGGCCAAGTTTCTGTTCGCGGCGATGGTCGTGGGCAGCCTGCTGTGCTGGGGGCCGATACCGATTGCCTGCCTGTGGATCAGCGCACAGGCCAACTACCTCACCGGCAGCGTGTCCTTTGGAGTATTGGTCGCGCTCGTGGCTCTGTTTGGGCTCTTGTTCGGCACGCTGATGCTGCTCAGGCGTCTCGACAACGCCTGGATCCTGGTGCGTCGAGCCGCCGGCTATGACCAGCGCACCGGCGCTCTAGGGCGAATATTCGGCGTCACAGCCGCCGTCTGTGCCGCGGCCTTCTCATTCTGGTTCGTTGTGATCCATGGCCCGGGATCAAGCGTCACACCGGGCAATTCGCCGTGAGCGGAGAACGCGAGCGAAAAGGCTGGGCACACTTCCCGATGTGCGATCAGCGCACACGAGCCGGCCGCCCACAGTTCGCGACGAGCGATCGACGCACGCGAGAAGCCCACACGCCGAGCCTCCGGATAGACGGTTAGCGAGATGGGGCTGCTCGACTATTACAAGCAGTTCGAGGGGATGACCGAGGAGGAGGTCAACAGCCAATTGCGCGAGGAGGCGGACGAGCGCAAACGCAAGGCGCTCACGCGCGTGGAGACGCTCGACCTCTCGCAGACAACCTGGCCCGATCTGCCCCACCCAGAGGTGGTTAGCGCGATCACGTTCGTTGCGCGGCGCGGGATGCAGCGCTACCCGCACATGCGCGGGTCGCAGCTGCGCGCGCGGCTGGCTGAGCGCCATTCCGTCGCCCAGGCCCGGCTGATCGTCGGCAACGGCGCCGCCGAGCTGCTGAGCGCCGCTACGCGCGCGCTGATCGCGCCTGGGCAGGAGCTGATCACCTCGTGGCCTTCCTATCCCCTCTTTCCGATCATGGCGCGCCGCGCACACGGGCGCGCGGTGCCGGTCAGCGGCGGCGTCGACGCGCTGCTCGAGGCCGTCGGCGAGAGCACGCGCGTGGTCGCGCTTGCCAGCCCCAACGATCCCACCGGCGAGCTGCTGCCAACAGCAGAGCTCGAGCGACTACTCGCGGCGCTGCCCGACCAGGTTGGCGTACTGTTGGACGAGTCGCTGGTCGAGTTCGCCGACGCCCAACCAACCGACTCCTCGTTGCGGCTGCTGGAGAGCAACCCCCGCCTGCTCGTGTTTCGCAGCTTCTCGAAGGCCTGGGGGCTGGCCGGCTTGCGCTGCGGCTACGCGCTCGGCGGGCCCGGTGCCGAGGATCTGCTTGCCGAGCTCGAACCCGACCTCGGCGTCAGCGAGATCTCCCAGGCCGGGGCGCTCGAGTCGTTGCGCAACTGCACGGACCTGCTCGCCAAGCGCGTGCGGCGGGTGGCCAAGGAGCGCGAGAGCCTGACCACGACGCTGCGCCAGCGCGGTTTCGAACTCTCAGACAGCCAGGCTAATTTTCTCTGGCTGGCGCATCCCACGCTCGACGGCGGCGAGCTGGCCAGCCGCCTGGCGCGCTCGGGCATCCTCGTGGCGGCCGGCGACGCGCTTGGCGAGGCGCGTCATGTTCGCATCTCGATCCGCGACGAGGCCTCCTCGACGCGCCTGCTGAACGCGATCGACCGCGTACTGGCCTGAGCAATCTGGACTGTTGGGGATTTGTTCGTTCCCCTACCGTTCGAGCGGTCCTCTCGAGTCACACAGCACAGGCGATCCGGCGGGGCGTGCCCAGCCCGCGACCGCGCCAGGACCGTCAACCAGCCGAGCCCGACTGGCGCAGCAGCGCTCCGGTCGTGCCTTCGAGGATTTTGCGCCAGGCGCCGACCTCCTCTTCCTCGGCCTCGAAATGCCGGACCACCTTGCGCACGCGACGCTCGGAGATCTCGATGCCGTGGCGCGCCCAGATCTCCTGGTAGCGCTCGTATTCGTTGAGCAGGTGATAAGTCACCGATTGGAAGCCGTGGCGTGCAATCTCGATGCGCGAGGAGAAGCTCATGATCGAGGTCTCGAACATCAGCTCGTCGGTGGGCTCGGGCTCGATCAACACGATGTCCACACCCGGATAGCGCTCCTCCCACATGCTGGCCAGCTCGTGCAGACGTCGGTGGCCGAGCAGCTTGAAGGCCTGATAGCCGATCTTGGAGAAGCCCATGTCGGAGATCCTGCGCGCCGGCGGGCCGTCGGTCCCGTCCTCGCGCTCGTTTACGAACGGGACGATCGGGTTGATCACGATCACAAGCGCCGCCCCAGCCTCCACGGCGATGTCGAGGTTCGTGGTCGAGACGATGCCCCCGTCGATCAGCTCGCGGTCGCCCACCTTGACCGGGGCGTAGACCATCGGCAGCGCGCCTGACGCACGCACCGCCTTGGAGATCGGCACATCGTCGAAGCCGTCGGCGCCGAACACGATCCGCTCGCACGAGTCCAGATCCGTCGCCACCAGATACAGCTCGTGCTCCAGCGCACGGAAGTCGTCGTGACGGCCGTCCTCTTCCAGCACGCGGCGCAGGTAGCGCTCGATGCCCTCGCCCGTGTAGGCGCCGCTCGGCAAGGTCTCGGCGATGCCGAGCAGAATGTCGATCAACGACACCTGACCAAGCTGAGGCAGCAACTGACGCGCCATTGACGCCATCTTCAGCGGGAGCCGCACGCCGGTACGTGCCAGCTCGGGCAGATTCAGGCGCAGGAGATCGCCGAGATCTATGTCTCTGAAGGCCTGAGGGCCCTGGTGGGTGACGACGCGCATCATCTCCTCCGGGGTGACCCCGTTTGCGCATAGCGACGCTACGAACGCGCCGGCGGAGGTGCCAACGTAGACATCGAACTGGTTGATCGTGCGATTGGCGGCGAGCAGGTCGAGTGCGCGCAAGGCCCCGATCTCGTAAACCCCGCCCGTAAAGCCACCGCCACCCAGCACCAGAGCCGTCTTGTCCCGCCGCGGGCCGCTGCGCTTTGAGGTTCGCGCGGGAGCGCTCCTCTTGGAGGGCGAGCGTGTTCTAGTGCCCGAGCCACCCTTGGCAGCCGCTTTCAAGTTGACAACCTCGCCCATGAATACTGATTGTACGTAGTGTTACCCGACCCTATGAGACTCGCCGCCCTGCTAGCAGTCGCAATTTGCGCTCTCCTTGCGAGTACAGCTCCCGCGGCCCTGGCCCAGAGCTCGCTCGAAGCGCCCCTTGCCCACGAGATGAGGCTCGCCGGGCCCGAGTCGGGCGCCTATGTCTATGACCTGACGAAGGCCACGACCCTGTTCAGCGAGCGCGCCGAAATCCCCCACCCGCCTGCCTCGGTCGAGAAGCTCTACACCGCCACGACCGCCCTCGAGCTGATGGGCCCGGAAGCGACGCTCACCACGAGCGTGCTCGGCACCGGGGGCCTGGGCGCGGGCGGGCGCTGGGAAGGCAACCTCTACCTGAAGGGCGGCGGCGACCCCACGTTCGGCAGCGCCTCCTTTGTGGCAGCCCGCTATGGCGGCCAAGGTGCGACCGTGACGAAGCTGGCGGCACTCGTCAAGGCCGCGGGCATCAGAGAAGTCACGGGCAACGTCGACGGCGACGATTCCTGGTTTGACTCCCTGAGCGGAGATCCCTACAGCGGCTACGCGCCCGACCCCGAACTGGAAGGAGAGCTCAGCGGACTCTCCTTCAACCGCGGCGCGACTGGGTCCGAGGGTGGCGCACACGCGCCCGCCGCCTATGCCGCCTTGCAGCTGAGAGGGGCGCTCAGGGCAGATGGGGTCAAAGTGCACGGGGGCACAGCCGCTACGACTCCCGCTGGAGCGAGCACGATCGCAAGCGAGGCCTCGCCGGACCTTGCAACCCTGCTCGGGCTGACCCTTCCGCCGTCTGACAACTACTTCGCGGAGACCTTGATCAAGGACATCGGCGCGCGCTTCGGCGGCGCCGGCACGACCGCCGCGGGAGCCACCGTGGTGCGCGCGACGATCGCCAAGGACTTCGGCTTGCACCCTTACCTGATCGACGGCTCGGGCCTGTCGCACTCCGACCACACCACTCCCAAGCAGGTGGTGGAGCTGCTCACCGCGCTCGCCCATAGCCCCTTGGGAACCACCATGCGCAACGACCTGGCCGTCGCGGGCCACACTGGGACGCTCTCAGAAAGGATGCGTGGAACGCCCGCCTCAGGGCGCTGCCAAGCCAAGACTGGAACCCTGAACGGCGTGTCCAACCTCGCCGGCTACTGCGAAAGCGAGGGCGGGGACATCCTCGCCTTCGCGTTCTTCAACGACGGCATCGAAACCTATGAGGCGCACACGATCCAAGACAACATGGCGATCACACTCGCCCGCTACTGAGTGGCCCAGAAACGACTCGACCCGCCGAAAAGCGGGCCGAGTGCGGCACAAACGCATGACACACGTTTCAATGATGTTAACAGAGCCGTCTCCGTCTTACACGCATTCGGACGGACGATGCGGACACGACGGCGACGAATCCGTCTCGGCGCGTGACTGTTGCTGCCTGTCCCACATCGTCCATCCAATCGGCGGAAGGTGTGGGAGTCGAACCCATCCGGAGGGTCACTCCGAAAGACCGTATGTCACACGTCTGTGCCGACCGCGGCACTGCACCTTCCTGTTGTTTATTGTATGCGAAGGGGGCGGACGGAATCGTGGCTATCCAGCCAACAGGTTGAGCAAAGCCTCCTCGTCCAGGACCGCCACCTCCAG
Source organism: Solirubrobacteraceae bacterium (assembly GCA_036266805.1). Lineage (GTDB taxonomy): Bacteria > Actinomycetota > Thermoleophilia > Solirubrobacterales > Solirubrobacteraceae > Palsa-744. The sequence goes on from DATAXK010000026.1 coordinate 19,882, forward strand.
CCGCTCGGCCTTCTCTAGCTTCGATCCCGGGGACTCCCCCGCGACCACATAGTCGGTCTTCTTCGACACGCCGCTGGTCACGCGCCCGCCGGCCGCCTGGATGCGCTCGGTGGCCTGCTCGCGCGAGAGCGTCGGCAGTGTTCCCGTGAGCACGAACGTCTTGTCCACAAGCGGTCCGCTCGTGGGCGCGGGCCCCTCCTCGGCGAAGCGCAGACCGTGTTTGTGCAGGTCCTCGATCAGCGCAAGCATGCGCTCGTCGTGCATCTGTGCGTGGATCAGCGTGCTCATCTTCTCGCCGATGCCTGGCGTCTCGGCGATCTCCTCAGCGCTTGCAGCAAGCAGAGCATCGATGTCGCGAAAGCGCAGCGCCATGTTGCGCCCGGTGATCTCGCCGACCTCCTCGATGCCGAGCGCAAACAGGACACGTGCGAACGGACGCTGCTTGGAAGCCTCGATCGCCGCGAGCAGGTGGTTGACCGACAGCTCGCCGAAGCCCTCGAGCTCGAGCAGCTGCTCGCGGTGTTCATGCAAACGGTAGTAGTCGGCAGCCGTGTGAACCAAGAGCTGCTGCTGCAGCAGGGCCACCTGCTTCTCACCGAGGCCGTCGATGTCCATCGCCCCGCGCGAGACGAAGTGCTTGAGCAGCTGCCAGGCTCGCTCTGGACAGTCGCGGTTGGGGCAGCTTGTGAAGACCGACCCCTCGGGCTTGACGGTGGGGGTGTCGCAGAATGGGCAGCGCTCGGGCGGGCGCGTCGGCGGCGGGCGATCCTTGTGCTCAGCGACGTGCGGCGCCGGCGAGACGACCTGCGGGATCACGTCGCCGGCGCGCAGCACGATCACGTCCTCGCCGGCGCGAATGTCCTTGCGGACAATGTCCTCCTCGTTGTGCAGCGTAGCGAGCTTGATCACGACACCGCCGGCCGCCACCGGCTCGAGCATCGCGTAAGGACGCAGGTCACCGAACTTGCCGACGTTCCACATCACCTTGTGCAGACACGTCACCGCCGTCGTGGGCGGGAACTTCCAGGCCACCGCCCAGCGCGGATCGCGCCCGACAGAGCCAAGCCGGCGCTGCAACTCGAGGTCTGAGACCTTGATCACGACCCCATCGATCTCGAAGTCAAGGTCTCCTCGCCGCTCCTGCCAACGCAGACACTGCGCGATCACCTGCTCCTCGCTGTCGAGCAGCTTGATGTCGCGGTTGACGCGGAAGCCATGCTCGCGCAACCACTCCAGTGCCTGCCAGTGCGTCTCGAATTTCAAGTCCGGAGCGACCCCGACCTGGTAGGCCCACATCGACAGGGGACGTTCGGCCATCAGGGAGGGGTCCAGTTGGCGCACCGCACCAGCGGCCGAATTGCGGGGATTCATGAAAGTGGACAAGCCCGCTTCCGCTCGGCGCTCGTTGACGGCGGCAAAGTCCTTCAGCGACATGTAGATCTCACCGCGCACCTCCAACAAGGGCGGCGCATCGTCAATGCGCAGAGGGACCGAGCCGATTGTGCGCAGGTTGTGCGTGACGTCCTCGCCGACCTCGCCGTTGCCGCGTGTAGCTCCGCGCACGAGCACGCCGTCGCGGTAGAGCAAGCTGATAGCCAAGCCGTCAACCTTCGGCTCCACCACGTACTCAAAGCTCGAGCGCTCGATTCCTTCGCGAGCTAGATGCGTCCTCATACGCGTCACCCATGCCCTCAACTCCTCTTCAGTGCGAACGTTGTCCAACGAGAGCATCGGCTCCGGGTGCTTGACCTTCTCGAGCTTGCCGATTGGCTCGCCACCGACGCGTTGGGTCGGCGAATCGGCAGTTCGCAGTCCTGGGTATTCGGCCTCTAGCGCGCGCAGCTCGTCGAGCAGCTCGTCGTATACGTCATCGGTGATCTCAGGATCGTCGAGTACGTAGTAGCGGTGAGCGTGATGCTCCAGTTGCGCACGCAGCTCGGCCGCACGGGCGAGCTGTTGCTTGGAAGGGGGCGCACCGGAGGCAACTTGCTCAACCGGTCGCGGCCCGGAGCTGGTCTGCTCGGACGGCTGTCCTCCGGGCGCAGCTTGCGTGGCGGGCTCGACTCCTGCCTGAGTGGATGAGCCCCGATCCCCGGGACTCTGCGCAGCCGGCTCCTGCCCTCGGGATGACCACCTTGAGGGCCTGCTCACGCGCTCCCGCCATCGAGAGCCGGTGCGAGCAACGCTTGCAGATCGAACCCGCGCAATACCTCCAGGCCGCCGCGGTGGGTGAGATCGAAATGGATCGGCGTCACCGCGATGCGTCCTTCCGCGACGGCGGCAAGGTCGGTGCCGGGCTCGTCGTGGAAGCCAGGATCCGACCCGTATATCCAGTAGCGCTGGCGCTTGGGCGAGCCGTCCGCATGCGGCGCCACCTTTAGCTCGTCGCGATAGATGCGCTTGCCGAGACTGGTCACCTCGACCCCATCGGGCTCGCCGGCGGGGACGTTCACATTGAGCAGGGTTCCGCTCGGCACGGGTAGCTCCTCGATGCGCTCTACCAGGCGCGCCACGAACGTAGCGGCGACCTCGAAGTCGAAGCCACCGTCGTAGCGAAAGTCGAGCGCCCGCGCGCGCGACTGCTGGGAGACGGCGATCGCGGGCAAGCCGAGCACGACACCCTCCAGTGCTGCCGCCACTGTGCCCGAGTAGGTGATGTCATCGCCAAGGTTGGCGCCATGGTTGATGCCGGCTACGACAAGTTGCGCGTCGAAGTCCTCAACCAGGCCAAGGCGCGCAAGGCGCACGCAGTCGACGGGCGTACCGTCGGTCGCATAGCCGACCGTCCCGTCTGAGAACGACACCTCCTCCACCCATAGCGGACGTCTCGTGGTGATCGAGCGAGCCATCGCCGAGCGGTTGCCATCCGGGGCGATCGTCACGAGACGAACACCAGGCACGTCGAGCAGCGAGCGGCGCAGTGCCTGCAGGCCGTCGGCCTCGATCCCGTCGTCGTTGGTGAGCAGCACGTTGAGCATCGTCGTCTTCCAGCATAGGGTTAGCCGCGGCCCGATCTTGTTGAAACGGACGATGCCTCCCGCGCGCGCGGGAGGCATCGTCCGTTTCGTTAGACGCCCAGCACGGTCTGTCCAGTCCACTCGGTCAGTCCAGCTTGGTCCAGCTCAGTCGAGGCTCAGCCCGGCTCCAACCCAAACGCCTGAAGCCGGCGAGCAGGGCCATCAGCTTTTTGGATACGTCACAGATACCAGTGCCAAGCCATAAGCCGGCGCGGTGGGACCGGCGTGCGAGCGCGGCCTCCCCTGCAGCAGCTCGGCGAAATCGTCAAGCGCGCTTCGCCCAGTGGCCACCTCGAGCATCGTGCCGACCAGAACCCGGTTCATGTGGCGCAGAAACGAGTCCGCCTCGATCCACAGCTCGAGCACGTCGCCACGCTCGCGCCACTCGGCGCTCAACACATTGCGCCCAAAGCGCGTGTGTTCAGTCTCTGTAGGCGTGAAAGCGGTGAAGTCATGCTCTCCTGGGAGCAGCGCAACGCACTGGTCCAGCAGCGATGGATCGAGCGCTCGTGACCACCACAGGGCGCGCCCGCGCTCGAACACATCGCGCGTGCGTCGGACCAGCACCCGATAACAGTAGGTTCGACTCACGGCGTCGCGTCTGGCGTCGAAGGCCTCGCCGGCCGGCTCGCAGGAGAGTACGGCCATATCGGGCGGCAACAGCGAGTTCAGGCGCAGGGGATCGAGCGCCTCGTGGCGGTAGCTGACCACTTGCCCCCAAGCGTGCACGCCCCGATCGGTACGCCCGGCGACGGTGACAGTCAACGGCTCTCCGTCCTCGCCCCGCTCGCCGAGGACCGTGCGCAACGCTCGCTCCAGCTCTCCCTGCACGGTTCGTAGCTGCGGCTGCAACGCCCAGCCCGCAAACTCGCTCCCGTCGTATTGCAACGTCAGCTTGGAGACCACTTGTGCCCTAAAGGTATTTATGCCCCGCGTGGGCATAAATACTCTGTGTGGGGTATCTCCCCATCGCGGCTGGCCAGAGGCACCGCGGGCGTACTCGGCGCACAACTAGCTCGAACCACGCTCCGGCGGAGCTAAACCAGCTCTAGGTAAACCATCTCGGTCGCGTCTGAGCGACGCGGGCCGAGCTTGAGGATGCGTGTGTACCCGCCAGGCCTGTCGGCGTAGCGGGGAGCGACCTCCTCGAACAGCTTGTAGACAGCGAACTTGTCTTGCGAGAGCGCTGAGAGCGCCTGACGCCGAGCGTGAAGATCGCCGCGCTTGGCGAGCGTTATCAGCTTCTCGATCTCAGGCTTGACCGCCTTGGCCTTGGCTTCGCTGGTCTTGATCCGCTCGTGCTCCAAGACCTCCTTGGTGAGGTTCATGAGCAGCGACTTGCGGTGCGCCGAGTCGCGGCTGAGCTTGTTGCGTGTCTTCTGATGTCTCATGGCTTTGGTGCGGTCGCTTGATGCTCGCGCAAGCGGTCAGTCTAGAGAGCTGACCGCTTGCGCGGGCTCTGCTCAGTCCTGGCGCAGTTGCAGGCCTCGCGCTTCGAGGGTTTCGATGACCTCGTCGATCGACTTCTTGCCGAAGTTGGGGATCGCGTTGAGCTCGGCCTCAGACTTGGATATGAGATCACCAACCGTCTGGATGCCGGCACGCTTGAGGCAGTTGTACGAACGGACGCCGAGCTCCAGCTCCTCGATCAGGATGTCGTCCATCGCGTTCGGCGGACGGGAGGGCACGCCACCGACCGCGCCGGCACCACCGGGCTCGAGCATCCCCGGCGCTCCGGCCTCGCGCAGCTCCACGACCCGCTCGGCGTCGGTGA
>DATAXK010000021.1:0-52954 GCA_036266805.1 Solirubrobacteraceae bacterium
GCGCTGCGCTGGGGCGCCTAAGCGTGTCCAGTCGGAGAAGACAACTGGCCGATCAGCGCGCTGTCTCATCGGTCAAAGACGAGGTGCCTTCCCCACCTGCGCCGTCGCTCTCCCTGACGGCGTTCCCCCAGCGCCGGCCGCGCAGCCCCTACCGGCCGCGGCCGGCGCCGCGGGCGCCAACGAACATCTCTCCTCTCACCGGCGGCGCCCGGACACATATGGCCGGTCGTCGCGTCGCCGTTGCTTTGGATGCCCATCGTGCGCCGCCTACCCTCTGGCGGCGCTCGCCCCGGCGCTGGTCGGCCCCCCTCTCGAGGTCGACCGGCGCCACCGGCCGTCACGATGGCATCGCACCCTCGGCCGATGATTGATCGTGATAGCACGCTGGATTGGATGACCCGATTCGCAGGCGAGATGGGCGAGCACCGGCAGGAGCTGGTCCGTCTCGACACCGCGATCGGCGACGGCGATCACGGGACGAACATGAACCGCGGGATGCAGAAGGCCCTGGAGAAGCTCCAGGCGTCCGAGCAGCCTGACCCCGGCGCCGTGCTCAAGACGGTCGCCATGGCGCTGATCTCCAGCGTCGGTGGCGCCGCCGGTCCTCTGTACGGGACCCTGTTTCTGCAGATGGGCACAGCGCTGGCCGGGCAGTCCGAGGTGGATCTCCCGACGTTCGCCGCAGCGTGGCGTAAGGGCGCGGAGGGCGTCCAGTCTCGTGGCAAGGCACAGCCTGGCGACAAGACGATGCTGGACGCGCTCCTGCCCGCGGTCGAGGCACTCGAGCAAGCATCAGATCTCTCAAGTGGCCTGCGCGCGGCGGTCTCGGCCGCCGAGCAGGGGATGCACGCGACGACACCGCTGATCGCACGCAAGGGACGGGCCAGCTACCTGGGTGAGCGCTCAGCGGATCACCAGGACCCCGGCGCGACCTCCACGTTCTACCTCTTCAAGAGCGCCGCCGAAGCGCTGGCGGATTGAAAGGAACCCCATATGCCGAAATATGCAGCTGCACTGGATCAGGGCACGACGAGCTCACGAGCGATGATCTTCGACCACTCCGGCCACGTGGTATCGGTGGCGCAGAAGGAGCACGAGCAGATCTATCCCAAGCCGGGCTGGGTCGAGCACGACGCCACCGAGATCTGGGCCCGCTCCCAGGAGGTCCTCGACGAAGCGCTGGCCTCGGCCAACGCCAGCGCCGATGACATCGCCGGGCTGGGGATCACCAACCAGCGCGAGACGACCCTCGTCTGGGACCGCACCACCGGCGAACCGGTCCACAACGCGCTCGTCTGGCAGGACACCCGGACCGACAAGCTCGTGGACGAGCTATCGGCCGATGGCGGTCAGGACCGCTTCCGGGAGACCGTCGGTCTGCCACTGGCGACCTACTTCTCGGGGCCCAAGGTCCGGTGGATCCTCGACAATGTCGACGGCGCCCGTGAGAAGGCCGAGGCCGGGGACCTGATCTTCGGCAACATGGACACCTGGCTGATCTGGAACCTGACCGGCGGCACGGACGGCGGCCTGCACATCACCGATGTGACGAACGCCAGCCGGACGATGCTGATGGACCTCAAGACGCTCTCGTGGGATTCCGAGATCGCGTCGGCGATCGGCGTTCCGCTGTCAATGCTCCCCGAGATCCATGCCTCGTCGGAGGTCTATGGCGAGATCCGCTCGGGAGGCGCGCTCCAGGGCGTGCAGATCGCCGGGGACCTCGGCGACCAGCAGGCGGCGACGTTCGGTCAAGCCTGCTTCGACGTCGGCCAGGCCAAGAACACCTACGGAACCGGCAACTTCATGTTGATCAACACCGGGACCGAGCTGGTGCATTCCAAGTCGGGCCTGCTGACCACCGTCGGCTACAAGATCGGCGACAACGACGCGATCTACTGCCTGGAGGGATCGATCGCGATCACCGGGGCGCTCGTGCAGTGGCTGCGCGACAACCTCAAGCTGATCAAGGCGGCGCCCGAGGTCGAGGAGCTGGCCAAGACGGTCGACGACAACGGCGGCCTGTACATCGTGCCGGCGTTCAGCGGCCTGTTCGCGCCGTACTGGAAGTCCAATGCCCGCGGCGTGTTCGCCGGCCTGACCCGCTACGTCAACGCGGGCCACATCGCCCGCGCGACGCTGGAGGCCACGGCCTTCCAGAGCCGGGAGATCGTCGAGGCGATGGCGACCGACTCCGGCGTGACGCTGGACTCGCTCAAGGTCGACGGCGGCATGGTCCACAACGACCTGCTCATGCAGTTCCAGGCCGACCTGCTCGGCGTCCCGGTCATCCGCCCGGAGGTTGCCGAGACGACGGCGCTCGGCGCCGCCTACGCGGCCGGTCTGGCGACCGGGTTCTGGGACAACCAGGAAGAGGTCCGCAACAACTGGGCCGAGGACAAGCGCTGGGAACCCACGATGGAGCAGGACAAGCGCGACGAGTACTACAAGTACTGGAAGAAGGCCGTCACCCGCACCTTCGACTGGTTCGACTGACGCGGGAGTCCATCGGTCTGTGTGATGGCATCGAGGGCGGTCTGCGGGCCGCCCTCGGCGTCGTCACGCTCGCTATACTTCAACGCGAGCGATGAGGCTCGCTTCTAAGTGCGGTTAGCGCCGCTGATGGCCTCTATTCCGATTAACCCTTTGGCTTGGAATGGAGGCAGCAAATGCTGACATCAGCACCACGTAGTGACAAGTCACGTGTGGAATCAGGTGCGGGAGGTCCCTGTGGAGACTTCGCCCGCGGGCAGCGAGGCGCGCTGTCCTCTGATCGGACACCGCCGTGCGATTTCGCGACCGGCCTGCGTCATCGCACTGCGCCGGCGATCAGCGGCGACTTTGCCACCGGCATGCGATCTGCCGCACCGTCAGCGCCGGCGATCAGAGACTTCGCCACCGGTCAACGACGGGACGAGACCGCCACGGGAGCGCGCAGCGCTTCCACTCGGCCCCGCGGATGGCGTCTGCTGATTGCTGTGCTGTCGCGCGACTGAGCGCTGGGCGCTCCCCGGAGCGCCGATTACCAAGGGAGCGCCCCCAACTCGCGCGACACGGCACGGGCTGCGTCGCGCACCTGCCCCAGCAGATCGCCACGCGGCTGACGGGCGACGAGCAATCGCTCAGGCGGACCGAAGATCGCGATGGCACCGACGGCCGTGCCCTGCCGATCCATGATCGGAGCCGCAATCGACACCTGATCGGGGGACAACTCGCCGATCTCCGTGCTCCAACCGCGCTGGCGCACACGCGTGCACTCTCGATCGAGCTTGACGGGATCGGTGATCGTCGCCTTGGTAAACGCCTCGAGTGCACTCCCGTTGCGCGCGGCGACGACGTACGGGTGGTGAGCAATCAGCACCTTGCCCAGCGCCGTCGCGTGCACCGGCAGCAGCGCGCCGACATCGAGGGTCTGAAGACTGTCGTCGGGACGGAACACGTGGTGGACGATGAGCACCTGCGAATCGTGCAACGTGCCGATCCTCACCGCCTCCTGTGTGCGCGCCGCCAGTGAGTCAGACCAGTTCAGCGCGCGCGTGCGCAGCTCGTTGCCGTCCAGGTAGCTCGAGCCCATGTGCAGCAACGCGGCCCCAAGCTGGTACTTGCCGCTGTCGGCGTCCTGCTCGACGAACCCGACCTTCTGCAACGTCCGCAGAAGTCCGTGCACGGTCCCCTTGGGAAGCTCGAGCTCCCCGGCGAGGTCGACAACACCGAGCCGACGAGTGCGGCCCGACAGCAGCCTGAGGATCGCGGCCGCCCGCTCGACTGATTGGATGGATCCAGGCACGCCGCGCCTCTAGATGGCTCCCGTGCGGACCATTCGCGACGCGCAACGCGGGACCCGCGGCCCTGGACGTCGGCTCACCCATGCCCGACCCTCGCGACCGGTCCGCGGCTGACCCTCGGTGGCATCGGTGCGACCACACTCTCTTGCGTGATCACGCCATCGACATCCGCAACCGGGCACTGCGTTCATGGCATCTCCATGTCAGTCGTCCAGACATAGAGGCCATCAGCGGCCGTCAGCCGCGGTTAGAAGCGAGCCTCATCGCTCAGGAGGAAGATCGTATCCGAAACCGCCGACGGTCGCCGCAGGGCCCGACCGAGTCAGCCGGGCCAGCCGTCGAGCACCCAGCGCCCATCTGCGAGGACCCGCTGCCCGTCGACTACGAGGCTCGCGTCGGTGACGATCGCATCGAGATGGATCGGAACGGCAACCGATCCACCGATCGCGGCGCTCGCGCCGAAGGCGACGTGCACCGAACCGAGAAGCTTCTCGTCCTCAAGCACATTGCCCGTGAGCGTGGCGCGGTCATTGGTGCCGACCCCCAGCTCGGCAAGATTCAGTCCGAACTCGCCGTGTTCGTGCAGCAGCTCCAGGAATCGCAGCCCGAGTCCTCCATCGGCCGAGACAAGGCGACCGTCCTGGACTGACAGGACCGCCGACGGATCGCTGAGCCCGAGCGAGGCGAGGCTGACCGCGACCACCTGGCCCACTCCAGCGCTGGGCGAGATGAACGCCTCGCCGCACGGCAGGTTGCCGAACGCGCCCGTCGATGTGAGATCGCCATCGTCGGCGAACCCGCTTCGACCGGTGAGGTCAAAGGTCATGTTCGAGCCCCGTCGGCAGGACACCTCAGCGGTCCGGGCGCGCGACAGCAGCTCTGCGACCTGCCGAGAGCGCGCGGACATGGTCTCGAAGTCCACCGCCATCACGCGAGCGAGCATGTCGGCGGTGACGCCGGGCATCGTCGCTCCGCGCACGCCCAGGTGCGTTGCATCCTTGCGCGCGGTCGTATGGCTCAGCGAGCGCGTCGTGGCGGCGAGGTAGACGTCGCATGCCGAGAGGGCTGCGGCAATCGATGCCGGGGGCTCGGTGCCATGGTTGGCGCGCTCCTCGATGAGGGCAAGGACCGCGTCGGCACCGGCCGAAGTCGCCTCCCGTCGCAGCGCGTCGGCCACCAGGGTGGTGCCGGGGTCGCCGATGACGAGGACCTCCTCTCCCTCGCCGACACCCAGGCACCGCCGGACCACGTTGCGCACTGCGACCGCGAAATCGGCCTGGCCGCCGGTTGCCTCCATCACTGAGCCTCCTGAAATCGTCGCCGCGCCATATCGATCGCCGACACCGCCGCTGCACGGTCCCCCCACCCCGTGACCGCAGAATGCCGGCCCACGTCGAGATCCTTGTAAACCGAGAAGAAGTGGCCGATCTCCGCGCGCACATGACCGGGAAGGTCGTCGAGGTCCTCCATGACATTCCACCCTGGATCGCCACCCGGGACGCACACGACGTGGTCGTCAGCTCCCTCCTCGTCTTCCATCCGCAGCAACGCCACAGCTCGGGCACTGACCACGCAGCCCGGGAACGTCGGCTCCGAGACGCAGATCAGCGCGTCCAACGGATCACCGTCGGGTGCCAAGGTCTCGACGATATAGCCATAGTCGGCCGGGTAGACCACCGACGCCGACACGAAGCGGTCAAAGCGGATCGCGCCCAACGTCGGGTCGTACTCGTACTTGTTGCGACTTCCCATCGGGATCTCGACCACCGCCGTGCAGGCGTCGCCACTCACGAGATCCGGGGGTGCGGCGAGGCGGCGTGGGCTCATCCGGCGTTCCTTACCCTTCGCTGTCTGGAGGGGACTGCCTAGAAGCCATCAGCGCCGCTGGCGCGCTCGAAGGCGAGCTTCATCGCCGCAGCCAACGATACCGCGCGCCGCCCACCGGGGCGCGCTGCTCACGGCTCGGCTAGGCCAGGCGCTTCAGCGCCTGCGCCAGACTGGTCTGCGTCGCCTCCAGCGCTGCGGACAGGACATGCGTGTCCGCGATCACCGGCATGAAGTTCGTGTCTCCGTTCCACCGCGGGACCACGTGCTGGTGCAGGTGATCGGCGACGCCCGCGCCGGCAGCGCCACCAAGATTGAGGCCCACGTTGAAGCCGTGCGGCGCCATCACCGCGGTGAGGGCCCGGATGGCTCGCTGCGTCAAGGTCATCAGCTCAATGGCCTCAGCCGTGTCCAGCTCCTCAAGCTGGGCGACGTGTCGATGCGGGAGCACCATCAGGTGCCCGCTGGCATACGGGTAGGCGTTGAGCATCATGAGGCAACGAGCGCCGCGCTCGACCACCAGCGACCCCTGACCGTCTCCAGCGGCCACCGCGTCGCAGAACGGGCAGCGCCCTGACTTGTCGGCGCGCACATATTCCAGGCGCCACGGCGCCCATAGCGGACGGCCTCGTGAGCTTCGCCCGTCTTCCGGCGTCACTGCGCTACTTCCCGGTAGACTTGGTGTACGGCGATGAGGCTCGCCGCGATCGCGCGTCTGCGCTGATGGCCTCTACCACACAGGCAATCAGCGGAGGCGGTCCATGCACCTCTTTTCCCGTTACAAGTCCGGTGAGCGCGAGGAACTGTCGCGTGACCCTCAGAGCCCCAACGGGCACGCCATCGAGTTCGACGACGTTCACAAGGCGTTCGGCTCACATCGCGTCCTCACGGGTCTGACGATGGCGATCCCCGAGGGGAAGATCAGCATGATCATGGGTCCCTCCGGGACCGGCAAGTCGGTCTGCATCAGCCATATCGTCGGCCTGCTGTGGCCGGATGCCGGAGATGTCCGTGTTGAGGGACAGTCGGTCGTCGACCTGGACGACGACCGACTGCTGGCCATGCGCCGCGACACGTTTGGAGTGCTGTTCCAAGACGGTGCGCTGTTCAGTTCGATGACCGTGGAGGAAAACGTGTCCTTCCCGTTGCGACAGAACACCACCCGGTCCGACGACGAAATCGATGACATCGTGCGCCGGCGACTGGCCGAGGTGGGCCTCGCCCACGCCGCGGGCCTGCGACCCAACGAATTGTCGGGCGGAATGCGCAAGCGCGTCGGATTCGCACGCGCGTTGGTCATGGACCCTCACATCGTCCTGTTCGACGAGCCGGACTCCGGCCTGGACCCGGTGCGCACCGCGCTGCTGTGCGAGCTCATCCGCGAGATCCACGACGATCACGGGGGCACCTACGTGGTGGTGACCCACGACATGCTCTCGGCGCGCAGGATCGCCGAGCACATCGCCATCCTCTGGCAGGGCAAGCTGGTCGAGGCCGGTCCACCTGAGGCCCTGCTCAATTCCGAGCAGGCGTTTGTGCGGCAGTTCCTCAACGGAGAGACACGCGGCCCACTTGGCATGGACTAGCCGCGCCTGCGCGTCGCCCTAGAAGTCATGGTCGGCGAGTTTGAGCCCACCGATCCGCTCGGTTTCGCTCAACGCCGCCATCGCGGGCACCATCTCGCTGGTCACCAGGCCATGCTCTCGGGTGAGCTCGTCGATGATGTCAAACGCGCGGGCAGTACGTTCGGGCGTGTCCACAGTGATCGTCGTGACCGGAACATGTCGCCGCAGCTGAAACAGCTTGTCCCCGTGCGGCGCGTGATCCCCGTGAAACCCCCAGATTCCGCGCAGACTCGTCGCTCCCGCAGCGTCGGACTCGCGCAGACGTCGCACGATCTCGAGGTTCACCGGTCGCCCCTCAAACATTGCGGTCTGCGAGGTGTAGACCATGAGCTTCTGCCACATCGCCAAACCGTGCTCGTCGGTGCCCGGGAGGCCATGGGGCCGAGCCAGCAGCTCACCGTCACGCTTGCACACGCGAACGCGCTCCAGTGTCAGCAGCGGGTTACGCAGCAGCCCCCCGAGCTCGGGGAGCACCTGCCCGATCGTCTCGCCTGATCCCACGGCGATGATCATCATCGGCACGTCCTCGTTGCGGGCGAAGAACTTCGCGCGCGTGCGACGTCCGCGGTTGGTGCCATCGACGCCGAGCAGAACGGTGGCTCCGGAGACGCCGCGCCGGTACAGCAGATCGCACACGGCGACAAACGCCGGCGTGCGGTACACCCGCTCCTGACGCCCGACGTAGACCGTCAGCTTGGTCGCCTCCCCCAGCTCCTCTGGCAGCTCGACCGGACCGATGTCACCCGAGAGCAGGCGAGCACGTTCGAGGGTGATCAGCCCCCTGCGCTTGATCTGCAGGACAAGCTCGAGCATCGACTCGATGCGCTCGCGACGGTCAACCGCGATGGAGACGACGGGCAGGTCCTCAGAGAGCGAGAGCAGGCGGTCGGTGTGCAGATGATGCAAACGCCCGAAGCCTTCGACACCGCGCAGCAGGACACTGGCCTGCAGCCGGTGACCCCCGTAGATGTCGAGCAGCTCGTCGGCCAACAGGCCGTCTGGCGTCCGGTCGCGCTCCCCGAAGTACGTCGTCAGCTTGAGGCAGTCCTCGTTCACGCTCGCCCTCCGATGACACGCCCGAGCGCGGCGGCGGCGACCCCGACCACGACACTCACGACCGCGTTGGCGATCCCCGGCCAGATCTGCCCGTCCTCACCGAGGCGGTGAGTCTCGAGCATCCAGGTGGAGAACGTGGTGTAGGAGCCGATGGCCGCGGTCCCCTCCAAGACGGATTGATCCGCCGAGAGCGCCAGGCCGGTGAGCAGACCGAGCACGAACGAGCCGCTGATGTTGATCACGAACGTGCCGAGCGGCAAGCTGCGTCCAAACCACTCCGACACGATGCCGTCCAGGGTGAAGCGGGCCACGGCTCCCAACCCCCCGATCAGCGCCACTCCCACCCAGATCTGATCGGTCACACGATCACCCGGTAGCGCCGCACGAAGGCGGTCGTCGCCCAGATCGCCGTATACCCGGCCGCGATGCTCGCCGCTCCATAGCCCGCCGCCAGCCCCAGCCGACCGTGGTCGAGCATCTTGAGGATCTCCACCTGCATGGTGGAGAACGTCGTGTAGGCGCCACAGAATCCGGTGCCCAGCAGCGGCCGGCGATACGTCGACTGCGGCAGCCGCTCCTGCAGCCGGGTCGCGAAGTACGCCAAGGCGACCGAGCCGGTGACGTTGATCGCGAAGGTCACCCACGGCCAACTCCCCGAGACCGGAGTGAACTTGATGCCAAGCCATACGCGCAGCACCGCCCCGACAGCGCCACCAACGTAGATCGCCCCCAGTTCCCGGCTATCGACGCGAGCCATGCGCTCTGCCTGTCCTCTGACCCAGCACCAACGGTCACGCAGGACTCATGGAGTCTCGTCGTCGCTGACCACGAGCACGGGGACCGGCGCACCGGCGACAAGATCCTGCGTGATCCCCTTGAGGAGCAGACGGCCCGCGCGACGCTCGTGGTGATGCCCGCAGACGATCAGGTCGGTTCCGTGGCGATGTACGTAATCGAGCAGCGCCCGGGCCGGCGGGTGACCTTCGATGATCTGGTGCTCGACGTCGACGCCGGCTCTCTCGGCGCGATCCTTGACCTCGTTGAACGTGTTCTCGAGGTAGCGGTGGGCGGCGTCGGTGGATTCCGTCCGGTCGGCTTGGGTCTCGGCGTGTGCCGGTGAGTAGGCGATCGAGACGGCGATGAGCTCGGCCTCGTAGCGGCGGGTCACATCGATGGCGACATCAAAGGCGCGGAGGGCGACCTCAGAGCCGTCCCAGGCGAGCAGGATTCGTTGAAACATCAGCGCAAGATGGGGACGAGAGACAGGGCCAGAATCAGAGCGACGAGCATGTAGAGCAGATAGATCGACAGGCGACCGGACTGGATCCGGCGCACCAGCGCGCTGGCGCGGAGCACCGCGCCGGCGAGGGGGGCGTAGAGGAAGCGGTCGATGGCCAACACGACGCTCGTCTGCAGTCGAAAGCGCCGGAGCTCCGCCTCGCCGTCGCGGTCCTCGGCCACCAGACGCGAGCGATAGCCCAGCGGGCCGCGCAGGATGACTCGCATCGGGTTGGAGTACGCCGACGGTCGGTACTGCACCATTGCCAGCTCCGCCGCGCTCCCGGTCACCCAGACCGGCGCGCGCCGCACCGGATGTGCCCGGACGGTGCTACCACGCATGAGACGCACGGTGACGATGGCCAGCAGCGCGTAGGCCGGAAGGGTGATGCTCAGCCACGTCGGCGCCAGGACCGAGAAGCCGGTGAACACCGGGGTCAGGACGAGCGGATGACTGATCGTGGTATGTGCCAGATCCAGACCGAGCAACGCCTGCAGACCGGACCCGATCGCGTGAATCTCCCATGGCGCCACCGTCCCCAGGAACAGCAGGACCACCCCGAGCCCGACCAGGCCACCGGGCCACCGCGTCGGCTCGCGGACCTTGGCCAGTTGCCCACGCGTCTGTCCCAAGAAGATGGCGCTGTAGAACTTGGCGAAGGCCAGCAGGCCCAGTCCCGCCGTCAGGGCCAGGGCCGCGGCGGCCAGCGCGCAGAGCAGCCGCGACAGCAGGGTCGGCATGCGAAACCCCTGCAGGAGCGCCTCGAAGGTAAACCACTCGCTGACGAAGCCCCCGAGCGGGGGAATGGCCGCCAGGGTCAGTGCCGAGATGCCGAGTGCCGCGGCGCTCAGCGGCAGGGACCGCGCCAGCCCGCCCAACGGGTCAAGGGTGCGGCTTCCGGTGGCCTGCTCGACCCGGTCCACCGTGATCAGGGCCAGCGTCTTGGCCAGGTTGTGCGCGCACACGTGCAGCGTTGCCGCGAGCAATCCCGCGGCGGCGAGGATCGGCTGATGGGCCGACTGCCCCAGCAGCGCGACGCCCAGCCCCACCAAGACCACGCCGGCATGTTCGACAGTGGAATAACCCAAGAAGCGACGCATGCTGTCTTGGGTCAGCGCGTAGACGATGCCGACCAGCGCGGTCACCGCGCCGAGAATGAGCATCGCGTCGCCACACCACACCGGAAGCGGCCCCAGGATGGCGAACTCAAAACGCCACAGGCCGTAGAACCCGGCGCACAGCGCGACCGACAGGGACGCCGCGCCCAGTCGGGGCGCGGCACCGTAGCCTGCCGGCAAGCCGCCCTGCAGCGGCAGCACGCCGATCTTGGTGGCAAAGCAGGTGAGAAACAGCGCGAAGGTCACGCCACGCGTTCCGGCCGGGAGCGACGCATCAGCCCACGTCTGGAGCGAGAACGTGTGAGTGTGCGCATACAGGAGGCCGAACGCCGCGAGCAGCGCACCGCCACCGATCTTGGCCAGCCCGCCGGTGAGATAGCCGGCCAGCAGATCCTCGCGGTTGCGACCCGCGCTGGCGATGAGATACACGCAGACGGTCAGCGCCTCCCAGGCGAGAAAGAACAGGAACGCGTTGTCAGAGCCGATGCTGACCGCGACCCACAAGACCAACGTCCCGGCCAGGCAGGTGAGCCACCGTCCCGCTGGTGAGCCCGCGTAGGCAAACGCGACACCCGCTCCCGTGAGTCCGGTGAGGGCGAGAAAGACACCGGCCACGCCGTCGGCGCGCAGCGCGCTGTCCCCGAACCCGATCCAACCGCCGAGCTCGAGGACCGGTCGAGCACCACCGACGGCAGCGTCGACCCCGACGATGACCAACAGGACACACCCCGCGGCCGAGCACAGCGCACCGGCGCGCGGCACCCACAGCGCCATGCCGGCCCCGAGCACCAGCGCACCCATGGCGACCGCGTAGACAACCGTCATGCCACCGCCTCCGCAACATCCAGCAGGCCCACCGCCGCAAGCAGGCCGTGCATGATCGCGATCGGAGCTGGGGGCGATCCCGGGATGTACACGTCGACCGGGAGGACGTGATCAACCCCGCCGGCAATCGTGCCCGTCTCGGCGGCGAGCCCACCTGAGCATGCGTCGGTCCCTACCGCGATCAGTGCCTTCGGGCTGGGCATGACCTCCCAGGTGCGCTCCAGTGGCGCGCGCATCGGCGCCGTGACCCCTCCGGTCACCAGAAGGATGTCGGCGTGGCGTGGTGCATTGGTCAAGAAGAAACCGAGCCGCTGGATGTCGTAGTACGGGTTCCACAGCGCCTGGATCTCCCATTCCTCGGTGCCGTCCGAGCCACAGTCGATATGGCGCACGTGGATAGACCGGCGCAACGCCGGGGTCACGACACCCAACGCCTCGCGGGGCGGCGGCGCCAACGATGCCTCATCGCCGGAGACGACCAGGGCAGCGCGCGAGCGCGCCGCTGTCTCGTACTGGGGGGCAAAGCGGAAGCGATGGGGAGCGGCCAGCACGCACTCCCCGCACAGGATGCAGCGGCCCCGGTCCAGCGACACGTGCCCTCGTGGATCGACGCTGATCGCACCCGTCGGGCACAGCGCAGCGAGATCGCCGGTCCCGTTGGTGATGTCCACTACCTCGACCTGGCCCCGGAACCCCTGTGGGGGTCGTTCCTCCCCGCGGGGATATCGGGTCGTGATCCGCCCCTGGCGCAGGCCACGGATGAGCCACCCCAGCATCAGCGATCAGCTCCCGCGGGCGTGAGACCGAAACTGTGCTCGATGAAGGCGAAGTCAGTGAGCACATCCTTGGGGAAGGCGTGATCAAACAGAGCCCAGTTGCGCAGCGACGGCGACGCCAGATGGACCTGGTGCACCAATCCGTCGCGCAGCTCTACCCAGACGACAAGCTCGCCCTGCGGGGCCTCGGCCCACCCGAAGGCGGCTCCCGTGGCATCGGCCGGGAGTGGTTGTCGAAGCTCCCCGTCGCCGCGGCGCAGGTGGTCGATCGCTTGGCGCAGGATCCGCAGCGACTCAAACAGCTCGCCGAATCTGACGTTGACTCTCGCCATCGCGTCGCCCTCGCGATGGGTGATCACCTGCAGACCCAGGCGGCGGTAGTCGCCGTAGGGGCGCTCGTGACGCGCGTCGGTCGACACGCCCGAACCCCGCGCCAGCGGCCCCACCGCGCCATAGTCCTCGATGAGTTCCCGCGACAACCGGCCGGCGCCGATCAGCCGGTCGGTCATCGACGGCGTCCCGAGAAACAGACGCCGATCGCGGACCAGTTGGTCCTCGATGTCATCGAGGACCCCGCACAGTTCGTCGAGACTCATCCTGCCCGCGAAGCGAACGCCGCCGGGCACGATCACGCCGCGGGCGAAGCGGCTGCCGGTGAGCCGGGCGCGCAGACGCGTCACCTGCTCTTTGAGGATCTGAAAGCGAGCCTGCCCCACGTAGAGCGCGGTGGTCTCCGCCTCCTTGGCGATGACGTCGAAATGGCAGGCGAGCCGCTCGAGCTCGGCGTACACCGCGCGCCAGCGCTCGGCGCCACGGGCCGGCTGCACGCCGACGGCGCGCTCCACCGCCTGACTGAACGCGCTCGCGTAGGCGACAGTGGCGATCCCGGCAACGCGCTCGGCGACGTAGACGGCACGGTCCGGCGGCAGTCCGACGAACCGCTGTTCCATACCCCGGTGCTTGAAGAACGGCCTGGTCTGGAGCCGTTCGACCGTCTCTCCGCCGGTCTCGATCTGGAACTGGATCGCCTCAAACACCCCGGAGCGCACCGGGCCGTACGGGATCACGAACGCGTCGAGACCATGGACCGCGCGGTCAAGCCGGTCGGCGTCGGGCGCGGTCAGCTTCCCGTCCACAGACGCACCCAGTGGGTGCACGCCGTGGCGTTCGGCCAACTCCTGCTCGGCCCAGCGCGCTGCCGGCCAGATTTCGCCCAGCGAGCCGTAGGTGAGCGGCTCGGACCCCTCCATGGGGGCCCGGAGCACCACCAGCGAACCGCGCAGAGCGAAGGCGCCGACCAGCCCAGGTTCCGGCGTATCGGCGAGAAACAGGGTGACAAATCGCGCGCCGGCGGCCTTGAGCATCCGTGCGGCCCGGCGGAACGCCAGCGTCCTGACCTGAAGGCGCACCTCGTTGGGCGGCCCCGGCTCCCCCACCGCCCCGAGATGCTGGGGCAGATCATCGCGAAGCTCATTGGGTCGGCGCGACACGTTCGTCATGACGGCACCGCCAGCCGATGGGCCGCGCTGTTGAGCAGAGCGCTCAGCTGACCGGGAAGATGCACCCCGAGCGCTACCGAGACAAAGAGACAGCCGAGCATGCCCGCGATCATCCATGCGCTGCGCTCCCCCGCGACGTGTGCGCTCGCGAGTTGAGCGCCATCAGTGGCCAGGTCAGCGGGTCGGCCCAACACCATGCGCGCCGCGTGCCAGATGATCCCGAAGAACGCGAGGTTGACCCCGACCAGGAGCACCGTCACACCGACGTATTGTGGTCGGGCGAAACCGCCCGCGACGATCTGAAACTCGCTGCGAAACACGCCCGAGAGCGGCAGGCCGCACAGCGCCAGGGCGGCGGCGAGAAACATCGAGCCGGTCCACGGCATCGCCCGCCACGCGTCGGTGATGCCGTCGACGTCCTTGGTGTCATAGCCGCGCAACAACGAGCCGGCGCCGAAGAACGCCAAACCCTTGGCGGCCGCGTGGGTGAGGACGTGCAGCAGGGCTCCGGCGACGGCCAGCGGCGCGCCAAACCCGATTCCGAGCGCGATGATGCCCATGTGCTCGATCGATGAGTACGCCAACAGCCGCTTGTAGTTGCCCTGGCGGACGACGAACAGGCTGGCGGTGACCAGCGAGATGATCCCGAAGACGATCAGTACGTGCTCGGCAAACGATCTCTGCCCCGTGGCCACCGCAACCTGGAAGAACCGCAGGATCGCGTAGAGCGCCGCGGACAGCAGCGAGCCCGACAGTAACGCCGACACCGGTGCGGGGGCCTCGCTGTGCGCGTCAGGCAGCCAGGTGTGCATCGGGACGAAGCCGACCTTCGTACCGAACCCCACGACCGACAGGACGAAGGCCAGCGCGACCGCTTCGCGCGACAGGGCGTCGGCATGCGTGATGAAGCGCTCAAACCGCGGGATGTACTCAGCCCCGAGCGCGTGCGTTCCCGTGGCGTACATCACGATGATCGACAGCAAGGCGATGCCCAGTCCGCTGGAGGCGATCAGGATGTACTTCCACGATGCCTCCAGTGCCGCGTCGGTTCGGTCGATGGCGACCAGCAGGGCGGAGATGATCGTCGTCAGCTCCACCGCCACCCACAGGGTCCCGAAGTCAGCCGCCAGTGGCACGAGGAGCATCGTCCAGCCGAACAGATTGAGGTACGCGAAATAGGTCTTGGCGAACCGGGGGAAGTCACTGTGGGTCTGATCGACCGCGAGGTAGCCGATCGAGAACACCCCGGCGATGGCGTACAGCAGGCCGGTCGCCAGAAGGAAGACCGCGCCGAGTGAATCGACTCTCAGCCAGCCCCCGGCCGCCTCGAGCACCCTGCCGTGCCTGACGGTCACGGCGATCGTCACGGCAAGCAGCAGAGAAATGACGCCCGAGGCCAGCGTCGCGGCTCGCGCCAGTTGCCAGCCATCGATCAGCGTCAGTGCGACCGCGATCAGCGGCACCACCGGTAACGCGTAGAGAGCCCAGTTCATCCGGTGAGCCTGTTCAACATATCGGTCCGTACGGCCGTGCGCTCCACCGCCAGGTACTGCACCAGGACGACGAACACCAGCACTCCGACGAGCACGTCGAACAGCAGCAGCAGGGCGAGGATGATGGGCAGACCGGGAGCGATGACCAGGCTTGCCACCGAGACGGCGTTCTCAAGGACCAGGAATCCGAGCAGCTGCGACGGCGCATAGGGCCGGAGCACCATCAGCAGGAACGCCACCAGGACGCCTCCCACGGCGACCGGCAGCGCTGAGAGCGGCAGCGCCGCCTCGGCACCGATGTGCACCGGACGCAGCACGATGAACGACAGCGCGCACAAGGCGATGCCGATGAGGATGCCGCTGGGCACTCCGATGACCGACGGCACGCGCGCGTCGGCCTCCAAGCGCCGCAGGACGAAGGTGATCCCGAGCGGGAACAGGAGCGCCTTGAGCGCAATCGTCACCGCGGCTAGGACATAGAGCTCCTCGTTGCCGCGCCCCGTTGCCGCGGTGCCGATCGCCAGTGCCGCGACCACGGCCGACCCCAGCGCGTAGAGGCGTAACTGCTCCCACACGTCCTGAGAGCGCAGCATGCCGTACTCGAGCAGCAAGACGATCACCGCGGCGATGGTGGAAATGGCCCCGAACACGGTGAGCGTCTGGTCGCCGTAGGAGGGTTCGAAGAGGAAGATCACCACCGCCAGCACCGCGAGCATGAAACTTGCGACGGTGAACTCCGGGATCTTGTAGAGGCGCAGCTTGGCGTAGCTGGACTCGATCACCACCACCGCCGCGCCGACGACGAGCGCCTTCGCGAACAAGAGCACGATTGCCAGCGCGACCACGTCGAGCCGGCCGCTGCTGGCCATCCCCCAGGGCACGACCAGCACGTTCATGAAGATCGTGAACAGCAGCAGCTGCTTGATGTTCGACCCCCACCGCAGGAATGCGAGCCCCGGGCCGGAGTGCTCAGCGATCCGGCCCTCCTCGATCTGCCCAAACTCGAGCGTGCCCCCGTGGTTCTCCACGGGGATACGGCCCGTCTCGGTCAACACCAGCATGAAGAACGCCGCGATCATCAACAGGTGGCTGGGCCGGACCACCTGGACGGCGGAGGAGCGGATGGTGGCGCCAAACGCGTAGGGCAGGTCGGTGTGAGTGGTGAGGGCGAGCACGAACGTCACGAAGATCACCGTCGGCTCGTTAAACGCGCCGAAGGACCGCAGCCGGCTCGAGCCCAGCTGCGCGTAGGGGCTGCCACTGTCAACGGCAGCGACGGAGACGGCGAAACTCGTCAGTGCGAAGATCAGACCAACGCCGAAGAAGTCCGCCATGTAGCCCAACGGCAACGGGAACGTCGTCAGCGCCGGGATGAGCAGGGGGATGGTCGCCAACCCCGCGAAGTTCACGTAGGGCGCCGCGCGAAACACCGGGCCCGCCGGAGCCGGGAGCACGGTCTCCTTGCGCAGCAGCTTGAGGATGTCGTAGTAAGGCTGCAGCACCCGCGGGCCACGACGCTGCTGCACGATTGCCTCCACGCACGCGATGATGCCGCTGACCAGCGGCGCGAGCGCCAAGATCGTGACTACTTGCAGGGCCTGGATAGCCCACTGGGGCAGGACCGGCACGATTCTCGATTCTCCTTTCGCTCGCTAAGGCGATGTGTGTGCGAAAGGAGCCATCAGCCCTTTTTCTGGTGGGCGGTTCGAGGTACGGCCGGGGCCGGACCTACGCCAGGACTCCATCTGATCGCCGAAAAACATAGCGCACGGGCCGACGGGAACGTGGGCGCCCGCCGCCAGCCGCCCACGCCCGGTGCTTTCTGATCAGATTCGCGGTTCGGTGCCGCGCCACGCACCCAGGGCCACCGGCACCGGCACCGGCACCGGCACCGGCCCCGGCACGACGGTATGCTCCCGTGCGGCGATGAGGCTCGCCGCAACCGCGCCGTCCGGGCGCTGATGGCCTCTAAGGAACAGGTCGCCGCGGGTGTGACGCCACAGGGCATCGCACCGGCGGGCGGCCACGGAGGTCAGTCCGGTGTCATCGCGCCACGCCCCAGAGCCCCACCCCGCTGTCAGCCGCCGGCTCTCTCACGAGCCGGCTGACGTCGGCGAGCGCGGCCGCACCGAGCACCCAACGCGTGCACGCCAACCAGGAGGACACGGTCGTGGTCAGCAGTCTCGACATCGCGCGAGCCCACCAGCCCATCCCGATTGAGACGGTCGCCGAGCGCGCCGGACTCCTCGCCGAGGAGATCGAGCCCTACGGCCGCGATAAGGCGAAGATCTCGCCGGCGGTGCTCGACCGTCTCCGGGACGCGCCCGACGCAAAGCTCGTCTGCGTCACCAGCATCACCCCCACCGCCGCGGGCGAGGGCAACACCACCACGGCCGTTGGCCTGACGCAGGGGCTGGGAGCGCTTGGCCACCGGGCCGTCGCTTGCCTTCGCGAGGCCTCTGTCGGCCCCGTCTTCGGATTCAAGGGCGGCGCCGCTGGCGGCGGACATGCTCAGGTGGTCCCGATGGAGGATCTCAACCTTCACTTCACCGGTGACATCCACGCCATCGGCGCCGCCAACAATCTGCTGGCAGCGATCCTCGACGCGTCCATCCTGCACGGCAATCCTCATGGAATCGACGCGCTGCGCATCCCCTGGCGACGCGCCGTGGACATGAACGATCGCGCGCTGCGCCGCGTCGTCGTCGGGCGCGGCGGCCGCGCCAACGGGTATCCCCGTGAGACAGGCTTTGACATCACGGCCGCGTCAGAGGTGATGGGACTCGTCGGTGTCGCGCGCAGCCTGGCTGACCTGCGCCGTCGGCTCGGCCAGATCACCGCCGCCTACTCATTCGAGCAGCGCCCCGTCACCGCGGAGGACCTCGGTGCCGCCGGAGCGATGACCGTGCTGCTCAAGGACGCGCTGAAACCCAACCTCGTCCAGACCCTGGAGGGTCAGCCGGCGATCGTGCATTGCGGCCCCTTCGGCAACATCGACCACGGCAACAGCTCGCTCATCGCCGATCTCATCGCCCTAAAGCTCGGCGACTACGTGGTCACCGAGTGCGGCTTTGGCTCAGACATGGGTCTCGAGAAGTTCTGCGACATCGTCTGCCGGCTCGGTGGCCTGCGACCGGGGGCCGTCGTGCTGGTCGTGACCACACGCGCCATCAAGCACCACGGCGGCCTGTCGGGGCGATCGACAGACAGCGCCGCTGGGGCACGCGGGGCGATCGAATCAGGCATGGCCAACGTCGGCCGGCATCTGCAGATCGCCGCGACCTTCGGAATTCGCTGTGTCGTCGCCGTCAACCGCTTCGCCGCAGACCGCGACGCCGACGTCGAGCTCATCAAGCATCTGTGCCTCGAGGCCGGCGCCTTCGCCGCCGAAACCAATGACGCGTTCGCCCACGGCGGGCCTGGAGCCACCGCGCTGGCGAGCGCGGTCATCGCAGCGTGCCGGGAGCCGCGCCCCTTCACTGTGCTCTACCCGGACGACGCTCCGATTCATGACAAGATCGCAGCGGTCGCCCGGCAGGTCTATGGCGCCACGGACCTGTTCCTGTATCCAGAGGCCGAGCGGAAGATCGCTCAGTTCACCGACGACGGGCTTGGCCGACTGCCCGTCTGTATCGCCAAGACACACCTCTCGTTATCCGCTGACCCGGCTCTGCTCAACGCCCCGCAGCGGTTCACTTTGCCGGTACGCGATATCCGTGCCTACACCGGCGCCGGGTGGCTGGTGCCGCTATGCGGTGAGGTCAGCCAAATGCCCGGTCTCGGGCCCACGCCGGCGGCCACCCGGATCGATGTCGGGGCCGACGGCCAGACCGTCGGCCTGTTCTAGAGCCCGGGCGCCATCGGGCGATGAGCACCATTGCAGCGCTGACCGGACGGCAGATCCTCGACAGTCAGGGCTACCCGACCATCGAGATCGAGGCGACGCTCACGTCGGGAGTCAGGGCTCGTAGCTCGGTCCCTTCGGGCGCGTCGCCCGGCCGCCTTGAGGCCACCGCTGCGCGGGATGGCGGAGACCGGTGGTCGGCGAGGGGCGTGACCGGCGCCGTCGGCGCCGTCGGAGGCGAGGTGGCCGGCGCTCTGCGCGGACGCGACTCACAAGATCAGTCGGGCATCGACCGCGCGCTCGTCACCCTCGACGGCACGAGCGACAAATCGCGGCTGGGCGCCAACACGATGCTTGCGACATCGCTGGCGATCGCGCGCGCCAGTGCCCGCGACCTCGGGCTGCCGTTGTGGCGCTACCTCGGCGGCGAGGGAGCCGTACGGCTCCCCGTCCCGCTGCTGGACGTCATCAATGGCGGCGTCCACGCCGCCAACCGGTTGGACTTCGAGGAGTTCATGCTGATCCCGGCCGGCGCCAGTACGTTCTCTGAAGCCCTGCGCATGGCGACCGAGGTGTTCCACGAGCTGCGCTATGTCCTGCTCGGCTCGGGCCATGGAGCGCCACTGGGCGCCGGTGGGGGGTTTGCCCCCGACCTTCAGTCAAATGCGCAGGCCCTGCAGATGCTGATGGCCGCGATTACTGCCGCGGGCTATGAGCCCGGGTGGGATGTGTGGATCGGAATCGACGCCGCGGCCAGCCAGTTGCGCTCCGACGGCGGCTATGAGCTCGCCCATGAAGGCCGACGCCTGAGCGCGAAGCAGCTGATCGCCTACTACGCGGAGCTGTGCCGCGACTATCCGCTGCTCGTGCTCGAGGACGGCCTCGCCGACGATGACCGCGACGCGTGGGCACAGCTCACGACCCAACTCGGGGACCGACTGGAGGTGGCCGGGGACGACCTCTTCGCCACCAACCCCGCCCAGCTGCAGCGCGGCATCGACAGCGCGATCGCCAATGCGATCGTGATCAAGCCCAACCAGATCGGAACGCTCACCGAGACATTGCAGACCATCGCACTGGCGCGCGACGCCGGCTACGCGACGATCATCGCCCACCGCGCCGGAGAAACCGAGGACACGACGATCTGTGACCTCGCCGTCGCGACACGCAGCCCACAGCTCAAGGCCGGGGCCCCGTCGCGCGAACGTGCCGCCAAGTACAACCGCATGCTGCGCATCGAAGAGGCGCTCGGTGATGACGCCGTGTTTCCTGGCATCACCGCGTTCGGCCGTCCCGAGGGTGGTTTTGAGTGATGAGCCGGCGGATCGCCAACCTGGCGCCGGGCCTGCGGTTCGTGCTGATGGTCGGGGTGATGAGCTTCTTTGCCGACTTCACCTACGAGGGCTCGCGCAGCATCATCGGCCAGTACCTGGGCCTGTTGGGCGCGGGGGCGCTGGCCATCAGCATGATCACCGGCTTTGGCGAGCTGTTGGGGTACGGCCTGCGCCTATTCTCGGGTCGCGGCGCGGACCGCACCGGGCTGTACTGGCCGATCACGATCGGCGGCTACATCCTGCAGATGTCGGTCGTGCCGCTGCTCGCGTTAGCCGGAAGCTGGCAGGTCGCGGCGCTGCTGATCATCCTGGAACGGGTCGGCAAGGCCATCCGCAACCCGCCACGCGATGCGATGCTGTCCCACGCGGCCAAGGAGATCGGCTACGGCTGGGCGTTCGGAGTGCACGAGGCGCTCGATCAGTTCGGAGCGATGTTCGGCCCCCTGCTGATTGCGCTCATCCTCGCCGTCAGCCACCACGACTACAAGACCGCGTTCGCGGCGCTCGCCGTGCCGGCGGCGATCATGCTCTCGCTGCTCGCGGTCGCGCGCTTTCTCTACCCCCGCCCCCAGGACCTCGAGGCCGGTCCCGCGCAGGTCACCACCCAGGGCCTGCCCCGCGTGTTCTGGATCTACCTCGCGGGCGCGGCGCTCGTCGGCGCCGGCTTCGCCGATTTTCCGATCATCGCCTACCACTTCCAGCGCAGCGCGACCGTCCCCGCCGACCTCACGCCGATCTTCTACGCCGCCGCCATGGCGGTCAGCGGCACCGGCTCGCTGATGTTCGGGCGCCTGTTTGACCGCCACGGGATCGGCATCCTCATCCCCCTGACCATCCTCTCCGCGGCCTACGCGCCGCTGGCCTTCCTCGGGGGCTTCTGGGCCAGCCTCGTCGGCGTCTGCCTGTGGGGCCTGGGGATGGGCGTGCACGAGTCGATCATCCCCGCCGTCGTCGCGCCGATGGTCTCCCCCGACCGCCGCGCCTCCGCCTACGGGCTGTTCACCGGCGTCTACGGCATCGCCTGGTTTCTCGGCAGCACGGCGATCGGCGCCCTGTTCGGTGTCTCGCTCAGCCTCGTCGTCGCCTTCGCCGTCACCGCCGAGCTCGCTGCGGTCCCGCTGATTCTCAGCGTCCAGAGGCGGACGGCCGGCCACCCTCACGCGGCGTCCGGCGGGCCGACGCCGCCCCAGGAGCTAAGCTGAATCCTGAGCGATGAGGCTCGCTCACGACCGCGACTCGTCTCGCTGATGGCCTCTACGTCCCTGTTGTCGACGACAACCGACGGAGGTCAACCATGGTCGAACGTCTGGTATCCCAGCGAGCAGACGCGTCTGCGAGGACGCGATGAGCGGCGGAAGCTGGCCGTACATCCCCGAGCAGTGCCCCCGCTGCGCCTATGTCCACGCCCTTGCCCCGTTCGTCGACGATTCGGGCTATGAGATCCGGGGCTTCTGCCGTCATCCGCGGATCGCCATGGAGCTGTTTGTGCCCCGCCAGCGAGAGCTGACCGACGCGGAACGCTGCCGCCTCTTTCTTCCGCGCACCGAGTCCGCAGGTCCACGATGAGACGCGCCACCTCCACCATGCCCCGACGTCCTTTCATGCGCGTCGACGTGGCCGGCGGTCGGGCGGCGGTCCGTCACGCGATGGCCGAACGATGGACCGTCTGCGCCGCCGGACATGTGCACTGGGGCGCCCTCGGGGCCGCCGGGCTCCTGGTCAGCTGCCGCGACGACGACGCGCCAAGGTTTCTGCTGGCCCGACGCTCACGGTGGGTCGACGAGGGCGGCCGCTGGGGGATTCCCGGTGGCGCGATCAGGGATGGAGAGTCACCCGGTGAGGCCGCGAGACGCGAGTTTGGTGAGGAGCTCGACGTGATGACCGAGTACCGGGTCACCGACCTCCAGCGTCAGGACTGCGGTGGTGGCTGGGCCTTCTGGACGGTGTGCGCCCGCGTCGACGCGTCCTTTGAGACGTTCTGCGGCAGTGAGACCGATGCAACCGGCTGGTTCACCCTCGACCAGCTCACGGCGCTCGATCTCCATCCCGGTTTCCGCCGCTGGGTGAAGGATGCGCTCGACCCATAGCGCAGCCCGCTCCTACCGCGCGGGTCACGACGGTGCGACCGGCAGCCAGTCCAGACTCAGGGCGAGATGGTCGAGCTCCTGCGCCTCTTCCATCAACGCATCGACGCGCTCGCGTGCTGCTTCCCCGCCGAGTCTCTGCCATTGGCGCGCCCGCTCAGTGGCGGTGCGCAGGCCGCTCATGACGCTTGCCAGCTGGGTCGACAGGCCGTCGCGGTACGGCGTGATCACACGATCGATCACCGCCGCCAACTGTTCAGCGCTGCGCTCATCACTCACGTCGACCAACGGGACCACGTGCGATGCCCGAAGCGGCAGCAGCCCGCCCATGGCAATGCCGACATGTGCGGATGCCGCCTCGCCCAGCTCCAGCAGCAGCTCCTCGGTGCGGTCGCCGTAGTCGCGCAGGACGCGGGCGATGTCCCCGCCGAACAGGTGCCGATAGCGCGCCGCTGAGCCACCTCGCGGGTTCAGGAGGGCGTACGCTCGAAACTCGGCCATCAGGTCGTCGATCGCGCTGTCGAGGTGGGCGGCATTCAACGCCTGCGCGTACTCCAGCGCGGTGCGGCGCATCTCCAGCTCACTGCGCATTCGGTCAAGCTCGCTGGCCGTCAAACCGATCAGGCGGGCCTCAAATCGTGCCGCCTGGGCGCACTCGACCGCAGCGATCACGGCCGCCGCGCGGGCTGAACGCACCGCAAGGACGCCGGTCTCATCGTCGTCCACATGATCCAGGCTGTGCAGCGCCTCGTACAGCCACGCCCGCCACTCGTCGCTGAGCAGCGAGTCGTGACCACTGACCAGCATCAGCGCGTCGCGTGTGTCATCAGCGGCTCCCGGCGACGTCGGCTTGGTGCGAAGCATCGTTCCCTCCTCTGTGGTGAATGACCGACAACAGAAGCCATCGGCGTCCCGGAGAGGGAGGCGGTCGGAGCGAGCTTCACCGCTCGTATACAGCATACGCCAGGCGTCCTAACCGCCACGCTGGCCAGCGTCCTCCCGGCTCGCTGGCGCTGCGGTCGACGCGGCGGGGTCTGTGTCGCGCGGCTGGCCACGACGAGCGAGCGCCACCAATCCGCCGTAGGCCAGGCCGACGGCAGCCGTGCCGGCCACGCTGATCGCCACCGACCGTGT
Source organism: Solirubrobacteraceae bacterium (assembly GCA_036266805.1). Classification (GTDB taxonomy): domain Bacteria; phylum Actinomycetota; class Thermoleophilia; order Solirubrobacterales; family Solirubrobacteraceae; genus Palsa-744. The sequence continues at coordinate 23,677 of DATAXK010000021.1, forward strand.
CGGCCCTCCGGCCACCGCCACGGCCACCAGGGCTGCGGCGCAGCCACCCAGACCCGCAGACGCCGCGGCGGCCGTCAGCCGCATCCGGATCGCCGACGGGCCGATGCGGTCCACATGGCGCAGCTCATGGCACGTCCGTGCCAGCTCCGACACGGCCAGCAGCGCCCCCCCGTACAGCGGCGCCAGGATCAGTCGGTCGCTGGCGCGCGCGACCAGGATGAGGCCGAGCGCAGCGAGGGACGCGTCAAGCGCCGCCTCTGATCCGGTAGCCAGGGTGATCGCCAGCAGCGCAACGGCGAACCCGGCGCCGGCGCCGGCCAGTCCGGTGGCCGCCCCCGCATCGACGACCACCAGCAATGCCAGTCCGGCCTCGATCACGATTGCCGCCATGGCCAGCGCTAGGCGTGGGCGGCCAGTCCGGCGGAGCGTCGGAATGCGTTCACCCCCTCCAGCCCGGCGTCGAGCAGATCCGTCTCATCCCAGACCACGACCGCGATCCCCATCGCGTGCAGTCGCGCGCGCAGCGCCTGGCGTTGCAGCGTCCACAGCTGGTAGGCGACGCGATCGCCGGCGGTCGGGCCCGGCTGGGTGTGGCGCGTCGGCGAGACCTCGATGACGCTGAGGTCCCGACCGCGCGTACGCAGGTCGGTGATCAGGCGGATCGAGCGTTCGTCGAGCAGGGGGGTGACGGCGACGATGAGCGCCCCCGGCGGCAGCAGCTTGCGGGGAATGCTCTCGACCGCGCGCCAGGCGTAGCTGAACGCGATGTCGCTGGCCAGCAGCGCGTCGACGATGCGATACAGCTGCCTGGTGCCGAAGGCGGGCTCCAGCCAGTGAAGGGTCCCGCCGAAATCCACGAGGGCAACACGGTCGCGGCGGGCGAGGTGTGCGCGGGCCATCGTCGCGGCCGCGCGGACGGCGGCGTCCAGGGTGCCGCCGTCGCCGTTGCGCGCCTCGGCGAACGTGTCGAGCAGGAGCACGACGTCACTGGCGTGTTCGGGATGGCGATCAGTGACATAGAGGCTGCCGCGGCGGGCGGTGGCGCGCCAGTTGACCTGCCGCACGCGATCGCCGGGCGAGAACGGACGGATGTCGGCAAATTCGATCCCGCTGCCGCGCAGGCGAGCCACGTGCGCACCGAGAAACGGCTGGGTGCGCAACGGGGCCACCAGATGGCGCAGGCGCTGTTCATCGGGAAACGAGCGCAGGGTCATCCGGCCGCCCAGCCGGGCATCCCAGACCCGCACTCCGAGCGGGTCGCGGGCCCGAATCACCATCGGGCCCACGGTATGGGCGCCCCAACGGTCGGGCCGGGCCGCGAACGTGAGCGACTGCGATCGACCGCTGCCCAGGCGCAGCAGGAGCGGGCCCCCCGGATCCACGCCCACATGGCTCGTTCGTTCAAGGGCAGCCTCCAGGTCGACCGCGGGTCCGTCGTTGCGGATCACGACGGTGATCGTCGCGCTCTGGCCCTCGATCAGTCGCGTGTGGTCCAGAGCGACCTCGACGGTCAGCCGCGGCTCGGCGCACAGCGCCAAGCCGACGGCGATGAGCAGGAGCATCGGCGTGGCGATCACGACCAATTCGGGGGCGCCGCCGGCCAGCCCGGTCACGATTGCGGCGCCGGCCAGCGCCATGAGACCCTTGACCCGGGGTGACAGCCCGGTGCTCACAGCTGCTCGATCACCCCGAGCATCGGCGCGAGCTCCCGCGCGGGTATTCCCGGGCCATGGCGATCCTCAGGGAAGGGTCGGCCGGGCCGCACCAGCTCCCACAGCCGCTCTCCGAGAATCTCGGCGCCGGCCTCGTCGGTCATCGCGTCGAGCCTGTCGCCGCGGGCCGCCAGCCGCTGAGCGCAGATCTCCACCAGGATCGGCCGCAGATGGGCATGGACGCTCAGCGCGCTCGCCTCCGAGATGCTGACCAGCCGCTCGACGGCGATGAGCTGCTCGGGCCGGATCGGCTCCGGCCGAGACGCGCGGCGCCAGAACGGCGCAGCGCTCGCGGGAAGGCGTGACAGGCACACCGCGATCGCGCCGGCGGCGAGGGCGACGAGCGCGATCTCGGCGACCAACCTCACGAATCCATCGCCGCGATAGTCGCACGGATCGCGCTGAGGGCCGACAGGGCCTGATGCCGGATCGGCTCGGAGATCGGATGGGTGCTGAACCGAGCCTCCTCAAAGAGACCGGTCAGAGTCCGAGCGTCCTGCTCAGAGGCAGCGCTCGCCCGCAGAAGCCGCCCGAGGTACTCGCGCGGCGCCTCGGCCGGCTGTCGCGGGACACCGTTGGCAGCGAGGGTCTGCTGCATCGCGCCGTAGGCTGCGATGACCGCCGCACGGGGATCCTTCACTGAGTCCAGCGCGACGATCGCCTCCTGAACAGCCGCCGCCATCGGTGTCGGGCGCTGGGCGCCGACCCCGTCAGGCTCTCGCCAGCGCCGCCACAGCAGCCACACACCGACGGCCAGCGCCGTCAGGAAGATCCCGAGCAGCGCCCACGGCAGCCAGGCCGGTACGGTGAATCCCTGCGCCCTCACCCTCGACGCACTGGCGGGCGGCAAGCTCGGCGCCACCGGGCGAGGTTGACCAGATGCCGGGACCGCCGACCGACCCGTGGACTTGACTCCGACCGCCACCGCCACCACCAGCGCTGCGCCCACTGCGAACGGCAGCACCACCGCGGCCAGCTTCACAAGCCAATGGATCTCTGGCTCCGTGCGTTCCAACTCGCCTTCGTCGTCCCCCCGCCGTCGGCGGCCGGGCCACAGAAGCACTCCCAGAGCAGTCAAGCCAACGATGCCGACGCCGAGCCCCAGCAGATAGAGCGCGGTCACCGGGGCGGCCGCGGAGCGGGCATCGATGGCGCTGCTGGGGGACAAGCGCCCACGGGCCGTCATGGCGATCACCACCAGCAGCGCGGTGAGCGCCCCGCCCACGCCGAGGGCACGCCATCCTCGCGGGCCCTCGTCACGGGGCACGGCTCTCCTCATCCTCCCGCGACCCGCCCCCGTACGGGTGTATCGTGAGAGCGCGCGATGAGGCTCGCGCTGACTGCGGCGCAAAGCCGCTGATGGCCTCTACATCAATCGCTTCAACTGATGTGGAGGTCGTCATGGACTGGCCGACCAAGAGCCTGAAGAGCCGAGTCGTGTGGCTGAGGTTGCGCTTTACCTCATGGCGCGCCCAACGTCGACGCCAACTCCCGGCCCGGAGCTCTGGTGACCCCGTGTGGTGGCCAGAGTTCGAACAGGGTTTCCGGTCATACGTGCAGTCCCGTGGCCCGGGTGGCGGACATTCGATCCCGCACGATGCTGGACAGGATGGCCACCGGCCGCCGCGAAACTGAGCCCATCGACCGACGGTCCCGGTCATGGGCGTTGCCCCAGCGCGATCGAGGCCACCCGGCTCACGGCGGGGGGAGCAGAGCCGACCAGATCTTGCAGCAGATCTCTCAGGTCGTCGACGCCGACGATCAGCACGAGGCTATGGAGGGCCTGCGCGGCGAGAAATGGGTCCCCCCGCTCGACCAATTCACGCAACGGGCGTTCGGCGGCGCGCTCGCCGCGCTGCCCGAGGATCTGCGCGGCGATCATCTGACGTCCGGCGAGCGGGTGCCCCAGTGCCCAGATCAACTGGTCGGTATACGACGTGCCCGGAGGGCTCTCGATCGACTCGCCACAGACGCGGCAGGCTGACGTCGCCTCGCTATTACGCGCATAGCAGTGCCAGCAGTAGTAGGTTGACCGGCTAGCCACGCCCATCTACCGTGGCCGCCCACCGGGCTGCCGCATCGTCGATCGTCGCCATGGCGTCGGCCCGGGAGCCCCAGGCGAGCGTGGCCCTCGACTCGTCAAGCGGTCGGCGGCCGAGGACGAACCTCTCGATCGCCTCTCGTAGATGACTGGGCAGTTCCTCCGCGGCGTCGATCCCGTCCCACTCGCGATCGTCGCACGCAACGCAGACCACGACCTCGATCTCGCCGACGCGCTCGGCCACATGCACAACCGCGACCGGGCGGGCGGCGACAGATGTCCCCGCGCGCCCGGGGGCCGAACCACACACGACGGTCTCAAGCGGCTCTCCGTCGTGCCCGATCGTGTCCGGCAGATAGCCATAGTCAGCCGGGCAGACGATCGCTTGCTGCTCGCCCACCACAGTGCCGGCATCAAGCAGCGATCCCTTCGGCTGCTCGATGCGGCAGATCAGCTCATGGGCCGACATCGTGCCTCCCGGCTGTCGCTGCGATACCGCCGCGCCCCCACGGCTCGGCCACCGCTCCACCGGCCGCCGCGCCCGGGATCAATGCCTTTCCCATCAGACCTCCGCGAATGATTAGCCGTTCGTAGAGGCCATCAGCGGCTCCATCGCCGCAGTCTGAGCGAGCCTCATCGCTCGCCGCCGAGCGTACCGCACGCGGCATCAGTCGTCATGGCACCGCAGCTCGGCGCCAACCGGACCGGTTATGATTGGTGAGAGGCGATGAGGCCCGCCCAAGTAATTGCCGCCCTGGCTGATGGCTTCTACCGAAACCCGAAACGGTGGAAGCAAGATGCAGTCCGAGCACGTCAGCGGGCCCGATGTTCAGCACTCACGCGCTAGTGCTTGGCCGCGTCATCGGGCAGCGATGGCCCGGGCTGTGGCCGGTCGTCGCCCTCGGTCGCCGATCGACGGCCGGCCCCGCGCCGCCGCCCGCGACAGGGACGTCGCGGCGGCGACGCACATCGATGTCACAACGGCACAGGAGTGTGGGTGATGCCGTTTCACAGCGTTCTCTTCGATCGAGACTCGGACGCGGCCGACTCCGGTCACGAGCCCGACTTCTTCAGTGACCTGCACCTCGACCAGATCGTGGCCTCGCTGACCAGCGGCCGCGAGGACTACCGACTGGCGCCGTTCTTTCACCATGCCCTGCACTCGGTGGAGTCAGTGCGCTATCGCCACCACGTCTTGGGCGACCTCGAACGCGCTGATGTCCTCAGTGCCGTCCAAGCGTTCGCCGCGGGCATGGCGCGCATGCGCGAGCATCTCGCGCTCGTCGACAAGCTCCACTATGACCTGCAGAAGCAGCGGTGGTTTCTCGAGGCCGGCGGCGAGTATTGCCGTGTCGTCTCCGCGTTCTCCGATGCTCTTGACGCCCTCGAGCTCGAGTCACCGGGCTTGCGCTCGCTGCGCGAGTTTCTGACCACATATCGCGCCTCGGAGACCTTCACGGCGCTGGTCACCGAGACCCAACAAGGCAAGGACGAGCTCGCCGCCATCCGCTATACGGTCCACATCCGGGGCAGCCGCGTCAGAGTCAGCGAGTACGAGGACGCACCCGACGTCGGCGAAGAGGTACAGGCAGCCTTCGCCAAGTTCCGGCAAGACGCCGCTCGTGACTACCGCGTCCGCTTTCCCAACTACGCCGATATGAACCACGTCGAGGCGCAGATCCTCGGTCTCGTCGCCAGGCTGTTTCCGCAGCCATTCGCCCACCTGGCCGATTACTGCGTCCGCCACCGCGGCTATCTCGACTCGACGATTGCCCGCTTTGACCGGGAGGTCCAGTTCTATCTCGCCTATCTGGAATACATCGCGCCGCTGAAGGCCGCTGGCCTTGCGTTCTCCTATCCGCGTGTGTCGGCTCGTTCCAAGGACATCACCGCGACCGCCACCTTCGACCTGTCGCTCGCCGCCAAGCTGGTCGACGAACACACGCCCGTCGTCTGCAACGACCTCCATCTCGCCGGGCCGGAACGGATCCTCGTCGTCAGCGGGCCCAACAATGGCGGCAAGACGACGTTTGCCCGCACGTTCGGCCAGTTGCACTATCTCGCCAGCCTGGGTCTTCCCGTGCCGGGCACCGACACCCGGCTGTTCCTGCCCGATCGCGTCTTTACCCACTTCGAGCGCGAGGAGAACATCGAGACCCTCCGCGGGAAGTTCGAGGACGAGCTCTATCGCATCCACGCGATCCTGCAGGAGGCCACCCCGGCCAGCGTGCTCATCATGAACGAGAGCTTTGGGTCGACCACCTTGCGCGACGCGGTGATCGTCGGCACCGAGGTCATGAAACACATCATCAGCCTCGACGCCCTGTGTGTCTTTGTCACCTTCGTTGACGAGCTCGCTTCGCTGAGCGAGAGCACCGTGAGCATGATGAGCACCGTCGTCCCCGACGACCCCGCGGTCCGCACCTTCAAGGTCGTTCGCAAGCCCGCCGACGGTCTCGCCTACGCGGCAGCGCTGGCCGAGAAATACGGGCTGACCACGGAGATGCTGCGTCAGAGGATCAGTCGATGAAGGCGCACCTCATGCATCGCGACCAGGATTTCGACACCGCACGCGAGCTGCCCGACAACGAGCCGGCACTCACCCAGGATCTCGAGCTCAACACGCTGCTCAGCGCGATGGCGGCCGGCGACCCTCTCCTGTTCGAGGTCGCCCAGCGCGCCCTGCTGCTGTCCCTGCCCGAACCCGAAGCCATCACCTATCGCCAGGGGATCCTCGCCGACTGCCTCTCGCACCCCGCGGTGGTACGCGATCTCTACCAGCTCGCAGGCGAGGCGCTGGCGGCTCAGAAGTCAATCTGGGGCAGCATTCTCCAGCAAGAGCAACCACGCTCACTGCTGCGCACGTCGGTGCAGAAGATGGCGATCCTCATCACCTTCCTCCGTCGTCTGCGCGACACTGCCGTCGAACACGGACCAAGCTTTCACTCACCGGGCCTCAGTCGCTTCTTCGCCATGGTCATGGAGGAGCTCGACGACGAGTACTTCGCGCTCATCGAGGGCTACGTCACCGAGCTGAACTTCAAGAGCGGCCTGCTCCTCAGCGCGCGGCTCGCCGGCGGCAACAAGAGCGCGGGCTACACCCTGCGCCGCGCCCGCGAGCAGGGTTTCATCGCGCGCATGTTGGACCGGTCCGGGTACACCTTCACCGTTGCCGACCGCGACGAGGCCGGCGCCCGCGCCCTCGGCGAGCTGGAGGACAGGGGCGTGAACCTCGTCGCCAATGCCCTCGCGCAATCCGTTCACCATGTCTCAAGCTTTTTCGTCATGCTGCGGAAGGAGATCGGCTTCTATGTCGCCTGTCTGAACCTCGCCGAACGTCTCTCCGACAAGCAGGAGCCGACTGCGTTTCCGACCGTGGTCTCGCATGACAGGGCCCAGCTGACGGCCCGGGCCCTGTACGACGTGTGCCTCACCTTGACCATCGACGGGCCAGTGGTCGCCAACGACATTGACGCGGACCACAAGTCGCTGATCATGATCACCGGCGGCAACCAGGGCGGCAAATCGACCCTCCTGCGGAGCATCGGGCTGGCTCAGCTGATGGCCCAGTGCGGGATGTTCGTGGCCGCAGACTCCCTGGCCGTCAGTGCCTGCGATGGCGTGTTCACGCACTACAAGCGCGAGGAAGACGAGACGATGGAGAGCGGCAAGCTCGATGAGGAGCTGGCCCGTATGAGCGCCATCGCCGAACACATCACCCCGCGATGCCTGCTGCTGTGCAACGAGTCATTCGCCGCCACCAACGAGCGCGAAGGGTCGCAGATCGCCCGCCAGGTCGTCGACGCGATGCTGGGCGAGAACGTCAGAGTCACGTTCGTCACTCACATGTTCGACCTCGCCAACGGCTACTACGAGCAAGGCAAGAGCGACGCCCTGTTTCTGCGCGCCGAACGCGGCGCAGAAGGGTCACGGCCGTTCCGCCTTTCCGAAGGCGAGCCACTGCCCACCAGCTATGGCGAGGACTCGTACCGCAAGATCTTCGGCAAGGCCGTCTCGCCCACGACCGTGGCGGCCACCGACACCTGATGCGTCACTACTTGCACGCATGCCATTCCTGTATATTCAGGTGAAGCGATGAGGCTCGCTGGAGAGGCATCCGCCTCTCAAACCGCGGTTCGCTGATGGCCTCTGTCCGCCAGGATCGGATCGAGTAGGAGGCCATCGTTCGGCACAACACCGCCCATCGACGTTTCTTCCGCGGCGCGTAACCGCGCCACTTTCTCACTGTCGCATTCCCTGACGTCCTAGCGAGCCTGAGTGTCCTCAGGCCACCTACGAGCACCCGTGCTCGAGGCTGCATGACGTCCGCATGACGTGCATCGTCCCAACAAAGGAGGAGACATGGCAGCAACCGGTTCACCAGCCCCCGTTGCCCCGACCATCGACAGCGACCTCGCCGGAGCGTCCAGCGGCCCGCTCGCGGACCCCGGCGCCTGGGCGGTCACCGCGTTCGCCACGACGTCGTTCATGCTCGGCCTCTACAACACGCACCTGATCGGCCAGGGCAGCCTCCCGATCGTGTTCCCTGTCGCGTTCTTCTTTGGCGGCATGATCCAGATCCTCGTCGGCATCCTCGAGGTCGGGCGCGGCAACGTGTTCGGCGCGGTCGTGTTCGGCACCTACGGTCCGTTCTGGGTCATCTACGCCGCCATCCAGACCTGGTTTGCCAAGATGGCGTCGCCGGCCAGCTCGGTTGACGCCGGTGTGGCCCTCTTCCTGGCGATGTTCGCCGTGCTTACCTTCTTCTTTCTGCTGGCCTCGCTCAGGACCGACCGGGTGCTCGTGGCCATATTCGCGCTCATCTTCCTCGCCCTCATCCTGCTGGCGATCGGTGCCCAGAGCGGCGCGATCGGCTGGACCAAGATCGGCGGGTGGGTGGTGATCATCTTTGCGGTGCTGGCCTGGTATCACGCCGCGGCCGACATCATCAACTTCACCTTCGGACGACGGGTGCTGTCGGTGGGAAAGATCACCGCGTAGCTCCCGCGCAGGGAGTCTCAGTCGGACGTACACCACGATGAAGTCGTCTGCCGCGCACCGTGACGGCCGACGACGAAGGAGTTCCCATGGGCGATACCGGCGGCTCCACCGAGGAGCCACGTGAATACTCAGAGACCGAAATCGCCGTCCACTGGCGCGAGGAGGAGTACGTTCCGCCAGCCCCCGGAATCCGCGCCCAGGCGAACGCGGGAGACGAGGCGATCCTCGAGCGTTTTTCGGAGGAACACTTTCCAGCCTGCTTTGAGGAGTACGCCGAGCTGCTGTCCTGGGATCGGCGCTGGGACACGATCCTCGACGACAGCAACCCCCCGTTCTTTCGCTGGTGGGTCGGCGGACGTCTGAACGCGTGTGTGAACTGCGTGGATCGTCACCTCGCCGACCGCGGCGACCACAACGCCTTGATCTGGATCCCCGAGCGCGAGGACGAGGACACCCAGGAGATCTCCTACACCCAGCTGCACCATCGCGTCAACGAGTTCGCCGCGCTGCTTCGCGACTACGTCGGCGCTGCCACAGGAGACCGGATCACCTTCCACCTCCCCATGGTCCCCGAGCTGCCGGTGTCCATGCTGGCGTGCGCGCGCCTCGGCGTCATCCACTCAGAGGTGTTCGGCGGCTTCAGCGGTGCGGCCTGCGGGCAGCGAATGGCCGACGCCGACAGCACCGTCCTGGTCACGATGGACGCCTACTACCGCAACGGGCAGCTCATCGACCATAAGGCCAAGGCTGACGAGGCGATCGAGGAGGCGCGCCGGCACGGTCTCGAGGTGGACAAGGTGCTCGTCTGGCGGCGGCACCCGGGCGAGTACCACTCCGAGAGCCCGATGGTCGAGGGACGCGACGTCTTCGTGGACGACGTGCTCGGTGTCTACGGCGGCGCGGAGGTCGATCCCGTGTCGATGCCCGCCGAGGAGACCCTCTTCATCATGTACACCAGCGGCACCACCGGGCGACCCAAGGGCGCTCAGCATTCGATCGGCGGCTACCTGTCCTACGTCGCCGGCACGTCGAAGTACTACCTCGACATCCACCCCGATGACACCTACTGGTGCTTTGCCGACATCGGCTGGATCACCGGCCACTCCTACATCGTCTACGGGCCGCTCACCCTCGGGACGACGAGCGTGATGTATGAGGGCGTCCCGACCTACCCCGATGCGGGGCGGCCGTGGCGGATCGCGGAGACCCATGGGGTCAACATCTTCCACACGGCGCCCACCACCATCCGCATGCTGCGCAAGCTCGGACCCGACGAGCCCGCCAAACACGACTATCACTTCAAGGTGATGACCACGGTCGGCGAGCCGATCGAACCTGCGGTCTGGCGCTGGTACTACGACACCGTCGGCAAGGGCGAGGCTGCGATCACCGACACCTGGTGGCTGACGGAGACCGGCGGTTTTCTCGGCGCCACGTTGCCGGCGCTGCAGCCGATGAAGCCCGGTAGCTGCGGCCCTGCGGCGCTCGGGATCTACGGCGTCATCTATGACGAGAATGGCGAACTCATCCCCCAGGGCTCGGGACGGGCCGGCAACATCTGCATTCGCAACCCGTGGCCGGGCCGGATGCTCACCGTGTGGCGCCAGGACGACCGGTTCACCGACACCTACTACGCCAAGTACAACCGGGACCGCACCAGCACCGACTGGCACGACTGGCCGTTCCTATGTGGCGACGGCGCGGTCCAGGCAGCAGACGGCTACTTCCGGATCCTCGGCCGCATCGACGACGTGATCAACGTGGCCGGCCATCGCCTCGGGACCAAGGAGCTCGAGTCCGCCGCGCTCCGCGTCGACGAGGTCGCCGAGGCCGCCGCGGTCCCGGTTGTCGACGAGCTGCGCGGCAAGGCCGTTGAGATGTACGTCGCCCTCAAGCCGGGGGTCGAAGGGGCCGACGCGGTCGAGCAGTCCGTCGCCGCCGCCATCGAGCGGGAGATCGGCAAGATCGCGCGGCCCAAGAACGTGTGGGTGGTGCCCGACATGCCCAAGACACGGTCGGGCAAGATCATGCGACGCGTCATCGCCGGAATCTCGAACTTCGCCGACGTGGGCGACGTGAGCACGCTGGCCAACCCGGAGATCGTCGAGCAGATCCGCGTGCAAGTGCAAGACGCCAAGCGCGACCGCGGGGAAGTGCCCGATGATCTCTCGGCCAAGGAGAAGGAGGAGATCGCCACCTTCGGGCAGACCTCCGAGTAATCAACGGTCACCCGCCGCCGGGTACGCCTCCCGGGCGCGTCTGAGACGACCCGCCGCGGCCGCCTCGTCGCGACGCGCGACTCCCCACTCGATTTGATACTCAAGGGTGCCCGGCGACGCCTCCAGGCGCGTCCACGCCTGCTGCGCGGCCGCCTCGGCGCTGCGCAGCTGCGCGGCAGCTCGTGTCAGCTCCCGCGCTTGAGCAGGAGGAGACGCTCCCCCCGGCGCGCTAGAGGGCCGGGAGGTAGGGTCCCGCGAACGACGCCGCATCACCCAGCTCCTCCTCGATGCGCACCAACTGGTTGTACTTGGCCACACGCTCGGAGCGCGCGGGGGCGCCGGTCTTGATCTGGCCCACCGCCGTCGCCACCACCAGATCGGCGATGAACGGGTCCTCGGTCTCGCCCGAGCGATGGGAGATCACAGCCCCGTAGCCGGCGTCGCGAGCGATCGCGATCGTCTCGAGCGTCTCGGTCAGCGTTCCGATCTGATTGAGCTTGACGAGGACCGAGTTGGCGATACCGGCGTCGATCCCGCGGCGCAGGATCGCCGGGTTGGTCACGAAGATGTCGTCGCCGATGAGCTGGAGCCGACGCCCGAGCCGTTCGGTCAGCAGCTTCCACCCGTCCCAGTCGTCCTCCGCCATGCCGTCCTCGAGCGTGACGATCGGATACCGCGTGATCAGCCGCTCCCAGCTCTCGGCCAGCTCCGCCGAGGAGAGAGTCCGTGCCTCGCCGGTCAGGTGGTAACCATCGCGGTCATGAAACTCGCTCGTCGCCGGGTCCAGGGCGATCGCGATGTCAGCGCCCGGCGTATAGCCCGCCCGCTCGATCGCCGCCAGCAAGAGCTCAAGCGGCGCCTCGTTGGAGTCAAGCGCGGGAGCGAAGCCGCCCTCATCGCCCACGCCGGTGCCCAGGCCCCGCGAGCGGAGCTCGAGCTTGAGATGCTGGTAGGTCTCCCCCGCCATCTGCAGCGCGCGGGAGAAGCTCTTCGCGCCAACGGGAACCAGCATGTACTCCTGGAAGTCCACAGCATTGTCCGCGTGCACGCCGCCGTTGAGAACGTTGAGCATCGGCATGGGCAACAGCGGTGGCGTCTCCTGCGAACCCAGCCACGCCCACAACGGACGGTTGGTCTGCGCCGCACCGGCGCGGGCGAACGCCAGGGACACTCCCAGGATGGCGTTGGCGCCCAGCCGAGACTTGCCGGGGGTGCCGTCCAGGTCGATGAGCGCTCGGTCAAGCCCGGCCTGATCGGGCGCGTCACGGTCGACGATCGCCGACGCGATCTCCGTGTTGACCGCCGACACCGCGCGCAGCACGCCCTTGCCGCCGAACGCCTCACCGCCGTCGCGCACTTCAACCGCCTCGTGCGCTCCCGTCGACGCGCCTGACGGGACCGCCGCGCGACCTCGCGCCCCCGAGGCCAAGGCGACCTCGACCTCGACCGTCGGGTTCCCGCGGCTGTCGAGAATCTGCCGGGCGTGCACGCTGGTGACCGAGCTCATGGGCGCCCACCGTCACTACCTACCACGCTGGGCGCGTCGGGGGGCGTTCCCTCGAGATCGACAGGCGTCAGGCGCGCGGCCAACACGGCGTTGGTGGCGCGCAGCAACGCCTGTACCTCGCCGCGGCGAGCCTCCCTTCCCAGACGCGGCAGGAGCCGCCACCCCGATGCGGATGAGGCAAACCGATCCCACACATTGGCGAACCGATCTTCTGGGCCGTGCCCTGATCCACTCATCGGGTCATATCCGGCCAGCACCATCGGACACTGGGGACGCCACGCTCCCACGGTGACCTTCACCTCAGCATCGCGTTCCAGGCCGTCGGCGAGCCGTTGCAGACGCGCTGTCGACAACCCGTTCAGCGCAGCCGTGAGATCCTCAATGGTCATAGGTTTCTCCTGTCAGCCACATAGTGGTGTCGCTGATGTCACGTCCGCCGGTCGATGCCCGCGGCGGGGCCGGGCGCACGAGCGGGAGCCGATGTGGTCGCCCCGGCCGCGCCGCGACCGCTGAAACACCGACAGCTCACCGCGCTGGAATGCGTCGGCGGCGCCGGTCATGTACCGCCGGTAGATCCGCTCGCGCTCGGGCCCGGCCTCTCTGATGGCGGCGTCGCGATTCGCGGCGAGGTTCGCGACCCAGCGCCGTAGCGTGAGGGCGTAGTGCTCGCGCAGGGACTCAAGGTCGCGAACCTCCATGCCGGCCTCCTCAAGGGCCCGGGCCAGATCTCCGAACGGGTGAAGCTCGCCGTCGGGGAACACGAACGCCGAGATGAATGTGCGCTCGCGGTCCGATGGCGGCGCGAGCCGTGCGATGCCATGGTTGAGAAACAACCCCCCTGGCGTGAGCAGATCGCGAACGCGACGCGCGTAGGCGGCGAGGTGGCTGCGTCCCACGTGCTCATACATCCCGACACTCGCGACGGCGTCGAATGACTCGCCGCGTATTTCACGGTAGTCGGCCACTCGGATATCGCACCTCGACGCCACGCCCGCCGCACCGGCTCGCTCCCGGGCGGCCCGGGCCTGGCTGTCAGACAGGGTGACGCCGACAGCATGCACGCCATGGCGCTGAGCGGCGTAGGTGATCAGCGACCCCCAACCGCAGCCGATATCGAGAAGGCGGTCGCCTGCCCGCAGGCGGAGCTTGTGGCAGATCAGCTCCAGCTTGCGCTCCTGCGCCCGTTCAAGGCTCTCCTCGGGTGCCGCGAAGTATGCACAGGAGTAGACCATGGTCGGACCCAGGACGAGGCGATAGAACCCCGGGGACAGCTCGTAGTGATGGCGTACCACCGCGCGATCGCGTCGCAGCGAATGCCTCGGGCCGTGTGGACGCGCCTCAGAGGCAACGGCCGGCGGACGTCGCCAGGCACGTGCACCCAGCAGCCGCGCCGCGCACACCGCTGCGCGCAGGCGGTCAGCGCGGGTCAGCGACGCCCCGCGCAGCCGATGGCGCGCGGCCAGCGTCTCGCTCAGGTCACCCTCCACGTCGAGCAGGCCGGCCACCCATGCTCGTCCGAGACCGATCTCGTTGGGCTCGCGAATGAGGTACGCCGCCGCCGCCGGATCGCGGATCACCACGGTCGGCGCAGCGGGCCCGGACGCCGACGGCAGCTCGCTCCCGTCCCAGAATCGGATCGCTACCGGCCGCTCGCGCAAGGTTCCGCCGGCCACCCGACCGAGCAGGTCATCCACCTGCGTCGCCACCGAGGGTGTCGACGCTCGGCGACCCAGCCGCCTGGCTGCTCTGCTCCGCTCTGGGATCGATTGGCGCACGGCAACGCACCTCAACGTCGTATGACACTTCCGGACGTAGAGGCCATCAGCGGCAACCGCCGCACTCGGAGCGAGCCTCATCGCTCGTCCACCAGTCTACCTGACGTCGTGACTGCTGGTGGGCCGATCAGTCCAAGCGGTCAAGCGCGCAGCGTAACCGTCGGCTCAGCTCGGTAGGCCCGTAGCGCTCCTCGGCCTCGACCAGGGTCGCGCGGTAGTGCCGAAGCTTGCGGCGCCGGGGCGGCGCAGACAGGCCCTGCACCTTGGCGAGTTTGTCGGCCACTGAGATGAGGGCCGCGTCAGGACCCTCGGCGAGGATCCCGGCCCGCAGCGCCGCTTTGCGGGCACGGTATGTCGTGATCGACGCGTCCTCGGTGAGCGCCTGCACCACTTGGGTGATCGCCTGGCCGCACACCGCACGAAGCTCGTCGGCGGTCACCTCGGTGTCTTCGAGCACATCATGCATGAGGCCAGCGACAACCACCGTCGCGGAGGCGCCGTGGGCGCAGAGCAGCTCAGCGACCGCGACCGGATGCTGAATGCTGCGGCCCGGGCGGATCAGCCGCGACCCATAGGCATCGCGCAAGAGGTCAAGCGCCGGGTCGGCACCTGGAGTGTTCGCCACGCCGGCCGTCACGGGCGCGACGATAGTCGCGGCCTGCGTCGCGCGCCACGCCAGAGCGACCGCTGGGTCGCTATTGTTCGGTGAGAGCGATGAGGCTCGCTCAGAGCGCGGCTCCGGTCGCTGATGGCCTCTACCTGACGTAGTCCACTGCTGTGGAGGTCTGGTGGAGCCGACGAGTGCTGACCGGTTCTGAAGCGACGCAAACTGAGATGACGGGCGACGGCGTCCCTCCGCTGTCGCGACCGGCGCTTCTCGATGCGCTTGACTCGCTGCTCGCGCTGACCGACGGGATGCTGTCGGCGAGCGCGCGCGACGACCTGCACGATGCTCACATCCGCTTGGCCGCGGATCGGTTCAACCTCGCCGTGCTCGGCGAGTTCAAGCGCGGCAAGAGCTCGCTCGTCAACGCCCTGCTGGGTTGCGACCTGCTGCCCACGGGTGTCGTGCCCCTCACCTCGGTGGTCACCGCGATCGCGGCCGGCCCCCGCGAACGGCTCATCGTCCACTACGCCGATGGTCGCGCGCTGGAGCATCCGGTCGCCGCGCTTAGACACTTCGTCACCGAAGCCTGCAATCCCCACAACCGGCTGGGTGTCGCCTTCGCGCGGCTCGAACTCGACCACGAGCTCCTGCGCGCGGGGCTAGAGCTCGTCGATACGCCGGGGATCGGTTCCATCTACAGCCACAACACGCAGGTCGCCCGTAATTTCTTGCCCCGTGTCGACGCCGCCCTGTGCGTGCTCGATGCGGGGCAGCCGCTGTCAGAGGCCGAACGTCAGATGCTCGCTGACGCGGCCCAGCGGATCCCACGTCTGCTGATCGTCGTCAACAAGGTCGATCACCTCGACCTGGCAGACCGTGCCCCAGCGCTCGCGTTCGTGCAGTCAGCGCTCACCGGTGCGCTGAGTGCGCCTCACCCAGAGCTCTACGCCGTCAGCGCACGTGACGGCGACGGGGTGAGGCCGCTGCGCGCGCGGCTCCTCGCACTGGCGTCAGGCGAACGCGAGCTGCTGCTGTTGCGTTCCATCACCGGTGTCGGTCACCACGTCGCCGTCGCCGGAGCGAGCGCCGCGCGCTTTGAAGCGCAGGCGATCAGCCTGCCGCTCGAAGAGCTCGCCTCCCGCGTGTCCCATTTCGATCGACGGATCACTGACCTGAGAGCCGCCCACGCCGAGGCCGGCGATCTGCTGGACGGCGGCACCGAGCGCGCGCTTGAGGCGCTGGTCAACGAGCCGCTGCGCACGTATGCCCGGGACCAGGAGGCCGCGCTGCGCGCGGCCCTGCGCCAGCACGTGGGTTCCGTCGATCGCTGCTCCGCCCGCGAGCTGGCGCAGCACCTGCACGCCTGGATCGACGAATGCGTGCTCGGCACCTTCACGGATCTGGTACCGCGCTTCGAGACCGCCGTCGCCGACGAGCTCACCGAGCTGGAAGCGCGCTACGCGGCCCGCGTGCAGGACATCATCGACGAGGTTCACGCCACCGCCGAGGATGTGTTCGGCGCTCGCGCCGAACAGGCATTACCACCGACGGGCCTGCGGGCGCCATCGCGGTTCTCCTTCAAGCTGCACGATGTCGAGAACAGCCTGGACATGCTCGTCGGGTTCGGCCGGACGGTCACCCCGGGTGCGCTCGGCCGCAGGCTCGTGGTGCGCGACGCCGAGCAACGCCTGATCGACATGACCGATCGACACGCCGGACGTTTGCGCTCCGAGCTTGCCGAGCGGGTATGGAGCGCCGTCCGCGAGTATCGCCGGGAGCTACGGGCGACGGTCGATGAGGCGGTTGACTCCATCCACGCCGCGGTCGACCGGGCGACCGAGGATCGCCAGTGTGGCCAGTCACGCGCCGATGCTCGACTGGGCGAGCTCGCGCAGATCCAACGGCACTGCCAACGCATTGCACGACAGACGGAGCGCTGGCTAGCGGACCGACCCCCGCGAGAGGAATCGGAGATGCCATGAGAGTCAAAGCGCGCGCTGTGATCTGGATCGATGGTCTGCTCATCGTCGCCCAACAGTCGCGACGCGGGCGCACTGAGCTGACGCTGCCCGGCGGGCGCGTCAATGAGCACGAGTCCGTCATCGACGCTCTCAAACGCGAGGTCTCAGAGGAGACCGGGCTGGAGATCGAGCCCGGCCCGTTGCTCTATGTCTCAGAGATCGTCCAGTCACGGCGGACCCGCGATCTCGAGCTCGTCTTCTTGGCGCAGGCCAGCGGCGTCCCCACGTTGCGGGGTGACTTTCAGGCCGTTGACCTCGACCGTACGGACCGGCCGGCGGTGCGACCCGCGATTCTTGACCAGATCGCGGCCGACGCGAGGACGGGCTGGCGCGACACGCCCCGATGGCTGGACAACGTGCGCCACGCTTCGAGATGAGCCGTCACCGTCGCGGCCCGGTGGCTGGATGATCGCCGGCGACCGGCGCGGCGCTCCGGGCGCGGCCCGATGCTCACATCCGGGCACGGCGACACAGCGCCCGGTCGCGCTTGGCGGGCGATTCACACCGGCCATCGTCAGCCGATATGATCCGCGGTGCGTCACGCGATGAGGCCCGCGTAACTCCAGTCTCGGGGCACACAACCGGCACGGATGATGGCTTCTATCTCCGTTGTTCGAGATAGGAGCCCGCGAGTTGGAGCCGTCCGCGTGAGCGATGTCCTGCAGATCATCCAGAGCGCGGTGGTGCTGCTCGCCGCGCCGCTCTACGCGGGGATCCTGAGCCGCGCCGAGGCCATCGTGCAGTGCAAGCGCGGGCCCAGCGTGCTTCAGCCCTACCATGACCTGCGCAAGCTGCTGCGCAAGGGCAGCGCGACCTCAGATCAGGCGTCATGGATCTTCCACGGCGCGCCGTTTGTCGCCTTCGCCTGCTACCTGACCGTGTCGGCGATCGTCCCCATCATCACCGACGAACCGCTCCCCTTGGCCTTCCTCGCCGACCTCATCGGCGGCGCGTTCATACTGGGCCTCGCCAGCTTTGCCATCTCGCTGGCCGCCCTGGACACCGCCAGCCCCCTGGGCGGCCTGGGCGCCAGCCGGACCACCTGGATCGGCAGCTTCGCCGAGCCCGCGCTCATTCTCGTCTTCTTCACCGTCGGCGCGCTGTCGCACTCAGACAACCCCTACCTCGAGAACCACGCGATCGCGCACTCCGGCGCCGCCTACGTGCTGCCCACCCACATCCTGGGCGCGATCGCCTTCTTCATGCTCGTCCTCGCCGAGAACGGCCGCATCCCGATCGACAACCCGACCGGCTCCATCGAGATCTCCATGATCGAGGAGAGCCGCGTCCTGGAGTACTCCGGCCGCGAATACGCACTGGTCAAATGGGGGTCGTGGATGAAGCTGTTTCTCCTCTCCTCGATCTTCATGAACGTGTTCGTGATCCCATGGGGACTCGGGAACGCAACGGACCTCGCGAGCGGCCTGCTGGGCATCCTGGCGCTCTTCGGCAAGCTTGCCGTCTGCGGCCTGCTGATCGTGATCATCGACAGTTCGTTCGCCAAGCTGCGGTTCTTCCGCATCGCCGAGTACCTCGGCGCGGCGTTCCTGCTGGCGCTCATCGGCATCGCGACCTCCTACGTCCTCGGGAGCTGAGGGAGGATCTCCCGTGCCTCTATCGGTCGTGTTCGAGAGCCTCTCCACCGCCTCACCCGAAGGGGTGCTGCTGAACATCGCCGCCGTGGCGATGCTGCTCTGTGCATTCGCTTGTCTTGGCTCCAAGCTGTTTGACCGCTACGTCATCTACTACGGCGCCCAGTCGATCGTGCTCTCCTTCGCGGCAGCGGTGGTCGCCGTGCACGAGCACGACGCCGGCTTGTGGGTCCTCGCGGCCCTGACCTTCCTGATCAAGGGGATCGGGATCCCGTATGGCACCCGCCACTTCCTGATCGAGCGGTTCGCGCTCAAGCGCGACGTCTCACTGTCCACCGGGCTGTCGACCTCGCTGATCTTCGGCGCCTTCCTGACTGCGTTCGCGTTTCTCACCATCCGCTCGGGCACCGTGCCCGACACCCTCGTCGCCCGCGCGGTCGTCCCCATCTCAACCGCGGTGATCCTGCTGGGAGCGTTGTGCATGGTCGTCCGCCGCCACACCATCGCGCAGCTGATTGGGTGGCTGATCATCGAGAACGGCGTGTTCCTCGGCGCCATCTCAATCGTGGCCACCTTCCCGTTCATCGTCGAGGCCGGCGTGTTCTTGGACCTCGTCGCCGCGGTGCTGATCATGATCGCGTTCGTCTCCGGGCTGGCCCGCCAACTCGCCGAAGCCAGCGCCCTCGAGTTGCGACAGCTCAGCGAATGACCGCGCTCGCCATCCTCGTCGTCGTCCTGCCCCTCGCGCCGGCGCTGGCGACCACGCTGACGGCACGCGCGCGACCGCTGGGAGCGCTCTCCGCCAGCTCGGGGATCGCCGCGTTGGGCGTCGCCGTCGCGCTGGCCGTCCACGTGGGGTCGGGACGCCGGGTGACCGCCCTCAGCGGATTTCTCTACCTCGATCCGCTCAGCGTGTACTTCCTGGCGACGATCGCCGTGGTGGTGGCTCTCGCCAGCGTCGGGTCCGCGGCATATATGCGCGCCGAGGAGCAGCGGGGGGAGCTGAGCCCGCTCCAGGTCCGCCTCTACTTCATCTTCTTTGCGATCTTCGCGTCCATGATGCTCGCCTCGTTTGAGACGGGCAACCTCGGGCTCCTCTGGGTTCTCATCGAGGCCAGCACCCTGGCTAGCTGCGTCCTCGTCGGGCTGGAAGGCAAATCGGTGTCACTCGAGGCCGCGTGGAAGTACATCATTATCAGCTCCTTCGGAGTGACCATCGCACTCGTCGGAACGCTGTTTCTCTACTACGCAGCGGGGGACCTGGCCGGCTCACCGACCCAGCACCTCACCTGGTCTTACCTGTACGTCCACGCCGCCCACCTCGCTCCCGAGAGCCTGCGCCTGGCGTTCCTGCTGGCGCTGATCGGATACGGCACCAAGGTCGGTCTGGCCCCGATGCACACCTGGCTGCCCGACGCCCACTCCGAGGCGCCCAGTCCGGCCAGCGCCATGCTCTCAGCCGCGCTGCTGAACACCGGCATGTACGCGATCATCCGCTTCCAGGCGCTGACGCGAGGGGCGCTCGGCACCGGGTACGCGGCTCATATCCTGCTCGTGTTCGGCTTTGCGTCCGTGGTGATCGCGACGCTGTTCATCGTCCTGCGCGGCAACTACAAGCGGTTGTTTGCCTACTCCTCGGTCGAGCACATGGGCATCATCGCCATCGCCCTGGGCTTCGGCGGGGTGCTCGGCCTCTACGGCGCCCTGCTGCACACGCTCACCCACGCCATCGGCAAGGCCGTGCTCTTTCTCACCAGCGGCGATCTCGTTCTGCGCTACCGCAGCCGCCTCATCGACGACGTCAAAGGCGCGCTGACGGTGACCCCGCTCACCGGCGCCGTCCTTCTCCTCGCCGCGCTGGCCGTCGCCGGCTCGCCGCCCTTCGGCCTGTTCCTCTCAGAGTTCACCATCATCCGCGCCGGGCTGCAGCGATCAAGCATCGTGCTCGTCGCCGCCCTCGTCGTCCTGCTGGCCATCGTCTTCATCGCCCTCGTCGGCGCCGCCGCCGGGATGGCCCTCGGCGACTCACCCGACCGGCCCACCTCCGGGCCGGCCTATCCCGAGCGGTCAGGGCGCGTGCTGGCCGCCGCGCCCCTGATCGCCGGGATGGCGATGCTGCTGCTGCTCGGGCTCTGGATCCCCGGTGGGCTTGACCGGCTGATCATGCACTCGATTCACACCATCTCATGACCGAGCCAGACGCACAGCCCGCCGGCCGCGATGGCGCGCTCGCCTTGGTCAACGGCACGCACCGGACCGCCGTCACCCGCGTCCAGACCACCGAGCTTGGACCCATCAGCCACGAACTGGCCACCGAGCACGGCGCCCGACTCGCCGACCTGTTCGCCGACGCCGACTCCGAGGAGCAGATCGTGGTGCGGGTCGTCTACGCCCTGGACGGCGAGTCTCGCTACCTGGTGCTCGAGTGCGAGGTCACCGACAGCCACTTCCCCCAGCTCTCAGATCTCGACCCGGCCGCGTTTGTCGAGGAATGCGAGATCTATGAGCGCTACGGCATCCGCCCCGACAATCACAAGCGGCTCAACCGGGTCCTTTTGCCGCCACATCGCGCCGACGCCTTCCCGCGGCTCGGACGTCGCGAGGGCGCGCATCTGGCCGGAGACTACGAGCCGCACGTGGTCAGCGGCGAGGCCTTCGAGTTCCCCTTCGGGCCCGTGCGGGCCGTCGGCTGGGAGTCGCTGTACATGGGGTTGGTGACCACCGGGGAGGAGGTGCTCGACCTCTATCTGTTTCATTGGCACAAGCATCGCGGTGTCGAACAGCGCCTCACCGGCCTGGCCCCGGATCGAGCGGCGTTCCTCGTCGAGCGCGCCGACGGCCTCTCCAGCGTCGGGAACACCATCGCGTTCTGCCGCGCCGTGGAGGCAGTGACCGAGACAGACATCCCGGCGGCCGCCGCCCACACCCGCACTGTCGCGCTCGAGCTCGAACGCATCTACAACCACTGCGCGGCCGTCGCCGCGCTGTGTCAGACCACCGGGCTCTCGGTCGGCCAGGCGCGGACTGAGATCGTCCTCGAGCAGCTGCTGCGCTGCAACCTGGCCGCCTTTGGGCACCGCTACCTGTTCGGGACCGTCTGCCCCGGGGGCGTCATCCGGGAGCCTGCCGCTGACGCTATCCGCACCGCTCTGCCTCCCATCCTGGACGAGCTGCGTTACGTCGCCGCCTCGCTGCTGTCCACCAACTCCCACGTCGATCGGCTCGAGGCCACCGGCCTGGTCAACCCCGGCGACGCGCAGCGCCTCTCGCTCGTCGGCCCCGTCGCACGAGCCTCGGGACAGGCCATCGACGTGCGCCGCGATCATCCGCTGGGGCCCGGAGACCAGCCCGCGCCGACGGTCGCCTCGCGCGACGGCGGGGACGTCCTGGCCCGCATGGCCGTCATGGTCGACGAGGTCGAGGAGTCCGCGCGGCTCATCAACGCCCACCTCGACCACGCCGGGCCAGGCCGGATGACGCTTGAGCCAAGCGACGGAGCCGCCCTGGGATGGGCGGAATCCGCACGCGGCGAAGCGCTGGCCTGGGTCTGCACCGACCCCGATGGCCGGCTGCGCCACGCGCGGCTGAGGCCCGCCTCGGTACGCAACTGGCGAGCGTTTGACGATGCCGCCCGGGCCCAGAACGTTTTCACCGACATCCCCATCATCGAGGCCAGCTTCTGGCTGACCGTCGCGGGATTCGCGCGCTGATGGCCTCCTGGTTCTACCGCGGCCTGCGGCGCGGGATCGTCACCACCCGCTACCCCAAGGCGATCGACGCCTGGGCCCGCCAGCTCCCCAGCCCACCGGCATTTCACTCCGCCCGTCTGACCATCGCGCTCGCGGACCGGCTCGTGGATGCCTGCGCCGCCGGCGCGCTGTCACGAGCCGACCGCACCCTCATACTCGACCTCGGCAAGTGCACCGCCTGTGGGCGCTGCATCGAACTCAGCAATGGCGCCGCCCAACCCAGCGGCGAATCGCTGCTCGCCAGCCCCGACCGCTCCGGGCTCGTCAAGACTGTGCCCATCCGCGGAGGCCAGACGGGCGATGAGTGACACCGCTGGCACCCCGGACGGCGAACTGGCCGACATCTCAGCCCAGCTGCGTCGCCAGGCGCTGTCGGTGTTCGGACGCAGTCTTCACATCCGTACAGTGGACACCGGATCCTGCGCGGTATGCGAGTCAGAGATCCGGCTCCTCGCCGCCCCGCACTACGACCTCCATCGCCTCGGCTTCTTCTTCACCCCGGCTCCCCGGCACGCCGACCTGCTCATGGTCACCGGACCAGCCATCCGCGCCGCCGACAACCTCCTGCTCAAAACGTACGCCGCCACACCCGATCCCAAAGCCGTGATCGCAGTGGGCGCGTGCGCGCTGGGCGGCGTGTACCCCGAGGACGCGCTGACCCACGGCACCGTGGACCGTGTCGTTCCGGTGGACGTCTCCATACCGGGCTGCCCCCCGAGCCCCCTGGCGCTCCTGCAGGGACTGCTCATCGCCGTCGGGCGCCTCACCGAGCGCGTCAGCGCGCTCTCCCTCGACCTCGACGCGGCGGGCAGGCCATGATCCACGCGATCGCCGCGCTCATCATCGCCGCCGCCGCCGCATGGCTCGCCGCCGCCCTCGTTGGCCTCGGGGCCGTCCGCCGGTCCGGGCTCCGCGCCTCGGCTGCGCTGGCCCTGGCCGGAGGCGCCTGCGCCGCCACCGGGGGCGCACTACTGGCCATCCACGGCGCCGGGACCACGCTGCGTCTCGGCGCCGGGCCGGTCGGTGGCGCCACCTTCCACATCGCCCCCCTGGCCGCCCCATTCATCCTGCTCATCGGCCTCGTCGCCGCCGCCAACGCCCTCTACGCGCCGCGCTACCACGAACCCGGTCGCGGCACCTGCGCCTACCTGCTCGTCTACCACCTCGCACTGGTGGCATCACTAGCGGTGCTGGTCGCCGGCGACGCGGTCGCATTCCTGGTGGCGTGGGAATCCATGGCGCTCATGTGCTACCTGGTCATTCTGCGCCACCACCAGCGCGAGGGTGTCGCTCGGGCGGGGTTTCTGTTCATCGCGCTCAGCGAGATCGGCTTCGTGCTCATCGTGCTGGCGTTTGCCATCCTCGCGACGCAGACCGGCAGTCTCGACCTCGTGACGATCGCCGCCCGCTCCCATCGGGTCGGCGCCACGTGGCGGGCCGCCGCCTACCTGCTGGCGCTGTGCGGCTTTGGCTTCAAGGCGGGCCTGGTGCCGTTTCACATCTGGCTGCCGGCCGCGCACCCGGTTGCCCCGGCCGACGGCTCAGCGTTCCTCTCCGGCCTGGTCATCAAGCTCGGGGTCTACGGCATCGCGCTGTTCGGCTTCACCCTGCTCCCCGGCGGTCCGGCCTGGTGGGGCCTGATCACGATGGGGTTGGGGGCGATCTCCGCCGTCCTGGGCATCCTCTACGCGCTCATGGAACGCGACCTCAAGCGCTTCCTGGCCTACTCCAGCATCGAGAACGTCGGCATCATCATCACCGCGCTGGGGGCTGGCATGGCGTTCACCGCCTACCACCAACCCGCCATCGGCGCCTTCCTGCTCATCGTCGCGCTCTATCACTCCGTCAACCATGGCGTGTACAAGACGCTCCTGTTCCTGGAAGCCGGCGTCATCGAGCACGCCACCGGCACCCGCGACCTCGATCGGCTCGGCGGCCTCATCCGGCGGCTGCCGCGCACCGCCGTCATCTTCCTCATCGGCACCGTCGCGATCGCCGCGCTTCCCCCGCTCAACGGCTTCGTCTCAGAATGGATGCTCTTCCAAGGCCTCTTCCAGGGCTTCCGCATCTCCAGCCACGTCGCCGGGATCCTCATCGTCATCGCCGGCGCGCTGATCGCGCTCACCGGCGGGCTGGCCATCAACGCGTTCGCGCGCGCCTTCGGCATCCCGTTCCTCGGCATGCCGCGCAGCGGGCCCGCGGCGCGCGCCACCGAGCACCATCAGCCGATCGCCGGACCCGCCGTGCTCGCCAGCGCGTGTGTCTTCCTCGCCATCGGCGCCCCCCTCGTCCTCACCGCGCTCGATCGCGTCGCCCGAGCCACCGCCGGCATCGACATCCACTCAGAGCTGCTGGTGCCCCAGCTCACCGTGATTCCCGCGCACACCGACTTCGCCGGCTTCTCCCCTACCTACCTGGCCGCATTCATGCTCGCCGTCACTGCGATCCCCATCCTCATCTACCTCGCCGGGCGTCCGCGAGCCGCCAGCCGCCGCCCGCCCGTGTGGGACGGCGGAATCCTCAGCTTCAAGGCACGCATGCAGTACACCGCCACCACCCACGCCAACCCGGTACGGGTGACCTTCGAACCGCTCTACCGACCCCACGTCGACCTCGAGCGCGCCTCCGATGACCCCGCTGGACGGTCGGGTCCCGTCCATTACCGCTTCCAGGTCACCCCCATCTTCGAACGCTACCTCTACCAGCCCGTCGTCTGGCTCGTCCGCCGCGCCGCCGAGTTCGCCCGGCCGATCCAAAGCGGCGACGTCAACCTCTACCTCCTCTACGTGTTCATCGTCGTGCTGATCGCCTACGCGGTCTACGCCTAGCGCCATCGCGACGCCGCGGTCACCCGGTCAGCTCGCGTCAGGCATCGGCGGCCCGGGCATCACGCCAGCGCGCCAACCACGTGCCCGCACCGGCGCGCACGCTGGCGTCTGGATCGGTCGCCATGTAGAGCAGCAGGGGCTCTGAATCGTCGAGGATGACGGCGGCGCCCTGAATGACCGCGAGGCGCACGTCGGGCTCCGGATCGTCCGCCAGCCGCCACACATCGCTCGAAGCCAGCGCCGCCTTGAGGTGCGCCAACGCGTAGACGCTCCACCGCCGTCGCTGAGGGTCGGGGGATGTCAGCTCCTCAGTCAGTCGGGCCACCGCTCCCGCGTGCGTGAGTGAACGCTCCAGAGAGTGCACCGCCGTGGCGCGGACCAGAGAATCTGAGTCAGCGATGCCGCCAAGTAGACCATCGGCCGCCGCGTCGGGAGCGAGGTTCCCCAGCGACCGGGCGGCCGCTCTCCGAACATCACTGTTGGGATCATGAGCGACCAGCCGCGCCAGTAACGGCGCCTGCTGAGGCCCGGCGGCCAGCGCCGCCGCCTGACGAACGGCCGCATTGAGGTCGGTGAACAAGCGTGGCACGGCGGCGCTCGGAAGCCAGGCGACGTGCTGAGCCACTTCGCGCCGCACCAGGAGATCAGGGTCGCTCGCCAGCGCCGACAGCTCGCCCGCAGCGCGAGGCGCGATCCGCATGATCGTGCGGATCGCAGCGATACGCACCTGCGCATCGGCATCTCTGAGCAGCCGCAGACATTCGTCGGCGACGTCCGGGTGGGGCCCCAACCTCCCCAGAGCCCGCAGTGCCGCTGCACGGACACCGCCGGTCGGGTCCCCCAAAGCCGAGCGCAGCGGCCCGCGTGCCCGCTGGTCGCCCAGCACCCCGAGCGCCCGCGCGGCGGCAAGCCTGCGCGGGTACGGGTCTCCAGTGAGACCATCGATCGCCGCGTCAACCGCAGCCGTGTCGCCGAGTGAACGTAACGCCCCGGCGACGTCCGCCACGACGGGAAGCGAGACGCTGAGCAACCGCTCGCGCAGGACGCCCACCGCTTGCGGTCCCTCTAACTCGATCAGCCGACTGATCGCCGCTCGCGCCACCTCCGGACTGGGGTCGGTCAGCGCCTCCGCGACCTCCGACCGCGATCGTGACGCCCGGACGATCGCCACCCGGCGGGTTGGATCAGCCCGTCGCACCACACCGGCCAGTCGCTGATCCGACCGCCGCCGCGGCGCGGGCGGCAACCGCGGCGATCGCTCGCGCGGTGTTGGCGCTGCCGCGATCACTCGGGCTGCGCATGAGTGACCTCACTTAGGCTTCCTCCGGTGAGGGCCCACCGGTTTGGCACGCCGGGCATAGGCCCCAGAACGTCACCTCGACCTCGTCGACGACGAAGCCTCCGGCCTCCGACGGCGAGGGATACACAGATAGGTCGGCGACAGCGCGAACCTCGCTGGCCTCGCCGCACGTGCGACAGACGACCCGGGGACGAAGAGCTTTCTGTGCCATGACGACTCCGTGTCCCGGCTGGACCGACTGCTGCGTCGCTACCTCAGCGCGCCTGTCGCTCATAGACACGAAACTGGTGCTCAAACGCCGGCCACCACGATGGGTCGCCGAGCGGCTCGACGTCGTCCACGTATTCCGACAAGGGATTGTGCAAGGCAAAGGCAAGAGACGCCGCCTGAGCGCAGATGAGAAGCGTCAACACCGCGCAGGCGCGCGACCACGTCACGCTGGAGACGGCCAAGGATGCGACCGCGACCGGCGCGCTGACTCCCGACCCCCAGTAGGCAAACAGCCGAACATCGTTGTGCTCGGGTCGCACGAAGAGACCCGCCAGCACGATGACTGCGACCAGACAGCTCACGCCGCTCAGACCGCCGATGAGTTCGCGCACTTCCATCATGACCTCCACTCGAGACGTCGTTAGACGGGTGGTAGAGGCCATCAGCGGCAACAGCCGCGGCAAAAGCGAGCCTCATCGCTCGCGGTGATCGTACCGCCGAAGCCAACCCCGGTCCAGGCGTCTGTCGGCAGCGAACGATCAGGCAATGGCATCGCCCCGGGCTGCGCCGGCCCCCCCGGCGGACCCAACCGCGATAGCGTTGTGACGCAAGGGCCCGGCCGCGCTCAGCGCAAAGCACAGGGGTGCGTGTCGAGCCGCATCCCATTCCGGCCGAGATGACTGCCCGCCAGCACAGCAAGCGCCGACTGGAGGCACGGGCCCTTCGTCACGTCCGGTGGCGACGCGGACGAATCCATGGTCACGTCGCGGCGCTTCGGTCCCCGACGACGAACTCGCAGCCGCTCTCGCGCAGTTCCTCCGAGACCAAACGCAATGGCCGACCTACCGAGACTTCGAGCGCGCCGGCCTCAAGTCGCTGCGCGACAAGGTCACGCATCAGGGAGGCGCCCGTCACTGGGCCCAGCGGCTCGGTGTGTCCTACGTCGAACACCCACCAGGCCACGCCCCGATCTGGACCGACGACCGCATCCGCAACGACCTCCGGTCCTACCTCGCCGCCAAAGCGCAGTGGCCATCGCGCAAGCAATTCGAACGAGACGGCCACAAACCCCTCCGCGACGCCGTCAACCGCACTGGCGGCCCTGACCGATGGGCCGCTGAGTTCGGACTGCCGCGCTCGACTCTGTTGTCGGGCACCCGGCGTGCCTGGACCCCCGAAGTCATCGAGACGCGCCTCAGAGAGCTGATCGGTAATGGCCGCCGGTGGCCGTCGAGAGATGCGTTCTATTCGGTCGGGCTGGGCGGCATGCTGGCGTCCATCTACACGCATGAGGGCCCTGCCTACTGGGCCAAGCGACTCGGCGTCGAAATGCGTTCGGGGTACATGCGGCCGAGGCCGCGGCGCTGGACAGAGGATCGCATCCGCGATGAGCTCACCCGGTTCTGCGCCGGACGGGAGTCGTGGCCGACCGAACGCGAGTTCATCGCCGCCGGCAAGCGTCCGCTCTACTCTGCAGCGAGCCGCAACGGCGGGGTAGCTCGCTGGGCTGCGGAGCTCGGCCTCCCCCGCCACCGTTCGCGGGTCCGACCGCCTCCGGCAAGCCTCTGATCCCTGAGAGTGAGTGGGGCGGCACAGCCCTGATCGGCAATGATGCGCCTGTCACGCTGAGCCTTCTCACTCGCCGTCGCCACCGTGGCCAGTGACCATGACGACGATCGCCTCCGCAAGCGCATCCGCGCTCTGCCGCCAGGCCATGCCTTGAGCAGGCCTGATGAGCGCGAGCGGTTGCCGCGTAGATCTCGCGTGCTCCCGCAAGCACGTGTTGATCCAAAGTGTCGCGAGCCTCACCAGCCGCGCGGCCGTATGGGTTGTTAGCCCGTCGCCATGCCGCCGCCGTGCAGCGCTGGACGTGCGGATGTGCGCATCCGCGTCAGGACCCGGCTCGATACCGACGACACATCCGGGTGGACGCCGCCGTGAGCTTCGGCCGCGGCCTGCCACCCCTGCGCACGGCGCCTGGCCTCAGCTGAGTCGTCGAGCTCGAGACAGTCCATGCGGTCTGCGTTGACGTCGACGACGATCGTGTCGCCGTCCTCGATGAGCGCGATCGGGCCGCCGAGGGACGCTTCGGGCGAGACGTGCCCGATCACGAGCCCGACCGACCCGCCCGAGAAGCGCGCGTCGGTCATCAGCGCGATCGTGATGTTGCGCCGGCGGCACAGGACGGTGATCCGCGACGTCGGGTCAAGGAGCTCCGGCATCCCGGGGGCTCCGCGCGGGCCCTCGTAGCGGATCACGACCATGTCGTGGTCGCCGAACGAGTCGGGGTCCTGTTCGAGTGCCTCAGTCAGCTGGCGTTCGCTGTCAAACACGCGCGCCCGGCCGCGGAAGATGCCGTCCTCGAGGCCGCCCTCGACACCGGCGATCTTCAGCACCGCGCCGCCGTCGGGGGCGAGGTTTCCGTGCAGCAGCCGCAGTCCGCCGGTGTTCTTGAACGGTTTGGCGACGGGATGGATCACGTCTCCGTCGGGCGCGGGGGGATCGAGCCGGTGCACTTGCTCGGCAAGCGTCTCACCGGTGCAGGTGAGCGCCTCGCCGTCGAGCAGGCCGGCCCCGAGCAGCTCCTTGACGATCACCTGTAGGCCGCCCCTGGCATCGATGTCGACCATCGAGTAGAAGCCGAACGGTCGCAGGTTGACGAGCACCGGCAGCCGGCGCGACAGCGCGTTGAACTCGCTCTGGCTCAGCACGTCCT
>DATAXK010000027.1:0-9642 GCA_036266805.1 Solirubrobacteraceae bacterium
CGTGACCGCCGCACACGGCTTTCTGACCCTGGAGCGGCAGAACCCAAATCGCCCGCGGCCCGCCTGACACTCCCGAAGACCGTGCTGCTGCTACAGCCGCTATTCAAGTGCTGGACCGGCCGCTGCCAAACATGCCAACAAACCCGTCAACCTCGACAACCTCCCACACCACCCACCACGACACAACGAATGACACCTAACAAAGCACTACTAAGCACAAGCGCGCCCGTTGCGAAAGCAAACAGGCTGCCGAAGACATCGCCAACGCTCTCCAGCGCGAACGTCGTCAGGTACAGCGTGTAAGACACGCCCGGGTCGTGTTGTGCCCCGTAGGAGGCGAGCTTTGCTCCAACCAACCCGGTGATACCGATGTCGCTGACGGCATGGAGGGTCACGAAGAGCACTCCGCCAACGAGCACCAACGAGCCAAGGGCCCGCGTGCGATCGGTGTCCCCGCGCACCAGGTTGTGCAGCGCGCTCAGGTAGATCACGAACGTCACCGCATAGACGACGGACAGGCATGCGATCACGATCAGCCGTGTTTCGTGGGCGTGGAGGCCGTTTGCGATCTTCGCCGCGGAGTCGTTCTGGCTCAGTTCGACCCCGATGGCGACGACGATCTGGGCCACCAGTGCGATGACGAACACGATGCCCGCCAGCCACGCATACCGCTCCCACTCTTTCGCGGTCCGCATCAGTGAGACCACAATACGGTCTTTCCGTGTCTCCCGGGCACGCGCGCAGATTTGCCAGTGCCAACCCGCCAGCCCCCTGTATCGCGAGACTACTTGAGACTGCAGGGGCTGATGCCCGCGACACGCCTGAGTCGTGGAGAGCAGCGAGCTACGCGGAGGGCGCCTGCCTTCCGCGCAAGCCGGTGTGGCTTCGCAGCGTCGTGGAGGTGCCCGCGGGGCAGCCAACGCAGGTGCACCAGGCGATCGGTTCCCGCGCACGGGCGTCCGCAGAGCATGTGGCGGCAACCAGTACACCGCCACATGCTCTGCGCGAACGGACTCCGGGGGTCAGTGTTCGACCGCTGGAATGGCGATGGGCGCTGGCTCGGCCTGCGGCGTCGGCTCCCTGTCGACACCGGTGGCGATGGGCGGAACGGTCTCGGGCCGCTCGCCGATTCGTGCGATGTCGAGGGCGATCAGGCCGAGGTTCGCACCGGCAGCTGCTCCGAGGATCGTGGTGATGACCGCCATGAGCCCGGCTGTTGCGTTGAACCCCAGCAGCGCGCCGACGAGGGCGCCCGTCAGCGCGACCCCGAACCCGATCTTCGTGGCCCTGGCCGGCTGGTCGGGGTTGACCCAGGCCAAGTAGGTGCCGAGGCCGATCGGTGTGCCGATGGAGAGAACAGCCATGAGCTCGCTGTCGAGGGGCACTGTCGGCAAAGCCACCAGCACGATGATCAGGGCGATGAACCATCCGCCGAGGCCGAGCACCAGCAGGTAGACGGAGCGCAGTATCGCGCTCGCCTTGCGCCCGAAGCCGCCGCGCTTGTGCTTCCGGCGCCACATCAGTAGCAGTGACAGGATCGTGAGGAGTCCGAGGCCGATCATCGCGCCGGCGATGGCCTTGGCGGGTCCGGTTTGTGTGGAGTCGGGCGTGAGTTTAACCTTTTGAGGTTTGTACAGCGAGTCGTCGACCTTGCCTGTGTCGAAGTAGGTGTTGATCAGGTGCGTGCTCGCCTTGGTCTGTTCGGTCCAGAAGGAGGTTGTGTGGCCGAAGTTGGTGAGGATGACCTGGTGGCCGTTGGGTAGGTAGGGGAGGAGCTCCTTGGTCGCGTTCTGGGGCGGGGTGGCGAAGTCGAGACTGCCGCCGATCAGGAGCGTCTGCACGTTCGATATCTGGACATGGGTGTATTCGTTGTCGGTCGGGTTGGCCGGCCATGCGTGCAGGAGGCCTCCGCCGCCGAAGAGGAATTCCGTTCCGGGGTTGCCGATGATCGAGGGGCCGTCGTGTTCGCTTGATGAGTAGTAACGCTCGGCAGCTTGGTTGTCAGCCATTCCGACAGCTGCGACGTCGCCCCAGACAAACGCTTCCGGGAAAGCGATCTGGGCGAGGAGCGACTCGAACCAGAGCCCGCTGGAGTCACCGTGGGCGGCCGAGAGCCAGGCGTCCAGGGTCATCGGTCCGGTGAGCGGCGAGGCATTTTCCGTCGTCTCCATGAGTCCGAAGAAGCTGGCGATCTGTGCGTTGCCCTTCTTGATCGGAAAGAACAACCAGTGGTTCGGCATGTGCGCGACGGTCTGCTTCAGCGTCGCGGCGAGATCGCTGGTGCGCTTGTGGCACGTCGCGTCTTGCGCGCAGAGGCTGGCGTAGCGGGCGATCTGTTCGTCCGTCGTCTTCTGGTGCCAGATGAAGTTGCCGGGTGGGTTGACGCCGATCATCACCGAACGGTGGATGGCCGTCGGGTAGCGCCAGGAGTAGATCATCGCGGTGCGGGTGCCCGCGCTTTCGCTCAACAGGTCGATCTGGTGGTAGCCGAGGGCTTTCCGTGCAGCCTCGAGGTCGTTGACCCGTTCGGGGAGTGTGTAGCCGGCGAGATCGACGCCGTTTGCCTGGAGCCGCTTCGCGCACGAGCGGAGCGCGTTCGAGTAGGCATGGAGGGACTTCTGGCCGAGGAAGTCGGCGGAGTGCTCGAGGGCCGATTCGACCTCCGGGCAGTCGAGCCGGACGGAGCCGTCGACGCCGCGGTAGCCGACGAGGACGACGTCGTGGTTGGCGGTGAACCGACTGGCGTCTGCGAACTTCATGTTCGTGACGCCGGGGCCACCTTCCAGGCGGAAGATCGGGACGCCCGGGTGTGCCGAATGCGCACGGATCCGGATGACCGGCAGCGCAATCAGCCGCGAGTGCGGGTCGGCGCGATTCTCGGGCACCACGAGCGTTCCGCAATCGGCGGCGTAGGCGCCCTTCTCGGTGTTGTAGGTACAGCTCTTGAGCGTCAGCTGGCCTGCATGCGCGCCGGCAGGCACGGAGACGGCCGTAGAACTGCCGGCGAAGTGGAGGTAGCCGAGCCCGAGCGTGAGGACGGCGATCAGGGCCAGGCCGGTGATCCGGCCGCGACTGAAGCGTCTGGGCTCGTGCGCGGTGCTCGTGGTGCTGCAAGCGGTCGTGGCGGTCATGCTGCATCCTCCTCTGGGCTGGACTCGGGCATGACGACAGGCTCTCCGTTCAGCGAGGAAGAGACCAGGGGGCTGGCAGGCGTCTGTGACGTCGGGTAGCGGCTCGGGATACGTCGGTTTGCCGCCAGCTCGGGGCGGCCAGCCGTATGGAAGCAATCGCGGCGCTGCGCGATGATCAGCTCTCATGAGAGAGACTGTCCTGATCGTGGATGATCACCCCAGTTTCCGCGCCAGCGCGAGGCGCATGCTCGAAGCCAACGGCTACGCCGTCGTTGGGGAGCTCGACAACGGTGACGGCGTGGTGGCTGCCGTGGAGAAGCTGAACCCAGAGGTTGTGCTACTCGACGTGCACCTACCCGACATCGACGGCTTCGAGGTTACGCGGCGACTACTCGATGGGAACGGCGCTACCCCGCAGATAGTGTTTGTCTCGAGTCATGACTTCACCGACCTTGACGAGGCGGTAGGCGCCAGTGGCGCGCGCGGGTTCGTCGCCAAGAGCGAGCTGAGCGCGGAGGCGATCTCTTTACTCATCCGCTGACCGCATCGCGACGCACCCTGATCGGTCTCGCCGGCTTGGCGTTCCTGATGGGCGTCGCCGCGTTCGTGGTCATGCTCAACGGCGAGCACAACGTTCACCGGGGTGCGTTTGCCGGCTTGTTCCTGGCCACCGGCTGGGGGTTCGTGGGAGTCGGGCTATGGGTTTGGAAGCAGCGGTCGGCCGGCAACATGGGTCCGCTGATGGTCGCGGTCGGCCTCAGCGCCTTTGTGAAGGGGTTGGTCTTTTCCAACGACAGCGTCGTGTTCGCGATCGCCTCGGTCGGGGAGGTGCTGATCTACGCGGTGCTCATCCAGCTGCTGCTGTCGTTTCCCTCGGGGAGGCTCGAAACCCGGCTGGATCGTCTCCTGGTCACCATCGCCTACGTCAACACGACGGTGGTGCAGCTTGGAGTGTTCCTGTTCACCGACTCAAAGGCGGGCTGCGCCAGCTGTCCCAGTAACCCGCTGCTGATCGAACACTCCCAGGCTGAAGCGGTGCTCAGCGCGGCGCAACTGGACATCTCGATCGCGTTGCTGGGTGCAGTGGTCGCGGTCCTCTATCGACGCTGGCGTAGCGGCACCCCAGGGCGAGCGAGGGTGTTCGCCCCGATCGTCGCCGTCGGCGGGCTCGCGTTTCTGCTGCTGATGGCCGCCCTCATCGTCGAACAGGCGGGCCTGTCGAGCGACATTTCTGACGCGCAGACGTTGGCTTTGTTCGCGTCCATCGCCTGCCTACCGTTTGCGTTCTTGGTGGGCCTCCTGCGATCCCGGTTCAGCGAAGCCGACGCGATCAGCGCTCTCTTGGCTCAGCTCGGTGAGGGTGGTGGCCGCGGAGCGTTGCGCGATGCGCTCGCGGACGCGCTTGGAGACCCGACCTTGCAGCTCGCATATTGGGTACCGGGCCAGGACGCCTACGTGGACGCCGACGGTCAGGCGGTTCGGGTCGATCCCGCGCCGGCGGGCAAGGTCTCCACCATCGTCGAGCACGAGGGCGAACGAATCGCTGCGATTGTGCACAGCCCGGGCCTCGCGGAGGGACGCGAACTGGTGCAGACGGCGGGCGCCGCCGCCGGGCTGACGCTCAGAAACGAACGGTTGGACGCCGAACTACGGGCAAAGGTTGCCGAGCTTCAGGCCTCACGCTTGCGCATCGTGCAGGCCGGCTATGAGCAAAGGCGCCGGCTCGAGCGGGACCTCCACGATGGCGCCCAGCAGCGACTCATGGCCCTCGGCATCGACCTACGAATGGTAAGAGAGCGCATCGAGCACGACCCACTGGGGGCGGCGGAGCTCCTCGACGAATCACTCCACGAGTTGAACGAGGCGACCGCGGAGCTGCGCGAGCTCGCACGAGGGATCCACCCGTCCGTGCTCACAAATCGCGGCCTGCACGCAGCACTCAAAGGCCTCGCCAGCCGCTCCCCGGTTCCAGTGGAACTGCTCCAGACGCCGACGGACAGGCTCCCGCCGTCGGTCGAGTCGGCGGTCTACTTCGTCGTCGCCGAGGCCCTCACGAACGCGGCCCGCTACTCGCGCGCGCAAACGGTAACGGTGGGCGTCGTCCGCGACAACGGCCACATCGACGTCGAGGTGAGCGACGACGGCGTCGGGGGCGCCGACGCCGATCAGGGCTCGGGGCTGCGAGGGCTTCAAGATCGGGTCGCGGCGCTCGACGGCCGCCTCGATCTGACGAGTCCGCAGGGGTTGGGCACCACCCTCAGGGCGATGATCCCGTGCGCGTGATCGTCGCAGAGGACTCCTTGCTGCTACGGGAAGGCATGGTGCGGCTGCTCGAGGAGGCCAAGTTCGAGGTGGTCGGTCAGGCCGGGGATGCCGAGGAGCTGCTGCGAAAGGCCAGGGCGCACAAGCCCGACGTCGCAATCATCGACATCCGCATGCCGCCCACCCACACAGACGAGGGGCTGCGTGCGGCGCGCGTGATCCGGGAAGAGATGCCGGACACTGGTGTGCTGGTGCTCTCGCAGTACGTCGAGGAGGCCTACGCGCTGGAGCTACTGGGAGACGACGCCGCCGGCGTCGGCTACTTGCTCAAGGACCGCATCTCGGATCTAGAGCGCTTCGCCGATGCGATCAGAAGAGTCGCCGAGGGAGGCTCCGCGCTCGATCCCGAGGTCGTCTCAGAGATGCTGGGTCGCAAACGCACACACGATCCACTGAACGTGCTGACCGCGCGGGAGCGCGAAGTGCTCGGCCTGATGGCAGAGGGTCGCAGCAATAAGGCAATCGCCGAGATACTCGTGATCACAGAGCGCGCCGTCGAGAGGCACGTCACGAGTATCTTCGCGAAGCTCAACCTTGCCCCGGCGGCCGAGGACCATCGCCGCGTACGTGCCGTCCTCTTGTTCCTCGGTACGTAACCCCAGTTGCGGCGCGGCAATTCGTGACGCGTCGCATGATTGGTGTACACGGACCTTAGTGGTCACCACTCCAACCCTCCCAAACCCCTGGAGTCTTTGCTCGAGCCTGCACGCGCGGACGACAGCTCATGAGCTCTCGGGCGCGCCGGGGGCACCGGGGGAGATTTGAGCATGTCAGGCGACGCCGCCGTCGCTGCTGCTTTGCGAGAGATGCGACAGCCCGAGCGCCGGGGCGGCGGACTACTGCTTTGCCATAGCGAAAGCAGCAGTCTCACCAGGACCGAGCGAGACGCCTGCTGCTCGTCCGGAGCGCAAGCCAGACGGGGTTGCGCCCACACGCTCGCTCAGTCCCGAAAGCAGCAGCGCGACGTTATGGCAGGCACCACCCGCAACGCGTCGCAAGGGGGGCCTGCTGGTGCCCCTCGCCGTGGTAGCGTGTCGCACCCGGGCGGGTGATCTTCGGGCAGACGGAGGTATCAGGTGTCGCAGGCAAAGCGGATGTGTGCCGTTGCCGTCATAGCCAGCCTGATCGTACTGGGAGATCTCTCGACGACGCACGCGTCGGCATCGTCCCGGGGTCAATTCGCGTCGCGCATAGCCGCGCTCGCAAAGTCCCCACCCGCGCAAGCCGAGGGCGAGGCGCTCCTCCACGCTGCGTCCGCACCAGCGGTCGCTGACATCTCGGATGCGGTGCTCACCCGGGATGGAGGGTCGCTGACGGCGCTCCAACGCGAACTCCTCGGTGCTGGCGCGCTTCTAGAGCAGACGAACGTCCGCCCGATCTTTGCGGCCCTTGCCGAACAACGGCGCCTCACAAACGCACAGAACGCGGCCCTGACCCGCATACTGCAACGACTCGCTGGCAACCGCGCCCTCGCCCTAATCAGAAGAGAAGGTGAACAGCTGCGGCTCCATCGCGCGCGGCTCCGCGTGGTCCTCTCTTCGCTCGCCGACACCCCGGGGGGCGCGTCGACGCCAAGATCGGACTCGTCCATCGGGGAAGCCGAGCGGGCGTTTACCGTGGCCTCGCCCTCACTTGGAGGGAAGTCGCTGGCGGAAGCGACCCATGAACTCCTTACTCGGCGCGGGGCGCTGCAGTACTTCGCTGCGTTGCCGCCGCTCATGCTCGGCATGCTCTTCCCGCCGAAGCAGATTCTGTCACCTCAGCCGCCTTCGGCTCACCGCGCAAAGCGGGCCGCATCAACGGACGGGAAGGCGCACCTAGCTTCGTTGCCCAGTTGCACGCTGCAGGGCGACGAGCAAGCGGCCATTAGGCTGACCAATTTTGCAGCAGCCGTCCTACTCGACGACGCTAGCGGCGACACCACCGAGAGCGCGGTCAAGAAGGTCGCAAAGCTTTTTGGTCGCTTTGCTGGTAAGGCTGTGAGAACCATCTATTACGTCATAAACCCTGCAGCCGCGTTTAGCGACGGGCTAGAAATAGGAGAGGAGGGGATCTCTGCTGTATACAACGCGGCCGTCGAGTGCGGAGTGAAGGAACTTGAAATAGTCCCGGCGAAAATGACAAGACCCGCTGGCGTTCGACAGCAGTACTCGTTTATAGCCAAAGATACGGACGGAGGCTCCTACGGCGGCGTGACTCCAGAGACGCTGAGCATCGAAGGCGGGCATTGCTACAGCAACGGCGATGAACGAGAATGCGAATCCGAAAAGGTAGGTGGACACATCGTCGTGGCCACGTTTGGCGGCGTCCGGGCGGAAGCTGTCCTTAACGTGATCCCGGGCCCATTGGCGCATCTAACGCTCTCACCGGAAACGGCGGCGGTCAAGGTCGGCGAACAATCGCCAGAGTACAGCGTCACGGGACAAGACCAGTTTTTCAATGACATCCTCACCCCCGTAACGATAGGCCCCGCAAACGGAGAAGCCGCGCTACAGATCTCGCCGGATGGACAGTGCATCGACCTTTTGCGTACTTGCGTTCCTTTCACGGCGGGTCCCCACGTAGTCCTCGCCGAAGACGGCGACGCCGCCGGTAGCGCGACGCTCGAAGTGACGAGCGGACTGACGATCACGACGAGAAGTCTCCCCAACGGCACCGAAGGCACTCAGTACTCCGAAACGCTGGCCGCGACCGGAGGAGAACAGCCCTACTCCTGGTCTGTGACGTCCGGGAGTTTGCCCGAAGGTCTCACGTTGGACCCCACGACGGGCGAAATCTCGGGCACGCCGACGGAATCCGGCGAAAGCACCATTGAAGTCACTGTGACCGACAAACTGGGCGCGACTGCGAAAGCCGGCTACAGCTTGAAGGTGACTACGCCGGCTTCATCGCCATGTGTGCTGCTTCTCGGACGCGTCGTCGATTGTCACAGCACCGACCCGCAGGTGTTCCTCTTGATCGAACCAGGCGAAGCCGAAAGTTGCACTCTTGAGGGGAGCATCGACTGGGGCGACGGTAGCCCCGCGCAAGAAATACCAGAGACCGGCGGCCCGGAAAGCGGCGAACTGCTCGCGGGTATTCATACCTACAGCAGTCCGGGCACGTACGTGATCACCACCGCCATCACCTTGCTGCTCGGAGAATGTTCCTTTATTCCCGCCCAGTACGAATTTACGCTCCTAGCATGATCGAGCGCTGAAAGCGGGGAAATCGGCGGACATCAGCCGACAGGTTGGGCCTTCGCGACCGACTCTACCCTGGCTGTATCCTCGGGCCAAGACACCCGCGCAGCGCTGCGGACCAGTCCTGCGATCGTCCGGCCGCGTGTCGCGCAGCGAGCGGCTCGACTACAGACGGCCGCAGATCGGGGTTGGGACTAGCCCTTGTCGAGCAGCTTTGCCTTGGACGCCTGAAACTCGTCGGCCGTCAGAGCACCCGACTGGTGAAGGTCAGTGAGGTTCTTCAGTTGCGAGGCGAGGTCGAGGGAATTAGTTGAAAGTACCGGGGCTCCGGCGGGCATCGCCGCTGCGTTGCGCTGTAGCTCATCTGCAAGGGCCTGTGCGTTCAGCCTTGCCTGGTAGTTCATGTCCGGGGCCCGGCCGACGCTATGCACGCCCGCCTTGATCTGCCGCTTCTTGGACCACATATAAATTGGTCCCAACACGAAATGGGAAAAGGCCCAAAACATGAGGACGAGAATGACTAGCCCAACGATGAGTCCCATTTGCTCCTCCTCTCGTCGCCAACGCTGCACGCAAGATACAAGTTTAGATTACGTCGGTAGGTCTATCAGGCGTGGTGCGAGATCGCAAGCAAGCTAGCCCCGCTTTTCCGCATAGTTACGCGGTAGGGGTCTGCTTCCGGCCGCTTGGGTGGCTGTATCGCGTGGTGCTTGGCGGCATCGCGGGCTCGGTGTTGGTTGATGTCGCGGGCCTCACCGAGTAGGTCCGGTGTCCGATGCGAAGCCGAGACCGGCAAGCCCCGACACGAGTGCTTCGTCATAAAGGCGAGCGCGTCGTGAAGACGGCCGAGACCGCTGAGTTGGACGGTGGGTGTCGCGCAAACCCTGGTCTGTCCGGCGTGGTTTAGACACTTCTGGGTATGCTCCAGAACTTTCTTGAGTGTGATCGTGAGCAGGTGTTTTTGATGCCGCCGGACCCTCGTGATTGGCTGCCGGACGGTCATCTGG
>DATAXK010000028.1:0-73905 GCA_036266805.1 Solirubrobacteraceae bacterium
CCGGATACCGATACCGACGCTCAACACACGGCAACAACGGCTCGATACGAGCCCACAACCCATCACTGACCAAAGGTTTCGCCATAAACACCGTCTACGACAACAGCATCCCAAAACCTCTTTCTGTTAGACGCTCTTAGCGAACTCCATTTTGTAAACGACCTGCGAGTTGCATGCATCGCCGATTGTGCGTCATGCACTAGTCACCCTGTTTCCGATGGCGCGACTGTGTCGCTGCCCGAGATCGCCAGTTCGACGCTCTCGCCCGTGAAAGGTGGAAGAGGCTTTAATGCAGCCGGCCTCGCAGGGGCCAAGCCAAAGCGATCACGACCCGACTGTTCGAAGAGACTGGGACCGAACCCAAACGTGATCGTGAGCTGAGCGGCGGTGAGCCCGATCGCCTCGCCAGTGTCATCAGACTCGTCGCTGCCCGATAGATAGGGAGCACCGCCCGTCAAGTCCCCTGCGGCAGCCGTCCATGTGGTCAATAGGGAGCGCAGATCCTCGACACTGCTGTTCGTGAGGTCAAATGTGGAAAAGTGGAGATAGTCCTGGGCTGGGGTGGAGATGCCAGCTTGATGGAGGCCATGAAAGTCGACCGGCCTTTGGCCTGTCGACGATCCCGGTGGGCCCTCTGCGCCTGTACGGGTTCCGGATAGGAGGTGGTCGAGACCTGCACCGACTCCCGCCATCGTGGCGCCAGCCAGCGCCTCACGGCGAGTCAACTTCATGTCTATTACGACTCCGATGGAGCGACCCACAAGCTCGATCGCGCACAACCCGAGTCGGGAAGTGAACACGCCAGCTGGTTGACAATCTCAGCGGTATGCTTGCCTGCGACTGTTTGAAGTCCGCCCTCCTTACCGGACGCGTCGGTTATGCGATAGACCCGCCGTCCCCGAATGAGATAGGCGTCAACCTGTCTCGCATCGTCTGGATTGATCCAAGCGATGTCTCTCGCGCCAACTGGCGAGGGCGCCGTAATCTGTTCGCCTGCATCGCGACAGCGCCGGCTTGCCGCTCTCCTAAAAAAGTCTTGTGCCTGCCGTGTCGTGCTGAAGTCAAACGCGTCCGCGACGACGTCATCGCCGTTCGGCGCCCACCAGCGCATCTCAAAAGCGCCAGGTATTCGCCCATCTTTAGACCGTAAGATGACATGCCGCTGTGGTTCGCTGTCTGACCACGGCTCTTCGGAGTCGACCACTCCCGCCCCGTAAAGCGCTCCATGCCTTTCATGCATGGTGTTATCTACTTCCACGCGCATCGACGTGAGATACACCGGCCTCACAGACTCGACCGGCGGGACACCGCGCGCAGGACATCCCGGCGCCCACGCATCGTTGCTTGCGGTGGCCGCTGCATTCCCGTGCCTTCCCCCGCCAAGAATTCCGTCTGACATCAGGCGAGGCACGAGAAACCAGAGGGCTACCAGTAGTGCTCCGATAAGGAGCCATGCTAGGGCGAACGACTCGGACTTATGCGGTGGTGCGAGCACAGGGCTCGTCAGACCTATGCCCAAATCAGAGCTTCTCCCCAGGTCTTGGCCCCCAGAGGGAGTATAGCTCAGGCCACGTACCGATATTCGCTTAGCAAGTTCCTCATTGAGTTCAGAGGTAAGTCTTTGCGCCGGCCTCTTGGCCTTGGGACGAACCAGCGCGATGTTATTCTCCTGTATTCCAAACGCCCGCAAAACCCGTCCGTCCCTAACATGGATACGGGACACTTGAGGAAAGATGCCAGATTGGCCAACGTCAAAACGCTCGATCTCCTCCCACCTGAGATCAAAGCTTCCAAAAACATTGCGCACATGAACATTGTCCTTTGAAGCAAAGACGCCAGCCCATGCGGCCCGCAGGGAGATCGGAGTAAGCAGCAAAACAAACAACACCGCAAATATCGTCCCCGCGGTTGTATGACGGCCGCTGCTACTGGCAACTTGACTAATCATTACGATGTCGACGCCTAGAACAAAAGTCGTCAGGATCGCCGGCGAAGGATTTCTGTAGACGCGGTGCGTCTGTTTTCGCTTTAACCGCATGGTCATTAGGCCTGGACTGACTGCGATGGCCGCCGCCTACGGTACCGGCGTCTCGCGCGGCTCCCTGTGTGTGGCGAGTTCCTTGTTTAGTTCTTCGACCATGCGCCCCGCAGGGCCCCCAGGTGTCACATAATAACCAGCTTCCGAGATGCCGATCCCACTACGTATTTCGCCATCCTTCATATATATTCGACATACACCTGGCAAAATGCCAGATCGACCGACTTCAAACCTGTCAATCTGATTCCATCCCAGGTCAAAAGTTGAAAACATATTGACCACATGCAAGTCCTCGTCACGACTTACGACCGTAAGACAAATGAGTTTTCCACAAATAAATATGATAAACAGCAAAACAATTCCTTGAAGCAAAATATTTTCGGTGCTATGTCTAGTGTGTGCAATCGTGCCGACCGCAATCAGACCGTATACCACCAAACCCACGATGCCAGTAATCCACTGTGACCTGCTTCGATACACACGACGCGCCTTATTTCTCCTTCGGATTAGCCGCATGATCCTTCCCCCGAACTCGCAGCGGCACTACCACCTGTGCTGCCCGATCCACCTGCTCCTCCTGCGCCAGATCCTCCCGCACCTCCACCAGATCCGCCTTCAGATGCCCCACCGTTAGGACCGGCGCTTGAGTGTATACCCGGCTCGAGATCGGTCACTCCGATTGCTGTCATTGCTGGGGGCGTGTTCAGGAGCCACTTACCAATGTTGGTAGCTGGTAGAGCTGCCTCCCCGAACTTAAGTGTATATCCCCCGATCAGGTATCCTGGTGCTCCACCCAGAATGGTCTCGCCTATCGTTAGCCCCTCACTAGCGGCAAACGTCCCGACCGACCCACAATCATTCGCAACGTTGTTGAGGGTACCTACTGCAAGGGCAAATCCACTAAAGGCAGCACAGGCAATCGGGTTAAACACACAGGCACCTGCAGCAGTAACCTCAGCGATTTGTGTCTTGTGTTCCCAAGCCCATTCTCCGGCTTCTTCAACGACTCCGAGAATGCTACGACCCATTGGGTCGGTGAAGTCCATCGGGTCGCCGAGTGTGTATTGGTAGAGGTTGGCGCCACTGCCTGCGAATCCTGTTGGGTCTTGGCTGATGAATCGACCATTGGTCGGGCTGTAGTAGCGGGCGCGGTTGTATTGCAGGCCGTCGCCGTCGTTTTCGCGTCCGGTGTACTGGTAGAGGTTGGTGCTGGCGGTGCCTTCAGTGGTGGGGGTGCCGAAGGGGTCGTAGGTGTAGGTGGTCTTGACTTTGCCTTCGCTGTTGGCGAGCGCGATCGTGCTCTTCTGGGGGTTGGTCAGGTAGCTGTCGGTGCCTGCGCTTGTCTTTCTGGAGAAGATTTGGTCGGCACCGAGTCCGGTGATGAGGTTGCCGGTGGCTGTCCCTCCGACCGATTCCTGAACGACGTTGGGACCGTCGTAGAGGAGCTTTGTTGTGGTGCCGGCGAGTGTCTTTGAGCTTCTGCGGCCGAATGGGTCGTAGCCGAATGATGCTGTTGTTCCGCCGCTGATGCTTTCGAGTTGTCCGCGGTCATCCCATTTGTATTCGTTGGTGCCGTCTGCTGTGAGGTTCCCGTCGTTGTCGTAGGTACGTTTTTTGCCTTCGCGTTCGGTGAGCTCGTTATCGGCGTTGTAGACCATCGGTGTCGTGACGGCTTCTGGGAGTCCGGTGCGGGCGTAGCTGCCCCAGGTCGCTTCGAGCTGGTCGTCTTTGTTGTAGGCGTAGTCGAGTTCGCCGAGGGCTTCTGAGCCCTTCTTGTCGATAATCGACGTGGGGTCGTTGGCTTCGTTGTAGCCGAGGGTCTCTTCGATCCCGTCGAGGAGTTTGATGCTGGTCGGCCGGTTGGCGTTGTCGTAGCCCAATTTGATCTTTTCGGTCCCGCGAGCGAGTTCGGTCAAGCGGTTGGCTTCGTCGTAGGTGTATTCGATCGTACCGTTGGGTCCGGCGAGCTTTGTGAGGCGGTCTAGTTCGTCGTAGGTCGGCGTGTAGGTGCCACCGGCGCTGTCTTCGATCTTCGAAAGTCGGTTTCCGTTGTCGTATTCGTATCTGATCGAGCTTTGCGCGGTTTCGCCTGAGACGCCGAAGCTGATCTTCGACATTCGTCCTAGCGTGTCGTAGGTCGCCTTTGTGACGAGGCCGCGACGGTCTGTCGCTTCGATGGGGTAGCCGGCCTTGTTGTAGGTCCAGCTTGTTTTGTGGCCCAGTGGGTCGGTTTCGCTTTCCAGGCGGTCCATCGATTCGTAGGTCGCGGTCGTTTTGTTGTGGCGCGGGTCCGTGATCGAAGTGAGGTCGCCGTCGGCGTCGTATTCGAAGGTGGTCTGGGCGCTGCCTGCTCCGGTGATACTTGTCAGCTCGTTGTCTACGTTGTAGCCGTAGAGGGTGCGCTGTCCTTCGGGCCGTGTGACTGAGGTGACGTTCCCGATGCCATCGACGAACTGCTTTGTGGTCCTGTTCGCGGCATCTGTGATGCTACTGAGCAGGCCCAGTTCGTAAGCATATGTGGTGCTCTTGCCGAGCGCGTTCTTTATGACGGTGGGCTGTCCACTGCTGTTGTATTCAGCAGTCGTTTTGTGACCAAGAGGGTCGGTGATGGCGAGGAGTTCGCCCTTGCTGCCGTATTCGTATTTTGTGGAATGGCTGAGGGGATCGGTGACCTTGGTCAACTCGTTGGTTTGTGGTTCGTAAGTGAATTTGGTGGTCTGCGCGGGTGCGGTGCCGGCGAGGCGCGTGATAGCCGTTGGGTTGCCGTAAGAGTCATATTCGTAGGTTGCCTTGCGTTTACGCGCGTCGGTCGTTGAGAGAACGAGGTTTGTACTGGCCTGCCGTTCGATTTCGGCCTTCTGTTCGAGCGCGCTTTCGTAACCGAGGATTTCGTTTGTGGAGAATCCTTCGCTGTTGAATGTGACCTTGCGCTTGTTTTCCCGTGGTTCTGTGACGGTAGTGTTTTCGGCCTGTCCTTCGCCGTTGAGTGCGTATTTGAATTCGAAGACGCCTCCGTCCGCGTCCTTCTGCTTTGCGA
This sequence comes from Solirubrobacteraceae bacterium, assembly GCA_036266805.1. GTDB lineage: Bacteria > Actinomycetota > Thermoleophilia > Solirubrobacterales > Solirubrobacteraceae > Palsa-744. The sequence continues at coordinate 5,076 of DATAXK010000028.1, forward strand.
CGCGGCCGTGTGCGTCGTATTCGTTTTCTATGTACTTGGTGCCGCGTGGATCGGTGATGCTCGTCATGTCGCCCGACCCGTCGTATTCGTACTTCGTGACCCTTTCTGCGGGATCGGTCACCTTTTCAAGATAGCCAGCAGCCGTATAGCTGTATTTCCATACGCGTCCACCGTTGTCTTTCATTTCCTTGATCCGGTTGGAGCTGTCGTAGCTGAAGGTCACCCAGCGACCGTGAGGAGAGGTGATCTGGGTTATGAGGCCCTTCTGGCCTTCGGTGCGAGTGATCGTGAGCTGGTCACCGAACCGGTCTCGGATCGCATCCATAAAACGCTTTCAAATGGCCTTCCGCGTCATAGAAGTAGCGCAGCGCCGTCGTCGGAGGCGACGCAAAACGCACCATCCGCCGAAGCCAACCCACACAACAAGAGCACCGAGCAAGCGGCCAGCAGACCACGCAGTACGGAAGACCGTCCGCGTCTCAACTTCGACGGACCAGCACCATTCGTGCAGCTAACCGATATGCGTATCTGCGAAGACTGCTCGTGCCGCACGGGTCCCCTCCAAGCTCGTAATGGTCTCCGGGCTACGCCTCGCCGCTCCGAACCGGAGATAGCGAGGCGTAGATCGTGAGCGGGGACAGTCCAAATTCTCCCCGTGTTCTATTAAGTGCGCAAGCTAGCACCAACCCCGGCGGCGTGCAAACCGGTCTTCTCGGCATTTGGGCACTCTGAATCAGATTCCATATGCAGGAATCTAGGTTGGAGCAAACACATGGGCAAGCCCCCCTTGGGCTCTGATCCGCATTGACTTCGGTTGGCTCCGACCAGTCGTGCCTGCGATTTATTTAACCTTTCCCGCGTCGCGCAAGCTCGCCGCCAGCGCCTCCACGGCAGGGATCACAGCCGCGTCGGCGAGGTTGGCATAACCGAGCACGAGTGCGGGTGAGGAGCCGCCGACTCCCTCGATCGCGATGCCACGGGAGCGCGCGACTTCGAGCGCGGCCCGCTCGTCGACGCCCTCGGGCAGCCCGACGACGACGTATAGGCCGGCGGCCGCGCCGGACACTTCCGCCTTGGGCAACTTGCGAGCCAGCGCCGCGAGCAACACCTCACGGCGACGGCTGTAGCGACGCCTTTGACGGCGCAGGTGGCGGTCTAGCTCGCCCCGCTCGATCAGGTCGGAGAGCGCCAGCTGGTTCAAGGGCGAAGGCATACTGCCACGCCGGCGCTGGCGAGTGGCGACCTGCTCGGCCAAGCGCTGCGGAAGAACGAGCCAGCCAAGGCGCATCGCGGGCGCCAGCGTCTTGCTGGTCGAACCGGCGTAGGCAACATGCTCGGGCGCAAGCCCTTGCAACGATCCGATCGGCTGACGGTCATAGCGGTACTCGGCGTCGTAGTCGTCCTCGACGATCAACGTGTCGTGAGTACGTGCCCATTCCACGAGCGCCAGACGACGAGCAGCAGAGAGAACTGCGCCGGTCGGAAATTGGTGAGCCGGCGCGAGCGCAACCGCGTCCACCTGCTCGTGCCACAGGCGCTCCATGACCAGACCGTGCTCGTCGACGGGCAGAGGGAACGTGAGCAGACCCGCGTCGGCCGCCGTCTCGCTTATGCCTCGCCAACCCGGCTGCTCGACTGCCACGCCGCGCGCCCCGCCGGCCACCAACACACTCCACAGCAGCTCGACGCCCTGGCGTGTCCCACAGGTGATCACGATCTGCTCAGGCGTCGCGCGTACGCCACGAACCCTGCCTAGATAGGCGGCAAGCGAGGCGCGCAACTCAGGCGTGCCGGCCGGGTCGGGATAGGCGAGGCGCTCGTCTGGAACCTCGCGCAGCACTCGCGTCAGCGCAGATAGCCAGGCCGCTCTGGGGAAGCCGTCGAGCCCCGGTCGATAGGGATTGAGGTCGTGGCGGACGACGCCGGCGGGAGTGACGCTTGCGGGACTCGGCCCAACCGATGCCGTTGTTCCGGCCACGCTGGTACCACCCCCGCGCCGTGTTTGCAGGTAGCCCTCGGCGGCGAGCTGCGAATAGGCGTCCACCACCACTCCGCGCGAGACACCGAGCTGGGCACAGAGGGCGCGCGTGGAGGGCAACCGGCTTCCGGGCGCAAGTCGTCCGCTGCGCATTGCCTCGCGCAGCGCCCGCTCAACGCGTGCGCGCAGCGAGCCGCCGGCGATATCGGAGAGATCGAGATGCAAATCCATTGGCCCTAGATTTTTATACTAGTTTGGCCCTTTTCACGGAGCCAAGAAATACGTAGAGTGCTGAGCATGTCTTCACCCCAACGGATAACACGCACGACCAAGGCCCCTTCTTCGCGCACGCGCGTGCGACGGATGCCGGCTCGCGCCGACTACGAGCGCGCGACGATCGACGCGATTCTCGACGAGGGGCTTGTGGCACACCTTGGCTTTGCCGTGGACGGACAGCCATATGTGGTTCCCACGCTGCACGCCCGCGTCGGCGAGCAGGTCTACTTTCATGGCTCCAGCGCCAGCCGCACCGTGCGCGCTCTGGCGGCCGGTGCGCAGATGTGTTTGACGGTGACGCTGCTCGACGGGCTCGTGCTTGCTCGCTCGGCGGTGCACCACTCGGTCAACTACCGCTCGGTCGTCGTGCTCGGCCAAGCCCGTGCGATCGTTGAGCCGGCGGAGAAGATAGCCGCGATCGAGGCGTTCACCGAGCGCTTGATACCGGGCCGCTGGGATGAGGTACGCGGGCCGACGGCCAAAGAGCTGAAGGCGATCCAGGTGCTTGCGCTGCCGCTCGACGAGGCGTCGGCCAAGCTTCGGGCGGGGCCACCCATGGACGACGAGGAGGACTATACGCTCAACATGTGGGCAGGCGTCATCCCGCTGAGCACCGTCGCGGGTGAGCCGACTCCAGACGAGCGCCTGTCTGAGGGCATATCGCCATCGCCTGCCGCGCGCGCGTGGGTCGCGCGGCGACGCTGAGCGAAGCTCGCGGCAGGCAAACCTCACAGCTCGGCCCTGCGACCCACAGGGCCGATGAGGGCTGCGTCGAACTCGAGGGCGCCCTACTTGGCGAAGTAGTACAGCGTCGTCCCTCCCGAGCTCGAGTTTTCACCGGATACGTACACGACCGTGCCGTGCTTTTCGATCCACGCATCGCGTTCGGCGATCGCTTTGCCGGTTGCGGTGGAGGTGCTACCGCCAGGACCGCCGGTACCACCGGCGCCGGCACGTCCGCCGATTGCACCGACTGCTCCGCCGCCCGCACCGCCGCCGCCGCCGCCGCCGCCGCCAAGCAGCACGTAGTGCAGCTGCCCGGAGGCGATGAAGCTCTTCAACTTGGCGAGGCTCGGCGCTGGATCGGAGCCCATGAAACCACCCATGTCGATCACGTTGCGCCCGCTCTGAAGCGCTATCGGGCCGGCGGTGCTGGAGCCGACCGCGGCGACAAGATACGTGGCTTTGCCCTGATGGGCCTTCAGATAGGAGATGAGGGCTTTGCTCACGTTGGCGCCGGGACCAGCGCCAACGCCCGCACCAGCGCTCAGGTTCGCTCCCACGCCACTACCCCTACTCGCGCCCGCGAGCGCCCCTGCGGGTGGAGCACCAGCGGACCCCGCTGCATCGGCACCGCCGCTCGTACCGGCCCCGGCACGCACGCCGTTGCCGAACAGGCTCGGTGGACTGCCGGCGCCCGCTTGCGACCCGGCCGGAGGAGCACCGACGGGGACGCCCCCGCTCGGTGCGCCAGTGCCAGGGGGACGAAGCCCAAAGGGCGCTGAAGACCTACCGGCACGCAAACCATTCCCTCCCCCAAAACCCCCTCCTGGGACTCCCCCACCGGGGAGCAGACCGGACCCTGCTTCGGCACTCTCGGGACCGGCGAGCGGATTACCGCCGCTCAGCTTCTTGCTGACCGTCGCGATCGAGTAGGCGGTCGGGCCGGCAAGCAGCGCCACCAGGCCGCCAACCGCGGCGGCGACCTCGATCTTGTTGCGGATCGAAGTGGATCCCAAGATGGGCGTGAGGCGCGCGAGCAGCAGCGCGCAGGTCGCGAGTACCGCCATCGCCATCACCACAGGAGCCAGGAAAGGCACAAAGCCGCCGGCGCGATCGAGCAGCACCGCGGCCAGCGCGGCGGTGCCGATCAGACCGGCGACGAGCGCGACGCTCCACGCCACCGAGTCGCGCGAGCGGTCCCACATCACCACCAACGCACCGGCCGCAAGCACAGCTACAGCGGGCGCAAGCGCCGTCGTGTAGTAAGGGTGGAAGAGTCCCTCCGAGAAGCTGAACACCGCCCAAGACACGAAGGCCCACCCGCCCCAAAGCAGATAGGCGGAGCGACGCAGATCGGTGCGCGGGGCACGGCGATAGCTCCAAAGGCCAAGCATCAGCCCAACCACGGCAAGCGGCAGTAGCCAGGCGATCTGGCCGCCGACGATCGAGTTGAACAGCCGCAAAGCCCCGGAGGCGCCACCGAAGATGCTGCCGCCACCGCCGGGTCCCGCCCCGACGCCACTGCCTTCGCCCGACACCCGGCTCAGGCCATTGGCGCCGAAGATCAGCGAGAACCAGGAGTTGTCAGTCGTATCGCCCACCCAAGGCCGATCGGCCGCGGGGATCAGCATCATCGTCCCGTACCAGGCGAAGCTGACGAAGAACATCGCAGCGCCCCCCGCAAGCAACTGCGCGAGTCGTCGTCGGATCGTGCCCTGTCCGGCGATCAGCAGTGTGAGCGCCAAGCCGGGCACGATCAGGTAGGCCTGCAGCATCTTCACGTTGAAGGCAAGGCCGACGAGCACCCCGCACAGCAGCACCTCGCGCGTGCGCCCGGATTGCAGCGAGCGCACGAGCGCCCAAGCAGCCGCCACCTCCAGCAACACAAGCAACGCGTCGGGATTGTCGAAGCGGCCCATCGCCACGAAGATCGGCGTCAGCGCCAACATCAGGGCGGCGAGAATCGCCGCCCGATGCCCAAGCGTGCGCTTGACCGTGTTGTGCAAGAGCAGCACGGCGCCAACGCCGCAAAGCGCCTCGGGTGCGAGCATCGTGAAGGTGGAGAAGCCGAACAGGCGCCCGGAGAGCCCCATCAGCATGTTCGACAGCGGCCCCTTGTCGAGGCTGTCCGAGCCGCTCGTGTCAACCGCGTTGGTCAGCCAGGCCTTCCAGCTGTGTGAGGCCGCCTGCGCCGCCTCGGCGTAGTAGGTGTTCGCATAGCCGTTGCGAGTCAGCCCCCAAAAGGTGAGCGCACCGGCGAGCACGGCGACGAGCCACAGTAGCGGCCGCGACCAAGCGGGATCGGCCTCGCGACCGCGAGCCAAGCGACGCAGACTTGTGCGGCCATACGACGCCAAGCGATCCAGATCGCTGGGTACCCGAGTGGGGGCGCTGACTTGCGGCGTTGACATACGAGCTCCCTTTCTGGTGAGACGGTGTGTTTCACACCGCGCCGACCTCACCGGAGGCAACGCGCGGTCGAATTGGTCAGGCGCACAGCTTTGGGGAGCCGCACTAGCGCAAGCTATGAGCCGTATAAGGCGAATGTAGGAGTTCTCCGCAAGCGCTGCCCGGCACGTCAGAATCGAGACCATGAGGATCTTGGCGGTGGAGGACGACCGGGCGGTACGCGAAGCGTTGCGCCGCGCGCTGACCCTCGGCGGCTACGAGGTGCAGACGGCCGAAGACGGCGAGCAGGCGATCGAGATGGTCGTGCAAAACGTCCCGGACGCGGTCGTGCTCGACGTCGGCCTGCCGGGCATCGACGGCCTGGAGGTCTGCCGCCGCCTGCGCCTGCTCGGCAATCGCGTAGCGATTTTGATCCTCACCGCGCGCGAGCAGGTGAGCGACCGCATCGACGGTCTCGACGCCGGCGCCGACGACTACCTCGTCAAGCCGTTCGACGTCGAGGAGGTCAAGGCACGCCTGCGCGCTTTGCTGCGACGCACGGGCTCGGCCGGAGACCCCGACGCGCTCACTTTCGCAGAGATCCACCTCGACAGCGCCCGCCACGGCGCCACCGTCGGCGAGAACTTCACCGAGCTGACACGAACCGAGTACCAGCTGCTCGAGCTGCTGATGCTCAACCCCAAGCGCGTCCTCCCCCACAGCCTGATCTACGACCGCGTGTGGGGCTATGACTTCGGCCCCGCCTCCAACGCGTTGCGCGTGTATGTCGGTTATCTGCGGCGCAAGTTGGAGGAAATCGGTGCGCGCCCGTTGATTCACACCGTCAGAGGCGTCGGCTATGTGCTGCGCGAGCCTTGACGTTGCCGCCGGCCGGTGCCATGCCGGTACCGATCATTCCGGCGCCCTTGGTTTTCCGGCGTGGCGCGCCTTGATGGTGACGGTCGGCTCGTCCACGGTCGGGTACGCCAAAAGTGGCATGCCCCCCGCGCGCGCGGGGGGCATCGGCTTTTTCGAGCACCCCAGCGCGCCGGTATCGCCAACGTCATGACCCTGCGCGCGCGCATCTCTGCCGTGGCAGGGCTAGCGGTCGCGCTGGCCGTGCTGATCGCCGCCGCCAGCCTGTATGTCGCCGTGCGCTCAGACCTGCGCGGCGAAGTCGACAAGTCGCTGCACCAGCGAGCGGCGGCGTTCGTGCCTCAAGCCGCGGCAGGCAGCACTGCTGGTCCGCAATCGCCCGCGGGCTTCCCCCCACCCAACGGCGGCGAACCGCCTCCGGATGGCAACCACGACAATGACGGATTCCCGAGCAGCGTCCAGCCCACACCTCTCGGCGGACCCTCCGGATATGTGCAGTTCATCGCGCCCGACGGGTCGGTTCGTGTGCCGAACGGCCAGGGCTCTTCGGCGACGATCCCGCTGAGCGCGAGCGACAAGGCGATCGCGAGCAGCGGCAAAGGGCAGTCGTTGAGCGACCGCTCGGTCAGCGGTGTGTCGCTGCGGGTGCTCGCGCTCGGCACCGGTGCGCGCGGCGCGGTGCTGGTCGCGCGCCCGTTGACTGAGGTGAACAACGAGCTGAGCCGGCTGCTGCTAATCCTTGCGATCGTCGGCGTCGTCGGCATCGCGTTGGCGGCCGCTCTTGGGGCAGTGGTGGCACGCGCCGCGCTCACGCCCATCGTGCGCTTCACGCGACGCACCGAGACGATCGCCGGCGGCCTCGACCCCGCCCAGCGCCTGCCCGAAGGCGGCCGCGACGAGCTGGCGCGCTTGGCCGCCAGCTTCAACGCGACGCTCGACGCGTTGCAACGCTCGGTCGAGTCCCAGCGCAACCTCGTGGCCGACGCCGGCCACGAGCTGCGCACGCCGATCGCCAGCCTGCGCGCCAACATCCAGGTGCTCTCTGAAGCCGAGCGCCTGCCGCCCGAGGACCAGGCGAGCCTGCGCGCGGACATCATCGGCGAGCTGGACGAGCTCACGCGCTTGGTAGGAGACGTGGTCGAGCTGGCGCGCGGCGCCGAGCCCAAGGGCGAGCCGCACGAGATGGCCCTGGAGGAGATCGTGCGCGACGGGGTGCAGCGTGCACAAAAACGCTCGGACGCGACTTTTCAAGTGAACCTGGAACCGACGCTCGTCAGAGGCGACGCCGCGCGCATCGACCGCGCCGTGTCGAACCTGCTCGACAACGCGCGCAAGTGGAGTCCGCCCGGGGAGCCGATCGAGGTATCGCTCGCCGACGGCATCCTCACGATCCGCGACCACGGCCCCGGCTTCGCACAGGCCGACCTGCCGCACGTGTTCGAGCGCTTCTACCGCGCCGACCGCGCCCGCAAGCTGCCCGGCTCGGGCCTCGGCCTGGCGATCGTGCGCCAGGCGGCCGAGGCGCACGGTGGCTGGGTCAAGGCCGAGAACGCGCCAGAAGGAGGCGCCCTTGTGCAGGTCGCCTTCGGGGCATCGTTGGAATTACCTGACGAGGCTGCCGGGTTATTTCCCCGTACAGACGCGGGACAAGTTCGCTCTATATAGATTTCCCTATTACCCGGGCCATGGTCCAATGTCCGAGGATTTGGAACTTCGAGTAAGCAGCGGACAGATACCGGGCGATGGCAAGCCCGGATCCCCTCAAACAGGCCCCTAAGCATGGCGAACATGTGGCCTTCGACGCGCTCTACCGCCATCACGCCGATCGGGTGTATGGATTCTGCCTGCGAAGGACAGGCGACGTAGGACAGGCTGAGGAGGCGCGAGCGATCGTATTCCTCGAGGCGTGGCGTCGGCGCCGAGACATCGATTTCGCCTCACGCCCGGCCGGCCCGTGGCTCTACGGAGTGGCTCGCAACGTGCTGCGCAACCAACGCCGGGCGCTGCAGCGACGCGATGCTGCGCTTCGCAGTTTGGGAGATGTCCAACGGGGCCGCTCGGAGGACGTCAGCGAGCACGTGCAACGTCGACAGGTGATCGAAGTGCTGCTACGCACGTTGCAAACGCTGCCGCCCGCTCAACGCGAAGTCGTCTGGCTATGCGTGCTGGACAACCGCTCCTACGAGGCGGCCGCCGGCGCCTTGCAGATTCCGATCGGAACAGTGCGATCGCGCCTATCGCGCGCACGCATGCAGCTTGCCTCAGCCATACATGCGGCTGAGGACCACGTGCCCTGCGTAACTGACAGGGACATCAAAACCACCAACCACAATCATCCAGGAGGCCTATAAACCATGCCAGACGAACCGAACATAGTGGTATTCAAGAAGCTCTACAGCAAGATCGCCGAGGCACTCTCGGTCGGCGCCCCAACCGGAGTGCCCGGCCAGAATTACTTGTCTCTCTGTAACCCGGGGATCCTGATCGACCCTTCGCTGAAAGTCACAAGCGACGTCTCAGCGCAACAAACATGGGGCTCGATCCTCGACAACGTGCCCGAGCCCAACTGGGTCTACACCCCGACCAATACCTTCATCTCGAGCATTTACGATCAGGTTCTCGAGGGCAAGGAATTGCCGGACATCGGCCTCACAAAGACCCAGAAGGAAAAACTCACCGAAGCACAGGCGCTGGTGATGACGCCTGAACGCAAGCCCACGCCCACGTTCAACGCGTACATGGAATACCAGAGCGTCTACCTGACCGCGCTCGCCGCGTATCAAACCGCGCAGGCCACCTCGATAAACACGGGACAGCCAGTGCCGGCGGCCCTACAGACGGCTCTCAACCAGGCCCGCTCCAACTGGAACACATTCGGCGCCAAGGGACAGGTCGAGGCGGCCCAGGCGACCATCAGGAACCTCTCGCAACTGGACCCGAACAGGTGGTGGTCACAACTGCAGGACGCCTATGAAAACACGAGCATCACACCTCCCGGCGGAGCCCCGTTTGAGCCATCGACAACCTATCCCGACTACTCGTGGTTCAGCGGGCAGAAGGGTTGGACCAACTTCACCTTCACGCAGACCGACGTCAACAATCAGGCGGCGTCCTCGGCCGTGGAAGCCGGCGGCGGAGTCTCCGCAAACTGGGGTCTGTGGCGGGTCTCGGCCTCAGCCGACTACACCAAGGGCACGCAGACCAGCTCGTCGGACACCACGGGCATCTCTGTCTCGATGGATCTGATGCGCGGGACGATCAGGCGCACATGGCTCGACCCGCTCGTTTTCCGTGCGCACACCTGGCGCCTGAGCAAGGCCTCGCCTCTTTACTCCTCACTCATCTCAAACGGCACCTTCACGCCGGGCGAGGCGAACGCCGGGGTAATGCCGCTGCTGCCGACCGGAATCCTCGTCGCGCGCAACGTCCAAATCGCGGCGCAGTTCTCACACGAAGACCAGACGACAATCGAAAAAGCTCTCAGCACCGGTGCATCGGTGGGTTGGGGACCGTTCTCCATCCAAGGTCACTACAACCAATTAGAAAGCTCATCCGTCTCGCACGGTAGCGCGACCGCCACGACAATCTCAAACGCCGACCCGCAGATTCTCGGCTTCTTCTGCGACGTCTTGCCACTGAGCCCAAGCCCCGACCCGACCCTCCCGTGGCCGGTTACCGTCTAATCGAAGGAGATGCCCATGAGCCGTCTCAAGGACGAGCAGACAGTAATCGTCAACATCGGCAACATCGCGGGCCTCAGCGTGCTGAACCTGACCGGAGACAAAGTGCTCGTCTATGTCGACTGCCAGGACTCCAAAGGCAACTGGAGCGCGCTCACCGGCGAGCGGTTAATCGCGGGTGGGAGCACATTCGAACGTACGCGTGCCGAACTCGGCCACGATCAGGTGCGCGTCGGAGTGCGCGGCCCCGACGATGGCCGCGACCTGGTTGAAGTGACGCCCTGAGGATCGAGCCGCCACTTCAACCCACCTAGCCGTCCGGCAAGCCCTTGCCGCCGTCCCGTGGATTGCCCGCGGGACGGCGGCAATCTCATCCGATCGGATGCGGGCGCGCGACCTGCTGAAATGGACTGAGTCCAGGCTCCCTCCGGGGAAACCGACGTCGTGTATACCTGCAGGAGATCTCGCTGCCGATGAGCACCACCCCTATCGCAAAGCCGTCATTTGCAAGCGTCCTCGAGCCGGCGACGCTCGACGAGCACGAGCTGTATGAGCTGGACGTGAGCGGCATGACCTGCGGGTCGTGTGCCGCGCGTGTGCAGCGAGCGCTCAGCAAGCAAGCAGGCGTGAGCGACGCGCTCGTCAACTACGCGACCGGACGCGCAACCGTCCGGCTCGAGCCTGGTGCACTGGACGCCGAGCAACTGATCGACGCCGTGCGGGCCGCAGGCTACGATGCGACGCCGGTCCTGCCGAGCGCGGGCGAGCAGGCGCATGCCTTCGAGGCACTCGAAGAGCGGGAGGCGCACGAGCAGGCAAGCCTGTTGCGGCGTATCGCGGTTGCGGTCCCCTTCGCCGCCGTGATCGCATTCCTCACCTATGCCTACCCGCATGAGGAGACCGCCCGCTGGATCACCGCCGGCCTTGCGATACCCGTGCAGTTCTGGTGCGGGCTGCCGTTCCTGAGCTCCGCGTGGGCACGCGCGCGTGTACGCGCCACCAACATGGACACGCTGATCGCGCTGAGCACGCTGGCGAGCTTCGTCTATTCGAGCGTGTTGCTTTTGACCGCCGACTCTGTCTACGAGCACGGCGTCCCCGTCGGCAAGTTCAACATGCCGCTCTGCTACGACATGGGCGCGATCATCATCGCCGCGCTCTTGATCGCGCGCTGGTGTGAGGCCAAGGCGCGCAGCTCAAGCGGTCGCGCGGTCCGCGAGCTGGCGCGACTCGGCGCAACACAGGCAAGGTTGGTCGATCCCGAGGACCCACAAGCGCCGGAGCGGCTCGTGCCCGTCGAGGAAGTGCGCCGCGGCGACGTCTTCCTGGTGCGCCCGGGCGACCGCGTACCGGTCGACGGAATCGTGATCGACGGCGCCTCCGCCGTGGACGAGTCGATGCTCACCGGCGAGTCGCTGCCGGTGGAGAAGGACAGCGGCGCGCTGCTCACCGGCGCGACGCTGAACGTCGACGGAATCCTGCGCGCACGCGCGACAGCTGTCGGTGCCGATACCGCGCTCTCCCAGCTCGTGGCGCTAGTCGAGCGCGCGCAGGCCTCCAAGCCGCAGATCCAGCGGCTGGCGGATGAGATCGCGCGCTACTTCGTGCCCGGCGTGCTCGTGCTCGCCGCGTTCACCGCGCTTGCCTGGGTCATCACCGGTCAGGACCTACAGGGCATGTTCGCCTCGATGCACCTGCAGCGCGGCATGGACGCCACGATCGCGGTGCTGATCGTCGCCTGCCCCTGCGCGCTGGGCCTCGCGACGCCCGTCGCGATCCTCGTCGGCACCGGACGCGGCGCCAGCCTTGGGCTGCTGATTCGCAGCGGGGAGATCCTCGAGCGCAGCCAGGAGCTCGACACGATCGTGCTCGACAAGACCGGCACCGTCACAACCGGGGAGCTTTCGGTCGCCGATATATGGACCACGCCAGGCGAGCAGTCCAAGCAGGTGCTGGCGCTGGCCGCAAGCGCGGAGGCCGGCTCTGAGCATCCGGTCGCCTTGGCCGTGGTCGCCGCCGCGCGCGAGCAAGGCCTCCAGGTCACACAGGCGAGCGAGTTCCGCTCTACGCCTGGGCATGGGGTGCACGCGCTCGTGGACGGAGCGGAGGTGTGGGTTGGCCGCCCGCGGGAGCTGGAGCGTCTGCCCGAGCTGGGGCCGGTTCTGGAGCGCTGGGAGTCGAGCGGCCGCACGGCGATCGTGATCGAACGCGCCGAACCGGTGAACACCCCCTTTGTGGGTCATTCCGAAAGCAAAGATCCGACGAACACCCCCTTGGCCGTGCACGCCAGAAACGAAGGCCCAACAAACACCCCCCTTGTCGTGCACACCAAAACCGAAGATCCAACAAACGCCCCCCTTGTCGTGCACACTGAAACGCGCATCCCGACCGACGCCGGCACGCACACCATCAAGCGGATCGTCGGCGCGGTCGCCCTGGCGGACACGGTCAAGCCCGAGGCGCGCGAGGCAATCGCGGGCCTCGGCAGGATGGGCATCGACGTCGAGCTGTTGACCGGCGACAATCCGCGCGCCGCGCGGGCGGTCGCGCAGGCGGTCGGCGTCGAACGCGTGCTCGCCGAGGTTACGCCGAGCGGCAAGCTGGAGCGCATCGCCCAGCTACAGCGCGAAGGGCGCCGCGTGGGAATGGTCGGCGACGGCGTCAACGATGCAGCGGCGCTTGCCCAGGCCGATTTGGGGATCGCGATGGGCACCGGCGTCGGTGCCGCGATCGAGGCGGCCGACATCAGCGTGCTGTCCGGTGACCTGCGCGGCGTGGCGCGTGCACTGCGGCTCGCGCGCGAGACCTACACGATCGTGTTGCAGAACCTCGGCTGGGCGTTCGGCTACAACCTGATCGCGCTGCCATTGGCGATGACGGGTCTGCTCAGCCCCGCGCTCGCCGCCGTGGCGATGGGGTTGTCGAGCATCACGGTCGTACTCAACAGCCTGCGACTACGCCGCTTCGGCGGCGCCGGGCGACGGACGCCGGTGCGCAGCAGCCGCCAGCGCTTCGCAAGCATCGCTACCGCGGCGGCGATCCCGGCAGTGCTGCTCGGCGGGCTCGTGCTCGCCGACCCCAACTCCTTCGCCGTCCCGAGCAGCGCCTCGGAGACGCTGCGCGAGCCAGGCGGCGAGACGCTCGAAGTCTACATCGAACGGCTCAAACCCGGCACCGTGAATCTTCACCTCTACCTGCAGGGCACAGGCAGCACGCGGCCGAGCTTCAACACGCTCTCGATGTTTGCCACCTCCGCTACCGGTGCCCACGCAAAGGTCAACTTCTACGTGGCCGGCACGGGCCACGAGATCGCCGAAACCCAGCTCACGCGCGGCGTGTGGAATTTCCGGGTCGGTGGCAGCGACGGGGCGGGCCATAGTCTGAGCGGCTCGTTTGCCGTGCCGATCAACTGACCCGCCATCCCGCCAGCCGACTTCTCGACAGCCACCCTCCCGGCAAACCGACTTCCTGGACGAGCGCCCGCGGAACTAACCGTTGGTTTGACGCGCTCGAACGTCAGCTCAACAGCTGCATGGCGGCGAACATGTACGCCATGCCGAGCGTCATCGCGAACATCGAGACGCGCAGGTCGCGGAAGCAGACGAGCGGCTCCGCCGCCTCGATCGCGACCGCGCCGCCCGGGGTGACAGAGAAGCTGCCACGCCACAGCGTCTTGTGATCGACGTCGCGCATGCGGTCGGTCACCCACAACAACGATTGCGCCACGAAGTAGGCAACCAGAATCCAGGTGAGCGGAGCTTGAAAGCCACTTGGCGACCACATGTAGGCCATCGCCCCGAGGTCGATCGCCATCACCAGCCATAGCACGTTGACCGCACCACCGTTCAACGCCTGAACCAATATCCACGCCAGCGCGGCGATCGCCCCGTTGGCGAACACGAGCTGCCAAAAGCCCGCGGGAATGTTGAAGTAGTCGATCGAGGCCGGCGCGAACATGAACGCCATGCCCAGCGCCATCAGCACGTGGCCGGAGTGCCACACACGACGTTGGCCGTCGCTGTCGAGCACGTGACGCGTGTGAATCACGATGATCGCGATGAATACAAGCGTCCAGATCACCGCCAGCCAGGCCGGGAGGATGTTGGTGGTGCCATGGGCGGCGCTCATCGACATTCCCCCGATCGAGCTCGAGTGACCGCCACCGTGGCTCATGCTCATGTTCATGCCGCCCATTGACCGCGCGAACTTATCACAGAGTTTCTGGCCTGTAAGCCGATATCCAGCCCTCCAGTTGACCGAAGGCACCATCTGCGGCACAGAGAACAGGTGGCTGGGTTATGATCGCAGCACGATGAGCGGCCTTGGCCTTGCGTTCAGAGGACGCCTACGTCCGCTGTGGCGGACGTCATTGGCGCTCGTTCCGATCGCACTCGTGGCACTTGCCCTCAGCGGCGAGCTCGGGGCGGTGCAGGGCGGCGCGCTGATCATGCTTCCCGCGCTGCTACTGGCGGTTGTGATGCTCACCCGTCCATATCTGGGCGAGGCGGCGATCGCACGCCTGCGCATCCGCCGTGCTCGGCGTAAGCGTCGCCTCGGCACACCGGCGTGTGCGCTTGCGCCCCTGCGCGCTCCCGCGCGCGTGTCACGCGGTGGACGTCTGATCGCGGTGGCCTTGGCGGGGCGCGCTCCGCCGCTTGCGCTAGCGGACCCTCGCCGAAGCTGAAGCGCTCGGCGGTCCGCGTCTCCCCGCGCGAGGCCCCGCAACCGCGAGGCGAAATCCAGGACACCGGCATGTAGCCATCTGGCCGGGTCGATCAGCGACAAAGGAGTCGCCGTCATGTCCAATTCTCACAACCGTGTGTGCACAGTGGCGCACGGGCCATCATGAGCGCCACGCCCGGCGCTCACCCCACCCAGCCCCGCGGGCGGGATGCCCGCGATCCAGGGGGATTCTCTCGATCTCCACTCATCACCACGCGCGGCATCCAGATCGCGCTGGGTGTGATCTGGCTGCTCGACGGGCTGTTCCAGTTCAAGAGCTTTATGTACACACACGCCATCGTCACCGAAGTGTTCGCACCGGCGGCGAAGGGCCAGCCGAGCTTCATCGGCGGACCGATGAACACGTTTGCCAACTTCTATGGGCGCGACCTGACGCTGTGGAACACGCTTGCGGGGGAGATTCAGGTCGCAATCGGGCTTGGCCTGATCCTCACCAAGAAAACCGTCAAGGCGGCGCTGCTCGTTTCCTTTGCCTGGGCGCTGATCGTCTGGTGGTTCGGCGAGGGCTTCGGCGGGCTGACCTCGAACACGCTGCCCTCGCCGCTGATGGGAGCGCCAGGGGCGGTGATCCTGTACGCGATCGTTGGTCTGCTTGTTTATCCCACGAGCAGGCAGGAGGGGGTCTCCCCAGCGGACACAGGCCCCCTCCGTGACCGTGGCGGACTATGGGCTTGGTCTGTGCTGTGGGGCATGTCCGCCGGGCTGTGGCTGGCGAACGTCAACCGCGCGAAGGGCGCAACTCAGGAAATGATCAACGGTATGGCCGAAGCCTCGCCGCACTGGCTGGCGAAGCTCCAGAACTCGGTTGCGGGCCACACGCACACGCACGGCACCATGATCGCCATCGTGCTGGCGATCGTCTCTGTGGCAGTTGCACTCGGTGTATGGACGCCGCTGCGCCGGCCGGCGCTTGCGGTCGGCATCGTCGTCTCGCTGGCCTACTGGGTATTCGGTCAGAGCCTCGGTGGGCCGTTCTGGGCCGAATCGGCCACCGACGTCAACGCTGGACCGTTGTTCGTGCTGCTTGCGGTCGCGCTGTTCCCAGTGGCACAGGTGCCGACGGTCGTGCGGCGCTCGCGGTTGGCCGAGATAGAGCAGGTGCAGGCGTCTGGAGCAACCTAGGATCTTCGCGACCCGCTCTGGTTCGCGCTGCCCTCAGGCGTGCGCGGCGAGACTGTAGCCGGCGGCCTCGACGGCGCCACGTACGGCCTCGTCTTGCACGCTGCCGCCGCGCACGACAAGCTCGCCGCCCGCGAGGTCAACCCGTACCCCGCTCACTCCCGGAAGCTTGCCCACTTCGGCGCTGACGGCCGCGACACAGTGCTCGCAGGTCATGCCCGTCACCGTGTAGGTGTGTGACTCGCCCTCGCTCATGCAGCCTGAACTGGCGGGGCGGGCGGGCTTTGATCCCCGTCGTCGCGCGGCGCGTTTCGGGTGCTCCACCAGCTCCAGCCGCCGACGGCGGCGACGGGCACCACGAACATCGCGGATACGTACCAGTGCATCATGCAGGCAAGCACGGTCATCGCTGCTCAATCTACCACGCCTCGCCGGCGCGGTGGCGTCGCACGACCAGCACGAAGACAAGCGCGAGCGCGAGGATTGCCACGAAGGCGACGATCGCTCCGGTGGGCGCTTTCGAGCCCTCGGGCACCCAATACAGCTCGCCGTGGATCGCACCCTTCTGGGTTCCGACGGAGATCGGCACTTCCCAGTCGAAGACAAGCGTGCGCTTGCTCTTGTTCGTGACAATCGGGGGCGTCACCGGGCTCATGTAATGGATGCGATGGTCGTGCCATTCGAATTGACCGGTGCGATCGATCACCACCCACTTCGGGGGGAAGCTCGCGTTGGCGCTCGCCGGGACCTTGACGTTCGCGTAGAAGCTCGTGTTCAGATAGGCGGCGGGCGAGCGCACGTTCTCTTCGGTCGTGCCGTTTGGCCGCACGCGTGCATAGGGCTCGCCGTCGTAGCCGTAGACCGTGACCGTCTTGCCCGTGTGGTTGCGTAGCAGGATGCGGTCGGCGAACTCGAGCACTTCGAGGCTCAGACCAGACACTTTCGGATTGACGTAGGTGATGTAGGAGCGGTAGTTGTAGTTGCTGCCCTGGTCTTCGATCGGACTGCCGCTCTCGGTTGGCGTTCCCGGCTGGGTGGCTGCTCCGGCGGCTGGAACGCTCCCCAGAGACGCCAAAGCGAAGACGGCAAGCGATGTCAAGAGCCAGCGCGCCCTCATGTGCCCACCGCCGAGAGCAGCCACAAGCCGAAGCTCGTGAACGCGACCATCACCGCCAGCATCCAATACTGCGAGCGGATCGCCTGTTCCTGATTGGGATAGATGCTGAGCGCGCGGTCGTGCGCGAGCGCGAGTCCGCCGACGTGTCCACTGACGAGCGCCGCCACCTGCACGTACCAGATCGCCGCATAGGAGATGATCGTATAGTCGATCGTGGAGGCGCTCGTGCCGAAGTAGTTGGCGCCGTTGCCCAGCGGGTCGGAGGCCAAGGAGCCGATCGCCTGACCCTGCCAGATGAGCAGCGAGAAGTAGTGGGCCAGCACGTAGGCGAAGCCGATTGGCACGAGCGTGTGAGCGAACGTGCGGCTGAGCTCTGGCATGTCAAAGCGCGTGCTGACGCTGTGCACGCCGATGATTCCCAAGCGGTAGATGCCCGCGACGAGCAGCACGCACAGCACGAGCCCGACCGAGTAGGTCAGCTCGAGCGCCGGCGTCTGGTTGAAGCCGAGATCGGCGAGGAGGCTCTGCAGGCTCGGCTCGTTGGTGCGCCAGATTCCTCCGTTTGAGAAGCCGTCGAAGGTGGTGGTGCCGATCACGGCGCACACGAGCCCGATCGTGCCGGCGCGGATCGGCATGTCGGGCAGACCGCTCAGGGGTCGGCGCGTATAGACGACGCCGCGCTCGTCCTGGCAGAGAACCGACATCCGCGAGAGCAAGTTGAAGTAGGCGCCGAAGCCGTCGGCCCGCTCGCTCCAGTCGTCCACGCCGAACAGAGCCATCCCGACGAGCATTGCCAGGAAGTAGGCAAGTGACAATGCCGCCAGCGTCGAGGGCTGGTCGCGGTCGGGGAAGATGTAGACCAGCTCCATCCAAGCGAAGCCGACGATCACGGCAATCGCGGGCCACATACCCAGACGCTCGGGGTAGCGCAGCGGCGCCTTTGCAAACGTGCGTGGCGCGATCTTTCGGCCCACCCAACGGACCAGGCGCGCGAACGAGCGCCACGGGGCAAACGCCCGAAAGATGTCGCCGAAGACGACGCTTGCAAGCGGGAAGCCGACCCAGAAGATCACGTAGATGAAGGTCGGGTCGAAGTTGACCGACCACACCTGCGTGCCGTCGAAGCCGCTGTAGAGCACCAGCGCGAACAACCCCAGACCGACCAGGCTGGCCAGATGCGCGAGCGCAGCCGGCATGACGAACAGCCGTTTGCGGTGCTCGCTCTGCAGCCGCGGGCGCATCCACAGCGTGGAGAGGGCTACGAAGGAGACAACGAGCACGATCGCCGCGGTCCAGCTGAACAGCCACACTGGGATCGGCAGGTCTGCCTTGCCCACGATCCCGTGCGCCGAGGCCGCCTCGGGGAACGCCAGCGTCGCCACGCCCAGGCCGCCGAGGACGAGTGGCAGCAGACGGCGCGGAGTGAGCATGCGCGCGCAGTGTATGCCACGAATGTCCCCCCTGGGCGCGGTCACGACCTCCGCTCCCACGTCGTAGGCTCCATCCTGATGCGCACCACACTCGCCACATCGGCCGCCTTTGGGGCGCTCACCCAGCTCGGGCCGCTTGCCCTGTTTGGCCTTGCATACGCCAAGCGCGTGCATACGCTCGGGCACGCGGGCCACCCCGTGCCAGGATGGCGCCAGGCCTGCTTCTACGGCGGCTTCATCACGATCGGAGTCGCGCTCACCTCGCTCGGCGGCGACAGCCAGGAACTGTTGAGCGCGCACATGGTCGAGCACCTGCTGCTGGGCGACATCGCCGCGCTCTTGATCGTGCTCGGCCTGACCGGGCCGCTGATCGCGCCGATCCTGCGCATCAAGCTTTTCGACCGCCTACGTATCCTCGCCCATCCCCTGATCGCCTTTCCCCTTTGGGCGATCGACCTGTACGTGTGGCATCTGCCCGTCTTCTACGAAGCCGCGCTGCGCCACACCGGCGTACATGCGCTCGAGCACGCGATGTTCCTCGGTTTCGGCATCAACATGTGGATGTGCCTGTTCGGACCGCTGCCGATGCCGAGCTGGTTCGGCAACGGGGCAAAGCTCGGCTACATCGTCGCGGTGCGCCTCACCGGCACCGTGCTCGGCAACGTCTTTTTGTGGTCGGGAACCGTCTTCTACCCGTATTACATCCACGGTGACGCCGTCTGGCACATCTCCCCGATCGCCGACCAGAACCTTGCCGGCGCGGTGATGATGATCGAGGAGAGCATCCTCACCCTGTGCCTGTTCTGTTGGCTGTTCCTGCGCACCGCAAAGCAAGGCGAGGAACGCCAGGACCTGCTCGACTTCGCCCAAGCCCACGGCCTGGAGCTGAGCGAGGAGCGCGCCACGCGCGCCGTGGGCGCCGGTCGCGGCCCGGAGCTGCGCAAGCGTCTGGAGGAGAGCTCAGCTCGAAGCTAGCAGCGGCACGTCGTGGACGATTTCCTGCGGGGTGAAGCTTGCCGCATACAGCGTCGTGACCTTGCCCTGAGCGCTGATCCCGTACACCAATCCGGTGTGGTTGACCAGCTGCGGCTGCTGGGCATCCTGTTCGGCGCCCACACCCCATGCCTTCCATACGTGGCCCAGTTCTTTGGCCGAGCCAATCAGATACTGCATACGACCCGTCATGTCGTGGCGCTGCAGGAAGGTGGCAACCGCGGCAGGAGTGTCCCCGCGGGGATCGACCGACACGGCGATCACCTGCACCTTGGCGGCCTTGGCCGACCCCAACATGTTCAGCGCAACCGCCAGGTTGGAGGCGATGATCGGGCACACGTCTGGACAGTGGGTGTAGAGGAACGTCAGCAGCACCGCCTTGCCCTTGTACTGGTCGATGTTGACCTGCTGGCCCTTGTAGTTGCGCAACGACAAGGGGAACTCTGGCGCGGGCGGCGAGGCGAGCGAACCGGCGTACTTGGCGGAGGCGATCCCCTGGATACCGGCCACGCTCGGACGCTTGCTCGGGCTCCCGGTCGTCAGCAGCGCAACACCGCCGGCGATCACGACGATCACGACCAGCGCGAGCACGATACGCAGGCTCAGAGCGCCACGCGACGGGGGCTGCGGAGGCTCGGCCGGTGATGCTGGCTCTACTGCCATGACGAGTTGAACCTAGCACCACGGGTCCCGGCGAGCGTCGCTTCAGCGCCTGCCTGGACACAGCACAACCGACCCAAAACTAAAGCTTCCAAGCCACTTGCGCCGAGGACCACCCAGCCTGGCTAGAGTCATTGGCTTGCGGCTTTCCCCCACGCCAGCCCACGGCCAGCAACCCTCGCACGCCAACCGCTACAAGTGGATCGCGCTCTCGAACGTCACCCTCGGGGTGTTGCTCGCAACGCTTGACGGCTCGATCACGCTGATCGCGATGCCTGACATCTTCCGCGGCATTCATCTCGACCCACTGGTGCCCGCCAACAGCTTCTACCTGCTGTGGATGATCCTCGGGTTCCTCGTCGTCACAAGCGTCCTGATCGTGAGCCTCGGTCGCCTCGGCGACATGTATGGCCGAGTCAAGATGTACAACCTCGGCTTCGTCGTCTACACGATCGCCTCGCTGATCTTGACCGTGGACTGGATGACCGGGCGGGCCGGGGCCACCTACCTGATCGTGTTCCGCATCGTGCAGGGCATCGGCGCCGCGTTCCTGCTCGCCAACGCCGCCGCGATCATCACCGACGCCTTTCCCGCCAACCAGCGCGGCATGGCGCTCGGCATCAACAACATCGTCGGCGTCAGCGGCATGTTCGTCGGACTGGTCCTCGGCGGGCTGCTGGCCCCGATCGACTGGCGGCTGGTATTCCTTATCTCGGTGCCGGTGGGCCTCTTCGGCACGGTTTGGGCTTACCTGAAGCTAGAGGAGCGCAGCACGCCCAAACCGGCGCGCGTGGATTGGTGGGGCAACGTCACATTCGCGCTCGGGCTGATCCTGATCATGGTGTCGGTCACCTACGGGATCCGGCCATACGGCGGCCACGCCACCGGCTGGGGCAGCCCGCGGGTGCTCGCGCTACTGGGCGCCGGGGTCCTGTCCCTGCTCGTTTTCGCAGCGGTCGAGCTGCGGGTCGCCGAGCCGATGTTCCGCCTGCCCCTGTTTCGCATCCGCGCTTTCACCTTCGGCACGCTCTCCACGTTCCTGTCGGCCGTGTCCCGCGGTGGGCTGATGTTCATGCTGATCATCTGGCTGCAGGGCATCTGGCTGCCGTTGCACGGCGTCAACTTCGTCGACACGCCACTGCGAGCGGGCATCTACATGCTTCCGCTGACACTTGGCATGCTCGTCGCCGGCCCCACCTCCGGATATCTCTCAGACCGCTTCGGAGCGCGCTGGTTTGCGACAGGGGGAATGCTCGGCTCGGCTCTCAGCTTCTATCTGCTTACGCTGCTGCCGATCGACTTCTCCTTCCCCGTGTTCGCGCTCATACTCGCGATGATCGGCGTCTCGATGGGCATGTTCGCCTCGCCCAACCGGGCCGCGGTGATGAACAGCCTGCCGCCGCAGCACCGGGGCGCCGGTGGCGGGATGAACCAGACTTTCCAGAACTCCGCCCAGGTGCTCTCGATCGGCGTGTTCTTCACGCTGATGATCATGGGACTGGCCTCGGATTTGCCGCACACGCTGTCCTCTGGGCTGCAGGCCCACGGCGTCTCGGCCGCGACGGCCGGCGGCGTCGCGCACACCCCGCCGGTATCGGTGCTGTTCGCGGCCTTCCTCGGCTACAACCCGATCGAACACCTGCTCGGAGCGCACGTGCTCGCCTCGCTGTCGGCCGCCAATCGCGCGACGCTGGCCGGTCGCTCGTTCTTCCCACAGCTGATCTCGGGACCGTTTCGCACTGGGCTGCACGAGGCGTTCCTGTTCGCGATCGTCGCATGCCTGATCGCGGCCGCCGCGTCCCTGATGCGCGGCGGGCGCTACGAGTACAGCGAGGCATCGGTCCCCGCGACGAGCACAGCCGCAACGCACGCGGTTGAAGACTTGGCGTCCCAGACAGGGGGCCCCGATAAAACCCGAGAACTGGAGGAGCAGCATGCACGTTGAGTGGTTCGGTCAGTCCGCCTTCGCCCTGACGGCACCTGAGGCCAAGGTGTTCATCGATCCCTTCGGCGATCTCTCGCCGATGGCCGAGCGCGGCATTCAGTTCGACTATCCCGCGATCTCCGTCGATGGAGTGGACCTGCTGCTCGTCACCCATGAGCACCTCGACCACAACGGCGTGGAGGCGATCTCCGGCGAGCCTGCCACCCTACGCTCCACAGCCGGCCGCCTGGAGTCGCCGATCGGCGAGGTCGTGGCTGTCGCCTCCGAGCACGATGAGGCGGCCGGTACGCAGCGCGGGCCGAACACGATCTTCGTGTTCACGCTCGACGGCGTACGAGTCGCGCACTTCGGCGACTTCGGCCAGAGCGAGCTGCGCCCCGAGCAGGCGCAGGCGATCGGCGAGGTCGACCTGATCATCCTGCCCGTCGGCGCCGGCCCCACGATCGGGGCGAGCGGCGCCAAGGCGATCGTCGAGAGGCTTGCACCGAAGTGGGTCGTGCCTATGCACTACCGCACTGCGCGCATCGGCTTCCTCGAGGACGCCGAGGAATTTTTCGGACTGATGGACCGGGTCGAGCGCCTCGAGACACCGAGCTTTGAGACCGGCGATCTCGCGGCCGCGGACGGACCGGTCGTGGTGGTGCCCGCAGCACCCTGAGCGCCACGGGCACCGCGCAACGATCAGGCTACAGCGAACTCCTTGACCTGGGTGAGCCGCAGCGGATTTCCTGACGGGTCGCGGAAACCCGCGTCGATCCCGTATGGGCGATCCTCCGGGGCTTCGACGAACTCGACGCCACGAGCCTTCAATTCCTCGTAGGAGGCTTGACAGTCATCGGTCGTAAGGAAGACCGTGCCGGCGAAGCCCTTGGCCATCAGCCTGCGTACCTCCTCGGCCGTCTCTGGATCCATCACCGGCGGTCCCGGGATGGCCATCAGCACGATCGCGACGTCGGGCTGGCCGGCCGGGCTGACTGTCAGCCAGCGGAAGTTGCCCATCTCGGGCATGGTGACGTCCATGCGCACCTCCATGCCGAGCTTCTTTGTGTAGAACTCGAGCGCCTCCTCTTGGTCGTGGACCCATACTTGGGCGTTGGCGATTTTGATCATCGTGCTCTCCTGCTCTCGCTGAATAGGTGGCAACGATGCTAGGCAGACGCCGGACCGCTGTCTTCTCGAAACGTGCGGTGTTGCGGGCGCGCGTAGGCGCGCACCACACATCCGGGTACCCGTACCTGGGTCGCAGCGGGCGGAAACCTCGCGCGGTAGACGGTCGGCGAGACGCCATATGTGCGCGTGAAGCTCGTCGTGAACGAGCCGACGCTTTGCAGGCCGATCGAGAAGCAGATGTCGGCAACCCAGCGATCGGTTCCCCGCAACAGCGCGGCGGCGCGCTCGAGTCGGCGGGTTAGCAGGTAGGCATGCGGAGACTCGCCGAACGCGCGGCGGAACTCGCGGCTGAAATGTGCGCGAGAGAGTCCTGCAGCGTGAGCCAAGTCGTCCACGTCCAAAGGCTCGAAGTAGCGCGCGTCAGCCAGATCCCTGGCGCGCAACAAGTGGCGGGCGGGCGGGGCGAAGGCCATGCGATCGATTATTGCGACGATCAGCGACGATGCAGGCATGCCCCTTGCGCGCAACCTGTTGAATCTGAAGCAAGTCGACAAGGGGTATGGCAGCCGCTCTGTCCTGCGCGACATCACACTCGGGGTGTTGGGCGGCGAGCGCATTGGCGTGGTAGGGCAGAACGGCGGCGGCAAGTCGACGCTGCTGCGACTGATCGCCGGTGTGGAGCAACCGGACGCGGGCGCGCTTACGCGCGCTGGGGACGTCGACGTGGCGCTACTCGGCCAGCAGGACGAGCTCGATCCCCACACAACGCTCGGTGCGGCGCTGGTGGGCGAGCGCGTCGAGCACGAATGGGCGGCGGATAGGGCATTTCGCGGCGTGCTCGATGGGCTGATGGGAGGGGTGGGACTGGAGCGCTTTGCCGCCGGTATGGACACTGCGATCGACGGACTCTCTGGAGGCGAGCGGCGGCGCGTGGCGCTGGCACGCCTGCTGCTCGATCCGCCCGAGCTGCTGCTGCTGGACGAGCCGACCAACCATCTGGATGTCGAAGGCGTCGACTGGCTTGCTCGCCACCTCGCCCGGCGACGGGGCTCGATGCTGGTGGTAACACACGACCGCTGGTTCCTGGACGCCGTGTGCACTGCAACCTGGGAGGTGGCCGACGGTGCGGTGCACCAGTACGAAGGCGGTTATGCCGCATACGTGCTCGCGCGAGCCGAGCGCGACCGTCAGGAGAGCGCGAAAGAGAGCCGCCGCCAGCAGTTGATCCGCAAGGAGCTTGCATGGCTGCGACGCGGGCCGCCGGCACGCACCACCAAGCCGAAGTTCCGCATCGAGGCCGCCAATGCTCTGATCGCCGACGAGCCACCTGCCCGCGACCGCGCCGAGCTGCTGCGCTTTGCCGGCGCGCGCCTCGGCGCGAAGGTGCTGGACGCCGAGGAGGTGTCGCTCACGCTTGGGGCGCGCGAGGTGTTGCACGAGCTGACGTGGCGGCTTGGGCCGGGCGAGCGAGTCGCGCTTGTCGGCGTGAACGGGTCTGGTAAGACCTCGCTTGTCAGGATGCTCGCCGGCGAGCTGGAGCCGAGCGCAGGCCGGGTCGAGCGTGGCGCGACGGTACGGATCGCCCACCTCTCGCAGGACACCGTCGAGATCCCTGGCAAATTGCGAGTGCTTGAGTCGCTGCAAGAGGTGCGCAGCAACGCCGTGCTGAGCGACGGGCGCGAGATAACGGCTGCGCTGCTTTGCGATCGCTTCGGCTTTCGCGGTGAGAAGTCGCGCACGCTCGTCCAGGATATATCCGGTGGCGAGCGACGGCGCTTGGGGCTGATGCGCCTGTTGATGGGTGGACCCAATGTGCTGTTGTTGGACGAGCCCACAAACGACCTCGATATCGACACTCTGACTGCGCTGGAGGATCTGCTCGACGGCTGGCCTGGCACGCTCGTTGTGGTCAGCCACGACCGTTATTTCGTGGAGCGAGTGTGCGACGACGTGTACGCGATCACCGCCGGTGGCGGGTTGCGCCACGTTCCGGGCGGGATCGACCAATACCTCCAAGAGCGCCACTCATCCGAGGATCATCAGCCGGCGTCCTCATCGCAAGAGCGCCGTGAATCTCCGGGGGCTGCAGCCCGTGCCGTGCGCAAGGACATCCGTCGGGAGGAACTCGAGGTCAAGCGTTTGGAGCGCTCGATCGAGAAGCTGGCCGAGCGCGAAAGCGGCCTGACGGAGGAGATGCACGCCAGCGCCAGCGATCACGCCCGCCTTGCCAAGCTGCAGGCCGATCTGGAGGAGCTCCTCGCTGAGCGCGAGCGGTTGGAGATGGCTTGGCTCGAGCTGTCCGAGTCACTTGACGCCAGATGACATGCGCCCACGCACGCGGCGGCATCTCATTTCAGAACATCTACACGGCGCATCGCACAAACGACCCCGTTCGCACGGAACTGGCGTTTTGGAGTACGAGGACACAGGGCTTCTTCACGGGTTCCCCGATGCTCCAACCACTAGGGTCCGCACATGACCTACATCCCACCCAAAGAGATTCTCGAACGATACGCCTCGGTTTTGATCGACTTTGCGCTTGGCGGCGGGTCCGGCGTACAACCCGGCGAGGTGGTGCGCGTCGCTGCCCCGGAAAGCGCAAAGCCCCTGTACGCGGAGCTGCGCAAGGCCATTTGGCGTGCCGGCGGGCATGTGATCGGCGCCTACGAGCCCGACGACGACCGGCGCACGAATTTCTCGCGCGATTTCTTCGACGATGCCAGCGACGCCCAGCTCGACTACTTCCCCGCCAAGTACATGCGCGGGCTGATCGATGAAATGGACCATCAGGTCTCAGTCCTTGCCGATAGCGATCCGCATGCTCTGGAGGCGGTCGACCCGGCGCGCATCATGCGCCGCGGCGAGGCGATGCGCCCGCTGCTCGATTGGCGCTCGGAGAAGGAGAACGCCGGTCGCTTCAGCTGGACGCTCGGCCTGTACGGGACGCCGGCGATGGCGGCCGAGGCCCAGCTGACGATCGAGGAGTATTGGGAGCAGATCGTCCACGCTTGTTTCCTGGACATGGAGGACCCGATCGCGCGCTGGCGCGAGATCGGACAGCGGTTGGATGAGACCAGGGAGCGCCTGGATGCGCTGGACATCGAGCGCGTGCATGTGCTCGGGGAGGACGT
Organism: Solirubrobacteraceae bacterium; assembly: GCA_036266805.1. Lineage (GTDB taxonomy): Bacteria > Actinomycetota > Thermoleophilia > Solirubrobacterales > Solirubrobacteraceae > Palsa-744. The sequence continues at coordinate 31,245 of DATAXK010000028.1, forward strand.
CGATCTTTGGGTGAGCGTCGGCGAGCAGCGGCGCTGGCTGGGCGGGCGCGGTCGCAACGTCCCCAGCTTTGAGATCTTCACCAGCCCAGACTGGCGCGGGACCGAAGGCTGGATCCGCTTCAACCAACCGCTCTATCGCTATGGAAATCTCGTCAAGGGCATCCGCTTGGAGTTCGCCGACGGACATGTGACACAGGCAAGCGCGAACGAGAACGAGCGCATCCTGACCGAGATGATCGCCACCGAGGGGGCCGACAAGGTCGGTGAGTTCTCGCTCACGGACAAACGCTTTTCACGAATCACTCGCTTCATGGCGCACACCCTCTACGACGAGAATGTTGGCGGCCCGTTCGGCAACACTCACATTGCGCTCGGGCGCTCCTACCAGGACGCCTACGCGGGCGATCCCTCAGGGGTCAAGAGCGAGGAGTGGGACCGGCTCGGCTTCAACAATTCGAGCGTGCACACCGACATCGTCTCCACCAGCGACCGGATGGTCACAGCACAGTTGCGCGGCGGCGAGGAGCGCGTGATCTACCGTGATGGGGAGTTTCAGCTCGACTAGCTAGTCGATGTTCGGGTTCGCCCCGGCCCACTCCACAATCGCTCCCGAGCCGGTGATCACACCGCCGTCGTCGAGCACGAGGATCGGTACTGTGCGCTGTCCGCTCAGCTGCTCAACCTCGGCGCGGTCGCGGGCGCGGCTCGGCAATGTCCAGAGCCTGAGCATGCTGCCTTTGACGTTCTTGCGCTCGTAGCTGTGGCCGGCATCCTCGAGTGCCTTGGCAGCTCTGCCGCACGGGTGCGCGATCGGCGCCGGCAGACCTCCGAACGACGTGCCGCTCGGACAGACATAAAGGATCATGGGGCCATCTTAGGAGAACGATCCCATGTTAGGTTCGGTCGGTGACAGCACGGGTTGACTATGAGCGCCACGGACGCAGCTATGCGGCATATCGACGTCCGGACCCGCGCATCGCTTCACGTATCCATACCGCGCTCGGGGACGCCCACACCGTGCTCAACGTGGGTGCGGGCACCGGCTCATATGAGCCCAGCGATCGCTGGGTGCTTGCCGTGGAGCCGAGCGCGACCATGCGTGCCCAACGTCCTACAGCCGCCGCGCCGGCAATCAACGCTCGGGCGGAGGCCCTGCCATTCGACGATGACAGCTTCGATGCGGCGATGGCGTGCGTGACGATCCACCACTGGGAACCGCCGGAGGCTGGACTGGCCGAGCTTCGTAGGGTGTCCCGTGGACCGGTGGTCGTGTTCACGTTCGAGCTCGACGCCCTGCCCGCCTGGCAGCGGGAGTATCTACGCGAGGGCGTTGAAAAGGAGCAACCACGATTCCCCGCGATCAACGATATAGCAGAGGTGCTGGGCGGGCGCATACACGTGGAGCGAATTCCTACTCCAGGCGATTGTGTCGATGGATTCTTCGAGGCGTTCTGGAAGCGGCCCGAGGCACTCCTGGATCCTCAGGTCCGCGGTGCTCAATCGGTTTGGGCGCTGCTCGATCAGGGCACTGAGCAGCTGATCGTCGAGCGACTCGCCGCCGCACTGAGCTCCGGCGCATGGGATGCCGAGTATGGCCACCTGCGCGAGCAAGATAACTTCGACGGCGCGCTGCGGCTGGTGATATCAGAGCCCGCCTGAAACGGATCACGCCTGCAGATACGAGCCAAGGTCGCTTCGCAGGTTCTTGCTCGCGACATACCGCGTACTGCGACCGTTCCCCTGCTGAACGACTAGCCCGGCATCGAGCAGCCGCCTCAGGTCATTGCTGGCTGTCTGGTACGAGACCTCGGCCTCGGCCGCATAGGAAGCCCGGTCAGCGCCGTGAAAGAGACTCTGCTCGAGCGCGACGACAAGCCGATCGGACCACTCGTGCTGTTCGACGAGCGCCTTAAGGAATGACCAGCGCTTACCAGCTTCGGCGATCTGCTCCAGACGACGTTGTGCCTGCTCGAGATGAGCGTCAACGCAGAACCGCACCCAAGGCGCAGCGTCGTGCTCAGGTCGGTAGCTGCCACCTTGAACCTTTTGCAGAGTCGCGTAATACCTGTCGGTGTTACGGCCGAGGTACTCCTCAATTGAGACGAACTCGGGTGCAAGCAAGCCCCCACGGGCCAGCACGAGCGACTGCACTATGCGTGAGATCCGGCCGTTGCCGTCGCTGAACGGATGCACAGAAACCAGATGCAGATGGGCCATGGCGGCGCGGACGACGACGTGCGCGCCGAGGTCCCCACGATCTAGCCAGGTGATGACCTCGCGCATGAGCTTTGGCACTTGTCCATGGGGCGGCCCGACATACGCCGGCAGACCGCCACCCGGACTGGTTACCTCGATGCCACTGCGGCGATACTGCCCAGGGCCCCTGCCCTTCTGGAAGTAACACGCGTCGAAGTGCAAATCCAATACGACACGCTCGACCCAACGAAAGGCCGGGTCCTCTGACATCACGCCTACGTGGTCCATGGCCCTGGCGTAACACGACAGGGCCATGGAGTCGTCGTCTTGGGGATCTGGCGACTCATTGCCGCTTACCACCGCAATCGCTTCCTCAGCGGGAACCCTGAAACCCTCGATTTCGATCGAGCTTGTCGCCGAGGACGCGCGCCATTGCCGGCGCAAGCGGCCAAGCCACGGACCGGCAACGCTGGCCTGATCGCCGAGGCGCTCGCGCAACTCATCGAGTTCAGCGAGCTTGCGCGCGAGCGTGCTGCCGACTTTAGGAGTCTGGAAGACCACGCGTATAAGTATATCCGATTATACGTATAATCTCCTAAACGATTTTTCTACTATTTATCTGCTGGTCGCCCTTGCCCATAGATAAAGAACTCACGCGTCGTCTCGACCTCCACGCTCCAGCTCTATGTCGTGCATGATTGGGGTCCTTCCGTTGCGCGATTGGCGGTGAGCTTTTCCATTCGGATGGTAATCATAATCTGAGTTGCTGTCATCATCCAGACCATGACGAGTACACATGGGACCGACGCGCGAGAGCCCCCTACCCGACGATCAGCGAGCCAGGAGGTCGGCGGTCGGCGGACGACCCCGCCGCGGCTGACTCGCGCGGCCAAGCAGGCGCAGACTCGGGCGCATCTGGTCGAGGCCGCCGCGAGCGTGTTCGCGCGGCGCGGCTTTCAATCAGCCACCATTGAGGAGATAGCCGAGGAGGCCGGCTACTCTCACGGCGCCGTCTACTCCAACTTCGCCGGCAAGGAGGAGCTGTTTCTGGCCGTCTTCGAGCAGTACATGAGCCAGCGCGTGGAAGAGGTGGCCCGGGCCGCTGAGATCGAGGGATCGTTTGCCGAGAGAGCACGTGCGGGCGCCGATCAATGGATGCAACGTTTTGCGGATGACCGCGACACCTTCTTGCTGCACCTCGAGTTCATGATCCACGCGGCACGAAACCCGCACCTCAGCCAGCAGCTCGGGCAGCGCATGGCGGCCCTGCGCTTGGAGATCGAGCGCCAACTGAGCAGTCGCGAGGCGCTATCGGACAGCGCCCTGCCGCTGCCGGCCGCGGATTTGGCGCTTATCCTACGAGCGCTCGGCATCGGGCTCGCCGTCGAGGCGCTCAACCAGCCCGGCGAGATCAACACAGGCCTATATGGTGATTTCGTGGCGCTTGTCGCCGGCCTGCTCGAATCGGCCTGAGAGAATGGCTCCGATGTCCAAGTCGCCTACTCAAAAACCTCCTGTTTCAGGAGCGTCCGTAGGAGAGCACAAGGCCCCTGGGCGGCCCGGCCACGACACACAAAACGCACCGCTCGACGAGCGAAGCACGCTCGCGCGCCTGACCCGCTTCGTACTAGCCCACCGCCGACTGGTGATCGCCGGATGGCTCGTCGTGCTCGTCGCCGGAGCGGCCGGCGCCTCGCACGTGTCCAACCGACTGCAGCTGGACTTCTCGCTCCCCGGCCAGCCGGGCTATGAGACGGCTCAGAAGATCGTCCGCACCTACGGGAACGGCGGCATCATCCCGCCGGCGATCGTGGTTGTGACTGTCCCAGCGGGACAGACCGTCCGCGGCGAGCAGGCGCGAATCGCGGCCGCCTTCCAGCGCGTGCGTACCGCCATGCCCTACGTCCGCGTGGTCGACTTCGCGAGCACCGACGACACACACCTGATCACAAGCGACGGGCGCACCACCTACGCCTTCCTGTTCACGCCCCTGGAGCGCACGTTCACGGCGCCGAAGATTCCCCAGCAGGCCGAGCGGGTGCTGGCGCCGACCCTTCCCTCGGGCACGCGCACAAGCCTGACCGGGCTGTTGCAACTCTCCAGCAGCGAAGAATCCAAAGGCGGACCGGGGGTGTTCCTGGAGACGGTCATTGGTGCGCTCGGCGCGCTGGCCGTGCTGGCGTTCGTGTTCGCCTCGCTGCTTGCCTTCGTGCCGCTGCTGATCGCGGCGGTCGCGATCCTGGCGACGCTGCTGGTGATCCTGGGGCTCACCTACATCGCCAACGTCTCCTTCATCGTGCAGTTCCTCGTCTCGCTCGTCGGGCTGGGCGTGGCGATCGACTATTCGCTGCTGATCGTCACCCGCTGGCGTGAGGAGCGAGCGCACGGTCGTGAGAACCACGAGGCGGTAATGGTGGCGATGGCGACCGCCGGGCGCGCCGTCGTGCTGTCCGGCCTGACGGTCGCCATCGGCTTGATCGCGCTGGTGGTACTGCCCGTGCCTGGACTGCGCTCGGTGGGCTACGGGGGCATGTTGATCCCGTTGATCTCCACCGGTGTCGCGCTGACCCTGCTGCCTGCTCTGCTCGGCGGCATCGGTCCACGCGTGGACTGGCCGCGAGTCCGTCACGAGAACAACGCCAGCCGCGCCTGGACCGCATGGTCGCGAGCATTGGTGCGCCGCAAGTGGATTGGGACGGGAGTCGCGATCGCGATCCTCGTGGTATTGATCATTCCCTTCTTCAGCCTCACGACGGGAGAAACCAGCGCGAGCGCGCAGGCGCGCAGCGGGCCGGCGCATGCCGCCTACGAACAGATCCGCGCCGGAGGCGCCGCCAGCGGGGTGATCACGCCATTGGAGGTACTTGTGCGCTCGCCGCGGGCCGCCGCGGTGCGCACGCGACTAGCAAGCGTGCCTGGGATGTCCGACGCGCTGTACTCCATCTTCCCCGACAGCAACCGTGCCGGTACGAGCATCGTCGTGGGCGTGCCGTACGAAGAGACGGTCAACTCGACGACGCTTGGCGCCGTGCGCACCGCGCGCACCGCTCTGGAAGGCCAACCCGGCGTGATCGGGATCGCGGGCGAGGGACCGACCGAGCTCGACTACCAGCACGCCGTGTTCGGCAACTTCCCGCTGATGTTCGCGATCATCGCACTGCTCACGATCGTGCTGCTCGCGCGCGCGTTTCGCTCGGTCGTGCTGGCCGTCAAGGCGGTCGTGCTGAACCTCGTCTCGATGGCGGCCGCGTTTGGCTTCATGACCTGGTTCTGGCAGGAGGGCCACGGCTCGCAACTGGTGTTCGGGATTCCCGCCACGGGAGCGATCACCTTCTGGGTGCCGATCCTCGTGTTCGCCTTCCTGTTCGGCCTGTCAATGGACTACGAGGTGTTCATTCTCGCGCGCGTGCGCGAGGAGTACGACCGCACAGGCTCGACCGACGAAGCGGTCATCACAGGACTTGGACGCACCGGGCGCCTGGTGACGAGCGCCGCTTTGATCCTTTTCCTTGCCTTCGCCTCGCTGGCCTCGGCGCCAAACACGGACATCAAGGTGCTGGCCACAGGGCTGGGCGCCGGCATCCTCTTGGATGCGACCGTTGTGCGTGCGCTGCTGCTCCCCTCACTCGTATCGCTGATGGGCAAGTGGAACTGGTGGTTTCCCGTCCCCGTCGCACGACTGTTGCGTGTCCCGGCAAGACAGCCGGCCCAGGTCGATCCCGCACAGGCCGCATTTGATCGACCATCGAGGCCGTTGCCGTCCGAGCCGGAGCCTGAGCGATCCACCTAACAGCCAGATGGTGCACGGACCGCGGTGCGGTGACGGGCTTTTACGGATGAAGACTGCTCGTCTGGATGGTTGACTCGCCTGTGTGAGCACCCGGCCAGTCCCCTAGCGGACGAGCCGCGTCTGCTCGTGCTGAGACCAGGGCGGTCGCACCCGCGCCGCTCGACAAGCCCGACAGAGAAAAGCGAGATGCGATGAGCGACAAGCCGGTTTTCATCTATGCAGCGACATACGCCGACCATGCGGACGCACTCGCCGACTACGACAACCTGATCGAGCTGCACCGAGCCAAGCTCGTCGGCACCTACGACGTTGCCCTCATCAGCAAGGACTCAGAGGGCAAAGTGCATGTCGGCAAGCACGAGAAGCCCACCCAGCACGGCGCTTGGGGCGGAATCGCGGTCGGCGCGCTCGTCGGGGTTCTGTTTCCGCCATCAATCATCGGCGCGGCCGCTGTCGGCGGCGTCGTAGGTGGCGTCGGCGGTCACCTGCGCAAGGGCATCTCGCGCGGCGATGCCAAAGAGCTCGGAGAGCTGCTGGAGAATGGCGAGGCGGCGCTGGTCGTGATCGGCGAGTCGCGCCTGGAAGAGCAGCTCGACAAGGCGCTGCAGCGCGCCGAGAGGTCGATCGAGAAGGAGATCGACGCCAACGGCGAGGAGATCAAGCAGGAGCTGCGGCGCGAGCTCGACGAGGTCGAGACTCACCCCGCCGGGTAGGACGAGTCGAGCACGACCGGCGCTCTCTAGCCGGTCGTGCGCCAGCCCTAGCCGGTCGTGCGCCAGCGGTAGGCGCGCAGCGTTGCCGGCACCACGACGGCTAGCAGCGCCAGGCACCAGAGCACCGAGGAGACGACTGGATGCTGTAGCGGCCACGCGGCGGCGCTCGGGATCGCCGTGGGGTTGCCGAACAGCGTGCGGATCGCGGCCGCCCAGCTGCTGATCGGGTTGTATTCGGCAAACTGGCGCAGGCCTGTCGGTAGACCGGCGACCGGCACGAAGGTCGAGGCGATGAAGGTCAGCGGGAAGACGATCAGGAAGGCGATGCCCGTGACCACGTCGGGCGAGCGGGCGACGATGCCCACCAGCGTGCCGACCCACAGCATCGTCACCGCAAGCAGCGCGAGGATCGCGAAGGCCGCGAGCGCATCCGCGACGCTGCCCTGGATGTGCCATCCGACGATCAGGCCACTGATGACCATCACCGTTATGGCGAGCACCGAGGCGGCCAGCTCTGCCGCTAGATGGCCCAGCAAGAAGGCCGAGCGGTGCATCGGCAGCGAGCGGAAGCGGTCGAGGATGCCCTCGCCGAGGTCGGTCGCCATCGAGGTCGCCGGACCGATGATGCCGAACGTGAGCGTCTGCACGAGGATGCCGCCGATCAGGTAGTCGCGGTAGCTGCCACCCGGGACGGCGATGACGCCGCCGAAGACGAAGGCGAACAGCAGCACGAACATCAACGGCTGGACGGTCACGTCGATCAGCTTCTCGGGGATCTGGCGGATGTGGGAGAGGCTGCGCCTTGCAATCACGAGGCTGTCGGCCACCAGTTGGCGCAGCGGCATCGAAGGCTGCTGAAGGATCGGTTGCTGCTGAGGGATGGGCTGTTGGATCGAGCTCATGAAGCGAGCGCCTCCTGCGCGCGGGGAGAGTGGGTGATGGATAGGAAGACGTCGTCGAGCGTTGCCTCGCGACGGTGCACGTCCTTGGCGTCGACGCCCGCTTCGTCGAGCGCACGCACGACCTCGATCAGACGCGTGTTGGTGCGCACCGGGACCGTGAGCAGCAACTGCCGCGCATCGGAGGAGCAGGCCCCGTCGGCGAACGACTCGAGCGCCGCTTGCGCCGGCTGCAACTGCCCCGCGTCGGCGACCGCGACCTCGATCCGCTCACCTCCATAGCGCGCCTTCAACTCAGCCGGAGTGCCTTTCGCCGTGATGCGTCCTCGCTCGAGCAACACGATGTCGTCGCCGAGACGATCGGCCTCCTCCAGATACTGGGTGGTCAGGAGCAGCGTCGCCCCCTCCCCCACCAGCTCGCGCAGCAGCTCCCACAGCTCGTTGCGGCTCTCGGGGTCGAGGCCGGTGGTCGGCTCGTCCAGGAACAGCACGGGTGGGGCGGCGACCAGGCTGGCAGCAAGGTCGAGCCGACGCCGCATGCCGCCGGAGAAGTCGCGCACGAGCTGGTCGCCCGTGTCGGCGAGGCGCAGCCGTTCGAGCAACTCAGTTGCTCTCGTGCGAGCGAGAGCACGCGGCAGGTGGTAGAGGCGGCCGATCATCTCGAGGTTGGCATGGGCGCTCATCAGTCCATCCACGGTGGCGGTCTGGCTGGCGAGGCCGATGCGCCGGCGCACCTCGCCCGGCTGGGTGAGCACGTCGAAGCCTGCGACGGAGGCACTGCCCGCTGTGGGCAGGGCGAGCGTCGTGAGAATGCGGATCGCGGTTGTCTTACCGGCACCGTTGTGGCCAAGCAGGCCGAGCACCGTGCCGGCCGGAACCTCGAGCTCGAAGTCGCGCAACGCCCATTGGTCGCCGTAGCGCTTGCCCAGACCCTGCGCGACGATTGCCGGTGAAGAAGTCATCTGGTTCATTTAGTACCTCGTACGTTAATCTCGTACATCGTACGCACAAGACTAGCAGTACGCTGTACTAGATGTCGTCACCCTCCCAAACCGAGAAGTCTCCAGCCCTGATCTGGCTGCGAGATGAGCCTGGGACACGCCGCCCAAGCCACTCGCGCGCACAGATCGCCGCAGCCGCGGTGCGGATCGCGGACACTGAGGGCTTCGACGCCGTGTCGATGCGCAGAGTCGCCCAGGAGCTGGGCGCCGGGACGATGACGCTCTATCACTACGTGCGCAACAAGGACGAGCTGGTGATGCTGATGAACGACACGGTCATGGGCGAAGTGCTGGTGCCCGACGGGGAGCTACCGAGCGGCTGGCGCGAGGCCATTACAACCATCGCCCGCCGTTCCCGCGCCGCCTTCGAGCGCCACCGCTGGACGCTCGACAGGGTGACCGACATATCGATCGGGCCGAATGGGATCAAGCACTTCGAGCAGTCGCTCGAGGCGGTACGGGACACCGGGCTACCCGCGGAGAAGCGACTGGGCCTGATCAGCCTCGTGGACGAGTACGTGTTCGGATATAGCCTGCGCGAGACGATCGACTTCGGCGGTGAGGTAGGGGACGAGCAGTGGCCCCCGGGCACGCTCGAACTGTTCGAGCGCGAGCTGCAGAGCGGCGCCTATCCCTGCATCAGCTCCCTGATGTCCGACGAGCTGCACACCGACAACGTCGCCGATGGCACGCGACGCACGATGCAGATCATCTCCCAGCCCGAGCGCTTCGAGGAGGGCCTGCACCAGCTCTTGGACGGGATCGAAGCTGGGATGGGCAGCGCACCCAAGAGCAACTGAGCGCTAACGCCCAGCTCTCGCCGCATCTAGCACTTCTAACCTCCTACCGCCTGGGCCTCAAGCGTCTGCTTCACCACGTTCGTCCCCTGTTGCATCGCTTCACCGGTCGGCGCCGCGAGCTCGTTGGGCAGCAGATCGGCGATCCACACGAACCTGCAGGCGTTCTCCCCGTCGGGGAATACCTGGGCATGGGCATTGTGGTGGGCGTAAGGCCCACCGACGATCGACCACACAAGCCTACGTGCGTCGTCGTCGAGATCGACAAGCACCTCTCGGACAACCGTGCCGTTGGCAAAGGTGACGATTCTGTCGTCTCCGTCGAGCTGGGTGTCCACCACGAAGCCCGGCGCGAGACGCTCGTGCAGGGCGCCCCAGTCGCGGAGCGCATCCCACACCGCCTCCGGGCTCGCGTCGATCGAGATCTCCCTGTGGATGTGTGCCATTTCCTCTCCTGTCGATCGGGTTGCTACAAGCGCCGAGCCTTGACTGAGCCCCCAAGAGTATTGCTTCGCGGCACTAGCTGGCGTTCCATTTTTTATTAGCGTTCCATTTCTCCGTAAAGTCTGATTAACTGGCCATCGGGCCGGCGATATATGCTGCTTGTAATGAACTGCCGGTGCGGGCATCCCAGGCACGAGCACCAGCACTACCGGCGCGGCACAGACTGCGCGCGTTGCTCGTGCGTCAAGTTTCAGTGGCGCTGGCTGTCGATCCTCTCCGCCCCCGCTCGCTCGAAGCCGAAGGCCGGCGATCAAGTGACTCCCCGCCATCAACCTGCCTCGCTGGTCAAGGCCGCCATCAGTTCAATCGCGAGATACCGGCACTGACCCCGCGGGCCCGGGCTCGTGCCATCTGCTTCCCAGCCTGGCCGTGGGGCAAGCTACGTCACACCGGCGTCATCATCGGTGCTCGAAACCTGGATCTGACAGATGCCATGTGCGCCCTACGGCGAGATAGAGGCGACCGTGGCGGGCCCACGATCGGCTGGAGCAGCCGGCTCGGCCGCCCGCAGTGCGCGCGTCAACAGCTTCCAGAGCGTCGCTCGTTCCGCCGGGTCGAGCGCCTGGAGGACCTCGTCCTCGATTGTCTCCTGCGCGCGCTCGGCGCCGAGGAGCGCGCGCAGTCCCTGCTCTGTCAGCTCGACGCGATGGCGGCGACGATCCTCGGGGTCGCGCCGGCGGGCCACATGGCCCAGGTCCTCCAACTCGTTGAGCAGCAAGACGACGTTGTTGGCGTCCATGCACAGCGCCTCGGCCAGCTCCTGCTGAGGTGCACCGTCGTGGTCGCGTAGATAGCTGAGCGCCATCACGAGCCGCATGTGGATGCCCAAGAGCTCCTCGGTGCTGCGCCGGTAGACCTGCTTGGCCAGCCGCGTGAGCAGCACCATCGAGCCCAGATCGGCTGTGTGACTGTGGTCGCCCATAACGAGCCGATTATACCACGATGCAGCAATGATCACTGATAACAAGATGATACTTGTTAGATGGATTATCCCTGCTATGTTGTTCCCCTGACCAAGACCGGAAGGAGCAACATGAGCACCGCCACCGCCCCGATAGAAAGCATCCAGACAACACAACGCGCCCAGCAAGCGGCCACCAATGGCGAGGCCGAGAGCAAGCGCGAGCGCCGGCGCTGGATCGCGCTTGCCGTGCTTTGCCTCGGGCAGCTGATGATGGTGCTCGACGCGACGATCGTGAACGTGGCGCTGCCCTCGATCCAGCGCGAACTGCACTTCTCCCAAGGGAACCTCACCTGGGTGATCAACGGCTACCTCGTCACGTTTGGCGGCTTCCTGCTGCTGGCCGGGAGGATGGGCGACTTGGTGGGGCGCAAGAAGGTGTTCCTGACGGGCCTTGTGATGTTCACCGCGGCGTCCGTGCTTTGCGGGTTCGCCCAGGACCAGGCGATGCTGATCGTCTCGCGCATCCTCCAGGGGGTGGGCGGCGCAGTTGCCTCCAGCGTGATCCTTGCGATCATCGTTACCGAGTTCCCCAAGCGGGCCGAGCAGGCCAAGGCGATGGGCATGTACGCATTCGTCTCGGCTGGCGGGGGTTCGGTCGGACTACTGGCCGGGGGCGCGCTGACGCAGTCGCTCGACTGGCACTGGATCTTCTTCGTGAACGTGCCGATCGGCGTAGTCGCATTCCTGTTCGGTTGGATGCTGATCGAGGAGAACGAGGGGATCGGTCTCGCAGGCGGCGTCGATGTGCTCGGCTCGTTCATGATTACGCTCGCCACGATGCTTGGCGCGTTTGCGATCGTGAAGTCCAGCGAATACGGGCTGCTGTCGGCGCGCACGCTCGGCGTCGGCGGAGCATCGCTGGCTCTGCTGGCCGGCTTTCTCGTGCTCGAGTCGCGCTTGGCGAACCCGATCATGCCGCTGCGGATCCTGCGCCAGCGCATGCTGATGGGGTCGAGCCTCGTGCGCGGACTGCTGATTACCGGCATGTTCTCGGCGTTCTTCCTCGGAGCGCTCTACCTCGAGCGCGTGCTCGGCTACGACGCGATCGACACCGGACTTGCGTTCCTGCCGTTGACGTTCTCGATCGCGGTGATGTCCATGGGAATCTCGGCCAGGGCCGTGCAGCGCTTCGGCGCACTGCAAACGCTGATGGCCGGCTTGGTGGGGATCGTCGTCGGCCTGCTGCTGCTCGCCGTGCAAGGCCTGCACGCGAACTACTTCCCAGGGCTGTTCTTCGCGTTCCTCACGCTCGGGCTCGGCGCCGGTGCCTCGTTCCTGCCGCTGCTGACGATGGGGATGTCCGATTCGGCTCCTCGCGACGCCGGGCTTGCCTCGGGCATCATCAACGTGTCGGTGCAGCTGTTCGGCGCGATCGGCCTGGCGACCCTTGGAACGATCGCAACCGACCACACCAACTCATTGAGCGCCAGCGGAGACACCCTGGCCAGCGCGTTGACCGGTGGCTATCACATGGCCTATCTGGTTGCTGCCGTGTGCGTCAGTCTGGGCGTCCTTGCGGCGTTCCTGGTGTTGCGCCCGCCGACGGCCGCCCAGCCCGAGACCGTCGCGGCCGAGGAGGTCGAGCATAGAACCGAGGTGGAGCTGGTCGCCGCGTAGACCCAATCCCCAGCATGCGCCTATAGCTCCGGTCTCGCCGGTAGCCATGGCTGCGTTCGGCAGTCGGCTCCGGCGGGGCGCCTATCCTCTGGAACGTGGACACCGAGATCGCCGACGTGCTTGCTCCCGCCTCGCTGTCCGAGAAAGAGCGCCGCGTGGTCGAGCGTCTCGTCGAGCGACTACCCAAGGAGCTCGACTGCGACGTGCATGCGATCTGGCTGTATGGCTCACGCGCGCGCGGAGAGACGCCGCACCCAGAGTCGGACATCGACCTGATGGTGCTTGCCGACGGCGTCACCTTCGACGAGAAGATGAGCGCGACCGAACTGGTCTACCGACTGGCGCCCGCCGAGGGGGTCAGTCCCGTTTGGTTCTCGTTTTTCTTCAACACGCCCGAGTGGTTGCGCGGGCGGCGTGAGATCCGCTCGTTCTTCATCGCCGAGGTCGATCGCGACAAGCTCGTGCTCTACGGGAGCGGCCTGGAATGAGCCCGCGTTCGGTCGAGTTCATGGATCAGGCGCGCGACCGGGCGGTGATCGCACGCGTGCTCCTCGCGGCCAGGCATCCCGAGGGAGCCGTCAGCGCCGCCTACTACGCGATGCTCTACGCCGCCCGCGCCGCGCTGTCGGAGAGCGACGAATACGCGCGCACCCACGGGGGGACCTGGCACCTGTTCTTTGAGCGCTACGTGACTACCGGCGCCTTCGACCAGCACCTCCACACGCTCGCGCAAAAAGCCCAGGAAGTCCGCGAGCAGGGCGACTACGAAGCGATCACACCAGACCCCGCCGAAGCTGAGCGGCTCGTGACCGGCGCGGCCGACTACATTGCGGCGATCGAGGCGATGCTCGATACACAGGTGCGCAGCGACTCCGCTCGGTAGCACCAGATTGATCGCGCTGTGCCCCCCGCCGGCTGAAGTGGGGTCCAGCGCAGGTGCATAACGTTCGCATGCACCCCGCGGCTACACGCCACCGCCGGGGGCGTGGGCGCCCGAGAGCGCCCGACTCGCAACATGGGCGGCAGCGAGGCGCGACTTCACGCCGAGCTGCCGGTAGATGTTCTCCAGGTGGTGGCGAACAGTGTGCTCGCTGATGCTCAGGGCATGGGCGATGTCGGCGTTGGTGCTTCCCTGCCAGAGAAGATCCAGCACCTCCGCCTGGCGGCGGGTGAGCCCAAGCGTGCGCAGGGGCTGTGCCTGCGGGGCGCGCGGGAGGCGCACCGCGACGGCGTCGGGATTCCCTGGCGCGCCGCGTATGTAGCGTGCCAGCAGCTCGCCCCCGGCAATGGACAGGGTCAATGGTTCGGAGTCGGCGAGTGAATCACGCCGACGTTGGACGGCGACCCAGGCGCTCAGCGCCTCGACGGCGGCCTCCTCGGCCGACAGTTCGCTCAGCAAACGCTCCGCGCGATCGTGAGCCGCGGAGAGTCGGCCGCCTGCCTCGACCAGCAGGACGGCGAGCGGGCCGTCTTCGACCTCATCCAAGCCGCGCAGGATGACCTCCAAGCGCGCGCGATCGTCGAGATTGCGGTGGACACTCAGCGCAACGTGCTTGGCGGCCTCGAAGAGGGCCAGCTCCGTGTCGGAGAAGTCGCGTGCCGCGCGGCTCACGGCGACTCCGACCAGCCGACCGCGAACCGGGACGGTGAAAGCGAGCTGATACTCGGTGGCGATGTGTCGATACACCAGGTCATACAGATCCAGTTGGTGGAGTTTGCGAGAACTGATGAAGTCCGACATTCGCAGCGCTCGATCATCGCCCGTGCGCTGGAAATGGGCCGCCAGCGGGTTCTGCATGATGAGTTCGGCAAACGCCTCATACATCCCTCCGCGATCCACAGGCATAGCTGGATCGGCATTCACCAGCACATCCTCAGGCCCAGAGCCAATCTCGTTGTAGGAGGCGATCTCGCAGTCGACCAACCCGCGCATCCGCGCAGGCAGTTCCGTGCGGAAGCTCGCGAGATCTTCCAATTCGACCAGGCTCTGGGCTGCGTTCGCCAGCGAGCTTGCGCCCACCCGACGCGACCGTGACATAGCTGCCCAAAGATAGGCAGAACGTCCCATACATGCAAGCGTCCACGCGGCTAAGCTTCCGACGAGCCGGAGCGCCGGTCGGTAGAGGCTGGTCTCCCACCGGCGTGCCTCGCGTCACCCAACCTGAGCCCGGCCGCTGTCACCCGTACCCCCTCCCCCTCTAACACGACCATCAGGAGATCAAGCAATGAAGCGACTCACCCTGCTCTTCACCGTGACCGCAAGCGCCCTGCTCGCGACGGCCACGATCGCTATTGGCCCCGCCGCGGCCACCTCGACCCTGCCGACGCTCTCACTGACGATGACGAACTCGTCGATCGCGGTCGGGGGCTCTACCCAGTCGGGTGCCGTCAACGTCGTGTCCACCGCCACCGGCGTCAAGGAAGCAAATGTGATCCTATTTCTCCTGAAGCCCGGCGCGACCTTCGAAACAGTCGAAGCGGCCATCCAGAAGGCCCACGGCGACACCAACGCGACGAGCAAGTACGGGTCGATCGTGTTCGACGCCGAAGTTGCTTCAGGGCAGACGAGCGAAGCACAGACCTACCTGGAACCCGGTCAATACGTTGCCGTGCTCCCCGGCGGAGAAGGCAAGGGCGCCAAGGCCCACGCGAACTTCACCGTGACCGCCTCTGCATCCCCCGTGGCGCTGCCGACCCCGGAAGCGACGATCCGCTCGATCGAGTTCGGCTTTCAGGGGCCGAGCACACTCCACGACGGCGAGCTCGTGCGCTTCGAAAACGAAGGCTACCTCGTACACATGGACGTGGCGGCGCCCGTGAAGAACATGAAGGCCGCCAAGCAGGCCATCAAGGATCTGCTTGCCAACAAGGAAAAGCCCTTTGAAAAGCTTATCGCCGGACAGCCCGTCGGCTTCGCCGGACCGATTTCACACGAAGCCTTCCAGCAGGAGACGATCACCGCCAAGCCCGGCATATATGTGGAGGTGTGCTTCATGGACACCCAGGACGGCCGCAGTCACACCCAGCTCGGCATGGAGCGCATCATCCACATCGTGAAGTGACCCCCGAGGACATGGGTAGTTTCTGCCTACTCGGCTAGGCAGATGATGCTGTGCCACCTGGCGCATGCGCCAGGTGGCAGGGCCGCGCATGCGCGGCCCTGTTCCGACTCGTGCATGCACGAGTCGGCCGGACGGTGCATGCACCGTCCGGGCCAGCGCCACATGTGGCGCTGGCTTCAGAGATTTGAGTGTCCCTTTCCGTGCTGACTGCTGAAACCACGCGCTCAGGCCATCGCCGGCTCGGCAGCGATGCCGGTGGCCTCGTCGTGGCGCAGATCGCTGTCGCGCACGAGCAGCAGGGCGAGCACGGCGCCGATGAGCGCCATCGCGCTACCCACGAGCAGGATCGTGGAGAAGCCATGGGTGAAGCCCTCGCGTGCCGCGTGGACGATCGGCGCCGGGGTCCCCGGCGCCAGCGTGCCGGAGGAGACCGCTTCGGCGAGGCCGCGTGCCCGACTCGAACCCACCTGCGGCAAGAGATCTTGGATGCGCTGTCGCGAGAGAGCCAGGAAAAGAGCCCCAAGCCCTGCCGTGCCAGAGGCGATCGCCACCTGGCGAAACGTGTCGTTGATGCCCGAGGCGACGCCGCTCATCCGCTCCGGCACCGTCGAGAGCGCGACGTTGGCGAGCACCGGATTGACGATGCCGACGCCGAGGCCGCCGACGATGAAACCTGGGAGCAGGACGGTCCAGGAGTCATCGGGTTTGGCGCCGCTCATCAGCACAAGGCCGACCGCGGTGATCGCAAGGCCGGCAGAGAGCAGCACACGAGCGGAGACCTTTCCCTCGAGCGAGGCGGTTCCGCCGGCTACGAAGAACGAGCCCACTGTGAACGGCAGATAGCGCAGGCCTGCTTGAAGCGGCGAGAGATGCTCGATCTCCTGCATGTACAGCGTGATGTAGAGAAACAGTGCGAACATCGAGCCACTGAGCGCGAACGCGGTTATCTGCGCGCCGGTGAAAGCGTGGCTGCGAAAGAGCCCAAGCGGCAGCATCGGTTGGGCGACGCGCAGCTCGATCGCGACGAACGCCGCGAACAACACGATCGCCGCCGCCAGCAGGCCGAGGATCGTGCCGGAGCTCCAACCATCGTCGTTCCCGCGCAGCAAGGCGAGCACCAACAGCGCGTTCGCCAGCGAGAACGTGACCGTGCCGCCCCAGTCCAAGCCGCGGGCGGTCTCATCGCGCGATTCGGCGATCTTGAGCACCGTCACGACGATCGCGGCGACGCCGATCGGGATATTCAGGAAGAAGATCGACTGCCAGCCGATTGCCTGAGTCAGCGCGCCACCGACCAACGGACCAAGCGCCACCGCGACGCCGATGGTCGCACCGTAGATCGCGGTGGCCATCGCCCGCTCGGCACCTCGCCACTCCTGGGCGAGCAAGGCCAGGGACACCGCGAACATGACGGCGCCGCCAACGCCCTGGAGCGCACGCGCGAGGTTCAGCACAGTCGGAGATCCCGCCAAGCCACAGAGCAAGGAGGCCACCGTGAAGATCGTCACGCCGATCACGAAGACACGCTTGCGCCCGAGCCGATCGGCGAGCGATCCCGACGTCAACACGAACGCGGCCAGCGTCAGCGCATAGGCGTCGACAACCCACTGAAGGTCCGTGAACGACGAGTGGAGATCCTTGCGGATGCTCGGCAGCGCGGTGTTGACGACCGTGATGTCCAGGAGCAGCATGAAGGTCGCCACGCACACGGCGATCAGGGTCCACCACTTGCGTTCCATCTTGAAGTCCTTCCCGTGGCATTGGTAAAAGCCCAACGTAGACGCTACAGGCGGGCTCGCGGAGCTTTTCTTCGATGAATACGCCGGGGGTGAGTGTCAGTAGTAGCCATTCGGATCAGAAACCAGCCGTGACTCACGGATAACGGGGGATCCCAGGCCCCTGTAGGACGTGGTCGAGTGTTCCGGCGAGCGCTTTGATGCGTGGCAGGTGCGCCCGGGTCAAGATCTCCAGCTGCTGGCGTCCGTGATCTGTGAGCTCGAGGTGTATGCGACGTTGGTCGAGCGGGTCACGCTCGCGGCGGATCAGCCCGCCGCTCTCCGCACGCCGAGCGAGCTCGACCGCGCTGTGGTGGCGTATGTCGAGCGCCCGCGCGGCCTGACCGATCGTTGGCCCCGGAGTGGTGGGATGACCACGTAGGACGAGCAGCAACTGGTGCAGAGAAGGGGTGAGGCCGGCGTCGTGGGCGGCCTGTTCGCTCCAGCGCAGGAACTCGCGTAGCTCGCTGCGAAATGCGAGCAGCCGTTGGTAGTCCTCGTCGAGCAGCGGGTCCTTGTCGTGGGCGGAGTTCATCCCGCGGGCTCACGAATCCAGGAGAGCGGGCCGAGGCCGGTGGCGAGTCGGCGTGGGCCGAGTGGACGCTCACGGTGGCGCTCCTCGATCAGCACCCGCTCGTGCGCCTTGAGCAGGTCGAACTGGCTGACCAGCCCCACCAGCCGCTGAGGATCCGCCCGGTCTGTGACCGGTAGCACGCCGTGTCCGCTCGAGACCATTCTGTCGGCGACCTCACGCAGGGTCTCATCGGCAAAGGCGACCTTCGCTTGGCGTGCGAGCTCGTCGGCTTTGATTGGATTGGCGAACCGATAGGCGGCGATCACATCGGAGAATGCCACCACACCGACGAGGCGCTCATCGGAGGCCAGCACGGGATACAGGCGCTGGCGACGCGCGACGCTACCCTCGGGCAGACGTTCGTAGAGTTCCTTGATGGACGATTGTGGCTGGAGGCTCAACACGTCTGTTGTCATCACGTCGCGTACGAGTAGGGCATGCAGCGGATCGATCTCGTACTCGCGGGTGACGTGGTAGCCACGACGTGCGATCTTCTCGGTCAGGATCGAGCGCTTCAGCGTCAGGACGCTCACGAGGTGGGCGATCGTGCATGCGACCAGGAGTGCCAGAAGCGCGTTGACATCATGGGTGAGCTCGAGCGCGAACACGATGCTCGTGAACGGCGAGCGCATCACACCGGCCATCGCGGCGGCCATCCCGATCAGCGCCCACGTGCCCTCCCCAGCGCCGGGTAGTATCGCGCCGAGCAGGCCACCCAGAGCGGCGCCGAGCATCAACAGCGGGGCCAGGATCCCACCGCTGGTATTCGACCCGAGCGCGATCGACCAGACCGCCAGCTTGACCACCAACAGCAGGGCCAGCGCTCCGAGCGCAAGCTCTCCCGCGAGCTCCGCTCCGATCGTCGCGTAGCCCACCCCGAGCACTCTTGGGTCGACCAGACCGCCGACACCGACGAACACGCCACCGATCGCCGGCCACCACGACCAGTGCACCGGCAGACGCCCGAACAGGTCCTCCGCGCCATAGACACAGCGCGTCATCACCCACGCCAGCCCCCCACACGCAAGACCCACCAGCACCGCCCCAAGCGTCGCCGACACGCCCAGAGAGCCATGAGCGCTCATCGCGAACAGCGGCGCCGCCCGCAACAGCCCGGCATTCGCGAGCGCTTCACGCACCACCTCGGCCGAACACGCGGCGAGCGCGACCGGGATCATCGAGCGCGGACGCCACTCGAACAACAACAGCTCCACCGCCAGCAGCACAGCCGCGACCGGCGTCGCGAACACCGCGGTCATGCCGCCCGCCGCGCCGGCCACAAGCAGCGTTCGCCGCTGCGCGGCGGTCAGATGCAGGAGCTGCCCGACGATGCTCCCGAGCGCCCCGCCGGTCACGATGATCGGCCCCTCCGCCCCGAACGGACCACCCGTGCCGATGCTGATGGCGCTCGAGACCGGCTTCAGCACCGCCAGTCTCGGCTCCATGCGACTACCGCGCAAGAGGATCGTTTCCATCGCCTCGGGAATCCCATGACCGCGAATGCGCTCCGAGCCGACCCGTGCCATCACACCCACGATCAAGCCCCCAACCACGGGCACCAAGACACTCCACACCCCCAGCACATGGATGTTTGGAGGCGTGAGACTGGTGCTGAGCGTTCCTGTGTAGGCGAGATGCGTGATCAGGCCGATCAGGTCCAACAGCGCCAACGCGAGCAGGGCGACAGCCGCCCCCACCATTACCGCCGCCGCGGCCAACCCGAGAACCGACCATGGTATGGCGAAATCCCCCAGATCACGCTCACGAGCATCCGCTGGCCTCATGTCCGACGGAGCTATCGCGCCAGCTGGAAGGCGTTCGACACTGCCATTCCTCGTCACACAGCAACTATATCGGGGAGCGATATTTAATCGTGGGCAGGCGATATTGCGGCTTGCGCAGCTCAGCAATCGCCCTCCGCCGAGGCGTGGGTGTCATGGGGCGTGAGGGCGGAGCAGAGGATGCTTGCTGGTCCACCAATCGTGATCTCTTCGAGAACGGAGCGGGCGCTCAGGGCTGTGCTACCGGAACCGGTCCCTCCAGCCCGACCTCGGTTGAGACGAGGATCGCACCCTCTCCCGTGGCATAGGCCTCCTCACCGTGCTGCACGATGTCCATACCGAGCGCCTCCTCGTGTTCGGTGGCCCGCAGCGGCATGAACAAACCGATCAGCCGTAGAAGCAAGAACGTGGCCGTGAAGGCATAGGCCGGCCCGACCAGCGCCGCGATCGCCTGGTGGCCGAGCTGAGCCGCGTTGCCGTACAACAAGCCGTTTGACTTGCCATTCCAAGCCAGTTGGGCGACAAACCCGATGAAAAGGATGCCGGTGAGTCCAGCTGTGCCGTGCGCAGCGAGCACGTCGAGCGTCTCATCCACACGCGTGCGCGGGCGCCAGAGAATGATCGCGTAGCTCGGCAATGCGGCGAGGGCACCCAATCCCATTGCCCACGCAGGGCTGATATAGCCGCCTGCGGGCGTGATCGCAACACAGCCCACGATGATCGCCGTCGCGGCGCCGATCGCGGTCACGCGCCTACCACGCAGCAGGTCGAGCACAAACCAAACGGCGAGCGTGCATGCCGGTGTGAGCAGCGTGTTCGTGAACGCGAGCACACTCGAATGGCCGGTGGAGAAGCCGCTGCCGCCGTTGAAGCCAAACCAGCCGAACCACAACAGACCAGCGCCGAGCAGCACGTAGACCGCGTTGTGCGGAAGCAGGGCCTGGCGGCCATAGTCCTTCCTGGCGCCGACGACTAGCGCTGCCGCCAGCGCGGAGAAGCCGGAACCCATCTCCACCGGCACGCCGCCCGCGAAGTCGAGCGTCCCGTGCGCCTGCAGCCAGCCGCCGCCGAAGGACCAGTGGGCGAGCACCGCGTATACGAGCACCGACCACAGGCCCGCAAACAACAAGAAAGGGCCAAACCGCATCCGCTCCACCACAGCTCCCGACACCAGCGCGACGGTGACGATGCAGAACGTGGCCTGGAACGCGAAGAACAACAGCTGCGGGATCGCCATTCCGGATCGCGGGGCGAAGCCCACGCCCTGCATGAGAGCGTGGCCCAACCCGCCGACGAATCCGTCGCCCTTGGCGAACGCCAGCGAATAGCCGACGAGCGCCCACGTGACCATTGCGACCGCGATCGCGCCGATCGACATCATGAACGTGTTGAGCGTGTTCTTGGAGCGCACGAGGCCGGCATAGAACAGGCCGAGCGCGGGAGTCATCAGCAGCACCATCGCGGTCGCCACCAGCATCCAAGCCGTGTCCCCCGCACTCACGCGAATCGACGCGATCTCGCCCACCGCCATCACTTGTCTACCGGCGTAACGGCGCCTTCATCGGTCTCACCCGTGCGGATCCGGACCGCCTGCTCCAACGGCAGCACGAAGATCTTGCCGTCACCCACCTCACCGGTCCGCGCGCCCGTGCAGAACGCGTCGATCGCCCTCTGCACGAAGTCATCGGAGACCGCCACCTCGAAGCGGACCTTCTCGGAGAGGCCCATCTTCACGGTCGTGCCACGGTAGGTCTCGACCCGATCCAGCTCACCGCCGTGGCCCTGAACCCGGCTCATCGAGATGCCGCGAACCTCGGCACGGTAAAGAGCCTCCAGCACGTCGTTGATCTTCTCCGGTCGCACTATCGCGATCACGAGCTTCACGATGCTCCCTCCTATCCGATGAGCCCGCCCGGAGCCTACAGGCGCATGGCCAGGCGAAGACCTTCGGACCGATGCGAGCGCGTCGTCCAGGCGTTGGTACGCCGCGTTTACGAATTCGCAGCTTCGTGCAGGGCTGCTGGGAGCGTGGGATGGATTGCGATGGCGTGGGGCAGGCCGACGATCGAGGCGAGGCGCTTTAGCTGTGAGGTGTCGGGAATGACAAGGATCAGCCTGGCGCGACGGTGGTCGAGGCGGTCGCTGAGGCGCAGCAGCATGTCGATGCCTGCACTGTCTAGGTAACGGGTCTCGCTGAGGTCGACGACGAGACTCGAAGCGTCGGGGCCGAGCGCCTCGGCTAGCCGCTGCTGGGTGATCGTGGCGTTCGCGGCGTCGACGTCTTCGTTGACATGCACGATTGGCACGCCGTCGACCCGTTCGAGGTCCAGCCGACTCATGCCTGCTGGGAGAGTCTCTTGGTCATCCTCACCACGGTCCCTCCTTTGTCGCTGTCGATCTCCACGCTGTCGAGGAGAGCGCGCATGATCTCGAGTCCCCTGCCACCGCCCAGGGGCCGGTCGGTGCGCCATCGGCCGATGTCGCGAACAGTGACTGTCACCTCCCGGCCGTCGCGTTCACAGCGCACGACGAAACTCGCTTCGCGAGCGCCATAGGCGTGCTCGATCGCGTTTGTGGCGGCCTCGGAGGCCGAGAGCGTGATGTCGAAAAGCTCGTTTTCGTTGGCCCCGGCGGCCTGCAGCCAGCGGCCGAGCGTATTGCGCAGGCCGCCGAGAACGTTGGGACGCGCCGGCAAGGTCATCTCGAGCGTGTCTTCGAGCGGCAAGGACTCGATGGCCAACAGCGCTACGTCATCCTCGAGCGGAGTCTCGTCGACAAGCGCGCGATACACGCGGTCGGCGAAGGAGGAGTCGGTGCGCCCAGCGGCCTCGTGGGCAGCAATGGTCAGCCGCTGGAGACCCTCATCGATCGACTCGTCGCGTCGCTCGATCAGCCCGTCGGTGTAGAGCAGCAGTCGGCTGCCGGTCGGGAACGGGTGGCGGCACGCCTGGTAGTGGTGTCCGATGCGCACACCGACGGGCAGGCCGTGCGTCTGTTCCAGCAGGCGGGTGTGGCCATCAGGCTCCACTAGCAGCGGCGGCAGATGGCCGGCGGTGACGGCCTCGAGCTCTTCGGCCTCGGGATCGAACTCGAGGATCGACAACGTGGCTCCGCGGCTGCGGCCCATCGATATGAGCAGCTCGTTGAGCATCGAGATGACGTCGGTGAGCTTGTGTCCTTGCACCATGTACGCGCGTAGAGCTGTTCGGATCTCGGCCATCACCGAGGCCGCCAGCACGCCACGCCCGACGACATCGCCGATCACGAACGCGATTCGCCCGTTTGCAAGCTGGAAGACGTCGTACCAGTCCCCGCCGATCTTGATGCCGGAGCCGGCCGGCAGGTACTTGGCGCTGAAGCGCATACCGGGTATCTGAGGCAGGGCGTCGGGCAGGAGGCTGCGCTGCATGATCTCGGTGACGGCGCGCTGCTCTGAGATGCGGGCGTTGTCGATCGCGAGCGCGGCGCGGTCGGCGGCAAGCTGCAGCAGCGTCACGTCGTCCTCGTCGAAGTGGCGCTGGACGAGTGTGCCGATGTGCATCACGCCGATGACGCGACCTTCGACCCGCACGGGAACGCCGAGCATCGAGCGGATGCCCCTTTGCCGGAGAATCGGGTTTACGACCTCGGCATGATCGAGATCCTCGATGATGATGGGACGCGCCTCGGCGGCAACGCGGCCCGCAAAGCCGCGGGCGAGCGGCACCTGGACGCCTTGGCGTACCTCCTCCTCCAGTCCCCTTGCAGCGCGTGCAATGAGGACGCCACGATCCTCGTCGAGCAGCAGCACCGCCGCGGTGTCGACCTCGAGGGAGCTGCGGATGCGCTCGAGCAGCTCGGAGAGCATGTCCTCCAGGGACATGTATCCGAGCGCGGAGTCGGTGATGCTGAGCAGGTGGTTGCGACGGCTGTCGGATACCGAGGTGCCGAGCGTGGACTGCCCGGCGACTGTCGGGATCTCGGCGTTCAGCCCGGTTCCCGTGTCGGTATCTAGCTGCTGGGCGTCCTCGTCTAGTTGTGGGATGTCCACGACCCGTTTATACCTGCGACCCGGCTCGAGCGGTTGCGCCGGCGTGCGCGACTTCGTGTCGCCCCTCTGCGAACTCCTCCACGATCTTTGTGCAAAACGCCGCCAGGTCGTCCGGCTTGCGACTCGAGACTAGGCTTTGATCGACCATGACTTCCTCATCGACCCACTCGCCCTCCCGTGCGGTGAAAGAGGCGACTGTCTTTCCTTGCAGCTGTGTGGATGCCATCTGGTGAGTACCTCCTTCGGATTCGCTGGCGTGATCTTTGGCCATCACCGATCTCCTGTGTCGCGGAGCGTGGCCGCCTGCGCCCATTAGTCGTCTGCGAATGCTCTGAATGCGGCGGTCATCTGCCTGTCGGACTGGGCTTCCCGATCGGCGTGCGTCTCCGCATCGGCGTCCTGCTGCCCCTGCTGCCCCTGCTGCGGCTGGGGCAGCTCGGAGTTGACCTGCAACACGATGCTTTCGAGGAAGTGACGCAGCTCGGTCTCTGTGCCCTGTTGCACCTCTGTGACCTGGATGCCGCCCTTGCCGAGGTGCACGGCGCCCCAGTGGCTGTGCGGGGTTTCGAGCAGCGCGAGGACACTCTGGAAGCGCTGCTTCCACACCTTTGAGCTTGCGCCGGTTAGATCCACGGTGAGCGTGGCGTCTTCGATCTCTGCGCTGCCCCAGTCGATGTTTCGCTGCTCGGCAGTGGCCATGAGCAGGACCTACCCGGCTGGCGGCACCGCGACACCTGAATTCGTGCGCGCGGAAGTCGGGCGTGTCGTGGTTCGAGGAGCCGGTATCTTCCGATGACCTGGAGGGCTGCGGTTGTCGCGCGACCGTGCATGCGCCTGCCGGTCAGGGCACGCATGCACGACCCGAACTACCATCACCTCTTGCTGTCGACCGCTCGCTGCAACTGAGCCTTGTTCATGCGCGAGCGGCCTTCGACGCCAAGGCTGCGAGCCTCCTGATAGAGCTGTTCGCGGGTGCGTCCCCGCGGTCCGGGTTTGCCGGAGCGAAGACCTCCGCGCCGACCAGAGGAGATGTCGCTTGTCGAACTGCGCGACTTGGTCTTCGATTCGCCGCTGCGGGCGCGCTCCTTGTTAACCGTGCGCGCCGCGATCTCCTCTGCTCGTTTGAGCGACGCGCCCTGTTGGCGCTCGCTGTCCTTGATGTGCTCGTATTGGCGCTCGCGCTTGCTTCCTTTCTTCACACCGCGGGGCGGCATTTCATCTACCTCCGTTCAGCTGCTGGTCTTCTGGAGTTTTCTACCCAAACTCGCCACGATCAACCGGCGCGATGACGATGTAGCGCTCCGAGCCGGTTCTCACCACTCCGAAGGCGATTCTCGGCCTAGCGCTCTTGATCGGTCGGGCGGATCAGAATCTCGTTGATCGCCACGTGACGCGGGCGGGTCACCATGTAGAGGATCGCATCGGCGATGTCATGGGCCTGCATCGGCGATCCAAGTCCAGGACGGGAAGCCAAGGCCTCCAGGACCTCAGGCCGGTTGTGGCCCACCAACTCTGTCGCAACGGCGCCGGGCTCGATCAGGCCGACGCGCACATATCGGCGGGTGATCTCCTGACGCAGCGACTCGCTGAACGCGCCGACGCCGTGCTTGGTCAGGTTGTAGACCCCGGAGCCCTTGTTGACTTTACGCCCCGCGACCGAGGAGACGTTGACTAGATCCGCCACTTTGCGTGGCCCTTGCTCGGCGGCCTCGAGCAGGTGCGGCAATGCAGCGTGCGCGCAATGCAGGAGGGCGCGAACGTTGACGTCGATCATCCGCTCCCATTCCTCCAGCGGCGCGCCCACGATCGCGCCGAGCAGCATCACCCCGGCGTTGTTGACGAGCACGTCGATCCTGCCCGCCTTGGCCACCACCTCGCTCATCACCCGCGGCGGCTGGGCCGCATCGGTCAAGTCCGCGGCGATCACAAGCGGCGTCGGGCCTATCGAGGCGACCCGCTCGGCGAGGCGCTCCAGCCGTTGCGCGCGACGAGCAACAAGGGCGACGGTTGCGCCTTGCGCGGCAAGCGCAAGTGCGGTCGCCTCGCCGATGCCACTGGAGGCACCTGTGACGACGGCGACGGTTGAGTCGAGCGCAAGCGAGTCGGGCATCGACGCTCAGTATGTCTTACTCCGCGCCGGCTCCGGGTGCGCCGCGTCTCAGCGCCCGGCCTGCCGCCTCACGCTCACCACGCGCGCGCCGGCGTGGTGGGCAAGCCTCATCAGCGCGAGGTTCGCCTTCGTCCTCGGCAGCTCCCCGTAGGAGCGTACGTGCACTACGAGCGTCGGCGTGCCGCCTGCACGGGCGCGGGTGTGAGCGCCTGCGCGTGCACGGTGAGGCGTTCACGCAACGCGCCCTGACGCGTGCGCGTCATACAGCGCTTGGAAGCGTTCGTCGGGCGTCATCGCGATGTTGATGTCCAGGTGTGGCCAGATTGTTACAGGGACGCTACCGAGCAAAGGACGCAGCTCCGATGAAGCCAGCCAACCAGGCGAACAATGACAAGCTCGCCGACCTGGATCACCAAGCAGCCCCTCGTTGCGGTAGCGCCGGTGAGCCAGCCGCCGCGAGCGGGCTCCAGGAGATCACGCCCGTACCTAGCGCTGGCGCTAGGTCTGGGTGTTTGGCAGCTGCTCGCGGGTAACGACAGTGAGCGTGGCGGTTTGCCGCACACGAAAGCCAAGCTCCTCGTAGAGCCGGATAGCCCCCGTGTTGGTATTCAAGACGTGCAGGAATACGCGTTCTGAGCGCCGCTGGATGCCCGCGATCAACGCGCCCATGAGCCTAGAGGCCAGCCCCTGCCCACGATGCTCCGACCTGGTGCACACGGCGCTGATCTCAGTCCAGCCGTCCAGGCGAAACCGCTCGCCGGCCATCGCGACGAGTGCCCCATCGTGTCGGATGCCCAGATAGTCGCCAAGCTCGATCGTCCTTGTGAGAAACGGCCCCGGCTCGGTCTGGGCGACCAGCTCGAGCATCTCGGGGACATCGGCGGCGCCGAGCGGGATCGCCTCCGGGCAATCGACCCCAGCGATCCGCTCCTCGACCATCTGCACCAGATCGAACTCCTGAACGGCCTGCCAGCCCTCTGGCAGCTCACCCTCGCCATACCGACCGGCAACGAAGGTTCCCGGCGCGACCAGAACAGCGGCATCCTGCCAGTCCTGTGCCGACGGCGTAGAGGGGAAAGCGAGAAACGGCGCCACATCGTCCGGATACCGCCGCGCCCGCCCACACACCTGCGCAAGCCGCGCATGCGCCCCACACAACGACGCGTACGCCGGATTGTCGAACGCGGCTTCCTCGGTCGTGTGCATGGCGCATCAATACCACTCCAACGGCTTCACCGCCCCTGCCGAGATACCCGCCGGTCCTGAAGCTCAGGGCACGGCGCCGGATCAGAAGCCGAGCCAAAGCCGCCATGCGGGAGGCGCCACCGCCCCCGCGGGTTCGTCGCGGCGGAGAGATTGAACCGGAGGCGATGCAGCTTTCGATCGAGGTGTGACGAGCGCACCATGATGTGGCTCTCAGTCTGTATCCACATCTGACGACAAGGAAGGCCGGTCGGCACCGGCAACTTGTCAACCGGGCCTTCTGTACCAGGACGCGCAGGCAACCCGAGCACCTTCGAGATTGCCTCGACGCCGAGCCCGCATTTACGCAGAGCGCCGTCCCCGGTGAATCTCGCCGGGAAGCGATCGGCAGGTCGCGCGTTACGGTGCCTACCGCTGGCCACGCGACGCACCTCAAGGCGTCCCCTGTGGTGGGTGGCCGAGCTACTGCTCCTCGGCGTCTGAGCGCTTGAACCGCAGATTCAAGCTGTCGGCGGGGTCTTCGTCCGCCTTGGGCGGGTCGAACCGGCCGCGGGTCAGGGCGCGAATCGTGCCTTCCTCGGGATACTCCACCAGCTCGGGCATCACCTTGTTGGACACCATCAGATACCGCACCGGCTCGTCGGTTCGATTAGCCAGCGTGTGATTCCCCCGGCGGCCCCGGGGGAAGGCGACGATGTCCCCGGGCGCGAGCTCGGACTCGCCCTCGAGCGTCCGTAGCGTAGGCCGGCCGGAGATCACGATGGCCAGCTCCTCCATTGCGTGGTGGATGTGCAGCGGGACGCCCTCGTAGCGCGGAGCCAGCTCATACAGCGTCCCGCCGAGCAGTTCGCCCCCGCGGCCTCCACAACCGGCTCGGCCCGCAGGCCGGAGCGCTCCCTGCTGAACCTCTCAGCGAAGACATTCGGCCGCGTGCCGCTCACGACAGCGATCATAAGGCGCTGTGACGCGAGGTGCGAGCACTGCTTGCGTCCGCTGAAATACGACGCGAATCTCTCCGCTCGTCCCGTCACCAGACGCGTACCGCTCACCTAACGAGCTGAACACCCCAACTCCTCGGGTCCTACACCTAGAATAGCCGCCTAAGGCTATGGACTGCGAACAGATCATCACCGAGACGAGCGACGGCGTACTCACGATCACGCTCAACCGTCCTGAGCGGTTGAACGCGTGGACGGCGCGGATGGGCCGGGAGCTGCGGAGCGCCTTCGACCGCGCCGATGCCGATGACGAGGTGCGCGCGATCATCGTCACCGGCGCGGGCCGCGGCTTCTGCGCGGGGGCGGACCTCGCGAGTGGTGGTGACACATTCGACCACCGCAAGCACGAGAGCACCGGCCCAGCGCGCGACAACGGCGGCGAGTTCGCGCTGCGGGTCTTCGAATCGACCAAGCCGGTGATCGCCGCGATCAACGGGCCCGCCGTCGGCGTTGGGGCGACGATGACGCTGCCGATGGACGTGCGCCTCGCCGCCGAGGACGCTCGCATCGGCTTCGTATTCGCGCGGCGCGGCATCATCCCGGAGGCGTGTTCGAGCTGGTTTTTGCCGCGCGTCGTCGGCATCAGCAGGGCGATGGAATGGGTTGCAACCGGTCGCGTGTTCTCCGCACAGGAGGCGCTCGACGGCGGGCTGGTGCGCAGCCTGCACCCCAAGGACGAGCTGCTGGACGCAGCGCGCGCCCTGGCGCGCGAGATCGCCGAGAACACCGCGCCGGTCTCCGTCGCGCTCGCCCGCCAGCTCATGTGGAGGATGCTCGGCGCCGAGCACCCCATGATCGCCCACCGCGCCGACTCGCGCGGCATGGTCGCGCGAGGCCAATCCGCGGACGCTGCCGAGGGCATAACCGCGTTCCTTGAGAAGCGCCCCGCAAGCTTCCCCGGCCGCGTCAGCGATGGGCTGCCCGACATCATGCCCGGCTGGAGCACGCCGGAGTTCGAGTAGCCGCGGGGATTCTGTTCCACCCGGCGCATGCGCCGGGTGGCGACGCCGCACATGTGCGGCGTCGTTCCGGGTCGTGCATGCACGACCCGCCCGGCCGCGCATGCGCGGCCGGGCCAGCGCCGCATGCGGCGCTGGCTTCCTCGAGAAGATCCAACGACACCCAGAAATGCCGGGGATGCTCGTCGGGAGCCGCGCGGCATTGGTGCGCTAGCGTATTTTGTAATGGAGCCCTCCTCAGTTGTAGATCGTCCAGTCGGTGCGCCGCCCGGCCGCTCCTCCTACATCGGGCAGGCACCAGCCTCACCGGCCGGGCCCGTAGAGGACACGGAGCCGCTGCGCGCACCGCCGGGCGTACGGCTACCTCGGGCCCTGCAGACTCTTCGCTTCACCAAGCGACAGATCCAGTTCGTATTCGCCGCGCGACGCGAGCTCGGTGACGTGTTCGAGGTTCGCTTCGTGGTGATTCCTGGCGGGGTCGTCGTGACCAGTCACCCCGACCATGTCCGCTCCTTGTTTACCGCAAAACCCGAGCTGGTGCCCTCGCTGACAGCCGAGTCGCCGCTGCGCCCGATCGTGGGGCCAAACTCGGTGTTGACCGCGAACGGACCCAGTCATCTGCGCCAGCGCAAGCTGCTGCTGCCTCCTTTCCATGGCGAGGCGATCGAGAGTTACGTTCAGATGATTCGCAACGTCACCGAACGGGAACTGGACCGCTGGCCCGTTGGCCGCCCGTTCGCCCTTGCCCCGAAGATGCAGGCCATCACCCTCGATGTGATCATGTCGGGCATCTTCGGCATTGAGGGGGCTCCCGCAAGGGGGACCACCGAGCATCGGCTGAAGGTCACGATCAAGCAGCTGGCGGCGGCCTCGACCTCTCCGCTGGCGCTGCTTGGCGAACTCTCGAACCTGGGACGCGAGAAGCCCGTCGGTCTCACGCGCGCCGCGGTGGCTCTGTTGGATCGCGCCACCTATCCAGTGATCGCAGAGCGTCGTCGCGCGACCGACCTGGATGAGCGGGGAGACATCCTCTCGCTGCTGTTGCGCACTAGGAGCGAGGACGGCGAGCGGATGACCGATCACGAGCTGCGCGACGAGCTGCTCACGCTCGTGCTGGCCGGCTTTGAGACGACCGCCAACTCGCTGGCCTGGACTTGGGAGCGTCTGGTACGCACCCCGGCAGCGTATGAGCGCCTGCGCGACGCGGTGCGCTCGGATACTCAGTCTGCGGAGCATGTCGAGGCGGCCATCATCGAGGGTATGCGCTCACGTCCGGTGATCCCGATCGTCGGCCGCCGGGTCGCCGTGCCTTGGCGGCTCGGAGAGTACGTGGTACCGGCGGGACAGGGTGTCAGCATCAGCATCCTGCTCGTTCACCATCGCGAGGACCTATACCCCGACCCATTCACCTATCGCCCTGAGCGCTGGTTGGATCACAGTCCGGGCACATATGAATGGCTGCCCTTCGGCGGCGGCACCCGTCGCTGCCTTGGCGCGGCGCTGGCGATGGCCGAGCAGCGCGTGGTGCTCGAGGCCATGGTCCGCCGCCTGGACCTGGAGGCCGACCAGCCCGAGCCCGAGCACGCGCACCATCGCAACGTCACCATGATCCCAGCGCGCGGCGCACGGGTGGTCCTGCGATCGCGCGTTGCCGGGTGAGGAGTACCGCAGCGATCGCCTCAATAGGGCCGATCTAGCGCCCGACGGCCAACGATGAGCAGGCGGGTGCGCGAGGTTTGATGGGCAGCGACCGCCTGGGCCTGTAGCCAGGCACCTGCAGCTTTGGCCGCTGCGCGTTCCCCGGCGTCGAAGTCGTCGAGTGCGAGGCGCTCGCTCGGTCGTTACGCGATAGCTGATGCGTCCGCTTCAGGTGATGGTGATCGCGTCCGTGCTCGTGTGCTCGTCCTTGCCCGCTCCGGTCGTCAACTTCAGCGTGTAGGTCCCCGCCCGCAGCCCCTTTGACGCGCCGCAACGTGAGCTTGCCGTCTTGCAGCGAGCCGCTCGCGTCGACGTGGCCGGCACGCGAGATCGTTGTCGTCCCGTCGAGGCGCTTTGAGGGATCATCGCGCGGTGCAATGCGGCAGGTTGCGATCCTCACCGCATGCGCGCGTCAGGCCGGTGGCTGGGATGCCTCCTGGACGCAGCCCGGCACGATCAAGGCCGAGTGCGAGAGAGTCGGCGTCTACTCCAAGAACTTCGGCGCCGTGCTTGACAGCCTTGACATGTTTGCGGGCCAAGGCGCGGGTGCGCAACGGCAGCTGCGCGCGCACCAAGCAAGCTTTGATGCGGCAACGGGTGTGCTCAAAGAGCTGGGTGTGCTGGCAGCTGGATAGCTAGCGCAGGAGGGCCTTGACTCTCTTGAATGCTGAGCGTCGGTCGTCCAGCTAGACGAAGCACACAGGCGTCGAACGAAGCTCCTCCTTACCGGTGAAGAGCAGAGGGACGACCAGGTTCCAAGAAGCACCTCTCGCGTTTCTTCACCCGCAACGCGGAGGGATCCAACGCCGCCACCTTCGCCTGATGAGGCGTCGGGTGAGGCGGAAAAGCCAACAGCGCAGACAGTTGACGGCACCAACTGCTCAGATCGCTCAAATCTGACGGACGGAACTAAGTCGTGCGTGCGAGAAGTGATGCAGCGCTACCAGCCGGGTTGAGAGTCACTGCACCAGGCGGCGCCGAATCGTCCAGGCCGGCGCGGTCCCACGTGACCAACGCGCAGGTCGGCAGCAAAGAACTTCAGCGCGTAGCGCTTCAGCAGGCGGCGATCTTCATCGCGCGTTTCCTCCCGATAGCCCCGTCGGCCGATGCCCTGATAACGCTCGACCCACTCCAACAAATACGCATGGAAGAACGGGGCGACCCGCCCACGCGCAGCAAGCTCGCGCTCGCAGTCAGGGCATCCATCGCGAGGCTCGTCTCGGTGCAGCCCGAGAGCATGCCTCTCGTCAGCTTCGCCTCACGCTCCATTGCCGCCTTGCCTTCGCGAGCTTCCACGAGACGGATAAACGTGCGCGTCTTCCCGCGATAGACGACCACATAGGGGCACCCACAACGACCGACTCGATCGCAGTCCTTCGCATGTC
This sequence comes from Solirubrobacteraceae bacterium, assembly GCA_036266805.1. Classification (GTDB taxonomy): domain Bacteria; phylum Actinomycetota; class Thermoleophilia; order Solirubrobacterales; family Solirubrobacteraceae; genus Palsa-744. The sequence continues at coordinate 63,301 of DATAXK010000028.1, forward strand.
GCCGATAGATGCCCCGCGTTTCCGTCTTGACAAGCTTGGCCGCCATCACGCAGCTCCTGACCTATCACACGCATCCCGGAAACGCAGCGCCGCCCGAGCCCGACATGCGCGGTGCTCGGTCGTCTCCCTCAAGTATCTCCTGCGTAAAGGACAAGACATGCAGTGCGTTGCAGGTGATCGAATTCTTGCAGCAGCCGCTAAAGCTCCTGCGTATAATACTTTCCTGCAAAATGATGGCAATGGAGCGATCAGTGCAGGAGGGAGCGTTGGCGATCGAGCGGGAGGCGACGCATCGCCTGCCGGAGATCCTTGCTGAGCTGCTGGGCGAGCCCACCCTGCGCTTCGAGGCGCCTTCCACAGCGGATGACGGGGTCGATCTCGTTGGTTACGACGGGCGCGGCCATCGCTGGGTCTTCCAGGTCAAGGTATCGAGCCAGCCCGGCCGCGTCGCCGACACGGCGAGGCGGATGCGCGGCCTCCGACGCGACGACACGATTCTTGTCCTAGTGGTGCCATACATGACTCCCGCGGGAGCCCGCGCGGCGGAGGAAGCGGGGCTCGGCTGGATCGACCTGTCCGGCAACGCCCGCATCCGCAGCGACGATCTCTACGTGCGGGTCGAGGGTCGCCCCAACCAGTTTCGCTCGCGAGGCCGGCCATCATCCCCGTTCGCTCCCAAGAGCGCGCGCGTGACGCGGGTTCTGCTTGAGGACCCTGGCCGCTGGTGGCGCCAGAAGGAGATCGTGACGGCCACCGGCCTCGATGACGGCAGCGTCTCGCGCATCGTGCGACGACTCGACGAAGAGCTGCTGCTGGAGCGCCGCGAGCGCGAGCTGCGCCCCCGCGACCCCGACCCCCTGCTGGACGCATGGGCGCAGGACTACCGCTTCACCCACCACGACATCCTCACCGGCCACATCAGCGGCAACGGGATCGAGCTCACGCGCGACCTCGCACAACGCCTTGACGCGCTCGACGTCCGCCACGCGTTCACCGGGCTCCCAGCCGCGTGGGCGATCGACCACTTCGCCCGCTTTCGCCTCACCACCGTCTACGTCGAGGGCGACCCCCGCAACGCCGCCAAGTGCCTAGAGATGCGCCAGAGCTCTGCGGGCGCCAACGTGCAGCTAGTCGGACCGGACGACCTTGGCGTCTTCATTGGCGAGCAGCCCCATGATGGGCTCAACTGTGTCTCCCCATCACAGGTCTACCTCGACCTGCTGCACCTCCCCGAGCGCGCGCCCGAGGCCGCCGAGCACCTACGCCGTCACCATCTCCACTATGCCCCCGCCGGATAAGCCCCGACACCACAGCGGCTACCAGCGCGAGGAAACCCTGCTGGTCGAAGCCGCCTGCCTGAAGGTGGCCGTGACCCTCGGCGCGCTGATGGACCGGCTGTGCATCGTCGGGGGGCTCGCCCCCAGCCTGCTCATCGACCGCCAGGCCGACACCGATCCCACAGGCGAGGCCGGACATGCCGGCACCAACGACCTCGACGTCGGCCTCGCCGTCGCACTGCTCGACGAGCAGCAATACAGCGAGATCGCCAGACGCCTACGCCAAGAGGACTTCGAACCCGACGTCAACGACCGCGGCAACCCCACACCCCAGCGCTGGCGACTCGGCGAGCTCAACGTCACTGTCGACTTCCTCATGCCCCCCGTCCCGGGCGCCGAGCAAGGTGGCCGCGTACAGCCGCTCGAGGACGACTTCGGCGCCCTGATCGCCCCCGGCCTGGAGCTCGCCTTCTTGGAGCGCGAGCTGATCCAGATCGACGGCCACACTCTCAGGGGCGAGCAGGTCAGCCGCATCATCCCTGTCTGCGGACCCGGCGCCCTGGTCGTGCTCAAGGCTCTCGCCCTCGCCGACCGCGGCGAGCCGAAGGACGCCTACGACATCGTTTACGTGCTGCGCCACTGGCCACAGGGCATCAGCGACATCGCCGACCGTATCGCCCGCCACGCGACCGAGCACCGCGAGGTGGTCGAGCGCGCACTCAAGTCACTCACCAGCGACTTCGCCGAACCCAACAGCCTCGGCCCGCGCCGCGCAGCACAATTCGAGAGCACCGGGGACCTCGACTCCGCGGCGACAGCCGATGCCCACGGGTACGTCGACGACCTCCTGCGCGCCTGTCGCGAGCGCGGGCTGCCCAAGTAGCGCCGTACATAGTCGATCGAGACCCCGTGCAAGTCCCCAGCCCGCAGCACGCGGGATCGCGCATGTACAGCCCTACCGGTTGGCTACGGTCTGGGCATGCTTACCCCCACTGAAGCTGCCTCTGTGCTGCTGAAGTACGCACCGCAGGCCGCGCCGATCACATGGTGTCAGCTCGCCGCCGCGATCGGGGCACCGTCACCGTCAGCGGCCCGGGCCCACGGTCGGCGTATGCACCTGGGTCGAGGGCGTTGGGCTAACGCATCGATGTATGAGTACACACGCAAGGAGCTGCACCCCGAATGGCCCGAGCCGCTGCCGCTGGTGCGGGCTTCCCTCGAAGAGCTCCTCGTTGGGCGTCGTGCGCCAAGGACCCGGCCGGCGTCGGGGCAACTCTCGATCCGCCAAGCCCAGCCGGGCCACCGCTACCGGACATGGAGCTATGGCCTGATGCGTCGCCAACCTGGCGGCGAGCGTCGGCGGGAGGCAACAAGGACACTCTCGGTGGGTGAGCGGATCCAGGTACTGGTGGCCTACGAGGGTCGCCGGCTGGTCGGCTCGACAGTCATCTACTTCGTAGACACACGCAGCGAGGAAGACACCGACATCCACGAGATCGTCGGCCCGGGCTCCGTGGGGCCGATCTTCACGAAGGCCTCCTATGACTGGGGCGGTCACGCGATCGTCATGGACTCCTTTTGGGTCGCACCCGATCGCCGCCGCGCAGGAATCACGACGGCAATGGCCGAGCGGGTCTCAAGCATCGGCCTGCCGGCGTGGGGCGAGTTCCGCGACCCCTGGTTCGCAGCATTCTTCCTGGACCGCTGGCCGCCTACGCGCCCGGTCCGCCGAGGCCGATACTGGCCGCTGTACGAGGCTAACCAGGATGCGGCCGAATGGGCGGATGAGGAAATCCAAGAGCGCGCGGAGCTCGACGTGGCGCTGTGGCTCAGCGACGACGAGCTCACCGAGATGACCGAAATCAGCGAGAGCCCAACCGAGTTCCTGGACAACGCAATGAACCCCCACGACGATGTCCGTGGCGGACTGGGCGACGGCGGCTGGAAACTCGATATCGAGAACGCCAGCCTCGCCGCCGACAACGGTGGCTGGCGCCTCGCCGGGCAGGTGACCGTCACCTACCTCGCCGAGCCGCTGCTCACCCGAGCGGGGCTGGAGGCATACCTCCTCTCCCCCTTCGACATCCAGCCGAGAACCCACACGCTCGAACAGGTACTCGACACGACAGTCATCGCAGCTGTGAGGCGCAGGCTCGCCCATGGCGGCGGCCGCCTCGAGCACTGGCAACTCTCCACATCCGCAACCTGATCTGCTGGGGTCGACCGCGAGGGATTCGCGGTTGGGTGGGCTCGCGAGCAATCGAGATCCGCCCGCCGGTTCAGGAGCCAGTTGCTGACCGGAGTTCGCTGCGCCGTCCACGTAAAGCCCGCAAGAGCTTGACCCAGCGCTTGACCCAGAACCACAGCCAGAACCTGACCACCTCTCCGCCCACAAAAAAACCCCGCATTTGCGGGGCTTTTCCGAGTAGCGGGGGCAGGATTCGAACCTGCGACCTTCGGGTTATGAGCCCATTTTGGGGGTGTCGTAGGGTGTCGCTGGGTCCGGTGATTTGGCTCTATTGCTGAGGATTCGGCTTTCGGTCGATTTGCCGATGTCGTGGAATGGCGTGGGGCATGTTTGCACTTTGTTTGCACTTTCGAGGGCGTCGATCATCCGGCAAGTAGACGGTAGGCAAGCCTTGCGCGCTGCACCCTTGATCGCGGAAACGGAGCCATCAGGACAGGATCCTCCAAGCCCAGCTGGTCCTCACAAGCGCGCAGCCAGTTCCGCTCTCTTCCTTTCAGTTGCGCGGCCAACGCGGTGGGGTCGCCTATGAGAGAGAGGAGCAGAACAAGGTCGGCGCGCTGCGCATCCGGGTCGGCGTGCACGAGGATCGAGCGCGCCTTGATCAGAACGGCACCAAGCAGCGTCGGACGCCGCACATGAGCAATCGCGCCGTTGATCTCCACCTCCACAATCTCGGTTCGCGCGAGCGCCTGACTGCCGCCCGGAATCTGGACCGTGAGGACACCGCCCAGCATCGGCGGGTCGCCGCGCAGGCCGTCAGGCGCGAGCAGGTCCACGATCAGATCACCACGACGCCAGCGATGACTCACGCTATCCGTCGGCGAAGGCGGCTCAAGCTCGAACCCGTCGTCATCGAGAGCCCGCGCGATCTTCTCGATCGCCTTCTGCTTGCGGGCGTCGCCGAGAATGTCAATGTCGGTCGTGACCCGCACCCCCATCTCTCCCGCCTCGTAGGCGTGCAGCTGCACCATCAGACCGCCAATCAGTGTCCAGTCCGCGGGCAGGACTCGCGCGGCGAGCCGGCCCAGGTCATCCCACAGACCTGAAGTCTCCGGATCGCTCGGCGCGACCCTGACCGGGCGCTTCTCAGCCACGGGCACGTTCGCGGTCGAGACGACCGGCCCGGTCGTAAGCAACCCGGCGTGCCCGTGCGTCCGAGTGCTCCGCCAAGTCGGCGAGCACAACCGCGATTGGGGCAACCCGACGATGCACGATCGACCAGATTTCGTCGGGCACCGCCCTCAGCACGACATTGGGCTCGCCGCCTGCAACCAGTCCATGACGCCTTGCAACTCCCTTGATGGAGCTGGCCGCGACGTAAGCCTCCAAGTCATTGCCGCCTTGAAGACCCAACTTGTGGGCACCAGCGGCGCTCACACCGCCCAGCATCAGATCGGTGCTGCCGACGATACGAGGTAGCTCGGCAACATGCGCCTCGTAGACGTGGCGTGCAGCGCGACGGCGCAGCTTGCCAAACGCTCCGCTCAGGCCATGATCGTTGACCGCTGCCGCCACACGAGAGCCCACCCGTGGTGAAGCCCAGTCCACAGCCTCGCCAGAAGCAAGCAACAACAAAGCCCACGCACTCACATCGCTGAATGGGCGGCCGCCTTGCCGGTGAGACGTCGTCAACCTGGCGAGTGACCTGACTGGGATCAACCATGCTCCGGCGACCTTCTCCGCCTCGATGGAGCCGGCAGAGATCATCGCGCGCACTCGTTGCTCGCTGACGCCGAGACGCAGAGCCGCATCGCTCACGGGAACAGAGGGAACTGAGACGACAGCCATACCATAACTATAGCGATAGCGCAATGGTTTTTGTCAGCCAGCCGAGTCCGAGATGTCTCGCCAAAACACGACGCGAGGTTGATCCGGGCCGGAGTAATCGGGAACTTCTGTGACCGACATGCCAAGCGAACGGTGAAAGGCAATCGAATCGTGGTTGGTAGGGATGGAGATCGCCTTGAGGGCCGTTGCGCCGCGATTACGGGCGAGCGACTCAAACTCGCCGTAAAGCCTTCGTCCGAAACCGGCTCGCCGCGAATCGGCGCGCACGCCAACGAGGTGCACGTACCCAACTCGGGTCGGCGCGACGAAATCCGAAGAGATAGGCCGCCACACTTCCGCTCCGGTCGCGCATCACGAGGGCCGTCTCCCCGAACTCGTGAATGAACATCGGATGATGTCGTGCGCGCATATCGCGCTCGCCCCAGTACTCGTCAAGCGTGTTGATGATCGCGTTGTAGTCGGCGGTCGTAGCGCGCTCGGGCAGCATCGAAGAGGTAAATACCACACATCTCGACGCGCCTACGGCGCCTCGGAGAGCGAGTGCCGCAGAGCGTGCCTGCGACGACGCGCCTCGTCAAGCAGCGCGTTCGGCGCGAGCGATCTGCAACTCCTCACGTACCAGCGCCATTGCGGCGTCTTCGTCGAGATTGCTGCGCGCGCGTATGCGGGCAACCAGCGAACGCAGGTCGTAGGCGCGGATCGCGCGATCGACGATCTGACCCTCGCTGACGCCTGCCTCGGCGGCGTGCGAGCGCAAGATCGAAGCGACCTCCGCGTCGATATCGACTTGGACATGCTGGCGAGGAGCCGCCATAGACGAAGCGTACCTCGCCACAAGCGCCGGCCGCGTCAAGCGTTTTCCTCCGCAACCTCCAGCACAGCGGCTTCGGAACCTGGCACAGGTTCGCTCGGCGATGCGACCTCATTCTCGGCCGTGAGTCCAGCGGCCTTGAGGAGCTGGGCAAGGCGGCCGATCTCACTCGGCGCGGGGGTCGTGGTCAGCCGCTCGAGCAATGTGGCCCACATCCCTTGAAGGGTGAGGAAGCCAACGGAACAGCCTGCGAGGTTCATGGCGATAGTCGAGTCCACTGCCCACGCCTCCGCGTCCCCCTTGAGTCGCGTCACCGCAATCCGGTAGTCGAAGTCGGTCTGACCGGTGCGCTCGCGGATCGACTCACGAAACGCCTCACTCCACTTGGGCACCCAGAGCTCGCGGAAGTGCCGCCATGTCGCGCGCTTCGGGTTGCGCTTCTCGCCGCGCAGCTCGGCGAGCTTCGCCGTCGCGTCGAAGCCCCCCTGCCACGACTTGCAACTCACGACGATTACACGCGACCTCCCTTGCTTCGTCGGGTGGTATCCGACAACGTCAACGTCAGATGACACCGAGTCATCGCGTCCTACGTACTGCGGGTGGTCCACACGGGGCCGAAAGCGGACATTATGGATGGTGAAGTAGCCCTCAAACTGGAGATAGTCATCGACGATCTGCTCAAGGACGTCCTCCTTCACGCCTGCAAACGCTGCCAGCCGAGGCGGACAGGAGAAACCAAACATCCGTGCGGTTGTCCCCACAAAACGCGATTGCTGCATTTTCTGCGTCTTGAGCGTCTTCTGGGCTAGCCTATCTACGTGACCGCAAGATTTGATCAGTCCCGCGATGCGAGAGTTCGCTCGCTTCCGACGCTCTCGCAGGCGGCCACGTTTATCGGCTTGGATACCGGCGGGATGAGTCGCATAGTGCGATCACTCGGCATCAAGCCGCAGCGATGGGGACGCCGCGACAAGCACCTGGAGGCCACCCAGGTGCTCCAGATCGCCAGGTTCGCTCAGCGCTCATCTTTGGAGGAGGTCGCCGGCAGCATCCTCGAGTGGACGAAGCAAAATCACCCAGACGCAGTGGCGCAGACCACCATTGAGATCGATGCGTTCTTTGTCGAGTTTTCCGCTCCTGCGGCATCTACTACGCAAACCATTGATGGCATGCTGCCGACAAGATTGATGATGGCTTCCACACTCGACACCCACACAACGAGCCAGCGGCATGATCCGCCCGATGAGATCGTCGCGGTGATAGACGCGGCAGAGTTCGAGGCAGCTCGACGGGATCCGCGCGTCCGCTCGTTCCTCACGGAGGCGGACACCTACCTCGCCGAGCTTGAGCAGCAAGCCCGGACCAGCTAGTCCGCTAGTTCTAGCGGCAGCCAGAGCCGCTTGGGCTTCCTGGCTTTGACCGAGGCTCGAAAGCCGTAGCGCTTGCGCCACAGGTCGCTCAGCTACGCCCGAGCTGAAGCTGCAAGTGATTATTCCGGCTTGTCTAGGGCGCTATCGGACCACTCTCGAACGTCCGAAACCAATTCCCGAGCGACATCACGATCGAGCACTTCCTCGATCCTGTCCTCGTAGCGTGCCGCCACCGCCCAAGGTGTCAGCTCCTCGATCTGCTCGCGCCTCGGGGGAAGATCAATCCCACGATGATCCAAGACGGAGGTGAGGTATCCGATGCTGTGTGTGCGGTCGTAGTCGACTTCGTGGAAGGCCAACACTGCCTTTTAGGCGCTTCTCGACTGCTTGTTGAACGTGGAAACCCAACATCTCGTCGGGTACATCAGGATCATCAAGCAGCTTGTCGAGGATCGATTCGTCCCCTTCTGCCTTGCGCACGAGCAGCAGCGCCAACTCCCGTGACTCAGGACTCGGCAACGACACGGCCCTCGCTCATCGCCTCGTGGATCATGGTGCCCTTGACCGATTCCCACTTCCGAGCGTGCTCCTGACTGACGACCACCACATCGGCCGGAATCAAGAGCCGTCCGAGGATTCGTCCGAGACGCACCATCTCGCCAAACCGATTGTGTACCTCGCGCTCGATCACCAAGAAGTCGAAGTCGCTGCGGTCGTCGGCGTCCCCACGCGCACGCGATCCGAACAGAATTACCTTCGTCGGCGTAGTCGTCGCCTCTACCAACGCTCGCCCCGCACGCTCGACAGTAGCCTCGGCGGCGGTCATGGCCGAGCCCTCCCAAGCATCGTCGTTGTTCGTAGCGGCACCATGGGGAGCCTGATTCTAGTCCTCGTGGCCCATAGACTTGAGCGGCTCGCCGAGATCGTTGTCGAGCAGGTGCACGTAGGTGTCGAGCGTGAAGCTGGCCGAGTGGTGGCCGAGCCAGCGCTGGACCTGAACGACGTTGCGACCCTCTGCGAACAAGCGCGACGCGACGGTGTGGCGGAATGTGTGGAAGCCTGCCCACTCGACGCCCGCCGCCTTACATGCAGGCGCGAGCACGCGCGCGGCGAGGTTGTCCGGGTCCAGAACCGTGCCGGTGGCCGTGGCGAACGCCAGCTCGTCGGGGGCGGTCGCGAGAGCGCGTAGGCGATCCGCGAGCGAGGACGGGATCGGTACGTCGCGTTTGGCGTAGCGGGACTTCAGGGGCCCGATCACGAGCCCCTCGCCGCGTCGACGACGCACACGCTGGCGCACCTTCACAAATGGGTGATCGCCGTCGAGTTCGAGATGCCGCCCGCACAGCACGAGCAGCTCTGAGCGGCGCAGACCGGTCGCGGCCAGCAGCTCGAACATGAGGCGGTGCGTGGACTCCACGTGCGAGACGACCAGCTCCATCGTCTCAACGGCCGTGCCGTCCTCGTCTTCGGTGCGGGGGAACGGTCGCGGCCGGTCCTCGTCCTCATCTACGCGTGCACGATGCGGGAGTGCGGCGCCTGTGGCTGGACTGTGGCGGATCAGTCCCTCGCGACGAGCACTCGCCAGACAGGCGGTGAGCGGCCCCAGCGCGTTGCGCACGGTCTTGTCTGACAGGAGCGTTCGTCGCTTGGGGTTCTCCTTGGTTGCTGCGGGCTTTGTCTGTTCGCACAACCATCCGACGAATGACGCGATCTGGCTGGGTGTGATCTCGGTCAGCTTCGTTTGTGGGGAGAAGTAGCGCAGCGCGAACCTGTTGAGGAGAGTCCTGTACTCGGTGCGTGTCTCCTCGCGGAAGCCGCGCCTGCCCGTGCCTTGGTGGCGCTCGACCCATTCGCGCGCATACTCGTGCAGCGTGATCCGTGCGCGTTCCTCGAACTCGCCGCGACCGATGTCTGTCGTTCTCGCGGCCTTGGCGCGGCGAGCCTCATCGAGTGTGCGGCAGGACTCCCATCGCTGCTTGCCGTTCGCGCGGTAGGAGAAGACGTAGCGGCTACCGCGCTTGAAGATGCCGGGCGTGCGCGTCTGTTTAGTCGCTGCTCGTCGCTGCGTGTTCTCTTGTCGCTTGCGTTCTTTGGACAGTCGGCTGGTAGCTACGGCCCGCCGGAAAGGCGTGGGTAGGCGATCCTGCGCTGGGCCTGGAGCGCCGGTTCGCTCTCGGCCAGCGGGCCGTAGCGACTTCTTTACGCGAGCACGACGGCAGGCAAGAGGCTGCGCCAGCAAGCGGTCACAAACGCGGGCGCCAGCCCGTATAGCGACTCCGGCACGACGCTAGCCGTGCCCACACCCCCACTTCGTCGGACCAGTCACGGTCACAGGCGCTCGTCGTGCCTTCATCTGGCGCGAGCTCTGGCGGCAGCAACATTCGTTGCGGCTAGGCTTGCTCCTTATGAGCACGCCAGCGGCGCCGCCTACGAGCAACAATGCAGCTTACCACTTGCTGGGTCGTGTGCTCGATGGAGACTGGCGCGTCGTCGAGCTCGTCGAAAAGCGCACGGACGACACGGGCGGCTGCTTCTCAGTCGGGTACCGTGTCGAGGACGCATCAGGTCGAAGCGCCTTCTTGAAGGCGCTTGACTACTCTCCCGAGCGCTCCGCGGAGCCGAACTGGCCGTCCTCATGCGCGCAATGACCGAAGGCTACCTCTTCGAGCGCCGTGTGCTTGACGAATGCGAGCGGCGCGGCATGAGTCGCATCGTTCGCGTGCTGGCGGCCGGGACCATCGTCGACGGCGACTTTATGCACTCGGTTGACTACCTAATCTTCGAGCCGGCTGACGGCGATGTGAGGCGCGCACTCGATCAGATGGGTAACTTCGATACCGCGTGGGCGTTGACCGTCTGCCATCACGCAGCAGTAGCGGTGCAGCAGCTACACGCAGCAGGACTCGCGCACCAGGATGTCAAGCCCTCGAACATTCTCACATTTGGGCAATGGCTGGCCAAGCTAGGCTACTTAGTAGTGCTTTGTTAGGTGTCATTCGTTGTGTCGTGGTGGGTGGTGTGGGAGGTTGTCGAGGTTGACGGGTTGTTGGCATGTTTGGCAGCGGCCGGTCCAGCACTTGAATAGCGGCTGTAGCAGCAGCACGGTCTTCG
>DATAXK010000006.1:0-9490 GCA_036266805.1 Solirubrobacteraceae bacterium
CCTTCGGTCAAGCCTCGTCAGCGCACGCCGACGCCAGGCCCGCACGCCGTTAGAATCGCCTGACGCCGGGCGATTAGCTCAGTCGGTTAGAGCGCTTCTCTGATAAGGAAGAGGTCCCAGGTTCGAGTCCTGGATCGCCCATCCTGTAGTGACGGGGGTTTTCGGCGGGAGTGGCGTCGTCGCCGGCCTTGGGCGGACACAGAACGGACACCTCCGTGACACTGTTGGCGTGTCGCGCGGCGCGAATGCTTTCCTCGGCGGACACATCGCGCCCGCCCCGATGCTCCTCGAAAAGATGCGCGTAGGTGCTGAGCGCCATCGTCGGGCTGTGACCGGCTTGAGCTGCGACCTCGACGACGTTGCCGCCCTGGGCGATCAGCAGGCTGATGAAGCTGTGGCGCAGGTCGTACGGCCGGACGTCGGACTGCCCAGCGGCCGCGCTCGCTTGAGCGAAGGTGCGGGACCGCCAGTTGTTCACCCGGTCGAGGTTCCACGGCGAGCCGTCCGGAGAGGGGAAGATCAGGTCCGTCGGTTCGGCGCGATTGGTGGCCTGGCGCCACGTCGCTAGCGATTCCGCGAGCGGACCGAGAAGGCGGACTGTCCGAACCTTGCCCGTCTTGGTCGACTTCAGTTTGCCGAACGCCACCGAGCGCTCGACGAGCAAGGTGCGCTCTCCCACGTCGTTCCATCGCAGCCCCAGGGCTTCACCCGGGCGCAGGCCGGCGTAGGCGAGCACTGCGATGAGAGTTGCGTCGAGGAGCCGCTCATCGGCCAGGAGATGGGCTCGCATCGTTTCGACAGCGTGCGGGGCGAGAGGACGCACGACCCGGGCACGCACCTGGCTCGGCTTCCTGACCGCCTTGACGGGGTTGCTCTCGATCCGGCGCCACTCAACCGCTCGCTCCAACATGCTTTGGAGGACGACGAGAGTCTTTCGGGTGGCCGCCTCGCCGACGCCATCGGCCCCCATTTCGGCCCGGAGTTGGCCAACCACATCGGGCGTCAGCGCCCGCAGGCGCACGTTGCCCAGCCTCGGAATGATGTGGACGTCGAGCATGGACGCGTAGTTGAGCTGCGTATACCGTGCCAGGTTGGGCACGACGTAGCGCGCCCACCAGGCCTTGGCGAACTCGCTGACCGTCTCTCGTTCGGTGTCGACGGGCGATAGAGCACCGAGTCGCTTGGCGCGACGGAGCTCGGCGTCGAGCGCCTGGGCGTCACGCTTCCGGCCGACTACGCGTGAGTGAGCACCACCCTGCTCGTCGCGCCAACGCACTCGCCAGACCTCGCCGCCGGCGCGCTTCACCTTCTCGATGCTCACGTCGGCTCCTTGGTATCGACGAGTGAACGGAACGTTCCTCGGGGAGCGCCGCGCGCACTCCGCCGCGCCGCGGCGCGGCGGCTCGGCTGAGATGCGAGTTGGCGTCGGTTGGCGATCCAGGCTTGGAGATCGTCTGGTGTGACGCGGAGGCGGGATCGCAGCTTCACCGCAACCAGCTCACCGTCGTCAATCGCGCGGCGGATGGCTTTCTCGGATAGCTGACACGTCGAGGCGACCTCTCGGACGGTGAGCAGCCTCGTGGCCGCGGTCGGCTCGGCGGCGGACGGCGCACTGATCGGGACCCGTACCGATGAGACGGGGCCGGACGTCCAAGTGGTGTGCGTCGTGCTCACTCTGTGTCCTCGACCAGTGTGCTGCCACCAGCATAACAAATCTGTTGCATGAATGCGATAGGTAGACTGGCGCCGTGCGACCGGACACCGTAAAGAGCGCCGCGCTCCTCCGAGAGGCTCGTCTCCGCGCCGGACTCAGTCAAGTCGCTCTTGCTGAGCGCTGCGGCAAGGACCGCGTTCAGATCGGACGATGGGAGGCGGGCGCTGTCGCGCCGAGCCTCGACACCCTCCTCGAGCTCATCCAGGCCTGCGGCCTCGACCTTCCGCTCACCCTGGTGGAACGGGCACCGTCCATCGCCGGCGAGCACCTCGCGAAGCTGCAGCGCCTCTCGCCGGAGCGCAGGCTCGATCGGATGCTCGACGACCTGGCGTCCGGCGAGGGCGGGGTATGAGCGCCGGCGTCGCGGCGCGGTTCGATCCGCGAGCGATCCTGGCCTCAATGGAGCGCAGCGGAGCGACGTACATGATCATCGGCGGCTTGGCTCGCGTGCTTCGCGGCGCCGACGAGATCACCACGGGCGTCGACATCTGCCCCATCGTCACCGTGCCGAATCTCGCTCGCCTTGAACGCGCGCTCGACGAGCTCGAGGCGCGGCGTGTTGACGGCGGCGATCTGGTCGTGTCCGAGCAGAGCCTCAGCGACAACAACGTGCTGGAGCTGACAAGCCCATACGGAGCGCTGAAGGTCGTGACGGCGCCGGCCGGCGTCCCTCGCGGGTTCGTCGCGCTACGCGCCGCAGCAACAAAGGAGAACCTCGGGCACGGCCTCCAGCCCTACGTCGCCTCCGCCGGGGACCTCGCCGCTATGGCCGCCGCCCTCCACCGCGACCAGGACGTTACCCGCCTCCCACAACTGCGTCGCATCATGGAGCTCGAGGTCGATCGAGGGACAATCGCTCCGCCTACTCACGCTAGATCTCAGACTCCGCTGGTCCGTCGTGAGAGCAGCGAGAGGACTGGCCGGCGACGTGATTAGCGCCACCGACGCGGGCGGAGCATGGAGGCGCGGGGAACGCCGTTTGGGACACTCGGCCGATGGATGACGCGTGGTTGAGCCGGAATCAGGTTGCGCCGCTTGCGTGGGCTCCTTGGTACCTGAGCGCGCTAAGCAACACCGAGGGAGCCGCTTGGGTCTGGCCGGTGCTTCAGGACGTCTGTCAACTCCCGGATCCGCAGGGGTTTCCGGTATTCGAGCACGAGTGGGATCCGGGCGATCTTGCGATCTTGCGCCGCTATGCGGCCGTCTCCGAACGGCTGGTCGCGACGTCCGTCTTCAACAGCAATGCTCGCGCCCGGATCAGCTTGCTGAAGGGGACGGTCTCGATGGCGGCCCCGGCCGACGACCTCACAGTGGGGTTCTCCACCCTGCTTCGGCAGCTTTTCAAGCACACCGAAGAGGCTTCGTTCGATCGTGCCAGGAAGGTCTTGGCGGCAGCGGCGCACCGCGCTGCAGCGGACGACGCTGGATCGGTGCTCGGGCGTTGGAAAACGGCGCATCAGACAATCCTAAAAAGGCATCTTGGCGCGCTGCTTGAGGAGATGGCGCACGGTCGTGGGTTACTGGGAGAGGACGAGCATCCAAGCGGCGCGCGGCCCTTTGTCTCGGAGGACATCGCCCCGGGCGCACTCCTCGAGGTATTCCTCTACGGGGACCTCATCCACTGGGGCGAGCATCGAGACACCGTGAGCCGATGGCAGGCCGATGCTGCGACCGCTGCGCTTATGGAGATCAACATGCGCGCCGACGCTCAGACCTTGGCGCATTTCTACTGCGGCTTCGCAGGCATCGTCCGCCTAGTTCTCGCTGAGGAGGGTGCTGACCAGACGTGCCATCTAACCCGCGAGCCCGGCCCTAACACCTCGGCGTGACGCGTAGCCCTCGGTGGAGGCATACCCGCCCAGGTCCTCGCGGATCGCAGGCGCAGAAGAGCAGACACACCACGTGCATCATCGATGCAGGCACCGGACTGAGACGCAGCGATTGCCACTCCCCCAAGCGGCTCCCGGAAGAGCCCAACCGGCGATCACTCAGCGTGTGGCGAGCCGGCCCGGATCTCTGCGCGACGGGGGCGGCGGGACTCAAGATCGACTGGTCCCTCCGTCGCCCCCTCCGATTGTGGCGCCACGGCGTCGACCTGATTCGCCTGCGCTGCGAGGTCGACCGGAGAAAGTGCCTCGCGTACGATCGAGGTCGTCGCTGCGATTCCGACGTCTGCGAGGACCTTCACCAGGCGATCGCTGTCGCTAGACACGGCATCCTTGTCGAGGCCAAAGAGGAAGCCAGTGAGGTCGCCATCTACTCTGCAAACCCAGGTCACGCGCCGCGTAACGGACGGGGGAGCGGTCGCCCGAAGGAGATCGGGCACTTGGCCGCTTCGGCATTCCGCGAAAACGAACGCAGCACCGGCAGCCAAATGGGGACTGACCGGGCGTTGCCGCAGCCTCGCGAGTACCTGGGTGCGCTGGCGACCGCTCAGCAGGTAGTGCCCTGTCGGGTTGGTTCGGCCGACAGTTCCAGGCTCGGCCGGCGCAAAGTTGATCTCGCCCTCCCGGGCGAGCCTCTCCAGCGCCCGTAGGACGGTGGTCTTCGAGAACCCGTCGTCGCGGAGACGTTTCACGAGCTCAGACGGCATCAGCCGGCCTTCCAGCAGCAGTTCCTGGACTCGCTCGGCGAGATGCGCTGCTCGCGTGGAACCGCGTGTCGTCGCATTTCGATCGATTCCAGTCACCGAATTGGTACCGTGTGGAGAGCGAATAGGTACCACTTGGGACCTATTCGTCCGACCTCAGGTCCACAATGGTCCCACATGGAAGTCGCCTCTCTCGCGGCTAGCGTCGCGCCACAGCCGACGGCGCAATCGAGCAAACCGGCGCGGGCTGTCATTTGCGGGAGCTTTCGCAGAGAAGTCGCCGTGCTGCAGGCCGACTTCCAGGAACTCGAAGCGACGGGTTGCGAGGTTCTCTCGCCACGGGACGTGCGCTTCGTCGCGGAAGTCGACGGGTTCGTGCTCGCAGAGCACGAACTAGACCAGGCCCCCGAGGCGATCGAGCACCGCCATCTCGAGTCGCTCCGGCAAGCCGACTTCGTCTGGCTGCACGCCCCGGCGGGGTATGTCGGCGCAAGCGCCGCTATGGAGTTGGGAATCGCCGGCGAACTGGGCTTGCCCGTGTATTCACGAAACATGCCCACCGATCCGGTCCTAGCGCGCGTCGTGCGCCATGCACATTCCCCGCGGGAGGCAACCGACATTGCTCGTTCTCGTGGTGCTCACACCCCAGCGCCTCCACTGCGTGTGTTGCAGACCTACTACCGGAGAATGGCCGACGCGCGGGGGTACGCCGATGAGTCAGCCCGGGACACGCTGCTGCTGCTGGTCGAGGAAGTGGGTGAGCTCGCACGGGCGGTGCGGCAGTCGGCAGGACTGTCTCGGTCGGCGGGATACGAAGGGGTGGACGCGGCGCATGAGTTGGCGGACGTCCAGCTCTACCTACTGCATCTTGCGAACGCGCTCGACGTCGACCTGGCGCAGGCGGTGATTGACAAGGAGCAGATGAACGCGGCGCGCCTGGAGGCGGCTCAGGCCGCCTAGGACGAGAAAGGCTCACGAGTTGGACTTCGACCGGCTCTGCGACGAGCGACGAGAGGTGCGGGATTTCCTCAATCTCCACGAGGCGAGCCTCCTCGAGTTCGTTGGTGGAGATCCCAAGTCGGCAGACGGAGGATTTGACTACTCCGCCTGTTCATTTTTCCTGTTGCAGCTCGGCGAGTCGATTCGAGACGAGAAAGTACGCCCGCCGCATCTCAGTACCGGCGCGTCGTGCCTAGAGTCGCTGGCGGAAGCCAGAATCGGCTTCGACGGTCTTCTTGGCGACCGGCTCGGCTTGGCCCAGAACTTCGCGCGACGAGCACTAGACGCGGATCCTACGGAATGGCAGAGCGAGGAGGCTGCGTTCGTGTATTGCCGTGCGCGCACGCTGCCAGCAGTGATCCGCTTCCACCCGCAGCCGAAGCGCAGGGAAAATCGCAAAGCCCTGAACCGGCTCTTGGTTGAGATGTTCTCCGTGGTCGACGTCGCCGATCCCGCGATGGGAGGGGTCATGGAGTGGCCTCTGTACAGCAAGAAGGGCGGAGGGGAGTGGGAATACTCCCCTCCGGACTTTTCCGATCCAGGCATCCGCGCCGAAACGTACCCCCCTAACGCGTTCCAAACGTACTGGGCCCTTCGCTGCGTTGAGCAGTACCAGAGCACGTACGCCGGCAACCCGTCAGGGGACCGGGCTCTCGGCGCCAAGATCAAAACGACGTTGGCGTGGGCACGCGCAGCCCTCGGGGCTCAAGCCGCGCTTATTAGCAACGGCGCGAGAAACATTGACCCGCAGCAACTGGCCTACGCGATTGCCCTCGGGCTCCGTTACGGCGAGCCGCTGCGGGCGGGCACTCAGCAGCATGAACTAGTCAAGGCCGGACTGGACGCCTTCTTTGCACAGAGTAAGGACGGCGTGTGGCCTCAGTCACGTCCGTTGTTCCACTATCCAGCGGCTGGCAACGCCTACTGTTACACGTTCGAGACATTGGCCGAGCTTCTCCGGCCTGCGCTCCCGCGCGAGACCGGCCGCGTCTATCGCGATCTGCTCCGTGCTCACGCCGGCGAGCTCGTTAAGGCATGGCACTTCGCGCGGACCACCCGAATCCTCTTGGAGAGCCGCCGCGGCGGCCCCGTAGATACAGCCGGCGACGGTCGAGCGCCTCACTACGGCTGGGCGTCTACCCACCAAGAGTTTCGGCGAGACCCGGAGGCTTGGGCCACGGCGTCCGTGTACTCATACCTGCAGACGCTGCGGCGAGCTCTGGGGCATTGGGCGTCAGAAGAAGCGGAGCAGCGGGTGGGTGCACGTGTGAGCAAGTACGCCAATGTCCAAGAAGGACGTGAGGTCCTTAGAGACCGCGGCCGGACCTGGTCGACTCAACCCGCCTGGACGCTCGGACGTTATCTCGCGAGCGCCTTCGTCAACCCAAGGCCCGCGCTTGATCCGGGGGCTGACAGCAGCGATCCCGACACCGCATTGATTGCGAAGGAGGATGCGCGATCCGCCCTCCTCTTTGGACCTCCCGGTACCGGCAAGACCACAATTGTCCAAGCCATGGCCGGCGCCATAGGCTGGAGTTACGTCGAGGTGCAGTCCGCGGCATTTCTGTCGGAGGGGATGGACCGTGTCCCGGCGCGGGCCGACGAGATTTTCAAGGCACTGATGGAACTCGACCGCAGCGTCATCCTCTTCGATGAGATCGATGAGCTCATCCGGCTGCGAAGCGACGAGCAGACCGACCCCTTCGGCCGGTTCCTCACGACGTCGATGCTGCCCAAGTTGGCCCAGCTTTGGGACCAACGTCGGGTTCTATTTTTCGCGAACACCAATTACGTCGCGAAGGCGGACCCCGCAATCCGCCGTAGCCAGCGGTTCGACGGAGCCGTACTCGTTATGCCGCCCGCATTCGATAAGAAAGTAGAAGAACTCGGGTCAGGGTGGACCGGGTCACTGACGAGAGACGCAATCCAAGCGGCGCTCGACGCGGGACGTCCGAGGGCCCGGCCCAGCAACGAAGCAGTCGCCGTTGGCGCTGACGCTGCGCCAGAGGTCGAACATGGAGGTGCTGCGGGAGAAGACCAAACCCTGCTCGATCCGCTGGGGGTCTTCGCATTACTGCGTTGGGACCAGCTTGCTCAGTTACGCTCGGTGGACGTGGGAGACGTCGAGGGACTCAAGCAAGCTCTGGGCGAATTAGCGGTCGAGCTGGCGAGAAACGAATGGATCGACGAGGATCCCCCAGACAACGGCGGACAGCGACGAGACGTCGTCGAGCCGCAGGAAGCGCTCCGCCAGCTATACAAGCTGTACTGGCGCCACGCATCCCAACAGCGCTTTGATGAAAGCCGGGGCCGCTATGCCGCTGTCCCGCGCGACGTTCGAATCTCGGGGCTCAAGGCTCTTCGAGACGCAAGTGTCGATGGCCTTTTGCTGGCTCGATTGGAGCGGCCAGCGGACATGCTAGAAACCACCGGAGGCCAGCTTATCTTCGCTCGGGGCGGTACGCCGATAATGGATGACCAGCTGTTACTGCTCGCCGCGCCTGGCACTTGACCTCAGCAGCGGCACCTCGGCATTCGTATTCCAGACACGATCATCCTTGCCGGCCCGGCCGCCTCGGGAAAGACGACGCTCGCCGTTTCCATCGCTGAGGAGCTTCCGGCCGCGTCGGTGACATCCCGGCGCGCCATCGAGGCCGGAGCCCGTGCCGGCTCGATGAGTCGACGCCAGCTCGTGGAGGAAGGAAAGCGACTCGAGAAGGCCCAACCGGGAACATGGCTCCTGGACGCCGTTCAGCGTGCTGCACCTGCGGGGACGGTCGTCGTGGACGCCTGCAAGACTCGAGCGCAGATCGCTGCACTGCGCTGCCGCGGCGATAGCTTTGGCGTCCACCTGACTGCTGAGGTCCCGGTCCGACGCGCTCGCTTCAACGCGCGAAGGGAGATTGCGGATCGCGAGGAACCTTTCGACCGGCTCTTGACAGATCCCATCGAGCAGCAATCGGATGAGCTCGCATCGCTGTGCGACCTCACCGTCGACACATCGCATCTAACCCGGGATGAAGCCTTGGCGAAGGTGCTAGACGCGCTCCGTGCTCGGTGATAAACGCGTCCCCTCCCGGGACTTCCCGTACCTGTCAGAGACGGACTACGTCGCGACCCTGCCTGTGGACCGCGCCTTCGATGTCGGAGGGTTACTGAAGTACGTCGGGGACCGCTCGATGCCGGGCGTTGAACGGGTCAGCGCGCATGAGTACAGCCGTACCGTGCGGACCGCCAGGTGTGGTCAGGCGGTGGTGCGGTTGGACTTCGGTCGGGTGGCATCTCACTCCGAGATAGCCTTCGCGGCGAAAGGTGTCGACGCGTCCGAGTCCCGCGAATTGGAGAAGCGGGTCGAATGGCTGACTGGAAGATCGTGGCAGAGCGGGCCGGCTGCTCGCGTCCTCGCCAGTGACGCCATTCTGCGGCCGCTTGTCGCGGCTCGACCAGGGTTGCGCGTACCGGGAACCTGGGAACCGTTCGAACTCGCGGTTCGCGCGATTCTGGGTCAGCAGATCTCGGTCGCCGCGGCGGTCAGGCTCGCCGGGAAGATCAGTGTTCGGTTCGGCGATCCGGTGGCGCCGCCGTTCGAAGGGTTCAGCTACATGTTCCCTCGACCCGAGACCCTTGCGACCGCCCCCCTCGAAGAAGTCGGTCTCCCTCGGAGCCGCGCTGCCGCTGTGCGCGCCCTGGCCCACGCGGTTTGCACCGGCCAACTGCCATTCGATCGAACGCAAGAAGTCTCATCGGAGTCCTTGACCGCAATACGCGGAATCGGACCGTGGACGGCCTCATACATCAGGCTCAGAGGGTTCGGGATATTGGACGCATTTCCGGCGTCGGACTTGGGGATCCGACAGATGCTCGGCTCGCCGCGCGCGCCCATGTCTCCGCGTCAAGTCCTACGCATCGCGGAGTCGTGGCGGCCTTACCGCGGTCTCGCAGCGGTCCACCTTTGGACCGCGTTGTCGTCTCGGCTGGAGGCCGAGAGAAAGCGACCCCCGCGATGAGCGTGTCAGCCGCTCCCGTCGGGTTCGGGGCCCTCAGCCGGCCGACCTGATCGGACGCGGACACTAATGGGACACAACCCACGCCAACTGCACGTCACGAGCGACCGAGACGGTCCGGGTCAAACAGTCGGGTTTGCCGGCCCCCACGGGACGAGAGAGACTGCCGGTCGCCGCGCGCCA
>DATAXK010000038.1:0-59093 GCA_036266805.1 Solirubrobacteraceae bacterium
ACAGCAGACATAGAGCATGTCTCCTTGCTTGTCGAACAGACAGATAGTTGTACGCCTAGTTTACAAAGATACCCATCCTTGTCAAGCAGGCTTACCTGTCGTGATAGTCATGTCACCTGCCGCTGGAGACGCGCGCGCATGACCTCCACGGCCGCCGGATTGGAGTCGATCAGCACGTAGCGGCGATCGAGCTGCGCGGCGACGGCTCCAAGCGTGCCGCTGCCGGCGAAGAAGTCCAGGCACCAGTCGCCGGCGCGGGTGGAGGCTTGGACCATGCGGCGCACGATGCCTTCGGGCTTCTGGGTGGGATAGCCGGTCTTCTCGGCGCCGGTGGTGGAGACGATGGTGTGCCACCAGACGTCGGTGGGGAGCTTGCCGCGGGCGACCTTCTCGGGGGTGACGAGGCCGGGCGCCATGTAGGGCTCGCGGTCGACGGCCTCGGCGTCGAAGTGGAAGGCGGCGGGATCCTTGACGTAGACGAGGATCGTGTCGTGCTTGGAGGGCCAGCGCCGCCGCGAGCGGGCGCCGTAGTCGTAGGCCCAGATGAGCTCGTTGAGGAAACACTCGCGTCCGAAGATCTCGTCGAGCAGGAGCTTGCAGTAGTGCGCCTCGCGGTAGTCGATGTGGAAGTAGAGCGTGCCCTCGCGCGCGAGCAGCCGGTGCGCGTGTTGCAGGCGCGGCGCGAGAAACGCGAGATAGTCCTCGAAGCTGTCGCGGTAGGAGGACTCGGCGAGCAGCCGCGTGCGGTAGCGGCGCCCCTGAAAGCCGGTGCGATCGCCGCGCGCGTCGGGCACGGTGCGCACGGTGCGTCGCGTCTGAACGTTGCCGGTGTTGAACGGCGGGTCGAGGTAGATGAGCTGGAAGGACTCGTCGGCGAAGCGCGGGAGCAACTCGAGGTTGTCGCCGAGCAGGATCTCGTCGGTGTGCGGACGGCGAGGGCGGCCAGCGTCGGCGCGTTCGGCGGGAAGCGGCACCGCGCAAGGGTATTGCCGGCGGCGCACCCGCGGGCTTACCCCTGGGCGGCGGGAGGCGCTCTCGATGCCCCCGGCCCGATTCGAACGGGCGACCCTCGGATTAGAAGTCCGACGCTCTATCCAGCTGAGCTACGGGGGCAAATGTCTCCGTCTACGGTACGCGACGGACAGGCCATAACGGGACGCGGCAACTATCCGCTCTGCAATGCACGTTTGCGCGCGAAAGCTCATAGGACGCAGACATGCGCTCCCGCGGTGACCGGGACGCCTCGAGCTTCGCCAAGAGGCTGACGGCCTTGCCCGTACAGCTCTCGACACCCGCCCGACGGCAAGCTTCCGCGGGCCCACCGGAGCCAGTCCTTAAGCAATCTTCAGGCAAAGTATGCAAAAGTTGCATCCATGACCCCAGCCGACTCAGATCTGACCCGCAAGGAGCGTCGTGAGCAGGCGCGCGCCGACCGCAAGGCCCAGGAGGAAGCCCATGCGGCCCAAAGCGCCCAGCGCAAGCGCCTGATCCAGCTTGGCGGGGTCGCGGGCGTGGTCGTCGTGATCATCGCGATCATCCTGATCGCCACCGGCAGCGGCGGCTCGAAAAACGCACCGGCTCCAAAAAGTCCGGCGGCGCAAACCGCTCAGACCGAAGTGATCTCGCTGCTGCAAGGCATCCCCCAGAGCACGATCACGCTCGGCAACCCCAACGCGCCCGTGACGATCCAGTACTTCGGCGATCTGGAGTGCCCGTTCTGCAAGGAATTCACGCTTAAGGCGCTGCCCACGATCATCAAGAAGTACGTGCGCACCGGCAAGGCCAAGATCGAGTACCACTCGATGGAGACCGCCACGCGCGAAAAAGAAACCTTCCAGACCCAGCAGGTCGCCGCGCTCGCCGCAGGCAAGCAGAATCGGATGTGGGACTTCGTCGAGCTCTTCTACCACGAGCAGGGAGAAGAGGACAGCGGCTATGTCACCGAAAGCTACCTGCAGGGGCTGGCAGCCCAGATACCGGGCTTGAATCTCTCGCAATGGAGCGAAAACCGCAACGATCCCGCCTATCCAAGCCAGGTTCTCGCCGACGCGCAAGCCGCCAACCAGAATAGCTTCACAGGAACGCCGTCCTTCATGATCGGCAAGACCGGCGGGACCCTGCAGAAACTCGAAAGCCCCTCGCTGACCGACGCCAGCTCGTTCGAACCGGCGATCGAAAAACTGCTGAAGGGCTGAGAGTGATCGGGCGATGGAGCAGATCGGCCCCGCCCCGGAATGAGCCAGCGCACCTTGAGAATCGTGTTGATCGTGCTGACGGCGCTGGGTCTGGCACTCGCTAGCTATCTGACCTACGTCCACTACGCCAACCTCAGGCCCGTCTGTACTTCCGGCGGTAGCTGCTTCAAGGTTCAGACTTCGACCTACTCGAAGCTTGCCGGCGTCCCCGTGGCCTTGATGGGTCTGCTCGGCTATATCGCGATCATGATCTCACTGCTTGTACGGGAAAGCGAGAACACACGCTTCGTGACGCTCGTGTTGACGATCGGTGGCTTCGGCTTCTCGGCCTATCTGACCTACCGCGAGCTGTTCTCGATCCACGCTGTCTGCGAGGAGTGCGCCACCAGCGCGGGACTGATGACGATCATGATGCTGCTGGCGATATGGCGCTTCCTGCGCGGAGAGCCCGAGGAGTACGACTCCGAGCCGCTCACCGCCGGCGAAGGCCCTGAAGCAGCACAGGTGAGCGCAGGTTAAGAAGACCTGCCCTCGAGCAGGCCCACCAAGCACCGGGCCTGTAGGCTCGCTGCACGATGGCGTCACCTCGCGCGTCGGCACAGGCGCCCATGACAGATACCGAGGAGCAGAAGCGTGCGGCGGCCGAGGCTGCCGCGCTGCTTGTAAAAGACGGCGATCGTATCGGCCTGGGTACAGGTTCCACCGTCGCCCACCTGCTGCCCGCATTGGCAGCGCGCGGGTTGAGCCTGCGCTGTGTCGCCACCTCACCGGCGACCGAGCACGCCGCGCGCGAGCTGGGACTGGTAATCGAAGACCTTGACGAGCTCGTCCGCTTGGACATCGCGATCGACGGCGCCGATCAGATCGATCCCGAGGGCTGGCTCGTCAAGGGCGGCGGCGGGGCGCACACGCACGAGAAGATCGTCGCGGCAGCCAGCAGGCGCTTCGTGGTGATCGCCTCCGCCGAGAAGGCGGTCGCTGAGCTATGCCCGCCGGTGCCGCTGGAGATCCTGCGCTTTGGCGCCCAAGCGACGCTTTCGCTGATCGGCCACGCGAGGCTGCGAGACGTCGCGCCCAGCCCCGAGGACAACCTGATCGCCGACTACTTCGGCCCGATCGAGGATGCGCGCGAACTGGCCGTGCGCTTGGCCGACACCCCCGGGGTCGTCGACCACGGCCTGTTCGCGCCGGAGATGGTCAGCGACATCCTGATCGCCACGAACGACGGTGTCGAGCACCGCCAATTGAAGAGAGGCCAAAGAGCATGAGCGACCCTTACCAGCCGAGCAACAACGGACGTCCCTTCGTCGCGCTCGTGACCGGCGCCTCCAGCGGGATCGGCGAGGCCACAGCCCGCCGTCTGGCGCGTATCCCACACGCACAGGTAGTGCTCGTTGCCAGACGCGATGAGCGCCTGCGTGCACTGGCGGGCTCGCTTGGTCCACAAGCAAGCTTTCTGGCGATGGACCTACTCGACGAGGATGCTCCCGAGCGCGTGCGAGCACACGTGAGCGAGCACCACGGGCGCCTGGACCTGCTCATCAACAACGCCGGCGCCGCCTGGCGGGCACGCTTCTTCGAGGGCGGCTACGCCAACGTCAAGCGCACGATGGACATCAACTTCGACGCTCAGCTGCGTCTGACCGAGGCGCTGCTGCCACTGCTGCGCGAGAGCGCCCCGAGCGCGATCGTAAACGTAGCCAGCACCGCCGGGCGCGTCGCGCGCGCCGGCTCCGGCGCCTACAGCGCCTCCAAGTTCGCGCTCGCCGGCTGGTCCGATTCGCTGTGGGCCGAGGAGCGCCCGCACGGCGTGCACGTCGGGCTCGTGCTTCCAGGCTTCATCTCCACCGAGGGCTTCCCCCAAATCGAGCTGACCGACCGTGCGCTCACCCGTTGGATCGTCTCGACACCCGAGAAGGCAGCCGAGGCGATCTACCAGGCAGGCGTGGAGCGGCGTCCCGAGCGCTACGTGCCACGACCGTATGCGCTTGCCGCGGCCCTGCGTATCGTGGCACCCGGACTGGTGCGCCGGGTGCTTGGCGGCGGCGCGGCGCAGGTGATGACGACCACCACCGGCGCCGACATGACAGAGCGCGAACACCTCTGAATGCTGGGAGGTTGCGTGAAAACACTTACCCCGGTGCGGGGTAACACGGTTACTGGTCGCCGAGCCCCCGGGTAGCCTCCCGTAACGTGAGCTCCGCCGCTAACCCCTCGGCTTCAGGCCCGCAGACACACGCCTACGTCCCGCCCCCGAGCGCAGCTCACCCGCACCGTTGGCTGGTGCGCAGCCTGATCGGTGTGGCAACCGTGCTCGGCATCGTGGCGATCTTCGCGGTATGGGCCAACCGGCAACTGCTCGACACGGGTTACTGGACGAGCACCAACACGAAGCTGATCGAGAGCCCACCGATTCGCGAAGCTGTGTCCGGGTATTTGACCGAACAGCTGTATGCAAACGTCGACGTGGCCGGCGAACTGGGCAAAGAGCTGCCCAGCGAACTGAAGCCGCTCGCCGCACCGGCTGCCGGGGCACTCAAAGACGTTGTGCAAAAGGGGATCAATCTCCTGCTCGAACGCCCGCGTGTTCAGGAACTGTGGAGCAAGGCCAATCAAGTCACGCATGCGCAGTTCGTGCGCTTGATCGAGAACAAAGGCAGCGTCGTAAAGCTGCCCGGCGGCGGCGCGGTGGTGCTCGACCTGCGCCCGATGCTCGGCGAAGTGGCAGAAAAGGTGGGTGCTCCCGCGAGCATCTCCGAAAAGATCCCCGCGAATGTCGCGCAACTGAAGATCGTGACCTCCAAACAGCTCGGCACGATGCAAGACGCGGTCAACCTGTTGCGCAGCCTGGCTCTGGTCCTGCCGCTGCTGGTCGTGGCGATGTTCGCGCTGGCGGTCTATTTGGCACGCGGACGACGCCGCCAGACCTTGACCGAGGTCGGCGCGGCCTTCGTCGGCGCGGGCTTGGCCGTGGTCGTGGTGCGTGGGATCGCCGGATCGAAGGTCGTCGACTCACTGGCAACCACTGAAGCCGTGAGGCCGGCCGCACAGGCGGCCTGGTCGATTGGGACGAGCGTACTTGCCGATGTCGCATGGTCGACCGTGTTCATTGGCGTGGTCGTAGTCCTCGCGGCGATGCTGGCCGGTCCCACGAGGATCGCCACGTCGCTGCGCCGTTTGATGGCGCCCTATATGCGCGACCGCCCGGACGTCACCTTCGGCGCGCTCGGCCTGCTGTTGCTGCTGCTGTTCGCGTGGGGACCGATCGAGGCGACGAAATCGCTTACGGGGATCCTCATCATCATCGTGCTGGCGGTATTCGGCACAGAGACGCTGCGCCGCCAAACGGCACTGGAGTTTCCCGACGCGCATCGTGCCTCGCCCATTCCGGGAGGACCTCACCCGCCGTCCGGCGCGCCCGCCGAGCACGCACCACCCACCGGCACACCCCCAAAGCCTGCCCCGCCCGCCGGCCAATCGCCCCCACCGGGCCCGGGAGCGACTACGCCTGCTCCCCCATCCTCCACGCCCGAGCGCGATCCTGACGCGAACCCAAGGAGTGAGACATGAGCGCCCCCGAGACCGTCAAGCAACGCGAAGCCGAAGGCAAGGATGCGCGGGCGCACACACCGCGCTCGAGCCACGCCGAATGGAAAGCAGCGAAGGACCGCGAGGATCCTGTAGCGATCCTCCAAGGCCAGGCCGAGAGCCGCGTGCCCGAGCTTGTACCGATCCGCTACGGGCGCATGCTCGTCTCCCCCTTCACTTTCTACCGTGGCGCGGCGGCGATCATGGCGGCCGACCTCGCCCAGACACCCGTCTCGGGCCTACGGGTACAGCTGTGCGGAGACGCCCACCTGTCGAACTTCGGCGTCTTCGCCTCGCCCGAGCGCGAGATGCTGTTCGACATCAACGACTTCGACGAGACCCTGCCGGGGCCGTGGGAGTGGGACGTCAAGCGGCTCGCGGTGAGCCTGTGCGTCGCCGGGCGCGATCGCAATCTGAGCAAGCAGGAGATCGCCGACGTCCTGGTCTGGACCGCACAGGCCTACAGGCAGTCGATGCGGGGCTTTGCCCAGATGAGCAATCTGGACGTGTGGTACGCAAGCCTCAACGTCGAGGACGTCCTGGCCGTGGTGCGTGCACAGCGAGTCGTCAAGGGCAAGCGCCTGCAGCAGATGGAAAAGCGTTTGGGCAAGGCGCGCGCGAAGAACAGCACGCGCGCGGTGCTCAAGCTCACCGAAGTGGTGGACGGTCAGCTGCGCTTCATCAGCGAACCGCCTCTGGTCGTGCCGATGCAAGAGCTTTTGGGTGAAGCCGCGAGCCAGGAGCTGCGCGAGCGCTTCGAGGAGATGCTTGCCGACTACCGTGCCAGTCTCAGCGACGAGTACGGCGTGCTGCTGGGCGACTACACCTTCCAGAGCATCGCGCGCAAGGTGGTGGGCGTTGGCAGCGTCGGCACGCGCGCATGGGTGCTGCTGTTCATGGGGCGCGACGAGCAGGACCCGCTCGTCCTGCAGGCCAAGGAAGCCCAGGCCTCGGTGCTTGAGCCCTACGCGGGTGCCTCCCAATACTCAAACCATGGCCAGCGCGTGGTCGAGGGCCAACGCCTGATGCAGGCCTCCGGCGACATCCTCTTGGGCTGGCTGCCGGCCACCGGCATCGACGACGTGACGCGCGACTTCTATGTGCGTCAGCTGTGGGACGGCAAGCTGAGCATTGAGATCGAGACGATGGACCATCGCATGCTGCGCTCCTATGGCGCGTTGTGCGCTTGGACGCTCGCACGCGCCCACGCGCGCACGGGTGACCGCATCGCGATCGCCGCCTACCTCGGCGCCGGCGGCGTGTTCGACCAGGCGATCGTGGATTTCTCAGAGGCCTATGCCGATCAGAACGAAAGCGATTACGACGCTCTCATGCAGGCGGTAAAGTCGGGGCAGGTGCAGGCGGAGAACGCCTGAAGCTACGACCGAGGAGCCGCAGATGAGCGACGAGACCGAGATGATCACACGTGTCGACTTCGTGGCAGTGCCCACCCGCGACCTGCCCAAAGCGGTCGAGTTCTACGGAGAGACGCTCGGCCTGAAGCGCTCGGTCTACCTGGAAGAGCGCAACTACGCCGAGTTCGAGACGGGCAACCTGACGATCAGCGTGATCGACGCTGGGAAGATGGGTCTGGAACATGTACCCATGCGCAGCGGGATCGCCCTGCACGTGGACGACGTGGCGAGTGCGCGCGCGACGCTCGAAGAACGTGGTGTCAGCTTTCCCCAAGACACCTTCGACACAAGCGTCTGCCACATGGCGATCTTCGACGATCCCGACGGCAACCTCCTGATCCTGCATCACCGTTACGCGCCGCCCCCGCCGCGTTCCTAGGCCCTGAGCCAAACCGGGCGATCCGTCCGGGCGATGGCGCAGGATGCCGGGCTCTTGTCTGGAGCCTCCGTCACATCTCTGCGCGCTTGGCAGCGCGACGCGCTCGAGCGTCTGCACGGTTGGCGGGAAGGTCCCTTCCTGATCTCGGCGGCGCCCGGAGCCGGCAAGACGCGTCCGGCGCTCGAGCTGGCACGCCGGATGCTCTCCGGTGGCGAGGTGAGCCGTGTGGCGGTGCTGTGCCCGACAACGCCGCTTACACGTCAATGGGCCGCGGCCGGGGCGCAGCTGGGCGTACAGCTGCAGCCCGATGCCCCTGGTCCGCTGCCGCCGCGCGACTTCCACGGCGTGGCCGTGACCTATGCGCGCGTGGCCTCCGATCCAAAGGGGTGGCGTGCGAAGGTCGCGCCGGACACGCTGGTGATCGTGGATGAGGCCCACCATCTCGGTGAGGAGCTCGCCTGGGGCAACGGCTTTCAGATGGCCTTCGCGGCAGCCCCCCGTTGGCTGCTGCTGTCGGGGACGCCGTTTCGCTCCGACGCGACACCGATCCCCGGCGTCAGCTACGACGCCGAAGGGGTCGCCGAACCAGACGTGTCCTACACATACGCCGAGGCGGTGGCCGAGGGCATCTGCCGGCCCGTGGCGTTCGTCACCTTCGACGGCACGCTGTCCTGGCGCAGCGGCGAGGACGTGATCGAGTCCTCGTTCGAGACGGTGCTCACCGCGCGCGAGGCCAGTCGCCGCTACCGCACCGCGATCTCGACAGAGCTGCCCGACGGGCTGCCGCGCATCCTGCGCGAGGCCGACACGAAGCTGAATGAGCTGCGCGCCGACGGCCATCGCGACGCCGGTGGCCTTGCCGTCGCGGCCGACGCTACGCACGCGCGCAAGATCGCAAAGCTGCTCGGCGACGCCACCGGCAAGGCGCCGGTGGTGGTGTTGCACACCGAGGCGCGCGCCGCACAGAAGCTCGCAGCCTTCAGGGAGTCGCGCGAGCCGTGGATCGTGGCGGTCAACATGGTCTCCGAGGGAGTGGACATTCCCCGCCTGCGCGTCGGCGTGTACGCCACGGCGGCGAAGACGCCGATGATCTTCAGGCAGATCGTCGGCCGCTTCGTGCGCACCATTCCGGGTCGCCCACCGGAGCCGAGCTGGGTCTATCTGCCCGCCGAGCCCGTGCTGCGCGCGCACGCGGCGCAGGTGGAGAGCGAGCTGCGCCACGCGCTGCACCAGCGTGAGCAGGACGAGGGCCTGGACGAGCCGCGCGAGCGTCGCGCGAGCGAGCCAACGCCTGCGCTCGAGTTCGTGCCGTTGAGCGCCGAAGTGGTGCCGCAGATGACGCTGTTCGGACCCGCGCCGGCAGCACCAAAGGCCAAGACCGCCACACCCACACCCCCTGAGCCGGCGCCGATGGCAGCGTTCGAGCGCAGGACGCAACTACGCGAGGAGCGCCGTCGCCTGGTGGCCGATCTCGCCGTGCGCAGCCGCAGCAGCCACCGCGAGATCAACGCCTGGATCAACCGCGAGGTCGGCGTGACCCGCGTTGAGTCGGCCAGCATCGAGCAGTTGCAGCGCTCGATCGACAAGCTCGTGAGCGCGTTGACGCGCCAGAGCCGCCGTGCCGCCTCAGGTTAGAAGGTGTCCCAAAGCCCCCCTTGCCTGCGCATGCGTTCATCGATCAAGCTGAGCGCCGCATCCGGGGACGCAGCTCGCGGTACATAGCCGGCTATGTGGTAATACTTAAGTGAGTGCTTAACCAACAAACTGTCCCGCTCGACCTTACGTTCCACGCGCTTTCAGATCCGACGCGTCGCGCGATGGTGGATCGCCTGACACTCGGCTCGGCCTCGGTCAGCGAGCTTGCGCAACCCCTTGCGATGTCCCTGCCGGCCGTCGTCCAGCACCTGCACGTACTGGAGGCAAGCGGCTTGGTCCGCTCTGAAAAGGTCGGGCGCGTGCGCACGTGTCACGTGCAACCGAAGGCACTCGGTGGAGCCGAGGACTGGATCGCGCAGCGACGCAAGATCTGGGAACAGCGCCTGGACCGGCTCGGCGAGTACCTGGCCGAGCACCCCGAACAACCACAAAAAGGGAGCAAGCCATGAATACACAGCAAGAGCGATCTGCTCTGCATGCCACCTTCACGATCGAGCGCACATACGAGGCGAAACCGGCGCACGTCTTCAAAGCGTGGGCCGAGCCCGCGGCCAAGGCCGGCTGGTTCGGGCCCAAGAGCCTCCCGCACGAGAGTCGCGAGTTCGACTTTGAGGTCGGCGGCCACGAGCGTTTCGCGATCGAGACACCCGACGGCTCGGTCTACCGCTTCGACAGTCGCTACCAGGACATCGTGCAGGACGAGCGGATCGTCTATGCGTATGACATGTATCTGGACGAGGCACGCATCTCGGTCTCACTCGCCACGATCGAGTTCGAGGCGGTCGGCGCCGCGACGAAGCTGCGCTTCACCGAGCAAGGGGTCTTTCTCGACGGTCTCGACACACCCGCCGAGCGTGAGCATGGAACCGGGGTCTTGCTCGATAGCCTGGGCGAGACACTGCAAAAGGAGAGCTTGTGACTATGCCCACACACGATGAGCAAAGCAGCGCCCACGCAGCCGAGCGCTCGCGCTGGCTAGCGCTGTACGTGCTGTGTATCGGCGTCCTCATGATCGTGCTCGACGTGACCGTCGTCAACGTCGCACTACCCTCGATCCAGGAAGAACTGCACTTCTCCACCTCGAGCCTCGCCTGGGTCGTCAACGCCTATCTGATCGCCTTCGGCGGGCTGCTATTGCTGGCCGGGCGCTTTGGCGACCTGTTGGGGCGCAGCCGCATCTTCCTACTCGGCGTGGGGCTGTTCACGCTGGCCTCCCTCTGCTGCGGCCTCGCGTGGACACAGACGCTACTGGTGGTCGCTCGCTTCGTACAGGGGATCGCCGGAGCGATGACATCCGCGGTCGTCCTGGGCATGATCGTCACGATGTTTCCCAGTCCCCGCGACCAGGCCAAGGCGATCGGCGTGTATGCCTTCGTCGCCTCCGCCGGTGGGTCTGTCGGACTGCTGGCAGGCGGCGTGCTCACGCAAGCACTCGACTGGCACTGGATCTTCTTCGTCAACGTCCCGATCGGGATCGCGACGATCCTCTTCGCCCGGCGCCTGCTCGACAAAGACGAGGGGATCGGCTTCGGCGAGGGTGCCGACATTCCCGGCGCTGTGCTGATCACAAGCGCGCTGATGCTCAGTGTCTACACGATCGTCTCGCCCGCGGCCGAAGACGGCTGGGGCGCGGGGACCACCCTGGCTCTCGGCGCGCTCTCGCTCGCACTGCTCGCGGCCTTCATCGCACGCGAGGCCACAGCAAGCAACCCGCTCGTGCCACTGCGCATCTTCCGCTCGCGCAACGTCAGCGGCGCGAACCTGATCCAGGTGTTCTCCGTCGCGGGGATGTTCGGCATGTTCTTCATGGGCGCCCTGTACATGCGCAAGGTGCTCGGCTACGACGCGCTGGAGATCGGGCTGGCCTTCCTGCCGGTGACGATCACGATGGGCTCGATGTCGATTCGCTTCTCAGAGCCCTTGATCACACGCTTCGGCGCACGCGCGCTGCTGCCTCCAGGGCTGGCGATGATTGCGGTGGCGCTCGCGCTACTTGCCCTCACCCCCGTTCACGCGAGCTACCTGACCGGCCTGTTGCCGTCGATGCTGCTGCTCGGCACGGGCGCGGGCGTGTGCTTCCCGGCGCTGATGGGCGTCGCGATGTCCGGCGCCACGCCCAGCGACGCCGGGCTTGCCTCCGGCCTTGTCAACACGACCGCCCAGGTCGGCGGTGCGCTCGGGCTGGCCGTGCTGGCGACGCTCTCGACCTCGCACACGAACAAGCTGCTCGCCCAGGGACAGTCCCAGGCAGCGGCGCTGACCGGCGGCTATCAGCTCGCGTTCTGGATCGCCACGGGGCTTGTGCTGGTCGGTATCGGCGTGGCCGTGGCCGTATTGCGCCCACAGCCGGCGAGCGCCGCCCAACACGAGAGCGCCGGCGAGCGTGCCGCAAACGAGCCGGAGCTTTCGGAGGCCGCATAGCGATGCTATATAGTGGCTTGATCCAAGCGGGGTAATCAATCCCGAACAACCGCAGTGTCAGCGCTCGTAGCCTTTGCTCATAGCAATCTCCGCGTTCGCAGCACGCGAAAACACGGAGGAAAAGCAACATGGCTACAGGAACCGTCAAGTGGTTCAGCGACGACAAGGGCTTCGGTTTCATCACGCCCGACGATCAGTCCAAGGACCTGTTCGTCCATCACTCAGGGATTGCCGGCGACGGCTACCGCTCCCTGGCAGAGGGCGCGAAGGTCACCTATGACGCCGAGGCCGGCGACAAGGGACCCAAGGCAGTGAACGTTCAGCTGGCCTAAGGGCCGACTGCGGTTGAGTCAGGGCTGGAGCCGCGGTTTGCGCCGCGCCTCTCAGCCCGATTCAACCTTCCGCGCGATCTCCCCGCGCTCACGTATCCGGGCCGCACCTGAGCCCGCCCACAGATCCGCCGATGGCAACCACATCAGTCCGGCAGATCCGCGGCCAGCAGATCCATCAACAGTCCGTCGCGCCACTGCGACTCCCCCGCGCGACGCTCGTAGCTGCGCATCACTCCCACCGGCCTGAAGCCGACCTTTTCATAGCAGCGAATGGCCGCCTTGTTGTCCTTGCCCGGATCGATCGTGACGCGGTGATGGCCACGCTCGTCGAGCAGGTGACGCACGACGCGTCTGAGCGCCTCGGTGCCCAAGCCTTGCCCGCGCAGCGCGGGATCCAGGAACAGGTCGATCGCGGCGTGCCTGTATTTGGGTGCCTGCTCCTCGTTGAACTGGATCATCCCGGCGACGGAGCCGTCCACTTCGATCGTCAAGCGCGTCGACTCGGGCTCATCGCTCCAAGGGAAGCCATCGTCGGGCACATCCCACCAGAGCGCCACCTCCAGTGCTCTGTGGATGCGCAACAGCTCGGCCTCGTCCCCCTTGGCCAGCGGACGCAGGACCATGTGCGACTCGCCGAGCACGTACGCCTCAGACAGCAACCAGCTCCGGGGCCTCGACCTTTGCTCCTCCGGTATTGGAGAACTCCATCACACCGTCGGCGACCGAGCCGAAGCGCAGGTTGAGGATGTCCAAAGGGTAATTCTGGTGCAACTTCCACGGCGCCTTGGAGCCCTGCTTGGGGAACTTGTCGATCGAGCGCAGGACATAGCCGGAGGAGAAATCGATGAACGGACGCTCTGACACGCGCGGGTCGCGGTTGTGCGGCGTGCACTGGCGAAAGCCTGCCTCGTCCATGTGGTTGAGCAGGCGGCAGACGTACTCGCAGGTGAGATCGCACTTCAGCGTCCACGAAGCGTTCGTGTAACCGACCGAGAAAGCCATGTTCGGTACACCGCTGAGCATCATGCCCTTGTAGCTCATCGTGTCGGCCAGCGTGATGTCCCGGCCGTCGACGGAGAACTCCATGCCACCCAACGCGACCAGGTTCAAGCCCGTGGCGGTGACGACCACATCGGCCTCCAGTTCGGCGCCGGAGACAAGCTTGATGCCCGTCTCCGTAAACCTCTCGATGCGGTCGGTGACGACCGAGGCACGGCCCGCGCTGATCGACTCGAACAGATCGCCGTTTGGCACCACGCACAGGCGCTGATCCCATGGGTTGTAGCTCGGATTAAAGTGCGTGTCGATTTCATAGCCCGCGGGCAACTGACGTTCCAGGGCCTTGCGCAGGAGCGCCTTCATCGCCTTCGGGCGCCACCGCGATAGCTGGAAGTTTGCCATCCCCAACAGCACGTTCTTCCAGCGTATGATCGAATAGGAGACCTTCGCCGACAGGAAGCGGCGCAACAGCTTGGCGATCGGGTCTTCGGACGGCAGGGAGACGATGTAGGTGGGCGAGCGCTGCAGCATCGTCACGTGCGCGGCGCTCTCAGCCATCGCGGGCACGAGCGTCACCGCAGTCGCGCCGCTGCCGATCACAACGACGCGCTTACCCGCGTAGTCGACGTCCTCGTCCCAATGCTGCGGGTGCACGATCCTCCCGGCAAACTGCTCGCTGTCACGGAAATCCGGGGTGTAGCCTTCGTCGTAGCGGTAGTAGCCGCTGCACAGAAAGAGGAAGTTGCAGCTGATGCGCACGCTCTCCCCCTCACCGTGCTCAGCCTCGACCGTCCAGCGAGCGTCCTCGCTCGACCACGCGGCGCGTAGCACGCGATGGTTGAAGCGGATCTTCTCGTCGACGCCGTTGTCGGCCGCCGTCTGGCGCACGTAGTCGAGGATCGATGAACCGTCGGCGATCGACTTGGCCTGCGTCCACGGCCGGAAGGAGTAGCCGAGCGTGTACATGTCCGAGTCCGAGCGGATACCGGGGTATTTAAAAAGATCCCATGTGCCACCGGTGCGCTCGCGCGCCTCCAGGATCGCGTAACTCTTATCCGGGCAGTTGGCTTGCAAATGACAGGCAGCGCCGATCCCGGAAAGGCCGGCACCGACAATCAACACGTCTACATGTTCCAGCGAGTTCATAGAAGAAGGCATCCGTCGAGCTTACAGGGCTTGAATGTGCTGTTCCCCTCGGCGCATGCGCCGAGGGGTCGGGACGTGCATGCACGTCCCGCATCGCGCCGCATGCGGCGCGATGTTCCAGACAGTGCATGCACTGTCTGGCCGGCCGCGCATGCGCGGCCGGGACCATGGCGCATGCGCCATGGTCAACAGCGATTTGGATGATTGTCGAGAGGAAACCGGCCGATCTTGGGCGCGAGTCCATACGCGAGAGAGCCGCCTCCAGCCACACTGACAGTCCATTCCCCGCAGTTTGCGCAAAAAGCGAGAACGAGCGATGCGAACCAGGACCCCTCAGATCGTGGCCCTTGGAGGCGGCGGCTTCTCGATGGAGAAAGACAGCACGCTGCTGGACGATTACATCCTCGCGTTGACCAAAGCCCGCCGGCCACGGGTCTGCTTCCTGCCGACCGCCTCCGGAGACGCCGACCACTACGTGGTGCGCTTCTACCGGCGCTTCTCGGCGCTGTGCGAGGCCAGCCACATCTCGATGTTCCGCCGCGACCAGGGTGGGCGCGGGGTCGAGGACGACCTCGCCTCGCACCTGCTCGCCCAAGATTTGATCTACGTCGGCGGCGGCAACGTCGTGAGCATGCTCGGGGTTTGGCGCGCGCACGGCCTGGATGAGGTTCTGCGCGAGGCATGGCAGCGCGGGATCGTGCTGTGTGGGCCCTCGGCGGGCTCGCTGTGCTGGTTTGCCGAGGCGCTTTCCGCCTTTCACGGACCGCCGCGTCGCGTGGGCGGCCTGGGACTGCTGCCCTACTCCAACTGCGTGCACTATGACGCCGAGCCAGCGCGGCGCGCCGAGTACCACGCGCTCGTGGGCGCGGGCATGCGCGCCGGCTACGCCGCCGACGACGGAGTGGCGCTCCACTTCAAGGGGACCAAGCTGGAGCGTGTCGTCAGCTCGCGCGAGCGCGGCGGCGCCTTTCACGTGCGCCGCGGCGCCGGACAGGTGAGAGAGACGGCGCTCAAGGTCACATACCTCGGGGGGCGCGGCGATCCGACCAAGCGCAACGGCGCCAAAGCAAGCAGCGCCGCCAAGCAACCGGACAGATCCGCTGTCCTGTCCACCGCCAGGACTGTGGTGCTCGCGTGAGCGCCGCCAAGCGTCCCGGCCAGATCACGACCGGGACGGTCAAAACGCACGCAAGCGCGGCCGAGCTGCCCAACCGGATCGCGACCGGGACGGTCGTATCCGCGTGAGCGCCGCACCCGACGACGAGCAACGACTGATCTTCGCGATGGGCGGCGGCGGCTTCACGATGGAGCCCGCCAATCCCTTGCTCGACGACTACGTGCTCACGCTCGCCCAGGCCAAGGAGCCGCGTGTGCTCTTCCTGCCGACCGCCTCGGGCGACACGACCACACAGATCAACGCTTTCTACGCACGCTTTGGCGGGCGCGCGTGCCTGCCAACCCACGTCTCGCTGTTTCGACTGAGCGACCTCGAGCGGCCGCTCGAGGAGATTGTGCTCGAACAGGACGTTGTCTACGTCGGCGGCGGCTCAATGCGCAATCTGCTGGCGATCTGGAGCGCGCACGGGCTCGACCAGCTGCTGATCCAGGCGTGGCGTCAAGGCACGGTACTGGCGGGGATCAGCGCCGGGGCGATGTGCTGGTTTGAAGGCGGTGTGACTTCTTCCAGCGGCACACCTGAGCCGATGGCGGGCCTGGGACTGTTGGAAGGGTCCCTGACCGTCCACGCCGACGGCGAGCCCGAACGCCTGCCGGTGTGGCTGAAGAGCGTGCGCAAAGGTGTGTTGCCGGGGGGCTGGGCGGCCGACGATGGCGTGGGACTGCTGTTTCGCGGGCAACGCCTGGCGTGCGTCGTCAGCTCGCGCCCGGGCGCCGGCGCGCAGCGCGTGGACGCGATCGCCGGCGAGCTGGTACGCCATCGCCTGGAACCGAAGCTGCTGGGCGGCGAGGAGCCGGCCATCCAGCCGCTGCTCGACGACGACGTGCGCGAACTACGCCAAGTGCAGCGACTGCGGCGCGAGATGACGGGCGAGGCACAGCGCTTCGAGGACGCGTAGTCGCCCCCCCCTCATAGCCGGAATCACGCCCGCTCAGTCGCAAAGCACACCGACGTAACCAGGAGCGCACTCCCACATAGCCGGAAGCGCACCCCTCCGGAAGGAGCGAGGACGTTCCAAAAACAAGGTTCCCGTTAACACCCCCTTTTTCGGAACTGCGATTTTCGTGTACCCCCGCCCGCCGCAAGGTTTCCGAACCTCTTCGTCGAAGTCACAACGATGCCCGGCGAAGATGCACGCGCCGCGAAGCCGGTGCCCGCACACGACAAAGGTCTGCCGCCGGTGCTCCTGGCGCTCACGCTTACCACAGGCCTGATTGACGCCGCCAGTTATCTCGGCCTCGGCCACGTTTTCACGGCCAACATGACAGGCAACATCGTGTTGCTCGGCTTCGGCTTGGCGAACGCCGGCGGACTACCGGTCCTCGCCCCCTTGATCTCGCTGGGCGCCTTCCTGCTCGGTGCGGCGATCGGTGGGCGGCTTGGCATCGGCATAGCCGAGAAACATGGGCGCGTGCTTCTGATCGGAGTTGCAAGCGAGGTGGCGCTGTTGGCGCTCGCGGCGATCGTCGCCTACGCGGTACACGTACAGGTCGGCTCGACCAGCGCCTACGCAATCATCGCGCTGGTCGCACTGGCGATGGGCCTGCGCAACGCGATCGTGCGCAAGCTGGCGGTTCCCGACATGACCACTACCGTGCTCACGATGACCCTGACCGGCCTGGCCGCCGACGCGGCCGCGACACCGGCGAGAATCGGCATGTCGCCGCGGCGACTGTCGGTTGTCGCGGCAATGCTCGTCGGGGCGACGATCGGGGGGTTGCTCGAGAAGCAAAGCCTCGGCTTGCCGCTGGTCGTGGCAGCCGGTGCGGGCGCCGCGAGCTTTGGAGCCTATGTGTTGAGTCGTGCCCGGCGAGCAAGCGAGCCCTCGACCTAGGCAAAGCGAACATCTGGGTCCGGATCGGCGCAGTCTCGCCGCGATACCCAGATCAGGGACGCTGACCGGCCAGCTCCACGCAGAGCCGCTCCAGCAGCTCGTGCACCTCGGGAACCTGTTGCGTCGCCTCGTCGGCCAGCATCGCGCGCAGCTCATCGCGACGAGCGCTCAGCAGCTGATCGGACATCGCGAGACCTGCCGTTGTGAGTCTCGCGCCGCTGTCGGACTCGACCACAAGTCCCCGTTCGCGCAGCTCCTGTTCGACCGCGAGCACGCGCTCGTCCTCGACCGCCTGCTCCTGGGCCATCTCGCGCGTTCCGTCGATGCCGTAGCTGCCGAATCGCGCCAGCGCCCATATCGCCCCAGAGCTGAGGTCCACGCTGGCGCGAAGCCCTACCCTTTCGTTGAACGCCTGCCTGTCCTCGCGACTCACGAGCACGCCGAGGGCACGGTCGATCTCGGCCAGCGAGCTCGGTCCCGTGGGCACCGCAAGCGCGTCGTCTATGCCCTGACTCGTCGAGGCGGTCGCGCGCAGCGGTCGCTCACGCAAGCGAAGGCTCAGCAGGAACCCGACGGCGCCCACGCCGGCGGCGACGAGGAACACCGGTCGCAGCGCGTGCACGTAGGCGTTCTCGTAAGCGAGCCTGGCCGCGGCCGGCAGGCTCGCGACCTGTGCGCCCGTGAGCCTCGCGCCACCGGCGACCTGCGCTCCAAGCGCGCCGCTGATCACGTCGTGCAACTCCGAGCGCAGACGGCTGGAGAAGATCGTGCCGAACACGGCCGCGCCGATCGAACCGCCGATCCCGCGCGCGAGCGTGACGCCCGATGTGGCGGCGCCGAGCACCGAGTAGTCCACGGCGTTCTGCACAGCTAGCACCAGCACCTGCATGACCATTCCCAAGCCGAGACCGAGCACCAGCAGGTACAGGTCGGCCGCCACTGAGCTCGTGCCGACCGCCAAGCGCGAGAGCAGCAGCAGACCGACCGTCATCGTCGCGGTGCCGGCAATCGGAAAGAACCTGTAGTGGCCCGTGCGCGAGATCACCCGCCCGGAGACGACGGAAGTGAGCACCAGGCCACCCATCAAGGGGATCAGTCGCAGGCCGGCCCCCGTGGGGCTCGAGTGAAACACGGTCTGGAAGAACAGCGGCAGGAACGTGACCGAGCCGAACAGCGCGAAGCCGACGATCAGCGAGAGCAGACCGGCGATGCGAAACACCTCGTCGCGCAACACGACGATCGGCAGCACCGGCTCGCGCGCGCGCCGCTCCACCGCCAGGAACACGCCGAGCAGCGCCACCCCCGCGATCGCCACGACCACCACCTGCCCCGAGCCCCACGCCCACGTCGTGCCGCCGAGGCTGGCCACGAGCACGATCGCGCTCAATGCGCCTGCGAGCAACCCGGCGCCGAGGTAGTCGATCGCGGGACGGGTACGCACACTGTTGGCCGGGAGCGTGGTGGCAATCACCACCAGCGCCACCAGACCGACCGGCAGGTTCACATAAAAGATCCAGCGCCAGGAGAGGTGCTCGACGATCACGCCGCCAAGCAGCGGCCCGGCGACGCTCGCAAAGCCGAAGACGGCCCCGAAAAGCCCCTGATAGCGGCCACGCTCACGCGGCGAGACGACATCGCCGACCGTCGCCTGCACGAGCACGATCAAGCCTCCGGCGCCGAGCCCCTGCACGGCGCGGAAAGCGATCAGCTCGGTCATCGACTGCGCCAGGCCGCACAACCCGGAGCCGACTAGGAACAGCACGACCGCACTCTGCAGGATGCGCTTGCGCCCCAGCTGGTCGCCCAGCTTGCCGTACAGCGGCGTGACCGCCGTCTGGGCAAGCAGGTAGGCGCTCGTCACCCATGACAGGCGCTCCAGGCCGCCGAGATCGCCGACGATCGTCGGCAGCGCGGTCGCGACGATTGTCGAGTCCAGCGCCGCCAGCAGCATCACCAGCATCAGGCCGCTGAAGATGACGCCGAGGCGGTGCTTCGCCGCGGGGCGAGGAACAGCTGACGTGGATGCCACCGTGTTCACTTGCAGTGCCTCGCTCCCGGTTGCCGGCAAAGCGCAAAGGGATCCTAGCGCCGGTCATCGACGCACTTCGATCGAGAAACACTCGCGGTGGATGGAATACCGCCCGATCCCTGCCCGCCGCTTCGAGTTGTGCGCTAAGACGGAGAGGTGTAGCCGGCGCGGCAGCCGGGCAGAGAAAAGAGTTCGGTCCCTAATCGAGAAGGAGCGAAACATGAGAACTCGCAAGCTTGGAAGCCAAGGTCTGCAGGTGTCGGAGGAGGGGCTCGGCTGCATGGGCATGTCCGAGTTCTACGGTCGCGCCGACGAGGACGAGGCGATCGCCACGATCCATCGCGCGCTCGAGCTGGGCGTGAGCTTCCTGGACACGGCCGACATGTACGGACCGTTCACCAACGAGAAGCTCGTCGGCCGCGCGATCTCAGGCCGACGCGAGCAGGTCGTGCTGGCCACCAAGTTCGGCAACGAGCGCAAAGAGGACGGCAGCTGGGTGGGAATCAACGGCAAGCCCGAGTACGTGCGCAGCGCTTGCGAGGCCTCGCTGCAGCGCCTGGGCGTCGATCACATCGACCTCTACTACCAGCACCGTGTCGACAAGGGCGTG
Organism: Solirubrobacteraceae bacterium; assembly: GCA_036266805.1. Taxonomy (GTDB): domain Bacteria; phylum Actinomycetota; class Thermoleophilia; order Solirubrobacterales; family Solirubrobacteraceae; genus Palsa-744. The sequence continues at coordinate 19,782 of DATAXK010000038.1, forward strand.
CCGATCGAGGACACGGTAGGCGCGATGGCCGAGCTCGTGAGCGAGGGCAAGGTGCGCTACCTCGGCCTGTCGGAGGCCTCACCGCAGACGATCAGACGAGCGCATGCGGTCCACCCGATATCTGCCCTGCAGACCGAGTACTCGCTGTGGTCGCGCGACCCCGAGGAGTCGATCCTGCCGACGGTGCGCGAGCTGGGCATCGGCTTCGTCGCTTACTCCCCGCTCGGGCGTGGGTTCCTCTCAGGCAAGTACAAGAAACCGGAGGACCTCCCCGAGGACGACTTCCGCCGCCACCATCCCCGCTTTCAGGGCGAGAACTTCCAGAAGAACCTCGAGCTGGTGGCGCGCATCGAGGAGATCGCCGCGGAGAAGCAGGTCATGGCCGGACAGCTGGCGCTCGCGTGGGTGCTGAGCCGCGGCGAGGACATCGTGCCGATCCCGGGCACCAAGCGCCGCTCCTATCTGGAGGAGAACGCCGCAGCCACTGAGATCGAGCTCTCAAATGAGGATCTCGCACGCATCGACGAGGCCGCGCCGCTCGGCGTCACAGCCGGGGACCGCTACGCGAGCATGGCGACGATCGACAGCTGAGCAGTAATGGCTCCTGGCCGCACTGAATCCGACGCGGTACGCGTGGGGCGAGAGCACACCAGTCCGGCGCGGCACAAGGCCGCGCCGGACTCGCCGAACACTTGACTCAGCGGCTGCTCACAAACTCAGCGGCCGTCTCTATAACCTCGGCCTTTCCCGCCGGAGCGATGACCTTTGTGATGGCCTTTTCCGGGGTGTTTCGAGCCACCATGACCGTCTTTCTGGCCGCCGTGGCCGCCCCTGGAGCCTTTCGACCCCGGGCCTGAGCCCTGGCCGCCGCCGGGACCTTTGCCTCCCTGACCGCCGCCTGGGCCTTGGCCGCCCTGGCCCCCTCCGGGGCCTTTCGGGCCACCCTGCCCTGAGCCGGGGGGATTCCAGGGCAGCAGGTAGGCGCGGTAGGTGTTCACTCCCGTCGGAAACTCAGCGTTGAAGATGAGCTGGCCGGAGGGGTCGAACTCTGAGATGTACGGGAGGATTCCCCAGCCGACGAAGAGATTCCCGTCGCCGGTTGTCTGCGCGTTGCCCTGCGAGGCCGCGGAGAGTCCCTCGGGCTGATTGTCGGAGGCCACAAGAGTTGCGACTTTGCTCCACGGATTCAACTTCACCGTGATTGCACGGCTGTAGGGGAGCAGCGCCGTACCCGAGGACTCGTTGTCGAAGAACGTGTACTCGTTGTCGCCGATCGGCTCTGGATCGTGCTGCCACGAGAAGATCTCATTGGCGCTGTCCAGTGTCTGTCCCGGAGCTGCCTGCAAGGTGAAGTCGCTGTTCTTGCCGCCCAGCCGCCAGATGATGTTTCCGCTGGTCAGGCTCACCTTGTAGGTGGTCCACGTGTCGCGTGCGTCGATCAGCAAGTTGCCGTCTGTGTCCAGCTTCACCGCGTTGATGTGGAACCAGTCCCACGGCGTGCTTGCCGAGGACGGCAACGGCTGCTCGCTCTGGCTGTAGGGGACGTGGTCGGCGCTGTTCCATTGGAAGAGCACCTTGCCGGTGGCGATGTCGACCTCCTGGACGACACCGTCGATCACCGTCTGATCGGCGGGGCCGCCGATCGAGGTCAGGTCGGCGGTAGCCGTCGTGTAGGAGAGGATCAGCGCCGTGTTCCACGGGGTGATGAGGAACTCGTGTCCGTCCGCGCTGAGGCCGTTGCCGGCGTTGACCGCGGCGATCTGCTGATAGTGGTCGTTGTAGATGTAGTCGGTGCCACTGGAGAGACCGCCGAGACCCGTGCCCTGCCAGAAGGTGAGGACGGGCTGGCCGAGGTAGGTCTGGGTGCGGAAGTCAGCTGCCTCCTCGCCTGCCGGAGCGGGCTGGAACCAAACCACGTTGCCCTGACTGTCGAGGATCTCCGGTCCGTTGGCGTAGGTGCTCGAGTCGCCGAACGGCGATACGAAGATGTCGCCCTGGCCGATATTCGGCTGGGAGCTGAGGATCGTCACCGGTGGCGGTGCCGTCGGCCCGGCCTGCGCGGCGGCGGCGAACGCGCCGGGCAGGACGCCGAGCAGCACAGCCACGGCGCCGAGCGCGACTTGGCGCGTTCGGCGCCTGCCCTTTCGAGCGGTGGGTGAAGTGTGGGTATGGGACATCTGGCCTTCTCCTGTTGGTCGTTCGATGAGCTGGGGATGGGGAGATCACGAGTGGAGCGCTCATCACGGCGGGCACTCCTCCTCGTAATCATCATAATCTTTATCAGATTAGTGAGAATTATACGGCGAAGCCCTCCATTTCCCTACACCGGCCCCAAAAAAACAGCGAACAGACGCATGGACGCGCCCGCAGAGCGGCGACTACACTGCTATCTCGTCAAGTCTCGCGTGCCGGTCGGCGATCAAGAGGCCACTAGCGCGTCGGCAAGGATCAGGGCGTGATCGAAAGCAAGCTCGGGCAGCTCGTCCTCGGCAAACCAGCGTGCATCGCTGGCGTCATCGGCGCCCGCGACCGCTACCTCGCTTGACACGCGGGCAAGGTAGACAACCGACACCGTCCAGCCACGCGGGTCGCGCCCCGGGGTGTCATAGACGCCCAGCAACCGCAGCTCGCCGACCCGCAGACCGGTCTCCTCGGCAAGCTCCCGCGGCGCGGCCTCGAGAACTTGCTCGCCCTCCTCGACAAAACCGCCCGGCAACGCCCAGCTGCCGCGAAACGGAGGATTGCCGCGCTGAACGAGCAAGACGCGCCGGCTTGTCCCGGTGGCGGCGAGCACCACGACGTCAACCGTCAACATCGGACGGGGATAAGCACCGCTGTCGCCAGTGTCCGCCACGCCACCACCCTACCGGCGGCAAGCGTCCGTAGCCGGCATCCACAAACTGCTGGGAACTGGCGACAACGAGAAATTTCCCGCAAGAGACTGGCGATCCATCCGCCACCTCGTTACTATCGCGACATGGCTCAGGCCGTGGTCTCGGTTCCGGCACCTCATGCAGAGGGTCCACCCCCCGGCGCGATCGAGCGGCCGGACTTTCAGATCGTTCCCCGCGCCGGCCTGGTGCTCGTCGCGGTGGTCCTGGCACTCTTGATCGCCGCGATCGCGGTCAACGAACTTTGGCCGCTTGCCTTCCTGCACTTCGTCGGCGGAGCGGCGTGGACGATCATCGACCTGTTCCTCGGCTTCGTGCTCGGGCCGATCCTCGGGAAGCTCTCGATTCCCGCGCGCGTCGAGCTGACTACACGACTGATGCCCAAGATGGTGCTGATCATGCCGACCGTGGTCACCGTCACGCTGGCAGCCGGCTGGCAGCTCGGCAATCACCTCGGGACGGTTCAGAGCAGCTACTACCTGCACGGCTGGCTCGTGGCCAGCTACATCGTGGTCGGCATCATGGCCGTGATCGCGCTCGGACTGCTCGAGCCGGCGAACGTCGCGGTGCTCGTCGAGCTGAAGAAGCCGCGCCCCAACCCACAGGTGATCGAGCGATTGATGAAGCGCTTCATCTACACCGCCGGGGCCACCGGCGCGATGCAGGTCGCCACGCTTGTGATCATGGCCAAGTTGACCGTCGGATGAGCGAGCGCCGCCTTCCTCCCGTTACCCAAGTGGGGATGCTCTCGCTTGCTCTGATCGTGTCCGGCGGCATCTACCTTGCCGCCCACCTCCCCCACAAGGTCCCGCTCACCCCCGCGATCATCCTGCTGGCGGCTTCGGCGCTGCTGCTCGCCGGCAACCTCGCGGCGCTGGCACGCGTGCCCGACTTCGCTTGGTGGCGCTTCTTCGAAATAGCCCGCTGGGCGCTGCTGGCCTACATCGTGATCGCCGGGATGATCGAGTACGCGTTCCTGCGCGATCAGGTGAGCGGCGGCGCGCTGGTGGTCCTGAGCTTGTCTTTGGTTGTGTTTGCGGTGCACGTGCCTGTACTGATCGGCTTCACAGTGGCGCGTTATGAGAGCGCCACCGACCCCTCGCCCGATGGCGTTCCCGCCTGATCAGACGGCCAGTCTCAAATACCATTTCATCCGTTGCTCTAACCGTCGGTTAGCAGCTCCTCCAAAGTCCGACGGCTGAGAACCGAGGTCGGTTGCTCACTGGCGACGTCCGAGCCCGGGCGCGCCTCTTCGTCGCGACGCTTGATCAGCAACCACTGCGACCTGGGGCCGGGACGCGTGCGCTGCATCGCAAATCCTCCACGAAGCTTCTCGCCGTGCAGGACGAACACGGCGTGGCCACGCTCCAAAGCCTCGGGCCAAGCGACCCGGCCACCCTGCTCGTAGTCGCCGCGATCCCACACGATCACCGCGCCGTCATTCGTGCGACCCTCGAACGCGTTGTAGTCGATCGCGTGATCGGGCACTTGGATCGCCATGCGCTTGACCGATGGGTCGAGCGACGGGCCCTTGGGGACGGCCCACGAGCGCATCACGCCTTCGACCTCAAGGCGCAGGTCGAAATGGCGAGCGGTGGCTGCGTGCTCCTGCACGACAAACACACCTGCGCTTACGCCGCGGACCGCGAACTGCTCGTGGCCCTCCGTCTTGACCTCCTCGACGTTCACAGCTTGCACGCCCGCACCGGGCGGCCCATCGCGCAGGAATCTCGCGAGTGCGTCAACCGCTGCTGTCGGACCCTCCGCATGAACGACCACCGTGCCGTCGTCTTCGTTTCGCACCCAGCCCAGCGCCCCGAGCTCACGCGCTCGATTTCGGACGGCCGCACGAAACCCGACGCCCTGCACCGTTCCGGCGACCACTGCGCGAATCGCACTATCGGAAGGCGAATCGGTCACGTAGGCAGGTTAGCCTGCAATATGCAGACTCGGTTAGATTGCTCTTGACATGAACAAGGCTCATGCTGTCCTCTGCTCGTCGGGCTGGTGGGCTCACACTGTGGAGCGTGAGTTGCTCCCATGGGGCCTTGCCGATCTTGACTTGGGCGACGACGTACTGGAGATCGGCCCGGGATTCGGTGCCACGACCCGTGTGCTCGCTCGCCACGCCGGCTCGCTGACCGTCCTCGAGCTTTCAGAGAGCTATTGCAAGCGACTTCGCCAGACGCTGGGCGAGGAGGTCGAGATAGTGCGGGCCGACGCAACCGACATGCCCTTTGCCGACGATCGCTTCTCGGGTGTGGTGTGCTTCACGATGCTCCATCATGTGCCCTCGCGCGAGCTGCAGGACAGACTTCTGGGCGAGGTCGCGCGCGTGCTGCGCCCTGGAGGGGTGTTCGCCGGGACCGACAGCCTCGGTACCGGCAAGGCCTTCAAGCTGTTGCACATCCACGACACGCTGGTTCCCGTCAGTCCGGACGAGCTGCCGGCGCGCTTGGAAGGCGCCGGCTTGATCGAGCCGAGCGTTGAGACTGGAGGGCGCTCGTTTCGCTTTCAAGCTCGTAAGCCGCGCGCGGACGCGACGAGCTCACAGCCAAGCGGAACCGTTGCGCTCGCCGGTTAGGCCCTCGACCCGCAGGTCGAGCTACCTGTCTGCTGCCGCGGGCGACGGACGGCGCCCCCAGCGAAAATAGCCGAGGGCCCCGAGCGCGTTGAGGCAGACAAGACGCCAAAGTAGCTTGCTGCCACGTACCTGCTCAGCCGGTCGACGCTGAATGTCGCGCTCGCTGACGGCGACTATGGCAAGCGATACCGCAAAGACGATCCCGAGCCAGAGCCGCTTGGCAGGCGAATACTCGCTGAGCTTCTTCATGGAGCGGGACAAGGTTTCATCCTACCGGCCATTTGAGTGTCTCGGCCCGAATATGGATGGCTATGGGGAGATATACGTGGGGCGCCCTAGTTGGGGCGCCCCACGCCGTGTCTACCGGCCCATCTGCGATCTACAACGCCGCAGGAGCCGACGCGAAACGAGCGCCGCCTGGCGCGACGACCGTCACCGACAGATCACCGTGGCCGAGAGCGTGGCTCGCCGACAGCTTTGCCGTGACAAACCCTCGTCGCAGTGATCCGACGCCGCTGGCAATCGTCTTACCGTGACGCACGATGCGCACCCGCACCTTGCTGGTCTTGGAAGAGACTCGCGCGATCGATGCCTGCTCTTGGCAACTGATATTGATCTGGCTGCCTTTGATCGTAATGGTGCAAGTGATCGGCCCGGCATTTTTACCGGCGGGACCCTGCGGTCCGGCTGGGCCTTGCGGACCGGTAGCCCCCTTCGGACCTGCCGGGCCTTGCGGGCCGGTGGCGCCCTTCGCACCCGCGGGGCCTTGGGGACCCACGGGACCCTGAGGACCAGTTTTACCTTCAGGGCCGACCGGACCGATGGGGCCCAGCGGTCCTTGCGGGCCGGTTTTACCTTCGGGACCTTGCGGCCCTTCTTTGCCTTCGGGGCCAGTCTTGCCTTCTTTGCCTTCAGCTCCTGAAGGGCCTTCTTTGCCTTCGGGACCGGCAGGACCGGTTTTGCCTTCGGGGCCCTGCGCGCCTTCTTTGCCTTCGGGCCCTGTTTTGCCTTCTTTTCCTTCAGGGCCGGTTTTGCCTTCTTTACCTTCAGGGCCGGCGGGACCCGTTTCCCTGAGGCTGAGCTGCGTCGTGAGAATATTCCGGTACAAAGCCGGGTCGGTCGCCCCGGGCTTGTACTGGAAGTAGGGGTTTGTGCCGATCGCAGCCGCTTCGGAGCCAGCTGTTGGCAGGGGCTTGGCGGTGCGATAGCCGGAGAACAGCATTGTGAGACCGCCATCGGGGTTCTCGATTACGTTCGGGTCATACGCGCGACCCGAGTAGTACGCGGTGATCCCCAACGGCAGATCGACGCCTTCACCGAGCAGTGCGTCCTGTTCGGCCGAGGCGGCAAACGTCGGGTCGGTCTTGACCAGCGGCACCGGTTGGGACCATTCGATCCCGTTGGTCGAGTTCGAGTAGAAGATCTGCTCGAACGCGTCGCTGTCGCCGTCGGCGCAGTCGGCACCCGACATGAACATCGTCTCGCCTTCGGCGGTCGGGACGATCGTGCCGCGCGAGGCAACCCAGCGCAGTTGGTCGGCGCCGGTTTGTCCCACAGGCGTGGTGTCGCCGGCGTTGCCGGTGTAGGACGGGCTGTTGAGTCCGCTCACGACGCCGAGGTCATGGAAGGTGACCCCGTCGGTCGTGTAGGCGGCGCGCACGACCGTGTAGTCCTCGTTGTTTTTGAACAGTGTTTTGGGCTTTGCGCTGCCCTCGCCGGTGGCCGCGAGTTCCGCCGAGGAGGACGCGCAGGCGCCGGGGCCGCCGATTTCGTATTCGGCTTTGGTGCTGACGCTGGTGGTGCCGCTCGGCAACCCGTTCGGCGAGGCGCTGCAACCGGTGAGCTCATCGCCCTTGCCGGTTCCGCCGAAGTCGGTGTCGGCGCCGGTGCAAGTGACCGTCGCGATCCCTTCTCCGGTAGTGGGGCTGGCGGAGTTGTAGCCGAGGCTGATCGTCACCGCCGGGCTGAGTGCGGTGGGCGTGGTGGTCGGCTGGGTGCCGTTGGTGAGACTTGCGTGCGTCTGCGCGCCGACACCGGTGTAGCCGAAGCTCGACACCGGGATCGCGACGCCCCCGCCCGAGGTGGGGATCGACACGCTCTTGGTACCGCCGATGATCGCCGAGTAGTAGTAGTTGAGGAGCTTCTCGCCGTAGATCACGACCGTCGCTCCATTCGGGATCGAGCTGCGCTGCGTGCCGCCCGGCAGCGTCGCGGGCAGGCTCGACGCGGGTACCGTGCCGATGATCCCATCGGGGCCCTGCAACCCGGTCCCGGTGGTGGTGCCCTCGGTAGAGGGATCGGTGACCATCGCGGTGTCGGGCACCTCCGGCGGCGCCACCAGGTGGTCACCTTCGGCGACGCTCACGGTCTGGTTGCCTGTCTGCCCGGCGGCGTCCACCGCGACACAGCCCTCGAATTCGGTGGCTGTAGTTTTTTCAGTGCAGTGGATGATCGGCAGTGCGGAGTCGCCCAGGTTGCTGTAGCTGGTGTCGGAGCCAACGTCGACGATCTGCCCGCCGGGGCCGCCCTTGAGGTTGGCGAAGTTGGCGGTGCTCGCGACCTTGATCGTCACGCCGGTCTGGTTTTCCTGGTAGTTGGGCACAACGACCGCGCCGCTTGCCGTGGTGATGCCGGCTTCGGTGATCTGGTTGCTATAGCCGGGCGGCGTGCCCCCGGTCTGTTCGTTGTTGGGGTTGGGACCGGCGTCGACCGCCTCGGCGGCCGGCAGGTTCTGGATCGGGTCACCCCATGGGTACTCGCCGGAGGTGGCCCAGTCCAGCTTGTGCATGAGCAGCCCCTGACCGAGCGCGTCGCCGCTGACACGGTTGAGCGTGTACAGGTAATAGCTGCCTGTCGGGCTTCCGGTCGTGCCGGAGAGCTGCTGCACGAAGGGGTGGCCCTGGCCGTTGTCGTTTTGGATGCCATCGGGACACACGTTGGAGTTGAGCTCGAGCTTCTCGTCGACGAAGTGCCAGGTGTTGCCGTTGTCGAATGAATTCGCCACTACGATCGCCTCGTCAGAGTCCTTGGGGCGGTAGTCGAAGAAACCCGTGAGCACGTTCGGATCGTTCGGGTTGCGCATCACGTAAGGGAAGTAGTAAGGGGACATCGGCAGGATGCTGCCCACCGGTTGGCGCACAACGGCCCCCGTCTCGGGGTTGGGGCCACCGTTCGCGCAGTAGCCCGCGAGCGGCCCGGGAGTGCCGGCGAAGCCGGTCGCGTAGGGCAGCGAGCCAGACGGATTGCCTTTCGTGGCGGAGCCTGGATAGACGGACAGGTTGGGCGTTTCGATCGAGCTAAAGCTCACGTTGGGTGTTGCTCCGAAAGCGAACGTGGGCAGCGAGGAGCCGTACGGCGACGCGGACGGGTCTCCCTGTGAGAGCGTCCACGGCGCGGGATTGCTCGAGGTCGCGGTGACCGTGTCGAGCACGGGCTGGGCGGCAACGTAGGCTGGTCCGGTGCTCGCGGAGGAACCAGCGACACCGACTACGAGCGCGACGATGAGAGCCGCCGCGCTCGTAGTCGCCGCGGAGAACAGGCGTGACTGCATGTGAGCGTCCCCTTCCGGGCGTGCGTATCGATGACGAAACGGTGGAACCGCCAACTCGGCCGATAGCGAGTCGCAATTGATTGGCTTCTCATGCCTGCCGATGCCGGCGGCTCCTGTTGCGCGTCAACCTATGACGGCAGGCCAAGGTCATATGTGAACGAGATGAAACCGACTCGTTAGGATCGCGTTGACTTAACGGCGCGGCGGTCACACAGACCTCGACGCCTACTCACGAACCGGTAGCTGCTGGAGCGACCAGCGGTTGCCGTCGGGGTCCCCGAAGAACACGAACAAGCCCAACGGAACTCCGTGACCTCGCTGACCTCGACCCCGCGTTCCGCGAGCTGACGCCGAGATCCGTCGCCTTGCCGAGCTTCTTACGCGCTCGATCGACGGGCCGTTTGGCGGGGCATCTCAGCGGCCGAGCTGATTGGGATCCTCCTCGATCACCGTTGACTCGACGTCAGCCGCACGTCCAGCGCGATCACCCGGCGCAAAGCGCCCCGCCGTTGCGACGAAGCGCATCACGCCACCTGTGTAGCGACGTGACATCCAGCGACGCATCAGCTTTTGGATGAGCGGAAACAGGAGCAGTGCGCCGAGGACGTCGGTGACAAAGCCGGGAAGCAGGAGCAGCATGCCTCCGAGAAATCCGAGCGCCCCATCGATCGCCTTATTGCCGGGCGCACGACGCTCAGACAGCGCCAGTGAGACACGCTGGATCGTCAAGCGCCCCTGGATGAGCAGCATCCGCGCGCCGAATACAGATGTCCCCAGCAGCAGTACGACTGCCACAAGCCAGCCGATCGCACGTCCGACCTCGATGAAGGCGAACACCTCGACGACAGCAACCCCGAGCAGAACGAGCACGAACATCTCAACAGCCAGCCTAGTAGGACATCCGTCGATCACCGCTCAGCGCAGGCGCAGCATCGGCTCGCCGTGGTCGAAGTACAGCTAATGCCCGATCAGCGCCACGCCCATGCACGCGCGGGAACGGCACCGACTCGATGAGGACAAACCTCGCGACAAAGAAACATGCGGGAGGAACCCACTCGCACGCCGGTCGCGATGAGCAGCAGAGGCGGGCCAAGGAGCACGAGAAGCATCGCGACAAGCACAGCTTGCACTCCAAACGCCACAAGCGTCGGCACAAGCGCCACAAGCCGCCGGTTCACCGTCGTGCCGTGGCGCCACACGGAACGATCGGGGTCCCACTGGCGCTCGCACCGGTCTCACCCCCCGCTCCCTCCCCCTCTCCGCCTCCCACGCTTGGCTCCCCGCCCATAACTCTCCAGCAAGCCAACCGCCTGCTGTGGCGCGCGGGCTTCGGGCCAACTCCCGGACAGGCCGAGGCGCTCGTGGGTCAGCCCTTGCAACAGGTTGTCTTCAGTCTCACCCGACCCTCCGGGTCGGCGACGCTCACCGGCCCCGAACCCGTCGATGAAGAGGGCGAACCGCTCGATCCCGCCAACGCCTGGGGTCAGGACCACTGCTGGTGGCTCGACCGCATGGTCCGCTCTGATCAGCAGCTTGTCGAGCGCATGACTTTCATCTTCCACGACTGGTTTGCCAACTCCAACGAAAAGGTGAACAACCAGCGGATGATGCTCGAACAGAACGAACTCTTTCGCGCCATGGCGCTCGGCAGCTTCCACGACCTGTTTCTGGCCGTCACGTCGAACCCGGCGATGCTCGTGTTCCTCGACGGGATCTACAACGAGAAGAACGAACCGAACGAGAACTACGCCCGCGAGATGATGGAGCTGTTCTCGTTGGGCGCCGACCGCGGCGCATACACCGAGGACGACGTACGTGAAATGGCCCGTGCGCTGACGGGCTGGACGGCTGAATGGTCATCCGAGGAAGGACTGCACGAATTCGAATTCGACACCGCCCGCCACGACAAACACGAAAAGACCGTGTTTGGGGAGACGGGAAATTGGGCCTGGGAAGACGCCGTGCGCCTGTGCGTCGAACATCCACTGCACGCCTCTTTCTTCGTCACCAAGCTGTGGGGCTACTTCGTGGCCAGTCAACCCTCCGAAGCCACCCTTGCCTCGCTGCAAGGCCTATATATAAGCTCGGGCTACAGCATCCAAGCGGTTGTCGAGGCGATCCTCCAGCATCCCGACTTCTACGAAGGCCCCGAGCTGGTTACGCCCCCCGTGGTCTACAACGCGGGCCTGCTGCGCTCGATCTCACGCCCGATCGACACAACGGCATGGGCATGGCTTTCGGCGAACGCCGGCCAGCAACTGTTCTATCCACCCAACGTCTCCGGCTGGGACTTCACTCGCTGGCTCGACACCTCGACCGCGAAGGCACGCTGGGAAATGGCCAGCTATGTCACGTCGAAGACCTACCCAAACCCGTGGCCAGCAGAAGGCCAACCCGAGTACAGCGCGACTGAGGATCCCGCCACAGCTCTCTCGAGCGCACTCGCATACTGGTCCAACCCGCTGCTCTCGCCGGAATCTGAACAGTGCATCGCGGCCTTCGCGCAGGCCTGCATCAAAGAACCACTCGCGACCTGGGAGCAGAGTCCCTACCGAGCTATGCGCCAAAACGCCCTGCGGATGCTGGTAGCTACCTCGCCCGACATGCAGGTGAGTTGACATAGTCCATGTTGACATCGACGGAAGCGGGAGTCTGATCGTGACCAGAAGTTGCTCGTGTAACGATTTCACTCGCTCTCAGCTGTTTCGTCGCGGCGCGGCGGTCGCCGGGAAGGGGCTGCCGAAGATCGAGCCGGGGATGCCGCTGCCGGCCGGCACCGGCCTTGACAGACGCACATTCCTGCTGCGCTCGGCTGGCGCCGCCCTGTCGGTGTATGGCGCCTCGATGCTCAGCCCGCGCCACTTCGAAGAGGGCATCGCCCAGGCCTTGGCGGCCGCGTCCCCCGACCAGCCGGTACTCGTCTCGATCTTCATGGAAGGCGGCTGGGATGCTCTGTCGGTGCTCGCGCCCGTGGGAGAAGCGAGATACAAGGAACTCCGTCCGACGTTGGGTCTGGCTGAAGGTTCGGGCAAGGTCTTCGGCGAGGACAAGACTCTGATGTGGCATCCGGCAGCGAGCGGCCTGGCAGAACTCCATGAAGAAGGCAAGGTCACGACGTTCCCGGCGATCGGCTACCAACCGGCAGACGAGAGTCACTTCACCAGCCGCCACTACTGGGAGGTGGGACAGCTCGACGCCAACACACGCACGGGCTGGATGGGACGCTACCTCGATCTGACCGGTGAACCGGACAATCCGCTGCAGGGACTGTCGCTTGATTATTCGTTGGCGCCGGCGCTTGCCACGGCGACGATGCCGGTTGCAGCGGTCTCCTCGCCCGCCGATTACACGATGTGGGCCTACGGCCTGGGCGAACCCATCACCGGCCCGGCGCTCGAAACCTTTGGTGAGCTCGGCACCCTCTCGGCACCGTCGCCCGCTTACGCCCAGGCCCGCGATGCCTCCTACGACACGGGCCTGGTCCTCGACAAGATGGCAAGCTTCGTCACATCCGAGAAAGAATCGGGAGATACCTCGCCCGTGCCTTATCCGACAGGGGAATTCGCCGAACGGCTGGCTGTGCTCGCGGCGATGCTCCACACGGAAATGCCGATCAAGTGCGCTTCGTTGAATGCTGTCGGCTCTTACGACACACATTCGGATGAGACAGATACCCTGAGCACCAACCTTGGCGAGACCGTTGCTGCGGTGGTCGCCTTCCAACGTGACTTGGAAGCGCGCAAACTGGACCAGCGGGTACTGATCCAGCTGTGGTCGGAGTTTGGCCGCCGACCACAGGAAAACGGCTCGGGGACAGACCATGGAGCCGGCGGTGTCGCGTTCCTGATCGGCAGTCGAGCCTCGGGGGAAATGGTTGGAGAATTTCCAGGGCTCACCAAACTGGACGTCAACGAAAACCTCCTCAACACATCGGACTTTCGCGCTATGTACTGCTCGCTGCTGGAACAGTGGTTCCAGACCGAAGCAGGCTTGGTGATCCCTGAAGCGGCGTCCTTCCAGCGACCCGTCTTGGTGAAGTGACGATGCCCCGCGTGGCGAGATCCCTATTCCTACTCAGCGCGCTGTGTCTTGTATGCGGCGCGTTCGTCGCGATCGCGATCGCCGCACCCGGACGCACTTCGCGCCACAGCCCCTCCCACACCACACGGAGTTGCCGCCGCGCGAAGCATCGCCATTGTCAGCTGAACCGCGCCGAGAAGAGATCCCGCCACGAGCACAAGCCTCACACGAGCTCGAAGCCTGCCACTCCGAACTCGAGTGGCCCCAGCTCGAGCGCACCCTGGTCCACGGTCCCCCCCTCTGTCATCTCAGGGCCCTCGCCTACGGCATCCAATTCTGGCCAGCCTTCTGGGACTCCGGTTGAAAAAGACCCGCCGGCCAAATCCCCGGCGGGTGCCGCCCCCGCGGCTACCCCGCGCGTCGAGGTCACCGCCGAAGACACCGAAGCGTTTCGCTTCGTACTCTCGCGTTCCACTGTGCCCGCCGGGAAGGTGATCATAGAATTCGTCAACCACGGTCAGGACGAACACAACCTGAACGCGGTGGAAGAAGGCGAAGGCTCGATAGCTGGCTCGCTTCCAAACACCCCGTCGAACGGCCATCTGAGCCTGACGGTCGATCTCCGTCCCGGCAACTACACCCTGTTCTGCTCGCTGCCCGGCCACGAGGCGAAGGGCATGAAGGCGACGCTCGTGGTGGAATGAGCGTGGATCTGGGAGAAGTGGAGCTGACTCGACCATCGGCGGGAGTACACGGTCCGGTCGGCCCGACGCGCCATACAAGCGGCGCGAGGGCTCGCACTCGCACATCGACCCGGACGGAACCCGATCCGCTTCGGATCACCGGTAGAGAGGCTCCTCGGCGACCCCTATCGGGCGAGCCTCTCCAAGGCCAACTCCAGTACCTCAGCCCGGCTGCGCTCGCCGTGATCGACGCTGACGAAGTGGCTGCCGACGAAAAGCGAGAAGGCCAGCAGGCAGCGAGCCTCGATGTCGTCGTCGTCCTCGCAGATGACTCCGAATAGGGAGCGCATGTAGTTCATTCGCCTGTTGTCGACCTGCCGCAATCGCTCTGCCACCGACTTGTCACGCCGGGCCCAGTTGCGGATCGCCAGCTCGATCTTCAACAGTTCGCCGCCTGAGGCGGCGGCTAGCGCGAACAGCCGCCTCAGTCTCGACCTTGCGTCCTCGTCTCCGGCCTCTACGGCCTCGATTACCTCATCGACCATGGTGCGCTCCCATGCGTCCAGCATCTCCTCGAGCAGCGACTGCCGGTCCTCGAAGTGCCAGTAGAACCCGCCCTTGCTGACACCCAGCGCGCGTGAGAGCGACTCGATCCGCACAGCCTCCGGCCCGCCGCCGCCAAGCGCACGCAGGCCCTCATCGATCCAGCTGCCGCGCGGTGTCCGTGTGAGTGCCATCGCCGATCAATCTCCAGGGGGAGCGCACGAGTGTACATCCATACGCTACCGTATAGTTCAGGTTGGAATGAGATCGAAACTGAGACAGATGCCGCTTCCACACGCCGAGCACCTCAGCCACCCTTGGCGAGTCCATGAGATCGTCCCCGACTTTCGGCTGGAGGATGTCTGGGCACTGCCGACGCCCGGTCGAGCCGAGGAGTTCTCGACCCTCGTCGAGGGGTTCGCATCGGCCGATCCGGCGCAGACCCTGTCCGGCGTGGCGCGGACGCTGTGGTCGCTGCGGTGGAAGCTCGGCGACCTGTTTGGCCTGGATGACGCGGGCTCTGGACTCGGGTCGAGGGTGACGACGCTTCGCGAGCGACTACCCGATGACCTGCGCGCGGCACCCGGGCCGGAATTCGAGACTCTCCCATTCACCTCGCTGTACCTGACCGACGACGAGTTCGCCGCCGAGATCGCAAACCAAACGATGCACGGTGTCCTGCACCTCGGCTGGGTCGCCGACGGGAACGGCGCCTACAGGGGGCAGATGGCGGTCTATGTGAGACCGAACGGCCTGCTGGGAAACGCCTACATGGCCGCGATCAAGCCGTTCCGGTACCTGATCGTCTACCCAAAGATGCTCCGGGCGATGGAGGGGCGCTGGCATGAACGGCCGGATCGTGAATCGCCCGCCTGAAGGCGCGAGCGGTGAGGCCGAAGCCTGGGATGCGGGCAGCGGACCTACCTGCCCCTCACGCTGATTCGGCCCCTGCCAACAGACCGCTCCTGGATGGACACTTCGCCCGTTGCTGACACCGCTGTCCCCGGCGCGCTACACGCTAGCTCAGGACGGCGTGCCGCAGACGGTAGGCAAGGTAGAAGTGCAGAGCGGCTGGCGCGACCATCAGTACTCCCAACCAGTAACCCTCGCCCACCAGTATGGCGCCAACCACCAGCAGCCAGATGCCGATCGCAACGCGCAGACGAACAATGAGACGCGGGTGCCTGCGTTCCCATTGCCATCGCGGTTGACGTGTCACTTCGCGCCACCAAATGAAGATCGCGCTCATCACGAGGTCGGCGGAGTCTGCCAGCCCCGGCCGCCGTTGTCCTTCCGCGGCCCCAGCCATGAGCACCGAAAGGATCTCCTGTTCGTGCTCGCGGCGATACCGAGTTGGGAAGCACCTCAGTAGACGACGGTAACGGCGCTCCAGGTCAGCTGCGTCGGTCATCGCAACACCCCCGCCGGGTGCAGCCGCGACATCGCGACGACCGCGTTCGCTTGCAGGCGGGCCGCCTCGTCGGCGAGTCGCTTCTCGCCCGGCGACGTGAGCCGGTAGTAGCGGCGCAGCCGGTTATCCACGATCTCCTCACGATCTATATCGATCAGTCTGTCCGCACGAAGCCGGTCCAGAGCCGTGTACAGGGTCCCGGCGCGCAGTCGAACACGCCCGTCGGAGATCTGCTCTACATCAGTGATGATCCCATAGCCATGCTGGCTGCCTCCAGCCAAAGCCGTCAGGATCAGGAACGTCGCCTCCTGCATCGCACGTATGCCCATAGAGACAGTATATATCGAACAACTAGTGGTTGTCAAGCCACCATTTTTAGTTGTTCGTCATCTAGCCCCGCAGGCTGACCGGGCCCGAGCAGGTCTCAGCAGCATTGTCCCGGAAAGGTTTCGAATGTAGGCTTGTTCGCACCGCTGGGATCGCAGAGATGAATGCAGAACTGCTCAATCAGCGTCGGACCGCGACCCGGTCCTAACGCTTTCGGCGATGGATGCCGAAAGTTCAAGCAGGGTGCCGACGCTGATACACACAAGCCGCGAGTCACCAACTAAAGGGGTGACCGTAGCCTCGGACCTGTGGATGCGTAAGGCGGTTCGCACACGGGTATCGGCGCTCTTTGCGATCGCGAATGCTGTCGCCTGGGTCACCATGTTCTTTGCCGCTCACAACTCCCGCTCGCACGGGACGGTCTGGGAAAACGTGGCGTTTGCTTTGTTCTTCTTTGGCGTGGCGCTCCTCAGTCTGCTGTATGCCCACCGCCTTGCCCGCGCCGGGCTACTCGTCTCCTCCGGAGAGGTCACGATCAGGGGGCCGCTGTTTACCCGAACGGTCTCGCTCGCAGATGCGCAGAGCTTCGTTCCAGGCATTCAACCAAGCTTTGGCAACGGGACGCCGTGCCCGATGCTGGAACGCAAGGACGGCCATCCCCTCGGCGTTTGGGCATTGGGACGCGAAGGCTTCGTCTCTGGCTACAGCAGGTATCTCGAGGAGCTACAACCGATGTGCGATCAGCTCAACGAACTGATCCACTCCGCCCAAAGGGCCAGCGTACATGTTGATACGGCGACGTAGGCTGCTGTCATTCTGGATCCGGTCGCCAACGACCGCCTGCGCGCGAGGACACGGGGATCGAACTGGTGTGCACGCTAACCATCTCCGTAGGCGTGTCGATCATTTGCGAGCTCGGGTAGCTCAAGCCCCGCCAGTTCCCGGATCTCCTGCCTAAAGGGGAGATAGGTGTTGGTTCGCTCGGTTGCGGGGGGTTTAGTGGGGCGTGGGCGGTTTCGTGGGCGGTCAGTCGGCAGTTGCCCGCTGGGCGCAATTAGGAAGACGGCCCCTCAGCTGCGGTCGTATCGTTTGGCCAAGCGCTCGCGCAGCTTCTCCAGTTGGGGGCGCAGGATCGGCAGTTCTCGCTCCACGACATCCCATACGAGAACGAGGTCGACGCCAAAGTATTCGTGAATGAGCTTGTCGCGCATACCGGCGATTTGCCGCCACGAAACCGTAGGCTCGAGAGCACGAGTGTCCTCCGATATGCCCTTAACCGCCTGACCGATGATCTCGATATTACGGATCACGGCATCCTGCGTCTTGCCATCCGAGAAGAACGCCTTCTGGCCGTCGGCGGTGTAGTCCGTGATGGCGTCGATCGCCTCGATCGCGTGCGTGAGGTAAGTACGCTCGTCCTTCACAGGACTACGGCGTCGGCATATATCCGCTCGCGCAAATGCGGACTCACGCCGCCCTCACTGAGAACATCAACGTGGGTACCGAGCAGATCCTCAAGGTCCTGCCAAAGCCCCACCAGATCGAGCAGATTACGGCCCGGTTCCATCTGTACCAGAAGATCCACATCGCTCGCGGCTTCTGGCTCTCCCCGCGCCACCGATCCGAACACGCGGACATTGCGCGCACCATGCTCGGCGGCGCAAGTCAGAATCTCCTTGCGCCGGGCGCGTAGCCGGACGAGGTCGAGACTAGGAGTCGGAAGGCTCATGACGGAAACCACGTTACCGCCAGCGAGGGCGGTACGAACTCCGACTGCATCAGCCAACCTCGACAAGGACACGCCGGCGTTCGGGCTCGGTGAGCGCTCCCGCGAACGGAGAATTCTGGCGCAGGTCGTCTGCATCGGCGCCAACTGCCGTGATCGCGTCGCGGATGGTCGTCAGGGGCATGGCAAGGACACGCCCCCATCTCTCGGCGTAGACGGGGTCAATTCGGCCCTGCTCACGCCAGCGATAAAGGACGTACTTGGCGTCGGCGACAGTTTGCTTACGCAATCGCGCCGCCACGGCCTGGTGATACGCAAGGCCGCGCTGATGCGTGCGGTCATAAGAACCCCGATCATGCGACCAGTCCACCGTTAGCTGCTCAGCGGCGTGCTGCCTGCTCCGCAGCACAGCGGCAAGCGGGTGGCGTACGGTCCCATCTGACTTGCTGGAGCAGACGGCTTCGTAGAGATCGAGCAGCGCCGGGACCGACACCGCTTGACGCCCCGTCGCAGTGAACACCAGCGGCACGTCGCCACTCTCAATCCACCGTTCCAAAGCGGTGTGACTCACGCCAAGTAGCTTCGCGGCGAGTCGTCGTGAGACTGTCTCCCCCAGATCCTGTTCGAGTCCCAGACGGACGGCGAACAGGTCTTCGTTGTCAGGCACAAGACGCCCGACGCGCCGAAGTCGTGCGACGTTCTCGAAAAGCTGTTGCTTGCGGTCCACGATCGCCATATCGCAAAGGCTAGCAGTGTTGTTGCCAAAAATTCCAGTAAAACGGCAATACGAATTGGGGCGGCTGAATGTCACGCGTTCCGCAGCCACCCCTACGAGACAACGCCCGAGCCGCGGCGCGAGACGAGACCGTAGCCCGCAGTCTCGGCCGGTGCGCGACCTGGCAGGCTTTCGCAGGTGCATCTGAGCGCTGCCGCAGAACAAGCCTGGCCTCCGTTTGTGCTCGTCAGCGGGTTGCTGCTGATCGGCTTGGTCGCCAATCGCGATGGTCTCTTCGAGCAGGCCGGACGGTTCCTGCAGGGCCTCGCGGGGCCGCCGGTAGTGCTGCTCGCGGCCTGAACGTCGGCCCCAACATCGCCGCGACCGGGTCGCTCTCCGCGTTCCTGTGGTGGCGTGCCGCACAACAGGTACACGCACAACCATCACTCGTGGCGTTCTCGCGCCGAGGAGCACCCCTCGCCGTATTCGCTATCGCTGTCGCCCTGGCCGCAACAGCCATGCTGCCGGCTGTCCTGTGACCGCCTGATCGAATGGGGCTGCATGACCGTCGCCCATGCCGGTGCGCTCTCGTCGGTTTAGATCACGCAGTCTGAGGAGCAGGCGGTGAAAGTGGCGTGCGAGATGTCGCTTGAGGCAGCGCATTGCCGCGATGCGGGTCTTGCCTTCGGCTTCTTGCGCTGCAGGTAGGCGCGTGTCCCGGGGTCCAGGCGCCCGCGGGTGGTTGAGCGGTATTCAGTGAAGCGTGGGCGGTTTCGTGGGCGGTCGGGGCGATCAGGCCTGCCTGAGCGCCAACCTTGGATCGGTCCTGCCTGCCTGCCACACTATTGGGCATGGAGCCTGCCCACGTCACGTTGAGCGGAGACCTGTCCGGCGACTACGTCATCGAGGATCGTCGCCCGGACGGTCGGGTGTTGCTGCGCCCCGATCTGAGCGTCAAGGCGATGCTCGCTCGCCATGGCGAGCGGGCGCTCGAGTTGCTGGAGGAGTTCGAGCAGCACTTCGGCGCACTGCCGACAGACGGCGAGGGCTAGCGAGTGGCCGGCACGCCGGCCGGGCCTATCGTGCCCGTTGCCTTCGACGAGAGCGCCATCGCCGAGGATCTCCCCCACCATACGGCGAACGCTCGCAAGGCGCTCGACGTGCTGCGCCGTGAAGTCGATCGCGACGGTGGCCTGCCCTTCTCGCGGCTCAAGCGCTGCGAAGACGAAGGGCGGGACGGAACCCAGCTCGGCGGATGCGTGAAGATCTACGTGCGGTGGCAGTTGGGCGTTATGGGCTCGTGCTTCTGCCAGTCGCTCACCCGACGAGAGCGCTCGCGCTGCGCGCTTTCGCCTACGGTGTGCGCCATCCGGAGGCGAACAGGCCGAGCGTGTACGAGATCGCAAGCAAACGCCGCTAGGCCGAGGCTCAGGCAACCATCGCTGCGCACGTCCACCGGACCGATGAGCAAACTCGTCAAGTCGGTTGAACGTGCTACTTCGTGGCCTCAGCGACGCGACGAGGCTGGCACGTCAGCACTGCTGATCTGCCAGCGGAGCCCAGGACCGAACTCAAGGAGGATCCCAGCGGGACTGACTAGCTCCCAGTTGGGTGGATCGTCCTCCGCTTCAACGGCGGCAGGCCTCACGTCGAGCACTGAGCCATCCGAAAGAATGCAGCGCAACTCCCCTGTCTCACCGTCTATGGCGACATCATCGATAGAGCGCCCGACCAGCTGACCTGGGTCGGCTGGCGACCACTCAGCATCTTGTGTGGCAAGACGCCAGAGATCACCGCGCGAATCGCGAACCTCAACGTGAAGCACCTCGGGATAGGCGATACGTGCGTCGACGATCGACCCGCGCAATGAGCGCAGCACGTTCGCGGGTGAGGCATCTAGGGCTACGACGGTCGCCATCGGTCCTTCCATTGTCGCAGCCAAGCCACCAATTCGCCATAGGTCATGTCAGCTTGGATATCGCCAGACGCCTTCTCGCTGTGCAGGGCGTCGCTGGCTTCGTAACGCTCACTGGCGGTCAAGCCGACCTCGCGGCAGGCCTGTCTGAATTGCTTGATGTCACGCTTGTTGGACACGAAGGCGGCGAGTCTAGTCCTGCTGGCTGTCGGCGTATCCTGAATGCAGTATGACTACAAAAACACTCGACATTGAGCAATGGCGGCGCAAATCCCCCGAGCGACGCGCCAAGATCGAGAAGGCCCTTGCAGGCTTTGAGCCGCCTCGACGCCAAAAGCCACGCAACGCCTTTGAGGCTGAATTCCTGCGCCGTATCGGCACGTCCGAGCGTCTCATCGGACCTATCGCAGCCGAGTAGCCGAGCGATAGTAGGCTGGACACGCAATGACTACAGAAAAACTCAATATCGAGCAGTGGCGACGCGAAACGCCTGCACTGCGCGCCAAGAGCGAGAAGGCGCTGGAGCGATTCAAGCCTGCCCGCAGGCAGAAGCCCCGCCATCCGGCCGAGGCGGAGTTCCTGCGCCGTATCGGGACCGCCGAGCGTCTCATCGGGCCTACCACAAGCTCGCCTGAGTGAAGCTCGCCGTCCGCCCGTAGGCCCCCGTAACGCGATCCAAGGCGCGCTCGTGGTCGCGGTGGCCGTAGAGGCGGCGGACCAACTCGCCGCCGTCGGTGTGACCGAGCGCGATCGCCACGTCCTCGAAGGGCACTTCGAGGACGTTGACCATGTACCTGCCGGCGAAGTGGCGGGTGGCGAGATAGAGGCTTCCGCCCCACCCAGCGGCCACCTTGACGGCCTTCCAATGGTAAGCGCGAGCGCTCGCGGTAGAGGGCTCGCCTCGGATCGGCGCAAAGCAGAACTCGCTTTCGACAGGCAGAGCAGTGATGGCCTCTCGCGCCGGATCGGTCAACGGAGCCTCGCGCGTCAGACCGTTCTTCGGCAGCGTGAACGTGCGCGTCTTGGCGCTGAACTGCTCAAAGCCTCCAAGATCCCCGGGACGGTTCAATCATCACCGTCATATGTTTCGAGTTCCACAGCAAGGTAGGCTCCGAGATCGAAGATCGCCTTTAGTTGCTCATTGGATATGCCGAACCCAATCGTTTCGTCCGTACTCTCAGC
Organism: Solirubrobacteraceae bacterium; assembly: GCA_036266805.1. Lineage (GTDB taxonomy): Bacteria > Actinomycetota > Thermoleophilia > Solirubrobacterales > Solirubrobacteraceae > Palsa-744. Next base: position 41,329 of record DATAXK010000038.1, read on the forward strand.
GCGGAGCCAGAGAACCACCGGGGCCGGTGGACGCTTCCCAACCAGTGTAGACGGAGAGTCCTCGTGAGCGCGCTGAGCAAACGCGCGCAGCGCATCCTTTACCGGCTGAAGACGATCGAGCAAGTCATCGAGATGAGAGCTAAGGTCTGCCGATCGGTGCGCATGAGACTCATAAGCCACGACACTGTGAGGATGGACATTATTCGCTTGTCTACCTCGGGAAGTTCCCTTTTGCTTTGACGAGTCAGGTGGAAAGGGAACAAATTGCTCAAGTTCCTCTGCCGATAATGTTCGACTATAGATATTGAGGGTTGCAAGCGACCGCTGTTTGATCTCTTTATCCATGGGACTCGTCAATGATATTTCCGATGTTCTCACCCGTTTCTTCATCGTAAACATTTCCCTCGGAGTCGATTCGAGTGTTTGCATCAGGTGGCACGCCGGCACTGTTCTTTAGTTTGTGCAACGCATCGCAGACCGCTGGTTCCGACCGCTACTCCTCCACCCGAACTGTCCGCGATCGAGACCTCTTTTAGCGGGTTTAGCGGAACAAACGCACCTTTGGCCGCTACCAGGCGCAAATCGACCGGACGCCTTGCGTTCGAACCGTTCGCCACACGCAACGGCACCGTCGAATCTACAAACTGCAGCCCATGCGACGTCCGAACGAGAGCACGATAATCACTTTCATAACGTACGACCCGACCCATTGCAGCCACTGACGCCGACGGACTCGCTGATACCCCCGCAAGAAACGAACCATAATCATGTACCAAGAGCGTCCGTGCCATTGGCGAAGCCAACCCGTGAAATGCCATCAGTGACACGGCGCGCTGAGATACCGCCGCAGGAGTTTCAAGCCAGCGTCGCCGCGCGACCTGAAGATCCTTCGACTCTTGAGTCACTGTGAGCTTGTGCGCCGCTATAAGAGCAGCTTCGCGCACAGCTTCCCGTCCTCCACCCTGCCCCCCATCAGGACTAGCGGACCCGACGCCAGACGCAAGCATAGTAATCCCACAGATCATCACTACGGTGAGGGTTAGAAGCGACCATCCCCGACGAGACCATCCCAGACCGTTCCGCACATGCTCCCGCCGTCTTGACAACACGCCAACTCCCCTCTATGGCTAAGTCGGTATCCCGCGCAAGAAACCCTCTCAAGCATTTCGGCGCGATCCTATCCCGACTATCGGGAGAATGTCAACTTGCAGCTATAAACAACCCGCAACTTGCGGACAATCTTGGTGCGCGCGCGCCAGTCTATTGCAGCGAGACTTCCCAGGGTCAGAATCGCGAGATGGCACCGGCATACAGAACTTCTGCGCCTGGCCTCCGGGCAAGTGAGGTGAAGCGTCTCAGCTCCAGCTCAGAGCGTGCTCTGGCTTGTCGTGCGAAGGAAGGGTTGCGCCTGCCTCACACGGAACGGGCGCGGTACTAGCGAGCCACATCGACCCGCGCGGACCTGGGTGACTCCATCGGTAGGGAGGCGCCGACCCTCCAAGCACACTCTCGAATATAGGCATCTCTACGTTGCCGCTCGCTCGTACTACTCGACGAGACAGCTAGATAGAACACAAACAGAACATCGATGGTCTTTACTAGGACGCTCCGCATCGGGCAAAAGGGTTCTTTTTCCAGGCATTTCCTATAATCGGGGAGACAGGTCCAAAGACCCGCGAACGGCCAACGTTCTCGGGCCTCTAGCGTGGCCATGCTACCCAGATGCTACCCAGCGCCCTGGGCACAACAGCGCCGCCGCGTGGTCCCGCTCATCGCGGGCATATAGACTCCTGAATGATGCGCAGGACCCTCATCGTCACTAACGCCGCAATCCGAGTAGGATACGGCCTCGCCGCACTCTTTGCGCCCTCCACGCCACTGTTCGGGACAGTGCCGCTTGCCCCCGATACCGAGCAGTTTCCAGAGGCTCGGCTGTTTGTCCGAGGGTTCGCCGCACACCAAATCGCGGTCGGCGTACTCGGCATCGCAAGCCTGGCGCGTCGCGAGCTTCGTCGTCCAGCGATGATTCTCGCAGCTGTGACCGACAGCGCCGACATTGCCTCCGCCGTGATAGAGGCGAAGGCGAGACGACGCACCGATGCCGACCTCAGCGGCGGCATTGCCTTCTCCGCCTCGGGGCTGATTTCAGCCCTGCTCGCAATGCGCGACCAGTAGTCGAACGTCAGGCGCCAACAGCTTTTAGACGCCATGCGGGGTTGAGGCGGTACGCCGCGAGAACGCGGGCGCGTGCTGCCTCATCGGAGGGGTGTCCGTAGGTACTCATCACGAGTGCGCCGCCATCGGTGTGGCCAAGCTGGACGGCCACATCAGTGTGGCTCACGCCGAGTTCAAGTAGGTGCGTGGCGCAGAAATGCCGAAGCTCGTAGAACGCCATTTTCGCGCGGCCTGCCTCTGTACTGAGCAGCCGCCAGTAGTAGTAGTGCGAATGGTCTGGACCCCGAGTAATGGACTCGGTTTGTGAGAGGGTGGGCGGCATGTTTCCCCGAAGGAGAGGTTCATGCCGAAGTCGTATTCGCCGGAGTTTCGTCGTCGTGTAGTCGATTTGTGTCGGTCTGGCGGGCGCCGGCCGCGTAGTGTCGCCGAGGAGCTCGACGTCTCTGAAGCGACGGTCTATCGCTGGATCGCGCAGGACGAAGTCGATCTCGGTGAACGCTCGGGTGTCCGTAGCGGTGAGCGTGTCGAGCTGTCTGCGGCTCGTGCGCGGATCAAGGAGCTTGAAGCCGAATTGGAGCTTACGCGCAGGGCCGCCGCGATCTTTGAGGAACAGGAGGGGCAGCGTGCGGTCCGCCCAAAAGAATCTACCCGGTGATCGAGACCCTGGCCGGGCAGGGACACTCAGCGAAGGCGTGCTGTCGACTGCTGGGCGTCGCGCCATCTGGTTACTTCTATTGGCGGACCCGACCGCCGTCTATCCGCCGGTTGCGCCAGGGACAGCTCGACGATCTCGTCGCGGACATCCACCGCTCCTCAAACGGCACCTACGGGAAGCGCAGGATCACCGCAGAGCTGCGCCTGGGATACGGCATGACGGTCAACCTAAGGCCGTGAAGGCCGCTATGCGCAGGCTCGGCATCCAGGGGTTGCCGGCGCCCAAGCGCAAGCGACGTGGCCCGCAAACAGACGGAGCGGCTGCCAGTGACCTCGTCGCCCGGCAGTTCACGCGCGACGCACCGAACCAGTTGTGGCTCACAGATATCACCGAGCATCCGACCAGGGAGGGCAAGCTCTACTGCTGCGCCGTTCTTGATGCTCACTCCCGTCGCGTGGTCGGCTGGTCGATCGACACCCGCCAAGCCACTTCGCTGGTCACCAGCGCGCTCGGGATGGCGGTCAAGAACCGTCAGCCGACCAACGGCACAATTGTTCACTGCGATCACGGAAGCCAATTCACCTCATGGGCCTTCAGCGAGCGGATCAAGACCGCCGGCCTGGCGCTCTCGATGGGACGGATCGGCGACGCCTACGACAACGGCATGATGGAGGCCTTCTGGGCGCGAATGCAGACCGAGCTGCTTGACCGTCGCAAGTGGCGCACCCGCCTGGAACTCGCCAACGCGATCTTCGAGTACCTCGAGGTCTTCCACAACCGCAAGCGCCGCCACTCAAGCCTCGGAATGCTCACACCCACCGAATATGAGACCCTACACAACGACAAGCCAATCGCCGCCTGACTCGCACATACACGGTCCATTACAAAGGGTCCAGACCACCCGGACCACCCACAGGGTCTCCGTCACTCTCTCCCGTGCCCGCTTCGCCTCAGTCTTCGTCGCGAACGTCCCAGGACCACCAAGGACCCGTGAGACGCTGACGTCTGGCAGTACCACCCGGCCGCTACGTCGTCGGGGCGCTCTCACCCACGGCGTGCGATTCCACGCCAGGGCTGCCCCCAGCTTCTCCAGGCCGCTGCATCGACCCAGGGCTAGCATCACAACCAGCACGGAGAGATATGTCCTTCGATTACCTCATCTCCTTTCTCATGGCGCCTCGTGGCGCACACGTCCAACTGATGATCGAAGATGGCGCGATTCGCGTCATCTGAGCGCTGACATCAAAACCAATCGCGAGGAAAACTGCGCTGTACGATGTGTTCGAAGAACCTCGGGTTGAGACAAATACCTCAGTCCAAAAGCGCCGACGCCGCCTGCCCGCCCTGAGTCCAATACAGGTCATTGCCGACAAGTGCAAGCGAGGTGGGACCAATATCTGTGGCAGAGGCAAGAAGGCGGGGAGTGCCAGTCGCGTTCAGCGCATGGACCTCATAGTTCGTGCCACCTTCAATCGGTTTTTCGACGATCCATGCCACCGCGCCATCGATCTTCACAACGATCTTGCTGGTAAAGCCAGCCCCGACAAGCAGCGGATTAGGGGATGTTGGCGTACCGGTGGGAACCCGATGCATTAGCCGGCCATTACTTAGATTGCGGACGATCACATGCCATTCAGCGCCCCTACTCTGAGGGCCCGCAGTGGAGCTTTCTTCAAAAGCCACTATCGGACCAGCAAGGACCTCATCTTCAACGCCGCCACCACCCTCTGACGAACCGTACGGTAACGGGCCTAGATAATACGATCGATGCCCATAAACGCACCCGTAGACACCCAACTTTTTGATTATCCCAGGTTCCGGCGCCGCAAACACCTCTGCGTTCGCAGAGGCGGTGATGATACGCGGGTGACCTGGTGAGCATTGCGTTGGCGTCTTGCTCGCAGCCCGTGCCATGCATGCCGGGACAAGAGCAAGAAGAACCGCCAATATTGAGATCGTCGCTACCGATGTTCGCCTTCTCATGCCCATAAGACTATTCGAACGTCCTAAAGTTGCGGACCCTACTTTATCCAAACCCTATTATTACAGGTATCGGCGTCGCGCTTGGTTCTTCGGACCCGTCGCCTAGCTCGCCGTCTTCACCTCCGCCCCAGCAATCAATATCACCGCCAGAAAGCAACGCGCAGACCGAATCTTTGCCAGCACTCACTTCAGTAGCATCGCTGATCCCACTCACAGCCACGGGCGTCTGGCTACCTTCATCTTCACCGCTAATAACGCCGTCGCCGAGTTCGCCGTCTTCATCATCTCCCCAACATTCGATACCGCCGTCAACAACGACCCCACAAGTTGTCCAGTCGTCGCCGCTCAAAGTTGTCATTTTATCGTCCTGCTCCCACGGTGTCAGCACTTCACTGTGTTCATTATAGATACCGTTATTTGGTGAACCTATTAGCTTATCGCCCCAACAGTATACGTCACCAGATTCCTCAAGTGCACATATATGCTCCGCACCACCCTCAACAGCCATGACTCCCGCTACGGGCATCGTCAAAGGGATCGAACTGTGTCTTTGATTTTGGTTTTCCCTCATAGGGTTCCACGCATAATCTAGTTCCCCCCCATCTATTTGACCCCCAGCACTTGAGTTCACCTCCGGATATAACGGCGCAGCCCCGGCACCAGCGCTAATAGCGATCGCACCCGTAAGGTCGCTAACGAGCACCGGGGTCGAGCTATCTTCCGTTGTACCATTGCCTAGCTGACCAAGTTCATTCGAACCCCAGCATTCTACTTCGCCAGTCAACAACAGTGCACAACTACCACGTTCGCCGGCACTGACAGCAATCGCATCACTGATTCCTGTTACTTCAACTGGAGTTGACGAGCTAAGTATCGTACCGTCCCCCAATTCCCCATATTCATTGCCTCCCCAGCAATCCACATGTCCCGTACCCAACAGCGCACACGCCTGTTCTTCCCCTGCTGAGACTTGGGTGACACCCGAGAGATCGCTAACGGAGACCGGGACTGAACTGTTAACGGTGGTTCCGTCCCCCAACTGCCCCGACCCGTTATAACCCCAGCATTCGACATGACCATCGGCAATGAGCGCACACGCGAATCCGCCTCCCACAGATACCTCTGTCGCCGCACATTTTGTCTTGAAAGTCTGGTCGCCCCCCAAACCGAGCGTGCCTTCATTGGCTTCGTTTTCAACCTCTACCTGGTAATGGTATGTCTTACATGATTCAAGACCACTGAGTGAGACTGTCTCACTCTGATCTCCGACAGAATTTGTGACTTCGGCAGACGCCGTGGTACCGCCATAAGCCGTAGCGGTCCCATACTCGACGACATATTTTGTAGGCAAACCTTCCGGATACACATCCACCAAGACCGTGCCAGCACTTGCCGTTACAGTGTCCGCCACTGGCATCTTAGTAAGACCTTTTGCGGGACATCCGGCATTGTCGCCAAGGGCCAGCACGCAATATGCCTCTCTAGGTTCTTGTTTTTCATGCACACCTTCGCCCTCTAACAGAGCACTGTCGAATAGATGCGTACCTTCTCCCTGCGCAAGCATGGCATCTTTCGTCGGCCCTTCGTAGAGATAATAGTAAGCCCATTCGAAATGTTCTGCAGACCTTCCAAGACGGAGGAAATCTTGTGCTGCTAGACGCTGTACTTCTGGGTGACCGTACGGAGGAGGAGTTTTCTTGCTGCCATCTTGTAGCAATACCCCTTACTCAGTGAGCCAGAGGTGGGTACTTTTTACCTGAAACGCGGCCCTCGTGAGGCGTGCGAATCCCCTGGCTTCCTTGTTTATGTAGTTGCCAAGAGCCTCTTTGCCTTTTTCGTCCACTCCCTTTACTTTGGCCAAATCGTTATAGTCGTGCATACCCCAAAAACGTGGCTTTTGGTCGACTGGGAACGTTGTGGGCCGTCTACAGCGCGACGGACACGTGGCTCACAATCGTCTCAACAACCTAAAGAAAACGCTGTCGTGGTCGTAATGCGCTTGACACTTCGCTCAAACCAGGCATACCGACGTAAACCTGCCATCCATGCCAGCCTCTTCAGCTAGTCGACTTACGCCCAGCGTGGGCGGTCAGACCCAGTTTGCGTGGGCGGTTCGTGGGCGGTTGGCGCGAAATCGGCGCTCTCGGCGACTCCAGGTTTGGATCGGCCTGGACCGCTCGCAAGCCCAGAGCTAAAGCCAGATCCCGCGTCCTTGGGACGCCCCCAGCCCTCTCCAGCATCCAACCACAACTCAATCGGGGAGACAGGATTTGAACCTGCGACCGCCCGGCCCCCAGCCGGGTGCGCTACCAGACTGCGCCACTCCCCGTGGTGCTCCTCGATTCTACGGACAAAGCCCGCTGGGCACCTCCCCCAGGTCAAGCCCTCGCAGGCAGCTTGGCGCGCAGCTTGGGCAGACCCACTCCCAGCAACCCGCGCAAGAGAGCCGTATTGAACTTGAGGAAGTCGAAGTAGTCGCGCCACAGCACGATCTGGCCGTCGCGCACGTCGAAGCGCCCACAAACCCAGAACTCCATATGGAGCTTGCGGAACGTCAGGAAGTCGGTGCGCTCGGTGAGGACGGACGGCCCGTCTGCACAGATCGTGTGGATGACGACATCGAAACCGCCTCCACTGCCATATGCCCGGCCGAACAGACGCCGAACGCGCTCGCGTCCATGAACGGTGGGCAGACCGACGTTCTCGTAGACCACGTCCACCGCCAGGAGCCCCAGCGCCTCATCGAGATCCCCACGGCGCAGGAACTCCAAGAAGCGCTCGACCACCGGCACGGGCGACGAATCGACCCCTGGCCGGTCCACAGCGATCCCGTCGGGTTTACTTGCCGACTCGACCATTCAGCTCACCCCCCCACCAATCTCCGCCGCACGCCGCGCCATCTCATCCTCGGTGACGTCCTCGACGTGCGTGGCCACGTTCCAGCGGTGGCCGTAGGGATCCTCGAACTGCCCGGACCGATCACCATAGAACTGATCCTCGACCGCTCGCAACGACTTGGCCCCCGCTTGGACGGCGCGCTCGAACGCGCCATCGGCATCCTCGAGGTAGACGTGGATCGTCACCGGCGTGCCTCCGACTGACTTCGGGCCTTCGATGTTCATCCCCGGGTTCTCGTCAGCGAGCATGATTACGGCCTCGCCTATTTGAAGCTCGGCGTGGCCGACCTTGCCGTCGGGTCCGCCCAAACGCATGCGCTCGCTCGCCCCGAGCACCCCCTTGTAGAACTCGATCGCCTCGTTCGCGCCGTCGACGATCAGATAGGGCATCACCTGCGGGTAGTCATCTGGTATCGGCTTGGCCATCGCGCTGCCTCCTTAGACCGTTTTGCCTGAGTCTCTGCCTGAAGCGGGCGACGGGAATCGAACCCGCCCTAAAAGCTTGGAAGGCTTTTGTGCAACCACAACACTTCGCCCGCGAGAGCAGCAACCATCGTACCGTCACGCGCGACCACTAAGGTATAGCCCGTGCGTCCAAGGGCCTTGGCTTTCCTGCTCGTGCTCACGGTGGCCGACTACCTGCTGTGGAACTGGTCGATCGCCGGCGGTCATGACATCGTCTCGCTCGTGGCGGGTCTCACGCTGCTGCCGTTGGGCACGGTCAGCATCGCCCAGCTGGCGCTTGGCGCAGCCCGGATGATGGGCCTGCTGCTCGGCCGCCCCTCGCACAGCACACAAGCTAGGCGCAGAGCAGGAGCAGCCGCTGCAGCCGAACACGCACGACAGGCCTCGGCGGTGGAGTCCGATCCACCGTCGAGCAGACTCGCCGCCTGAGGGCGGTCCCCAGCTTTGATGGCTGACCGATGAGCGGCAAGCGACGCTTCCGCCTGCTCCCTACCTCGACCAGGGCTTGGCTGGCGACAGCGGCCGTTGCGCTGCTCGTGATTGTGGGCATAGTGCTGGCGGGCTACCTCTACGAGAAACACCGCACCGGCGACATCTACCACCCGCAAGCACCGTTCGTGCCGCAGCCTACGCCGACCCTGCCGAAGGTCAAAGGCCAGGACCATTTCGCCTGGCCGCTGTACGGCTATACGAAGAACCACACTCGCTTCTTCCCGGCCTCCCCGACGATGAGGCCCCCATTCAGGACTGTATGGGCGCGGGGTGGCAGCGCCCTGCTCGAGTTCCCACCGGTGATGTCGGGCAACCGCATCTTTCAGCTCGGCGACGACGCCACACTCAACACAATCGACAAGTACACCGGGCAAATCCTCTGGAGCCGGCGCCTGGGGGCTCTCTCGGCCTCCACGCCGGCCGTCGCCGGCGACACCGTCTACGCGACCGTGCTCTCGCGCTCGCCGGGCTCCCAAGCGGGAAGGGTCGTAGCCCTGAACACACTCAACGGCCACTTCCGCTGGACGCGCGACCTGCCCAGCCGTGCGGAGTCCTCTCCACTGCTCGACCAAGGCAAGCTGTTCTTCGGATCCCAGAACGGAACCGTATACGCGCTCAACGCAAGCAACGGCAACGTCCTGTGGACCTACCACGCGGCCGGCGCGGTCAAGGCGAGTCCGAGCCTCTCGGGCGGTGTGCTCTACTTCGGTGACTACTCGGGCGAGCTGCAGGCCGTAGGCGAGCAGCACGGACATCTGCTGTGGCGCAGCGGCTCAGGCGGCGCGCTACTCGGCAGCGGCACCTTCTACTCGACCCCAGCCGTCATGTACGGCAGGGTGTTCCTGGGCAACACCGACGGGCGCGTCTACGCCTACGACGCCTCCTCGGGCGCGCTCGACTGGGCGGTTCAAACCGGGGCTTACGTGTACGCCTCGCCGGCCGTCACGAACGCCCCGGGACTCGGCCCGACCATCTACCTGGGCTCATATGACGGCACCTTCTACGCCCTCAACGCCCGCTCGGGCCACATCGAGTGGCAGTACCACGCGGGCGGCAAGATCTCCGGATCGGCCACGATCATCGGCAACATCGTGTACTTCGCCGACCTCGGCACGCACCGCACGATCGGTCTCGGCATCTCCACCGGCAAAGTCGTGTTCTCGATGAACACTGGCTCCTTCGATCCGGTCATCAGCGACAACCACTACCTCTACCTATCGGGCATAACCGGCCTGTACGCGCTCGCCCCTCTAGACGCGACACCGCAAAGGACAAGGACGCCGAACACAACCGGCCCTGGCACGAGCAAGCCACGCGCAAAGGCGGCGGCCGCGGCGATAGCCAAGGCACACGCGAACGTCGCGACAAAAGGCGCCAAGACCAAGCGCGTCGTCGTCATCCACAGGAGCCGGCCAGTCCAAGCGCACGCCCCAGCGAAAAGCGCGCCAGCACACGCACGACACCGGGGGACTTGACCCTCACCGCCGTCCACCCTCCAGGCGCTTCGCTCACGCAGCCCTGTCCGTGCACGAACGTCCAGTAACGCGTGTAATGCAAGCGAACGAGCGAGCGCCCCGCTGCGGCAAAGCGCAGCGTGAACGAGTCGTGGTCCAGCCCAGTCAGCACGGCAGGCGCCGAGGCGATCGGCATGGGATCGAGCACCTTGAACACGCGCCAATGCCTGCTTGAGAACACTTCGCGCAAGTAGGGAAGGCCTTTGCGGATCAGCGCCCCCTCTTCGTCGCTTGACCCATCCAGACGCACGTCGGGCAGCGCAACATAGCTGACCGCCAGATTCTTCAGCCAAGCACGGTAAGCAGAAGCGGTGAGTGTCCCTCCGAAGAACAGCGGGTCGTACTTGGTGTCAAGCTGGCGCTCCCATCCGCGCGCCAACGAGAAGTGTTGCGCCAGGTATGCCGCCTCCCAATGAGAATGGGTGAACGGGACCTCGACGCGTACGAGTCCTCCGCCGTGGGCGTCGAGGAAGCGTTCGAGCGGCACGTAATAAGCAGCACTCGTCGATGCGTCGCCCACAACCTCGGCGCTCTCACGCACCGGCCCCCACACCGTCCACACGACGATCAACCCCACGGCAAACACGATGCTCGCAAGCGGGCGGCCAGGTCTGCTGAAGCCGTCGCGCCCCAACACGCACAGCGCAAGCGGCCCAGCCAGGATCACCGCATAGCGAGCGATATTGCTACCCATCGGCGTCGGCGCGATCGACAGGAAGATCACACCCAAATAGATCAGCCCGCCGATCCTCAACAGCCGCTCCTCCCACGGCACCGCGTAAAGGAACGCCAAAGTCACAGCGACCGTCGCGATTATCGAACTGGCCGCGAACGGCTCCCAACCACCCTCGGGAAACAGAGCCTCGAGCGGCAGGACGACGACAAGTACGGGCAACACCAGCGTCAGCCCGGCAAGCGCACGACGGCTGACGAACACGTGGGTAGCGCCGGCCAGCGCAAGCAGCAACCCGGCGACGGGGCTCGTGGCGGTACACAGCACCGTGAGCACGACCGCAAGCCAAGGCCGCTCGCGCACAAGCGCAAGCACCGCCAGCACGGCAAATGTGACGCCGAGCGCGAACGTGACGCGCCCGATCCACAGGTCGCCGGCGGCGGCCAGCGCAAAGCAGACAGCCCCCCAGCGCCCACGCGGCCCGTACACACCGAGCGCAATCCGCTCGAACGCAAAAGTAGATACGAGCACCGCAAGCGCGCCGGCGAGGCGAATCCCGAGCAGCAACGCAAGCCAGGGGAACACCAGGCTATAGCCTGGAAGATGGTGCCCGCCGTACCAGTTGTTATCCCAAACCGTGAAGCCAAAGCGTTCAAACAGCGTCGCGCGGTAGGTCTGCGCGGCGAAGTCCGGCGAGCGCGGAGCAAGCAGCAGCCAGGTACCAACGAGCACGATCGCCGTGACCATCGCCAACGAGATGCGCACATCCGCGAACGGCCTACGCGAGGACTCCAACCGGGGCGACCCCTCGGCAAGTGCTTGGCTGTCCACTGAACCCAAGCGGCCCAGTATGGCGAGGCCGCCTGTTGCGCGAGACGGGCTGGGATCGTAAGCGGCCAAGAAATGGCTACAGGGCTTGCTGCGCGAGGCGAATCGAACCGCAGACTGTTCGACTTAGCCGCGCGAGGCGATAAGTTGGCTGAGGCTCGGCGTGCTACCCCGCCGAGCCTCAGCACGCACGCGAGTCGGATCTCAAGATGGACGAGTCGCGCGCTTGTATCTGTATGAACAGACGAGAGCATCAGAAGTCGCGTTGCGCACCGCAAACGCCGGTAGCCGATAATCAGCGCCGATGACCGCTCCTACAAAGCGCGCCCGCCGGGGCTTGGCGCTCGCGCTGCTTGGCCTCGCGGCATTCGCGTCTGGCTGTGGCACCGTCCACCCACCGGCGCTCAGCGACGCGGCTCTGGCCGAAGCGCAAACGTTCCCCTACTTCAGGCTCTACTGGGCGGGCCCAAGCTTCGCCGGCCACCCGCTAGCTGCCACCGACGGCCTAAAGAGCTACAGCGCCGGAATCGGCGACAGCGTCTACTACGGCGACTGCGTCAGCGGCAAGGGCCTGCTCGGCGGCGGCGGCAGCTGCCTGCTGCCACTGCAAGTCACGACCGTGATCTATTCGTTGCACTCAAACGCCCCGCTGGGCCCACAGCACAACATGCTGATCAGAGGCGTGCCGGCGACCGTCTACAACGAAGAACGCTCGATCGAGCTCTACAGCGGGCGCGAAGCAATCGACGTCTACTCGGACACGCTCGCCCACGCGCTGCTCGCGGCCAGACAGCTACAGCCGCTGAACGCGCCCCGATCGCCCGGCAAGCTGCCGCCGCCCGTCTACTGTCCAGGACTCTCAGGCCCCGTCTACCCCGAGCTGACCGCCGTCATGAACACACTCCCAGGCCATCCATGCCAGAAGGCGCGGGCCGCGCTCGCCGCCAGCCAGCGCCTGTCGGAATCGCCTTAGTGTCTGGCTAGTTGTGAGCGGGTACGTCGGATGCTGCCGCCACCACCGGCTCGCCAATCTCATGGCGCAGGCCGAAAAAGGCGGCTGAGCCGATCAGAGCAGGTAGCCACAGCGAGATCGCCCGGTAGGTGACCACCGCCGCCACGACGACTGAGACCGGCCGAACGTGAAACAGCACGAGCATTCCGATCAGCCCCCCTTCGACAGCCACGAGGCCGGCAGGTATCGGAATCGAGTTCGCCAGCTGACCGACGAGATAGGCCATCGCCACGACCCAGAACGCAGGCGATTGACCGTAGGCAAGCAGGCACGCATAGAGCACGGCCGTGTCGAACAGCCAGTAGCCGACCGCGCCAAGCAGACGCCAATCGTGGCGGGCGATCACCCGCAGCGCGCCGCGCACGCCGTCGCTGACCGCGACAAGCGCAACGTGCAACCGTCCGCTGCTCAGTCGCTTGCGCGTCGCGAGCCGCCCCGCGAGCCCTGCGATCGCGAGCGTCCCCGCGATCGTCACGATCGCGAGCCCGGCCGGCAACAGCGTAAGCAGCGGATCCTCCGAGCCAGGCAGCAACCCGAGCCACATCGGAATGCCGATCAGCGCTGTTGCGCCGACGTTGACGGCGCTGGTCAACACAAAGATCAGCACCGAGCGCCGCGCGATGCGGTCGACCGCCACACCCTTCGTGCGCAGCACCCATGCTCCGAGCGCGATGCCGCCGATGCCGCCCGCGGAGACGACCGAGTTGACCCCGAGCTCGGACAGCGCCAGTCGCCGGCTGAAGCCCCGCTCCATCTTGAAGACGAGCTCGAACAGGATCACGTAGCCGGCGCAGGAGAGCAGCTCGAAGCCGATGCCCGCCGCAACCCAGGGAATGTCGGCATCGGTGATCAGCTCGCCGGCCGAGCGCAGTCCCGGCACGGCAAACAGCAGAGCCGCGACCAGCGCGAAGAAGATGGCGAGGCTGATCAGCCCGTTGCGCAGCCGCCGCGACTGGCTTGATATGTCCCCACCGCCGCTCCCGCCGGCAGAGTCAGCCTCAGAGGAGGAGTCAGCGTGCCGAGGCGAGTCCCCATCGTCGAGGAGTAACCGCTCCGCGCTGGCGTGAGATCGATCTGCTCGAATCGCCTCGGCGGCGTCCTCATCGGCGATTCTTCGCATCCTCTTCGGCCTCGTTATTAGCTTGTAGCGGCTACCGTCACCATAGCCCGACCGCCCCGGTACCCAATTGCCCTGGCGCGTGAGAGCGAAAACAGATATGGCAGAGCCCGCACGCATACTGGTCGTTGACGACGAGCCCGCAGTCCAACATGCGCTCTCGCGCGCGCTGACGCTCGAGCGCTACGAGGTCTCGCTCTCGGGCGATGGCGGCGACGCGCTGGAGCGTCTCGGCGACAACTCCTACGACGCGGTCATCCTCGACGTCTCGATGCCGGTGCTCGACGGTCTGGAAGTGTGCCGGCGCGTGCGCGAGAGCGGCGACCGCACGCCGGTGCTGATGCTCACCGCGCGCGAGCAGGTCGACGACCGCGTCGCCGGACTGGACGCCGGTGCCGATGACTACCTCGTCAAGCCGTTTGCCCTGCGCGAGCTGATGGCGCGCGTGCGCGCTCTGCTCAGGCGAGCAGACGAGATCGACCAGGAGGAGACGCTGAGCTTCGAGGACCTGCGCCTGGACCGTCTGGCCCATGAGGCCTGGCGCGGAGAGCGTTCGCTGAACCTGACCCGCACGGAGTTCCTGCTGCTCGAGCTGTTCCTGCGCCACCCCAAGCAGGTGCTGACCCGCTCGATCATCTTCGAGCACGTCTGGGGTTACGACTTCGGCTCGAGCTCGAATTCACTCGGCGTCTACATGGGTTATCTGCGCCGCAAGACCGAGGCGGGCGGCGAGCCACGTCTGCTGCACACCGTGCGTGGCGTAGGCTACGTTCTGAGGGCCTGATGAGATTGCCGACAGCGATCCGACGCCAGGGCCGCTGGCTGCCATGAGCTTCCGCCGACGCATCACGCTCGCCTCGGCCGCCGCGGTGGCAATCGCCGTGGTACTGGCCTCGGCTCTCACCTATCTGCTCTCCGCCCGCGAGCTCTACGGCCAAGTCGACAGCCAGCTGCGCGATCGCGCGCAACCGTTGATGAGCCGCTTCGAACATGGATCGACACCCTTGGCTCGACGGGGAGCGCATCACAACGCCTTTCCGGGGATACCGCCGGGACCCGACCAGGTACGCGGCTACCAGCAGCTGATCGACTCCAACGGGACGATTCTGTTTGCCTCCTCGCCGAATGTGAAATTGCCGATCGGCGCCAAGACGCTCAATCTCGCCGCGCACGGCGGGAAATCGTTCTTCGAGGACTCGAGTGCCGACGGGATCCACCTGCGCGTCCTCAGCGAGGCCATATCTCACGGCTATGCCGCCCAGCTCGCCCAGCCGCTGACCGACGTGGACAGCGCGCTCGCGCGCCTGCGCCTGATTCTCGTGCTGCTCGACATCGGCGGGGTCGCGCTGGCCGCGCTGCTGGGACGACTCGTCGCCGGCGCGGCGGTGGCGCCGATCAAGCGCCTGACCCAGGCCACCGAGCACGTCACCCGCACACAGGACCTCTCAAACAGAATCCAGCCCGCCGGAGAGGACGAGATCGGGCGTCTTGCGGAGAGCTTCAACGCGATGCTCGATGCGCTGGAGAGCTCGATGAGCGCACTCGACGCTTCAGTACACGCTCAGCGCCAGCTCGTCGCCGACGCCTCGCACGAGTTGCGCACACCTGTCACCAGCCTGCGCACGAACATCGAAATCCTCAAGCAAGAGTCGAACATGCCGGTCGAGGAACGCCAGCGCATGCTCGATGACGTGGTCGAGCAGATCGAGGAGCTGACGCTGCTGATGAACGACCTGATCGAGCTCGGTCGCGGCGAGCAGCCGCGCGGCGGCAGCGAGGACGTGCGCCTGGATCTGGTCGTGGAGGAGGCGATCGAGCGCGCGCGCCGCCATTCGCCGGACACGCCATTCGACGTCGAGCTGGACCAGGTCGTCCTGACCGGCGAGTCGGGAAGGCTGTCCCGCGCGATCAACAACCTGCTCGACAACGCCGTCAACTACAGCCCATCCGGCAGCCCAGTCGAGATCGCCTTGCATGGCGAGGAGCTCACCGTACGCGACCACGGGCCGGGCATCTCAGCCGCCGATCTCCCCCACGTCTTCGATCGCTTCTACCGCGGCGCGGAGGCGCGCGGACGCCCGGGCTCGGGCTTGGGTCTTGCGATCGTGCGCCAGGTCGCCGAACAGCACGGCGGCCGCGTCAGCGCCAAGGTCGCTCCAGGAGGAGGCACGCTGATGCGCCTGCGCCTACCGGGAGCGGGACCGGTGGAGTCGATACCGACGCTCGACGCCGAGTTGCACGCGGCACATTAAGCACATACCGACCGCACGTCTGCCTGCTCGGAGCCGCGAGGCGTCCTCTTCTGTCCCCGCGCGGCTCGCGCGAAGGCTCGCCCCTCGGCTCGAAATGCCGCCGGCGTCAAGCCGTAGCGACGGCGAAACGCCTTGGCAAAATGCGGCGCCTGGCGAAAGCCGACCAGCCTGGCGACGTCGCGCACAGAGATCGCCGGCTGCTCGATCAGCAGTTGCGCCGCCACTTTGAGTCGGCGTGTGAGCAGATCCTCGCGGAAGGTGACCTCGCCGAATTGCGCATATGCGCGCGTCAACTGGCGCGGCGAGCTCGACAGTGCCCGTGCGACCTCGTCGAGCGTCAGGGGCTGGCGGTAATGACGTGCGATGACGACACGCGCCAGCAGGTACAGGCGGCGGCGCTGCTCGATCGTGGCGGGACGCATATCCACTTATCCGACGAGCGCTCCACCACGTGACGCTCGAGACGGTCGGCCGCCGACGGGCTCACCGCGGCTTGTCCGAGCGCGTTTGCTCGAGCAGGCCTTCGCATGCTGCCTGCACCTGGTCGAGCACGATCTCAAAGCCGCGCTCGCTGTCGTAGTAGGGGTCGGGCACGTCCAGGTCGTGCTCCGCGGCGCTGGCTGGATCGAACTCGCGCAGCAGCCTCACCTTCTCGCGTGCAACCTCATTCGGCGCCAGCTGACGCAGCGCATGCTGGTTGGAGCTATCCATCGCAAGGATCAAGTCAAAGCGCTCGAAGTCCTCGGCGCGCACTTGGCGAGCGATGCTGTGCAGCTCGATCGCGCGCGCCAATGCCGCCTTGCGGGCACGCGCGTCCGCCGGCTCGCCGACGTGCCAGGCGCCGGTCCCGGCGCTGTCGAGCTCGATCTCATCTCCCAACCCTGCGTCGGCGACGAGCTTCGCCATCACGCCCTCGGCTGTTGGCGAGCGGCAGATGTTGCCCAAACACACAAACAGGATTCGCATCTACGCGCGGTGCCTCGAAAGGCACGCCCATCCAATCCCAAAGACAACCCGCGAGCTGACCCCGACGGACAGCTCCCCCGAAACGGGCCGGCTACTCATCGCCGATCTCCAGCACCGCCAGGAACGCCTCCTGGGGTACCTCCACGCGACCAACTTGCTTCATGCGCTTCTTGCCCTCCTTCTGCTTGCCGAGGAGCTTCTTCTTGCGGCTGATGTCGCCGCCGTAGCACTTGGCGATCACGTTTTTGCGAATCGCGGTGACCGTTTCACGCGCGATGATCTTCGAGCCGATCGCCGCCTGAATCGCCACCTCGAACATCTGCCGCGGGATCAGTTCGCGCATCTTGGATACCAGCGCCTTGCCGCGTTCGTAGGCCGAATCGCGGTGGACGATGATTGAGAGCGCGTCCACGGGATCGCCGCCGATCAGGATATCCATTTTGACCATCGGCGAAACCCAGTGGCCTTGCATGTGGTAGTCGAGCGAGGCGTATCCGCGCGATACGGATTTGAGGCGGTCGTAAAAATCGAGCACGATTTCGTTTAGAGGGAGTTCGTAGGTGAGCATCACGCGGGTTTCGGACACATACTCAAAATTGATTTGCCGGCCGCGCTTCTCTTCCACCAGCTTGAAGATGCCACCCACGTATTCCTCGTTGGTAAGAATCTTTGCCATAATCACGGGCTCGCGGATGCTGTCGATGTTGGTGGGCTCCGGCCAGCGCGAAGGGTTGTC
>DATAXK010000024.1:0-1595 GCA_036266805.1 Solirubrobacteraceae bacterium
CTCGTACTGCTTCTCGTTCTTCACGTGCGCGCTCTTGCCGGGCATCACAGCCTCCATTCGTTCTCGTCGCGTCGAACGTGCTCCCATGTCGTGCCACTGCACATCGGGCACCGCTCCGGCGCGATCCGGCAGCTCGCTCCATATCCGCAGCCCATGCATCGAAACTGCAAGAGGACCAGCTGCAGTGGATCCGTACGGGTGGCTGGCCCCAGAGAAGAGATCTCCTGCGCGGTCACGCCTCCTCGCTTTCCGCAGGAACGCCGCGGGAAACACCGAGCCCTTCGAGACGCACGCCGCCGACGTCCTCTGCGTACCGAAGGGCCGTCTCCTCCAGGTGCGGGTCGGTCGTGGCGCAGGCGTCCACGACGATCGAGTCCTTCAGACCGAGCTCGCGCGCGTCGATCGCCGTCTGCACCACGCAGCCCTCGGTGGCGGCGCCGAGGAGGACGATGCGGGCGATCTGCATCGACTCGAGCAGCCGCTCGCCGTCGTCGTGACCGAAGTCGTTGAGCACATTGACGACGACCACTGCATCACCGGGGTCGAAGGCATCCACGCCGTCGTGGTTCCCTCGAAGACCGGCAGAAATCTCCGGTGCCAACCCCGGCGCTGCTAGAGGGTTGATGTGAAAGTCCGGCGGCTGCCGCAGGGACCCGCGGCTTGACGAAGAAGGGCTTCCAGTCCTTGTGTCCCCTCGAGATTGGAGCTCGAGATGACGGATCTGGAAGCCCTTGTTGTCGCAGCGTATGTGTTCGCTGATGAGTACTCGGTCCCTGCCGGGCAGGGGCGGCCGGCGTTGACGAGCGATGCGGAGTTGGTCGCGCTCGCGGTCTGTCAGGCAGCGATCGGAGCGAGTTCCGACCGTCAGTTCCTCGGCCTCGTCGGGCGGGTGCTGCCAGGTTGGTTTCCGCATCTGCCTGATCAGTCGCAGTACAACCGCCGCCTGCGGGCGTTGGTCGAGTTGATCTCGATCGTGCAGCAGCAGCTCGCGCGCTGGCTCGACGTGGGCGGCGTGCGGCTGGCCGATGGCACCCAGCTTGCGGTCGCCAGCTATCCGGGCTGCCAGCAGCGATCCGAGTTCGCCGGCTTCGCTCGTTACGGCTACTGCAAGTCGCACCACCGCTTCGTCTGGGGTGTGAGGCTTGTGCTCTTGACCGACGAGCGCGGCCTGCCGCTCGGCTACACCGTTGTGCCGGCGAACGAGAAAGAGTATGAGCCGCTCGCCGACTTGCTGACCGGCACACCGAGCGAGGTCGTGATCGCCGACAAAGGTCTGTGGGGCCGCGCCTACCGCGAGCGGCTCGCCGCCAGCGGCACCGTGCTGCTCACCCCCGACAAGACCCGCAGCGCCACCAACCTCGGCCGCGAACGTGCTCTCGCTTCCTCACGGCTCGTGATCGAGAGCGTCTTCGCCAACCTGAAAGGCCAGATGCGACTCGAGCGCCACCTTGCGAAAACACCGGCTGGGCTCGCCGTCCGAATCGCCCAACGCATCCTTGCCCTCACCATCGGGATCCTGCTCAACACCCTCGCCGGCCGACCCGCACGCGCCCTCGCCGCCTACGACGGCCGCTAAATCACATCAAGCCTCTAGC
>DATAXK010000030.1:0-2812 GCA_036266805.1 Solirubrobacteraceae bacterium
ACAATGAAGGGTTATGTCTACTGATCTGGGATCTGTCGGCGGTGTCGTCGACGATTGGAGGTCGTGGAGGTGCCTTCTCGTTTTGAGGTCAGCGATGAGTTGTGGGCTGAGGTCGAGCCGCTGATCCCTGCGCGCGTGCGCCGTCGGCGCTACCCCGGTCGCAAGGCGTTGCCTGACCGGCTCGCGCTCAACGGGATCCTGCACGTGCTGCACACCGGGATCGCTTGGCGAGATCTTCCACTGGAGTTCGGATATGGCTCGGGTGTCACCTGTTGGCGGCGCCTGCGCGACTGGCAGGCCGCCGGTGTCTGGGATGCGTTGCACCAGCAGCTGCTGGTCAAGCTCAACGCGGCTGGCGCAATCGACTGGTCGCGGGCTGCGGTCGACGGCTCTCATGTGCGTGCCCTTTTGGGGGGCTCCTGACGGGGCGATCCCCGGTTGATCGTTCCCGCACGGGCTCAAAGCACCATCTACTCGTCGACGCGACCGGCATCCCGCTCGCCGTCAAGCTGACCGGCGGCAACCGCAACGACGTCACGCAACTGCTGCCGCTGCTGGACGACCTGCACGCCAGACCAGTCGCCGGCAAGCCAGGCCGCCCGCGCCAGAAGCCCGACCGGCTGCTCGCCGACCGCGGCTACGACCACGACAAGTACCGCTGCCTGCTACGAGCACGCGGCATCAAACCCGTGATCGCCCGGCGCGGCAGCGGACACGGCTCAGGACTCGGCCGCCAACGCTGGGTCGTCGAACGCGGCTTCGCGCACCTGCACAACTTCCGCCGCCTGCGAATCCGCTACGAACGCTACCCCGAACTCCACACCGGGCTACTCGTCCCCGCCTGCTCAACCCTCTGCTGGCGACGACTCAACTCATTGTGAAACCACTTCTAAGTGCGTGATCTACCGCCACGCAAGGGGGGCTGGCGGCCGCTGGGCGCGGCGACCAGCCGATCTCGCGCGCCTGGCGCGAGCGCCGTCGCTACGGCTACGAGCCGCGACGGCTGCGACGACGGCCGAAGCCGAATCCGCTCAACAGCAGGACGGCGATGACGATCAGCAGGATCGTGAGCATGGTCACCTCCCAACCGAGTTCGGGTTGGTCTGCGCACGGCTGCTTCGGGGCCTGCGCGGTTGCGGCGCCGGCCATCGTGCATCAGGGCACTCGTCGTGCGTCGTGCACCTGGACGGGGCGGCAACCGTGCCGACGCGGCTTGCGCCGAATCGCGGACAACCAGAGTCTTGGGGCATGTCGACTTCCTCAGTTCGTGAAGACCTCAGAAAGTCAGATTGCGTTGCCCGCTCGCGCTCCGAGCCGACCTCGCAGAGGATGCCCTTCGCCTCCGAGTGTACTCCGTGCGAAGCCTGCGTGTTACGGGCGCCCGGCGGCCTGTTCGGATCGAAGGCGCGGGTCATCGCTTATGTGTCACGCAAAGGGCGTGCAAACGCCCGCGCCTTCGGTACTTCGGACTGTGTGATTGCGGAGTCGGGAGCGCGACGCTCCGTCAGATCTCCTCGTGGACGCCGATCGCCTCTTCCAGATCGCGCTCGGACTCGCCGTCGTCATTGCCCCGCTTGTCCTGTAGCAGCGAGCTTGCAATCGCATCGAGCTTGCGTTGAATCGCGCGCTCGGACCGGAGCTCGGCGTTCTTCAGGAGAGCAACGAGAACCAGCGTGAGTGACGACACGAGGCCGGCAGCCGCGACCTCGAAGCGATCGCCTGCGCCCGCGATCAACCCGATCGCCCAGACGAGGATCACGAGCAGGCAGACAGCAAAGAAGAACGGCGAGCTTGCGAGGAAGGAGCCGTACTCCGCGAGACGCTCGAAACGGCCGCGCTCGACACCGTCGGTGCGATCGGCGGGATGCCTCAACGTCCGACGCACCAGCCGAGCCCACACAGAGGGCCTTGACGCCGACGGCATCGACAGATCCTACTCGCCGGCAACAGGGCCGCCGCAGCGCGCCGACGCAAGGGAATCAAACATTTTCGGTGGGATGAGCCGCCGAACCGCGGGAAAGCGAGACGCGCGCGGCGCGTGGCCGAATTCGTTCGGCCTTTAGGCGTGGGGAGTAGACTCGCTTGCGAAGGGCATTACGTGGGGTCGGCCCGAAGCAGTGGGCGGCAGCATGAACTGACTTTCCGAGGTCCCTGCTTCACGACCCGGAGGTCGACGTGCCCAACTCGCTGGTTCCCACCGATTCGCTTGCGCGCCAAGTGGACGCGGTCAAGGCCGAGTTCAGGGCTAGGTCGCGAGAGGTCCGGCTCCGTCCATCGCGCGACGGCGCCCTCGACGGACCCACGGGTACCGGGCGCGCAGGACGGCCACGATCCAAGCGTGTCGTCGCGTTCATGGGTGCCAACGATCTTTCACGCGCGACTACTCGGCCGTTTCCACAGCGAGCGCCCACTCGGGGGCTCGTCCATCCGTAACCGGGAGAGCTCATGACCGGCAAGAACATCGACAAGGCAAAGGGGCGCGCAAAGCAAGCTGCTGGCGTGCTCAGTGGCAACAAGCGACTCGAGAACGAGGGCCGCGCCGATCGAGTGAAGGGCTCGGCGAAGGACGCCGTGGACAAGGTCGCCGCCACCCTCACCGGCGGTAAGAAGCACTAACGGACCCATCCATGCACGAGCAAACCCAGTCCAGCGTTGGGAGGTGACCATGCTCATCATCCTGCTCATCATCATCATCGTTCTGTTGGCGACCGGTGGCGGCTATCGCTACAACCGTCGCGGCCGGAGCTCCTAGGCAAGCAACCGCACGATCACGACCGGGAACAAGCCCCGAGGTGATCGGCTGGTCGTCGCG
>DATAXK010000042.1:0-28842 GCA_036266805.1 Solirubrobacteraceae bacterium
CCCCCCAACGACCCCCAACCCATCCACATCCGCAACAGCCATAGCCGCCATGATCCCTCCCCGTGCCGATGACCAAACACGAAAAAGGTTCGCCACCCCACCCCCGAAACCTACAACACACCTAACAAAGCACTATTAGAAGGTCTTTCAAAATGACCTGCACGTCTCAATACCCCTTTGCTTGGACCCGGGTGATTTATTTAGGTGCCTAACCTTTATCTAGGCGTTCGCAAAAGGGGGTGTTGGTAAGACCTTTCAAAAGATAAGCTATGCACCCGGGCGTTCCCGATTCATAAACCTCCCGCGGCACAGCTCATTCTGAAGGCGTCTTACTCCATTCCCAGTGGGCCCTGAGATTCGCCCGAGAGGAACTGGCGGACGAAGGCGTTTTCGGAGTCGAACAGCTCTGCCGCGGGGCCGGACTCGACGATCTGTCCGTGCCACAGCACGGAGATGTGCTCGGCCACTCTCCGGGCGGACATGATGTCGTGGGTGATGACGACGTAGGTGCCGCCGTTCTCTTCGTGGACCTCTTTGATCAGTTCGCAAAGAAGCGCGGTGCGCACCGGGTCAAGTCCCGAGTCGGGCTCGTCGAACAACACGATCTCGGGGTCGAGCACGAGCGAGCGAGCGAAGCCGGCGCGCTTGCGCATCCCACCAGAGAGCTCGTTGGGCATCTTCTCCCCCGCATTGCCGAGCCCGACCTCGCGCATGCGCGAATTGACGATCTCGGCGATCTCCTCTTCGCTCTTCTCGGTGTGCTGGCGCAGCGGGAAGGCGATGTTGTCGTAGAGGTTCATCGAGCCGAACAGGGCGCCGTCCTGGAAGAGAACTCCGAACTTCTTGCGAATCTCGAACAGCTCGGCGTCGGGAAGGCTTGGGATCGAGCGTCCTTGCACTATCACGTCGCCCTCGTCGGGATAGAGCAGTCCGACTATGTGCTTGATGCAGACCGACTTGCCGGTTCCCGAGGGGCCAAGAATCATCGAGATCTTGCCCTCGGGCAAACCCATGTTCAACCCACGCAGCACATGATTCGAGCCGAAGGACTTGTGGACGCCGATGAACTCGATCGCGTCGGGCACGCCCGTAGGGCGATTGATCCCCATGCGAAACTCGGACTCCTCGGTCCCGCCTGCCTGCTCCCCGCGATGGGGGGTGCCCTGCCCCAGGGGGTGATGCTCCTGCGCAATCGAGGGCTCCTCAGCGACGGGGGGCTCGCCAGTTCCCTGCGCTAGGGGGTCTACCTCGCCTGTGGGTCTCCCCTCCTCGGGCCCATCCCCTTCAAGATGCGCAGCCATCTTTCAACCTCCGATCGGGGCTTTCGGGTTGGCGCCCCAAAAGACCTGGGTGCCGAGCATTCCGATCAAGTGCACCAAAATTATGTTCAAGACCATCGACTTGGCCGTGGCGGTGCCCACGCCTACGGGCCCACCACTGGCGTTGTAGCCGTAGTAACAGCCCACAAGCACGATCGCGGTGGCCATGAACATGGCCTTGATGAGGCTGTAGAGGAAATCTGGAGGATTCTGGAACTGCCAGAAGATCAACAGATAGCCACCGGCCGAGACGGTCGCGACCTGCTCCACGACGGCTATGTAAGAGGCGAGGAAAGCAGCGCCTACACCCGCTAGGTACATGAAGGGGAGCACTACCCAGGCTGCCAGCAGACGCGTCGCGCACAGGAAGGTCATCGAATTGATGCCCATCACCTCGAGCGCGTCGATCTCATCGGATATGCGCATCGCACCCAGCTCGGCGACGATTCCAGTGCCGACCTTCGCGGCCATCATGTAGCCGAAGGCGTAAGGGATGATCTCGCGCAGATCGCACCAAGCCGTGAACACTCCCGCGTAGGCAGGCGCGCCCTGGGCCTCGAGGAAGTAGGCGCCCTCGATGCCGCACTCCAGGCCGAGCACGAACATCAGCGCCCAGATGATCAGCGTCGAGGAGACGATCAGGATGCCCGACTGGCGCAGCGCCTCACCGAAGAAGTGAAAGACGCGCAGACCCCAGACGTCGCGCACGATGTTGGCGCCGAAACGGCCGATCTCGCCGGTCGCGGCGAGCCATTCGCGCGGTGTTACCAGGAGTTCGTTCATTACTTGATGACGAGGATATTGGGGTGCGTCGCCAACAGGAGCTGCGTGTAGGCATAGTCGAACGCGAAGATCGCGAGGAAGGTGACGACGACAGCCTGGTTGACGGCGCGGCCGACACCCTCGGCGCCGCCGGAGGCAGTCATGCCCTTGTAGCAGCAGACAATCGCGATGATGGCTCCGAAGATCGTCGTCTTCAACGCTGAACCCCACAGATCCGTGGTCGACGCATTGGCAAACAGCGTGTCCCAGAAGGGGCCGAGTGGCTGACCGTTGACAAGCTCGGCGAGGATGCCACCGAACAGGCCGAAAAGGATCGCGTAGACGTTGAACAGGCCCGTCACCAGCATCAGGGCGAGGAAGCGCGGGACCACCAGATTCTTGACCGGGTCCACGCCAAGCACCTGCAGCGCGTCCAGCTCCTCGCGGATCTTGCGCGCACCCAGGTCGGCTGTGATCGCCGTGCCCGCAACCCCGGCGAGCACGATCGCGGTCACGTTGGGGCCGATCTCGCGGATGGCGGCGAGTACGAAGATGCCGCCCAAGCGGTCCAGAGCACCGAAGATCGTGAGGAAGTTGGCGGCCTGCAGGCCCGGCGCGGCGTAGCAGATCGCGACGGTGGAGATCAGCAGCGGAAACCAGCACAGGCGCAGCGCGAACAGGAACTGCGAGACGAACTCGCCGCCATACGGATACGGCGGACGCAGGGCAGAGGCAATCGTCCTGCCGGTCAGGATCATCATGTCCCCGATTTCCTCGAGCAGACTCCTAGTCGGTAGGAAAGCCCGCTCGGCTGCACTGCGTACCATCTCAAACCCCTCCTCAGGGGACGCCGACATCTGCGCCCCCAACTGTACCGACCCGCGTCTCCCACTCTACGCGATCGGCAGGCCGAACGCCACTGGCACTAGAGGGCAAACGCCACCAACCCCCCGGCGCGGTACCAGCGTCAGCGCGGGCCAAACGCCCGTGGCCGCTCTGCACCGGCGCCACCGGCACTGATATCGTGGCGCTCGCTGTGAGGGTGGGAAAGCCGCTTAGTGGGGTATCGCTCGTCGCGTGCGGCGCATTCCTCGCTGCTCTCATGAGTGGCTGTGGCGGCGCTCAGCGCAACGCGCACGAAGTGGCAGCCACCTATCCGGTGGAAATTCTGACGGCTAGATTCCCGGCCAGACAGGCGATCGCGCGGGACGCGCGCTTCACTTTGGTTGTGCGCAACGCCGGCGCACGCACGATCCCCAATATCGCGGTGACGCTCGACTCGTTCTACTACACAAGCACCTACCCAAAACTGGCTGTGAACAAGCGACCCGTCTGGATCGTGAATACCGGCCCGGGAGCGATCGCCACCAGCCCACCAGTACAGACCGAGGAAGTCAACCCGCCCGGCGGCGGCGAAACGGCTTTTGTGAACACCTGGGCGCTCGGAGCGCTCGCACCGCACTCGAGCCGCGCCTTCATATGGCATGTGACGCCCGTCAAGGCCGGGGTACACACGGTGCACTACACGGTGGCGGCCGGCCTCGACGGCAAGGCGCTCGCGCGCTTGGCCGGTGGCGGACTGGCCACTGGCGGCCTGACCGCATCGATTGCCTCCACTCCTCCGCGCACACACGTCAATCCGGAAACAGGTCGGATCGAACCAGGCCCGCACCCGACCTTCACGCGGGAACAGCCGCCTTCTGAATAATTGTTTGGCCGCGTGTCGAAAGATCGCGAGCCAGCTTTCGCCAGTTGAGCGATGCCCAGACCCGCGTTGGGGGCTACGATGCGATTCGGCCCCATGCCCGCGAATAGAAGGTCCTGAGGCGCAACGCCCGGACCACAAAACTGACCAGGAGGAATTGAGCCAGCCCATGCCAAAGAGCCGCCAGCAGAACGTGACAGCCGCGCAGTGGAGCGCCAACGGGAGCGCGCTCGGCTCGCTTGACCTGACGCTTCCCGGAAACCAGATCTTCGCTTCGAACGTATTCAGCGTGGCGGTGCAGCGTCGCCGGCTGCCCAAGCACGTGTTCAAGGCGCTGCAGCGCACGCTCGAGCGCGGCGAGGCACTCGACACCACGCTCGCCGACGCCGTCGCCCAGGCGATGAAGGAATGGGCGATGGAGAAGGGCGCCACCCACTACACGCACTGGTTCCAGCCGCTGACCGGCTCGACCGCGGAGAAGCACGACTCCTTTTACGGCCCCGCCGGCGACGGCACGGCGATCGCAGATTTCTCCGGCAAGGAGCTGATCCAGGGCGAGCCGGATGCCTCCAGTTTCCCCACCGGCGGCATCAGGGCGACGTTCGAGGCGCGTGGCTACACCGCCTGGGACCCGACTTCGCCGGCGTTCATCCTGGAGAACCCCAATGGCGCGCTGCTGTGCATCCCGACGGCCTTCACTTCCTGGACGGGCGAGGCGCTCGACAACAAGATCCCGCTGCTGCGCTCGATGGACGCGCTCTCCGGCGCCGCCGTCGGGGCGCTCGAGCTACTCGGCATCGAGGACGCCGCGCGTGTGTTCACGACGATCGGCTGCGAGCAGGAGTACTTCCTGATCGACGAGCAGTTCTACTTCGAGCGACCCGACTTGCTGACGACGGGACGCACGCTGTTTGGCGCCAAGCCTCCAAAGGGACACGAGCTCGACGACCACTACTTCGGCTCGATTCCTGAGCGCATCCTCGCTTACATGCTCGAGTGCGAGGTGGAATTGGCCAAGCTCGGCGTGCCGATCAAGACGCGCCACAACGAGGTCGCGCCGAACCAGTACGAGGTGGCGCCGATCTTCGAGAACTCCAACGTCGGCGCCGACCATCAGATGTTGACGATGCAGATTCTGCAGAACACGGCGCGTCGCTATGGCCTGGTTTGTCTCCTGCACGAGAAGCCGTTCGCGGGCGTCAACGGATCGGGCAAGCACAACAACTGGTCGATGGGCACCGACACCGGGCTGAATTTGCTCGACCCGGGCGATACCCCTGAGGCCAATCTGAAGTTCTTGTTCTTCTGTGCAGCGGTCATCCAAGCCGTCAACAAGCATCAGGCGCTGCTGCGCGCATCGATCGCCAACGCGGGCCAGGATCACCGGCTCGGGGCGAACGAGGCGCCGCCGGCGATCATTTCGATCTTCCTCGGCGCGGACCTGGAGAAGGTGTTCGCGGCGATCGAGTCGGGCAAGGTGCAGGCATCCAAGCCAGGATCGTTCCTGGGCCTAGGCACACCGGTGCTGCCGCCGCTGCCGCTGCACGGAGGCGACCGCAACCGCACCAGCCCGTTTGCGTTCACCGGCAACAAGTTCGAGTTCCGCGCGCTTGGCTCGAGCCAATCGCCGGCGCTGCCCAACACGGTGCTCAACACGATCGTGGCGGAGTCGATCGACGAGCT
Source organism: Solirubrobacteraceae bacterium (assembly GCA_036266805.1). Classification (GTDB taxonomy): domain Bacteria; phylum Actinomycetota; class Thermoleophilia; order Solirubrobacterales; family Solirubrobacteraceae; genus Palsa-744. The sequence continues at coordinate 5,470 of DATAXK010000042.1, forward strand.
GACCGGCAAGCTGAAGACGGCGCTCAAAGCCTCAGGGGCGACGCTCGAGAAGGCCGTGACGAAGGTCGTCAAGGACGCATGGACCGAGAACAAGCAGGTGGTGTTCGACGGCGACGGGTACTCCGAGGAGTGGCACAAGGAGGCCGAGAAGCGTGGCCTGGCAAACCTGCGCACTACCCCGGACGCGCTGCCGTGGCTCGTGGACAAGCAGACCGTGGCTGCGTTCAAGAAGTACAAGGTGCTCTCCAAGCGCGAGCTCGAGTCGCGTCTGGAGGTGTTCACCGAGCAGTACGCGGTGAAGCTCAACATCGAGTCCGAGACGGCCGCGCAGATCGCGCGCACGATGCTGCTGCCCGCGGCGGTGCGCCACCTGAACGAGCTCAAGGCCACGGGTCTCGACGAGCTCGTCGAGGAGGTGGAGCCGCTCGTGAAGGAGTTCCAGTTCGCGATCGTGAAGCTGGAGGACGCCAACCTGAGCGACAACCAGCCCGACAGCTCGGCGATGAAGTGGGCGACCTACATGCGCGACACCGTGATCCCCGCGATGGAAGATGTGCGCCAGGTGGCCGATCGCCTCGAGAAGCTGGTGGCCGATGACTTGTGGCCGTTGCCGAAGTACTCGGAGATGCTCTTCATCAAGTAACACAGCGATGCCCGGTAGCCCTGACACAGGCGTGTCAAGGTTGCCGAGGCGCTGCTAGCATCCGTGCCGATGGCACGCGATTACCCAGCCGCGCTGCGCAGCAAAGTCGTCGTCTACGACGGCGGGATGGGCGCGACCCTGGAGCAGTTCGAGCTGACCGCCGAGGACTACGGCGGTCTTGCGGGTAAGTGCCATGAGGCACTCGTGCTCAACCGCCCGGACGTGATCGAGGGCGTGCACACCTCGATGCTCGAAGCGGGCGCGGAAGTGCTCGAGACCGACACCTTCCAGGCTTCGCGGTTGAAGCTCGAAGAGTGGGGCCTGGCCGACTACACGGTCGAGATCAACACCAAGGCCGCGGAAATCGCGCGCAAGGCCGCCGGCGAGCACCGTTTCGTGGCCGGCTCGATCGGCCCCACAGGGTTCCTACCCGCATCGGAAGACCCCGCCCTTGGACAGATCCGCTTCGGCGAGCTGGTCGAGATCTTCGCCGAGCAGGCGGGAGGACTGATCGACGGCGGCGCCGATCTGCTGATCATCGAGACGGCACAGGACATCCTCGAGGTGAAGGCAGCGGTGTTCGGCGCGCGTGTGGCATTCAAGAGCACTGGTAAGACGCTTCCCATCCACACCTCGGTTTCGCTGCTGCCCAACGGCGGCAAGATGCTGCTCGGCACCGACATCTCCGCGGTGCTGTGCACGCTCGAGGCGCTGCGGGTGGACGTGATCGGGCTCAACTGCTCAACCGGCCCACAGGACATGCGCGACGCGATCCGCTTCCTTGGCGAATATTGCCCCGTGCCGGTAGCGTGCATCCCCAACGCCGGCCTGCCCTTGCAGGGGCCCGACGGCGAGACGATCTTCCCGGAGAAGCCCGAGCCGCTGGCGGAGGCGCTCGGGGAATTTGTCGAGCGCTACGGCGTGGGCGTGGTGGGTGGCTGCTGCGGAACTACCCCTGAGCACATCAAAGCGATCGCCGAGCGCGTGGCCGGACGTCCGGTGCAACCCCATCCCGCTCCGCGTCCTCCCCACCTTTCCTCGATGATCGCCGCGACCACGCTCGTGCAGGAGCCACGCCCGACGATGGTGGGCGAGCGCGTGAATAGTCAAGGCTCGCGCAAGGCCAAGGAGCTGCTCCTGGCCGACGACTACGACGGGCTCGTGCGGATCGCCGAGGATCAGGTGGCCGGCGGCGCGCACGTGCTCGACCTGTGCGTGGCCCTCACCGAGCGCTCAGACGAGGACGAACAGATGCGGTTGTTGGCCAAGCGCATCTCGTTGACGCAGGAGCCGCCGATCCAGATCGACTCGACCGAGCCGGAGGTGATCGAACGAGCCTTGGAGCAGATTCCGGGCAGGGCGATCGTCAACTCGGTCAACCTGGAGGCCGGCAGGGACAAGCTCGATCGCGTGGTGCCAACGGCGCTCGCGCACGGTGCCGCATTGATCGCGCTGACGATCGACGAGGTCGGCATGGCCAAGACGGCGCAGCGCAAGGTCGAGATCGCCCAGCGCATCAAGGAGCTGTGCTGCGACGAGCACGGCCTTGACCCGAAGGTCCTGATCTTCGACTGCCTCACCTTCACGCTCACGACCGGAGATGAGGAGTGGCGACCGTCGGCGGTGGAGACGATCGAGGGGATCAGGCGCATAAAGGCTGAGATCCCCGACGTGAAGACTTCGCTCGGCGTCTCCAACGTGTCCTTCGGTATCTCGCCGGGCGCACGCGCGGTGCTCAACTCCGTGTTCCTGCACCACTGCGTCGAGGCGGGACTCGACCTGGCGATGGTCAACCCCAACCACATCACGCCGTACTCGGAGATCTCTGACGAGGAGCGCGAGCTGGCCGACGACCTCGTCTTCAACCGCAGCGAGGACGCCCTGGAGCGGTTCATCGCCCACTTCGAGTCAAAGGGCGAGGACGACTCGCAAACGGGCGCTGCAGACCCCACGGAGGGGATGGAGCCCGAGGAAGCACTTCACTTCCATATCCTGCGCCGTCGCAAGGAGGGCGTGGAGGATTGGATCGACGCATCGGTCGAGAAGATCGGCGCGGTGCCGACGCTCAACACGGTGCTACTCCCTGCGATGAAGGAGGTCGGCGACAAGTTCGGCGCCGGTGAACTGATCCTCCCGTTCGTGCTCCAGTCCGCCGAGGTGATGAAGAAGGCGGTGGCACGCCTGGAGAATTACCTCGACAAGATCGAGGGCTACACGAAGGGAACCGTGGTACTCGCGACCGTGTTCGGCGACGTGCACGACATCGGCAAGTCGCTCGTCAACACGATCCTCACCAACAACGGCTATACGGTGGTCGACCTCGGCAAGCAAGTGCCGATCCAAACCATTTTGGATGCCGCCCAAGAGCATGAGGCGACCGCGATCGGTTTGAGCGCGCTGCTCGTGTCCACCTCAAAGCAGATGCCGGCCTGCATCCAGGAGCTGCACGCCAAGGGCATGCAATACCCCGTGCTGATCGGCGGTGCCGCGATCAACCGTGCCTTCTCCTACCGGGCGCTGTACCCGGGCGGCAAGGAATCCGACGAGCAGTACCAGCCTGGCGTGTTCTATTGCAAGGATGCTTTCGAGGGTCTGTCGGTGATGGACCAGCTGATCGACGATGGCGCCCATGAAGCGCTGCTCGAGAAGCTGAGGACGGGCGCAAACGAGTTTCGCGCGAAGGGCGAGGAGCCGGTCGAGGAGCTCAACTTCGCTGACGACAGCGTGCGCTCGAACGTCAGTACGCACGACCCAATCCCCACTCCTCCATGGTGGGGTGTCAAAGAGGTGCCAGTTGACATGGACGAGGTGTACAGCCACCTCGACACGCACGTGTTGTTCAAGCTGCACTGGGGCGGCAAGGGCGTCAAGGGCGAGGCGTGGCGGGAGCTCGTGGACGAGGACTTCCACCCGCGGCTACAGCGCATGTGGGCAGAGCAGGACTACCTGCACCCGCGTGCACTGCTCGGCTTCTTCCCGTGCTACGCGCAGGGCAACGACATCGTCGTGCTCGACCCGCTCGTGGCCGACCCGGACTCGGGCCTCGACCCCGCCGATCCCGCCGCGGAGTTGACGAGGTTCGTGTGCCCGCGCCAGCCCAAGGGCGATCGCATCTGCCTCGCCGATTTCTACAGACCCGCTGTGGGCGCCGACGGCGAGCCTTCGGCGCAAGGTCGCCCGCCCGCGGAGCTCGACGTGATCGCAGTGCAAGCGGTGACGGTCGGCTCGGAGGTCACCGAGCTGATGGCCAAGCTCGAGGCCAACGGCGAGTTCGCCGAGCAGCTGTTCGTGCACGGCCTAGGTGTGCAAACCGCCGAGGGGCTAGCCGAGTGGTTGCATTGGAAGGCGCGCGAGATGCTGTCGATCCCGAGCACGCAGGGGCGGCGCTACTCGTGGGGCTACCCGGCCGTGCCCGAGCAGGCCGAGCACCTGAAGGTCGAGAAGCTGCTCGACTTGGAGCAGATCGGGATGAAGATCACCGACGGCTACGCGCCGGTGCCCGAGCAGTCCACGCTCGCGCTCGTCGCGCATCACCCGCAGGCGATCTACTTCGGGACCAGACAGGGACGGCTCTTGCCCAATGGCTCACCCGATGACGTGATCAAGGGGTCCTACCGCGACCCGTCGCTGGCGAGCTTCACCGGCTCGGCCACACTCGATGAGAGCGATCCGCCGGATGGCGCGGTCGAGCAGGAGGACGAGCCCGCGATGGTGGGCGAGAACGTCTGAGCACGCCTAAAAGCGCCTGCACTCAGCGCTCGGGCTCATGGCGCTCGACCAGCTCCAGCTTCTGTGTGCGAGCCAGTCGCTTGATCCGCGCCTCCTCGCGCATCGCAGCGGCGCGATCGGGCATTGGCCTCGCGAAAGCCAGCTCCACGGGCAATCGGCTTGCCGTGTAGCGGCTGGCCTTGCCCGCCGCGTGCGCCGCCATGCGCTTTGTCAAGTCATTTGTCCAGCCGGTATAGAGCGATCCATCCCGACAGCGCAGCATGTATACCCAGGCGTCGCTCATCGATCTCGATTCTGCGTGGGACACTTGCCTCCTGCGCCCTCAGAGCCGCGCCTGCAGCGACGCACATAGCGAATCGCCTATGGCTGTACTCGGGAAGGCGCGCGTCGCGCGGCTCCCGGCAGTGGCGGCAGCTTCACCGGCGAGGCGTGCATCGTGCGCAGACGCACGTCCTTCCAGGAGAGCCCCTCGTTGACAAGCGCAGGCGTGCCCATGATGACAGCGGTGGCAACCTCGACCGCCTGCAACACGATCCCGTAGGCAAGCGCGTCGGCCGTGCCCACGTGGTAGGCGCCGGCAAGCACCGCGACGCATGCGGCTTGGAACACACCGACGTTGGCTGGGGTAGCGGGAATGACCGCCGTGACGTTGACCGCGAAGAGCACCGCCGCGGCGGCGCCGAAGCCGACCTTGCTGTCAAGGCCCAACGCCATCAACAGCAGCCAGCAGGAAAGCCACTGAAGCCCCCACGCCGACAGCTGCAGCGCAGTCGCCGCGGCAGCTTGGCGCGGCTTGCGAAAGACGCTCAGACCGGCGCGCACGCGCAAAAGTGACGCTCGCATGCCTGCAAGCACCCGTCCAAGGCGTTGCGAGCGCGAGATGGCGGCACTGGGAACCAACACGGGTACCAGCAACAACGCGACCAACACGGCCAAGGGTGCCAGCCCCACGGCAAGCAGCGCATCGGTGTGTTTGCCGGCGAAGCTGACGCTGGAGAACATCACGCCGCCGAGAATCACGAGCGCGAGCAGGTTGAGCAATGTCTGGGAGACCATCGTGCCCAGCACCACAGGCAAGGTCTCTCGCGCCCGTCCGATGCGACGCGCCACGATCAGCGCACGCGAGGGCTCACCGAGGCGGGCGGGCAGCGTGGCGGACATCAACACGCCGATGAACGTCCCCTGCAGCGCGTCGCGACGGCGCGCTACGCGCCAGGTGGGGGCCGCCTTGAGGATCGCGTGCCAGGCGATGCCACGCACGAACATAGAGACGCACATCACGCCAACGCCGGCGGCGACCAGTCCAGGGCTCGAGGCAACGAGGCTCGCCGCGACATTCGTGACGCCGATCTTCTGCAGAGCAAGGTAGGCAAGCGTCACACCGGCAAGCGAGGTGGCCAGCAACGTGGCTCGCGAGAGCACACGCAATGCACGATGCCTGACCGGCGGAGCCGGCTCGAGACTCGGCAGGCGGTGCGCACGCACAGGCGGGCGCAAGTCGGCGGGCGCCAGACCGTGGCGCACGGCGATGCGCGACAAACGCGTCGCCGGTTGCCCTACGGCAATCGCCTGCTCGTAGACATCGACGATCTCCTCGGCGACCTGCGCCCAGGAAAAGCGCTCGGCGTGCTCGCGCGCGGCCGCGGCCATGCTCGCCCGGCGGCCCGGATCAAGCGCGAGCGCGCGCAACGCCTCGGCTAGCGCCAGCGCGTCGCCGGGCGGGACGAGCAGGCTATCGCGGCCGTCGCGTGCGACGTCCCTGTAGCCGGGGATATCCGATGCGACGACCGGCGTGCTTGCGGCAAACGCCTCGGTGAGAACCATGCCGAAGCTCTCCCCACGCAACGAAGGCGCGCACAGCACCTCAGCCCGACGCAACTCTTCGTTCTTTTGCTCCTCTGAGACCTTCCCCAGCGCGCGCACACCGCGATCGTCGAGCAGCATCGGCGCGATCTCGGCGGCGCTCGCCCCGACTAGCGTAAGCGTCGCGGGAATCTGCTCGCGCAAGGCCTCGAACGCACGCAGCAACACGGGCAGCCCCTTACGCTCCACGGCCTGACCGACGAACAGAATGCGCAAGGGCTCGTCGCTCGCCTGCTCCACGAGACTCCTATCCGCGGCGGTTGGCGGGAGCACCCTGTCGGGCACAAACACGCCGTTTGGGACGATCCGATAGTGCCCGCCATAGAAGCGCTTGGCAGTCCATGCCGCGGCCTCGGAGACCGCTATGCGCGCATGCAGACGGTTCATGCGCCGTCTACCCCCCATCGCGATCGCGCCGATCCCGTTGGAGATGGGATTCGTGGAGTACGTGTGGAACGTGCCGACGAGCGGCAGCTCCCCGGAGGACATGAGAGCGTCGAAGCCGATCAGCGGCACGATCGGCTCATGGATGTGCGCCACGTCATAGCCGCCGCTACGCAGCGCCCCCCGGATCGCGAAGACCGAATGAGGCGTGCCTGTCAGGTTGGAGACCGCTCCGTTGGCGGGAATCCCGATCGTACGCCCCAGGGCTATGAAGTTATCCGGTGGATCCAGGCGCTGTGGACGCGCGCCGCGATGCAATCGCCGCGAGAGCGCATCGTCGGGATCGAACGGCGCAAGAATGTCGGGCTCGTGCCCTTGTGCCCGCAGCTCAGCCGACAGCGCCTCGATGTGGCGTGTGACGCCGCCCGGGTAGGTCCAAGAGTACGGCGAAACCAGAGCAATCCGCACAGGTGAACTGTATCGGGCGCAGTAGCGGCGCACCGAGCTGGACCCTCAAATCGGCTGCTACACGCCGGAGCGCTGGCCATATACTCGGGATTGCCCGCCAGCGTGGGTTCTTATGACCGAGCGTCACTTCGTCAAGTACACCTTCCTCAAGCTCGATCCAGCCTGGCGTCGTCTGGATGACGAGGCGCGCGCCGAGCACAAGCGCGAGTTCATGGCGGCCTGCGAGGACTTCGCCGACGGACACCTGCTGCAGTCCTTCTCGCTCGTCGGCACCCGCGGGGATGCGGAGCTGCTGCTGATCTCAGAGGCCGAGAACCTCGACCGCATCCACGAGTTTCATGTGGTGCTGGCCCAAAGTGGGCTGATGAAGTGGGCGCAGCAGCCTTACTCGTTCCTGGGAATGCGCAAGAGCTCTGAATATTCCGACGATGAGCGCGTGCACCCGCGCGGCTTCAGGGGCAAGTACGTGTTCGTGTATCCGTTCGTGAAGTCGCGCGAGTGGTATGCGCTGCCCGCCGAGGAGCGCTGGCGGATCATGCAGGGACACATAACCGTGGGACGCGAATACCCCGGTGTCGACAACCACACGACCTACTCGTTCGGCCTCGACGACCAGGAGTTCGTGGTGGCGTTCGACACGGACGACATCGGTACGTTTCTCGACCTCGTCCAGCGGCTGCGCACGACCGAGGCATCACGCTTCACGGTCCGCGACACGCCGAGCTTCACTTGTATCGCCTGCTCCTTGGAGCGGGCCCTGAACGCGCTCGACGGTGAGCCGATCGCACTCGAAAGCTCTGCTCCGCGGGCCGGCTGATCAGATGAGCCCTATCGCGAAGAGCCCCGGATCGACCGTACGTAAGACTCCCGTGAAACGCAAGGCAACGTCCCAGAGAGCTGCCGTCGAGGAGCTGCGCGCGACCGACCCGATCATGGCCGAGCTGATCGACATGTGCGGCGTCATCTCGAGTCCTCCGCGCAAGAAAGCAGACCCGGAGGAGCACTATGGGGCGTTGCTGCACGCGGTCGTCAACCAGCAGCTGTCGGTCAAGGCCGGGGCCGCGATCTACAACAGGTTGACCGAGCGCTTCGGCGGTCACACCCCCAAGCCCGAGGAGCTCTTGGCCGACGACCCCGAAGAGCTGCGTCTCGCCGTCGGGCTGTCGCGCTCGAAGGTGGGCTTCATGCGCTCGTTGGCCGAGCACATCCTCTCCGGAGAACTGGAGCTCGACCGGCTCGACTCCCTATCGGACGAGGAGGTGATGGCCGAGCTGGTGGCAGTCAAGGGCATCGGCGAGTGGACGGCGCACATGTTCCTGATGAGCCACCTGCACCGCCCCGACGTGATGGCTCCCGGAGACCTCGGCATCCGCCGCGCGATCGAACGCGCCTATTCGCTCGAAGAGCCCGACCGCGAGACGATCGAACGCCTGGCCGAGCGCTGGCGTCCGCATCGGACGCTCGCGTGCCGCTACCTCTGGCGTTCTCTGAACAACGAACCGGTAACGCGTCCTACAGGGCACCCCGGCAAGAAGAGCGTCAGGGCTTCAGCGAAAAAGTGAGAGGAGGCGGCCCTTGGGCCGTCAGACTGCCGAGACTTGCTCTTCCTCGGCCACACGGAACGACGAGCCACAACCACAGGCCGCGACCACGTTGGGATTCTCGACCTTGAAGCCGGCCCCCTGGAGGCTTTCCTGGTAGTCGATGACCGAGCCGCTCACGAACTGCAGGCTCTCGTTGTCGACCAGCAGCTTCAAACCGTGGTCCTCGAAGACGATGTCGTTTTCGCGCTGCTCGTCGAAAGCAAGCTGATACTGGAACCCAGAGCAACCGCCGCCGCGCACACCGACACGTAGTCCCGCGAGCGTCACGTCAGCTTGCTGGGCATCGAGGAACTCACGAACCTTCTCTGCACCCTTGTCTGTTATCGAGATCATCGCTTTCCAAAGTATAGCGACCTGTTTTCTTGGCTAAGCTGGAAGCCAATGCCCACCGCAGAGGAGATCAAGCAGCGCATCGAGGCCGCGATACCAGGTGCCCGAGCCGAGGTGGAGGACTACACCGGCGGCGGCGACCACTTCCGCGCGACGGTCGTCTCGCCGGCATTCGCCGGACGCAGCCGCATCGAGCGGCACAAGCTTGTCTATGGCGTGTTCGGCGATGAGATCGGCGGTCCGATCCATGCGCTGTCGCTGAAGACGCAAGCACCGCAGGAGCCGGGCGCCCCCCGTGCCGGGGGACAAGCCATCGCCGACGGCGAGCAGCACGCCGCGGCGACCACATAGGATCATCAAGCCAGGAGTAAGCCATGTCCGACACCGAGCCAAACCCCATTCGCGACGCAATCGCCGAGGCGATCGCCGAGCACGACACGATCCTCTTCATGAAGGGTACCCCCGAGGCGCCGGCGTGCGGCTTCTCCGCGCGCACCGTCGCGATGTTGCAGTCGCTGGAGGCACCATTCGCCGCGGTCGACATCCTGCCCGATCCCCGCATCCGTCAAGAGCTCTCGGCGATCTCCGGCTGGCCCACCATCCCCCAGCTGTTCGTCGGCGGCGAGCTTGTCGGCGGTTGCGACATCGTCACGGAGATGTACGAGTCCGGCGAGCTTGCCGAGACGCTCGGACTGGAGGAGCGCGAGAGCGGCCCAGTGGAGCCGGTCGCCAACGGTGTGCAGCCATCTGGGCTCACCCAAATCGAGAACCGGCTCGGATGACAACTTGAGCTCGGTTGGGTCTCCCGGAGGAGTCCCGAAGCTCGGCCGGCGGTGCGGTAAGGTCCGCCGCGCCGCATGAGTCCCGTCACTGTCGTCACCGACACCACCAACTACCTCCCGCGCGAGCTGGCGGACAAAGAAGGCATCCATCAGGTCAGCCTGTACGTCGGCTGGCAGGACGATCAGCGGCGCGAGATCGAGCTCGACGGCTTTGACGCCTTCTACGAGCGGTTGCGCACCGATCCGGATCTGCCGACCACCTCGCAACCTTCGATAGGGGACTTCCTCGCCGTGTGGGAGCCACTGCTCCAGAACGGGCAGGACATCGTCTCGATCCATCTCGCCGGCGGCATCTCCGGCACGTGCGAGTCCGCCCGCCAGGCACAGAGTCTGCTGGTCGAGCGCGGCCTGGGCGAGCGCATCGAGGTGATCGACGGGGAAACTGCCTGTGGCGGCCTCGGCTTGGTACTGCTGGCGGCAGCCGCGGCGGCTCACAAAGGCGCAGAGAAGGACGCCGTCGCCGCACGAGCGCGCGAGGCACGCAAGGTGCTGAAAATCTGGTTTTGCGTGGACACGCTCGAGTACCTGCGCCGTGGCGGGCGGATCGGCAACGCCCAAGCGTGGATCGGCAGCACCCTCAAAATCAAGCCGATCCTCTCGCTCGACTACGAAATCACGCCCGTCGAGCGGGTCCGCACCGCCAAGCGCGCATTCGAGCGCATGGTGCAGTACGCACAGGAACTGCACGACAGCGGCGCCGACCGCTGGGTGGTGCAGCACATCCAAGCCACTGATCAGGCAGAGCGGTTGATCGACCGCTGCCGCGAGATCTTCGGCTCAGAGGCGCTCTTCACCTCCGAGGTTGGGCCGGTGATCGGCACCTACACCGGCCCGGGACTGCTCGGCGTCGGGGCGCTGCCAAACGCCCTCGTGTCCTAGCCGGTCAGGTCTAGCCGCGGCGACGTTTGCGGCGGCGGCGCCCGAGCAACAGCACGCCAACCACGGCCGCGCCGATCGCGATCTCGCGCTGGTGGCGCTCGATGTGTCCGCGCCAGTCGGTGATGCGCGCGACTTCGCCGTGCAGATTGTTCAGCGACACAGCCAACTCAGCACGGTTGGCCTCGATCGAGTCGCGGATCTCAGCTGTCGAGCGTTGTGCCATCGACTGTCCCCCTTCCAAGACCACTGTCGGTCGTTCCAGATTTCTGTGCCGCGGGGTCCGCCGGCGCCGCGCTCGATCCTGACCCGGCCGACGCAGACGCAGTGGGTGGCGGCGGGGTCGGACTCGCGGGGTCGGGCACGGCGGCTGAGGACGCGGAGCTCGCCGGGGCGGCTGTGGCCGGTGCAAAGGCTGACGTCGATGGAGTCGATGGCCCAGAAGAGGAGCTGACCGTCTCGCGAATCTTGCGCGCCTCCTCGATCGCCATGTCCGGGGTCGGCGGCGCGCCCGCTTTGACCGCCCTATAGGCCAGCAGGCCGGCGATCACGCCCAGCACCACAAGGATCAGCGCCATCGCGAAGAAGCCCCAGAAGTAGGTGAATTCGTTGCCGATCGGAAGCTCGTAGTAGAGCAGCCAGGCGCACCCGATCAGGACAAAGAAAAGCGCGGTGAAGAAGAACACGCCGGCGACGATCGCCACGACCGCGCCCTTGGCAAGGCGCGTCGTCTTCTCTGCGATCTCGGTCTTTGCGAGCTCGATCTCCTCGCGGATCAAGAGGCTCGCGCGCTCGGTTACCTCGGTTATCGCCGCGGCGATGCCCTGCTGTCGCCCGTCCTGGCCGAGGGGCGGGTTCGGAGCGTCGCTCACTCCGGAGGCTCCTCGTCGAATACGCGTCGCCACAGCTGGGCGGCTGCCCGCTGAGTGACGATGCTCGCGAGCGCACCGACGGCGGTCAGCAGACCCGACCACATCACACGCTTGACCAGCTCGTTCTCCATCCGCGGAAGTGTAGTCGCCTGCCGGACGGTCTGGCTGGCGGTCTCTACCTGCATAGACTGAAACACATGCCGGAAGCCCCCGTCCAAGACTTTCCGTTGTTCCCGCTCGGGATCGTCGCGCTGCCGACCGAGAGCGTTCCGTTGCACATCTTCGAGGACCGCTTCCGCACGATGATCGAGGAGTGCCTGGAGGGCGAGAGCGAGTTCGGGATCGTATGGCTCTCTGACGACGAGCTGAAGCCGGTCGGCTGCGCCTGCGAGATCGAGAGCGTGCTCGATCGCGAGGACGACGGCCGCTTTACGATCCTGGTGCGCGGCACGCGCGTCTTTCGTCTGCTTGAGCGCCAGGATGACCTTCCCTATCCGGCGGGAGTGGTCGAGTTCGTGGCCGAGCACGACGAGGCTCTCGACGAGCAGGCCGCGCACGAGGCCCACGAGCTCTACGGCGAGCTCGTTGAGCAGGCGACCGACCGTACCCTCGAGCCGGAGGAGCTCGCGCGGATGAGCGCCTACTCGATGGCCGGCACCGTGGACTTCGGCACCGACGCCAAGCAGGAGCTGTTGGAGCTGCGCTCGGAGAACGCTCGTCTGCGCCTGCTCACACTGCTGTTTCGCGCCGCCATCAAGCAGATGGAGCTGGTCGAGCGCGCGCAGCTGCGCGCCCGCTCCAACGGCAAGGTGCACTTCTGCTGAGTGCGCTCAGCGGGGGTCTGCCCGGACGAACTAGCGCCCCGCGACGCCGGGCCACGGCGTCTGTCGCCGCCGGCGGCAACCACTCGTCAAGCCCCCTGCTGTGGAAGCCCGCAAACCCCCTGGGCAACGTTCAGCACGAAGCCCGCGAGCTTGCGCATCGCCGCGATCTGATGGGGCGAGTTGTCGCTGAAGCGCACGGTGCCGTTGGCGTCGCGCAGGTAGTAGCTCAGCACCGAGCCGGGCTTGGCGGGCAAAGACTCGTGTTTGGCCGCCGGTTCTTCGAGGTCTTCCTGGATCGTGCGCGCTTCGATTATCTGCGGGTCGCTCAGATGGCGTGGCGGCCCGTTGTCGCAGTGCACGACGCCTTCTTCGTTGACGAGCATCGTCAACTTGGCGCCAGGCCCATTGCCACTGCGGTACACGATGAACAGGTCGGGCGAGAGCACGCCGCCGCAGCCGCCGACCAGCAGCGCGCCGCACAGCAGCAGGCCTACCAAAAGCACATGCCCCCCGCGCGCGCGGGGGGCATGTCGATTTGGAGCAACCCCGCCTCGCCGGCGCGCACGCGGCCAGACCCTGCGCTCAGCCCCCCCGCCCGCGCAGGGGGAGCAGCTTTTCGAGGAGATCACGCCACCACCGCCACACCACCCCGTCGCGGATCGCCGGCGCCGATCAGCTCCGAGCCTTGGCGCTGCACAGCTTGGACACCGCCGAAGAAAAGGTTGATGTCGTGAAAGCGCACCACCTCGCGCGACCGAGCGACCGCGGCCCCCAACCCAGCACTCGGCTCGACAGCGGGCTCGATCCCTGGCTCGTGGTAGACGATTCCCTCCTCGAAATGTGCGCGCGGCGCGCTCACCGCCTCGGGTGCACGTAGACCGCGATCGACGACACCCACGATCGTCTGCAGCAGCGCCGAGCGAATCCGGTTGGAGCCGGCGCTGCCGAGCACCAACTCGACATCTCCGTCGCGCATCACGATCGTCGGCGCCATCATGCTCGGCATACGTCGCCCTGCCGGGTGGCTGTGAAAGCCGAGCGGACTGAGGTCCTCCTCGCCCATCACGTTGTTCAGATGGATACCTGTTCCGGGGACCACCACGCCCGATCCCTCACCATTGGTGCACGTCACAGAGCAGGCGCGCCCCTGCGTATCCAGCACCGAGATGTGGGTCGTGGACCCGAGTCGTGACGACAAAAAGCACGCCCCAAAATCCTCATCTGAAAGTCCCTGGACGAATTCGGCCGTACGCTCGCCTTGGGCCGCTTCCATTGAGCCGATCACAGCCTCGAGTGCTGGCGGCGAGGACTGCGCGTTCAGCAGGCCCAGCGAATATGCAAGCAGCGTGCCGCCAGCCGAAGGAGGTGGGTTGGTCAGCACCTCGCGGTCGCGATAGCGCATCGGTAGCGGCTCCCGCTCAATCGCCTCATAAGCGCTGAGCTGCTTGGCCGTGAGCGAGCCGCCGCGCTCGCCCAGCCATGCACATACGGCATCGGCTATGTCACCGTTGTAGAAAGGCTTGGCACCCTCTTGGCCGAGCCTGAGCAGCGCGTCGCCAAGCTCTGGGTTGCGCAACAGCTCGCCCTCTCCCAGCACCGCCCCATGCGGCGCCCAAAGCTCGGCACACTCTGGCGTCGAGCAGAGTAGGTCGCCCAGGATCTTCGCGATGTAGGCCTGGCCCTTGTTGAGCACCACCCCATCGCGCGCGAGCTTTGCCGCCGGCGCCGCCAGCTCGGCCAGTTCGATCGAGCCCCAGCGCTCGATCGCCTCGCAGGCGCCCGCCGGTGCTCCATATATCCCGCATGAGGCCGCCCCTATGTAGAACACCTGGACGGCGTCGCCAAAGGAGACGTCCACCGCCTCCAGCTCGGCCGCGCTGCCATCCGTGGCCCGCTCCGGCGCCTGCACGAAGAAGTCGAGCAAAGCCGGTTGCTGGTTCCCCCCGGCCACCATCATGTATCCCCCGGCACCGAGCCCGGTAAGCAACGGCTCGGCGGCGAACGAAGTCAGCATCGCCCCCACCGCCGCATCGACGGCATTGCCGCCTTCGCACAGCACCCGCGCTCCCGCCTCCGCGGTCAGCGGATGACCCGCCGCCACAACCCCCTTTTCGGCCTGCTTCATGCAGTCAGATTGACACGAGCGCCTTCTGAGCGTCATCGACCGAGCAGATCAAGATTGAAATGCCCACCCACCCGCGCCGTGTGCTACGCACACAAGCGCGCGAGGACGCAGATATGCGAGGCGTCGATGGCGCTCAGAAGCTCAGAAGTTTGGGATGAACTCCGGAACGTCCATGTCACTGACAGAAAGACCGCCGCGACGGGACTGTCTTTCTTCGCGCGAGGAGCGAGTGTCGCGGGCTGAGGGGCCCGTGCGCTTTATGCGTGGCTCGCCCTCGGGCTCGCGCATCTGCGGACGTGAGTTCTTTGTCCCGTAGCCGGTGGCCACCACGGTCACCCACACCTGGTCGTCGAGCTTCTCGTCGACCATCGCCCCGAAGATGATGTTCGCGTCTGGATGTGCCGCCTCGGAAACCGCCTTGGCTGCCTCGTTGACCTCCCACAGCGACAGGTCGCGGCCCCCGGTGATCGACAATAGGATCGAGCGTGCGCCGTCCATCGAGGTCTCGAGCAGCGGTGAGGCGACTGCCTGTGCGGCAGCCTCGGGGGCGCGATTCTCGCCCACGCCCATGCCGATTCCCAGCAGGGCGTTGCCGGCGTCGGACATGATCGTGCGCACGTCGGCGAAGTCGAGGTTGATTAGGCCGGGCAGCGTGACCAGGTCGGAGATGCCCTGCACGCCCTGGCGCAGCACGTCGTCGGCGACGCGGAAAGCCTCGACCATCGCCGTCTGCTTGTCGAGTACGGTCAACAGGCGGTTGTTTGGCACCACGATCAGCGTGTCAACCTCCTCGGCCAGCGTCTCCACGCCATGGTCGGCCTGCTCTGCGCGACGCGAGCCCTCAAAGCCAAAGGGCTTTGTCACGATCGCGACAGTGAGCGCGCCGACCTCGCGTGCGATGCGCGCCACGATCGGAGCGGCGCCCGTGCCCGTGCCGCCGCCGGCGCCCGCCGTGATGAAGATCATGTCCGAGCCCTTCAGCAGGGCCTTGACGCGGTCGTAGTCGTCCATCGCCGCCTGTCTGCCGACGTTCGCGTCCGAGCCCGAGCCGAGGCCGCGCGTCAGCTCGGCGCCGATGTGCAAAGTGATGTCCGCCGTGGACTGTTGCAGCGACTGTAGGTCTGTGTTGATGGCAAGGAACTCGACGCCCTCGACCTCGGCCTCGACCATGCGGTTGACCGCGTTCGTGCCGGCGCCGCCAACGCCCACCACGCGGATCACCGGCTGGGTCACCGGGATCGCGGCACCAAACGGACGCGGCTGCTCTTGCGCCTGCGGCTCGTGCGCATACGCGTTCCTATCGCGCAGGGGCTCACGTTCGCGAGTAACGCCGGGATGCTCCATCAGGTTCTCGGGGATCTCCGAAGAGAATGCGTGGCGCAAGCGCTCCTGCGGGCTCGGGATGTGCGCGGCCTCTTGGTCCTGCTCGATACTGGGGCGCAGCGACGGGTGCGGTACGCCACTCTCGCGTGGATGCTCTACCTGTGCGGATGGCTGGCTTGCGGCAGACATGGACTCGACCGAGGCGGCCGCCTCGGTCACCGGCTCGACAGCGCCCACAGGCGCCTGCCCCGCGCCATGGGGGGTGGCGGGCTCAGACGCCGGCTGCTCGGCCGACTCGTCCTTCTCAAGCTCCTCGGTCTTGCGGAACAAGGCCGCGAGCGGCCCTTCGCGCATCGATGCCCGCTTAGGGTTTGCCATTAGCCAAGACCTCCTGTGCCAGCTGCCGATAGGACTGGGCGGCGACACCATCCGGCTCGTACTTGAGCACCGACATTCCCTTCACAGGGGCCTCAGCAAAGCGCACCGTCTTGCGGATGCGCGACGCGAACACGCGGTCGCCGAAGTTCTCCTCGAGGATCTCGATTGCCTCCTTGGCGTGGATCGTGCGCGAATCGACCAACGTCGGGAGGATTCCCTCGATATCGACGTCCGGATTGAGGTTCTCGCGAATCATTGCCAGGGTATTTTGCAACTGGATGAGCCCACGCATCGATAGATACTCACACTGCACGGGCACAATAACCTTGTTGGCGGCGGTAAGGGCGTTGATCGTCAAAAGTCCGAGGCTCGGCGGTGTATCGATGCAGATGAAGTCGTAGTCCTCCATGATCGGCTCGAACGCCTTCTGCAGCGAGCGCTCGCGGCCGATCATCGTCGACATCGCAATCTCCGCGCCGGCAAGGTCGATCGAGGCGCAGGCGACGTCGATCTCACGCTTGCGAATCACCTCTCTGATCGTGGCGCGCTGAGTGAGCACGTCGTACATCGACAGCTCCAGCGTGTCCGGGTCGATGCCCTGGGACATCGTCAGGTTGCCCTGCGGGTCCATGTCGACGCAGAGAACGCGGTGACCCTCCTCCGCGAATGCGGCAGCCAGGTTGAGCGTCGTTGTTGTCTTGGCCACCCCGCCCTTCTGATTGGCGAACGCGATGACCTTGGCCCGTGCAGTCACGGCAGGCTCCGATGGTCGAATTTGGAAAGCCGTCGAGCTTCGGTATTCGCACAGCTCTCCGCGATTCCTGCACTGTTGATGGGGATTGCTGCGTGCCCGTCGGCGCTCGCCCGCCCAATGCACGTCCGCTCGCCTTCGAGACACCGCGGCGGCGTGCTCGTCGGTCTTCGCAGGCGCGAGGCATGTTCGTCCGGTCATAGGCCAGGCGTGCCCCTACGATCCCCACGGTGCCACCACGTCACGTTCCACTGGAGAAGCGCCTCGAGGGAAAGCAGGTGTGCGTCTGCGTGGGCGGCGGCGGGGTCGGCAAGACCACCGTGTCGGCGGCGCTGGGGCTCGGATTGGCGATGCGCGGCAAGAAGGTCGTGGTCGTCAGCATCGATCCGGCCAAGCGACTTGCCGGCGCGCTGGGCTTGCGCGAGCTTCCGGGCGAGCCTCACCTGATCGAGCCGCACACGCTGGCCGAGCACGGGATTGAGGCAGGCGGCGAGCTGTGGGCGATGATGCTGGACTCCAAGCGAACGTTCGACGATTTGATCGCGCGCTTGGCACCGGACGAGCGGGTGCGCGATGAAATCCTCTCCAACCGCATCTACCGAGAGCTCTCCTCGGCCGTGGCCGGCTCACAGGAGTTCACGGCTGTCGCAAAGCTGTTCGAGCTGCACCGCGACGGCGAGTGGGACGCGATCGTGCTCGACACTCCGCCCTCGCGCGATGCGCTCGACTTCCTCGACGCGCCCGACCGGCTGACGCGCTTCCTGGAGGGTCGCGCACTGAAGCTGCTGCTCTCCCCTGGCGGCGTCACGCGCGGGCTGCTCGGGCGTGGTGCGGGGTTGATGTTCTCGGTGTTTGCTCGCGTGACAGGCGTAAACATGCTCGGCGAACTATCCGGATTCTTCGGCTCGCTGTCGTCGCTCACCGACGGCTTTCGCGAGCGCGCACGTGGCGTCGAGCAACTGTTGCGCGATCCAGTCACCGGCTTTTTGATCGTCACTTCACCCGAGCGCGAGCCGGCTCGGGAGGCGGCGTTCATGCACGCCCAACTCACGCGCGAGCAGATGGGATTCGCCGGCCTCGTCGTCAACCGCGTTCACGACCGCGGTCTCGACGGGCATACGCCCGATCAGCTCACGCGGTTGCTCTCAGACGAGCTGGGTCCTTCGCTCGCTGCGCGCGTGGCTCGGAATCTGGCCGACTTCGACGTGCTGGCCAAGCGCGATCGCCTGAGTGTGGCGGAGCTCTCCAAGCAGCTGGACGAACCGGATCCGCTGTTGGTGGCACACCTAGACGGCGACGTGCAGGACCTCGGAGGCCTGCACGTCATCGCCAGGCGCCTGTTTGCCTGAGGAACCAGTTATACGGCCCGCATGCCGCTCGCTCGGGGTTGCGGCTACGGCAGGCAACAGCTGCTCTGCGGCCTCCTCGCCGGCCCTACTGCCGACTTCCCCGACTTCCCCAGCCTCCTCGAGTATCCCGACTTCCCCGACCTCGTCGGCCTTCCCGGCATTCCCCTCAGCCTCGGCGTCGCCGAGCAACAGCTCGTCGGCGAGCGAGCCGAGATCGGCCGGCAGGTGTCCGCAGACCACGTCGCGCAGCAATGCGCGCAGGTGGTCTGAGAGCTCGCGCGCCAGGTCGATCGCGCTCGTACGCTCCTTAGCGGTGCCGGAGATGACTTGACGCTCGAGCGCGATCGCCTTCAAGGTTCGCTGCGCAAGCACGGCGCGCTGCTCGGGCGTCGCGCACAGAGCCGCCAAGCGCCCGGCGAGCAAGCCGTCGGGCATGCCCGCTGGCACAAGCTCGGACGATGCGCCCAGCAATGCGCGCAGGGCGAGCAGATGATCGCTGATCGCCTCGTACTCCGAAGGCCGCTCGCAGCCCAGCTCGAAGCGCCGCAACGCCCACGCGATCTCGTTGTCGTGCGGGGCGCGACGCGAGACCAGATTGCAGAACGCACGTAGCTCGTCCTCCTGCCCGGCGCCCACCACGAGCATGCCGTGCGGACGGCCGCCGCTGCCGAGCGCGAACGGAGCCCAAGGCGCGGAGCCGGTTCGCGCCCAGGCGAGCGCGCCCAGCGCGATGCGGCCGTCGCCGAACAGGCGCAGCGCGCGCAGCAGCTCGCGCAACACGTCCTTGCCCTGGGCGATCGCGGCGCGTGGATCGCTCGCCTGTGCGCTGAATACGACGAGCAGGTGATCGTCCTCGCCGCGCGCGCCGGCCTGCGCCTGATCGGGCGCGCCCTGCAGGGCGTCGGGATGGGCGATCAAGAGGCCGCGTGCCAGCGCCAGCTCCGGTGAGCCGATCGTCAAGCCGTGCAGGGTCGCTACGAGCGTGACCTCGCCGGCGGCGGCGAAAGTCGAATCCTCCAGACGCTCGAGCGCCTGCTCGAGCCGCTGCTCGTATTGGCTCATCTTCGAGCGATCGAAGTCGGTCTGCTGGTCGAAGACCTCCTGCAGCAGCAACAGCAACGCGGTGTCCGCGCGGCCGCGGCTAGGAGCGTCGCGGTCGCGGTCGCGGTCACCGCCGCGGTCGCGACCATGACCATCGCCACGACGACCACGACCACGACCACCACGGCCAGGGTCTGCACCGCTTGCGATCAAATAGCGGTCAAGCGCCTCGAAACCGTCGAGCAAACCCGCGGCCTGGGCATATGCGTCGAGTCGGCGCAGCGCAGGGAAGCGCTCGGCGATGAATTCGCCGGTCAGCGGGCGATAGCAATACAGAGATGCGGCGCCACGACCGCGACCGGACTGCGAGGCAAGCTCAAAGGGGACCTCCTGGCCAGCGGCAACATCCGCGTGCAGGCTGTCGGCAGCCTGAGCGATGAACTCGGCAAGCGCGGCTTGCAGTTGGAGGGAGCGCACGATTGGCTCACTTCGCCGCGCGTGCCATGACTCCTGCCGGCGCAGTGCGGGTTGCGCTCGCCCCCAACCACTCCGGCTTTGGGCACACGTTGCGCCCGCTCAAGCCGCTCCGGTTTTGGGATAGACGATTTCGGCGTGCCCAGAACACACCCCCCTTTGCGAACACGTAGATAAAACTTAGGTACCAAAGTAAGTCCCCAGCTCCACATAAAGGGGGGTATTGACGTGCAGTCCACTTTGAGGACGTGTCCAACCCTGCGACACCCCGAGATGCGTCGCAGGTTTTGAGCACATTCTGGGAGACCGCAGCCCAGTACGGATCGCTACGCGAAGCTATGCCGCGAGCGCGGATAGATTTGCTTTACGCGACCGCGGCGACCAGCGCCGAGGCGACTGCCTCTTCGCAGCCGAGGCCGAGCCATCGCTCCCCGTAGGAGCGCATGTCCTCGATGATCGGCAGCAGCGCCAAGCCCTTTTCGGTGAGCGCGTACTCCACGCGCGGCGGGACCTCCGGAAAGGTGTGGCGCTCGACGATGCCCTCCTCCTCGAGTGCGCGCAGACGCAGCGAGAGCGTGCGCGGGCTGATCCCCGCAAGCGAGCGCTCCAGCTCACAGAAGCGCGTGCGTCCCTCGGCCAAGTCACGGACGAGAAGAAGCGTCCACTTGCCGCATACCACCTCAGCGGTGCGGCATACAGGGCAAGTGTCGTCAGCGGCCATTTCAACCGTTACTTTACCAAGTGAAGTAGCGGAGCCTTGCTCCGCTAGGGCACCGTCGACCTAGGTGAGAAGTGCGATCAGACACGGCAGGGAGGACGACCGGACCCCGCGAGGGTCCACCAATCAGCCCACGGCCGCTGGAGCGCTCGGTGCCGGTGCGACCGGCTGCGGCGGGATGTGCGGAGCGGGCGCCTCGGCCCCATCGCGCCGGGCCTGGGCTTGGGCGACGTCCTCCATCGTGGTGCCCACGCGACCGTCGGCCTGCAGGAGCAGCTTGAAGTCGTGCGGGCTGCTCGCCACCTTCAGCGCCTCCTCGGTGGTGACGCGACCTGCCTTGACGTGATGGAAAAGTGCCTGGTCGAAGGTCTGCATGCCATAGTAGGCGCCGGCGGAGATCGCCTCGCCCAGTTGGCCGGTTTGGTTGGGATCGACGATCATGTCGCGCACGCGACCGGTCATCCGCAGGATCTCGCAGACGGCGACGCGCCCGCCCTGGGCGCCCGGCACGAGACGCTGAGAGATGACGCCGCGAATCGTGCCGGCGATCATCGAGCGTGCCTGATTGTGCTGGTGAGGCGGGAAGAAGTCGAGTAGGCGGTTGATCGACTCGGGGGCGTCCACGGTGTGGACGGTCGAGAGCACGAGGTGGCCGGTCTCTGCCGCCGAGAGCGCGGTGCGCACCGTCTCCTCGTCGCGCATCTCACCCACCAAGATCACATCGGGGTCCTGGCGCAGCACGCGGCGCAGGGCACGCTCGAAGGACTTTGTGTCCATGCCGACTTCGCGCTGGTTGATGACCGAGCGCTTGTCGCTGTGCACGAACTCGATCGGGTCCTCGATCGTGACGATGTGCTTGCTCATGGTCATGTTGATGTGGTCGATCATCGCCGCGAGCGTCGTCGACTTGCCCGAGCCGGTGGTGCCGGTGAGCAGGATGATGCCGCGCTCTTCCTCGGCAAGGTCGCGAACCACCGGAGGCAGCGACAGCTCGTCGATGCTCGAGATCTTGGCGGGAATGGCACGACAGGCGAGCGAGGTGAGCCCGCGCTGACGGAAGGCGTTGACGCGGAAGCGCGCCACTTCCGCGATTTCGAAAGAGAAATCCACCTCGTGATCGTCGGTGAACTCCTTCAGCTTGACCTGATCGGTAAGCAGCTCGTGCAGAGCGCGTTCGGTGTCCTCCGCACTCAGCGGCTCCTCGCTCTGATCGGGGCCGAGTGTGCCCTGCACGCGATACAGCGGCGGTGAGTCCACCTTCAGGTGAAGGTCGGAGCCCTTGCTGGCCACGAGCTTGCGCAGCGCTGCATGCACGTCGAACATGCACACAGCATCGGCAGGTGACCGATGCTGCTTGAGCAAGACACCCGCGGTTGTATATGCTCTATTTTGTTAACTACGATAGTAGCTACAATATATAGTCACCACCGTAGTCGCCATAAAAAGAGACCACCCTCCTCGCCAGCCGCCTTTCGGCTGGCGAGCCACTCGTACGCCAAAACCTCGACTACGGAGCGGCTACGCCACGTCGCGTAGCTTCTGTGCCTCCGCGAGACTTTGCAGCTTCTTCAAAGACTGGTTCTCGATCTGGCGGATGCGCTCACGTGTGACGTTGAACGTGCGACCTACCTCGTCCAGCGTGCGCGGGTGCTCGCCGCCGAGCCCGTAGCGCAGCTCCAGCACGCGACGCTCGCGATAGGAGAGGTTCTCCAGAGCCTCGCGCAGCGCCTCCTTGGTGAGGATCTCCGCGGCGCGCTCATACGGCGACTCGGCACGCTCGTCGGCGATGAACTGGCCGAACTCGGACTCCTCCTCGTCGCCGACCGGCTTCTCCAGCGAAACCGGGGCCTGGGCGGAGCGCTTGATCGAGTCGACCTCCTCAGGATCGATCCCGGTGACCTCCGCAATCTCTGCCGCGGTGGGCTCGCGGCCGAGCTCGGTGACGAGCTTGCGCTCGGCGCGGCCGATCTTGTTGAGCTTCTCGACGACGTGCACGGGAATGCGAATCGTGCGCGCCTTGTCGGCCAAGGCACGGGCGATGGCCTGACGGATCCGCTCGCGCGTCACCTTGAACGTGCGGGCGATCTCGTCGAGCGTGCGCGGATGCTCGCCGCCGAGGCCGTAGCGCAGCTCCAAGACGCGCCGCTCGCGATAGGGGAGGTTCTCAAGCGCCTCGCGCAGCGCCTCCTTGGTCAGGATCTCGGCGGCCCGCTCGTACGGCGACTCGGCCCGCTCGTCGGGGATCAACTGGCCGAACTCGGACTCCTCCCTGTCGCCGAGCGGCTTCTCCAACGACACCGGCGCCTGGGCGGAGCGCTTGATCGAGTCGATCTGGTCCGCGTCGATGCCCGTGACCGCGGCGATCTCCTCCGGCGTCGGCTCGCGACCGAGCTCGGTGACGAGCTTGCGCTCGGCGCGCCCGATCTTGTTCAGCTTCTCGACGACGTGGACCGGGATGCGGATCGTGCGCGCCTTGTCGGCGAGCGCGCGAGCGATCGCCTGGCGGATCCACCAGGTCGCGTAGGTCGAGAACTTGAAGCCCTTGCGGTAGTCGAACTTCTCCGCCGCGCGGACGAGGCCGAGCGTCCCCTCCTGGATCAGGTCGAGGAAGGGCAGGCCCTGGTTGCGGTAGTTCTTCGCGATCGAGACGACGAGCCGGAGGTTCGACTCGACCATCTTCTGCTTGGCGTCGAGGTCGCCGCGCTCGATGCGCTTGGCGAGATCGACCTCTTCCTGGGCGGTGAGCAGTCGCACCTTGCCGATGTCCTTGAGGAACAGC